>NZ_RZNZ01000001.1 GCF_008698145.1 Bifidobacterium vespertilionis
ACGAAGCGAAATATGGCTAAGAAAGATCGAAGTCTGATGTGAATTTATATGTGTTTTATGCAATGTTAGTCTTCTGTGATAACATGCATTCAATGGTTAGTTTGCTTTTTAGTAGAATGCAGCGTTCATATGGGTGTACGACTAAGCCTTCGTCGGCAGCGTCATATGTGTATAAGAGACAGCCACGGGTGCGGCGCCCATGGACTCGAGGGCCTGGTTGGCGCGGGAGAACGGACGTGAGCCGAAGAACCCGCGGCTGGCGGACAGGGGGCTTGGATGCGGGGATTCGATGATCGCCGCATGGGTGAGCAGGGGCTTGAGGCTCTGGGCGTTTCGTCCCCACAGGATCGCCACCAGCGGCTTGGGGTCGCCGTTGCCGTCCACGCGCGCGTTGAGCTGGCGGATCGCCTCTTCCGTGACGGCCTCCCATCCCTTGCCCGCATGGCTGTTGGGCCGTCCCACGCCCACGGTCAGGCATCTGTTGAGCAGCATCACGCCGCGCTCGGTCCATGGGGTCAGGTCGCCGTTCGGCGGCATGGGGACGCCCAAATCGTCGGTGAGTTCCCTGTAGATGTTGATCAGGCTTTTGGGCAGCGGGCGCACGTCCGGGGCCACGCAGAAGCTCAGCCCGACGGGGTGGCCGGGCGTGGGGTAGGGGTCCTGTCCCACGATGAGCACCTTGATCGAATCGAACGGAATGGTGAACGCGCGCAGAATGTTATGGCTCGCCGGCAGATAGGGGCGGCCCGCGTGGATCTCGGCGCGCAGGAAATCGCCCATGCGGTGGATGTCCGGCTCCACGCCGGCCAGCGCCTTGGCCCAACCGGGATCGACGAGTTCGCTCAGGGGTTTGATCATGGCGTCCACTGTATCCCGGCGTGCGAACCGGACGGCCCTCCGGGCCTGCGCGAAGGGTTCACGCACCGGGTTCGCGCACCGTGGAATTTCGGGGCGCATTCGTGAAATCGGCGGCGGAGGGCGCGTGACGGGGCGGAAAGCCGGTAGACTGGCGGATAGTCGTGAATTGGAGGAGAGCAATGTCCCAACAGTCGTACACGCCTGATGAATTCGACAACCCGCCCGCAGGCCCGGTGGGCGTGCATCGCGGACCCCGTTCGGTGGGCGCGCGCATGGCGCCCTATCTGGTGGTGCTGGTCGTGGCCGCGCTGTGCGGTCTGGTCGTGTGGGGCGTGACCGCCGGGTTCTTCGGCATGGATTCGACCACGCCGGTCGCCTCCCAGACCACGTCGGCCGTCGCGTCCTCGCCCACGCAGACCGCATCGGCCACCGCGACCGCCCCGGCCTCGACCTCCGAGTCCGCATCCCCGTCCACCTCGGCCTCCCAGTCGCCGTCCACCTCCGCGACCCCGTCGGCCACGGCATCTGAGTCTTCCGCCTCCCCGACGGCTTCGGCCACCTCGACGGTCAACAAGTCCAGCGAGATCCTGGTGATCAACGGCGTGGGCAAGTCGGGCTATGCGGCCCAGAACGTGACCAAGCTCAAGAAGGCCGGATACGACAACGCCACCCCAGGCAACCCGAAGAACAAGGCCAGCCTGCCGGACAGCTCCACGGTCTGGTACCAGAACGAGGCGGACAAGGCCACCGCCGAGGACGTCGCCAAGACGCTCGGCATCGACAACGTGGTGCAGCTCAAGTCCGCTTCCTCCCCCATCGTGGCCGTGCTCATGAAGTGAACCTCCTTCGGTGTTTCCCCGACCGCGCATCTACAATGGACCCGGCACCGAAGGGGTGCGGGTGCGTGTTGGTTGCATCCGTGGTTGAGATTCGGCGCGAAGGAAGTCGATATGGCACAGGGAACGGTCAAGTTCTTCAACTCTTCGAGGGGATACGGATTCATCACGCCGGATGAAGGCGGGGACGATGTGTTTGTCCATTACTCCGCCATCCAGTCCGAGGGATTCCGCACCCTCAACGACGGCGATCGCGTCCGCTACGAGGCGGAGCATGGCCCGAAGGGCATGCAGGCGACCAAGGTCGTCAAGCTCGCCTGAGCGGCGGGGTGGAAAACGCCCGGAACGCCGTTCTGGGCAATGAGACGAAAGGCTCCCTCGGGAGCCTTTTTTCATTTGGTCTTGGCCGGTATTCCGCCGATTAGCGCATGGCGTGATTGTTGGCTATGGGCGTATTCGCGGATACGATGTTGGCACTCGACGGGGGAGAGTGCTAATCTCCGAGTTAGCACTCGAGGTGCGAGAGTGATAACGCACGGCAGCTGACGGCCGGCGGCGTCGCCCGCGCATCTTGACGTGGAACCACATTTTCAACAGCCATGTTGGAGGAACACAGATGGCAAAGATCATTGCATACGACGAGGAAGCTCGCCAGGGAATGCTCGCGGGTCTGGACAAGCTCGCCGACACCGTCAAGGTCACGCTGGGCCCGAAGGGCCGCAACGTCGTGCTGGACAAGACCTACGGCGCCCCGACCATCACCAACGATGGCGTGTCCATCGCCAAGGAAATCGACCTTGAGGATCCGTACGAGCGCATCGGTGCCGAGCTGGTCAAGGAAGTCGCCAAGAAGACCGACGACGTCGCCGGCGACGGCACCACCACCGCCACCGTGCTGGCCCAGGCTCTGGTCCACGAGGGCCTGAAGAACGTGACCGCCGGCTCCAACCCGATCGCGCTGCGCCGCGGCATCGAGAAGGCCTCCGAGGCCATCGTCAAGGAGCTCATCGCCGCCGCCAAGGACGTTGAGACCAAGGATCAGATCGCCGCGACCGCCACCATCTCCGCCGCGGATCCGGAAGTCGGCGAGAAGATCGCCGAGGCCCTGGACAAGGTCGGCCAGGACGGCGTCGTGACCGTCGAGGACAACAACCGCTTCGGCCTGGACCTTGAATTCACCGAGGGCATGCGCTTCGACAAGGGCTATATCGCCCCGTACTTCGTCACCAACCAGGACGACCAGACCGCCGTGCTCGAGGATCCGTACATCCTCCTGACTTCCGGCAAGGTCTCCAGCCAGCAGGACGTGGTCCACATCGCCGAGCTGGTCATGAAGACCGGCAAGCCGCTGCTGATCATCGCCGAGGACGTCGACGGCGAGGCGCTGCCGACCCTGATCCTCAACAACATCCGCGGCACCTTCAAGTCCTGCGCCGTCAAGGCTCCGGGCTTCGGCGACCGCCGCAAGGCCATGCTGCAGGATATGGCCATCCTCACCGGCGCCCAGGTGGTGTCCGACGAGCTGGGCCTCAAGCTCGACTCCATTGACGTGTCCGTGCTCGGCCACGCCAAGAAGGTCATCGTTTCCAAGGACGAGACCACCATCGTTCAGGGCGCCGGCTCCAAGGAGGACATCGACGCCCGCGTGGCCCAGATCCGCGCCGAGATCGAGCATACCGACTCCGACTACGACCGCGAGAAGCTGCAGGAGCGTCTTGCCAAGCTGGCCGGCGGCGTTGCGGTGATCAAGGTCGGCGCCGCCACCGAGGTGGAGGCCAAGGAGCGCAAGCACCGCATCGAGGACGCCGTGCGCAACGCCAAGGCCGCCATCGAGGAGGGCCTGCTGCCCGGCGGTGGCGTCGCTCTGGTCCAGGCTGCTGCCAAGGCCCAGAAGGATGTCAACCTGACCGATGACGAGGCCACCGGCGCCGCCATCGTGTTCCGCGCCATCGAGGCCCCGATCAAGCAGATCGCCGAGAACGCCGGCCTGTCCGGTGATGTGGTCATCGACAAGGTTCGCTCCCTGCCGGACGGCGAGGGTCTGAACGCCGCGACCAACACCTACGAGGACCTGCTGGCCGCCGGTGTCACCGACCCGGTCAAGGTGACCCGTTCCGCCCTGCAGAACGCGGCCTCCATCGCCGGCCTGTTCCTGACCACCGAAGCCGTGGTCGCCAACAAGCCGGAGCCGAAGACGGCCGCCCCGGCCGCCGGCGCCGACATGGGCTACTGATCCAGCGCGATCGCATAGCCCGGCCGACTAGATAGGTCATAGTTGAGGGCCGCCATCGGAATACCCGATGGCGGCCCTCATGCATTTGGATTTATATGCCGAGTGCGGATCAGCCGGCCGTGAAGAGGCGGGAGGCCTGGGCCTCGGCGTCGGAGTAGAGCAGGGACGCCTGCGACAGCGCGTTCTGGATGGCCTCGAGAGACTGCTCCATCTGCTGCTGGGCAGCGTGCCACTGCTGGGAGACGGCGTTGAACTGCGTGGCGGCGCCGCCCTGCCAGACGCCCTGCAGGGCGTTGAGGTTGGCGTACATGCCGCTCACCGCGTTGCGGATCTGCGAGATGGACCCGGAGACCGCGGCGGCGGAGGATTGAATCTGTTCGGAATCGACTGCGTACTGGGGCATGGGTTTCCTTTCGTTGTGGGGATTGTTTGCGGATTGGTTTATGGCGACGGTCCGGACGGCCGCTAAGGTGGAGACTATGACAAATCGCGATCTCACCCCGGTGAAAACGGCCCATGTGGTCGAACGTGCCCCCCTTGCCGCACTTTCGGCGTGTCGCCGCACGAATCCGTCCACATGTGGATATCTGTGCTCCGTGCTGATGTGCCTGTTGCTGACGCTGGTCGTCGCGCTCGTCCCATTCGCCCCTGCATGGGCGGATGACGGGACCGACGGCTCCGGCGACGCTCAGATCACCGTCACCGACTCGATCACCGACACGGAGAACTTGCTCGGCGGCAATCTGACCGACGTCACCGATGCGATCAACGCCACCAAGGACCGGACCGGCGTGAGCGTCAAACTGCTGTATCTGCCGAGCTTCCGGCAGGGCGTCGACCCGGAGGAGTGGGCCAGCCAGACGCTCGAATCGTCCGATCCGGCGGCCAATACCGTGATGCTGGCCGTCGCCACGCAGGACGGCAATCTTGTGGTGGCCGTCTCCGCCAACTCCGAGGAGTGGCTGCGCAAGCAGTCCACCGTCGACGAGTTGTCGCAGGCCGCTTTGGGACCGATCGTCTCGGACGGCTCCAATCCGGATTGGCCCGGGTCCGCCAAGGCGATGATGGACGCCATCGCGCGCATCAAGGAGTCGTCCACGTCAACCGCGGCGACGGGCATTGGCATAGCCGTGTTCGGCATCGCGTTGGGACTGGTGGTGATCGTCTCCGTCGCGTTCTTCCTCATCCGCCGCCGGCGCAAGGCGCGTCACTCCGGCGGACGCAGGAACACGCTCGGCGTTTCGCGCAGCCAGCGCAGGAGCAGGGGCAAGAGCACTCCGAGGCGCAAGAGGACCAGGGGAGGGGCCTCGCCCGAACGGTCGGAAAAGTCCACGGATACTTCAGACGACATTCAGGAAACCTCCAGTGAAGAGGTCCAATCTGGAAACCATGAGCAAACCAATTGAAGCAAAGATCGTTGTTGTCGATGACGAGCCCTCCATCCGGGAATTGCTCGTCGCATCCCTGCATTTCGCGGGCTTCGAGGTGGCCACGGCCGCGTCCGGTTCCGAGGCCATTGAGGTGATCGAGAAGACGCAGCCGGATCTGGTGGTCCTCGACGTGATGCTGCCGGATATCGACGGCTTCACCGTCACCCGCCGCATCCGCCAGGAGGGGATCGATTCCCCGGTCCTGTTCCTCACCGCGCGCGACGACACGCAGGACAAGGTCATGGGCCTGACGGTCGGCGGCGACGACTACGTCACCAAGCCGTTCAGCCTCGAGGAGGTCGTGGCCCGCATCCGCGCGATCCTGCGCCGCACCCGCGAGCAGGTGGAGGACGATCCGATCATCCGCGTCGCCGATCTGGAGATCAATGAGGATTCCCACGACGTCACCCGCGCCGGCCAGCCGGTGGATCTGAGCCCCACCGAATACAAGCTCCTGCGCTACCTCATGGACAACGAGGGCCGCGTGCTCTCCAAGGCGCAGATCCTCGATCACGTCTGGCAGTACGATTGGGGCGGCGACGCGGCTATCGTCGAGTCGTACATCTCCTATCTGCGCAAGAAGGTGGATGGCGTGGAGGTGACCGAGGCCGACGGCTCCAAGCACAAGGTCGCTCCCTTGATCCAGACCAAGCGCGGCATCGGCTACATGATCCGCGAACCGAAGGAAGCGTAAGGGGCGTCCGGCCATGACAAAGCCCAACGGCACGGCGGCGCCCGCCTCCGCCCCGGCGAACGCGCAGGCGCCGGCGTCGGCTGAGCGAGCGCCCCGCATGTTGTTCGAGAAGGTGCCGCTGAGCACCAAGCTCGTGGTGATCATCTTCGTGCTCCTGTTCACGGGGACCGGCACGATCACCTTCGCGATCCGGCAGATGGTCAGCGGCTATCTCATCGACCGCCTGGACAACCAGCTGCAGAGCCAGGCCCAGATGGTCGTCAACAACATCGACAAGTTCAGCCAGCAGGATCCCACCAACTCGTTGGGCATGACCAACTACTTCATCCAGATCCGCGATTCGAACAACGAGATCAAGATCCTGCGCGACGCTTCGGGCAACATGGCCGCCGCCACGTCCATCCCCAAGCTCAAGTACGACATCGTCTCAACGCCCCTGCTTCCGGTGTCCGGATCATCCGGCAACGTGTCGCTTGGCACGGTCTTCACCACGCCCGCCTATGTGGAGCTGCCCGATTCCCTGCGCTCGGTGAGCTCGGACAAGCTCACCAACGAGCAGCGCGAGGTCATCGCCAACGCGAACGCCTCCTGGCGCGTGGCCGCCCTGCGATGGGTGGACGATACCAATGGACAGTACGGCGTGCTGTACATCGGCCTGTCCATGGGCGACCAGATGTCCACCGTGCAGACCATCACCGAATACTGCCTTATGGTGGGCGTGGCGATCGTGGTGCTCGGCGTGAGCATCGGCTCGCTGGTGGTGAGCCACACGCTCAAGCCCCTCAAGCGCATCGAGAAGACGGCGGCCAAGATCGCCGCCGGCGACCTGAGCCAGCGCGTGCCGGCCATGCCGGAGAACACCGAGGTGGGATCGCTGTCCGCATCGCTCAATGCCATGCTCTACCGGATCGAGTCGAGCTTCCACGAGCAGGAGGCGACCACCGAGAAGATGAAGCGCTTCGTGTCCGACGCGAGTCACGAGCTGCGCACGCCGCTCGCCGCCATCCACGGGTACGCGGAGCTGTACAAAATGCAGCGCGAATATCCGGGCGCTCTGGAACGCGCCGACGAGGCGATCGGACACATCGAGAAGTCCAGCACGCGCATGACCGTGCTTGTGGAGGATCTCCTCTCCCTCGCCAGACTCGACGAGGGCCGCGGCATCGACCTCACCCAGCAGGTGAACCTCACATCCATCGTGTCCGACGCCACCGAGGATCTGCATGCCCTTGACCCCGACCGCGTCATCGGCACCGGCAGAGTCACGCTGTCCGCGGTGCTGCCGCAGGGCGCCCCTGAGAACGCCCGCAAGGTGCCGTGCCTGGCCTTCACGGCCGGCAATCTGCCGGACATCCATCTGACAGGCGACACCTCTAGGCTGCGTCAGGTGATCACCAACATCATCGGCAACGTCCACCGGTACACGCCGGGCGATTCGGCCGTGCAGGTGGCGATGGGCACGCTCACCGCGTCCATCACGCCGAACACGCTCGGCCGAATGCCGTCCACCGACGCTTCGCTCAGCCGGTTCATCGAGGCCGTGCAGGTGGCCCAGGGCACGCAGACGGGCCATGACTACGCCGTCGTGCAGGTTGTGGACCATGGTCCCGGCGTCCCGGCGGACAAGCGGTCGCAGGTCTTCGAACGCTTCTACACCGCCGATCCGTCCCGCGCCCGCGAGAAGGGCGGCACCGGTTTGGGCCTGTCCATCGCCCAATCGGTGACCAAGGCGCACAAGGGTCTGATCTGCGCCACCGAAACGCCCGGCGGCGGTCTCACATTCACGATCGTGCTGCCGCTCGGCACGGTGAGCGAACCCCCGGCCGACCGCACGCAGCCCATGAAGACCAAGAAATCCGGCTGGTCGCTGGGCAAGAAGGCGGCGGCCCAGCAGCCGCAGGCCCCCGCGCAGGGGGAGGTGGTCCCGGCTCCGGCGGCTTCGGCGGCTTCGTCCGCGAATCGGACCGCGCAGCCCCGCCAAGCCGGGCCGGGCGGTGACACGTCGGCCCCGATTACGCCGCTGTCATAACGCACCGCGCCTGTCAGAGGCGTTGAGGTATACTGATACCTTGGTTTAATGAAGGCGCAGACAGGTGTCTGCACAGGTTATGAGTGAGGTTGAAGATGCCCAGCGGTCGTATTCGTTGGTTTGATGCCAACAAGGGGTACGGTTTTATCGCCACCGATGAGGGGGAGGATGTGTTCCTGCCCGCTACGGCGTTGCCTGACGGCGTCACCACGCTGCGCAAGGGCGCCAAGGTGGAATTCTCCGTCATCGCGGGACGCAAGGGCCCGCAGGCGATGGATCTGACGCTTGTCGCCTCGGCGCCCTCCCTGGTCAAGGCCACCCGTCCCAAGCCGGACGACATGGCCGCGATCTGCGAGGATCTCATCAAGCTCCTCGACTCCGCGGGCAATACGCTGCGCCGCCACCGGTACCCCTCGCAGTCCGAGTCCAAGAAGCTCGCCACGCTGTTGAGGGCCGTGGCGGACAACTTCGACGTGCAGGACTGAACGGATACCGGACGGTTTTGCGGTTTGACGCGGACCCCGGCAACAGGACAACGCGGATACGATGACGAAACTTGATGACGAAGGTGGGTTGATGCCGGACACGACACTCGATGAACCGAAGGCGCTTGCGAGGGCGGTCGCCCTCGACATGGCCGACGACCACTCGGAGGTGGGCGATTTCGTCACCAGCCAGGCGCTGGAGGACGGGGTCACCGACTTCCGATTTGAGGCGCATATCCCCGGATACGAGGGATGGCAGTGGTCGGTCACGCTGTACCACGATGCGGAGCTGGACCATTGGACGGTGAACGAGTCCTCGCTGCTGCCCACGGAACAGGCTCTGCTGCCCCCGAAGTGGATTCCATGGAAGGACCGTCTGCTGCCCACGGACCTTTCGGTGACTGATTCGATCGGCACCGATCCGGACGACCCGCGTCTTGAGGAGGGTCTGGACGAGTCACAGCTGCAGGCCGTGGTCGATGCGGTGGAGGCGCAGGATCGCGCGGCCGAGCAGTCCTCCCACTCCGAGGAGGGCGAGGGCGATGAGCCGAATGCCGAATCCGAACCGGCCGATGGGGCGGACAAAACCGATCAGACCGAGCAGCCGGATCGTGCCGAAGAATCCGATGGATCCGATGCTCCAACGAATGGCGCTCCAACGAATGACGCTTCATCGGACGGTGTCGCGGCGAACGATGCGCAGTCGGCCGACTCGGCGCAATCCGAGCCGTCTGCGGCGCAGTCCTCCGCGCTGGATGTGGCAGAGGCCATCGACGAGTTCGAGCTTTCCCGCCGCCATGTACTCAGCCCGCTGGGGCGAGCGCAGGCTGCGAAGCGCTGGTACGACGGGCCGCATGGGCCCAAGGCGCTGTCCACCAAGACGGCCGGCGGATCCACCTGTGAATCCTGCGGCTTTTTCATCCCGCTTCAGGGCGATCTGAACCGCATGTTCGGCGTGTGCGCCAACAAGTGGAGCCCGGACGACGGCCGAGTGGTGTCCCTGGACCACGGCTGCGGCGAGCATTCCGAGATCGATCCGCCCCAGCCGAGCCGTCTGTGGGTGCAGTCGAAGCCCGCCTTCGACGACCTGCACATCGACATCGTGGCCCAGCGCCCGCGTGACGAGCATGCCGAGGTCGAGCTGCTCGAGCGCATGGGCGTGGGCAATCGTCTGTCCGGCGAGGATGACGACGCGTCGGACGAGGAATCCGGAATCGATGGTCTCGAAAACGCGGACGGGATCGCCGACGAATCCGCAAGCGCGGGGGAGGGGCCGGCCGATGCGGACGAGGAGTCCCGTTTCGCCTCGGACGAATCGGCTGTGGACGATGATGATGTTCCCGTCGATGCCGGGGAGGCCGAGGAAGTGGCCGACGACGAAACCGGCAACGAATCCGACGAGGATGATGCCGATGACGTGGCCACCGAGGCGGATATCGAGGCGCAGACCGTTCCCGATGACGATGCCACGGACGAGGACATCGCCGAGCATGCCGCCGACCCGGATGATGACGTTGACGATGAGGCATCCGAGGATGGTCCCGAGGTGGTCGCCACCGTCGATCTGAGCGGCGAGGACCCGGAAAGCGACGATTCGGACGACGACGGGTCAGATGATGCTGATGACGAGTCTGAGGACGCCGATGACGACGAGTCCGATGAGGCGTAACGGCCGTCCGAGGTAACCGTCTGCGGTAAACCTTCCATTGATGGGTGAAACATAGGTGAGGCCCCTTCCGGTTGCGAACCGGAAGGGGCCTCACTGCATCATGCCGCAGCCGTCAGTGAACCACGGTGACCGTGCATTCGGCGAAGTTGACGATCTGCTTGGAGACCGAGCCGAGGAAGTGCGCATCCAGTCCGGACAGGCCGCGCGAGCCGACCACCAGCCAGCTGGCGTAGCGGGACGCGCTGATCAGGCCCTTGGAGGCCGGAATGTGGAAGGCATGTGCCTCCACGGACGTCACGCCGTCGGGAATGGTCTCCTTGGCCACCATGGCGTTGACGATCTCCTCGGCGCGCTTCTGCCCGGCCTCGATGGGCGCGATCGCGTTCTCATAGCCCGCGATGGTGCCCAGATCCTTGAGCTGCCAGCAGAACATCACATGCAGAGGGCGGTTGTGGATGGCCGCTTCGCGGATCGCGAACCTGAGCGCATGCGCGCTGGTCTCCGAACCGTCCACGCCCACCACCACGGGACGGTGATCCAGCGCCTCGTACTGCTTGGGCTGCTCGTAACGGACGGTGGTGCCGGCCGGTGTGAGCGCGTTGGCGATGCTGTCCTGCACGCTTTGCGTATCGTCGTCCAGAATCCTCACCACGGTCACCGGCCGCTGCGATTCCTCGGCGAGCGAGGCCGACAGCGAGCCCATGAACCAACGAGCCACACGGCCCAGGGAACGGCGCCCCACCACGATCTGCTGCGAGTTGGCGCCGATCTGCAGCAGCGCCGAGGTGCCGGTGGCCTTGACCGAGGTCAGCTCCAGATTCTCCAGATCGAAATCGATGCCATCGGACGCCTTGGCGACCCATCCGCGCAGCGTGTCCGCGATCTCGTGGCGCACGCGGTTCCATGATTCGTCGTCATTGGGCTCGGCGCCCATATCCCACGAGTGCGTCCATCCAAACACTGCGTTCACCTTCTGACCGGTGATCGCCGCTTCCTTGAGCGCGAACTTGAGCGCCGCGAAGGACTCGTCCGAACCATCCACGCCAACGACGATGTCGGCTTCGTTCATGTTGGGCTGCGTCATCATTCCTCCTTCAAGAGACGATTTCAGTGCCTGATTCCAAGCATATCGGTCTTTTGCTTGCTGTGAGCGCAATCACATGGACAAAACGAATAAACGTCACCGCGAGTCGGTAGAGTATGGAGAAGTTTCATAGGAAGGACAAGCATGTTCGAACGGTTTACCGACCGTGCGCGACGCGTCATCGTGCTCGCGCAGGAGGAAGCCCGCTCCCTTCAGCACAACTACATCGGCACCGAGCATCTGCTGCTCGGTCTGATCCGTGAGGGCGAGGGCATCGCCGCCAAGGCGCTCGCCTCCAAGGGAGTGGAACTCGATCCCACCCGCAAGCAGGTGGAGGAGATGATCGGCAAAGGCAACGCCGCTCCCAACGGTCACATCCCCTTTACGCCGCACGCCAAGCAGGTGCTTGAGCTGAGCCTCAGGGAGGCGCTGCAGCTCGGCCACAGTTACATCGGTACAGAGCACATCCTGCTCGGCCTGATTCGCGAGGGCGAGGGCGTGGGCACGCAGGTGCTCATCAAGATGGGCGTGGATCTGGGCGAGCTTCGCACCGCCACGATCGACATGATCCGCGGCAACTCCGGCTCCGGCTCGGATTCCGGCAAGGGCGATCTGGCCAACGCGGGCGGCGTGCAGAACAAGGCCAACCAGACCGGTTCCGCCATTCTGGACCAGTTCGGCCGCAACCTGACGGCGGAGGCCGCCGCAGGCAAGCTGGACCCGGTCATCGGCCGCTCCGAGGAGATCGAGCGCGTGATGGTCGTGCTCTCCCGCCGCACCAAGAACAACCCGGTGCTGATCGGCGAGCCCGGCGTCGGCAAGACCGCCGTCGTGGAGGGCCTCGCCCAGAAGATCAACGCCGGCGACGTGCCGGAGACCCTCAAGGGCAAGCAGGTCTATTCGCTGGATCTCGGCTCCATGGTGGCCGGTTCCCGCTACCGCGGCGATTTTGAGGAGCGCCTCAAGAAGGTCCTCAAGGAGATCAAGACTCGCGGCGACATCGTCCTGTTCATCGACGAGATCCACACCATCGTGGGCGCGGGCTCCGCGGATGGCGCACTGGGCGCCTCCGACATGCTCAAGCCCATGCTGGCCCGTGGCGAGCTCCAGACCATCGGCGCCACCACCACGGATGAGTACCGCAAGTACATCGAGAAGGACGCGGCCCTGGAGCGCCGCTTCCAGCCCATTCAAGTACATGAGCCGAGCATTGCGGAGACCATCGAGATCCTCAAGGGTCTGCGCGAGCGTTACGAGAACCACCACCACGTCACCATCACGGACGGCGCCCTGCAGGCGGCCGCCGAGCTTTCGGCGCGCTACATCCAGGATCGCAACCTGCCGGACAAGGCCATCGACCTGATCGACGAGGCCGGTGCGCGCCTGCGCATCAAGCGCCTCACCGCGCCGCCGGAGCTCAAGAGCCTCGACGCGAAGATCGCCAAGATCTCCGACGAGAAGGACAAGGCCATCAAGGATCAGGACTTCGAGAAGGCCGCGCAGCTGCGCGACAGCCAGGAGAAGCTGGAATCCGAGCGCAAGGAGAAGGAATCCTCCTGGCGCGAGGGCGAGTCCGATGTGAAGATGGTCGTGGACGAGGACGTGATCGCCCAGGTGATCAGCTCCAGCACCGGCATTCCGGTCTTCAAGCTCACCCAGGCCGAGTCCAAGAAGCTCATGGGTATGGAGGCCGAGCTGCACAAGCGCATCATCGGCCAGGACGAGGCCGTGGCCGCGCTGTCCCGCTCCATCCGTCGCGCCCGCGTGGGCCTCAAGGATCCGAAGCGCCCCACCGGCTCCTTCATCTTCGCCGGTCCCACCGGCGTGGGCAAGACCGAGCTGGCCAAGGCTCTCGCCGCGTTCCTGTTCGACGACGAGGATGCCCTGATCCGCGTGGACATGTCCGAGTTCTCCGAGAAGTACCAGGCGTCGCGCCTCTTCGGTGCGCCCCCGGGATACGTGGGTTACGAGGAGGGCGGCGAGCTCACCGAGAAGGTGCGCCGCAAGCCGTTCTCCGTGGTCCTGTTCGACGAGATCGAGAAGGCCCATCCGGACATCTTCAACACGCTGCTGCAGGTGCTGGACGACGGCCATCTCACCGACGGCCAGGGCCGCAAGGTCGACTTCAAGAACACGATCATCATCCTGACCACCAACTTGGGTTCCAAGGACATCGCCAAGTCAGCCACCACCGGCTTCTCGCTGGGCAGCAACACCGAGTCGAGCTACCAGCGCATGAAGGATCAGGTGAGCGCCGAGCTCAAGCAGCAGTTCCGCCCCGAGTTCCTGAACCGTCTGGACGACATCATCGTGTTCCGTCAGCTCACCGAGCCCCAGGTGCGCCAGATCGTGGACCTCGACGTGTCCCTGCTCAACCAGCGTCTGTTCGAGCGCCACATGTCGCTCGAGCTCACCGGTAAGGCCAAGGACCTGCTCGCCGAGAAGGGCTTCGACCCGCTGCTCGGCGCCCGTCCGCTGCGCCGCGTGATCCAGCGCGACATCGAGGACGCCATCTCCGAGAAGATCCTCATGGGCGAGCTCGAGGACGGCGAGAAGGTCGTAGTGGACGCCGAGGGCGAGGGCATTCTGGGCGAGTTCACCTTCAAGGGTGAGAAGTTCGAGGAAGCCGGCGACGGCGAGTCCGCGGACGCCAAGCCCGCGGACGGTGAGGGATCTGCCGGTGAAGGCGCCGAGCCTGCGCTGGTCGGTTCCCCGGCCGGTTCCTCCGACCCGAACGGCGATGCCGGCTCCGACGCCGGTGACGCCGCCCAGTCCGCCGCATAATGCGCGGCTGACCGTATATCTCAACAGCTGAAGGCCGGTTCCATTGTGGGGCCGGCCTTTTTGTTTTGCATGGTTCGCGGGGGGATAGTGCTTGGAACGGTGATGCATCAGATTATCCGGCGCAATATCTCACAAATCCGTATAACATCGCACAAAATCCAACAAAACTACGTCTGCGCAGGGGAGCTGGGCGGTGATTGGGTGGATTTCGTTCTGGTATTTCCGATTTGTGTATGGATCTTGGCGGGCTTCGTGTATGGCGTGAGAATGATGCTGTTGGTATTCCGCCAAAAAACGGAAGCCTACGGGTTCCTCATATCCGGCCGGGGTCTGAAAACGACCACACAAATCGGAAGTACGCAAAAACCACGGGCTACCTAGTCGGCGCCTAGTCGGTGCGGGGAGAGCTTGTGGCATGCGGTCCGGGTGCGACGATAAGCTGAGGATAATAAGAAACCGGTTTCATAACGATGGTCGTGCGAGACCGGGGCATGCAGTTGCGCAATCCGAAGGAGGATGATCGCATGACGGTCGAAACCGTGAACAGGGTGCTGTCGGGTGCGGTGGCGGATGGTGTCACCAACGACGGGCCTGTGATTCAGAAAGCCATTGACGAGTGCTCGAGCCAAGGCGGCGGAACGGTTACGCTCGCCGGTGGAACGTATCTGTCCGGCACGCTGAGGATGAAGTCCAACGTCACGCTCAACATTGACGCCTCCGCCACGCTGCTGGCGAGCCCGAACATCGGGGATTATGCGGCAGATGTGCATCACAACCGCTACCGTAATGAAACCGCTCTCGACAGGTGCTTCATCTTCGCCGAGGACGCGGAAAACTTCACCCTCACCGGACGCGGTGTCATTGACGGCAACGCCGAGGCGTTCCCCAATGATGGATCGATCTATCGGCCCATGATGATCCGCACGCTGCGCTGCTCCAATGTGCATGTGGAGGGACTGCGCCTGTACAACGCCGCGGCATGGACCACGGCGTTCCTCGACAGCTCGTACATCTGGATCCACGGCGTGGACATCCGCAACGACAAGCGATACAACGGCGACGGACTGGACTTCGATGGCAGCTCGCACATCTTCGTCTCCGACTGCCATGTGCGCGGCACCGATGACAACTTCTGCCTGCAGGCCAGCTCCAAGGACTACCCGGTGGAGGACGTGCACGTCACCAACTGCGCGTTCACCGGCGTGTGCGCGGGCGTGCGCATCGGGCTCAAGTCCATCGGCGACATCCGCAACGTGGCCATCGCCAACTGCACGTTCCACAGTGTGTGGCGTGAGGGCATCAAGATCGAATGCACCGAGGGCGGCACGATCAGCGACATCAACATCGCCAACATCACCATGCGCAACGTCACGCGTCCCATCTTCGTGGTGCTCAACAACCGCTTCGAACTGGATGACTACGGCAGCTCCGTGGAACTCGACCACATGCCCGCCATCGGCAGGCTGGAGCGCATCGGCATCTCGCAACTGATCGCCGTGGACGACGAGGAGGAGATGAGCCGCACCCACATGCGCTTCACCGACGACGTGATGGGCTCACCGCGCTTCAACGGCATCCGGTTCGACGCCGCCGAGGGCCACCCGATCGAGGATGTGACGTTGAGCGACATCCGCTATGTGGCCGTGGGTGGCGTGAAGCTGGCCGACATTCCGCCGATGGACCAGTATCCGCCGGTGCTCGATCGTCTGGTCCATCCGAACGGCGTGAGCAGCGAGAACTACTACCCGGATTGGAGCCGCGCCACGTTCATGGACCTGCGCAACGTGCACGGGCTCACTCTGCGCGGCGTGCACTTCACGGCTCTGCGTGACGACGAGCGCGAGCCCGTGATCATCGAGGGCTGCACCAAGGCCCGGGAGGTGGCGTTCTAGGCGGGGTATTCAGGGCTGGTGGCTGGGTGACCCTGGCTGGCGGCCGGCCAGGGGCCGGGCCTCCGGCGTTCTAGTGCGCGAGGACGCCTAGAGCGACCAGCGCCGCCACATAGGCCGCGGCCAAGGTCATTGCAACCCAGTCGCGGCCGGCAATGCGCATGACCCTGTAGTGTGTGCGGCCCGATCCGCCTTCGTAGCAGCGGGCATCCAGTGCGCGGGACAGGTTGTCGGCGTGGCGCAGCGTTCCGGCGAATACCGGCGCTTCCGATGCCGCCGAAGGTGCGGCGTCCGAGAACGGTGCGCGGACGGGGAAGCCTCCCAGTCCGCGCAGTGACGTCTGGCAAGCATCGCCCGTTGTGATGGCAAGGCCGGTCCCTTCACGGGGCCGGCCTTTTTCGTTTGACCATGGTCGTTCCGGGGTCGGCGCGATGTGCGGGCCGGCGCAGCGGACGGGCAGTGGACCGGAGTGCCGCTCCGATCGCGACACGCCATGCAACTTTTCCCCGGGTCGGCTCGAATACTTCACTGGAGACGGAAAGTCGGGCACCCGCCCGGCAAACGCGAAGGAGATGACATGTTCGGCTCCGCATTGGGCAGTCGGCGCAGGGACCGGGACGCCGCATGGATCCGCCGGATCCTTCGCGGCTCCGAGCGTGCGGCGGACGCCTTGGTGCGCGAGCACTACGACGGCCTGTTCGCCTTCGTCTACCGGCAGGTGGGCGACCACGAGGAGACCATGAACCTCACGCAGGAATCGTTCATCGCGGCGTTGCAGTCGCTGGCATCGTACGATCCAGCACGGGCCTCGTTCACCACGTGGCTGTACCGCATTGCAGCCTACAAGGTGATCGATGCGCGCAGACGGACGCATCCCATTGCCGTGTCGTTGGATTCCGGCGGCCTCGGTGACGGGGAACCGGACGCGTTCGACGGGACGGATCTGCCGGACGAGCGCATTCCGGACATGAGCGAGCTCGCTGCGGACCGCGATCTGCTCGAGCGCATCGAGGAACGCGTCGCATCCTGCGACCCGGCTGCGCAGGAGGTATTCCGGCTCCACCTATACGCGGAACGGAGTTTCGCACAGATCGCCGCGGCGGCGGGAGAGAGCGAATCCACCGTCAAGGCGCGGTACTACCGGCTGATGGCTTTGTTGAGAAAGGAGTTCGGCGATGAACGCCAACGATGAACGCATACCGTATCCGGACAGCGCCAAACGGAACGCGAGCATAGGCATGATCGTCGTGCGTGGCATGCCGCAGCGAGCCGGACTGGTGGCCTCCGTAACGGACGTGGTCCGTGCGCTGGGCATCAGAAACCTGTTCTTCGGCGTGTGGGACTGCGTCTTCGTGGGACTGATCGGCGCCGCATGCGTCTGGGGCCTGATGTTTGTTGGCGCCGGCGGGTCTTCCCTGTGGAGCGACGTCGGTCTGGGCCGGTTCTGCGTGCTCATGTTCCTCGTGTCCCCGTTCCTGTACGAGTGCGTGCACCTGCTCATCATGTTCAAGGAACGCGACTGCCATACGCTGGACGTGCTCAGGGCCTGCAAGTGGTCGTTCCGCCGCATCGCCGCCGTGCGCATGCTGACGTTCGGTGCGGTATCCGTGGTGTTGGACACGGCGTGCGGCATCGGCATCGCGCTGATGATCAGTGCCAGGGTGTCGGCGATGACCATCCTCGGCGTCTCGTTCTCCTCGCTGTTCCTGTTCGCGCTCGGCCAGCTTGCCGTGGATGCGCATTGCAGCTGGCCGGTTAGCGCCGCGATCATGCCGGCCGTCTGGCTGCTCGTCAGCGTAGCGGGCTGGTGGTTCGCCGCCGAGCTGGTCGTCTGGCTCGAACGACTGCCCTCACTGGTGTGTCTGGGCATCGGCATCGCCGCAGGCATCCTGTACTGCGCGTCACTGAACCGCTATGGCGCCGCGTCGCTCGCCAAGGCTTCGTACCGGGCCCGCGGCGAACACGGCCAGGCGTTGCGACCGGCGTTCTGAGCGAACGTCATTCATCGTCATATCGTCACTCAACAACCTTAAGAAAGGCTTCCGATCATGCTCACTGTGGAACATGTCACCAAAACGTTCTCCGGCACCACCGTGCTCAGGGACATCAACCTTACGTTCGAACAGGGCGTGTACGGTCTGCTCGCGCCCAACGGCGCCGGCAAGTCCACGCTCATGAAGATGCTCGCCACGCTCCTGTTTCCCACGGACGGCTCCATCCGCTGGAACGGCGAGGACATCATCGCCATGGACGAACGCTACCGCGGCATACTCGGCTACCTGCCGCAGGATTTCGGCTACTATCCGAACTACTCGCCGCGCCAGTTCCTGCGCTACATCGCCGCGTTGCAGGGCGTACGGCACGCCCGGGCCGACAAGCGCATCGAACGGCTGCTCGGTCTGGTAGGACTCTCGGACGTGGCGGACAAGAAGATGAAGACCTTCTCCGGCGGCATGGTCCAGCGCGTCGGCATCGCGCAGGCGCTGATCGGCGAACCGCAGCTGCTCATTCTCGACGAGCCGACCGCAGGCCTCGACCCCAAGGAACGCGTGCGCTTCCGCAACATCATCCATGACCTGTCCGCGGACCGCATCGTGATCCTCTCCACGCACATCGTCTCCGATCTGGAAACGATCGCCGGGCGGATCATCATGCTCAAGAACGCACAGGTGCTGCGCTGCGACACGCCGGCCACCATCTGCGCCGAGCTCGAGGGACACATGTGGGAGATGCCCAGCGGCCTTCCGCTCGGCGAGGGGCAGAAACTGCTGAGCGAAGTGCAATACGGTACCGAAACCCGGCAGCGCATCTACTCGCTCCAGCCGCTCACGGCCAGCGAACGCATCGCGCAGGTCGCCCCCAACCTCGAGGACGCATTCCTCATGATCTACGGCGAGTGATCCCCATGACACGGCATGGAACATCGGCCTCGCCGCCCCGAACGGCAGGTACGGTCGGTACGGCAAGGATTTCGGTCGCGAAGGCCCGGAACGCGGGCGCCAAGGGACGGGCCGCCCGCTTGCCCCGCATCCGCGTGCGGAAGGACACCGCATCGGGAGACGCCACCAGAGCGGACGTCTACCGTTGGGAACTGCGCAAGATCGTCCGGTTCCCCGCACTGTGGGCGTTGCTGGCACTCTGTCTGGCGCTCAACTCATGGGCCATCCTCAGCTCCGCCGGCGGTCTGAGCGGCTGGCGTTCCGATCTGGCCTACACGGCGCAGGTGGCGCAACGGCTCGGCACCACCGTGGACGACCGGTTCGTCGCGGCGCTCGAAGCCGAGCCGGTCTCCGACGAGCGCGACGGGCTGCTGCACTACATCCAATCCGCGCTGGGACCGGGATACGCCGGATGGGACCCCATCGCAGCCGGAGACCGATACGCGGCCAAGCTCAACGATCAGGGGCACCCGCACCTCGCCCTGCAGATGCAGATCAAGGCGCAATGGATCCAGCCCAGGGCCGAGCATCTGGCCTCCGCCGGCCTGACGAACGACCTGCTTGCCGGACGGGTCACCACGCTGATGCATTCGGTCAACGCGACCCTGATCCAGGTGCTCCTGCTGGAAGGCATGGTCCTCGGCTCGCTCATCGTGCTCTACGCCGTCTGCGGCGAACGCTTCCACCGCATGACCGCGCTGACCAACGCCAGCCGCGCCGGGCGCAGACTCATGACGCGCAAACTCATCGTCGGCATCGGATGCGCACTCGCCGCCTACACCATCCTTGCCGCGGGCTTTGCGATTGCGTCGTTGCTGAGCTTCCGCATTCCCGGGCTATGGAGCGGCAACGTGTCGAGCCGCATGTTCGGCATGGCCACGGACGCCGGCCTGCAACCGTTCATCACCTGGACTGACTTCACCATGGGCGGCTACCTGCTCGCCATGCTCGCCCTGGGCGCGCTGTTCACGCTCGCCTTCACGCTGTTCGCCGGCGCACTCGGCATGGCTCTGGGCAACGTGCTCGCTGCGTTCGGCGGGGTGATGGGCTTCGCCGCCGCAGGACTCATTGCCATGATGTTCGTCTCCGACGCGCTGGCCTACCAGCTGCTCGGACTCCAACCGATGTACGCGCTCGCCAACGCGAACGCATGGTTCTCCGACATGGGCACGCACGCCGTGATCCCGTGGCAGGAAACCGTGGTGACGCTGATTTCCGCCATCTATTTCGCCATTGCGCTCATTGTGGCGCGCAAAGCATACTCGAGAAAGGACCTGACATGACCCGGACCACGAACTGGCGCACAACGTGGCGCGTCTTCCGTGCCGAAATGGGCAAGATCTGGCGGCCGTTGCCGCTGCTGGGCACGTTGGCCGTGCTCATCGTCGGATCGTTCTTCATCGTCAACTTCACCTACCTCCACAACGGAGGCGAGGATGTAGTGGCACAAAGCGCCGAATTCGGGCCGGTCTACGACGCGAAGGCGCAGCAGACCGTCCAAGCCGAACTGGACAAGGCCAGGGCGGCGTTCGCCGCCGACATGGCCGTCAGCACGCGGGCCACAGAGCTGGGCATCACCGACTACGCCGCCTATGAAGCATGGACCGATCGCATGTACTCGGAAGGCAAAGACACCGACCCGACGGTTACGAACTATGTCTTGGGGCTGGCATCCTACCGCAGAATCAATGGCCTCGAACTCATCCAAAGTCAGGCGGGCATCAGCCCGGACGCTCTGCGATCCCAGCTGCTGGGCCAGGCCTGCTACGACTTCCGCAACGCCGACGATTACCCGTGCGGTACGTTGCCCGCCACGGTGACGGCCCGCATCGACGACATCATAAGCCACTACAACCAGCGCAGTATACTCCAATACAACGTGGTCATGACCCTGCAGGACAGCGGCAAATGGATGCTCCTTACGGCCGCGCTCTGCGCCATGATCCTCACCGCCTTCCCCCTGACGCGCGACCGACAGCTTCGCATGACGGCCGTGCAATGGGCGTCCCGAACAGGCCGGGGCATCCGATCGACGCAGGTGCTGGCCATCGGCATCTCGGCGGCGCTGGTCGGACTGATCGTCGGAACGCTGTGGAACGTATGGCTCGGCGCACAGATGCGGCCGATCCTCGGCTACGGCATCGACTCGGCGATGTACCGGGACCCCGCATGGTTCGACGGCACCATCCTGCAATGGCTCGTCGCCTACACGCTGACCGCCATGCTGGCCGCCGCCGCATGCAGCCTGATTACGGTGTGGATCGTCAAGGCGCAGTCCAACGGCATCCGCATGCTGCTCATCACCGTTCCGCTCGCCGCCGCCATGGCCTGCCTCATCAACTTCGTGATCGGACCATACCTGTACCACTTCAGCAATCCGCTCGGGGGAAGGATCCCCGTCCCCGGCGCGGAGGCGATGGCACTGACGGCCATGCTCGCGCTTGCCGCCGCTCTGTGGACGGTCAGTGCCCGGCGGATTCGGCACTGCGAACTGCCGAACGATTGAGCGGCTTGTCGCCGTTCGGCGTGCCCTGCGGCAAGCCGACCGGTACACCAGAAGCCTGATTCCAAGGAAAGGAGACGAGTCATGTCGATGGGCCTGATACTCATGGAACTGCGCAAGATCTGGCGGCCGCTGCCGCTCGCCGGCATTGCGCTGGTGTGCGCGTTCGCGGCGCTGTTCATGATCGGCTCCTCGCCGTTGCTCGTACATGGAGGCGCTCCTGCCGGAGACGATGATCCGATCGCGGAAAGCACCGTGTACAGCTTGACGGTCGAAACCGCCAGACCGGAGCTTGAACGGCAATACCGGGAGCTCGTGCCGAAGGCCGATGCGCAGATAGCCGCCGTGCCCGCCGCCAAGGCAAAGGGCATTACGGACATGGCGGGTTTCGAACTATGGAACGCACGGTTTCCGCGCACGCCGAGCGACGAGGATGTGGCGCTGATCGACACGCTGACCGGCCTGCCGTCGGTCCAAGCGGTCAGTCGCATATCCGCGCTGCTGGAATCCACCGGCGACAGCCCCGAGGATTTCGCATCGCAGATCCGTAGCCGGGCCGCATCCTATCTGGGATTCGGCGACGTACCGCGCAGTCCGTTGCCGCCGTTGGCCAAACGACGCGTCGAACGGATTGCGGCCGCCTACGGTTCCCGCACCATGCTGGATCTCAACATTGAGTCGACGGTCACGGACAGCGCGCCCATAGTGTTCACCGCGATCGGCGTGAGCGTGATCATCCTCATCGCACCCATACTCACACGGGACCGGCAGCTGCACATCCGCCAGCTGCAATGGGCGTCGAAGACCGGACGGAACGCACTGGGGGCGCAGGTCATCGCCGTGGGTGTCTCCTGCGCGGCACTGTCGCTGGCGATCGCGGGACTGTGGGCGGCATGGGCGGCGAATGCGCTGCGGCCGTGCTTGGGCATCTCCCTGATCTCCTACAATCCGCCTCTCATCTGGTTCGACTGGACCGTCGGGCAGTATCTTGCGGCGGTGGTGCTGACCGCGGCACTGGCCGGCACGGCGAGCGGACTGCTGGCCGGCTGGATCATTCGCGCCCGGCCGAACATGATCCGTATGCTGATCGCGGCCATTCCGGTTGCCGTTGCGATCGGGGTCGTGCTGGACCGTGTGATCGGTCGGCAACCGTTCACGTTCGCCAACCCCATGGCGAAGTTCATCACCATACCGGGCGTGGAGCCGTTGGCGTTGCTTGCGGTGCTGCTGCTTGCGGCCGTGCTGTGGGCCGTTAGCGTGAGGAGGCTGGGCGGCAAGGAACTGCTCGAGTAGGCGGGGCGAATGTCGCGGCTTGAGCGGCGCGCGAGACAGGGACCTTACGATGCCGAACTACAGTGCCAGCACCACGAGCGCGGCCAGATATGCGGCGGCGGCCAGCATGGCGGCCACGTCGCGGCCGGCCACCGCCATCGCCCGGTAGTGCGTGCGCCCGGAGCCGCCCTCGTAGCAGCGGGCATCCAGCGCGCGGGACAGATTGTCTGCATGGCGTAGCGTGCCGGCGAACACCGGCACCACGATCGCGCTCATCGCCTTGGCCCGTTGCAGCGGCGAGCCGGTCTCGATGCTGCCGCCGCGAGCCGCCTGAGCGTCCGCGATCGCCTTTGCCTCGTCGGTCAATGTGGGAATGAACCGCAGGGCCAGCGACATGACCAGCGACAGCTCGTGCGTGTGCACGCCAAGCCGGGAAAGCGGCGAGAGCAGCGATTCGAACGCGTCGGTCATCTGCGTGGGCGTGGTGCGCGTCAGGAACACCGCGCCCAGCAGAATCACCAGCGCAAAACGCAGCACGTAGATCACCATCGTCCACAGGCCGTTGTCCGTAATGGTCACCGAACCGAATCGCCACACCGGCGTGCCCGTATGCACGAAGAACACGTTCACCGCGCCCGTCACCGCGAACAGCGCCAGAAACGGGTGCACCGCGCCCAGCAGACGCAACGGGTTGATGCGCGCTACGGTGATCGCCGCCCCCACCAGCACGGCTCCCGCAACCAGCTGCCAGCCGGAACGGATGGTGAACGCGGAGAACATGAGCACCAGCGTCAATGCCATTTTGACGCGCGGATCCATGCGGGACACCACGTCGGAGGATCGTTGGCCAATGCCGTGACCGTTGCCGGCAGACGGGACGGCGGGCGTAGAGTCCGGCCCTGCCGTGGCGGTGGCGGCGGCACGCGTGTGCGGTGCGGGCCGCCGATGCGACAGGTCGATCACCCGATCGGCCAGCGACAGCTCCTCGCGTGCATGCGTGATGAGCACGATCGTCACGCCCCGGGCGTGCAGCGTGCGGATGAGTTCGCGGATGCGCGCCGATGCCACCGCATCCAGACTGGCGGTCGGCTCGTCCATCACCAGAATGTCCGGCCGGCAGGCCATCACGCCCGCAATGGCCGCCAGACGCTGCTGGCCGCCCGACAGGTCGAACGGGGAACGATCCGCCAGATGCGCGATGCCCAACAGATCGAGCGCCGCGTCCACGCGGGATTCCACTTCGTCGGCGGATAACCCCTGATTGCGCGGACCGTAGGCCACATCCTCACGGACCGTGTCCGCGAACAGCTGACGCTCGGGATGCTGCATCACATAGCCCACATGCCGGCGAAGCTCGCGCCGTTCACGCTTGCCGGCATGCGCCACGTCGATGCCGTTGACCGTCACGCTGCCCGACTGCGGCTTGCCGAGCGCGCAGATCATGCGGGCCAGCGTGGACTTGCCTGTGCCGTTGCGGCCGATGAGCGCCACCGTCTCGCCGCGCGCCACGGTCAGATCGAGGTCGGCGAGTACCGGAACGTCGGGGGAGTAGGCGAAGGAGACATGACAGACCTCGATGGCGGGGACGGTGCCCGGCGCGCTCCGGACGCACGCACCCCCGTCGGTTGGGGAAGCGATCCGATCGGTGGATGCCTCGGCCGTGGCGCCGCGCATGTTCGGACGGCTGTCAGCTGACACGTTGTCATCCGGCATGCTGCCGGCCGGCCGGTCATCGGTCACGCGGCCGTCCGCCACAGTGACGATCCGCCCGCCCCGACGTGCCTCATCGGCGCTGTGCGTGATGTGCACGATCGTGGTGCCCCGCGTGTGCAGGCTGTCCAGAATGCGCAGAATGTCTGCCCGGGCGGCCGTGTCCAGCATGGCGGTCGGCTCGTCGAGGATGAGCAGCTCGGGGTCCATGGCGAGCATGCCAGCGATCGCGGAACGCTGCTGCTGCCCGCCGGACATGCGTGTGGGATCATCCGGCGCATGGTCCGCCATGTCCACGGCGGCCAAGGCCGTATCCACATGCCGGGCGATGTCCGTGCGCGCCATGCCGAGGTTCTCCGGGCCGAACGCCACATCATCCGCCAGTACCGTGGTGACGATCTGATCCTCCGGGTTCTGGAACACCATGCCGATGTGGTGCCGGGCGGCCCGGTATGCGTCCGGATGCGCACCGAGAGCGCTGCCGTCGGCGGCACTGCTTGCGCCGATCCCGGCGACGGACGGTCCGCTGAACACGCGGTGGCCGAGCAGTTCCACTGTGCCGTCGTCCGGGGCGGTGAGACCTGCCATGATGAGCGCCAGCGTCGACTTGCCGGAGCCGTTCGCTCCCACCACGCATACGTATTCACCGCGGCGGACGGTCAGATCAATGCCGTCCAGCGCCCACGAGGCAACGTCGTGGTAGCGGAAACGGACGCCGCGCAGACGGATGGCCGGCGTGGAATCGGGGAGCGGTGCGGAAGCGGGGGATGTCATGTCGGGGGATGTCACAGGTTCTTCCGTTCGGGACATAGGGGATGGCGGGGTGATGGCGATGACGGGGCGCGGGAGATGACGGGAGGTCGGGGTGACGAGGCGTTGATCGGCGACGACCGGCATCCGGTGGACGGATACGCGCGTGGGGCATGGCCCGACCGGTGGCGAATGCCCGGCGAAACCATGCCCCACGCTTGCGGTCACGAGGTGCTACGCGCGCTTGTCCAGCAGGTTGGAGATCGGCTTGTAGATCAGGAACGTGATCACGCCGTGGATCGCCATCTTGATGATGTTGAACGGCAGGAGGATCGGCACGATCATCGGCACCACGGCGGAGACCGGCATGTTGAAGTAGAAGGGCGAGACGATCAAATTGCCCACGATCGCGGCCGCGATGGCCACCACGGCGCCCACGACGATGCCGATCACGGCGCCCGTGCGGGTGCGCTTGGCCTTGTAGACGAACGCGGCCGGCAGGCTCAGCGCCAGCGAGACCAGAATGGCCATGGCGGCGCCCCACGGGTCCGTGAACACATGCGGCACGAAGCCGAGCACGGACACGATGGCCGCGGCGGCCGGGCCGTACGCGAAGCCCGCGACCAGGGCCACGATGCCGGAGGGATCGTACTTGAGCCACTGCACGCCGGGCAGGATGGGGAATTCGACGAAGCTCAGCACAATGGTGAGCGCGACGAACAGCGCATACACGGCGATGCGCTTGGTGGACCAGCGTCCGGAATCCGAGACGCCGGTGGAATGATTGGAGGTAGGCGAAGACACGCTCATATGAGCACCCCGTTTCTTCCATCCGGACTGTAACCGTTGGCCCCGGAATCCCACCGGATCAGCCGCTTTCGCGGGTCGCGGGCTTGGGCGTCAATCCCGTTGTGAATGCCGGGGCCGCCGTTACCGCCAGTAAGGAATTTCACCTTCCCTGAAACTTGCAGTCGCCACTATACACCATGCGTGGACGGGCGCGTCGGTAATGTCCGCCGTGGGAGACCGGGAGACCGGGAGACCGGGAGATCGAGAGATCGGAGAAACATCCCCGGGTCTCAGCCCTCCACGGCGCGAACCGCCTGCGCCGCCTCGGGTTCGGCAGCCAGCAGCTCGGCGTTCGGGGCCGGGCGCGATCCCAGCGCCTCGCGCAGTCCCTCCGCCCCGCTGCGGCGCAGCAGCGCGCGATCGGACGAACGGGCGAAGGTCAGCACCCATCGGCGCACGGTCTTGAGCAGGAACTCCACGTACTCGGGTGCGGTGAAGTCCTGCGCGCACCAGCGCATCATCCACAGCTTGTTGCGCACCTCGAAGCGGAAGCGCATGCCGGGGTCGGCGTCCGACGAGCCAAACACCTTGGTCTTGTGCACCACCTCGCTGGACGGCACGTAGTAGCCCAGCGACCGCTTCAGCAGCCGCGTGGTGAACTCGAAGTCGTCGTTCCACAGGAAGAAGGCGGTTCTGGGCAGAGCGCGCAGGGCCGCCATGGCGTGCGCGTCCACCAGGCAGGAGACGAAGGACATGGAACGGGCCTGGAATGCGCCCTCGCAGCCGGGCAGATCCCGTTCGCCGCGGAACGTCCATGTGCGCGGGCGGGGGCGGCTCATCGGGTGCTCGCGGCCGTCCACCCACAGCGTCTTCGACCCCAGAACCGTCGGCAGCTCGCCGTTGGCGTCGCGGCATGCCTGGGCGGCCTTGAGCAGTTCGTTGAGAGCGGTGGGCGTGGGGATCGTGTCGTCGTCCATCACCCACAGGAAGTCGGGTTGGGGCGTGGACTGCAGCGCCATCGCCATGCCGGCGCAGAAACCGCCCGCACCGCCGTAGTTGCGCGTGAGCTCCACCACGCGTGCGCCCACCGGATGTGCCTTGGCCACATCGGCCGCATCGTCCGTGCTGGCGTTGTCGATCGCAATCACATGGTCCGCCGGGCGGTTCTGCGCCATGATCCCGTCCAAGCACTCCTTCAGGAGCTGCGGGCGATTGTACGAAACGACTACTGCGGTAACGGTTGCTGTGTTCACAGCGTCATTATAACGACCGGGCTATCGGTCGGTCCGCCCGTACACGTTTGATCCGGGTGACCGGCTTCAAGCAGCCGGGGCCGCGCTAGGATGGGCCTCATGCAAGATTTTTCGGTGCTGCTGCCCGTCTATGGCGGCGATTCCCCGATGTTCTTCCGCCGTGCGGTGGAATCCAATACGATCGAACAGACCAGGCGCCCGGCCCAGTTGGTGGTGGTGCGCGACGGCGAGGTGCCGGCCCCGATCGAGAACCTTTTGACCCGTCTGCCGGACATGCTTGGGGCCGTGGGCATCCGGGTGGATGTGGTGAGGCTGCCGCAGTCGGGCGGTCTGGCCGCGGCCCTCAACGCGGGGCTCAAGGTGTGCGCGCACGATCTGGTGGCCCGCGCGGACGCCGACGACATCGCGCTGCCCAACCGCTACGCCGTGGAGATCCCCGTGCTGGAGGCCGGAGCGGATGTGGTCGGCTCGTCGATCCAGGAGTTCGCGGAGCGTGAAGGGAAGGTGGAACGCGGTCAGGTCCGCACCCTGCCCGCGGGAGGGCCGGAGCTGAAGCGGTATGCGCGCATGCAGTCGCCGCTGCACCATCCCAGCGTGGCCTTCCGGCGCAGCGTGGTGATGGACGCCGGGGGATACCCCGAGCATGCCGGGCGGTTCGAGGACTATCTGCTGTGGGCTCGTCTGATCCTGCGCGGCGCCGATCTGCGCAACGTGCAGGACGTGCTGGTGCTGTACCGCGTGGATGCCGGCGCGTACGCCCGGCGCGGGGGATGGTCGATGTTCCTTGGAGAGTTGGGCCTGCAGCGGGCGTTTCTGGGTATGGGGTTTGTGACGGTTCCGCAGTTCATCCGAAACGTAGCCGTGCGGGCCGTCTACCGGCTGGTGCCCACGGGGCCGCGCCGGTGGGCGTACCGTGCGGTGGTGGCGCTCAGGGGCAGGTAGGCCGTGGTTTTGGGCCTATTTTGCAAAGTGGGGGCGGATTTGGAGATCTGCATGACGATATACATCACAGTGGGGGCGTCCTGACAGGCCGCAACAAGGCCGAAAGGCCTGAGAATGGGCCTTCGGATATCCGAAAGCCCGCCAATGGCTCAACTTGGACGCCCCCACTATGATGTATAGCGCTGTGCAAAGGGCCAAATCCGCCCCCACTTCGCGAGAAAGCTACGCGAAAGGCCCATTCGCCCAAGCACAGGCTCGAGCGAATGGGCCTTCTCATGTCAATGGCGCGATGGCCGTCACTGCTTGATGAACATCGCTCCGTTCCCCCAGCCCCATTCGCCGGAGCCGGCGCCGATCTGGAAGTGCAGCTTGGCGATGCCCAGATCGTTCGTCGCGGTGGGGCCGTTGAGCTCGGGGTCGATCTGCGCGATCGCCGTGCCGGTCTGCGGATCCCAGGAGAACAGGATCGGCTGGCCATTGCGGGCGCTGGGCGCCTTGCGCGCGGCCTCCACGCCGGCCTTGAACCAGTCGGGGGCGGCCTCGCGTGCCTCGGCTGACATGGTGCGGGTGAACGCCTCGTACGACTTGGATTCGCGGTGCGTGCGCTGGATTTCGGCGAGCTCCTCGAACTTCTTGGACGTGTACGTCAGGTGGTGCTCCGGATGGCCGATCACCACGCCCATGTAGAGCTCCTTGCTGCGGCCGGTCTGGCAGTGCCTGGCCGCCTCTTCGCGGTTCCAGCTGCCGCCCACCCAGCAGGTGCCGAGGCCGTACAGCGTGGCGGCAAGCACCACGCGCTCGGCGTAGAAGCCGGCCTTCTCGCGGGCTTCGTCGTTGTCCTTCGGACCCACGAGCGCGAGATAGTTGGCCGCATTGGTGAAGTGGCCGGAGGCGTTGGCGTCCGCGAAGACCTTCGGCTGGTCAAGCACGAGCTGGATGTCGAGTCCGGAAAGCATGTTGATCGCGTCCAGCGTCATGCGGAGCTGCCGGGCCTGATCCTCTGCGATCTCGTCCGGGTCGTAGGCGCGAATGGAGGTGCGGATATCGATGGCGTCAATGAGTTGCGTATGTTCCATGATCTCCATTATCCCCGCACCGCCCGCGTTGGCGTGCCCGCCGCGCGGGATGTGACCAAGATCTCGTCTCGGGTTGGACGGTTTGCCTATTGAAAACGATCGCGATGGTGAAAACGATTGCAGTCATCTTGCGCGTCGAGCCGGCGCGGCGCGTTAGAATCATCGTACCGGTTCGTTGCACACACCTCCAACCCAAAGGAGATCGAAGATGATTGAAACAGCTCAGGCTTTCGGCGTCGACATTGGCGGTTCCGGCATCAAGGGTGCGCCCGTCGATCTGGAAAAGGGCGACTTCGCCGAGCCCCGACTCAAGATCCTCACCCCCGAAGAGTCCACGCCAGACGCGGTGGGCGCGATCGTCAAGCAGCTGCTCGACCACTTCGAGGTGCCCGCGGACGCCCCGGTCGGCATTGCATTCCCGGCCCCCATCAAGCCCGGCAAGCCCCTTGACTTCATGGCCAACCTCGACCAGTCCTGGATCGGCGTGGATGTGCAGAAGTGCTTCTCCGACGCCTGCGGCCGCCCGGTCACCGTTGTGAACGACGCCGACGCCGCCGGTCTCGCCGAGGTCCAGTTCGGTGCCGCGAAGGGCCAGGACGGCCTCGTGATCGCCACCACGCTGGGTACCGGCATCGGCACCGCCCTCATCTACAACGGCGTGCTGATCCCGAACTCCGAGCTGGGCCACCTCGAACTGCTCAAGGGCAAGGGCGACGCCGAAAAGTACGCGGCCGCCTCCATTCGCGAGAAGGAGAGCCTGGGCTACAAGCGGTGGGCCAAGCGACTGACCAAGTACTACGGGCTCATGGAGCACTACTTCAACCCGGATCTGTTCGTGGTCGGCGGCGGCGTGAGCCGCATGAGCGAGAAGTTCCTGCCGTACATCGACATCAAGACCCCCATTGTGCCGGCCAAGCTGCGCAACTCCGCCGGCATCGTCGGCGCCGCGTACTACGCCAGCACCAAGAAGTAGCCGCATCCGCTGCGGCTGTCGCAAGGGCCCTTCACGCCACGTCGGATAAGCGTGGAGGGAAGGGCCCTTGCCGTATCCTCGCGCTAGGGTGGGGCGCATGACCGTTCACTTTTCCAAGCGCGTGGGACCGCGCGCCCTCAACCCCATCGCCATCGCCGAACTCGACGCCCGCGGACGCGGTGTGGCGCTGGGCAAGCTCAACGACTCCAACCCCACCCGCCACGGCCTGAGCTCCGCCGAGGTGCCGTGGACGTATTCCGCCGAACCGCGCGGCCCGCATCATGCACGCGAGCTGCTGGCGCGTCATCTGACGCAGCTGCATGCCATGGAGGGCGGCTTCGCCATGACCGATGGGCCGGCTGTGTCCGAAGTGGATCCGGACGATCTGTACCTGCTGAGTTCCACCTCCGAGGCGTACTCGTGGCTCATCAAGCTCCTGTGCGACGCCGGCGATGCGGTGCTGGCGCCCAAGCCCGGCTATCCGCTCATCGAGTCCATCGCCGGTCTTGAGTGTGTGGATGCAATTGAGTATCAGTTGTTGTTCGATGGCTCATGGATGATCGACGTGGCGGGCATCGAGTCGCTGCTGGACGGACCCGACTGCGGCCGCATTCGGGCGCTGGTGCTCATCAATCCCAACAACCCCTCCGGCTCCTATGTGAAGCCCGGCGAACGCGAGAGGATCGTGGAGCTGTGCCGCGACCACGGCATCGCGCTGATCGCCGACGAGGTGTTCTTCGGCTACCCGCTGGAACCGTTCGCCGGCAATGCGCGCCTGGCCGGGGAGACGGGCGTGCTCACCTTCGCGCTGGACGGCTTCTCCAAAATGCTGGCCGCGCCGAACGCCAAGGTGGGATGGATCCAGGTCTCCGGTCCCGCGGACGATGTAGCGGAGGCCAAGCGCCGGCTTGATGTGATCGCCGACGACTACCTGCCCATGAGCGACATCATCGCAAGCCGCATGGAGTCGCTGCTCGCTGTGGCTGGGGAGCAGACCGCGCTGGTCCTCGAACGCGTTCGAGGCAATATGGCGCGATTGCACGGGCTGCTGGACGCCGATTCGGCCGGTCTGGTCTCCGTCCTGCGCGCGGAGGGCGGCTGGAACGTGTTGCTGCGCTTCCCGAGCGTGATCGACGAGAACGAGCTGGTGCTCACGCTGATCGAGAACTATCACCTCACCGGCCAGCCGGGGTATTTCTTCGACATGACGTCGAATGGGTATCTGGCCGTCTCCCTGCTGCCCGAGCCGGACGAGTTCGAATCGAACGTTCGAGCCGTGCTGGACACGGTGAACCGGCTGCTGGGGGAGTGAAGACGAGAGAATAAGGGATGCGGGAGTAGAAGTCGCCGGCCGGCATCAATGGGCCGCCGGCCGGCACCCGCAAGCCCCCCGGTTCGCTCAGCGCTTGCGCATCGCCTCGGCCTTGCGGCGGATCAGATCTTCGTAGAACGCCACCGCATCGTCCGGTGAGCCGTCGAAGACCAGCTGGTGCTCGTCAAGCACCAGCACGCGGCCGATCATGTATTCGGGGCGACGGATCAGATCGGTGTCGTGCGTGGCGAACACCACCTGCTTGTCGTAGCTGAACAGCGCGGCCGCCACATGCGCGGAACCCACCTCGTCCAGTCCCTTGGTGGGCTCGTCGGCCACGATCGCCGCCGGGTTGAACACCAGCGCCGCGGCGATGGCCAGCAGATGGCGCTTTTCGGAATCTAGCTCGGAGGCACCACGGCGGGCGCTGTCCGCCAGCTTGAAGTGCGCCAGCAGGTTGCCCACGATCGCATTGCGTTCGCCCTCGGCCACCTTGCGCTTCTTGAGCGGCGCGGTGAGCGCCTCGGAGATGTCCTTGGCCTGATAGAAGGCGTTGGGGATCTCCTCGCGGCGCACGCGGCCCACCAGCTGCTCCACGCGCTTCAGATCGCGCTTGGAGGACGTGCTGAGCGTCTCGTCGCCCACGGTGATCTGGACGCCCTCGGCTGGCACCAGCGCACCGTCGAGGAGTTTGAGCAGCGTGGTTTTGCCGGAGCCGTTGAGGCCGATCACCGCGACGCGCTTGTCCTGCGTGGAGATGTCCAGCGTGGTGCGCAGCAGCCCCACGCCGCCGCCCTCATAGGTGTAGCCCACATTGGGCAGACGGAAGGCCGCCGCATCCGGATGGTTCTGGAATGACTCGCTTTTGCGCAGAAAATCGAACAGCATGCATCCAGTATGGCACGCGAAGTGTGAACGGGGACCGACTGCGAGGTGAATCCGGGGTTTACAGCGCCTTGAACCAGGATCCGAACGAGGTCCACAGATCGGCCACGAGACGGTACATGGAATCCTGACGGCCCACCACGAAGTAGGACAGGAACGTCACGGCGGCCGTGGCCACCGTAAGGGCGATCACGATCATGATCATCCGGCGCTGTCCCAGAGGCATCGAACGTTCGATGCGCCCGCCGGCGGCAAGCAGATCGTCAGCCGCCGGTGTGAAGTCCATGAACGCCAGCATGGCGAACAGCACGGCCAGCGTGATCAGCCAGCTGAAATCGGTCATATAGCGCCAGCCGAAGCCGGCCTTCTGCGCGTCGAACAGCATCACCAGGGCGGCGCAGGCCAGCGCGGTCCAGCCGAAGCCCCACAGGTGCCGGCCATGCAGGCGCCGGCGCAGGAACGGGAAGGCGACCACCAGCACGAGCAGCGGGATCGCGAAGAAGATGCCGCCGATCGACGGCTCCATGTACTGCCAGTTGATGTACGGCGACGGGCTGATGGCCAGGAACGGGAACACGTCGATGAACCTGGGTGGCAGGAACAGGAAGTAGAACAGCGTCAGCGGCAGGTCGCCGATGGGCGCCTTGTAGTGCGTCAGATCGATGACCGTCATCTGGTAGTCGTTGCCGAAGTCGAGGAACGAGCCGAACCGCCAGTGGTTGTACCACAGCAGCGGCAGGGCCACGGCGAGGGCCGGCAGCACCATGGCGGCAACCGGCTTGACGATCTCGGCCACGCCCATCGTGCGGGCCCTCACGCCGGCGATGATGTCCTTGATGTCCTGCCAGAAGATGGGGAAGGCGAGCAGCGCGGCGAACACGTACATCGTGCGGCATCCGAGGTTCGCGGCGATGCACAGCGCGCCGAAGCCGACGCGGACCATGGACAGCCGTCCGTCCGGCCGCTTGGCGCCCAGCCACAGCCACAGGCCCAGCGTGGTGACCAGCAGGGAGGAGGTCATCGGCACCGCATAGAAGTTGCTGCGGTAGCACAGATAGGGCACGTTCGCGCCGGCCGTGAACACCAGGATCGCCAGTCCGGTGGCCCCCAGCGAGGCTCCCGGGAAGTAGCGGCGGATGATGCGCACCACCAGAAGCGAGCCGAAGACCAGCGCGCCGAACATCATCCACGCCAGCGCGGTGGCCGTGGGCAGCATGCCGCCCGTGATGGCCTGATACGGCAGATAGAGCAATACGGCCGGGATCGCGCCGAAGTACGAATACCAGTGGCCGTTGAAGAACACGTAATCCCAGTACACCGGGTGGACGCCGGACTGGACGAGCCGGTTGCGAGTGGCGATGTCCAGCGGGTTGTCCGCCGCCGCAAGCTCCTGCGGCACCGGCAGATCGAGCCACGGCTGGCCCTTGAGGATGGAGTCGGCCAGATGCGCGTACTGGTCGAAGTCATAGGTGAACTGGCCGGGATGGTGGTAGACGCCGGGGGAGAAGAACCATACGTTGCCCACGGTGATGGACAGCGCCACGATCGCCGCGGGTGCGAGCAGACCGGCCAGGGCCCACCGTTGGCCGCGCGAATGGGTGTCCAGCGGGATGCGCCACAGCGCGGAGGACGGGCGGAACACGATGAGGAACGCGGCCACCAACGCCATCGCGAGCAGCCTGATGGGGCTTAGGTTGAGCGGCACGCGGGCGTTCACGGTCATCGACGTGAAGCGGATCTTGCTGCCGGCCGGCTCCTGGAACCACAGTCGCACGGCCTGGGCGTTGCCGTCCGAGGCGCGGTTGGCCAGATAGTTCGACTCCTCGATGTTCGCGTTGTAGTAGTCGGCGCGGTTGGCCCGCCACTGGCCGTCCACCAGCACGTCCATGCGCACGTTGGTCATGGACAGCGTCTCGTTGGCGTTGTCGTACGTGTCGTCCAGCAGCGCCAGCCCCCAGGAGTCCTTGGGCCGGCTGTCCTGCGTGGTCTGCCGGGCGTCCTGCAGCATCTCGTCCCACGAGCCCTCGGCGTCCACGTGCACATAGGAGACCGGCGTGTCCACGCCGTCGACCTGCACGTACGCCTGGGTGGGATCGGTGATCTCGTACGCGCCGGAGCCCCGGACCGCCAGACCCGCGCCCACGGTGGACGCGTCGTTGGTCAGGGGCTCGGCGGAGGACAGCGAGCGCCAGTGGGGCAGATTGAAGACGAACAGCTCCACCAGCACGATGACCAGCGCCGCGATCCAGATGGGCCGGGTGCGTCGGTTGAACAGGCGTGTCATGGGTTCGGCTTCCTCCGTCCGTTGTCTCGTGCCGTTTTTCTCAGGGCGTCATGTCTGGCTGCAATGGGAACATCAGACCATGTCTCAAAAGCCCCAGTATATGAACATCGCCGGATTGCGGCATCTCATCGACCGGCTCAGGGGGCACTCGGGCGGAGGCGTGAACGCCAGCGCGTTCTCCGACGCGCTCGAATCCGTGGAGGCGAAGCGCCGCGGCGGAGGAGCCGCGGACATGGTCGCCGAACTGACCCGCCATTCCCGCCCGCTCGGTCCCCTGGTCAAGCGCCATGTGTTCGATCATGGCATCGACGGCGTGCCGGCGGGGCTGAAGCTCGGATGGGCCCAGCTGCCCGAACTGCGCGGCCGGGGCTTCTCCCTGGGCGTGTTCTGCGGCAAGCGCGACGCCAACTACGCGCAGATCGCCTTCGCCGACGATCAGGGCCGCGTGTTCGTGACCACCGATCCGAAAGCGGACGTGCACGACATGTCCCCGCGCTTCATGCTCGGCAAGGAGGGCACGGTCAAGCTGCCCTATGGCCGCCGCTTCGGCAAACCGGATCAGGGCGCCAAAACGGTGGAGGCGCTCACCGGCTCCGTGGCCGGTCGGGACGACAACGGCCGCATGAACTGGCTAGCCTCATGGCTCAAGGTGGACGGGCGGTACACGCTCGAGCAGATGCGTCCCAACCTGCCGGACGATCTTCGCTACGACCTCGAATACCGGGACGCCATCGCGATCGCGTTCTTCAGCACGTACATGCTGCCGCAGATCCACGGCCTGCTCATCGGCTTCGGATCGGGCAACATCTTCCGCCGTCTCAACCGCGAGGCGCCCATCGGCGCGATCCGCCGGAGCGTGCGGGACACCCTGGAGGCCCGTTCCAAGGGCATGCGCGCCTCCGGGCTTGAGGACCATTTCGCCGACCTCATGCGCGAGGCCGGCGCCCTGGGCGATGTGACCGGTCTGGAGGCCATGCACGGCGCCGAACCGCTGCACCTGTACACGTCCAGCTATTCGGGCGGCTACTTCTTCGGCTGGGATTCCTCGCTCGCCTTCCCCGCGGCGCTCAAGTCCCTCAAGATCGAGGGCAACCTCAACCGCTTCGCATCGGTGAGCTCGTGGCTGGAGCGCAACGCGTCGATCGGGGCGTTCCCCACCGAGGACACGGTCACCCGGGCCGAGGCCGCGCAGATCGACCAGGCCCTGCTCGCCAACCCGGCGCTGATCGCTCTGGGCACGGAGGACTACGCGCCCGACTTCGACCCGGTCCACGACAACGGCGTGCCCGCCGCGTGGCGCATGGTGGACGTGGCGCGCAGGACGGCCGCGAAGATCCGCGAGGCCAACCCCAGCCCGTTCGCGGGCGGAGACGGCGCGACCGGCAAGGCCGACGGCGGGGCGTCCGAATGGGTGTACCGCCAGACGCTGGGCGAGCTTGTGCGCCGCCTGCGCCTGCCCTACCGCTTCGACGTGGAATTCCGCTCCAATCTCGCCGAGGGGACCGCGGCGCTGGGCTTCACCACCGCCGGAACCGCCATGATGCCCTCGTCGCGCTACGACGAGGCCCACCACCAGTGGGTGCAGCTGTCCGACGCCGTGCGCGCCCAGATGTCCGCCGCATACAACCTGCGCGTGGGCCTGATCATGGCCGCGCTGAGCTTCGGCGCGGACGAGCGTGTCAGGGAGGTGTCCCTGCGCATCGATTCGATCGGCCTGGAGGAGGCCGTGGCCGAGCAGGATTCGGCGATTAGCGAGATGATGCAGCAGGCGCTCGCCACCTTCGAGCGCATGCGCGCCGGATCGCTGGGCGCCCCCGGCCCCAAGGCCGGCCCGAAGGACGGCGACATCCACGGCGATCCGTCGCAGCCGCTCGTCTCCGGGGACGACGACGCCTCCGACGAGGACGGCGACGACAAGGTCAACGCCGAATTCCGCAGCCTCATGCAGGGCGCCGATCTGGACGAGACGCTGTTCGCGTCCCCCGCTCCGGGCTCCAACACGGATTCGGGCGAGGGCAGTGGCGCCTCCGGACTCGTCAGCCGCGTCGGCGACGAGGTGTTGGACGATGATGACGATGACATGGGCGATGCCCTGGACGACGATATGGACGACTACGACGACCAGGACGACGACAGCGACGACCCGATGGCGATCCTGCGCCGCAACCCCTCCGTGCGCAATCTGGTGAACGTCACCTTCCAGCGCGATCGGTTCCTTGAGCACCTGCGGCTGGAGGGCCTTGAGCATCCGCTCGACTTCTACCGCATGTTCCGGGCCGTGATGGAGCCGGACGCGCGCGGCGAGCTCACGCCCGTCACCTCCGACTTCGACCTGTCCGACGCCCGGTTCGCGCCGCACGGCTCGCAGGAGGAACCGGAGCTGTCCACCGCGCTGCTGGACCCGGTCAGCGAGCGGATCCTCGGATGCGAGGACACCATCGGGCTGGCCATCCAGCGCGAGGACCTGCTGCAGCGGGCCGTGGCGGACTTCCACCGGATCGCGGCCGACGAGTCGCTGCCGTCGGTGTCCAAGGCCCAGCACGCCATGGCGATCGTCAACCGGCTGGCGGATCCCGAGCTCACCGGCATGGCCACCCAGGTCACCAGCGCGCTGATCGACGGCAAGGACACCCCCGAGCTCGCGTTCGATCTGGCCAAGAGCTTGGACCGCGACCGGCTCAAGGCCCGCGACCAGCTGTTCAACGGACAGACCGATCAGGCCATCGAGACGATCGAGGCGTCCCTCAAGCGCATGGACGACGCCTTCGCCGCCCACGGCGTGCCCCGCTACTTCAACTCCTACGCGGAGCGTGTGGTCTACAACCGCCTGTTCGCCACGCCCGGCGAAACCACCGTGCTGATCCCGGACAACCTGTTCTATGCGCATATGGAGCTCGCGGACGTGCTCGCCCAGATCAAGGGCGCCGCGGCCGCCCTGCCACACCTGAACCGCATGGTCTCCTACGCGCCGGCCTATCCGCTCTCGCACATGAGGCTCAGCCTGCAGCTGGCCCGCAACGAGGACTGGGACTCCGCCCGGGCCGCATGCCTGAACGCGCTGCGCGTCTCACTCGACCGCGACGACGCCGCCTTCGCCTACTACCGCTTCGCCTATGCGGCGTGGATGCGCGATGAGTTCGATGTGGCGGCCGCCGCCTACATCATGAGCGATCACATCTCGTCCGGGGCCATAAGCGCGCTGGAGGGGGAGCTGCAGGAGCTCGTCGCCCGCGCCGACTCGCAGTGCGTGCCGGTGCCCAGAGACGTGCAGGAGGCCCAGCAGGTGCTGCGCGCGCACGACCTGCCGGTCTGGCCGCACACCGAGGTGGCCGCGATCGTGCGCGAGGCCGCCCGCGCCACCGTGGACCGTGGCATGTTTGTGCCCGCCCGCACGCTCACCGTGGCGGCGGCCCGCATGAACGACGGCGACGACCGCGGCGTGGACGCCGTGCAGGCCCAGTTCCTGCGCTCGCTCAACGCGTGACGATTGCTACCATGGCAGCTATGACGCAAGATCAGAACAATCAGCTGGCATGGGACCTCGACGGCATGCTCGACGGCATGGACGGGTCGGCGGACGCCGGGGCCGCCGACCCCACTGACAACACGGGCGCGGCCGCCTACGCGCCGGGTAGCGCGCGCTGGATCGCCGCGCTCGCGCCCACCGACGCGGACGCCATGCGCCTCGACCGGCTCGACGTGGACGGGCTCGGCAGCGAGGAGGCGGCGCGGCTGTGGGCCAAGGTGGCCGCATGGGTGGAATCCGACCAGATCGCCTACTACATCGATGACGCGCCCGTGAGCTCCGACGCCGCGTATGACGCGCGCATGCGCTGCCTGCAACGTCTGGAGGCCGCGTTCCCGTCCCTGGACACCCCGCAGAGCCCCACCAAACGAGTGGGCGGCACATTCTCCAACGACTTCGCCTCCGTGCGGCACCCCAGCCGCATGATGAGCCTCGACGATGTGTTCTCCATCGAGGAGCTGCGCGATTGGTACGACTCCGTGCTGCGCGACCTCGACTGGCCGGCCGGCAAGCCGCTGCCCATGACCTGCGAGGTCAAGATCGACGGCCTCGCGCTGAACCTCATCTACCGCAACGGCACGCTTGAACAGGGACTCACGCGCGGCGACGGCGTGACCGGCGAGGACATCACCATGAACGTGCGCACGATCGGCACGATCCCAGCCACCTTGGGCGGAGAGCGGGGGGACGTGCCGGACTTCGTGGAGATCCGCGGCGAGGTGTTCATGCGATGGGACGACTTCCGCGCGCTGAACGACCAGCAGGAGGACGCCGGGCGCGCCCCCTTCGCCAATCCGCGTAACGCGGCCGCCGGATCCCTGCGTCAGAAGGATCCGCGCATCACCGCCACGCGCCGGCTCAGCTTCTATGCGCACGGCATCGGCCGGCTCGACTGGGGCGCCGACCACCCCTCCGGCACGCACGACGCGGTCCGCGAACAGTCCGAGGCATACGACCTATACCAGAAGTGGGGGATCCCCGTTTCCCCGCACAACCGTTCCGTCACCTCGTTCGACGAGATCCTGGCCATGATCGACTACTACGGCGAGCATCGCGGGGACATCGAGCATGCGCTCGACGGCATTGTGGTCAAGGTGGACGATCTGGGCCTGCAGCGCGCCCTGGGCGCCACATCGCGTGCCCCCCGCTGGGCGATCGCCTACAAGTACCCGCCCGAGGAGGTCAACACCGAGCTGCTCGACATCACCGTGCAGGTGGGACGCACCGGGCGCGTCACCCCCGTCGCCGTCCTGAAGCCCGTGTACGTGGCCGGCTCCACCGTGGCGCGTACCACGCTGCACAACCCCTTCGAGGTGAAGCGCAAGGGCGTGCTGATCGGCGACACCGTGGTGGTTCGCAAGGCCGGCGACGTGATCCCCGAACTGGTGGGACCCGTGCTGGAGCGCCGGCGCGGACGCGAAGACCGTTTGCGCGAGTTCGTGATGCCCACGCACTGCCCGTCGTGCGGCGCCGAACTGGCCCCCGCCAAGGAGGGGGACAAGGACATCCGCTGCCCCAACGTGGAATCCTGCCCGGCGCAGCTGACCGAGCGCATCATCAATCTGGCCTCGCGCAAGGCGTTCGACATCGAGCATCTGGGCGACCAGTCGGCCATCGCGCTGACCAACCCGGAGGAGAACCGGCCCGATTCCGTGGCCACCTACGCGCCGAACATCACGGAGATCCTCGTCAAGCCCGGCGAGGAGCCGGAGCCGTACGAGCCGGCGGAGGGACTGCGGCTGCCTGCCGAGCAGACGCCGGTGCTTGCCAGTGAGGCGGGGCTGTTCGCGCTGACCGCCGCGGACCTCAAGGACGTGCGCGTGTGGCGCGAGGCGGTGATCGTGGAGATCCACGAGAGCGTGGACGCCAAGGGCAAAAAGCACAGGATCCGCAGGCGCGTGGGAGGCTCCGGCCTGTGGCATCAAGTGCCGGCGTTCTGGACCGCGCCCACTTCCGCGAGGAAGGCGAAGGCCGCCGGGGATGCGGGCGGGAGCGGCGAGGTGCCGGCCGGGCCCTATCCGGGCTACGATGTGCCGGCCGACGCCGAAGTGGTGCGGGTCGATCGCAAGACCACCCGCAACGGCACCGTCGAGGTGCCCGTCTACGTGCGCCCGGGCGAGAACACGCGCAAGATGCTCGATGAGATGGACAAGGCCCGTCACGCGGACTTGTGGCGCGTGCTCGTTGCGCTGTCCATCCGCCGGCTCGGACCGCCCACCGCGCGCCTGATCGCCTCCTCGCTCGGATCGCTGGAGGCCATCGAGCACGCCAGCGCGGAGGATTTGTCCGCGATCGACGGCATCGGTCCCGAAATCGCCGAATCGGTGGTGGGCTGGTTCGCCGCCGCCCGCGAGCCGGGCGACTGGCGCGGCGCGGTGCTGGATGCGTGGCAGCGCGCCGGCGTGGGCGTGGGGCATGCCGAATCGAGCGGCCTGCCCCAGACGCTGGCCGGCAGGACCGTGGTGGTCACCGGTTCGCTGGAGGGCTATTCGCGCGATTCCGCCAAGGAGGCGATCATCGAGCGCGGCGGCAAGGCGGCCGGTTCGGTCAGCAAGAAGACCGATTGGGTGGTCGTGGGCGCGAACGCCGGATCCAAGGCCACCAAGGCTGAGGAACTGGGCGTTCCCATGCTCAACGAGGCCCAGTTCGCGCTGCTGCTGGAAACCGGTTCGCCCACAGGGGAATCGCCGGAGGAGATGCCGGCGGAGGAGACCGCCGAGGCATAGCCGGCGGGTCGGCTTTCCGCGTCGCCCGGCCGTCTGGCGTTTCCCGGATCGTTCTGACGTCGCCCGAATCACTCTGGCATGCCGCGCCGCCGCACGCTAGGCTGGTACCCGGCAAAAAGGAGGACGCATGACAGAAAACCGACCCGCAGGACACATCGAAGCGCAGATCTACGATCGGCTCAGCCGCGTCATCGACCCGGAGCTGGGCCGATCGGTCACCGATCTGGGCATGATCGCAGCCATCGACGCCGTTCCGACCGCCAATGCCGGTGCCGACGGCAACCGCTACGACGTGACTGTGCACGTGGAGCTGACCGTCCCCGGCTGCCCGCTGTCGGAGACCATAACCAACCAGATCAACGGTGCCATCGCCTCATACCCGGACGCCACGCTCGTCCCGCACATCGAGGTGGGTGCCATGAGCCGCGACAAACTCGACACGCTCGTGGCCGATCTCAAGGCCGAACGCAGACAGAACCCGTTCAACAAGCCGGACACCAAGACGCGCATCTTCGCCATCGCCTCCGGCAAGGGCGGCGTGGGCAAGTCGTCGGTCACCGCCAACCTCGCGGCCACCTTCGCGGCGCTCGGATACAGCACCGCCGCGATCGACGCGGACATCTACGGCTTCTCCCTGCCCAAACTGTTCGGTGTGACCACCCAGCCCACCAACCTGAACGGCATGCTCATGCCCGTGACGGCGTGGGGCGTCAAGCTCATCTCCATCGGCATGTTCGCCGGAGCCGACCGTGCGATCCTGTGGCGCGGGCCGCGTCTGCAGCGTTCGCTTGAGCAGTTCCTGTCCGACGTGTGGTGGGGCGAGCCCGACGTGCTGCTGCTCGATCTGGCCCCCGGCACCGGCGACATGGCCATCTCCGTGGCGCAGGCCCTGCCCAACGCCGAACTCGTGGTCGTCACCACTCCGCAGCCCTCCGCTTCGGACGTGGCCGTGCGCAGTGGGCTCGTGGCGCTGCAGGTGCCCATGAAGGTGCGCGGCGTGGTGGAGAACATGAGCTACTACGAGCACAACGGCGAGCGTTTGGAGATCTTCGGGCGCGGGGGCGGCGAGCGGGTGAGCGCCCAGCTCACGTCCGCATTGGGCTATGATGTGCCGCTGCTCGCCACGCTGCCGCTGGTGCCGGAGGTGCGCGAGGTGGGGGAGTCCGGTCGGCCCGCCGTGCTCACGCCCGAGGGCGCGCTCGCATCCACGACGGTGGCCACGGAGTTCACCAGACTTGCCAGGCGGCTGATGGCGTTGTGAGGATCGGACTGGATACCGGTTTGTTGGACGATCGGCTATTGGAGACCGACGTGCCGTGTGCAGGGATGCCGGCAATGAACGTCAGGAATGGATAGCAATCGGCCAATAATCGATTCCTGTTGCGCTTGGCCGCCCATTCGCGCCCGTCTATCATCGCTGATGCAGACTTATCCGTATCAGTGCTGATGGAGGTTCCCATGATCAATTTCGGTGCGCGCGGCCACGACGTGACCTGGGCGGACACGCCGGAGCTGCTGGCCCGCGGGCTGGCGGGCTACGGGGTGCACAATGTGCAGCTGGCCCTGCCCAAGTCGTTCCCCTCGCTGGCCTCCGGGGCGGCGCAGATCAATCCGGGCATGGGCATGCATGTGCGCCGAGTGCTCTCCGACTCGGGCGTGGACATCGCGGTCATGGGCTGCTACATCAACATGACGCATCCCGATCCCTCCGCGCGCGAGGCGGCCCTGAGCCGGTTCGAGGCGTATCTGGCGAACGCGCGGTTCTTCGGCGCGCCCGTAGTCGCCTCGGAGACCGGATCGGTGGATCCGGATCCCGGGCGATACACCGAGGAGAACTTCACCGAGGGGATGTATCAGGAGGCGCTGGCCTCCATCCGGCGGCTGGTCGCCGCGGGCGAGCGGTTCGGCACGATCGTGGGCGTGGAGCCGGGCGCCAACCACCCCATCCACGACATCGAAACCACTGTGCGGCTGCTCAATGACGTCGATTCTCCGTATCTGGGCATTGTGTTCGATCCGACCGCCTACACCACGCCCAGCGGCCTGACCTGCGACGGCTCCGATCAGGTGACGTTCACCAAGCATGCCTTCGAGGCGTTCGGCGAACATGTGGTGGCGGTGCACATCGACGACTTCACGGTGGACGGCTCCGGCATCCACCGCTGCAATGTGGACGAGGGCACCATGGACGTGGCCGGGGTGCTGCGGATCGTCGGCAGGGCCCGCCCGTGGGTCCCGGTCATCCTCGAGCAGACCACCGACGAGGCCATCGCGAGGACCGTGAGGCGATACGGGAATCTGTGAGCCCGGCGCATACGCCCGGTTGATCATCCGGCAATGCGGATGCGGATTATTCCATGAAATGGCGAAGCCTCAAACAGGCCGTTGCACTGTTCGTCGTACTGTTGGTATTGCATGAACGAAAAGGAAACCTCTCATGACAATTGACGATTCCAAGGGCAGCGTCACCGGGTCGAAAGTCCCTGGGTCGAATGTCCCGGGGCTGAAGGGCAAGGTGCTCTATGCATTCGGGGACAGCATCATCGACGGGCATGTGTACACCGGGAGGTCCTGCGCGGACGTTGTCGCCGAGCGCGAGGGCATGATCCTCGTCAAGCGCGCCCGCAATGGCGCCACGATTCTCGACAGCGACATCGTCAATGGATTGGGCGGCCAGATTCTGCGCCAGGTGGGGACGGTGGAGCCGGATCAGCCCAAGCCGGATGCCATTCTGTTCGACGGCGGCACGAACGACGCCTATGCGGACCGGATTCCGGCATCGCTGGGCTCGGTGGGCGCTTCGAAGGATCCCGCCGCGTTGGACCTGACCACGTTCGCGGGATGCTTCGAAGCCACCATTCTCGCCTTCCGCGAGGCTTGGCCGGATGCGGCGATCGTATACCTCGCGGCCGCCAAGCTGGGCGGCAGGGATTGGTCCGTGCAGAATGATCTGAGGTGCGTGGCGCTCGCCGCCTGCGCGAAATGGGATGTCACGGTGGCGGATGTGTTCGGCGACACCGAGCTTGACACCCGCCGTGATGATCATCGCGTGAGGTATTCCTTCGATGCGTTGGGCTCGGACGGATTGCCCGGCACCCCCGAGACGATCGACTATCCCAACCCCGCGACGCAGCCGTCCGGCACGCACCCCAACTTCGAGGCGATCGACAGGTTCTATGCGCCGGTTATCGCCAGGGCGCTCGAATCCGCATTGGCCTAAGCGGCATTGATGGCCTTCCAAGCCACGTCCTGAACCGGCTTGCGACCTGAACCGACTTGCGACCGGGACCGACTTGCGACCGGGACCGCAGTCGGCCAAGCCGTTGTCAGGCGCTGTGCCCGGTCTCCGATTCGGCGCCCAGCAGCAGGGCGTCATGGGTGACGAGCACCAGCGCGCCCGGAAAGTCCCGCAGCATGCGCGCGAGGGCCTCCTTGGAGTTGATATCCAGGTGGTTTGTCGGCTCGTCCATGACGATGAGCTGGGCTCCGCGAACCACGCCGAGCGCCAGCATCAGTTTGCGCAGCTCGCCCGGTGAAAGGCTCGCCGCATTCATGTCTGTATCCGCACCCTTCAGCAGACGGTCGGGATCGGCGTTGAGCCGCGCGTAGACGGACAGTGCGCGGGTGCGACTGGATGGCTGAAGACCGTCGAGCTCAAAGAGGGCGGATCGGGCTGCTGCATTATCCACGCGCTGACCGATCGTCAGCGTTGGTATGGCAGGTGCGGGCGCGGACGATGCGGTCCCCAGGCTGCGCAGCATCGCCCGGACCAGCGTGGTCTTGCCCAGTCCGTTCGGGCCGGTGATCAGGATGTGGTCGCGCGGGCCCACGGACAGTTCGGGAATGAGCAGGCCATCGCCGTGCGGATTGCGCGGATCCATTGCCTCCACGGTCCAGACCGCCGTGCGCGTGCCATTTGCGATTGCTGGATCAATGCGCAACCGGGCGCGGGGAGACTCGGCGTTCCCGGAACTGGTTGCGCCAAAGCGGATCACGCCGGTCTCCAGATGGATCAGCTCACGCCGGCGGCTCGGCTCGGCATCCATCCACACATCGCCGTCGTACCGTTTCGCCGCCTCGCCCAGGCCTTGCGCGGCGCGCCGGGCCGCGGCCAGACGTCCATCCAACTGCGCGGCCGATCGGGACGCCGCGCTTCCAAGCGTCGGCTTGCCGTACTTGAGTCGGTTGCGAGCGTCGTGATCCTTGGGATCCAGACGCACGCCCCGCCCGCGTTCGGCGTCCAGCACCCGCGCATGCTCCACACGGCGGGAGCGCTCCGCGGCGATCCGGCGCTCGGTGGCTCTGGCATCGCGCAGCAGCTCGCCATCGCGCGTGTCATTGGCCCGGCTCTGCGCGGAGGCCTTCGTCCAGCCCCCGGCATACGCATTGGCGATGGTGACGTTTCTTCCGGCGGTGTGCCGGCGTTCCAGCATCACGCAGCGCGTGCAGGTCGCGTCGATCAGCGCGGTGTCGTGCGAGATCAGCACGCCGATGCCGCCGAACAGCCGCATTGCGCGTCCAACGGCCGCGCGGCTCGACGCATCCACGTGGTTGGTGGGCTCGTCGAGCACCAGTACGTCCGGCCGGGCCGCGAAGGCGCAGGCCAGCTGCAGTCGCTTGGCCTCGCCGCCGGATAGGGTGTCCCATCGCCAGCACCAGTCGTCGCCGATGTCCAGCGCCGTGCGGATGGCCAGCGTCTCCGGCGACCAGTCAGTGGCGAAATCATCCAAATGATCCGGTGGATCGTCGATTCGCTGTGCGCAGTACACGCCCACGAACGAATTCGATCCGGGGGAGACGGTGCCGGAATCCGGACGCAGCAGGCCCAGCGCCAGATTGACGAGCGTGGTCTTGCCCATGCCGTTGTCTCCGAGCAAAGCCGTCCAGCCGCGAGAAAACTGAGCGGAGAGGTTTTCGAACAGCGGCTCGGTGGCGGTGGGATAGGTGAAGGTCAGATGATCAAGGGTGAGAATGGAAATGCGTGACATGTCGGTTTCGATTCGACGGTGGCGCACTGCACTGCCGTGAACGCGCTTATTGCTGAAACGATTGTTGAAACGCCAGCAAAGATGTCGGCCTGAAATGCCGGACGCGCGAAGGTTGCGGACGATAGACTGATGCGGCAGTGCGCCCCAAGCGCACGGTCCTCGTCGTCTATCGAATCACCAAGATGGCCGCCACGTCCTTTCGCATATCCTTCGGTTGCAGGCACGAATTATTGCAGCTCCGGCGGACAGGATGTGGATAACTGCCGACGACACGCCCGAAAGAGGGGGTAAGTGGGGTACGTTCGACCACATGGCCCGGAAACCGGGGTGCGAACGGCCGTTCCGCGCTACGGTCGAGCCATGACGGACATTGCATCATCATTCATGAACGAACAGGCCATGCGCCGCAGCGGCGAGCAGTACGCGGCGTGCGCGCGGGCCGCCGCCGACATGGACATCACGCCCACATTCTCGCATGCCACCGCGTTGAGGTATCAAGGAGTGGAGGTCCCCGAGGACTGCACGCTCTCCGCCGACCTCCACATCTCCTTCGAGGACCGTGGCTCGCGCAGGCGGTTCGCGGGCGTGAAGGCGCATTACTGGAGCGGCGACTTCCAGACCACCTTCGACGAGGGCGGCGGCTTTTTCGTCACCAATCCCGCCATGACATGGGCGCAGATGGCGGCGTATGTGGGCGAGGAGAGTCTGGCGGTGATCGGCGGGGCGCTGATGTGCCGGGACGTTCGGAGGCGATTGGCTTCGTTGGATGATCTGGCCCGGTATGTTCGGGACAATCCTTATTTTCACGGTCGCAAGCGTTGCAAGGACATAATGCCGTTCCTGCTGGCGAATTCCGATTCGCCGCCGGAATCTGCGCTCGCCGTGCTGATCATGAAGTCCGGACTTGGCACGCCCGTTGCCAATTTCCGCATTGATCTGCCTGATGGCGGATACTGTCTGGGCGATTTGGTATTTCCCGAACTTAAGCTTGTGATCGAGTATCAGGGCGCATATCATGCTGGACCTGCGCAAATGAGGTCGGATGCCTTGAGATGGAATAAATTGCGCGCTTTGGGGTGGGATATCGTGTTCGTCACGGCGGATGACATGCGCACCGAGCAGTCGAAAAGGGCGATTGTGGCGCTGATCAGGGCCGCCATGGATCGTCAGAAGGCGCTTGTGGGGCTGTTGAACGTGATGTGATGCGAGTTTCCGGTTCACATTTTTCGAGCCCTTGAAAATCGTGAACCAGAAACGCGCAAAATCGAACATCAAGTTCTGTAGAAATCGGCGGAATTTCAAGGAATTGCATGTTCGATCGCACATTCGTCAGTTCACAATTTGCAACCGCCTGAAAATTGTGAACTGTGATATCAATAGGAAAGGCGTCCGATCCTCATGCATGAGGGCCGGACGCCTTTCAATGATTTGGGGTTGGTGGATCAGATTGCCATCACAGCCGGCTCAGTCGGCCTTGGAGGCCTTCCAAGCCACGCCCTCGTCGTTCCAGCCGTTGGCGACGAGCGTGTTGCGCTCCACCGTGGCGGTGGTCCACAGATGCTCGCCGGAGTAGGGGTTGTACAGGCGGAACACATCCACGGTCGCGGACGGGTTCTGGCGGAAGGCAACGCCCTCGTAGGTCCAGCCCACGGTGAGCAGCCCGTTCTTCTCGAGCTCGTTGATCGTCCACAGGTGCTGGCCGTTGAAGCGGTTGTACAGGCGGAAGATTGGATCGCCCGTCTGCGCATCCATGGTCAGGCCGTTGCCCTCGTCGTTCCAGCCGGAGCCCTTGAGCGTGGTCGTCTCATCCTTGGAGGCGGTCCACATGTGCAGGCCGCTGTAGGGGTTGAAGAAACGGCGGATCGCCACGGAGCCGTCCTGGATCGCGAAGCGCAGCGTCACCGAACCGTACCAGTTCGGGTCGGAGGCGGGCACCGCGATGGTCACCGAGTAGTTGCCGGCGGCCACGGGCGCCTCGGCGGTGGGCCCGTAGGCCGTGCCGTCCACGCCGGCGTAGCTGATGGCGTATTCGCCGGTGTACTCGCTCGTGGGCGTGCCGGAGTAGCCGGCGTGCGCCTTGCCGTCGAACCAGGCGTTGGCCGGGTTGACGCCGGTGATCGTGGCCAGGGACTTCGACGGGCCGGGCTGCGGCAGCGGCTCGGGCTCCGGGGTGGGCGGGTTCGGAATCACCGGGGCGGTGGCCTCGATGTAGCCCATGCGCAGCGAGTGGCCGTCGGTCACCGCGTCGTCGGCCCAGAACACCGGCTTGTAGGTCTTGCCGTTCTCGCCGCGCTCGACGGTCTTGGCCTCGGCGTCCGGGGTGATCGCAAAGCCCTCCGTGTTGCCCGAGGCGATCTCATTCGGCGTGGCGGTGAGCGTGTTCAGCTCGAGCGCGCCCTCCTTGAACACGTAGGTGGCGATCATGGCCTTGGTGGACGTCTCCTCGGCGCCGATCGTGTTGTCGCCCTGGGCCAGGAGCTGGCTGTGCTCGCCGTCCCAGACCAGATCGCGCGGGCCGGAGTATCCGGCGTTCGCGGCGGTCTGAGGCAGATCGACCTCGGCCACGGCTTCCACGGTGTCCTTGCCGTCCTCGTTGGACAACGCAAAGGCGTAGATGCCGTTGGTCTTCTCCAGCGCGGCGAAGAACAGGCCGCCGAAGGAGTTGCGGTAGTCGGCAGGGTTGTAGAGCTTGCCGTCCTTGGTCTTGAAGCCCTTGGCGGTCAGCGTCGCGTCCGGAATAAACGCCACGCCCTCCACGCCAAGGTTCGCGTCGTCTTTGCCTTCGAGCTGGACGCCGAACGCGGAATCAAGCGGCTGCTGGAGGTTCCACTCGTCCACGGCGGTGAGGTCCTGGGCCCCGTCGCCGTTCGCGTCGGTGGTCTTGGCGCTCACGTCGTAGCGCAGGATGGACGGACGAGGCTTGTTCTTGTCGGTGTTGTCGCGCTCGGCGCCGATGAACACGCCCTTGCTCGGGTCGCCGCCGATGAGCGCGATGCCCTCGGAGTCCACGCCGCCCTCGCCGTCCTTGAAGTGCAGCTGCTTGCCGCCCTTCAGCTTGCCGTCCTTGACGAAGCTCCAGCCGTTGCTCGGATCCTGCTTCCAGCTGTTGGTCGCCGGATCGTAGACGAACTTGTTGATGGAGCCTGCGCCCTTGGGGCCGGTGATGCCGAGCGTGGGGTTGAGGTCGTTGTCGGCGGCCCACAGCGTGCCCGGACGGCCGTTCACGCCCGGCTGGTATGCCAGACCGGACAGGTTGTCGTCGGTGTGCTCGCCGGTGGCCTGTCCGGCGCCGAACTCGTCGACGCCGTCGATCGGGGTCACAGCTTTCAGACCGGGCCAGGGGTTCACGGGCATCGACTCGCCGCTGGGCGGGTTGGGGTTCGGGTTTTCGCCCTCGATCACCATGCCGTCGGCGTCGGTGTTGGCCACGAAGACGACGTTCTTGTCCTGATCCTTCCAGGTGAACTGGAGGAGCTGCTTGCCGTCCTTGCCGAACACGCGGACCTGGTCGGACTTGCCCAAGCCGATCTTGGCCAGCTCGTCAAGGTTGAAGGACAGCTCGCCACCGGCCTTGAGCACGGTGCCGTCGGGCACGGTGTAGATGTGGTCCTCGGAGTCCTTGTCGTCGCGGAACGACCAGCCGGACAGGTCCACGTCCTTGGTGTTCTTGGAGCCGAGTGTCACGGTGTCCTTGCCCACGTCGATCCTCTTGAGGAACACGGCGGTGGCGGGATCCTTGATGGTGTCCTCGAAGGCCGGGGGAGTGGGCGGGTTCGGGTTCTCGCCCTGCGCCTTGATGCCCACGACCACCGGGTCGTGGTCGGAGGCGCGGAACTGGTCGGCCTTGTACAGGTTCTTCGCGTTGTAGTTGTAGCGCGAGTACTCGAGGGCCACCGACTCCACGGAGTTGATGTTCCAGATGTCCGCGCCGGTCACGTCCTTGAGGGCGGCCTCGTTGGCGAAGATGTGGTCGAGCGAGCCGACGCCGCCGTTGCTGTTGCCCTTGTCGTCCTCCACGGTGTACGAGTAGGTGTACTTGCCGGTCTTCTCGCTCACCTGCTCGCTCAGATCGGTGTAGCCGGCGGCCACGATCTTCTGGATCGGGCGCTCGGCGTAGTAGGCGTTGAAGTCGCCCACCAGGAACACCTTCTGGAGCTTGAGGTCGGTCTTCACCGCGTCGGTGAACTTGAGCAGCGCGTCGGCCTGGGCCTGGCGCGTGAAGTCGGCGTTGCCGGAGCCGTCGCCCGGATCCTGATTCTGCTCGTTGCTGGCCGAGCCCTTGGACTTGAAGTGGTTGGCGACCACCAGGAACGCGGAGGAGTCGTCGGCGTCCTTGGCCTTGAAGGCCTGAGCGTCGGGCTGACGGCCGTGCTCGTAGGGGGCCACGCCGTTGAAGGCGTCGGAGTCGGTGAGGATGCGGGTCTCGCCCACGGTCGCCACCTTGGCGGGCTTGTAGATGAACGCGGTACGGATCACGTCCTCCACGTCGAGCGCGGGCACGTCCTTCGGGCTGGGCACGTAGGCCCAGGTGCCGGCGCCGGCCTCGGCGTTCAGCGCGTCCACCAGCGTGGACAGCGCGTAGTCGCGGCGGTTGCCCTTGAAGGTTTCCGGAACCTTGCTCGCAGGCTTGGCGGAGTTTTCGATCTCCTCCAGGGAGACCACGTCGGCGCCTAGGTTGTTGATCGCCTTGACGATCTTGGTGCGCTGGCGCTCCATGTTCTCCTGGTTCCAGGCGCCGCGCACGTCGCAGTTCCTCGCGGTGATCGGGTTGCCGTCGCGGTCCGTGTAGGCGTTGTTCGCCGCGCAGCCGGTCTGGTCCGCGGTGGTGGAGAAGTAGTTGAGCACGTTGAACGTGCCGAGCTTCACATCGCCGCCCACAGAGGCGAGATCGGGGGTGCTGGTGCGGGTGTTGGCGAAGGTGGCCGGCTGCGCGTCGGCGTTGTCGCCGGTCAGTCGGGTGGTCGGCTGGAACTTCCACGCGTTGTTGCGCCAGTCGAGCACCACGGGCTTGGTGAACGTGACCTTCTCGCCCACGCGGACGGGCTGGTCGTTGCTCAGGTACGGCAGCGGGGTGTCCGCGTTGGTCGGATGCTTGGTGTCCAGGAAGTTGTAGCTCGAGCCGTCGTCCAGCGTCACGCTCTCCGCCTCGAGGCGGTCAAGTTCGGCCTGGTAGGCGGCGCCGGTCTTGACGTCGCCCTTGAGGCCCTTGACGGTGGGGTTGAGGAACGGCTTGTCCGAGGCGGCCAGGCCGATCTCGCCGTACTTGTTCGTGTTGTACACGTCGGAAACCGTGTAGTCGCCCTGCGGCGCCACGAGCATGCTCTCCAGCGTCTCGCGCTGGGCGTCGGTCTTCGGGAACGCGACCTTGGCCGGGGCCGGGGCCTCGACCTTGTCCGCGAGCTTGGTCGCCTTGGTGGCGCTGAGCTCGGTCAGGCCGTAGTATTCGCTGACCTTGCCGCTGACCTCCACGTAGTCGCCGGCCTTGAGGGTCTTGGCGGTGTCCGCGTCGTAGACGAACAGGCCGTCGGAGGCGGTGCGCTTGGCGGGATCGACGTCGCCGCCGGTCGCCGGGGTCTGGATGGTGAAGCCGCCGAAGCCGCCGTCCGGGTAGGTGGCGGTGACCACGCCCTTGGTGGTCACGGTCTTGTTCACGCACGGGCTGGCGTCGCCGGTGCCCTGGATCTGGGCGATCGTGGCGTTGCCATCCTTGTCCGCCACCGAGCAGACGTCGGGATTGGGCTGCGGGTCCGGATCGGGCTTGGAGCCGGTGCTGCCCGAGCTTTCGGGCGTGATGGTGGCGCTGAGCGTGAAGTCCTTGGAGTTGTCGTTGGTGTCCACGCCGTTCGTGCGGTTGAGCGACTTCACATCGGTGTTGCCCTTGGGCGCGGTGGCGGCGGCCTTCTCGAACGTGTTGGTGGAGCCATAGCCGAGCGCGTCGATGATCTGCGCGTTCGCGGTGGTGTCACCGATCGCGGGGCTCAGCTTGTCGGTGGTGGCGGCGAGGAAGAGGGTGCCCTTGGTGCCGCTGACGTTCAGTCCGGTCGCCTCCACGTCGGCGGCGGGCAGATCGGCGCCGTTTTTGCCGTTCGATCCGGCCTTGACGAGGTAGTAGCCCTTCGCTTTGATGGTGCCCTTAAGCGGGGCGGTGAAATTGGCCGCACCCTCGCCGGTCGCCGACCGGTACTGCAGCGACGTGCCGTCCAGCGTCACGTCCTTGTCCGTGGCGTTGTACAGCTCCACGAACTTGTTCTTGTAGGCGGCGCCCGCTGATCCGCCGGACAGGTACGCCTCGTTGATGACCACGCCCTTGGCGGTCGTCTCGGCCGCGGGAGCCGCGGCGGTGGCGGCGGTTTCGGGCTGCTGCAGCTGGCTGGTCGCATTGGCCGCGGTCGCCGGGACGCCGACGAGCGGGACGATCATCGCGACGGACAGCAGGAACCCTTGTACACGTTTCGGGATTGCCATGTCTCTCCTCGATTCTTTCCGCGGGGATATTCCCCCTTCCTCCCCACGCTAGGAGGCCGATCGAACGGCGACATGGAGCCGATCTGAACGCAGTGCGAACAGACCGGTAATGCTCATGGCCGGCTCCGTTGCCGGCTGATGAAGTACGTAGCGTCTGTATGCAAGGGGGGTCGCATGTCATGCGGCATGATATGCGACCCCCCTCAAGCATGGCATTGGGCCACGAGCGACCTTCCGATCACTCGCTCCAGCCGATGTCCTCGGTGTGGAACAGCGGCCATCCGTCGGAGCTTGTGGCATATCCGGCGGGACCGAAGTTGGCCAGGCCCTTCTTCACCGCCATGGTGATGGGCGGTGCAGCGTAGGGGACCTGCGTGTACAGCTGCTGGACTTCCTTCTCCGCCTCGTTGTAGGTCTTGATCGCCGTGGCGCTGTCCTTGAGCGAGGTGATCGACTTGAGCTTCGCATCGATGTCCGCGTTGCCGGTGAAGGAGTAGTTGGACTGCGAATCACTGCAGAAAAGCTGGCAGCCGCCGGTGTAGTTGAATGGGTCGGAGGCGCCCCAGCCAAGGCCGAGCACATCGAAGTTGCCGGAGGACAGGGTCGTGGAGAACTCGTTGGAGGCCTTGATCTCGCCGTTGACTTTGATTCCGGCGTCCTTGGCCATCTTGATGATCGCGTTGGTGGTGGCCTTGGTCACGGCGGAATCCGAGAACGTGGTGTAGCTCAGCTCGAGCGTCTTGCCGTCCTTCGCATAGTAGCCGTCGGAGCCCAGCGTGTACCCGGCCGCCTCCAGCGTCTTCTTGGCGTTGTCCGTGGAGAAGGCGGCGTCGGCCGGCATGTTGTCCTCATATCCCGCCTGGAATGAGGGGATCAGCACGGAGCCGGGCATGGCATCCGGCGTCCAGTCGATGCCCGAGTAGCGTATATTCGCGAGATTGGAACGGTCGATCGCCTGCACCAGCGCCTTGCGCACGTTCACGTCGGTCACGTTCTTCGCGTTGATGGTGTAGGTGCTGATCGACGTGCCGTACGCGCGGCGGATCTGCACGTTGTCCATGGACTTGACCATGGACAGCTTGTCCGCGGTACCCACCAGCGCGGTGTCGATCTCACCGTTCTTGAAGGCGTTGATCTCCGCGGAATCCTCCATCTGGCGGACGGTGATCTTGTCCAGTTTGGCCTTATTGCCCCACCACTTCTCGTTCGGGGTGAAGACCACTTCGGAATCGGAGAAGGATTCGACCTTGTACGGGCCGGCTCCCCATTCGGAATGCGCGTTTTTCTGCCAGCCGTTGGTGTACACGTCCGCGCTTTCGGACTGCGGGGGCAGCAGCTTGGCGAACAGGGATTCGACCGGGTAGAACGGCGTCTTGAAGGTCACCTTGACCTCCTTGTCCGTGGAGCCGCGTTCAACGCTTTCGATGCTGTCGTAACCGGTGGTGGAGGCGGGGGAGTAGTCGCCGCTTTCGCCGTTGTTGGCCTTCCATGTGGACACGAAGGTGGTGTAGTCGATTGGCGTGCCGTCGTTCCAAGTGGCCTTGTCATTGATCGTGTAGACCACGGTTTCGGGATCCTCGCTCACGACCTCGTACTTGGTCAGGTAGTCGGTGTTCGCTTCTACCGTGCCGCCGTCGGCGGAATAGGTGAACAGCTGGGGCATGTAGAAGCTCCATAGCTCGTTCATGTACACGGAGTTTCCGGATGCGGAGAAGGCGTTCCAATCGGGGCCGATTTCGGTGGTCGCCAGGGTGAGCGTGCCGCCGTCCTTGACCTTGCTGCGATCTGTGGGGTTGTTGTACGCCTTGCCCTGAACCGGCTTCGGGAAGGTGCCGGAGTAATTGGATGCGACGCCTTCCTGTGGCTCTTCGGTGATGGCGGTGCCTGTTGCGGTGGTGTTGCCGCCGGTGCCGCCGCACGCCGCGAATGAGACAAGCGCGGCAAGGGAGGCGACGATCGCCATGGCCTTGGTGGCCTTCGATGTGAATCCCATGGGTTCTCCTTTCCTGCCGGGGCGTGGCGCCCGCAAGCTTGAAAGATGAGTATGGGGTCAAAGGATTGCCGTTGTATTGCATTGCCTGAAATATGAGACAGGATTGATTGTTGAGAAGCATGGCCGTTCCATGGCCATCCCATCATGTGGGAGCGGTTTCATATCGGCATGATGTTGAGGATTTATCGGCGGCCCTCGTCCGTTGCAAACGTTATCGTTAATTGTTAAGCAAGTTGAGCAATCAAATACAGGGGGCGATGGCATGGCGAAGGATAGGGGCCGCGAATTCACGGACGATGAGCTCGACTATCTGCGCGGTCTGCCCGCGGTGGAGCGCGTCACGCCCCTGAGGATCGTGTATACGGATGATTTCAAGCGTGCGTGCCTGAGCCGCTATCTGATGGGCGACAGCCCCGTGCGCATGTTCCGTGAGGCCGGATTGAGCCCGGAACTGGTGGGATACAAGCGCATCGAGCGGTGCTTTTCCCGCTGGCGTGCCGATGCCGAGCGCATTTTGGGCAGCGGGCAGTCGAATACCGTCGCCACATGGGCGACCGACACGCGCCGTCTGACGAAAATGCTGCGGGGGGGGGGGTGTTGGATTTCGCCAGTTCCAAGGGCCTTGAGCCGATCGGATCCGATGCGATCGAATCCGAGGGCGGCGATGCGGATTCCAATGCCCCCGATGCCGCCGAATTCTCCGACGCCGCCGGCGTGCATGTTTCCGGTCCGGACGCGCGCGATCTGCTCATCGCACAGCTGAATCTGCGCATCGAGGATCTGGAGCACGAGGTGGCGCGCCTGCGTGCGCAACTGGGCGAACGTCACGACTGAAATCGCTTTCATCGATGACGATATGGCCTCCTATGATGGCATGCGTTGGAAACCGTCGGCAAAACCGCAAGCATCGCAACAAAGGAGTCCGATATGCCATCATCCCAGCCGATTCATTCCCCGCATCCCATCCCCGTCACCCGTGACGATTTCGCGGCGATCATGCTGCGCTATCTGGAACCGCTCAGGAACCATTTCAGCGAAGGCAGGGCCCGGCTGCGTCTGGGCGGCTTTTCGGCCGTCTATCCGGATGAGGTGGCCGAATTGGAATCGTGGGCGCGTCCGTTGTGGGGGCTTGGTCCCCTCTGGGCGGGCGGCGGCCATTGCGCATGGCTTGAGGACGTCTACCGCACCGGTTTGATCAACGGCACCGACCCCAACCATCCCGAATACTGGGGAGCCCCCGGGCAACACGACCAGCGGTCCGTGGAGGTTCCGGCCATCGCCTACGCGATCATGCTCGCCCCGCACGTCCTATGGGATCCGCTCACCCAGGCCCAGCGCGAGCAGGTGGCCGCGTGGCTCAATCTGGTCAACCGTCCCGAAGCCGTCTGCCCGGACAACAACTGGCTGTTCTTCCCGGTGGTCGTCAACGTGGCCCTGAAGCGGCTCGGCATGCCGTACAGCCCCGAGCTGATCCGCCGCAATCTGGAGCGCCTTGATTCGTTCTACGCCGGTGGCGGCTGGTATCACGACGGCATCCACACCAACGGCAGCTACGACTACTACAACCCGTACGCCTTCCACTTCTACGGCCCGCTGTTCGCGCTCTACGCGGCGGATGAGTATCCCGAACTCGCCGCCAAGTTCCTCGATCGGGCCAGGACGTTCGCTCCCACGTTCGTGAATCTGTTCTCCGACCGCGGCGAATCGGTCCCGTACGGCCGCTCGCTCACATACCGCTTCGCCCAGTGCGCGTTCTTCTCCTTCGCGGCCGGCCACAAGCTGGACCTGGGGCCGCAGTTCACCCCGGGCGTACTCAAGGGCATTGTGGCGCGCAACCTGGCGTTCTGGGCGGGCCTGCCCACCTGCGATAACGGCGGGGTGCTCACCGTGGGATACCATTACCCCACGCTGTTCGAATCCGAGGAGTACAACGCGCCCGGCTCGCCGCTGTGGTCCATGAAGGCGTTCGCGCTGCTGTGCCTGCCCGCGGACGATCCGTTCTGGTCCCTGCCCAACGAGCCGTTGCCCTGCGAGGACGGCGACACCGGGTTACATCGCGTCACGCCCGGAGGCGAGCTCGTGGTCCAGCGGCATGACGGCGAGGCCACGCTGTATGTGTGCGGCCATCAGCCCGCCGGGGCGAATCCGCATTATGCGTCCAAGTATGCGAAATTCTGCTATTCCACGCGCTATGGCTTCTGCATGTCCCGTTCCGAGCGCACGCTGGGAGACGCGGCGCCGGACAGCTCCCTCGCATTCGTGATTGACGATGGTGTGAACCCCCATGTGACGACGCGCGGCTTCATCGCCAAGGATGCGTTCTTGTGGGAAGGCGACACGCTGATCTGTTCATGGTCGCCGTGCCGCGGCATCGACGTGGAGACCCGCATCACGCCGTCGCCCGACGGCAGCGGCCATCGGCGCGAGCACGTGATCCACGCCGAAATCGCCTGCACGGCATACGATTGTGGTTTCGCCGTGCCGTCCGATCGTCGCGCCGGCGAGGACGACGAGGCCTGGCGCGCGAGGATCGACGGCATGTGCTCGGTGCGTGCGGCCGAGGCTCCGGACGGCGCGGAGCCGACGTTGATCCGGGTGCGCCCGAATCTCAATCTCATGGCCCCTCACGTGGTCATCCCCGCCGTGCGGGTGCCGATCAAACCGGGCGTCACCACGATCGTGACCGAGGTGAGCGAAGGGCCTATCAGCCGGTAGCTGTCATCCTGAGCGGGGTGGTCTTCCCGTCATCCTGAGCGAAGCGAAGGATCCTTAACCCTCTGCACAATTTAAGGATCCTTCGACTCCGCCTTCGGTGTCCGGCTACGCCGGACCGTCGCCGCCTTGGCGGCGGCTCCCTTCGCCTACGGGCAGCCCACCGGGCTGCCCGCTTCACGGCTCAGTGCTCAGGATGACGTTGGGTTTTATTCGTCATCCCGAGCGAGCTATGTCCCCATCCTGTCATCCTGAGCGAGCGCAGCGAGTCGAAGGATCGTTCGTCATCCTCACAAGATCACGGCACATGCGGCTAAGGTCCTTCGACTCCGCCCCGACGGGCTGCGCCCAGAATGACGAAGGGCTGCACCCAGAATGACGAAGGGCCTCCCCGCCATTTCCAGCGGGGAGGCCCCTGACGTGTCGTGCTATTGCTGGATCACTCGGTCCAGCCCACATCCTCGGTGTGGTACAGCGGGGTGCCGTAGGAACTGGTGGCGTAGCCGGCGGGACCATAGTTCGCCAAGCCCTTCTTCACCGCGATGGTGATCGGGTCTGCGGAATAGGGGACCTGCGTGTACAGCTGCTGCGCTTCCTTTTCGGCTTCGTTGAACTTCTTCAATGCCTCGGAGGTGTCCTTCGTGGTGTTGATCGACTGCATCTTCTGATCGATGTCCGCGTTGCCGATGAACGAGTAGTTCGAGTCGGAGGTGGAGCAGTAGATCTGGCAGCCGTATACGTAGTTGTACGGGCCGGAGGAACCCCAGCCCATGCCGACGAGCTGATAGTTGCCGGAGGACATGGTGGTGGAGAAGTCATTGGACGCCCTGATGTCGCCTTCGATCTTGATGCCCGCGTCCTTGCCCATCTTGATGATGGCGTTTGCGGTGGCCTTGATCACCGGTGAATCGGAGAACGTGGTGTATTTGATGGTCAGCGTTTGGCCGTCCTTGGCGTAGTAGCCGTCCGAGCCCATCGTGTAGCCGGCGGATTCAAGCGTCTTCTTGGCATTGTCCGCCGAGAATTTCGCATCGGCGGGCATGTTGTCCTCATATCCGGCCTGGAAGGTGGGAACCAGCACCGAACCGGGCAGCACGTCCGGGGTCCATTCAATGCCGGCGAATCCGATGTTCGCAAGGCTCTGACGATCGATGGCCTGCACGATCGCCTTGCGCACGTTGATGTCCGGAACGGTCTTCGCGTTGATGGTGTATGTGGTGATCGACGTGCCGTATGAGCGGCGGATCTGCACGTTGTCCATCGATTTCACGGTCTTGAACGTGTCCGCGGTGCCGGCTCCGGTCGCATCGATCTCGCCGTTCTTGAAGGCGTTGATCGCGGCTGAGGATTCCATCTGGCGGAAGATGATCTTGTCCAGCTTGGCCTTGTTGCCCCACCACTTCTCGTTGCGCACGAACACGACCTCGCTGTCCGTGGCGGATTCCACCTTGAACGGGCCGGCGCTCCACTCGGAGTGCGGGTTCTTCTGCCAGCCGCTGGTGAAGGTGTCGGCCGATGCCGATTGTGGGGGCAGCAGGACGGAGAAGACGGATTCGATGGGATAGAACGGATTCTTAAAGGTGACCTTCACCTCCTTGTCGCTCGATCCGCGCTCCACGGACTCGATGTCGCGATAGCCGTCGGTCGCGGATGGACTATATGCGGAATCCTCGCCGTTCATGGCCTTCCATGTGGACACGAAGGCGGTGTAGTCGATCGGCGTGCCGTCATTCCAAGTGGCCTTGTCGTTGAGCGTGTGCACCACGGTTTCGGGGCTGTCGCTGGTCTGCTCCACTTTGGTCAGGTAGTCGGTGTTCGGCTCGACCTTGCTGCCGTCGGAGGAGGAAATGTACAGCTGCGGCATGTAGAAGGCCCACAGATCGGCCATGTCCTGCGTGTTGCCGCTGGCCGCGTTCAGGTTCCAGTTGGGCCCGATCTCGCCGATCGGAAGCGTGAGCGTGCCGCCGTCCTTGACCTTGTCGCGGTCAGTGGGGTTGTTGTATGCCTTGCCCTGCACCGGCTTCGGGAATGTACCGGAATAGTTGGACGGCACGCCCTCGGCCGGCTCCTCGGTGATGGAGGAGCCGGTTCCGGTTGCATTGCTTGTCCCATTGCCGCCGCACGCCGCAAGTGCGACCACCGCGGCCGCCGATGCCACGAGCGCGGTGACCCTGATGACTGACGATTTGAATCCGATTTGGCTGAATCCCATGCGGGATGTTCCTTTCCCTTTATGAGGGGATTCTTCTGGACGTTCGCAAACATCCACACCCCCAATGCGGTTGCCAGCATGGGACCCTATTGTTATGAAATCGTTACGCAGGGGAGGTCGCGCCGGAAATGTCCGGCTTGTGGACATAGGACCGTGATCCTGAGCGCTGAGCCGCCCCAAAAACGGGAAAGCCCCCGGCGCAATGCCGAGGGCTTTCCCGATGTCCAGCGTTTGGATTTCGCGTGGGCGAAACTCAGATGTGGAAGTACAGCTCGTACTCGAGCGGGGTCGGGGCCAGACGGGCCTGATCGATCTCGCCGCGCTTGAGGTCCAGCCAGGTCTCGATCAGATCGTCGGTGAACACGTCGCCGGCGGTCAGGAAGTCGTGGTCCTCTTCAAGGGCGTCCATGGCTTCGCCGAGGGAGGCGGGCACCTGCTTGATGCCGGCATGCTCTTCCGGAGGCAGCTCGTAGAGGTCCTTGTCCACCGGCTCCGGGGGTTCGATGTGGTTCAGGATGCCGTCCAGACCAGCCATCAGCTGGGCGGAGAAGGCCAGGAACGGGTTGCAGGACGGATCCGGGGCGCGGAACTCGATGCGCTTCGCAGCCGGGGAGGTGCCGGCCAGCGGGATGCGGATGGCGGCGGAGCGGTTGCGGGCGGAGTACACCAGGTTGACGGGGGCCTCGAAGCCCGGGACCAGACGGTGGTAGGAGTTCAGGGACGGGTTCGTGAAGGCCAGCACGGAGGAGGAGTGCTTGATCAGGCCGCCGATGTACCAACGGGCCAGATCGGACAGGCCGGCGTAGCCCTTCTCATCGTAGAACAGCGGCTTGCCGTCCTTCCACAGGGACTGGTGGCAGTGCATGCCGGTGCCGTTGTCGCCTGCGATCGGCTTGGGCATGAAGGTCACGGCCTTGCCGGCGAGGGCGGCGGTCTCGTGGACGACGTACTTGTACTTCATCAGGTCGTCACCGGCGTGCTGCAGGGTGTTGTAGCGGTAGTTGATCTCCTGCTGGCCGGCGCCGGCCACCTCGTGGTGGGAGCGCTCGAGGATCAGGCCGACCTTCTGCAGGTTCGCGACCATGTCGTCGCGCAGGTCCTGGGAGTGGTCGATCGGCGGAACCGGGAAGTAGCCCCTCTTGACGCGGTTCTTGAAACCGATGTTCGGGGTGCCGTCCTCTTCGGTGTCGATGCCGGAGTTCCACGGGGCCTCAACGGAGTCGACCTCGTAGAAGGAGCGCTGCATGGAGTTCTCGAAGCGCACCTTGTCGAAGATGAAGAACTCGGCCTCGGGCGCGAAGGAGGCGGTGTCGGCGATGCCGGTGGACTTCAGGTAGGCCTCGGCCTTGCCGGCGACCTGACGCGGGTCGCGGGAGTAAGGCTCGTCGGTCAGCGGGTCCACGATGGAGAAGGCCACGTCGAGGGTCTTGTGCTTGCGGAACGGGTCGACGAAGGCGGTGGTCACGTCCGGGACCAGCTTCATGTCGGACTCGTTGATGGCCTGGAAGCCCTGCACGGACGAACCATCGAACGGCATGCCGTCGGTGAAGGCGTCCTTGAGGAACTCGCTGGCGGGCACGGTGAAGTGCTGCTGAACGCCGATCAGATCGGTGAAACGAACGGAGACATACTCGATGCCTTCCTTATTGATAAGGGCCTCGGCGTCTTCCTTGGACTTGAGTTCGGTCACGGGACCGCTCCTTTCATGAGAACTTACGAATGTTAAGTGTAGGTTTTGTGGTTTCGCGTTCGTGCAATTTGGGTTACGAGCATGTTACTTAACGGTTCTCCGCGATGGGATCCGATCGTGCTTGGGATACGAAAAAGCCCGGAATCATGCCGATTCCGGGCTTGTAACAATAATGTCGCAAATGTGCGCGAGGCGTTCGGACGGCGTCCGATCAGCGACCGCGCATCGCTCGACGGGAGACGCGCTGCGGGCGGGTGGGATCGATGCCCTTGGGGATGCCGTAGCCCTTGTGCTCCTGCAGGGTGCGCAGGCGGTTGTTGAGCTCGTCCAGCTCCGCCTTGGTGAGCTTGACCTTCTGGCGCATGACCTTCTTCTGCAGATCGCGCAGCTTGATCTGGGCGGGGCCGTCGCCCACGGAGAACTTGTAGATCGGGATGGCCGAGCCGCGGGTGATGCTCTTGATCTTGTTCTCCTCGCGGTCGATGGCGCGCATCACGCGGTGGTAGTCGCCCTCGCCCACCAGATACACGCCGGTGCGGCCGGAGCCGCGCCAGATCGCGTCCTTGGTGCGCGGATCAATCCAGATGGGCTCCTGCGGGAAGTAGAAACCGCCGCGCGTGATCTGGCTCAGGACCGCGCCGGTCGCGCCCGGACGACCTTCCATGCGGCGGTAGCCGACCATGTCCGCTCGGCGGGTGAGCATCCACGTGGCCGCGAGCAGGCCGCCCATGACGCCGGTAATCATCCACATGATCCAGCCGACCACGCCCACGCGGGCCACCAGGCAGATGATCGCGAACACCAGCACCGGAGCCAGGAACGAGCCGATGAGGATCCAAGGCAGGTTCTTGTCCGTCTCCGCCGTGAATGCGTAGATCTGCTTGATGCGCGCGAGCGTGCCGTTCTTCCTGCGCTCGGCCTTCTTGGCGGCCTTCTCCGCCTTCTTGTCGGTCTTCTCTGCCATACCACCAGTCCTTTAGCTATGCGGGTGAAAACACACTGGCTCAACAGTTTAGCGGCTCGTGCAGACGCCGGCCGCGGACGCCGTGCGGCGGCCTACCGGGTGTGCAGCGGACGCCCGTCGGCTTTGAGCAGGGCCTCGCCCAGCGATTCGGACACCGTGGGATGCGGGTGGATCAGACGCGCGGCCCGGCTCACAGGCACCCGGTTACCCACCAGCTGCTCGGCTTCGGCGATGATCTCCGAGACGTTCGGCCCCACCATGTGCACGCCCAGTACCAGCGGGGTGTCCGGGTGGGCCGCGTCGCAGCCGGTGACGAGCGAGAGCGATCCGTTCGCGCCGCTCATGAGCACCCGCGAGTTGGACAGCATGGGGTACTGCGTTTCGGTCACGCTCACGAAGTCGTCTCGTGCGGCCGCCTCGTCCGCCGTAAGCCCGACGCTGGCGGCCTCGGGGTGGCTGAACACCACCTGCGGGATGGTCATGTTGTCCACCGGTTCGGGGGCGGGGGAGACGCCCGCGATCGATTCGGCCACAACAATGCCCTGTTCGAACGCGCGGTGCGCCAGCTGGGGGCCCTCGGTGATGTCGCCCACGGCCCACACGCCCGGCACCGACGTGCGTCCCCACGGGTCGGTGACCACGTTGCCCCGATCGTCCAGCTTCACGCCGCGCTCGCGCAGCCACGGGGCGCCGGTGTTCGGATCGCGTCCGATCGCCACGAGCACCAGCTCCGCCTCGCGCGTCAGCTCGGCGGGATCGTCCCCTCGCGTGTAGTGCACGCGGGCACCCAGATTCGCTCCCGTGTCGATGCCGGTTACCGCCGTGCGGTCCAGCACCTGAACGCCCTGGCGCTTGAACTCGCGCGTGAGCATCACGGACGTGCGGCGGTTCCACCGGGACAGCACGCGGTCCTTGCGAATCATGAGCGTGACCTCGCAGCCGGCCGAATGCCAGATGCTCGCGAATTCCAGCGCCACCGCGCCCGAACCGATCACGATCGCCGATGCGGGGAATTCGTCCAGCGTCAGCGCCTGGTCCGAATCGATCACGGCCGCGCCGAACGGGGCCGCGGGCAGTGCGCGCGCATGGGCGCCGGTGGCCAGCACCACATCGTTCGCCTCAAGCTGCGCGACCGTTCCGTCATGCTCCGTCACGCTCACCGTGCGCTCGCTGGAGAGCACCGCATCGCCGTGGATCACCGTGACCCCGCGGTGGGCCAGCAGCCCGGTGAGCCCCTTGACCATCACATCCACGGTGGAGCGGCGGTAGTCGGCCAGCCTGCCGTAGTCGATGCCGGCCATCTCCAGATCCACGCCCAGCTCGCGCGACCGCTTGGCCAGATCCAGGGTGTGGCAGACCGTCAGCAGCGCCTTGGTGGGGATGCACCCGCGGTTGAGGCACGTGCCTCCCACGGTCGCGTCCCGCTCCACCATCGCCACCCTGCGGCCCAGCTCGGCCAGCCTGAGGGCCGTGGAATAGCCTCCCGGCCCCGCGCCGATGATGATGACGTCGTACTGATCGCTCATGGCATGCACTCCTTCCGCCGCCTGCTTGCTTTCCTGTGCATCAATGGTAAAGGCCGCCCCTGTGCGGGACGGCCTTGGGCATATGGTTTACGCGAAGGGCGTTGCGTTGCATTGCGCGTCTTCGCGGGGCGCGGATCACTTGGGCCAGTTGCCGCGCTTGGGCTGCGTAGGCTTCGGCATGCGCCAGCGACGCAGCTGCATGGCGCGGCTGCACGCGTAGGAGCAGGAGCGCATGCCCTTGGCCACCGAGCGCTCACCGTACTTGGCCACCAGCAGCGGCTTGAGCTTGCGCCACATGAACCACAGGTCGATGCCGGCCACGATCACGTAGCCGTAGAGCAGCACGAAGATGACCATGGAGGAGGTCATGGCGAAGGTGGTGTACTGGAAGGCGGAGGAGATGATCAGCGCGGCGATCATGAGCACGCCGGCCACGGGCATGAACCATTCGGCCACGTTCCAGCGGGCGTCCACATAGTCGCGGATGTAGATGCGCCACGGCAGGCGCTCGGCCTTGGGCATGTTCCTGACGTCGCCGGTCTGCATGGCCTCGTATTCGGCGTCCTGCTTGGCGCGCAGCTTCGCCTTGGCGGCCTTGTTCGCGGCCTTGCGGTCGGCCGGCACGATGGGGCGCAGATTCTCCGCCTCCGCCTGCCTGCGCTTGGGGGTGGGCCGGCCCTTGCCGCCCTCCTTCGCGGGCGTCTCGACGGGCTTCTGGGCCTCTTTCTCTTCTTCTTTACGCTTGAACGGGTTCCATGTCATACGAGCAGGTTACGGTGACGTCTAGACGCTCGGAGCGCGTAATACCGGGCATTTCGACCACATCGACCGCGGCGGGGGCGCCCCGGGCGGTCCCGGCAGGCAAAGGAGACCCATGGCTGGAAAAACGATTGACGCGACTGTGATCCGCGACCGGGTGGAAGGGGATTGGAAGCGCATCCTCGACGTGCTCGCCCGCAAGATCGCCCTGAAGGCCGTCTCGGCCGAAGGCATCACCGGCGAGCACATGAGGCGGTCCGCCGAGTTCGTGGCCGAGGAGCTCGCCAAGGTGGGCGTGGAGACGAAGGTGGTCCAGTCGAGCAACCCGGACGGCACCCCGGGCGCGTGGGAGGTCGTGGGATCGCGCACGGTGGACCCGGCCGCGCCCACCGTGCTGCTGTACGCCCATCACGACGTGCAGCCGGTGCCGGATCCGTCCGCGTGGGACACCGATCCGTGGACGGCCACCGAGATCGACGGCCGCCTCTACGGCCGCGGCAGCGCCGACGACGGCGGCGGCTTGGCCATCCATTCGGGCGCGCTCAAGGCTCTGGGCGACGATCTGAAGGTCAATGTGAAGGTGTTCATCGAGGGTGAGGAGGAGATGGGCTCGCCGAGCTTCATCCCGTTCATCGAGGCGCACCGCGACGAGTTCGACTCCGATGTGATCATCGTGGCCGATTCGGGCAACTGGGCGGACAGCATTCCGTCCCTGACCACGTCCCTGCGCGGCAACACCGGCGTGGATGTGACCGTGAAGGTGCTCGACCACCCCGTCCACTCCGGCCAGTACGGCGGCCCGATCCTGGACGCCAACACGCTCGCCGCCATGCTCATCGCCTCCATGTACGACGGGTCCGGCGATCTGGCGATCCCCGGCGTCAAGGCTGACGAGCCGATCGGCGGCCTGCAGTGCGACCTCGACGAGGCCCAGGTGCGCGCGGACGCCTCGATCGTCCCCGGATACCGCCTGGCCGGCACCGGATCGCTCGCCTCCCGCCTGTGGACCAAGCCGTCCGTCACCGTGATCGGCTTCGACGCCCAGCCGGTGGAGGGCTCCTTCAACGTGATCGACAACGAGGCCACGTTCCGCCTGTCCCTGAGGACGGCCCCCACCCAGCGCCCCGAGGAGGCCCAGAAGGCCTTGGCCGATTTCCTCGTCGCCCACGCGCCCTTTGGTGCGCAGGTCACGGTCGTGCCGTCGGACAACGGCATGGGCTGGGCCATGGACCCCGACGCGGAGGCCACCAAGGACGCTCTGGAGGCCATGGAGGAGGCGTTCGGCGTGCCCCCGATCAATCAGGGCCAGGGCGGCTCCATTCCGTTCATCCCCGAGCTGCGCCGTTTGTTCCCCAAGGCCCAGGTGCTGGTCACCGGCCCGGAGGATCCGAAGTCCAACGCGCACAGTCCCAACGAGTCGGTAGGCCTGTTCGGCCTCAAGCACAACGTGATCGCCGAGGCCCTGCTCCTCGCCAAGCTGGGCGCCGGCCGGGCCTGAGCGCTGAGCCGTATCCTGATCGCAACGAAAGGCCGGCCAACGTCATCCTGAGCGGAGCGCAGCGGAGTCGAAGGATCCTTAACATACGCACGAAGGTTAAGGATGAGGGAGAGGACTCCCCACAAACTGGGCAAATCCGGACGCCCTTCTTACAAACTGGGCAGATCCTGCGATCTGGAGGCCGATTTGGTCCTCCACATGCCCAGATCTGCCCAGTTTGCAAAACAAATGTCCCGATCTGCCCAGTTTGGCGGCGGCCTGTAGTCCGTCGGGCTACAGCGTCTCGAAGATGAGGCGAATCGCGCTGATACGCTGAAATCAGGGCGATCCCGTCGAAGAAGAAGGGTGGTTGCGATGCGCAAGGTGCTGACATGGATTGTTGTGGTGCTGTTGATCGCGGTTCCGCTGGCCGGGGCGGGTGTGTTTTCGTGGGTGCAGGCGCAGGACCCGGAAACCCTGGCGCCCAAGCCCGTCGCGGTGCTCCAGCAGCCCACCGCCATCAGCGACGACGGCGAGACGGACGCGACTATCACCGCCACGCTCAAGGCTGGCCTGACCGTGACCGCCCCGGCATGGCAGGGCGGCGTCGTCACCCGCGTGGACGTGACACCGGGGACCCCGGTCTCCACCGGCACGCCGCTGCTGGCGATCGACGGCGTCACGCGCATCGCCGCGGCCACCCCGTCGCCGTTCTACCGGGCCCTTGCGACGGGGGACAAGGGTGAGGACGTCAAAAGCCTCGAATCGGCGCTCGGCACCATGGGATTGTTCAAGGGAACCGCCAATCAGGCATACGATGAGGCTACCGCCGGCGCGGTCAAGAAACTCGAAAAGCGCATCGGCGTCCCCGGCGAGCCCACAGGCGCGTTCGACCCGTTGTGGATGGTCTGGCTTCCATCGGAGGGGCTTGAGGCGCAAACCGTCAACGCGGCCGTCAACCAGGCCGTTCCCACACAGGGATCGCCGATCTTCTCCACCGCCCCCAGTGTGGAGAACATCGCCATCGCCGGCAAGACCGGCAGCCTTGATTTCCAATCGGGCGCGTACATCCTCGGGCAATCCGGCGCGGATGTGGCCACCATCCGATCCGAATCGGACGTGAACCTCGACCTGATCGGCAAACTCAAGGCCCAGGACGAATCGGGCCCTGCCGGCGGCTCCGGCGCTCTCGCCGCAAGCCGCACCTATGCCGTGTCACTGCGTCGCGAAACCGCAGTCACCCTGCTGTCCGTGCCGTCGTCCGCCGTCATGACCGGTCGAGACGGATCCGTCACCTGCGTGTACGGCAAGAACGGACCGGAGGACACGACCTATCAGGCCAAACCGGTGACGGTGGCCGGCGGATCGCTGGGCGTCACGCACCTCGAGCCCACGGACGGACTGCGGGACTTCTACGTGCTGGCCGATCCGCTCGCCGTGATGCAGGAGACGCCATCATGCCGGTGACACTCGAATCCGTGCGCTTCCGCTATGATCCGCACGGTCCCGACATCCTCTCCGGCGTGGACCTCACCATCCCCGACGGGCAGATGATCGCGCTCGTGGGCCCCTCCGGATCCGGCAAGACCACGCTGCTGCAGCTCATCGGAGGCATTCTCAAGCCGACCGCCGGCACAATCCGCAACACCACCGCGCCCGGGGACATGCGATGGGTGTTCCAGACCCCCACCCTGCTCGCCCGGCAGAGCGTGCGGCACAACATCGACATCGCGGTCGTCTCCTGCCCGTGGAGTCGGAGCGAGCGCGCCGACCGTGTGGAGGAGATGATCCGGGACGTGCGACTGGAGGACTTCGCGGACATGCCCGTCAACCGGCTTTCCGGCGGCCAGCAGCAGCGTGTGCAGATCGCCCGCGCGCTCGCCTCCAAGCCGCCGCTCGTCCTGGCCGACGAACCCACCGGGCAGCTCGACCACACCACCACCGGCGTGGTCATGGACGCGATCCGAGCCGCCCGAGACCGTGGCACCACCGTGGTGATCGTCACGCATGACATGTATGTGGCCGGTCTGTGCGAGCGCGTCGTGACGCTGGAGGACGGCGGCGTGTCCGGCGATCGCATGACCGGGGGAATGACCCGGGATGTAACCGGGAATATGGCCGGGGAGCAAACGGACGGAGCTGATCATGGCCAGGCGTAATGGCAGCGGAACCTCGCGGCGCACGACAACGCAATCCCAATGGCCGCTGGGCGCGGTATGGCGTCAGGTACGGCGCACGCTGCTGGGCCAGCCGGGCATGGCGCTGCTGCTCGTGCTCGTCACCGCGCTGGTCGGCGGCGGACTCGGGCTCGCCGAGGCGAACATGCGGCAGAGTGCATTCGACTACCAGTCGCGCCTCACGGCATCCGGCCAATACGTGCTCAAGGCATCCGCGCGCACCGAAACCGGCGAGGGGCTGCTGTCCGCGGCCGCATGCGCCGGACTCAACTGGGTGCCCGGCGTCAAAACCGCCACAGGGTTCGCCAGCGGCGAAACGACGTACCTGTCCGCGACCATCGCGAAGGCGCCCGGCGAGTACATGAGCGTGCAGCACGTGGTCGGCGACTTCGCGCCCATGCTGGACCCGTCCTCCGCCTCCCGGTTCGACGACGGCGTCTACATCGACGCCGCGCTGGCCGGGCGAATCGGCATCGCCGAAGGCATGCGGATAGGACTCACGACCAGCGGCGCAGGCGGGGAGGCCAGCACGCGGACGGTCACCGCCCATCTGCTGGACATGTCCGCGCGCAAATTCAACGAGAGTCAGGTGCTGTACGCGGCGGGGCCGACCACGGGCACGGTGGGCGAATGCCTGGTGGAGTTCGAGCCGGGCGCCTACTCGGACGACTCCCGGAAGATGGTCGCCGCGGCGCTGGACGACGGTCGCACGATCGTATCCATCACGCCGTTCCTCGCCGAGGACACCAACGCCGTGCCGCCGCTCGAACAGTACCGCGGCCGCATCTCGCGATGGTTCTGGCTGGCGTCCGGGCTGGTGTGCTTCCTCGCGCTGTTCATGCCGTTGGTCTTCCGGCGCCACGAATTCGCGCTCTACCGCAGCGTGGGGGCCGGGGCCAACCCCACCGCGCTCATCCATGCGATTTCGGGCGCGCTGATCCTGCTGGTTGGGCATGTGGCCGGATTCCTGTGGATGATCCTGATCTTCGCCTGGACGCACCGGTCCCTTCCGGACATGATCGGCACGCTGGCCATGACCGCGGGGGCATCGTTCTGCGTGGCGCTTTTTCTGACCACGATCGGGTGCATGGCGCTCGCGCGCGGGAACATGGCCTCGTTCATCCAGAAGCGGCTGTAGTCGCGCTGGTATCCTTCCCGCGTCGTCCTGAGCGCAGCCCTTTAGGGCGGAGTCGAAGGATCCTTAATACGTGCAGAGAGTTAAGGATCCTTCGCTTTGCTCAGGATGACGGTGGAAGTACTCTTCATCATCCTGAGCGGAGCCGAAGGCTGGCCACGTCATCCTGAGCGCAGCCCTTTAGGGCGGAGTCGAAGGATCCTTCGTCATTGTGCACTGGTTGCTTTGCGCGAAAGGTTAAGGATCCTTCGCTTCGCTCAGGATGACGGTTTTCTTCCCCGAATTGCCCGTCAACCCTTTGACGATCGCGCGATGCATGCTATGGTGTCCGATGACACGGGAGCTGCGAGCCACCGCCGAATGGCGGTCGCCGCGGCTGAGAGGAGGCACAGCGCCTCGACCGATTGAACGTCGCCGGGCAATGCCGGGGACGGACGTTGCTCTCCCCGTGCCTTGAAGAAGATAGAAAGGCACTCTATATGTCCACTGCAACCACCAACGCCCAGCCGAACCTCAAGTGGCGCGTCGTCGACATCGCCGTCGCATCCGTGATCGGCGTGGCCAGCGCATTCATCTACTGGCTCGTCGCCATCCTCACCTACGGCCCCTGGGAGGCCATGGATCTGCTCGTCCCCGGCCTGCCCGGCCTTTTCAACGGCCTGTGGCTGTTCGCCGGTCCGCTGGCCGCGATCATCGTGCGCAAGCCCGGCGCGGCCATCTACGCCGAGGTCATCGCCGGCGTGCTCGAGGCCCTCATGGGCAACATGTGGGGCGGCGCGGCCACCTTCCTCATCGCCCTCGTGCAGGGCGTGCTCGCCGAGGTCGCGTTCCTCGCCTTCGCGTACCGCAAATGGAACCTGCCCGTCACCATCCTCTCCGGCGCGCTGGCCGGCGTGGGCTGCTGGGGCTACTCCTTCTTCACCAACCTGCAGGCCATCGATCTGGGCGGCTCCTATGGTGTGATGTACCTCGCAACCACCGTGATCTCCGGCATCGTGTTCGCCGGCGTGCTCATGTGGTACCTGTATGTGGCGATCGCCAAGACCGGCGCGCTGGACAAGTTCGCGTCCGGCCGCGAAGTGCGCAACGCCTGACATTCGATTGATCCGGCCCCCTGACAACAGGGGGCCTTTATGCTGTTTCGGGGCGCCGATCGGGATCGCCGCCCGCACCGCCTCAGAAGGGACCGACCATGGAAGACAACGCCTCGCTCACGTTCGAGGGATGGGGATACCGCCACGCCTCGCGCAAGCACTTCGCCGTGCGCGATCTGACGCTCGAGATCAAACCGGGGCAGCGCGTGCTGCTGCTCGGCGCCTCGGGCATCGGCAAATCGACCATTCTCGAGGGCGCGGCCGGTCTGCTGGGCTCCGACGATGCGAATGACGGGGCGAGCGGCGCGGGCACCGGCTCCGAGGATTCCGACGGCGGCGTGACCGAAGGCCGCATCCTTGTGGATGGCGTGCCCGTGCGCAAGGCGCGCGGTCGCGTGGGACTGGTCCTGCAGGATCCGGACGCTCAGGCCGTGTTCCAGCGACTCGGAGACAACGTGGCCTTCGGACCGGAGAACCTCAACGTGCCGCGCGAGGAGATCTGGCGGCGTGTGCGCGAATCGCTGGACGCGGTGGGCATGAAGGGCGTTCAACTGCATCGCTCCACCATGCACGTCTCCGGCGGCCAGCAGCAGCGCATCGCCCTGGCCGGAGCCCTCGCCATGCGCCCCGGCGTGCTGCTGCTCGACGAGCCCACGGCCAATCTGGATCCCGACGGCGTGGATCAGATCGTGGATGCGGTGGGGCAGGTCCTCGCGTCCCACCACTCCACCATGGTGCTGGTGGAGCATCGCGCCGGCCCGTGGATCGACCTGATCGACCGCGTAGTGGTGCTTGGCTTGCAAAGCAGCGAGCAGACCGCCGCACGCGTCAACGGCACCGGGCGCGAAGGCGACATCGATCGCTCCGGATTCCGCAGGACCGTGGTGGTGGCCGACGGCACGCCGGATCAGATCTTCCGCGACCCGTCCATAGACTTCGCGGCGCTGGGCATCTGGGTGCCGGAGCGATATCGCCGGCCCGAGGACGAGATCCGGCGCATCCACACGCCCGGCGAGCCGGACACCGACCCCGCGCTGGGCACCGGCGAGACGCTGCTGAGCTGCCGGGACCTGGCCATCGGACGCGGTGGCAAGGCGATCGCCGAACATATCAACCTCGATTTCTCCGCCGGCCAGATCACCGCGCTCGTGGGCGCGAACGGCGCCGGCAAGTCCACGCTGTCGCTCACCCTCGCGGGTTTGCTCGAACCAGTGGCAGGTGCCGTCGAGGCCTCCCCGGCGCTGGCCGCGGGCGCCCAGGGCGGCTCGCCGTTCGCGTGGAAATCCACCGAACTCGCCTCCCGCATCTCCTACGTGTTCCAAAATCCCGAGCACCAGTTCGCCAAGGGCAGCGTGCTCGAGGAGGTCATGGTGGCCCCGCTGCGCTGCGGCATGAGCCCGCAGAAGGCGGAATCGCGCGCCCGCGAGCTGCTCAAACGATTCTCGCTGAGCCAGTACGCGAACGCCAACCCGTACACCCTCTCCGGCGGCGAGAAGCGCCGTCTCACCGTGGCGTCCGCATTGGCCGCCGCCCCGCGCGTGCTGCTGCTCGACGAGCCCACGTTCGGCCAGGACAGGCGCACGTGGATGCAGATCGTCACGCTCATCAACACGCTTCGCGCCGACGGCGTGAGCATCATCGTGGTCACGCACGACCGCGAGCTCGTCACGGCTCTGGGCGCGCGGCTGGTGGAGCTCGTGCCCGAGCGGGCGCGGGGGGAGTGGCAGGGCGGTGGCGATGAGGATCCCGCGTCTGTTTCGGGTGCCTCGTCCGCCGCATCCGATTCGTCAGTCGCGGCTACTTCACCTGCCGCGGCTGTCCCGCCCGCCGCGGCTGTCTCACCCACCATCCCCGCGAGCGTGGTCCGCGTCAGCGAAGTCAACGCCCGCACCGAACCGCCCAAGGCGTCTAGCCGATCGCCCCTGCTCGCCTCGCTCAATCCGGTCCATCGTCTGATCGGCGCATTCGTGATCTCCATCCCGCTGCTGTTCAGCCTCGACTGGGTGTCCGCCACCGTGGCCGTGGCCATCGAGGCCGTGCTGCTCATGGGCATCGGGTTCACGCCATGGCGGATCGTCAGATCGACCTGGCCCATCTGGGTGGGCGCGCCCACCAGCGCGCTGGCCGTGCTCCTGTACGGCAAGTCCGGCGGCGACACATGGTGGCAGTGGGGGCTCATGCACGTCACCGACCGGTCCGCCGAACTCGCCGTGGCCACGGCCGTGCGCATCGTGGCGATCGGCGTGCCGGCCATCATCACCGTGCTCGGCATCGACGCGACCGACCTCGCCGACGCCTTCAGCCAGATCCTCCATCTGCCCGATCGGTTCGTCTACGGCGGACTGGCCGGACTGCGCCTGTTCTCCGTGTTGCAGGACGACTGGGCCGCCCTCACCGCCTCCCGCCGGTCGCGCGGACTGGGCGACGAGAACAAGTTCAAGGCGTTCGGTCCCCAGGCCTTCGCGCTGCTCGTGCTCTCCGTGCGCCGATCGACCACCCTCGCCACCGCCATGGAGGCCCGCGGCTTCGGCGGGACCGGCCCGCGCAGCCACGCCCGCGTGAGCGAGGTCCACGCGAGGGACAAGGCGTTCATCGCGCTCTGCCTGGCCATCCCGACGGTCGCGCTGATCGCCGCCGGGTTCGCCGGCACCTTCTCGTTCATGGGCGGCGCCTGACCGCGTACTCTGTGCAGCGCGGAACGTTTGGTACGTTTTGAGCCCGATTTTTCAGGCCAAAACGGACCAAACGTTCCGCGCTGTGCTTTGCGCGCGTGCGTGGTGTGCGTATGTGTTGATTGTGTGGAGGCACATTCGGCACGAACGATGTGGACAAGCGCGCATTGTGGATAACCGGAGCGCGACACGCCCGAAACCATGGGCAAGTGGGGTACGTTCGACCACAATGCCCGTTCGGACTTTTCAAAGTCGATCCGCGCCGCATAGCGTGGCCGCATGAAGAGCAATGACGAACGATTGGCCGAGGCATTGGAGAACGCCGAGCGCAATGGCAGATGCCTGAGATCCCGTAATGCGCGCAGCCGCAGGATCCTCAGACGCCGGGTCGCGCAGGGCACATTGGTCGCCGTGCGCGATGATCTGTTCGCCCGCAAGGAGTATTGGGACGCCCTCGTTTTCGGCGAACGGATCATGCACATCCTGCGCTCGGTTGCGGCGGCGCATCCCGATTGGGTGCTGGGGCAGATCAGCGCCGCGGCCGTATGGGGGCTGAACGAGACGTATCGGATGCATGATGCGGTGCACATCGCCACCGATCGGCGCACCCATCGCCGCAACAGCCGTTATTTCGTGTTCCATGAATTGCCGGAATTCGAGACGGCGATCGTCAAAGGCATCCGCGTCACCGGTCTGCTGCAGACGGTGTTCGATTGCGCGCGCATGCTGCCGTTCCCGCAGGCGCTCGCGATCTGCGATGCGGCGATGCGATTGCATGGGCTCAGGCGCGACGAGCTGGAGGCGTTCATCGGCCGGCGCGCGGGATCGAAGGGCATCGCGGCGGCCAGATTGGTGGCGGCCCATGCAGACGGCCGAAGCGAGAACGGCGGGGAATCCATCGTGCGGGCCCGGCTGATCCAATGGGGTTATGCGGTTCCGCTGCTGCAGCAATGGATCACGGATCCGGTGACGGGTCGGAGGTACCGGGTGGATTTCCTCTGGATACTGCCGAACGGCGAGATGATCGTTCTGGAACTTGACGGTCGCGAAAAGTACATGAATTCGGCCATGCTCGGCGATGGTGATGTGGTGGATGCGTTGTTGGCCGAGAAGGAACGCGAAAGCAATATGAGACTGCGCGGCAACATCAGATTCGTGCGGGCGTCGTTCATGGAGTTCGAACATGACCAGCTGCTGGTCAGGCGCAAGCTCGATCTCGCCGGCGTCCCCCTTGCATAGCAGCCATCGTCTGTGCAGCGCGGAACGTTTGGTACGTTTTGAGCCCGATTTTTCAGGCCAAAACGGACCAAACGTTCCGCGCTGCGGATGGGTGATGGTTAGACTGGAACGCATGCCCATCAACACCCGAGTAATCGACAATCCGAAATCAGAGCGCGTCAGACGCGTGGCCGATCTCGCATCGCGCAAGACCCGCGAGCGCAGCGGGCGGTTCCTCATCGAGGGTCCGCAGTCCGTGCGCGAGGCCGTGCGATGGCGGCCCGATGCGGTGCAGGACCTGTACGTCGAGGTGACCCAGGCGCTTGGCAACGATCGTCCGGTGTCCCTGACCGTCCAGCGCATCGAGGACGAATCGCAGGATTCCACGATCTATGTCCATCATGTGACCAGCCAGGTCATGGCGCGCATCAGCAAGGATTCGCAGGGCATCGTGGCCGTGGGCAATCTGGCGGCCATGGAGACCGATCCGGACGATCTGGAACTCCGCGGGGACGCGCTGATCGCCGCATTCTGGCAGGTGCGCGACCCGGGCAATGCGGGCACGGTGATCCGCGCCGCCGACGCCGCCGGGTGCGCGGCCGTGATCCTCGTGGACGATTGCGTGGACCGGCTCAATCCCAAGACCATCCGATCCACCGCGGGCTCCCTGTTCCACATTCCGGTGCTGACCATGTCCACGGACGGGTTCTTCGCGTTCGCGCACGATCGCAACGTGCCGGTGTGGGCGGCCGATGTGTACGGCACACCGGACCGGACGCCCGAGCAGCTGCCCGCGGTGCTGGCCGATCCCAAGGCCCGCAAGGGTCCGAAGGCCGTGCTGTTCGGCAACGAGGCGCGCGGTCTGGAGACCGGCGAACTGGAGCGTTGCAACCGCATCGTCTCCATTCCGATTTATGGCAAGGCCGAATCATTGAACCTTGGCACGAGCGCGGCGGTCATGCTCATGAGCCTGGCCATGTCGAGTCATGCTGGGACAATTTTGGCGGTTTGACGGTAAATAACGAAAGGGTTCTCGTGGCAGAACAGTTGCGATTCGATGCCGACGAAGTGACCAAGCAGGTCGCCGAGGGCATCGAGAAGATCCAACACGCCTCCAGCACGGAGGAACTGAAATCCCTCAGGACGCAGTACGCCGGCGCGGATTCGGCGATGACGCAGGCGAGCAAGGCCATCGGCTCGCTGCCCGCCGACCAGAAGAAGGACGCCGGCAAGCTCATGGGCAAGCTGCGCGCCGATTTCGGCCGTGCCTTCGCCGAGCGTGAGACCGAGGTCAAGGCCGCCGAGGAGAAGGCCGCGCTGGCCGCCGAGACCGTGGACATGACCCTGCCCGTGGACCGCCGCCCGCTGGGCGCGCGCCACCCTCTGGCCAAGCTCATGGAGGACGTGCAGGACTTCTTCACCTCGATGGGCTGGATCATCGCGGACGGCCCCGAGGTGGAGACCGAATGGTACAACTTCGACGCCCTGAACTTCGGCCCGGACCACCCGGCCCGCCAGATGCAGGACACCTTCTACGTCAAGGGCGACAAGGCCCGCGACGCCGCCGGATTCGTGGGCTCCAACATGGTCATGCGCACGCAGACCTCCTCGGACCAGGTCCGCTCGCTCATCAAGCACGGCGTTCCGCTGTACCTGGCGTGCACCGGCCGCGTGTTCCGCACGGACGAGCTCGACGCCACGCACTCCCCGGTGTTCCACCAGTGCGAGGCCCTCGCGGTGGACAAGAACCTCACCATGGCGGACCTCAAGGGCGTGCTGGACAAGCTCGCCGTCGCCATGTTCGGCGAGGGCGCCAAGACCCGTCTGCGCCCCAGCTACTTCCCGTTCACCGAGCCCAGCGCCGAGATGGACCTGTGGTTCCCGGACAAGAAGGGCGGCCCCGGCTGGATCGAGTGGGGCGGCTGCGGCATGGTCAACCCGAACGTCCTGAAGTCCGCGGGCATCGACCCGAAGGTCTACTCCGGCTTCGCGTTCGGCGTGGGCATTGAGCGCACGCTGCTGCTGCGCCACGACATCAACGACATGCACGACCTTGTGGAGGGCGACGTGCGATTCAGCGAACAGTTTGTGATGGGGGAGTGATCTCGACATGCCTATGGTAGACATCGATTGGCTCAAGGAGCACGTTGCGGTTCCCGAGGGCCAGACCTACGACCAGCTCGCCAAGGACCTCGTGAAGGTGGGCCTTGAGGAGGAGGAGATCCACCACTCCATGGTGACCGGCCCGATCGTGGTCGGCTACGTGGTCGATTGCGTCAAGGAGCCGCAGAAGAACGGCAAGACGATCAGCTGGACCCATGTGGACGTGGGCGACCAGTACAACGCGACCGACGAGAACGGCAACAAGGTGCCGCGCGGCATCGTGTGCGGCGCCCCGAACATGGCCGCCGGCGAGAAGGTCGTCGTGACCCTGCCGGGCGCCGTGCTGCCGGGCGATTTCAGGATCGAGCCGCGCAAGACCTACGGCCACGTCTCCGACGGCATGTGCGCCTCCGAGCGCGAGCTGGGCCTTGGCGACAACCACGACGGCATCATCCTGCTGCGCAACTACGGCTTCACCCCGGAGCAGTACGAGGAGCTCAAGCCCGGCGACGACGCGATGAGCCTGCTGCATCTGGACCAGCCGGTGCTGGAGATCAACATCACCCCGGACCGCGGCTACGCGTTCTCCTACCGCGGTGTGGCCCGCGAGTTCCACCATTCCACCGGCGCCGAGTACACGGATCCGGTGATCGAGCTCAACAAGCACGTTCCGGACCTGACCGCGGATGCGGAGAACCCCGCCGTCGAGCCGGACGTCGAAGTGGCCGTGGAGGACAACAACCCGATCCACGGCGTGGTGGGCTGCGATCGCTACTACGCCCGCGCGATCCACGGCTTCGATCCGTCCGCGCGCACCCCGAACTGGATGCGCCGCCGCCTCACCCGCGCCGGCATGCGCTCCATCTCCCTTGCGGTGGACGTGACCAACTACGTGATGCTTGATCTGGGCCAGCCCATGCATGCCTACGATCTGGACAAGCTGGAGGGCCCCATCGTGGTCCGCCGCGCGAACGAGGGCGAGAAGCTCACCACCCTCGACGGCAAGGAGCATGTGCTCAGCCCCGAGGATCTGCTCATCACTGATTCGCCGAACGGCCAGCGCTCCTCGCGCATCATCGGCCTCGCGGGCGTGATGGGCGGCCTGTACGGCGAGGTGACCGCGGAGACCAAGAACATCCTGCTCGAGGCCGCGCACTTCGACCAGGTGTCCATCGCCCGCTCGGCCCGCCGCCACAAGACCCCGTCCGAGGCGTCCCGCCGCTTCGAGCGCGGCGTCGATCCGCAGCTGCAGCCGGCCGCCGCGCAGATGGCCGCCGAGCTGCTCACCCGCTACGGCAACGGCGTGGCTTCCGAGCATCCGGCGGACCTCAACAACACCGTCAAGCCCAAGTCCATCCACTTCAAAGCCAGCGAGGTCAAGCGCCTGTCCGGTCTGGATCTGGACCTCAACACCATCAGCGGCGTGCTTACGGACATTGGCTGCCAGCTCGGTGGCGGCGGCAACGGCGAATTCCTGGTCGCCCCGCCCACCTGGCGCCCGGATCTGACCGAGGCGTGCGATCTGGTGGAGGAGGTCGCCCGACTCATCGGCTACGACAAGATCCCCGTGCGCGTGCCCCCGGCAGCGATCATGATGGACGGTGGCCTCACCACCGCGCAGGCCCGCCGCCGTTGGGTCGCCAACACGCTCGCCGAATACGGTCTGGTGGAGACCCTGAGCTACCCGTTCGTGGGCGACGAGGACTACAAGGCGTTCGGCTACGATCCGGAGGCGACCAAGGAGACCAGCGTCGAACTGGTCAACTCCCTGTACGGCGATCGCAAGTTCCTGCGCCGTTCGCTGCTGCTCACCCTCGCGCAGACCGTCCAGCGCAACCTGCGCCGCGGTCTGGAGAACGTGAGCCTGTACGAGATCGGCCATGTCTACAAGCTCGATCCGAACGCCCCGGCCATCCCGGCCTTGCCTGGTGGCCAGCTGCCCTCCGAGGAGGACCTCGCCGCGCTCGACGCCGGCCTGCCCGACCAGCCCGACCAGGTGGCGGCCATCCTCACCGGCAACGCCGTGGATTCCGGCTGGCTCAAGAGCAAGCGCGCCGTGGACTGGTCCGACGCCGTCGAGGCCGTCAACCGCATCTCCGACCGTCTGGGTGCCAAGCTCACGCTGGACCAGCCCAAGGCCGAGGACGTGCCCGTCCAGTGGCATCCGGGCCGCATGGCCTATGTGACGCTGCCCGACGGCACCCATATCGGCGAGGTGGGCGAGCTGCACCCGCACGTCAACGAGGCACTCGGCTTCCCGGCCCACACCGCGGCCTTCGAGATCGATCTGACCGCCCTGCTGGCCTCCCTGGACGACAAGCCGTTCCAGGCCAAGCCGATCTCCACGTTCCCGCCCGTCAAGCAGGATCTGGCCTTCACCGTCTCCAAGGACGTGACCGCCGCCCAGCTTGAGGATGCGATCGCGCAGGCCGCAGGCGACGTGCTCGAATCCATCAGCCTGTTCGACGTGTTCACCGGCGAGCAGGTGGGCGACGACCAGAAGTCCCTGGCCTTCTCGGTCACCTTCCGCGCGCCGGACCGCACGCTGACCGCCGACGACAGCGAGGCGCTGCGCAAGGCGATCGTGGACAAGGCCGCGACGCTGGGTGCGCAGCTCCGCGCCTGAGTCTCGAGGGGTCGTTCCGCCATGCGGCGGGGCGGCCCCTTGCCGTATATTGTTCGCAATACTTTCCATACATTTCCAAAGGACGACATGAGCGATTCGGATCAACACAACACCAACGGCGGCAACGGCTCGGGCAAGCCCGAGTATGGGGCCATGCGCAGCGACTACCCGGCGTACAACCCCTATCTGTATGGTGCCCCCGATCCGAAGCCCGCGCCGAGCAATCCGGCCGCGCCGAATGCGCAAGGCATGCCGGGCGCGCAGCAGAATACGCAGTACGGCCAGCAGAATCCGCAGTACGGCGCGCCGCAGCAGCCGTACCAGCCGTACCAGCCCTATGGCCAGCAGCCGTATGCGCCATACGGGCAGAACCCGTATGGCCAGAATCCATACGGACAGAACCCGTACGGTCAGAACCCGTACGGTCAGCCGAACCCCTATCAGGGTCAGCAGAATCCATACCAGCAGCAGAATCCCTACCCGCAGCGCCCGCTGGACAAGGCGAGCCAGCGCTACGGCGTCGATCTGGACGACCCGCGGCAGAACCCGCTGTACGGCCATTGGGACGCCTACGCGATCCTGTCGTTCGTGTTCGCGATCCTGTTCTCCACCATGCCGATCCTGCCGGCTGTGATGGGCGGTTTGGCGATGTGGCGCACCAAGACCTTCCGCATGAAGGGCTTCGGCCTTGCGCTGGCCGCCGTGATCATCAATGTGATCACCTCGCTGCTCATGCTGTGGGCGGCGTCCAAGGGCATGGGCCTTGAGGATCTGATCCTGCAGATGTACGGCTACCAGCCCTCCACGGGCGGCTCCACCGGAACCGACGTGCAGCAGACCATGCGGATCTGAGGCCGCGCTTCGCATCGCGGCCGCCGTCGTTCCGCCATGCGAAACACCGCATTGCATAGTTATGCATAAGGATGCATAGAAGTGTATAGTCGTGCAGGTACCAACGCATGAAAAGGACGTGAAATGGCGAAATACACGGTAGCCGTGGCCGGTGCCACGGGCTATGCGGGAGGCGAGGCGCTGCGCATTCTGGCCGCGCACCCCGAATTCGAAGTGACCTGCGTGGCCGGCCATTCGTCGGTGGGGGACAAGCTCGGCAAGCACATGCCGCACATTCCCCAGTTGGCGGATCTGACGGTGGAGGACACCACCCCGGAGGTCCTCAACGGCCATGACGTGATCATCCTCGCCCTGCCGCACGGCGCCTCCGGCAAGCTCGCCGCGCAGCTGGACCCCTCGTCCGTGGTGGTCGACCTCGGCGCGGACCATCGCCTGGAGGAGAAGAGTGTGTGGGACGCCTTCTACGGCGGCGATTTCTACGAGCACTGGACCTACGGCATGCCCGAGCTCATCACCGGCAAGGACGCTTCCGGAGCCTACACGCGCCAGCGCGAGGCCCTGCCGGGCTCCAAGCGCATCGCCGGACCCGGTTGCAACGTGACCGCCACCACGCTGGCCCTCCAGCCCGCCGTAGCCGAGGGGCTCGTCGATCCCAAGGACATCGTCGCGGATCTGGTGGTCGGCTATTCCGGCGCCGGCAAGAACCTCAAGCGTACCAACCTGCTCGCCGCAGAGGCCTTCGGCTCCGCGGTGCCCTATGGCGTGGGCGGCACCCACCGCCACATCCCGGAGATCCTGCAGAACTTCGCGCACGCCGCCGGCAAGAACGCCGCGGCCGCCGGCGAATTCACGCTCGGTTTCACCCCGGTGCTGGCCCCCATGGCCCGCGGCATCCTCGCGGTCGTCTCCGCCAAGCTGTCCGAAAAGGGTCTGGATCTTACGGACGAGCAGATCCGGGACGTGTGGACCAACGCATACGCCGGCCAGGATTTCATCAGCGTGCTGCCGCAGGGCGTCCTGCCCGCCACCGCGAACATCATCGGATCGAACGCCGCGCATGTGCAGGTGGTCACGGACCGCCACGCCGGCCGGCTCATCGCCTTCGCGGCCATCGACAATCTGAACCGCGGCACGGCCGGACAGGCCGTGCAGTCCCTGAACATCGCCCTCGGCCTTCCCGAAGACCAGGGCCTGACGAAGATCGGAGTGGCACCGTGAGCGTAACGTTCGCACAAGGCTTCTCCGCGGCCGGCGTGGCCGCGGGCATCTCTTCCGTGGAGGGCAAGAAGGATCTGGCCCTCGTCGTCAACAACGGCCCGCTGGACGTGGCCGCGGGCGTGTTCACCTCGAACCGCTTCTGCGCGGCCCCTGTGCAGTGGTCCCGCGGCGTGGTGGCGGACGGGCGTGTCAAGGCCGTGATCCTCAACTCCGGCGGCGCCAACGCCTGCACCGGCAAGCCCGGCTACGAGCAGTCCGAAGCCACCGCCAAGGCCGTGGCAGAGCTGGTGGGCGCCCAGCCGCAGGATGTGGCGGTGTGTTCCACCGGCCTGATCGGCGAGCTGCTGCCGCTGGACAACGTGCTCGCCGGCGCCAAGGCCGCCTATCAGGCCCTCGCGTCGGACGATCAGGCCGGCGCGGACGCTTCGCACGCCATCATGACCACGGACACCAAGCCCAAGACCGTCACCCTCGAATCCGGGGCCGGCTGGCGCATCGGCGGCATGGTCAAGGGCTCGGGCATGATCGCCCCGCAGCTGGCCACCATGCTGTGCGTCATCACCACGGATGCGGTGGTGGACGCCGATCTGGCCAAGGCCGCGCTGCATGCCGGCGTGGAGACCTCGTTCAACCGCATCGACGTGGACGGCTGCATGTCCACCAACGACACGGTCCTGCTGCTCGCCTCCGGCGCCTCGGACGTCCAGGCCGATCCGGACGAGTTCAAGGCGCTCGTCGCCAAGGCGTGCGCCTCGCTGGCCCGCCAGATCATCGGCGACGGCGAGGGCGCGAGCCATGATATCCGCATCGTCGTCTCCGGCGCCACCAGCGAGGAGGCGGCCCTGGCCTGCGGCCGTGCGGTGGCGGCCTCCAACCTGCTCAAGTGCGCGATCAGCGGCAACGATCCCAACTGGGGCCGCATCGTCAGCTCCCTGGGCACCGTGCCGCAGGACGTGGCCCCCTACGACTCCAACAAGGTCACCGTGGACGTCAACGGCGTGCGCATCTGCGAGAACGGCGGCGCCGGCCGCGACCGCTCCGAGGTGGACATGACCCCTCGCGAGGTCCACGTCGACATCGACCTCAATGCGGGGGATGCCCAGGCCACGGTCTGGACGGACGATCTGACGCACGAGTACGTCCACATCAACGCGGACTACGAGAGCTGAACGCAAGGATTTGAAAGGATAGCGAATTGGCAGAGGTCAAGGGACCCGGGTTCCATTTCGACGTGCACACGGATCTGCGCGCCGACCAGAAGGCGGAGGTGCTCATCGAGGCCCTTCCGTGGCTCGAGGAGTTCTCCGGGCAGCGCATCGTCGTCAAGTACGGCGGCAATGCGATGGTGGACGAGCATCTCAAGCAGTGCTTCGCCGAGGATATGGTCTTCCTGCGCCAGGTGGGCATCAAGCCGATCGTCGTGCACGGCGGCGGACCGCAGATCTCCAAGATGCTCAAGGCCCTGAACATCGAATCCGAATTCAAGGGCGGCCTGCGCGTCACCACGCCCGAGGCCATGGACGTGGTGCGCATGGTCCTGACGGGCAAGGTCTCCCGTGAGCTCGTGGGCCTGATCAACACCCATGGACCCTACGCGGTCGGCCTGTCCGGCGAGGACGGCGGCCTGTTCTCCGCCATGCAGCGCAAGCCCGTCATCGACGGCAAGCCCACGGACATCGGCCTTGTGGGCGATGTGATGAGCGTGGATGCCTCCGCCGTGGAGGATCTGATCGCCGCCGGCCGCATCCCGGTCGTCTCCTCCGTCGCCCCGAACGAGGACGACGCCACCGAGGTGCTCAACGTCAACGCCGATTCCGCCGCCGCCGCGCTGGCCGCGGCCGTGGGGGCGCGCAAGTTGGTCATCCTCACGGATGTGGACGGCCTGTACGCCGACTGGCCGGACAAGAACTCGCTGATCGGACGGATTGGCGTGGAGAACCTGCGCGACATGCTGCCGGATCTCGAATCCGGCATGCGCCCCAAGATGGAGGCGTGCGTGCGCGCGATCGACGGCGGCGTGCCCCAGGCGCACATCATCGACGGCCGCAAGCCGCATTCCATCCTGAACGAGATCTTTACGTCGGCCGGCATCGGCACGATGGTCATCCCCGAAGACGGCATCGAAATGAGGAGTTCCTATGGCTATTACGGCGACTGAGCAGCTCGGCCCCCAGGACAGCAAGTGGATCGGCGAGTACCGCGACGTCCACATGAACGTGTTCGGCACGCCCCTGCGCGTGATGGACCATGGCAAGGGCGCGCACATCTGGGACGTCGACGGCAACGAATACCTCGACTTCCTGGGCGGCATCGCCGTCAACGCGCTCGGCTACGCCCATCCCGCGTGGGTGAAGGCGGTTTCCGAGCAGGCGGCCAAGGTGGCGCACACCAGCAACTACTTCGCCACCCAGCCGCAGATCGAGCTGGCGGCGGAACTGGTGAAGCTGGCCGGAGCGCCCGAAGGCTCGCACGTCTACTTCGGCAACTCCGGCGCGGAGGGCAATGAGGCGGCCCTGAAGCTCGCCAAGCTGTACGGCCGCACGCTGCACGGCGCCTTGCCGGACCTGGGCGGCAAGCCCGCCCGCATCCTCGCTCTCACCCACGGCTTCCACGGCCGCACGCTTGGAGCGCTGTCCGCCACTTGGAAGCCCGTCATCCGCAAGCCCTTCGAGCCGCTGGTTCCCGGCATCGAGTTCGTGGAGGCCGGAAACATCCAGGCCATGCGCGACGCCTTCGCGGCCACCGGCAAGGGCGAATACGGCAAGGGCCCGGTGGCCGCCGTGATCATGGAGCTCATTCAGGGCGAGGCCGGCGTGCGTCCGCTCGGCGCCGACTACGTGCGCCAGGTGCGCGAGCTGACGCGCAAGCACAACGCACTGCTCATCATCGACGAGGTGCAGACCGGCATCGGCCGCACCGGCAAGTGGTTCGCGTTCCAGCGCGAGGACCTGTCCGGCGGCATCGTCCCGGATGCGGTCACCTTCGCCAAGGGCGTGGCTGGCGGCTTCCCGATGGGTGGCCTGATCGCCTTCGGCTCCAAGCTTTCCGGCCTGTTCACGCCCGGCTCTCACGGCTCCACCTTCGCGGGCAACCCGCTGGGCGCCGCGGCGGCCTTGGCCACGCTGAAGACCATCCAGGACGAGAACCTGCTCCAGAACGCCGAACAGCGCGGCGAGCAGCTGCGCGAGGGCCTGCTGAAGACCGGCAACCCGCTGTACGTCTCCACGCGCGGCCGCGGCCTGTTGGACGCCGTGGAGCTCGCCCATCCGTGCTCGCACGCGCTGGCCAACTGGGCGCTGGAACGCGGTCTGATCGTCAACGCCGTGGCTCCGGACGCCCTGCGCTTCGCTCCGCCGCTGATCGTGACCGAGCAGGACGTGGACCAGCTCATCGCCGTCCTCGCACAGGCCCCCACGGACCTCAAGAACGACTGAGACGACCGAGCGCCAAAGACCAAACCATTCGCAACAACCATATTCGCGGGGCTTCACCCGCGACCCATTCGCATTAAGGAGAACGTGACATGACCGGACAGCTTCGCCACATGCTGCGCGACGACGACGTGAACCACGAGGAGCAGAAGCAGATCCTCGAACTGGGCATGCGCTTCCGCGCCAACCGCTTCTATTCCCGTCCCTTCGAAGGCCCGCAGGCCGTGGCCGTGCTGTTCGACAAGCCCAGCACCCGCACCCGCTCCAGCTTCTCGATCGGCGTGGCCGAACTGGGCGGATACCCGCTCGTCATCGACAAGTCCAGCTCCCAGCTGGGCCGCGGCGAACCGGTGGCGGACACCGCGCGCGTGCTCACCCACATGGCCTACGGCATCGTGTGGCGCACCTTCGGTCAGGACCGCGTCGAGGAGATGGCCAAGTACGCCACCTGCCCGGTGGTCAACGCCCTGACCGACCAGTTCCACCCCTGCCAGATTCTGGCGGACTTCCTGACCATCGCGCAGTTCCGCGGCGGCGTGGACGCCCTCAAGGGCAAGACCATCGCCTACGTGGGCGATGCGGCCAACAACATGTCCAACTCCTACCTGCTCGGCGGCGCTGTCGCCGGCATGCACGTGCGCGTGGCCGGCCCGCAGGGCTACCTGCCCGATCCGGTTATCGTTGCCGACGCCGAGCGCATCGCCGCGGAGAACGGCGGCTCCATCCTTGTGACAACCGACGCCAAGGAGGCCGTGAAGGACGCCGATTGCGTGTTCACGGACACCTGGGTCTCCATGGGCGAGGAGGCCGAGTACGCCATCCGCTCCAAGCCGTTCTGGAACTATCAGGTCAACGACGAGCTCATGGCCCTCGCCAAGCCCGACGCGCTGTTCCAGCACTGCCTGCCCGCCTACCGCGGCAAGGAGGTCACCGCCTCGGTGATCGACGGCCCGCAGTCGGTGGTCTGGGACGAGGCGGAGAACCGCCTGCACGCCCAGAAGGCCCTGCTCACTTGGCTCGTCGCGCAGCAGCGCGGGGACATGAGCCTGCTGGGCGACCTCGCCTGACGGCAGGGACGCTCCGATCATGTCCGAACAGACGAACGGCGCGCTGCAGCGGCCCAGCTCGCGTGCGGCGCGCCACAGCGCCATCGAGGATGCGCTGGCCCGGTACGTCATCACGTCGCAGCAGCAGCTGTCCGACGTGCTGGCGCAGCAGGGCATCGAGGCGACGCAGGCCACGCTGAGCCGCGATCTGGACGAGATCCACGCCACCAAGGTCCGCAGGCCGGACGGCACCATGGCCTACGCCACGCCGTCGATGATCGGCGACGTGGCCCAGGGCAAGGGGCCCGCCGCGGAAGGCAAGGCGGAGGCGCAGATGGGGCGGATCCTCAACGGCCTGCTCACATCGGCCGCCGCCGCGCGCAACCTCGTGGTGGTGCATACGCCGTCCGGCGCCGCGCAGTACGTGGCCAGCGTGATCGACCGCCACACGATCGACGGCGTGCTCGGCACCATCGCCGGGGACGACACGGTGCTGGTGATCACGGAGAGCGACGAGGCGGCGGTCCAGCGGGCCGAGTGGCTGCTGTCGCTGGCGTCGAGGGGCTGACCGGCACACGTTCATCCGCATTGTGGACACGCCCCGCCGCGATTGCATATTTATACAGAGTTCTGCATATACTTGTGGTCATTACTTGGCCCGATTATGAAAGGGAACATCCAATGGCAGATAACAGCCGCATCGTACTGGCCTATTCCGGTGGTCTGGACACCTCCGTCGCCATCTCGTACCTCAAGGAGCGCACCGGCAAGGACGTCGTCGCCGTCTCGCTCGACGTCGGCCAGGGCGGCGAGAGCCTGGAGACCATCAAGAACCGCGCGCTGGCCTGCGGCGCCGTGGAGGCGTACGTGGTGGACGCCCGCGACGAGTTCGCCAACGAGTACTGCATGAAGGCCCTCAAGGCCAACGCCATGTACGAGGGCGTCTATCCGCTGGTCTCCGCCATCTCCCGCCCGCTCATCTCCAAGCATCTGGTGCGCGCCGCCCACCAGTTCGGCGCGGACACCATCTCCCACGGCTGCACCGGCAAGGGCAACGATCAGGTCCGCTTCGAGGTATCCATCGCCTCCATCGACCCGACGCTCAAGGCCATCAGCCCCATCCGCGACCTGTCCCTGACCCGCGACGTGGAGATTGCGTTCGCCAAGGAGCACAAGCTGCCCATCGAGCAGACCGAAAAGAGCCCGTACTCCATCGACCAGAACGTGTGGGGCCGCGCCATCGAGACTGGCTTCCTCGAGGATCCGTGGAACGCCCCCACCAAGGACTGCTACACCTACACCGACGATCCGGCCTTCCCGCCCGTCGAGGATGAGGTCGTCATCGAGTTCAAGCAGGGCATCCCGGTCAAGATCGACGGCCGCGAGGTCACCCCGCTGCAGGCCATCGAGGAGATGAACCGCCGCGCCGGCGCCCAGGGCGTGGGCCGCATCGACCTGATCGAGGACCGTCTGGTGGGCATCAAGTCCCGCGAGCTGTACGAAGCCCCGGGTGCCGTGGCCCTGATCGCCGCGCACCAGGAGCTCGAGAACTGCTGCCTCGAGCGCGAGCAGCACCGCATCAAGCGCGACATCGACAAGCGCTGGGCCGAGCTGGTCTACGATGCGCAGTGGTTCTCCCCGGCCACCCAGTCCCTGAACGCCTTCATCGAGGACACCCAGAAGTACGTCTCCGGCGAGATCCGCATGGTCCTGCACGGCGGCCGCGCGGTCGTCACCGGCCGTCGCTCCGACGCCTCCCTGTACGATTACAAGCTGGCCACCTACGATTCCGGCGACACCTTCGATCAGAAGTCCTCCAACGGCTTCATCGACATCTACGGCCTGCCCAGCCGCGTGGCCGCCGCCCGCGACGTCAGGTTCGGCAACGCCATCGAGGTGCCGGACAACACCGTGGAGTGACGCCTTTCGGCGGTTGACTTCGTCCGGTTTCCCGGCGGTGCTTTCGCGCCCTCCTTCGCAGCGGTTTTCGACTGCGGGGGAGGGCTTTTGATAATGCTTCTTCTGTGAGGATTATTGAATGATGAAGTGGCAGACAGAGATTCATTACAAAAGCTTCATTGCATATTCATTTAAAATCTATTATTTGTTTACCGAATGATGATATATATTATTACATAATTTAAAAATTTTATAAACAATCGACGTGACTCACGTTTTTTGAGCGCGAAATGGCTAGTGGTGCCTCATCGGGAATGAGCGCGAACGGTACCGGTCCTGTTTGGCTTGTCACATGGAAGGCAAGATCAGCATGGCAACGAAGCGGCAGGTCACCCTGAGATTCAGGGACGAGTACATGAAGGCCTCGAAGAAGGACAAGGGGCGCATCCTCGACGAGATGTGCTCCGTGCTGAAGATCGGCAGGAGCACCGCGCGACGCAGGCTCGCCGAAGCCGGCACGCAGCCGCGCGAGCTGCCGGCGGCCAGGAAGACACGGCCGAAACGGTATTCGGAGCAGTCCCGCGAGCTGCTGGTGCGGGTGTGGATGATGATGGACATGCCGTGCGCGAAATACCTCAAGCAGATGCTGTCCCTGTGGCTGCCCGCGCTCAGGGCCCACGGCGAGCTCTCCGAATACGACGGGTTCGCGTTCAACGAACTCATGGCGATGAGCCCGGCCACGATGGACCGGTATCTCAAGCGGACGAGGGACGCCGCCAAGCCGAAGGGACTGGCGGGCACGAGGCCCGCGGGCGAGCTTGTGCGCAACTCGATCACGATCAGGAAGGCGAGCGACGAGCTCGACGGGCTGCCGGGCAACGTCGAGGCCGACACCGTCGCCCATTGCGGGCCGAGCCTGAAAGGCGAGTTCTGCCGCACCCTGACCGTGGTCGACATCGCCACCGGATGGACCGAGAACGCGTCGTGCAGGAACAACGCGTTCGCGAACTTCTCCAGGGCGCAGGCCCTGATCGAGGCCCGCCTGCCGTTGCGCATCCGCTCGTACGACTCGGACAACGGCAGCGAGTTCATCAACCGGGACATGATCGCGTGGCTGCAGGAGCGCGACATCGAGCAGACCAGAAGCCGGCCGTACAGGAAGAACGACCAGGCCACCGTCTCGAGTCCAGGAACAACCACGTCGTGCGCCGCCACGCGTTCTACTACCGGTACACCGCCGACGAGCTCGACCTGCTGAACGAACTGTGGGAACCGGTAGCGCGTCAAGACCAACCTGTTCACCCCATCCAAGAAGCCGGTCGCGCGCGAAAGCACCCGGGACGGCCGGCCCCGCCGCGTCTACGACAGGCCGCGCACCCCGTGGGAGCGGCTCAGGGAGTTCGACGAACAGGACAGGGCCGCCGGCGGCCCCGGCTTCATCCCCGACGGCAGGCGCGAGGAGATCGAACGGATCCTCGCGACCGTGAACCCGGCCGAACTCGTCCGCCGCATCCACGACATCCAGGACCGGCTCGAGGACATGGCAGCGCCGCGCACCGCGCGGCTGGCTAGGCGCGCGTGCCCGGACATGGCATACTTGAACAAGACGCTCGCCCGGATCGCGGGCGTCGAACCGGAAGACAACGAAACCCCAGAAGCCGACAAGGACTAGGATTTCGCGCTCACCCCAAGTGAGGCACCGCTCCGGATTTCACGCTCACTTTCAAATGAGGCACCTCGACAATGAAGTTTTAGGGGTTTACAATGAAAAAAAGTATCTTTATTACGACTTCTGTTATAGCCTCATTTTGTCTAGTTCCAAATGCGATTGCAGTGGAGCCATTTCATCCTAGTGCGAATCATCGTCATGTACAGTGATCAGCAGTGAAGACATGCCAACATCCTTGCGCTATGGTTGGGTTGATATCGGAACGTCAACCCATCACATTACGTGGTCTCAGGGAGCAGGAGCACCGGCGTTGGCTGGAATCATTGCTGGTGCAATAGGTGCTGTAACGGTAAGAATTCGCGTTAATCAGCCGTTCCTTGGTACACCATATACTGAGTATACATGGACTTTTAGGGCCAATACCGGTGAAACATATGGCCCGTTTATGTATTTCGACTATAGTGCTTACAACGATATTCCGGATGTAAATAGTACCTATTCTACTCGGCATTAATTCCGCGACATTTGGGATGATGCTGGTGTGTTTGCGAACCATTAGGTATTGCAAACCCACTATTTAATACCTTATGAATAAGGAGTATCTGCAATGAAACGACGGAACAAAGTCACATCGGCCCTGCTGATCATGACCATCCTGACGGGCGCGTTCGCCCTCGTTGCGGCTTCGGCTCTCGAATCCGCCCCCGGTATGGCGATTCCCCTGTTTGTGAGCTTGCTGCTGTGCGTTGTGCTGTCAGCGGCCTATATGATCGTACGTGGGTACGTCGATCTGCGAGAAAGAAAACAGAACGAACCGTTTGCCGTGCCGCGATTCATTGTCCAATTGTGCATTGCGCTCGGCTTCCTTGCGGTGACGGTCTGTTTCGGCGTCGCGTTGGCCACCGGACAGACGCCGGCATGGATTCCGACGGCAGCCCAAGTGTTGGGCTGGTCCGTCGTGATCTTGGGAATTGCGAACACGGCGATCGGACGCAAACACCGGCAGGGCAGCGACAACGCCGACGCCACCGCGGAACAACACTAGCCGTCTGTAGCGGCGCGCTGGTATGCTTCCTTCAGTTTGTGCGAACGCATTGCACCATGAATCGCGAAGCGAAACCCAAGGAGAGCACGCCATGGCCGAACAGCCCAAGCAGCCGTCTGCCGACAACACCGAACACCTCGCCCTGTGGGGAGGCCGATTCACGTCCGGGCCGTCGCCCGAACTTGCGCGTCTGAGCAAGTCCACCCAGTTCGACTGGCGTCTTGCGGACGACGACATCGCCGGCTCGCGCGCCCACGCCCGTGCCCTCGGCCGTGCGGGGCTGCTGACCGAGGACGAGCTCGACCGCATGGAGGAGTCTCTGGACGAGCTGCAGCGCCGCGTGGACGACGGCAGCTTCGCGCCCGTCGAGGACGATGAGGACGAGGCCACGGCGCTGGAGCGCGGACTGCTGGAGATCGCCGGCGACGAGCTGGGCGGCAAGCTGCGTGCCGGCCGCTCGCGCAACGACCAGATCGCCTGCCTGATCCGCATGTGGCTGCGCCGCCATTCGCGCGTCATCGCCGGCCAGCTGCTGTCCCTCGCCAACGCGCTGATCGTCCAGTCCGAACGTGCCGGCCGCACCGTGATGCCCGGCCGCACCCATATGCAGCACGCCCAGCCCGTGCTGCTGGCGCACCAGCTCATGGCCCACGTCTGGCCGCTGCTGCGCGACGTGCAGCGCTTGGTCGATTGGGACAAGCGCGTCGATGCCTCCCCGTACGGCTCCGGCGCCCTCGCCGGCAACACGCTCGGCCTCGATCCGGAGGCCGTGGCCCATGAGCTCGGCTTCAGCCGTGTGACCACCAACTCCATCGACGGCACCGCCAGCCGCGACCTTGTGGCCGAGTTCGCGTTCGTGGCCGCCATGGCCGGTGTGGACATCAGCCGCCTGTCCGAGGAAATCATCATCTGGAACACCCAGGAGTTCGCGTTCGTCAAGCTGGACGACGGCTACTCCACCGGCTCGTCCATCATGCCGCAGAAGAAGAATCCGGACATCGCCGAGCTGGCACGTGGCAAGTCCGGCCGTCTGATCGGCGACCTGACCGGTCTGCTCGCCACCTTGAAGGGCCTGCCCACCGCCTATGCGCGCGATCTGCAGGAGGACAAGGAAGCCGTGTTCGACCAGGTCGACACGCTCGAGGTGCTGCTGCCGGCGTTCACCGGCATGGTCGCCACCATGCGCTTCGACTCCGAGCGGCTTGAGGCCGAGGCTCCCACCGGCTTCGCCCTGGCGACGGACATCGCCGAGTGGCTGGTGAGGAACGGCGTCCCGTTCCGCCATGCGCACGAGCTTTCCGGCGCCTGCGTGAAGATCGCCGAGGGCCGCGGCCAGGAGCTGTGGGATCTGACCGACGCCGACTTCGTGGACGTGTTCAAGGACTTCCTGCCGGCGGACAAGGCTCCGAAGGTGCGTGCGGTCCTGTCCAGCCACGGCTCGGTCTCCGCCCGCAACGGCAAGGGCGGCACCGCGTACGATCGTGTGGTGGAGCAGATCGGCGAGGCGAAGTCGGCGATCATGCCGCTCGCCACGTTCGCCGGCTCCGTGTCCGACGGCCCGGCGTACAAGGCGCCCGGCAGCTTCTGATCGCTCGAGCGATGCTCCTATAGTTCGTCAAGTGGTTTTGTCGGGGTGTCGCCGATGGTGTGGAGGTAGTCGGAGCAACGGCGTTCGAGTCTGGGAGGGAACTTTTTGCCCGTCTCGATCTCGCTGATCCTCGAGGATGCCACGGCGAGGACCTCGCCGCAGCGCAGTCGGAGGATCCTTGGCTTTCCGCCCGGATTAGGGATCTTCCGCTGCGTCCTTCGGCTTCCGCTCGGGATCAAACCTCTTTTTGGAAGGTGGACCGGCGTGTGACCGGGCGTGTGGTGTGACTGGGCGTGTGACATGGTGTGCCCATTCCCAGTCACAGGGATTTCAAAATGGCTTTATTCCAACGATTCCGGCACTCCGTGACCGGGCGTGCCCACGCCGGGTCACGCACCCGGTCACGCCGCACGCCGGGTCACGCCCCCGGTCGCACGCCGTGTCACGCCGGATCCCGGAACCGGCCCGATCTGCCCAGTTTGCGAATCCAGTGTCCCGATTTGCCCAGTTCGCGTCCGCTTGCCGCGCAAACTGGGCGGATCCTGCCGTCTGGAGGCCGAAAATCGGTCGTAGAATACCGGATCTGCCCAGTTCGCGAATTCAGCATTCCGATTTGCCCAGTTTGTGGGCGGGCCATCGCAGGGGCACTTCCGTCGTCATCCTGAACTGGTGAGGCGAGTCGAAGGATCTTAACTTTGTGCGTAGGTCAAGGATCCTTCGACTTCGCCCTTCGTCGTCCGCTTAACGGCTCGGTGTTCAGGATGACAACAAAGTTCATCCCATCGGATGATGCTCCGAGCCGCCCATGCTGTCTAGAATTCATCACGGAAACGGAAACTGATGAGTTTCGCGCTGATGAGTTTCGCACGGATAACACGGTAAAGGACGATTTGTGGGACGTCTACTGACACGCGACGAGATACGCGGCCTGGTGCAGCGGCACGGCGGCGAGGTGATCGGCCATCGCCATATGGAGATTGAGCGGCGCTGCTACCAGCATGGATCGGTGACCACCTTCGCGCATTCCATCCGCGTGGCGTGCCTTTCGGTCTGGCTGGCAGACAGGCTGCACCTGTGGCGGCGCGTGGATCTGCCCTCGCTCATCCGCGCGGCCCTGCTGCACGACTATTTCCTCTACGACTGGCACGACGACGACAACGGCACCCATCGTCTGCACGGCTTCACGCACGGGCGGGCCGCCTTGGTCAACGCCCAGCGCGATTTTCGGCTCAACCGCGTGGAGCGCAACAGCATCCTGCACCACATGTTCCCGCTGACCCCGGTGCCGCCGCGCTACATCGAGGGGTATCTGGTGTGCATGGCGGACAAGATCAGCGCCACGCGCGAGACCCTGTCCATGTCGCGGTTCAACAAGCCGGAGCTGCCCCGATGACCGGGCTTTCCCATCTGCTGCTGGAATTCGAATACATCTTCCTGTGGGTGATGCTCTACAGCTTCCTCGGCTGGGTGTACGAGTCGATCGTCGTGTCCATCCAGGAGCGCCGGCCGATCAACCGCGGCTTCCTCATGGGCCCCATCTGCCCGATCTACGGCGTGGGCGCGGTGGGCGGCGCGCTTGCCCTCTCGCAGCTGCACAACCCCGTGGCATTGTTCCTTGTGGGCGCGCTGCTGGCGTCCGTGCTCGAATACCTCACCTCCTGGGTGATGGAGAAGCTGTTCGACGCACGCTGGTGGGACTACTCGCAGTTCCGCTTCAACATCAACGGCCGCGTGTGCCTGCTGGGAGCGGTGATTTTCGGCGTGTTCGCCGTGGTGGTGGTCCGCTGGACACAGCCGCTGGTGGTGACGTTCACGGACCGCGTGCCCGTCCCGGCCGTGCATGCCATTGCCGGTGTGGTGTTCCTGCTGCTGGCCGTGGATCTGGCGGTCACCCTGGCCGGCATGAAGGGCTTCATGGAGCGTGTGGAACGATTCGGCCAGATCGCGGCGGAATACGGCGTGGCTGCACGCCGAACCGCGCGCAGGACCGTCGACGAGTACGCCAGCAAGGCCGGCGAGTCGATCAACGCCGGGCGGCAGGCCGTGGGGGCCGCCGTGAGCGACGCCACGCGCACGCTTGCCGCGGGGCCGCAGGTTCCGTTGTCCCGTTTGCGCGATCGGGCGGCTGAGCTGTTCACCGCCCAGCAGAGGCGCATGCTGAACGCGTTCCCCGAGTTCACCTCTTTCGACCATCGCGAGCTCATCGACCAGCTGCGCGAGATCCTGAACCCGAATCGCAGGGGTCGCGGCAAGGGTAAGTGATGGACAGTCGTTGCCCGTTTGTCTATTGGAGGGCCGGCGGCCGGACCGTATAATCCCAAACGGTTGAAGATGTGCACGACGGGCAGAGGAGTGGACCATGGCGTTGCAGTGGTGGCAGAGGCCGATCGCATTGACCGAGGCGCTGGTGGCGCAACACACCGTCAAATTGGCGCCGGAGCCGGAAGGGCCGCGCGAGGGACTGGTGAAGCCCCGTGCCGCGCAGGGCGATGCCGCGGATTCGGCGGACACCGACCCGATCACGCTGGTGGTCGTGGGCGATTCGCTCACCGTGGGTTGCGGCGTGGAGCGCCAGAGCGACGGCTTGGTGCCGGACATGGCCCGGTCGATCGCGCATGTCACCGGCCGGCCCGTGCACTGGCGCTCCCACGGCAGGCTCGGGGCCACGATGCGACGCGCCCGCTTCCGCTTCCTGCCTCAGGTCAAGGGGCATCCCGATCTGCTGGTGCTGTGCGCCGGATCGAATGATCTGATGGCCCGCCGCACCGCCAAGGAGTGGCGCGAGGACCTGACCGCGGCCATCGATGAGGCCAAGGCGCTGAGCGACCATGTGGTGGTGATTAGTTCCGGTCAGGTGTACCGTTCGCCGGCGCTGGGATCCACGCTCAAGAAGGCGATTCTGGACATGACGGATGCGCAGACCGCGATCAGCCGCGCCATCTGCGCCGATCGGGGCGTTCTGTTCGTGGACATGACCCATCACGACACGGGACTGACGGACGCGGAATTCTGGGCGTCGGACAACTTCCACCCCTCCAAGCGCTGCTATCAGCTACTCGCGGACGGCGTGGTCGATCAGATGGGCGAGGCGACGCTCAGGTCGCTGTGACGGCCGCTGTGATGGCCGGTCCGGGGTCCGGGCGTGTGTGTCGCCCTCTGCTGAGACACTGGGTAGGCTCAATTACCACAATTCGATAGGGAGAAGCGACCTAGCTATGGCTCACGTCACCAACTTCAAGGAAGCGGGATTCGACAACCTGCTTGATGAACTGGAATGGCGCGGGTTGATTTCCCAGTCCACGGACCGGGATCGACTCGCCAACGCGCTGAACGGAGAGCCGATCACCTATTATTGCGGCTACGATCCGACGGCCGCCTCCCTGCATATCGGCAACCTCGTGCAGCTCATCAACATGCGTCATCTGCAGCTGGCGGGGCACCACCCCATCGCGCTGGTGGGCGGCGCGACCGGTCTGATCGGCGATCCGCGCCAGTCGGGCGAGCGCACGCTCAACCCGAAGGACGTCGTGGCAGGCTGGGCCGAGCGTCTCAAGCGCCAGATCGGCGGCATCCTGGACACCGAGGGCGCCAATCCCGTGCGCTTCGTGTCCAACTACGACTGGACCGCGCAGATGTCCGTCATCGACTTCCTGCGCGATGTGGGCAAGAACTTCCGACTGGGCACCATGCTGGCCAAGGACACCGTGGCGCGCCGCCTGAACTCCGAGGAGGGCATCTCCTTCACCGAGTTCAGCTACCAGGTGCTGCAGGGCAACGATTTCCTGCACCTGTACGACGAATACCACTGCACGCTCGAGCTGGGCGGCTCCGACCAGTGGGGCAACCTCACCTCCGGACTGGATCTGATCCACAAGGTGCGCGGCGTGGACGTCAACGTGTTCACCAGCCCCATCATCACCGACGCGCAGGGCAAGAAGTTCGGCAAGTCGGAGGGCAACGCCGTCTGGCTGGACGGCACCATGCTCAGCCCGTACAAGTTCTACCAGTTCTGGCTCAATCGCCCCGACGCGGAGATGGAGAACCTGCTCAAGGTGTTCACCTTCCTGCCCAAGGCGGAGATCGAGCGTCTGGTGGAGGAGTCCAGGACCAACCCGGGCGCCCGCGAGGCGCAGCGCACGCTGGCGTGGGAGGTCACGAGCTTCGTGCACGGCGAGGCGGCCACCCAGGCGGCCATCGACGCCTCCGCCGCCCTGTTCGGACGCGGCGGCGATCTGGCGGACATCGACGAGGACACGCTCGAGTCGGTGCTCGACGGTTTCAAGGTGGCGGATGGGAACGGCGATCACATCTTCCCGGCGGGCAAGCCGGGGGATCGCGTGATCGACGCCGCCCAGACCGCGGGCCTGTTCAAGTCCGCATCCGAGGCGCGTCGCGCGATCAAGTCCGGCGGCGTGTACCTCAACAACGCACGCGTGGAGGACGAGGAGCAGACGCTGTCCGAATCCGACTTCCTGCAGGGCCGCTTCGCGCTGATCCGCCGCGGCAAGAAGGCGCTGGGAGCGGTCGAGAACCGCTGAACGCGCCCCTGCGGGCATAACCCGACGCAATAGCAAGCAAACGCACAAACGAACCATGCCGGCATTTCGATGCCGGCATTTCACAGAAAGAACGACATGGCAGAAGAACACAGCAACGGCTCCCATCAGGGCGGTTATCAGCGTCGATCGGGCGGCTTCCGCGGCTCGCGCGGCGGCAACGGCGGTCGCGGCGGCCGATCCTTCGGCTCCCGCAACGGCGGCGGCTTCCGCGGCAAGGACGGCGGCCGCTCCGGCTACGGCGAGCGTCGCAACTTCCACCGCGACGGCGAGGGCTTCGATCGCAACCGTCAGGGCGGCGAAGGCGGCGATCGTCCGCGTCGCGAGGGCGGCTACCGCGACCGCGAGGGCGGTTTCAAGGGCGGCGACCGTCCGTTCCGCAAGGGTGGCCAGGGCGGCTTCCGCCGTGGCGGTCAGGGTGGCCAGGGCGGCTTCCGCCGTGGCGGCAACAACCCGCGCTTCAATCGCGACGATCGCCGCGATTGGAAGCCGCGCGACAACGACCAGCAGCCCCGCGAGGGCGCCGAGGGCGGCGACCGTCCGGAGCGCGGCTTCAACAAGGGCGGTTTCAACCGCGGTGGCTTCAACAAGGGCGGCTTCCGTTCCGATCGCGGTGGCGACCGTCGCAACTTCCGTCGTGACGGCGAGGGCTTCCGCCGTGGCGGTAACAACCCCCGTTACGGCCGCGACGATGATCGCAAGGGCGGCGAGGGCCGTTTCGAGCGCGACGGACAGAACGATCGTCGCGAGGGCGGCTACCGCAAGGACTTCAGGAAGGACTTCCACCGCGATGGCGACAACCGCGGAGGCTTCCGCGGCAATCGTGACGATCGCGGCGGCTTCCGTTCCGACCGCGGAGACCGCAATGATCGCGGCGGCTTCCGCAGGGACCGCAACGACCGTGGCGGCGATCGTCGCAACTTCCGTCGTGACGGCGACGACCGCGGCTTCCGCAGGGACTTCCACAAGGATGGCGAGGAACGCAGGGGATTCCGCAAGGACTTCCACCGCGATGGCGATTTCCACAAGGATCGCGATTTCCACAAGGATTTCCATAAGGACGGCGAGGAACGCAAGGACTTCCACCGCGACGATCGTCGCGACGACGACCGCGGCGGCTTCCGCAAGGATCACGCCGACCGCAAGGACTTCCAGGATCGCAAGGACTTCAAGAAGGACTTCCGCAAGGACGGCGATCGCGACGAAAAGCCCCGCTACGATCGCAACGACCGCAGCCGCGGCCACTTCGACGACAACGGCGACTTCCGCGAGAACCGTCGCGGCGGCGCCCACTGGGACAAGGCCCGCCGCAATTCAGACGGCACCATGTCCTTCCCGTCGCAGAACCCGTACACCGATGCGCGCCCGGGCGAGCCGACCATGCCCAAGGGCATGGAGTGGTACATGCTCTCCAAGGATGAGCGCGAACGCCTGAGGGGTCTGAGCAAGGAGCACGCCGAGAACATCGGCCTGCACATCCTCGCCGCTTACTCGCTGGAGGAGTCCGACCCGAAGTGGGCCCTCGAGCATGCCAAGTGGGTCGCCCGCCAGGCCTCCCGCATCGATTTCGCGCGCGAGACGCTGGCCTTCGTGGCCTACCGTCAGGGCGACTACAAGCTGGCCGTCAAGGAGTTCCGCACCGCGTTCCGCATGAACGGCTACCTTGACTACCTGCCGTTCATCGCCGACTGCGAGCGTGGTCTGGGCAACCCGAAGAAGGCCGTGGAGATCGCCACCGGCGACGAGGCCAAGCAGCTGCGTGGCGAGGCCAAGGCCGAGATGTTCCTGGTCTACGCGGGCGCCCTGTCCGATCTGGGCCTGTGGAGCAAGGCCGCCGAGATCGCGGACACGCTGGGCCGCTCCAAGGGCATTTCCGGCGAATACCGCATGCGCGCCTTCCAGGCCGAGCAGTACTTCCTCGAGCAGGGCGGCAACGCGGACAAGGCCGCCGAGCTCGATTCCCTGCTGGACAAGCTGGAGAGCCAGTACGCGGACGAGGACATCGATCCGGACTCCGACGATATGGTGGTCGACCACGATCTGGCCGATTTCTCCGACGACCAGATGGATATGCTGGGCATCACCGAGGATGAGGCCCAGTTCGCGCCGGAGGATCCGGAGGATGAGGACGAGGAGTCCTCCGAGGACGATGGTGATGCCGAGTCCGGCGACCAGGATGAGGAATCCGAGGATGCCGAGCCGTCCGCCGAGTCCGGATCCGAGGAGACCGAGCCTGAAGAAGCCGAGTCCGAGGACGCTGAGGACGCCGAGCCGTCTGACGACGCCGAGCCATCCGACGACGCTGAGCCGTCCGACGACGCCGAGGACGCCGAACCCGGCCCGGTCGAGTCGAAGATCGAGCGCGAGGACGACGCTGCCGAGGACGAGGCCGAGATCGCTCAGGACGAGGCGCAGACCGAAGCCGACGACGTGGACAACGCCGATGCCGAGCCCGGCGACGACGAGGAATCCGTTCCCGCCGAGACGGCCGAGGATGGCGCCGAGTCCGTCACCGAGCCGGCCAAGGCCGTCGAGGCCGAGTGATGACCCGCTTCCTCAAGGGCGTTCCCACCTCGGTGGCGCGCGCCTACCAGCTCGCGCTGCTGGACCTCGACGGCGTGGTGTACCGCGGACGCAACGCGGTGCCCCACGCCGCCGAGGCCATCGCCGAGGCCGAGCGCAACGGCATGACGATCGAGTACACCACGAACAATTCGTCGCGCTTCCAGCATGTGGTGGCGGACCAGCTGCGCGGCTTCGGCCTGAAGGTGGAGGACTGGCAGGTCATCACCTCCTCGGTGGTCGCCGCGCGCATGGTCGCCCATCAGGTGCCGGCCGGCTCCAAGGTGCTCACCATCGGCGCCCCGCATCTGCGCGAGGAGGTCTCCCGCGCAGGGCTGGTCCCGGTGTCCAACGTGGATGAAGGGCCGGTGGCCGTAATTCAGGGCTGGTATCCGGAAATGCCGTGGAGCGAGCTCGCGCAGGCCGCCTATGCGGTGGAGCGCGGAGCCGTGTACTTCGTCACCAACCGCGATCTGAGCATCCCCCGCGAGCAGGGCATCGCGCCCGGCTGCGGCTCACTCGTCAACGCGGTGATCGCCGCCACGGGCGTGCAGCCGATCGGATCGGCCGGCAAGCCCGAATCGGCCATGTACGACGAGGCCCGCATGCTCAACGCGGGCGAGGGCCATGATCTGGTGCCCAAGGAGCGGTCCATCGCGATCGGCGACCGTCTGGACACGGACATCGAGGCGGGCAACCGCGGCGGATACGACTCCATGGTCGTGCTGACCGGCGTGGCGGATCCCATGCAGCTCATGCTGGCCAAGCCCGAACTGCGTCCGACGATGATCGCCCGCAACCTGACCGGTCTCAACACGCCCCACGCTGAGCCGAAGCGTGCGGCCGACGGGACGTGGACCTGCGGCGAGGCCACGGCACGCCTCGATGGCGGCCGCATTGCCGTCAACGACGTCGAATCCCTCGACGCCCTGCGCGCGGCCTGCTGCCTTGCATGGGAGCGCGCCGACGCCGGCGAGACGCTGGACGCCGCCGATCTGCCCGGGTTCCGCATCGATCCGGTTGCGGGGGAGTGACCGCCATGGCACGCGAGCATGATGTGAAGGACGATCGCCGCCCGCTGGTGGAACGCTATCCGCATCTGCAGGAGCTGGGCGGCATGGATGATGACAGCCGCCTCGACACGATGCAGGCCACGCTCAACCGCCTGCTCGCCGAGCTCGACGCCCACCGGGACTGAGCCGCCAACCGGAACATGTCGCCGGACCTGATGATGGAAGGAGCCTGATGCCCAACCGGCTCGATGTGGAACTCGTGGAACGCGGGCTTGTGGACACCCGCTCCAAAGCCCAGCGGCTTGTGAAATCGGGTGCGGTGCTGGTGGACGGCGAGCCTGTGGCCAAGCCGTCCGCCGTCGTCGACGCGACCGCGGACATCAGCGTGGACAAGGGCGACGACTACGTATCCAGAGGCGCCTACAAACTGCTGGGCGCCCTGGATGCGTTCGGACCGCAGGGACTGCCCGGCCCGCGTGGCCGCCGGTGCCTGGACATCGGCGCCTCCACCGGAGGGTTCACCGATGTGCTGCTGCGCGGCGGGGCCGAACAAGTCATCGCCCTCGACGTGGGGCACGGTCAGCTGGATCCGCGCATTGCGCGCAACCCGCGCGTCATCGAGATGAGCGGCGTCAACATCCGTGACGTGACGCCCGCCGATCTGCCGTTCGCGCCGGACTACATCGTCTCCGACGTCTCCTTCATCTCCCTGACTTATGTGATGCCGTCCATAGCCCAGCTCGCCGCGCCGGGCGCGCAGATCGTCCTGCTGGTCAAGCCTCAGTTCGAGGTGGGCCGGGGCAATCTGGGCAAGGGTGGCATCGTGGAGAGCGAGACCCTGCGCGAGGGGGCCTTGAACAAGGTCGCCGACTGCGCCCGGGAACAGGGACTTGCGGTGCGCGCGCACGCCCCGTCGCCGATCGCCGGCACCCACGGCAACCACGAGTACCTGCTGTGGTTGACCGCCGGCCCTACTCGTTGAGCGTGATCCGCTCGCATCCGCCGCTGACCTGAAGCGCCACGGACGAGCGATCCATCTTCAACGTTTTGGCGCAGTTCACATCCTGCACGTAGCTGTTGCCCCGCAATGTGACCGTGCGCGCCTTCAGCTTTGCGCAGGATAGGTCGCGCGCCTCCAGATCCATGCAGGTGATACTTCCGGCCGTGCTGGCGTGGTCGTACTGGCGGAAGCACTCCCAGGACAGCATCATCGTGTCCAGCGGCTCGATCCTCACTGTGTGAACCGCGTGCAGCAGCGTCACATCCATGAACCCGTCCACATCCACGGTGTTCGCGTCCACCCGCTTGCCATTGCGCAGGATGCCGCTGACGTCCAGGCTGTCGATCACGCGCAGTTCCCGTTCGGTTTGCATTAGGCCCGTGAATTGCATGCGTCCGGTCCGCACCGATCCGGCCACCCGCAATTCCCCGTTGCCTCCCAGCGTGTGCACGCGCAGCGATCCCGAAACGATCAGCGTGCCGTCCACCACCAGCACGCCACCGCGCACGTTGTGGGCCGTCGCCACGCCCTGGACGCTGAGCGATTCGAGACTGACGTCGTCCGCGATCGACACCGTGCCGAAGGTCCTGAGTTCCCCATATTGCCCGGCGGGCACCTCGCCGTTTTCATACACCGTTGTATTCATTGCCGTTCCAACCCCTTCTCCCGCCTTCCCCTGGCGGTTCTCTCTCGCTATCCAGTATGGCTGATCATCGTAAAGGATGGATATCGGGAAGGCGAACGGGGCAAACCGGCACCATGAACAGTGCACGGCCCGGTTTGGGACGGGCTTGCGCTTCGCTGCGCTCAGGATCGGCAGGGTTGTTCCTACTCGCGGATGAACCGGTCGATCTGGTCCTGCATGCCCAGCACGATCAGTTCGTCCGTGCGGTGCATCACGGTGTCCTCATCGCCGTGCCGGAAGGGCAGTCCGGGCGTGATCGCGCCGATCACCGTGATGCCGAACCGCTCGCGCACGCGCGCCTGGCCCACGGTCTTGTTGACCATGGAGGCGGGCGTGTGGATCTTCACGACCGTGTAGGGGCCCTCGATCTCGATGTAGTCCAGGTAGTCGCCGGCGATGAGGTGTCCGACGCGCTTGCCGGCGTCGGATTCGGCGCTGATGATGTGCCGCACGCCCATGCGCTGCAGGATGCGCGTATGCTCCTTGGACACCGATTTCGCCCAGATGTCCGTGAGCCCCGCGTCGAGCAGGTTGCCGGCGGTGAGCACGGACGCCTCCACGCCGTCGCCGATCGCCACCACCGCCTTCTGGAAGTCCGAGGCACCGATCTGCTCCACGGCGAGCATGTCTGTCATGTCCGCCTCCACCACGTTGAACACGCTGGACCATCGGGCCACCAGCGTCGGATTCTTGTCCACGGCGAGCAGATCCTGGCCCAGATCATTGAGGGTCTGCGCGACGGCGCTGCCGAAGCGTCCCAGTCCGACCACCAGCACGCTGTTGGCGTTCGCATTGGCCATGTTCCAACCTTTCCTTGTGGTTCTTTCCTTCTGGTTTTCCGTGTCGTTTCCGTCGTCCGTGCCGGTCGAGGCCCGGTCAGCCCACGCCGATCGTCTCCTCCGGGTAGCGGACCACGGACTGCGGTCTGGTCTTGGACGTTGTATAGGCGATCGTCATCGGGCCCAGTCGTCCCACCAGCATAAGGACTGCGAGGATGTACAGCGATGCGGGGGAGTCGGGGCTGGCCACGCCCACCGAATAGCCGCCCAGACTGAACGCCGAGCTCGCCTCGAAGATCGCGTCGCCGAACGTGCATCCCGTGGCGATGATCAGCGCAATCGCCCCCACGTAGACGGCCATCAGGCAGGTGAAGGCCACGCTGACCGCCATGAGACGCACCTGGCGGGGCAGGCGGCGATGGAACACCGTGATGTCGCGCTGGTTGAGTAGGGCGGCCCGGCAGATGAGCAGCAGCACGACGAACGTGGTCACGCGGATGCCGCCGCCCGTGGACGAGCTGCCGGTGCCGATGAACATCACCGCGCTCATGAACACCTTGGTCTGCTCGCTGACCTGAGGCACCCAGGTGATGTCGAATCCGGCCGATCGGGGCATCACGGCGGCGGACAGCGCGTACCGGAAACGCTTGGAATCGTCCGCCCCGGGGAACAGCGTCGCATTGTTCCACTCCGCCGCGAGGAACCACAGCAGCGACACCGCCACCACGACGATTGTGGTGACGAGCGTGAGCTTGGTGTGCAGGCTCCAGTGCCGCGGAGACCGGCGGGCGCGGGTGGTGCGGAAGACGTTGAGGATCACCGGGAAGCCGATGGTGCCGCAGAACGCGCTGGCCATGATCGGCAGCCCCACGCCCCAGCTGTTGACCACCAGTCCGGTCGCATCCGGCGTGAACCCGGTGTTGTTGTATGCGGAGACCGCGTAGAACAGGGATTGCCAGACCGTGCGCCCCACCCGGCCGCCGTTGGACCGGTACAGTCCCGGGAACAGGGCGGCGAACGTGATCGCCTCGATGGCGAAGGTGCTCACGAGCACCACGGTGATGATGCTCTTGACCTCGCTGAGCTTGGTGGCGCCCAGTTCCGTGGCGGTCAGCAGACGCTGCGACACCTTGATGTGCCGGCTGGTGGCGATGGCGATCATGGAGGCGAAGGTCATGACGCCCAGGCCTCCCAGCTGCACCGCGATGAGGATCACGGCCTGTCCGAAGATGGTCCAGTGGACGGCCGTGTTGACCACCGGGATGCCGCAGGTGGACAGTGCCGAGACCGCGGTGAAGATGGCCACATGCGGCGATGTGGATCCGAATTCGCGCGAGGAGACCGGCAGCCACAGCAGCAGGGCCACAATGAGAATGAGCGCCAGGAAGTAGCATGCGGACATCTGTCCGGGATGGGCGAGCATGCCGTCGATCCGGGCGCGCGCGGACACTGGTCCCGGGCCTTCCCTCCGACCGCCGTCGTCGCGCAGGCGCAGCGCGTGCCGCACCCAGTCCGGAGCGCCCGACTCGGTGGTTCGGCTGGCGTTCGCCATGGCCGAATCGCTCTGCGTGGTGACCAGATCGGAGGTGTCCGCGCGCCGCTTCCAACCGGGCAGTTTCAGGGTATGGATGAGCCCGCCGCGCGGTCCGCGCGGTTTGCGTCCATACGGTCGTCTGATCCTTCTCGGTTTCACTATGTGTCGATGATACGCCGTTTTTTCGCGTTCGGGCCGCTAGGATTGGAACCACATGCGCCAATCGGCGCCCGCCGTCGAAAGGATTTCCCCTATGAGCACACGCCATGCCGTGGTGGTCACCCATCAGCGCCTGCGAGCCAGCGGCAACGTCGTCGCGGAGGTTGTGGAGCAGCTGCGCCGTGTGGGGTTCGAGGTGACGATCGTGGACAACCTTTCGGCCCCGGCGTTCGGCGTGCAGCCGCCCGTGGTCAAGGCGAACACGGAGATCGTGGTGGTGCTGGGCGGCGACGGCACGATCCTGCGCGCCGCCGAGCTGGTGCACTGCACGCAGGTGCCGATCATCGGCATCAACATGGGACATGTGGGCTTCCTGGCCGAATTCGAGAGCTTCCAGCTGCCCGACGCGATCAGGCGCGTGGCCGAGCACGACTATTCCGTGGACGAGCGCATGATCGCGCATGTGGACGTGACCCTGCCGGACGGCGGCGGGACGCTGCAGGACTGGGCCCTCAACGACATCACCGTGGAGCGCGCCGACCGCGGCAAGATGGTGGAGCTTGGCATCCAGGTCGATGGTGTGGACATGAGTTCCTTCGGCTGCGACGGCGTGATCGTCTCCACGCCCACCGGCTCCACCGCCTACGCCTTCTCCGCCGGAGGCCCGATCATCTGGCCGAACGTGCAGGCCCTGCAGCTCGTGCCGATCGCCGCGCACGCGCTGTTCGCCAGACCGCTGGTGATCGGCGCCGGCTCCACGTTCACCATGGAGGTGCTGGACAACTCCATGTCCGAAGGCTGGATCTGCTGCGACGGCCGCCGCCAGCGCGTTCTGCCCAAGGGCACGCGCATCGAGGTGCGCCAGTCCCGCGACACGCTGCGGCTCGCCCGCCTGTCCGGCGTGCCGTTCACGAACCGGCTCGTCACCAAGTTCGATCTGCCCGTGGTGGGCTGGCGCGAGCATGCGCAGCAGGTGCAGTCCGATCATGCGGACCGCGGCGGGCATGGAGACGGGGACTGCGGCGCGGCCTCCGGCGGACTGGGACTGACGGAGGCGCGCTGATGCTCGAGGAACTGGAGATCCGCAATCTGGGGCCCATCCACCATGCGGTGCTGGATTTCGCGCCCATCCGCCACGCCCTGCTGGACTTCGCGCCGGGCATGACCGCCATCACCGGCGAGACCGGCGCGGGCAAGTCCATGCTGCTCAACGCCATCCGGCTCATCTCCGGCGCCTCCGCGGATGCGGGACGGATCAGCGCGGGGGCCGACGAGACGCGCGCCCAGGGCATCTTCGCGGTGCTGGACGGCTCCAAGGCCGCCTCCATCGCCGATGAAGCCGGGTCGGGGCCCCAGGACGGCGAACTGTTCCTCACCCGCTGTGTGCCTGCCAAGGGGCGTTCCAGGGCCATGCTCAACGGCCATAGTGTGCCCCGGGGTGTGCTTACGGAACTGGCCGGCGAACTGGTGACCATCCACGGGCAGGCCGACCAGCTGCGCATCGCCTCGCCGACCCGCCAGCGCGAGTTCCTGGACGCCTATGCCGGCGATTCCGCCACGCTGGAGGCCTACCGCACGGCGTGGCGCGAGCTCAAGGCCATGGACGAGAAGCTCGCCAAGCTGCAGGGGCAGGAGGCCGAGGCCCGCCAACGCGCCGACTATCTCAAGGATGCGATCGCGCGCATCGACAGGGTCGCCCCCGTCTCCGGCGAGGATGAGGAGCTCAAGGCCAAGCGGGACCGCATTGAGAACGCCGCGGCCATCGCGCAAGGCGTGGGCGGGGCCGTGGCCGCGCTGGATTCCGCGCAGGCCGGCTATGACGATGACGGCGGATCGGGCGTCTCCCAGTTGCTCGACCGGGCCGTGCAGTCGCTGCGAGGCATCCGCATGGGCGGCGTGTTCGAGGAGAGCGCCGACCGGCTCGAGTCGATCGGCGATGAGATCGCCGACGTGGTGCTCTCCCTGACACGGCAGATCGACGAAAGCGAGGACGGGGCCGATCTGGACGCCATCAACGAGCGCATCCACGACTTGGACGAACTGCTCCGGCGCTGGGGTCCCACGCTGGACGACGTGCTCGCTTGGCGCGAGCAGGCCGGCATGGAGCTGGAGGATCTGGACGCCTCTCCGGAGAAGATTGACGAGCTCGGGAAACGGCGGGCCGCGCTGCTCGCCACCGCGGTCAAGGCCGCCGAGGCGCTGCATGGCGCCCGCGTGCGGGCCGCGAAGGCCCTGGGCCGCAAGGTGAGCGCCGAATTGGAGGATCTGGCCATGGCGGGGGCCGGTCTGGAGGTGAGGGTCGTCTCCCGGCTGGGTGGTCCCGATGCGCTGGACGCGCACGGCGGCGACGACATCTCCTTCCTGTTCACCCCGTTCCCGGGCTCCCCGCAGCTGCCGATGGGCAAGAGCGCATCGGGCGGCGAGCTGAGCCGACTGATGCTTGCGCTGGAGCTCGCGGCGGCGGAGCGAAGGGGAACGGACGCACCGCAAGAAGGTGGTGGCAATAAAGCTTCCGGCGAGAAGAACACCGGCGATGGCACCGGCGCGTCCGGCGACGGACGATCCGGCATGACGTTCATCTTCGACGAGGTGGACGCCGGCGTGGGCGGCAAGGCCGCCGTGGAGCTGGGCAAGCGTCTCGCCATGCTGGCCCGCAGTGCGCAGGTGATCGTGGTCACCCATCTGGCGCAGGTGGCCTCGTGGGCGGACGCGCAGTTCGTGGTGAGCAAGGCCGCGGGGAACGCGGGGGAGTCCCGTCCGGCCGGGGTGTCCACCAGCGTATCCCGCGCCGACGGCGACGACCGTGTGCGCGAGATCGCCCGCATGCTCTCCGGCAGCGAGTCCGAAACGTCGCTCGACCATGCGCGCGAGCTGCTCGCCGAGTCAAAACTGTGATCGCCGCAACCCACGGGAAGGAAGAACCATGAACGCATCGCAATCCAACGCCGGCAAGGCCGCCATCTTCGATCTGGACGGCACCCTGCTCGACTCCATGGGCGTGTGGGACCAGATCGACATCGATTCGCTGGCCAAGCGAGGCATTGATGTGCCGGACGACTACATGATCAAAGTGGGATCCATGCAGTTCCGACAGATCGCCGAATACACGATCGCCCGCTTCGACCTCACGGACACGCCCGAGCAGCTGATGGCCGAATGGGATGAAATGGCCCGTGAGGCGTACGGCACCATGGTGGAGGCCAAGCCGCACGCGCGGGAATATCTGGAGCATCTCAAGGCCAGCGGCGCCAGGCTCGCCGTGGCCACCTCCCTGCCGCCCGCGCTCCGGGAGCCGGCCATGAGGCACGTGGGCATCTTCGATCTGTTCGACGTGATCGTGAGCGTGGACGACGCCAACGACGTGGGCAAGGACCGCCCCGACGTCTACTTGCTCGCCGCCTCCCGTCTGGGCGTGGATCCGCGCGACTGCACGGTGTTCGAGGACATCCTGATCGGCATCCGCTCCGCCAAGTCCGTGGGCATGTCCGTATGGGCCATGCACGACGACTCCTCGGACCGTGATTGGCCCGCCATCTGCGACGAGGCGGACGGGGTGCTGTTCGATTTCTCCGAGGCGCCGCGCACGCTGTAGCGCGCACGTTGCAGGGCGGGTTGGCGCATGGCCGAGTGGGCATTCGTGCGTAAGGAAACCGTAAGGGACGCGCTGCGGGGAACGGCATCATTTGTTCGCATTGCGTTAGGATGCCGTTCCCGGACGGCCGGACGGCGTAAGATTTCCTCGGATAAGGCTGCCCGCACGGGTGCCACAAGGGAGCTAGGGCCATGGGTACTGCGATTCTGGTCACGGAGATTCTGTTCGCCGTTCTGATTTCCTCCTTCCTGAGTCGTTTCCTGCCCAAGATCTCCACCCCGCTCATCCAAATCGCCTTCGGCATCATCTGGTATTTCACGCCGTCGCTGCAGAACGTCCAGTTCGAACCGGACATGTTCATGCTGCTGTTCATCGTCCCGCTCTTCTACCTTGAGGCGCGCAACATCGACCGCAAGGCGCTGAGCAAGGACATCGGCCTGTCCCTGTCACTGGCCGTGGGACTGGTGCTGGTGACCATGGCCATCAGCGGCGTGGCCCTGCACGAGATCTGGCCCGCCATTCCCATGATGGCCGCCGTGGCGATGGGAGCGGTGATCAGCCCCACCGACGCCGTGTCCGTGGCCCAGTTGGGCGGCGTGGTGAAGCTCACGCCCAGACAGCAGTCAGTGCTGCAGAGCGAAAGCCTGCTCAACGATCCGGTGAGCCTGGTCGGCTTCCAGACCATGCTCGTCGCACTGGCGACCGGCAAATTCTCCCCGGTCAGTTTCAGCAGCCAGGTGCTGGCCAGCTTCGTGCTTGGCACATTGATCGGCGCGGCCGTGGGCCTGCTGTTCGACCGGCTGGTCCTCATGCTGCGCAAGCACAATCTTGAGGACGTGACCACGCGCATGCTCATGGAGAGCTTCCTGCCGTTCGGCGTGTACCTCATCTCCGAGCACGTGGGCATCTCCGGCCTGCTGGCCGTGGTGGCCTGCGGCGTGGTCATCACCTTCCCGCGCAAGGGCGTGGGCGGTGATGTGGCCCGCGTCAACCTGGTGTCCAATTCCGTGTGGCACTTCGTCGACTTCACGCTCAACGGCACGGTGTTCGTGCTGCTGGGCATCCAGCTGCCCATCGCCATGCGCGCCATCTGGGAGGACCCGCGCGTGAATCTGTGGGCCATGATCGGTCTGGTGCTGCTGCTCACCGTGCTCACGCTGCTGCTGCGCTTCGTCTGGTGCGCCGCCACGCTGCGTCTGGCCAAGGACACGGTCACCGGCCTGCGCCGCAAAATGACGCCGGAACGCTGGCATTCGGCCGTGGTCATGACCTTCGGCGGTCCCAAGGGTGCCATTTCGCTGGCCATGGCGTTCACGCTGCCGTATTCGATCGACGCCGGGGCCTCGGTTCCCGTGCGCAACATCCTGCTGTTCATCGTGTCCGGGTACATCGTCCTGTCGATCGTGCTCTCCAACGTCATGCTGCCCAAGCTGTCGCCCAAGCCGGAGGACACCTCCAACGAGGAGTGGTCGAGACGCGATGTGGAGATGCTCCGCCGCACGATCGCCAAGATCGTCGATGCGGACACCGCCGAAACCCACGCGGCCGTCACACAGGTGCTCAAGGGCTATTACGATCGCATCGAGCGCGTGGAGACGAACATCAACTCCGCCACCTCGCCCAAGGAGGCCAACGAGTTGCGCGTGCGGACGCTGAAATGGGAGCGCGACTGGCTGCGCGATGCCATCGAATCCCGCGAGAAGGTCCTCAACCCGGACGAGGAGACCAGACTGCAGCTGCAGGGCGCGCAGTATCTGCTGGAACACATCGACGGCGTGCTGGAGCGGCTGGATCCGGCCGCGAACGGGCGCGGGCATGGCCTGGGCTTCCGGATCGCCAAGCTGCGCCGCCGCTTCATGCCGGTCATCCGCCGGTTCTGGGAGGGCATCGCCCAGCGCACGCCCGGTCTCGAGGCCGAACGCACGCGGGCGATCCGCGCCGTGCAGGTGCCGCTGTACAGCGATGTGATGGAGAAGTTGCAGGACCTGCTGCTGAGCCACGCCTACGATGTGGAGCTCGTGGCCGAGCTGCTCATCGAGTACCGCAGGGGCCTGAACCAGATCCTGGACACCTCCATGTCCGCCGCGCAGATGGCCGATGCCTCCGCGCTGGAGGCCGCGCGAGCCGATGCCATGCGCATGGAGATGGACACGATCCGCGAGATGCTGGAAAGCAAGGAGATCACGCGCGAGGACGCCAAGCTCATGCGCGCCAACGTGCATCTGATGCAGGCCGAAGTGGCGCTGAGCTAAGTGGCTCAGTGGCTAAGTGGGCCGGCTGGCGCGCTGGGCCATCCGACACAATGGATCCGCTCATTCTGTGCGCTTCGGATGGCAGAATGAGCGAATCGGATGTTTACCGGGGTGGAATTGGGTTGTGCCGCATTGGATCTGCTCATTCTGTACGTTGCCGAAGGCAAAGTGAGCAGATCGGATGTCTGGTGGGCTCAGATCGTCAGGGCTCAGATCGTCACCTAGCGCAATAAATCTGCTCATTCTGGATTCCTTGCGCCGTAGAATGAGCGGATCGGATGTCTGACGGCACAGAATGAGCGGATTTGATGTTTAGTGGAGGTGAATTGGGCTGTAGCGCATTGGATCTGCTCATTCTGTACGTTGCCGAAGGCAAAGTGAGCGAATCGGATGACTAGCGGACTTGAATTGCCCTCTGGCGCAATGGATTCGCTCATTCTGCGCCATAAGGGGCACCGGATTGCAACCGCGGCCGCTGTTATGCAATCAACTTGCACAGTTGCCCCAATCCGTGATACTGTAATGCTATACAGATGTACAGGTCAACAGGAGGTGGCGTCGTATGAAAATCACCGTCTCCGAGACCTCCGGCAAACCGATTTATGAGCAGATCAAGCAGCAGATCCGCGCCGCAGTGCTCAATGGCGACCTGTTGCCGGGCGATCCGCTGCCGTCGCTGCGCAAGCTCGCCGGTGAGCTGGGCATCTCCATACTCACCATCACGCGCGCCTACAACGAGCTGGCCGAAGACGGCATTCTCGTCAACGTGCAGGGCAAGGGCACCTTCGTGGCGGATCGCAGCGCCGATCGCATGCGCGAGCAACTCACGGCCCGCGTCGGCGCCACATTGGATGCGGTGTGCGTCGCCGCCAAAACCGCCGGCATTCCGCTGATCGACCTGCTTGGCATGCTCGAGGATCGGTACAACAGCACGCCGGGGCCGGATTCCAAATAACGGCGGCGATAGAATGATCGCATGAAAATCGCTGCTTTTGATGTACGGGAAGATGAACGCGCCGATTTCGCCAATGCCGCCGAGCGCACGGGCGTCGAGGTGGAGCTGCACGCGGAGGCGCTGACCGCCGCCAATGCGGAGCTGGCCCGTGGCGCCGCCGGCGTGAGCGTGCTGGGCCACAGCCAACTCGGCGCCGAACTGCTGGAGATCCTCAAGGGCATGGGCGTGGCCGTGGCCGCCACGCGCACGATCGGCGTGAACCACATCGATCTGGACGCGGCCAAGCGGCTCGGCGTGGCCGTGCTCAACGCCGACTACGCGCCCAACGGCGTGGCCGAATACACCGTGATGTTCATGCTGCTGGTGCTGCGCAATTACAAGCCGGCCCTGTGGCGCGGACAGGTGTACGACTTCTCGCTGGAAGGTCTGCAGGGCCGCGAGATGCGCAATCTCACCGTGGGCGTGATGGGCACCGGCCGCATCGGGCGCACGGTGATCCGGATCCTCACCGGCTTCGGCTGCAAAATCCTCGCATACGATCCGTATCCGAACCCCGAGGCCGCCAAGGTGGCCGAATACGTGGACATCGACACCCTGTATGCCAAGTCCGATCTGATCACCCTGCACATGCCGCTGATCGAGCATGGGCACAACGCCAACAAGCACATCATCAACCGCGATTCGATCGCGCGCATGAAGGACGGCGTGGTGCTCATCAACTGCGCCCGCGGCGAGCTCATGGATCTCGAGGCGCTGATCGACAACATCGAGGCGAAGAAGATCGGCGGGCTCGGACTGGACACCGTGGAGACCGAGGAGGAGCTGATCCATCGCGATCGGCGCACGGACATCCTCACCAATCGCGGCATCGCCTACCTGCGTCAGTTCCCGAACGTGGTGATGACCCAGCACATGGCGTTCTACACGGACGCGGCGGTGCGTTCGATGGTTGACCATTCCGTGGAGGGCATCAAGGCCGTGGCCGAGACGGGGGAGTACCGCACCCGGCTGGTGTGATGCGGGTGGGCGGAGACATTGCCATGTCTCGAATCACCACCAAATCCGAAATTGGCGGCGGCAGTTTGAGACGCTCGCTGCTTCTCCTTTGTCTCATTTCGCCGCCAATTCCAGAACCGGATGCGTTTTGAGACGCAGAAACGCCCCGGAGCGTCTCATTTCGCCACCGGTTTCGGAATTGGCGGCGAAATGAGACATGCATTGCCCGCCTGTGTCCCTCCTGAGTCCCTCCCGTGTCTCAAGTCACACCCGGTCCTGGAATTGGTAGCGAAATGAGACGCAGAAACGCCCTGATGTGTCTCGAAACGCTGCCATTGTCGGAATCGGTGGCGAAATGAGACGCATCAGGGCGCGAACGATTGGGAAAGGACGATCAGAGCGCTTCGGCCGTGCCCGCGACGAAGTCCTCCATCTCATCGATGCCGATCACATCGCTGAATCGCACATCGGCGGTCTCCAGTCCACGCAGGGCGGCGGGAGCCTTGGTGCCGGTGGCTTCGGCGAGCACATCCATGCACTCGAAGTCGGTGCCCGTGGCGTCGAGGCCAAGCGATTCGTTGACCACGCGCGGGAATTTGTAGGGGCTCGCGGTGGACAGCAGCACGCGCGGGGTGAGCGGGTCGGCCGGCATCTGCTGCATCACGAAGTAGCCGCAGGCGGTGTGCGGGTCGATCACGTAGCGGTTCTTCTTCCAGCAGTCGGCGATGGCCTGGCGCACCTGATCCTCGTTGGCCCATCCGCAGCCGAACACGTGGCGGATCTTGGCGAGCAGCTCCTCGGGCACCTCGTAGCAGCCGTAGTTCTTGAGGTCGTTCATGAGCATGGAGATCAGACGCGTGTCCTTCTCCGCGAAGTAGTAGAGCATGCGCTCCAGGTTCGAGGAGATGAGGATGTCCATGGACGGGCTGATGGTCTGGAAGAACGGGCGGTTGCGGTTGTACGAGCCGGTGGTCAGGAAGTCGAACAGCACGTTGTTCCTGTCCGAGGCGACCACGAGATGCTTGACCGGCAGGCCCAGCAGTTTGGCGTAGTAGCCGGCCAGGATGTCGCCGAAGTTGCCGGTGGGGACCACGAACTCCACCTCGTCGCCGGTGTTGATGATCTGCTGCTGGAGCAGCTGCGCGTAGGCGGAGAAGTAGTAGACCACCTGCGGAACCAGACGGCCCACGTTGATCGAGTTGGCGGAGGAGAGCACCACGTGCGAGTCGGCGGCGAGCCTGTCCGCCAGCTCGCGGTCGCCGAAGATGCGCTTGACGGCGGACTGGGCGTCGTCGAAGTTGCCCCTGACCGCGGCCACCTTCACGTTGGAGCCGGTCTGCGTGGTCATCTGCAGCTCCTGCACCTGGGAGACCTTGCCCTCCGGGTAGAAGACGGTGATGCCGGTGCCCGCCGCGTCCGCGAAGCCGGCCAACGCGGCCTTGCCGGTGTCTCCGGAGGTGGCGGTGAGAATCATGATCTTCTCGTCCGGGTCGCCCCCGGCCGGCGTGGTGCGGGCCATGAAGCGCGGCAGGATCTGCAGGGCCACGTCCTTGAACGCGGAGGTGGGGCCGTTGAACAGCTCCAGCACAAAGTCGTCGCCCAGGGGCTTCAGGGGCGTGATGGCCGGATCGGACCACTGGCTGCCGTACGCCTCGTCGATGCAGGCCTTGAGCTCATCGGCCGTATAGTCGGGCAGCAGCGCGCCGAGCACGTCGAGGGCGATCTCCTGATAGCTCTTGGAGGCGATGTTCGCAAGGTCCACATGGGTCTGGCCGAGCGAATCGGAGACGAACAGGCCCCCGTCGTCGGCGATGCCCTTGCGAATGGCCTGCTTGGCGGTGAGCGAATCGGTGGTGCTGCGCGTGCTGTGGAAGGTGATCACGGATGCGTCCTTTGCTTGTGGTTCACGGCTTGACTAAGCATCAACATTCTAGCGAACGCGCCGTACGGGCGGCGGACTTGGTCCACATACGGGACAATGGGGCTGGGGAGGGTGCTGCCGTCTCACAACCGCAACAGAGGTTTATTCGTGAGTATGCGGCTGGCGTCAACGTTCGTTGGTGCGCCCGGACGAATATTTTTATGATCGTGGCGGAATGTGGTATCATAAATTGTATAGCTGATTCTAGAAGGGGTTGAGGTTATGCGCGTATTGCAATCGGCGTGGATGACTGTTTGGAATACTGTTCGAGTAGATCGGACTGGCCTTGTCCCATCGAAGCATCCTATACGTCTTGCATTAATTAGCATACCAATAATTGCCATTTTGTATTGGATAGACTTTGGTGGCAGTGTAGAAATATCATTAACAAATATTAATGGCGGTAAGGTCATAGACGCTGGTGGTTATCTTGGCCCGCTGAATGAGTGGGAAATAGCATATACACATGCCATACGACTTGTTGTAATTATTTGTACAATTGGCGCGACTTATATGTTGCGTCGACGCGTTTCTCCATCATGCAGGCAATTGAAGGTTCCTTGGAATATTCAATTGTTGCCCTTTATTGTGGGGCTGTTTATTTTTTAGCGCAGCAAATAGGCTAAGCTTTGTAATCAGTTTTTTTTATGTCTTACTTCAATATAAAGTATCAATATGTTGATACAAGAATGATTACCATCGGGCCTTTTGCTGAGTTTCTCGCTTTTGCTAATAACTTTATTGGGCCGTTGGAGGAAGAAACTGTATTACTGGCATTACTGGTAACTTGTCTGAGGCGTGGCAATATCCCATGGTGGGTTATTTTAATCTTAAATAGCTTGATGCGTGGAGTATTTCATCTATACCAAGGATGGCCCGCACTGCGTGCATTTATATGGCCAATCTTTATTGTTTTGTTGTACCGTTGTACGGGGGCTCTGTTAGGTATCTGTTTGTCTCACTGTGTGTGGGATATGGTTTTGTCTCTTTATCTCGGATATTATGACGTAATTGGATACTATGTCATGTCTTTTTCTCTATTTGTTGTTTTTATTTATATCTCTGTAACAGTGCTAAAAAATGGGACTTTGAATAATAATGAATAGTGGGCTGTTTGGTTTGGCCATTGGTGGTCGTTGATGGCCAAACCAAACAGCTTAATCAGTTCGCCCCGCCCTTGCCGAAGATGCCGCGATCGGCGTGGTGGCCCTGGACGAACCAGTAGGCGAGGCCCACGAAGATCGCGCCGCCGACGATGTTGCCCAGCGTGGCGGCGGAGATGTTGTAGAGGATGCCGGTGACGCTCACCACGGACGCGTCGGCGCCGGAGGGCAGGGCGTAGCCGGTCAGTTTGGCCACGAGGCCCATGGGCAGGAAGAACATGTTGGCCACGCAGTGCTCGAAGCCGCAGGCCACGAAGGCGCTGATCGGCAGCAGGATGCCCAGCACCTTGTCCGCCACGGAGCGGGCCGCAAAGCCGATGCGCACGGCCAGGCACACGAAGATGTTGCACAGGATGCCGCGGAAGAACAGGGTGAGCCAGCTGGGGGAGATCTTGGCCGCGGCGACCGCGATGGCCGTGGTGCCGGCCGCGCCCGCGTTGAGGTCAAGGATGTGCGCGGCGGACACCAGCGCCACCGCCAGCAGGGCGCCCAGCAGGTTGCCGATCCAGACCACGGCCCAGTTGCCCAGCATCGCGCCCCAGCCGATGCGGTGCTCCATCGCGCCGGAGACCATGAGCGAGTTGCCGGTGAACAGCTCCGATCCGCAGCACAGCACCAGCACCAGACCCAGGCAGAAGGCGAGTCCGCCCAGCAGCTTGGCCGCCGCGAAGGACAGGGACGAGTCGGAGGTGACCACGGTGAAGAACAAGGCGCCGAAGCCGATGAAGGCGCCGGCGAACATGGCGGAGACCAGCAGGCGCAGGAATGGGGTGGCCACCTTCTTTTCGGCGGCCGAGTCCACCGCCTCCTCGACCTGGGCGGGGGTGAGCGCGTTCACGGATGGTTGCGGTTGGGACATGACGACGTCTCCTTTTTTCTCTTTCTCTCGCCGGCCCGACATTGGCCGGCGCGCTGCATTGCCGACCAACACCTTAGCGCGTGAAGACCCCATGCGGGCGGCGTTGCCAATCGTTGACCGTCCGATCAGCAGGCCGATCCGCCGACCGTTCCGCCGACCGTTCCGCCGACCGGTCCGCGGGCATCGGATCCGCCGCGGGACCGGGATGCGACTATCATCGTGGCCCATAGTGATTCATAGGCAACCATCGTCCCCAAAGGGGGCGTGCGGGAAAGGGGGTTGGCATGGGGTCATCGGATGATGCGCTCGACCCGGAGGTGTTCCGCCAGGTCTGCGCGAAGGCGGACCGGTCGGCCGAGGCGCAGCGCGCGCTCGCCCAGGCCAACAGCGAGGCGAAGAACGAACTGCTGCTGGCCATTGCGGACGCTCTGGACGAACAGGCCGACCGCATCGCGGCCGCCAACGATCTGGACATGGACGAGGCGTTCGAATCGGGCATGGACCAGGGCAAGCTCGACCGTCTGAAGTTCGGCGTGGAGCGCGTCGCCGCCACCGCGAATGGCGTGCGCAATGTGGCCGCCCTGCCCGACCCGGTTGGGGAAATGGTCCGCGGCCGCAACCTGCCCAACGGCATGAGGCTCACGCAGGTGCGCGTGCCGATCGGCGTGATCGGCATGATCTACGAGGCCCGTCCCAACGTGACCGTGGACGTGGCGGCCCTGTGCCTCAAGTCCGGCAACGCGGTGATCCTCAGGGGCGGTCACGCGGCCGAGCGCACCAACGCGGCCACGCTGTCCGTGATCGCCGGCGTGCTCAGGGACCACGGCTTCGATCCGGCCCTCGTGGCCACCGTTGACCCGTTCGGGCGCCAGGGCGCCACGGCCATGATGGAGGCCCGCGGCCACATCGACCTGCTGGTGCCGCGTGGCGGTGCGGGGCTCATCCAGGCCGTGGTGCGCAACTCCAAGGTGCCGGTCATCGAGACGGGCGCCGGCAACGTGCACATCTACGTGGACCGCTCCGCCGACCTCGCCAAGGCCGTGCCGGTCATCCTCAACGCCAAGACCCAGCGCGTGGGCGTGTGCAACGCGGCCGAGAAGCTGCTGGTGCACCGCGACGTGGCCGAGGCCTTCCTGCCCGTCATCGCCCGCGCGCTCGCCGAACGCGACGTGGAGCTCAGAGCCGACCGCGAGGCGTTCGACATCATCGGCGGCGCGGCCATCGACGGGCTCAGTCTGCTGCATGCCGAGGAGGAGGACTGGGACACCGAGTACCTGGCCCTCAGGATGGGCGTGAAGGTGGTGGACTCGCTGGACGAGGCGATCGACCACATCAACGCGCACTCCACCGGACACACCGAGGCCATCCTCGCGGAGGACTATTCCGCCGTGGAGCGCTTCACCCGCCGCATCGACTCGGCCGTGGTCATGGTCAACGCCTCCACGCGCTTCACCGACGGCGGCATGTTCGGCCTGGGCGCCGAACTGGGCATCTCCACCCAGAAGATGCACGCCCGCGGGCCCATGGGGCTCGAGGAACTCACCACCACCAAATGGATCGGATACGGAACAGGACAGGTACGCGCATGAACGACGACGTGATGAAGGTGCTGGACATCGACACGAGCGATCCGAAGCTCGGCTTCAGGATCGCCTCCGAGCGGCTGAGCATGGTCCGCTACGTCTTCCTGGTGCAGATCGAGGACGGCATCGCCACGGCCGAGCAGCGCGCCTCGCTGGAATACGCGGACGCCGTGCTCATCCGCTGGCCCGACGAGCACGATCCCGACGTGCTTGACCTCGACGAGGCGCAGGTCAGGTTCATCCGCGAGCAGATGACCATCATGGAGCAGTATGTGGGCCGCTTCCGCGCCATGGAGCGCGAGAACGACATCGACGGCATGACGGACACGCTCATCCGCATCACCGAGCGCGTGGCCGAGGTGCGCCGCACGTTCCAGCCCGACTTCCCCCTGCCCACGTTCGCGGAGATCCGCCGCGTGGTCCAGGACGAGTGGGACGAGGAGATGAACCAGATCGACCCGGGCGAGGACGATCCGACCGCCGCGCAGATCAAGAGCGAGGCCCGCGACGAGGAGTCGCAGGCCGCCGAGGTTGCCCGCGAGGAAGCCGCATGAGCGTGGACGAGACCAACATCCCCGCCACCCGCCGCCGCATGTCCGACCTTTCCGCGCTGACCGGCGGGCGCGGCGGGCGCACCTCCACGCGCGGCAACCGCCATGCCGTGCCCCGCGTGGGCATCATGGGCGGCACGTTCGACCCGATCCACAACGGCCACCTGGTGGCGGCCTCCGAGGTGGCGTGGGTGTACGACCTCGACGAGGTGATCTTCGTGCCCACCGGCCGGCCCGTCTTCAAGCTGGACAAGCACGTCACCAACGCCGAGGACCGATACCTCATGACCGTGATCGCCACCGCGTCGAACCCGAAGTTCACGGTCTCGCGCGTGGACATCGACCGGCCCGGCGTGACCTACACCATCGACACCCTGCGCGACATCCGCGCGCTGAGGCCCGACGCCGAGCTGTTCTTCATCACCGGCGCGGACGCCGTGGCGGAGATCGTGCGATGGAAGGACGCGGACCGGATGTGGGACCTGGCCCATTTCGTGGCCGTCACGCGCCCCGGATACTCGTCGAGCATCAAGGGCCTCAACATCGACGCCCTGCCCGAAGGCAAGGTGGACCTTCTGGAGATCCCCGCCCTGGCGATCTCCTCCACCGATGTGCGCCGGCGCAGCGAGGCCGGCGAGCCCGTGTGGTATCTGGTGCCCGACGGAGTGGTGCAGTACATCGGCAAGCACGGCCTGTACGGGCGCGGATGACGGGAGGCCGGTCGCGGCGATCCGCCGACACCGGTACGTAGTCGGCGGTCTGCGGCGATCGTTACACTGTTGAGGGTCAACTACGCGACGTACATTTGGAGACAATGGTGAGCGCAATCCTCGAAGGAAAGCCCGATAAGAATCTCATTCTGGTCACCGGCCGGGCCCATCCCAAGCTGGCGACGGACGTGGCCGAGCAACTCGGCATCGACGTGCTGGAGACCACTGCCTACGACTTCGCCAACGGCGAGATGTACGTGCGGTACACGGAATCCGTGCGCGGCGCAGACGTGTTCGTCCTCCAGACCCATGCGGCGCCGGTGAACAAGGCCATCATGGAGCAGATCATCATGATCGACGCCCTCAAGCGCGCGTCCGCCCGCTCCATCACCGCCGTCTGCCCGCTGCTGGGCTACTCCCGCCAGGACAAGAAGCACCGCGGCCGCGAGCCCATCTCCTGCCGTCTGGTGTTCGACATGCTCGCCACCGCCGGCGCGGACCGCATCATGAGCGTCGATCTGCACGCCGCGCAGTCCCAGGGCTTCTTCGACGGCCCGGTGGATCACCTCATCGCCATGCCGGTGCTGGTGGACTACATCCGCGACCGCTTCCGCGGCCAGCTGGACAACGTGGCGGTCGTCTCCCCGGACGCCGGCCGCATCCGCGTGGCCGAGCAGTGGGCGCAGCGCCTCGGCGGCGGCCCGCTCGCCTTCGTGCACAAGACCCGCGACATCACGCGACCCAACCAGGCCGTCGCCAACCGCGTCGTCGGCGACGTCAAGGGCAAGGACTGCGTGCTCGTGGACGACCTCATCGACACCGCCGGCACGATCGCCGGCGCCTGCAACGTCCTCAGGGACGCGGGCGCCAACTCGGTGACCGTGGTCGCCACCCACGGCGTGTTCTCCGGCCCCGCCATCGAGCGTCTGAAGGAATGCGGCGCGCGCGAGGTCGTGGTCACGGACACCGTGCCGATCCCGGAGGAGAAGCGCTGGCCCGGCCTCACCGTCCTGTCCATCGCCCCGCTGCTGGCAAGCGCCATCCGCGCGGTGTTCGACGACGGTTCCGTGGCCGAGCTGTTCGACACGTACCCCGAACATCACGGCCAGGGCTTCCTGTTCGCCTGATGCTGTTCGGCTGACGTTGCTCGCCTAGCGGACGCAATCCCATCGTGTTCGCCGTGCGCGTGGCGACCACGTCCTTGCGTATGGCATAATAAACACTTGGCGGGTTTCGGCCCGCCGCCTTCCCCCATGGTGTAATGGCAGCACACGGGTCTTTGGAACCCTTTGTCTTGGTTCGAGTCCAGGTGGGGGAACTGCCGAGAATGGGGCCGCTTGCTTCGAAACTTCGAGGCGGGCGGCCCCATTCGCATATCCGGCTCATATCCGGCGAAATCTCACGGAAAGGACATCGAATTCATGGAGCTTTCAGCCGCCATCATCCTGGCCGCGGGCGAGGGGACCCGCATGCGTTCAGCCACGCCGAAGGTATTGCACACCTTCGCCGGCAAGACATTCCTCCACCGGGTGATGGACTCCGTTTCGGCGCTCGACGCCAACGTGCTTGCAGTCGTGGTCCGCTATCAGGGCCAGCGCGTGGCCGAGGCGGCCCGCAGCTACGATCCGGACGTGGTGATCGTCGAGCAGGATGAAATCCCCGGCACCGGACGCGCCGTGCAGTGCGCGATGGCCCAGCTGGCAGCCGGCAGCCCGGACGGCAAGCTCCACGGCCCGGTGCTCATCGCCGCCAGCGACATGCCGCTGCTGGACGCCGACACGCTGCATTCGCTGATCGACTTCCATGCCGCCCATCACGACGGCGCCACCGTGCTCACCACCAAACTGGCCGACCCCACCGGCTACGGCCGCATCATCCGCAAGCAGGACGGCTCCGTGCTGCGCATTGTGGAACAGCGCGACGCCAATGAAAGCGAGCTGGCCGTCAAGGAGGTCAACACCTCCGTTTACGTGTTCGAGGCGGACGTGCTCGAGCAGGCCATCGCCGGGCTGAACTCCAACAACGCCCAGGGCGAGTTCTACCTGACCGACGCCCTGGAGACCGCCCGCGGCCTGGGTCGCGTGGTGGGTGCCTTCGCCGCGCCCGATTCGATGAGCGTGGAGGGCGTCAACGACCGCGTGCAGCTGGCCGCCCTGGCCAAGGCCCACAACCGCCGCGTGTGCGAGCGCTGGATGCGTGACGGCGTGACGATCCTCGACCCTGAGACCACGTGGATCGACGACGACGTCAAGCTGGGCCGCGACGTGACCGTGCTGCCCGGCTCCTTCCTGCAGGGCCACACCGTGGTCGCCGCGGATGCCGTGGTGGGACCGTACACCACGCTGATCGACGCCACCGTGGACGAAGGCGCGCACGTGGAGCGCTCCCGCGTGCAGGAAAGCCATATCGGCGCGCGCGCGAACATCGGCCCGTGGACCTACATGCGCCAGGGCAACGATCTGGGAGAGGACACCAAGGCCGGCGCGTTCGTGGAGATGAAGAAGGCCCACATCGACGAGGGCACCAAGGTGCCGCACCTGAGCTACATCGGCGATGCGCATCTGGGCTCGCACACCAACATCGGCGGCGGCACCATCACCGCCAACTACGACGGCGTGCACAAGAACCACACCGAGATCGGCTCCAACGTGCACGTGGGCGCCGGCAACCTGTTCGTCGCCCCCGTCCAGGTGGGCGACGGCGTGACCACCGGCGCCGGCAGCGTGATCCGCCATGCCGTGCCCCAGGACGCCATGGCCTATTCGGAGAACACGCAGCACGTGGTGGAGGGCTGGAAGCCCGCCTGGGAGCGCTGATCGAATGGCCGCACTGCAAAGCTCCATCGATTCCGTCCGCATCGCCGCGCTCGCCGCGGACAAGATGAAGGCCACCGACATCGTCGCCTTCGACGTTTCCCAGCCCCTGGGCATCACCGACATCTTCATGATCGCCTCCGCGCGCAACGAACGCCAGGTGCTGGCCGTGGCCGAGGAGATCGAGAAGAAGCTGTACAAGGCGGAGAGGCTCCAGCCGCGCGAACGCGAAGGCCTCACCGAGGCGCAGTGGGTGCTGCTCGACTACGGCGACTTCGTCATCCATGTGATGCATGATGAAACCAGGGAGTTCTACAACCTTGAAAGACTCTGGAAGGACTGCCCGCTCATCGAGCTCGATCTTCCCGAGGAGCCCGCGCCGGTCACGGCGCAGGACTCGCCCGAAGCGGTCCGGGCGTAAACCGCAAGGCCGGTCCGGCCCATCCGTCCGGAGCAATCCGTCAATCGAAAGGCGAACCATGGTTTCCATCACCGATCTGTACGGCGACACCGAGCACAGCCATCCGAGGCACGTCTCCACCGTGATCCTCGTGCGTCACGGGCGCACCTCCTACAACCTTGCCGGCCGGTTTCAGGGGCAGGTGGACATCCCGCTGGATGCGACGGGCGAATGGCAGGTCGCCCAGACCGCCAAGGCGCTCAAGTCCCTGTACGTGGATCGCCGCCCCGGCACCAAACAGCTGGTGGTCTGCTCGGACCTGTCCCGCGCCGCCGCCACCGCACACGCCTTCGCCGACCCGCTGGGCCTTGAGGTCCATCCCGACGAGCGCGTGCGCGAGCGCAGCTTCGGCGACTGGGAGGGTGTGGCCGTGACCGAGCTGCGCGAGAAGTACCCCGAGGACTACCGCTCCTACGCCAACTGGCAGGGCGGCGAGCTCAACCATGGTGCCGAACGCCGGCATGACGTGGGGGAGCGCGGCGTGGCGGCCCTGAACGACTGGGCCTACCGCGCCGGCAACGACACCACGCTGTTCGTCTTCTCGCATGGCGCTTGGATCTCGCAGGTGGTGTACACGCTGCTCGGCGACGCCTCGGACAATCCGAACTATTGCGGCGTCGTCTCCATGCGCAACGCCCACTGGGCCCGTCTGTCCCTGACCGACGTGGCCGACGGGCGCGAGCACTGGCGTCTGGTGGACTACAACCACGGTCCGGCCGAAGCGGACACCGAGCAGTGGGACAATCCCTCGCTGTGACTGCGACCTGCGGACAGTGGCCTGCGGAGTGATCCGCAGTCCCGGCCGTAAGGAATATGTAAGGATTCTGCAAATAACCGGCCGCCAACACCCTCCGCGCGCGTAATCCCCAGCGTTTCTGTCTCCCGACGTGCTACCTTGCCTGATTGCACATAATTGTTGTTATCAGGTTCCGTACGCCGGGCGCGGGAGCGCCGGACGCGGAGGAGGTCGTTGGTTGAAAGGTTTCTTCCGGAACATCTCATGGGTGCCCATCACCGCGGGTGCCCTGGCGGCGGTGACGTCGTTCCTGCTGTCGGCCCGGATCGGGCTGGCGGGTTCGGTGATCGGCGTGGCGATCAGTTCCATCGTCACCGCCATTTCCTCTCAGATTTACCAGAACGTGCTTCGCGAATCCACGAAGAAGATCCAGGAGACCGTTGTCGGCGGCCCGGATCCGGACTCGGCGGATGATGCCAAGGACGGTGCCAAAGCCGCGGCCGATGGCAAGTCAGTGTCCGATGCCAAGGCCTCCGATGCGGCCAAGGTCAAGGATGCCGAGGCCGGCTTGGACGCCGCCGAACGCGCCGCGGTGGCGGAGACGATCGCATCGGACGATGCGGTGGGCCGCGTGGCGGTAGGCGAGGCGTCCGCATCCTCCTCCGGCGCGCCGAACGCGCCGCGGGTCGTCGGATCGCACGCCGGCATGTCCCGCCATGTCACCAATTCGGGCGCATTGGCCATGAGCCGCGCGGCCGCCAAACGCAAGCGCACGGCGATCATCATCACCATCGCCAGCGCCCTGCTCGCCGTGGCCGCCACCAGCGCCGTGATCATGCTGGTCACCAACGGGCACGGCACCGACTCCGTGGTGCGCGATCTGGTCAGCACCAGCACCACCACGCAGACGCCCAAGCCCAAGGCGACCGAGAGCACGCCGTCCGGTTCCTCCACGGAGCAGTCCGGCGATGCGGACAAGGATTCGACCTCCGAGTCCACGTCGGAGCCCACCTCGGGCTCCACGGCGGGATCGAACGCCACATCCGGCGCAAACTCGGGCTCCTCGTCCGATTCGGGCACGGCCTCGGGCACGTCCGGCGCCGATTCCGGCACGTCCGGTTCCGGTTCCTCCTCGGGTTCGGGCTCGTCGTCGGATTCCACTTCGGGTTCCGGTTCCTCGTCGTCCAATTCCGGCTCGTCGAATTCGGGGTCCAGCTCGTCCGACTCGGGTAACGGTTCCGGTTCCTCCTCGGGTTCGGGATCATCGTCGAATTCGGGCTCGTCGTCGGATTCCACTTCGGGTTCCGGTTCCTCGTCGTCCAATTCCGGCTCGTCGAATTCGGGGTCAAGCTCGTCCAACTCGGGCAACGGTTCCGGTTCCTCCTCGGGTTCGGGCTCATCGTCGAATTCGGGCAGCGGATCGAACAACAGCGCGTCCGGGACGAACGCCGAATCCTCGGTGAGCGCGGGCACTTCCGCATCCCGCTGACGAGCGTCGGAAGCGGCATCGTTTCATAGGTTTCCGGGCGGTCGCAGCATGGCGCATGCCACGTTGCGACCGCCTTTGCCTTGCTCGTCGGTCCCGCCGCTAGGATGGGTAGCGAACAAGGAGAGTGAATTGAACATCATCGAAGCCATGTCCGCGCGCCACGCCGTGCGCGACTACAGCGACCAGCCCGTCGATGAGGCGACGCTGGACGATCTGCGCAGCCTCGTCGACCAGCTCAACGAGCGTCACGGGCTCAACATCCAACTCGTGATCGACGACGGCGACGCCTTCGGCGAATGTCCGACCCACTACGGGCGCTTCAAGGGCGTGCACCATTGCTTCGCGCTGATCGGCCGCGACGACGATCCCGCCGATCTGGACGAGCGCGCCGGCTACTGCGGCGAGCGACTGGCTCTGGAGGCCGTGATGCGCGGCCTCGACACCGGCTGGGCCGTGCTGCACGAGTCCCGCGAACACGCCGGCGCGTGGCTGCTGGGCGATGATGAGCGCATGCCCGCCGTGATCGCATTCGGCCATGGCAACCGTCCCGGCCGACCGCATCGCAGCAAGCCCGTCCAGGAATTGGGTGCGGTCGAGGGCGCTCCCGCGGACGATCCGCTGGCCGGTGCCCCCGAATGGTTCATCAAGGGCCTTGAAGCCGTCCAGCTGGCCCCGAGCGCGCTGGGCAAGCAGCCGGTCCATTTCACGCTGCTCGCCGACGGCCGCACGGTTCGCGGCGAGGCATTGGAGGGCGTGCAGGCGGAGATCTGCCTTGGCGTGGCCAAGCTGCATTTCGAGCTGGGCGCGGGCGAGGGGAACTTCGTCTGGGCGTGAGCCCGGCATGCCTTCGTTGCTGTGTCCGCGGTGCGTGAGTCGCGGACACAGCGTGCGACACGCGGGCGGTTGCAGACTGAGGAAAAGTGAGTATATTTACTCGAGTTGCTTAACGAGCACGGGGCTATGGCGCAGCTGGTAGCGCATCTCCATGGCATGGAGAGGGTCAGGGGTTCGAATCCCCTTAGCTCCACGATGCGAAGCCTTTGCGATCGGTGGATGTCGAGGGTTTTGCCGCCGGATTCGCGGTGGGCCGTTCGGGCTCGCGGGATCCGATAACTTCACACGGGGCTATGGCGCAGCTGGTAGCGCATCTCCATGGCATGGAGAGGGTCAGGGGTTCGAATCCCCTTAGCTCCACAGACAACAGGGGCCGGTCAGATGATGACCGGCCCTTTATCGTTGGAATGGCGCCATTCCTCAGTCGCCGGCAACGCCATGTCAAACCCCTGAAGCCTGCTTTCGATCACGGCGAATACCAATAGGCGCTCAAAGGTGGCTACCAGAGGAATGCGCCCTTGGCGGATTGCTATTACGCGATGTTGGCCATCTGATGATTTTTCCCTCATGTCCTGTTAAGGTTGCCCGGTTACGATTGATGCATCCTGAAAAGGTGTGGGAGGAATGATGACTCGGAAGAATGTCCGTGCTAACATGACCAGTTCCCAGCGGCTTGCTGCTGGCGGGCGCGGTGTTGGCACCGTGCGGGGCCCTGAAGCGGACACCCTGTATGTGCGCTATGACGGCGAGGTTCTGCGCTCCCATGAAATGGACGTAAAACAGCTTGCCCCGGCTCTCCTATCCCTTGCCAAGGCATTTGACGTCATCCAGAAGGATGTGGCTCCCGAAGCCCGGGTGCATCTCAACGCACAGGCGACCCGCGAGGGCTCCTTCACCATCGACCTGCTTCTTCACTTTGTCAACGAGGCGGAGGGGCTGCTCGCCGGGCCTGGCGTGACCGCGGTGGTCAACGCTTCCGGGCTGATGGCCATTTATTTCGGCGCGGTAAGGCTTGTCAAACGATTTGCCAATCATGTGAACCCGGCGACGGTCGAGGATGCCGGCAGGGACGAGAATGGGCTCGACCTTGTGGACATCATCTTCCCCGATGGGTCGAAGATGCGTGAACTGAAGGCGTCCGTTGAGGCTTTGAAAAATCCGGAGTTCGTCCAGGCCATCAAGGGGGCGGTCGCACCGACATTGGAGGATGGCATCGACCTCGTGCAGTTCCAATCCGGCACGCGCGATGAGACGGTTGATACGGAAGAGGCGGACGCCATCTCCCATTACGATCCCAAGGAGAAAGAGCGTACCGAGGATACCGTGGAGATCGTCATTCAGGCGCTTGATGTGTCCTTTCGGGAGAATGGCAAATGGCGAATCACCGATGGCATCAAGACGCAGTTCGTCACTTTGGCGGACGAGCAGTTCAAGAAGCGTGTGCTTGATGGCGAGGAGGCTATGCGCGCCAATGACATCTACCGCGTGGACATGAGGGTGGAGAAGGCATTGGACGAGAATAACAGACTCACAACGCGTTACGTCGCCATCGTAAAAGTTCATGAGCATCGCGGTGTTGGCGAGCAGCCGACTTTGTTTTGACATTGCAAAGAATAAATGGACAACAGGGGCCGGTCAGATGATGACCGGCCCTTTTTCGTATCCGATCCGTGTGCATCCCATGGGAATCCCGCATTCCATCGTCGTCCTCCTTCCCCCGTTTCCTACACTTGAGGACATCATCTGACGGGGTCGTATGCGAGGAGGTCCGCATGGCTTGGAAACATGCGAAGGATGATGGGGCCGGGCATCGGAGCGCTTCCGGGCGGGACGCCGAGCGCGGTGCCGGCCGCATCGCCGCCGTGCTGGTGATCGCGACGCTCCTGCTGCTGATACTGGGCGGGGGAGCGCTCGCGGTGCTCGGCCGCGGAGGCGTCGCGGCGCTGATCCCTCGCATCCCGAAGACCTCCGGGCAGGTCGCGGCTCCGCAGTCCCAGCCGCCCGCGACCACGCCGCTCGCGATTGTGAAGAGCCCGACCGACTACAACGGCAACGGCATCGATGACACCACGGACATTGTCATCGGCGCCCGCAAGGATGCCGAGGCGGAACCGGCGTACGACGACGGGTATTATGCGGGCGGCTACCCGCCGGCGGACCGTGGGGCATGCACCGATCTGGTGTGGCGCGCCTTCCGCGAGGCCGGCTACGATCTCAAGGCCATGGTGGACGCGGATGTGGCCGCCCATCCGCAGGCCTACCGGGCGGTGGCCCCCAAGCCGGACCCGAACATCGATTTCCGCCGCACCGGCGTGCTGGGCGTGTTCTTCAGCCGATACGGACAATCCCTGACCACGGATGCGGCGGACCATGCGCAGTGGCAGCCAGGAGACATCGTGACGTTCGAGACCACGAAGCACATCGCCGTCGTCTCGGACAAGGCCAGCAGCGCAACCGGCACCCCGTACCTGTTGCACAACATGGGCGCTCCCGACCGAGACAACGACTATCTTGATGCGCCGTTGCGCATGACCGTCACCGGACACTACCGCTTCGACGCGTCGAAGGTGCCGGCCGGCGTGCTGCGCGCCTGGGAGGGCTGAGCCGCCCGCCGCGCGTTTCCGGCATGCCGTCGGCGGTTCAGTTCTTGCGTTTTCTGATGATCGACAGCAGCACGGCGGCGAAGATCAGCGAGAAGCCGACGATCGAGTTCCATGTGATCGCCTCGCCCCAGAACATGGCCGAGAACACCACCGCGAACAGGCTTTCCGTGCACATGATGATCGACGCCTGCGCCGGCGGCACGTGCGCCAGACCGATGTTCTGCATGATCTGCGCGGTCATGGTGGCGCCCAGGAACAGGTAGAGGAACGCGGCGACCACGCTCGGCTGCAGCCATGCGCCGTTGGGCATCGGCTCGGTGAACAGCGCGCCGGCGATGAACAGCACGCCCGCCACGAAGAACTGCACCCAGGTGAGCGCGATCGGATGGAACCGCTTGGCGTAGACGCCCAGGAACGTGAGGTTGAACGCGAAGATCACCGAGGTGGCGATGGTCAGCCAGTCGCCGGTGCTCAGGGCCAGACTGCCGCCGCTTTTGAGGGACACGAAGCCCACGCCGACCAGACAGATCACGGCCGCCACAAGGTTGATCATGCCCGGCCTGGTCTTGGCGACGAGCCAGGAGGCGAACGGCGTGAGCACGCAGTATGCGGCGGTCAGGAACGCGCTGCGGCCCGGGTCGATGGTCTGCAGGCCGATCGTCTGCGTGACCATCGTGCCCCAGTACGTGACGCCCACCACGAGCGCGGGCACGAGGATTTTGGGCGTCAGCGCGGGCAGGATCACGCGATGGAACAGCAGCATCATGCAGGTGCAGGCGCCGAGCACGCGGATGCCCATGAGCCATTGCGGGGGGATGGCCACCATGGCGAATTTCGCGATCAGGTAGCTGCCGCCCCACAGGGCGGCGCAGGTCAGCAGCATGAGCCGCGCCAGATTCGGCGGGAACGTACGCGACCACTTGCTGCGCAACTGCTGGAACCGACTGCGGACTGCCATACTGCCTTGCACTCCTTCAAGTTCATACGTCTGATGTTGTTCTCGGGATGTTCGGCGCCTCGGCGCGCCCATCCGAGAACACACTAGCCGCCGCCGTGTCCCGATTCGCGCATGTCCGGCGGGCGCGTGTCGTCATGAACCCGCCCGCGGGTGATGTTGGTCACAATCGATTGTCGCTGCGCGAAACGCAGGGCGAAAACCGTGCGCAGCGAACCCGTTTTCGGTACGCTAAGAAAGGAATGCACAAGCCTTCGAAAGGAGCCGATATGGCAACCATTACCCCCGAGATCAAGGAATTCATCGAGAACAACCTGGGCTGGATCTCCACCGTGTCCAAGGACGGCCAGCTGGACCTCGGCCCGAAGATGAGCCTGTTCGTGCTCGATGAGAACCACATCGCCTACCATGAGCGCACCGCCGGCCAGGCCTACCAGAACCTCAAGGACGGCTCCCCGCTGGTCATCGCCTACGCCAACCTCGCCGAGAAGAAGGGCTACCGCTTCCGCGGCAACGTGGTCCTGCATGTGGACGACGACATCTACGAGGCCCAGGTGAAGGTCGCCGAGGAGAAGGGCACCAAGAAGCCGGCCGTCATCCCCGTGCTCGAGGTCATCGAGATCCAGGACCTCTCCTCCGGCGCGAACGCCGGCAAGACCATCGCCAAGGACTGATCGGTACCAATCCAGCAATCGGAACGCCCCTTCCGCGCCATGCGCGGCGAGGGGCGTCTTCGTACGCAATCCCCATCAGACAATCCACATCGAAAGGAACGGCAAACGATGACCGAACAGGACGCCGCAAAGCAGCAGGCGGAGAACGCCGCCAAGGAGCAGGCGGACAAGCGCAACGGGCTGCCGGAGCCCACCAGCCACACCACCCGGCACAACATCACCATCGACGGGCGCGAATGGGCGTACGACGCGACCGTGGGCACGCTGGACATCGACGCGGGCAAGGTCAAGCCCGCCGCCAACATCTTCTACGCGGCCTTCACCGTGGTGGATCCCACCAACGGACAGACGGACCGCACCCGCCCCGTCACGTTCATCTTCAACGGCGGCCCCGGATCGTCCACCACCTTCCTGCTCATGGGCTCGTTGGCCCCCAAGCGCATCAGCGTGCCCGACGCGGCACCCGTGCCCGCCGCCCCCTACGCGCTCGTGGACAACGCCCACACGCTGCTGCCGGTCTCCGATCTGGTGTTCATCGACGCGGCCGGCGCCGGCTTCTCCACCATCGCGGAGAAGGCCAAGGCCGAACTGTGGAGCGTGGACGGCGACGTGAAGGGCTTCTCCGCGTTCATCCGCCGCTGGTTGAGTGCCAACCACCGCTGGAACTCTCCGAAGTACGTGCTCGGCGAATCGTACGGCACCACGCGCGGCGCCGCGCTCGCATACCGCCTGCAGTCCGACGGCGTGGCCCTCAACGGCCTGACGCTCATCTCCAACATCCTCGACTACGCCTTCACGCTGGACACCGGCGACCAGTACTACATCGGCTACTTCCCGACCTTCGCCTCCGTGGCCAAGTACCATGGCCGCGCCGCGTCCGGCGTGGAGCTCGCCGATCATCTGAAGGCGGCCCGCGCGTTCGCCAACGGCCCGCTGCGCCTCGCCCTTGCCATGGGCGATTCCCTGGATGAGGCGGCCAAGCGCCGCGTGGCCGAACGCTACGCCGAACTGACCGGCCTGGACGCGCAGTACGTCTACGATTCCAACCTGCGCGTGCTGGACATGCGTTTCCGCAAGCAGCTGCTGCGCGGCGAGGACCGGATCGTGGGCCGCTATGACGGTCGTGTGGCCGGCTACGATCTGGACCGCATGAGCGACGAGGAGACCTTCGTGGTGGACGACGCCTTCCTCGATCCGGCCTACTCCTCGCTGGCCAACGCCTATCTGCGCGACGAGCTGGGATGGGAGGGCGAGCGGGAGCGCCTAGGGTTCGCGGACTTCGACTGGGAGTCCACCGAGCCGGGCAAGGGCTGGACCTGGTGGCACACCCAGCCGGACATGACCAAAAGCTCGTGGGGCCCGAAGATCCCGTTCCCGAACGTGGTGCCGGATCTGGCCGCGGCGATCGCCCACCAGCACACGCTGAAGGTGCTCATCGGCAACGGCGTGTACGACCTGTGCACCCCGTTCTTCCAGACCGAGCAGGACATCGACCACCTTGGGCTGCCCAAGCCCCTGCGCGGCAACGTGGCGTTCACGTACTACCCGGCCGGCCACATGCTCTACAGCTCGGAGGAGAGCCTGGCGAAGTTCACGGCCGATCTGACCCGCTTCTACGCGGCCGATGTGGCCGATCTCGCCGCGATCGACGAGCGTCCCGCGCCCGAGCAGCCGGCGCTCTGAACGGGTCTCGCCGCTCATCGCACTGTCAGGCCTTGCGCGTGACGAACAGCGTGTGCGTGCCGTCGGCCGTGGTGGTGGCGAACAGGTAGACGCCCCCGCCGTCGCGCAGCTTGAGCTTCCTGCGCAGCTGTGCGACGGTGAGCGGGAAGTTGCGCACGGCCACGTTCGCCTGATCGATGCCGGCGAGCGCGGCCTTCAGCTCGCGCTTGTTCATGGTCGACGTGGCCTGCACGGCGAACGCGCGTCCCGGGAAAGTCGGGTCCGCCGTGCCCGAGCCCACGTACAGATGGCTGTTCGGGGCGATCTGGCGGACATGGAACCTGCGGGAGAGCAGCGCGAAGCAGCCGGCCTTCATCAGCGAGGCGTTCGGCTCGTACAGGGTCGTCGCCTCGCCGATCGGGATGGGCGGGATGGATTCCGTTTCCATGATTGCCGCCGCTGCCGCTTCCGTCTCCTCGCCGAGCGCGTATTCCAGCCGCTGGCCGTCGTTGACGCACGCGATCCACACGTCGTCCGCCGCGGTGGGCCGCCGGCGCAGCACGACCAGCAGCTCCTTGCACTCGTTGCCGGTGGACACGATGTGCACCTCGGACACCGCCCCGCCGAAGTCGGCGACGGTCTTGCGCCAGTCGAGCATGGGGGAGAGCTTGATCATGACGATGGGCGCCACCTCCAGCAGCCGGTCCTTCAGAGCCAGCACGTCCGGCGTGCAGTCGGCGATGGCGTAGGTGCGCGCGCCATGCTCGTCGCGCCGGGCCGGGTCCGCGAACACCATCGAGGCGGCGTCGGCGGGCAGACCATTGAGATAGGCGACCGAATCGCCGTTGATGATCCGCGTCCTGCCTTCGAGCCCGAGCGCGGCCATGTTGTGCCCGGCCAGATCGCACAGCTGGGTCTGCCGTTCCACATAGGTGGCGTGTTCGAATGCGCGCGCCATGTAGGAGAAGTCCACGCCGAAGCCGCCGGTCAGGTCGATCAGCTCACGTCCCGGAGCGGCTCCGTCCGCACAGTCGCTGGCTGCCGGTTTGTCGTTCGTCGGGGCTCCTCCCGTGCGCGCGGCCATGAGCCGGCGCGCCAGATCGGCCTTGTACCGGGCGGTGAACTGCGAGGAGCATTGCTCCATGGCCAGATGCGGCGGATAGACGACGTCCTCGCAGGCGGCCCATTCGGGCAGCTTGGACAGGGCCTTGCGCCGGCCGGCGATCTGGTCGAGCGCAAACGGCAGGTCCACGCCCTCCGCATGCCCCGGGTGCAGGGCCAGCTCGCGCACATCCTCGTCGCGGTGCGCGGCGATGAACGCGCGGGTCGGCTCGTCAATGTTCGGCAAATTCGGCATGCCGCCATTGTATCGGGCCGGATCGGAACGGGATTGCGCGCTATGTCGGTTCACGATTTTCCGGGTCTGAAAATCGTGAACCGGAAACGCACATTCCCGCACATTCGCCGGGGTGCGGGACATCGGATTCGCTCATTCTGCTTCTCGGGACATGCGGGGCCTGTGGGAGGGGCTGCCGGCGCGTGATATCCGCGCAACATTACGGGCTTCGCGGGCCGATTTCGGCTCTTCGCAGCACTATAGGGCCGAAAAATGCCCGGAAATCGGCCCGATCATGCTGCGAATCGCGGATTTCGGCCTGCACGGCCCGTATTTGGCTGATCCGCAAGCGTATGACCTGTGACATCATCGAGCCGCTATGCTGCACGCCCATTACAACGCCACCTTGCGCCATGCCTCGTCGCGTCCCGGTGCGCCCAGTTCGCTCTGGTGATTGGTCCGTCTTGTTCCGATCCGTCCGGTTGATGATGCGGGCCGGGTAAGCGGGCCGGGTAAGCCGGGGCGCAAACTGGGCAGATCGGGACGTCGGTTTTGCATACTGGGCAGATCCGGTCGTCTAGAGGCGATTTTGGGGCTCCAGATGACCGGATCTGCCCAGTTTGCGGGGAAAGCGGCTGGAATTGCCCAGTTTGCGGGGCTGGCGGGGCTGGGAGGCGGAATGGGCGGGGTGGAATGAGTAAATCCACTGCGATGAGGCAACTGGGCGACTGGGGATCAACTGGAGTCCAATTGGGGGAGAAAACGGCGGAATCGCAACGATATCCAATGTTCATACGAACAGGCTTCGGTTCACGATTTGTGAGCCCCGAAAAATCGTGAACCGGAACATGCGCCTCCATGCCGGCGATCCCGGCTGCGCGGCTGCTACAGTGCTGCCCATGACCATGAATCCCGATCCCATCAGGTGCACGCAAGGCGGCGGCACCATCACCCTCGACCCCGAAACCCTCGCCATCACGCTGGAGCGCGACGGACACCTCTGGCGCACGGCCGAGGGCCTGACGCCATCCATCGAGCTCAACGACGACGCCCACACCCGCATCCCGTTCTCGCAGGCCGCCGAAATCCACCACGGCACGCGCGACTTCGGCACCGGCGCCGGCATCGTCTCCGACTACGCCGGACTGCCCGGGTTGGACGGGCTTACCTTCCGCACGCTCATCTGGATCGAGGCGAGCAGCGGCGACGTGGTGGCCGAATGGATCCCCATGAGCGAATGCGACAGGTACCCCGCGCCCATCGCCGCCGTGCGATGGCCCGCGCCCTTCGCCTTCGACCAGCCGCGCGCCGACTGGGCCACCCTCATCACTCACTGCCAGGGCACGCTGATCCCCAACGACTGGCCCAACTCCACCGGCCCCATCCCCTTCAACGGCCGCTTCGAAACCGAAGGCGGCTACATGCCCTTCTTCGCCCAGCTGCGCGGCGGCGCGTTCGCCGGGATGGACGCCAATGAAGCGGACGGCGGCCCCGGCATCGCCCGGCCGGACGCCGACGCGCTGCTGGCCATCTGCGAAACCCCGTGGAACACCGGCTATGAGATCGACCACCCCCGCCGGCGGCCCATACACGCATGCCGGCATCTGGTTCGAGCCAAGCCTTGGGCGCATGGATTACCGCCGCGTGCTCCGGCTGCGCATCCTGACCGGCGTGCAGGCCACCGTCACCGGCGTGGCCAAGGCATACCGCCGCCACGCCGCCGAGCACGGCAATCTCGTCACGCTGAAGCAGAAGGCCGCCGCCAATCCAAGCGTCGCGGACCTCGCCGGCGCGATGTGGCTCCACGTGGGGGCCAAGACCGTCGTCCAGCCCGACTCCCGCTTCTGGGACGCCGAACACCCCGAAAACAACCACAGCCTCGTCACCTTCGACCAGCGCGCCCGACAGCTGAGGCAGCTGCACGACGACTTCGGCGTCGAACGCCTCTACATGCACCTCGACGGCTGGGGACAGCCCGGCTACGACAACGCCCACCCCGACTACACGCCCGCCTGCCGTGAGGCCGGTGGATGGGAGGGACTGAAGGCGCTCGCGGACACCGCCCATGAGCTTGGGTACCGGTTCGGCCTGCACGACCAGTACCGCGACTACTACCACACGGCCGCCAGCCACAGCATCGCCAACGCGGTCCAATTGCCGGACGGCTCGCACCCCGAGCACGCGCTGTGGGCGGGCGGCCGGCAGAACTACCTGTGCGCCGAACTCGCGCCCGACTACGTGAAGCGCAACTACCGTGAGATCATGCACGCCGGCGTCCGGCTCGACGGCACGTATCTGGACGTGTTCACCTGCAACGAGGGCGACGAATGCGCGAATCCGGAACACCGCATGAGCCGGAGGGACTGCTTCGCCAAACGCGCCGAATGCTTCGACTGGCTGCTCGCGCAGGGCATCCTCACCTCCTCCGAGGAGGTGTCCGACTGGGCCATGCGCAGTCTGGTGTTCTGCCACTACGCGCCCTACGACTTCCAGATGAACCGTCCCGGCGCCCCGCGCGACGGCGTGCCCGTCCCGCTGCAGAACCTTGTCTACCACGACTGCGTGATCGAGCCGTGGATGATGGACGACGTGGAGGGTGGCGAGGATTACATGCTCTACGCCCTGCTCAACGGCGGTGCCCCCTACCTGATCCGCGACGCCGCATACGCCGGATTCGACGGGGACATCGACGACGCCAAGGCCGCCGAATTGAGGGAGGCGGTCGCCCGGTGCCGCGAGGTGGCGGACATGCACCGGCGCGTGGCCATGGAGGAGATGACCGGCTTCTCGTTCGTGGGCGGCGACCCGAAGGTCCAGCGCACCGAATTCGCCGACGGCACCGCGGTGATCGTGGACTTCGCCGCGGGAAGCTGGCGGGTGGACGTCCCCGAAAGGTGAACGCCGGCTGAATTCGCGGGGATTCGCCCTCGAAAACGGAGGAAAACGCCTCCCCGGGACCGATTCGCGTCCCGAGGGGGACTATCCTAGAGCGAGGTGAATGGCGGGATGGTTCCCGCTCAGCGAACAAACGGGAGGCGGGTGAGGACCATGTTGCGCATTTTCAGCACCATCAACGGCCAGGTGGAGCAGATCAATAAACCCGAGAACGGATCGTGGCTGTGCCTGTCGGAACCCACCGACGTGGAACTCGCCACGGTGGCCTCCCAGACCGGCATCGATCTGGCCGATCTGCGCGCCCCGCTGGATGACGAGGAGCGCTCCCGCGTGGACGTCGAGGGCGACTACACCATGGTCATCGTGGACATCCCGACCGTCGAGGAGCGCGGTGGGCGCGACTGGTACGAGACCATCCCGTTGTCGATCATCGTCACGGAGGGGCTCATCATCACCGTGTGCATGCAGGACACGCCGGTGCTCCATCCGTTCATGGAGGGCACGATCCGCGGCTTCAACACGTTCATGAAGTCGCGCTTCATCCTGCAGATCCTGTATCGCAACGCCACGATGTACCTGCGCTACCTGCGCATCATCGACCGCGAGAGCGACAAGCTGGAACTGAAGCTGCGCCACTCCATGCAGAACCGCGAGATCCTGATGCTTCTGGAGCTGAGCAAGACCTTGGTCTACTTCGCCACGTCCCTCAAGTCGAACGAAATCGTGCTCGAGAAGCTGGGCACGCTCGCGCGCATCAAGCAGTACCCGGAGGACGCCGACCTGCTCAGCGACGTCATCACCGAGAACAAGCAGGCCATCGAGATGGCCAACATCTACAGCGGCGTTCTTGCGAACATGACCGACGCCTTCGCCTCGATCGTGTCCAACAACCTGAACAACGTGATGCGCATCTTCACGATCATCTCCATCACGCTGTCCATCCCCACGCTCGTGTTCTCCATGTACGGCATGAACTTCCAGGAGGGCATGCTCGGCATGCCGCTGACGGACAAGCCGTGGGGCTTCGCGGTGGTGATCCTCATCTCCCTGGCCATCTCGGCGGTGGTCACGTGGTTCCTTACCCGTTCGCGAATGTTCAAGTAGAGCAAACAGCGCGTCCGCAATGGCCCACGCGGTGTTGATATTACGTCCACAGCGTGTCCGCGCTGTGTTGATGATGCGTCCACAAGGTGTCCGCGCTCTGTTAACGATGCGTCCACAAGTTGTCCGCATTGTGAGCCGATGGGCATGATCTCGCCGCCGACTATACCCATCCGTTACAAAACCGTGTTAGCCTGACCCTCCGATAGCGCGGAGAACAGCATTCCGCGCCAAGCCAAGTGATAAGGGGTGTCAGTATGACCGAGAACACCGAGACCGCCGCCGTCGAATCCGCAGACCACCCGCTGGTCGAGCTGAGCCACGTCGAGAAGCATTTCGGCGAGCTGCACGTCCTCAAGGACATCAATCTCAAGGTCGGCAAGGGCGAGGTGCTCGTCATCATCGGTCCCTCCGGCTCCGGCAAGTCCACGCTGTGCCGCACCATCAACCGCCTCGAGTCCATCGATTCGGGCGACATCCGCATCGACGGCAAGCCGCTGCCGCAGGAGGGCAAGGAGCTCACCAAGCTGCGCGCCGAGGTGGGCATGGTCTTCCAGTCGTTCAACCTGTTCGCGCACAAGACCATTCTGGACAACGTGACCCTTGCCCCGCGCAAGGTGCGCAAGATCCCCAAGGCCCAGGCCGAGAAGGAGGCCATGGAGCTGCTCGCCCGCGTGGGCGTGGACTCCCAGGCGTCCAAGCTGCCGGCCCAGCTGTCCGGTGGCCAGCAGCAGCGCGTCGCCATCGCTCGTTCCCTGGCCATGCATCCGAAGGTCATGCTGTTCGACGAGCCCACCTCCGCGCTGGACCCGGAGATGATCAACGAGGTGCTGGACGTCATGGTTGACCTCGCCAAGGAGGACATGACCATGATCGTGGTCACCCACGAGATGGGCTTCGCCCGCCAGGTGGCCGACCGCGTGGTCTTCATGGCAGACGGCGAGATCCTCGAGCAGGGCACGCCGGACGAGTTCTTCTCGCATCCGAAGACCGAGCGCGCCCGCGACTTCCTGAGCAAGATCCTCGAGCACTGAGCCGGCCGGGGCGAGGGCCCGCGGTGCGCCGCCGTCGGGAATCGGCGGCGCCCGTCAAGACGCAGCACGTAAATTCTGCGTAAACGGGGAATGTCCTACGAAATATGACGTTCCTATGATCGAGAGCGGTTCGGGAATACGGGCCGTACACAAGAGAGGAAACACTATGAAGCACATGTTCAAGAAGGCGCTGGCCGCCGTAGCCGCCGTCGCCTGCCTCGGTTCCATGGCCGCCTGCGGCTCGTCCAACGACAGCGCCAAGTCCGACGGTCCGAAGATCACCATCGGCATCAAGTTCGACCAGCCCGGCCTCGGCTTCAAGAAGGGCAGCGACTACACCGGCTTCGACGTGGACGTGGCCAAGTACGTGGCCAAGAAGCTCGGCTACTCCGAGGACCAGATCGTGTGGAAGGAAGCCCCTTCCAAGCAGCGTGAGACCCTGATTCAGAACGGCGACGTGGATCTGATCTTCGCCACCTACACCATCAACGACAAGCGCAAGGAGGTCGTCGACTTCGCCGGACCGTACTTCGTGGCCGGCCAGGACCTCCTGATCCGCAACTCCGACGCCGGCACCATCACCGGCCCCGAGTCCCTCAACGGCAAGAAGCTGTGCTCCGTGACCGGCTCCACCTCCGCGCAGAACGTCAAGGACAAGTTCGCAAACGAGGTCCAGCTCATGGAGCAGACCGGCTACGCCGAGTGCGTGACCGCCCTGATCTCCGGCACCGTGGACGCGGTGACCACGGATGACATCATCCTCGCCGGCCTCGCCGCCGCCAAGGGCAACGGCCAGCTCAAGGTCGTGGGCAAGACCTTCTCCGAGGAGCCCTATGGCGTGGGCCTCAAGAAGGGCGACACCGAGCTCAAGAGCAAGGTGAACGCAGCCATCAAGGACATGATCGAGGACGGCTCCTGGCAGAAGGCCCTCGACTCCAACACGCAGGGCACCGGCTACACCCCGGACGCCAAGCTCAACGCCAAGGACACGCTGGAGTCCCAGCTGTCCTGACGTCCATCCGCCAGACCGTTCGTTCCGGGCGGGGGAGGGGACAGTCCCCGCCCCCGCCCGGAACGGCGTTCGGCACAATGTTTGTTTTTCAGAGAAATGAGGTGTGATGTCGGGATTCGCCGATCTGTTCAGCCAATATGACATTCTGGCCGCGTTCCTGGTCAACATCGAACTGACCCTGTGGAGCGCGCTGTTCTCCCTGATCCTGGGCGTGATCCTGGTGACGATGCGAATCTCCCCGGTGCCCTCGCTGCGCGGATTCGCCGCCGCATGGGTGGAGTTCTTCAAGAACATGCCGCTGACCATCATCATGGTGTTCATGGTGCTCGGCGTGTTCGGCCAGCTCAAGTTCCAGTTCTCGGACAACTTCGACACGAACTTCTTCTGGCTCGCCGTCACGGGCCTGTCCGTCTACACGTCCGCGTTCGTGTGCGAGTCGCTGCGAAGCGGCATCAACACCGTTCCGCTGGGCCAGGCCGAGGCCGCCCGTTCGCTGGGCCTGAGCTTCTTCCAGTCGGCGTCGATCGTGATCCTGCCCCAGGCGTTCCGTGGATCGGTCGCGCCGCTCGGCAACACGCTGATCGCCCTGCTCAAGAACTCCACCGTCGCGGCCGCTGCGTCCGTGGCCACCGAGACATCCAGCCTGATGAGCACGATGATCGAGTACAACGCGAACCTCATCGTGTCGATCTTCCTTATTTTCGCCATCGGCTACGTGGTCATGATCATCCCGATCGGCCTGCTGACCACATACCTGTCCAACAAGCTCGCGGTCCGTCGCTAGAAAGGAAGCACTTATGGCCAACAAGGCAACCAGCGCCAAAGGCGCCTCCACCTCCGCGTCCGTCCTGTTCGACGAGCCCGGTCCCAAGGGCCGCCGCAAGATCTTCATCGCCAACATCATCGCCGGCCTGCTGCTGATCGGCCTGCTGGTCGCGGTGCTGCACCGTCTCGCCAACCCGCCCCAAGGCCAGAACCAGCTGAGCTGGGAGCTGTGGGGCCCCGCGCTCGACGGCGAGGCGTGGATCGACTTCTACCTGCCGGGTCTCGCCAAGACCCTCGAGGCCTCGGTGATCGCCATCATCGGCGCAGTGATCTTCGGCGTGGTCTTCGGCATCGGACGCCTCCTCGAATTCTGGCCGGTCAAGTACGTGGCCGCCGTGATCGTGGAATTCTGCCGAGCCGTGCCGGTGCTGCTGTTCATGATCTTCCTGTGGCGAGGCTTCTCGTTCATGGGCATGAGCGATGACGCCTCCTTCTGGGCCGTGGTCTGGGGCCTGATCCTGTACAACGGCTCCGTGGTGGCCGAGCTGGTGCGCTCCGGTGTGGGCAACCTTCCCAAGGGCCAGCACGAGGCCGCGGTGGCGCTGGGCATGGGCCCCGTGCGCGCCCTGATGAGCGTCGAGGTGCCGCAGGCCCTGATCGCCATGCTGCCGGCCATGATCACCCAGCTCGTGGTGGTCCTCAAGGACACCGCCCTGGGCTCGATCATCATGTACACCGATCTGCTGCAGGAGTCCCGCCGCCTCGGCTCCATGTACTTCAACATGCTGCAGGCGCTCGTGGTGGCCGCGGTGATCTACTTCATCTTCAGCTACCTGCTCTCCAAGCTGTCCGAAAGCCTGCCGGCGCGCATGCAGCGCCGCACGATGGGCATCGCCAAGCCCCCGGTCCAGGCGCCGATCGCCATCATGGACCCGTCCAACGTGCCCCTGCAGGAGCGCGCCCAGGAGCGCGAGCGTCCGCAGGGCGGCACCGAGCCGCTCTACCCGGACCACTACCACGGCTCCAATGCGGTCACCGAGGATTGGCGCACGTCGCATCTTGAGCACGGGCACGATCCCAAGCACCCGGACATGAAGCCCAAGCTGTTCCAGCGTCCGGAGTGACGTCCGCCGGCCCGCCAGAGACGTCTCTGTCGCTCAGATGGCCCGGCCCGAACCATGAATGGCACGATCGCGCCAACCTCCCGCAATGCGGATGCGGGCTGGCGCGATCGTGCCATTTTCGCATCCGGGCGGCGGTGGTTCGGCCGCGGTCGTCCCTCAGGCGGTGCGCGGGGCGCGGACGGAACGATCATGATGTGATACGCATGGAGGGCGTGTCCAGCAGAAACACAATAATCAAGCCTATGAGTGACACCGAAAACCATATTGAAGCGTCCGCGTCCGAGGAGCCGAAGTTCCGCTACAATGCGGCCCTCGCGCAGGACATCGAAACCAAATGGCAGAAGATCTGGGATGAGAGGGGCACCTTCTGGGCCGCCAACGTGCACGGCGACCTGAAGGATGGCAAGGGCCGCAACGCCGACGGCCGTCCCGCCTACTTCGCGATGGACATGTTCCCCTACCCGTCCGGCAAGGGCCTGCACGTGGGCCACCCGCTGGGTTACCTCGCCACCGACGTGGTCAGCCGCTACCACCGCATGAAGGGCGAGAACGTGCTGCACGCCATGGGCTATGACGCCTTCGGCCTGCCCGCCGAGCAGTACGCGGTCCAGACCGGCCAGCACCCGCGCGTGACCACCGAGGCGAACATCGCCAACATGTCCCGCCAGCTGCACCGCATGGGCCTGAGCTTCGACAACCGCCGTTCCTTCGCCACCATCGACCCCGGCTACGTGCGCTGGACCCAGTGGATCTTCTCGCGCATCTACGACTCCTGGTACGACGACGAGGCCACCAACCGCGACGGCGGCAAAGGCTGCGCGCGCCCCATCTCCACGCTCGTGGAGCAGTTCGAGTCCGGCGCCCGCGCCATTCCGGGCCATGAGGGCAAGGCGTGGGCCGATCTGAGCGAGGCCGAGCAGGCCGACGTGCTCAACGACTTCCGCATCGCCTACATCTCCAAGTCCCCGGTGAACTGGTGCCCGGGCCTGGGCACCGTGCTCGCCAACGAGGAGGTCACCGCCGAGGGCAAGTCCGAGCGCGGCAACTTCCCGGTCTTCCAGCGCGAGCTCAAGCAGTGGTCCATGCGCATCACCGCGTACGGCCACCGCCTCATCCACGACCTTGACGGCATCGACTGGCCCGAGAAGGTCAAGCTCATGCAGCGCAACTGGATCGGCGAGTCCCACGGCGCCTCCGTGCACTTCGCGGTTCAGACCCCCAACGGCGAGCGCGACATGGAGATCTACACCACCCGTCCGGACACCCTGTTCGGCACCACCTTCGCCGTCGTCTCCCCGGAGCACGACCTGCTGGCCGACGTGCCCGCCGAGTGGCCGGCCGAGACCCCCGAGGCGTGGAAGGGCGGCTACGCGACGCCGGCGGAGGGCGTGAAGGCCTACCGTCTGGCCGCCGAATCCAAGACCGCCAAGGACCGCGTGGACGAGGGTGGCGAGAAGACCGGCCTGTTCACCGGTCTGTACGCCGTCAACCCGATCACCGGCGCCAAGCTGCCGCTGTTCACCGCCGACTACGTGCTCATGGACTACGGCACCGGCGCGATCATGGCCGTCCCCGGCGGCGACCAGCGCGACTACGACTTCGCCGTGAAGTTCGGCCTGCCGGTCATCTACACCGTCCAGCCGCTGCCCGAGTCGGGCGACGATCTGGCCAACTACGAGGGCAAGGCCCCGTTCGTCAGCCACGATGGCATCGTGATCAACTCCGCCGTGGACGCCACCAAGGCCAAGGGCGACGCGCTGAGCCTCAACGGTTTGCGCGTGGACGACGCGATCGCCAAGGTCAACGCCTGGCTCGAGGCCGCAGGCGTGGGCAAGGGCACCACGTCCTACCGCCTGCGCGACTGGCTGTTCAGCCGCCAGCGCTACTGGGGCGAGCCGTTCCCGATCGTCTACGGCGAGGACGGCACCCCGCACCTGCTGCCCGATTCCATGCTGCCCATCAACCTGCCGGACGTGCCGGACTACAGCCCGCGCACCTTCGACCCGATGGACGCCGAATCCAACCCGGAGGCGCCGCTGAGCCGCAACGAGAATTGGGTCAAGGTCAGGCTCGATCTGGGCGACGGTGAGAAGACCTACTACCGCGACACGAACACCATGCCGAACTGGGCCGGTTCCTGCTGGTACTACATGCGCTACATCGACCCGTCCGACACCGCCCACATGGTGGAGAAGGACGAGTTCGACTACTGGATGGGTCCGAACCACAACAAGTATTCGGGCGACGAGGGCGGCGTGGACCTGTACGTGGGCGGCGTGGAGCACGCCGTGCTGCACCTGCTGTACTCGCGCTTCTGGCACAAGGTGCTCTACGATCTGGGCTTCGTGGATTCGGCCGAGCCGTTCCACAAGCTGTTCAACCAGGGCATGATCCAGGCCTACGCCTACACCGACGACCGCGGCCAGTACGTGCCTGCGGACGAGGTGGTGGAGGGTCCGGCCGGCCCGGACGGCGAGCCGACCTTCACGTGGCACGGCGAGCACGCCAACCGCGAGTTCGGCAAGATGGGCAAGAGCCTGAAGAACATCGTCACCCCGGACTTCATGTACGAGAACTACGGCGCGGACACGTTCCGCCTGTACGAGATGAGCATGGGCCCGCTGGCCGAGTCCCGTCCGTGGAACACGCGCAACGTGGTGGGCGGCATGCGCTTCCTGCAGCGCTTGTGGCGCAATGTGATCGACGAGACCACCGGCGAGGCGCACGTCTCCGATGACCCGCTGGACGCCAAGACCCTCAAGCTCCTGAACAACACGATCGCCGACGTGACCGTGGAGATGGAGGGTATGCGCCCGAACACTGCGATCGCCAAGCTGATCGTGCTCAACAACCACCTGACCTCCCTGCCGTCCGTGCCGCGCGCCGCCGTGGAACCGCTGATCCTCATGCTCGCCCCGATCGCGCCGCACATCTGCGAGGAGATGTGGAACCGTCTGGGGCACGACGAGTCCCTCACCTACGAGCCGTGGCCGGTGGCCGACGAGCGCTACGTGGGCCAGGACTCCGTCACCGCCGTGGTGCAGATCAAGGGCAAGGTGCGCGCCAAGCTGGAGGTCTCCCCGGATATCGATCCGGCCGAGCTGGAGAAGCTGGCGCTCGAGGCCGTCGCCGACCGTCTGGGCGGCAAGGCTCCGCGCAAGGTGATCGTCAAGGCCCCGAAGATCGTTTCGATCGTTCCGGCCGAGTGAGCATCATGACCGCGTGACGCATTCTGCGCTCTGAGCGAACCCCATCCGCCTGTGCGGGTGGGGTTTTCCCGTTATTCGGCCGTTTTGCCACATTCGTCCACCGGTGTGGACGAAATGGACCCGCGCATGGGACTGGTCCACGGTGGTTCCATGAATATGAACGCATCGATTACGCCTCCGCCTCCTCCTCCACCCCCGTTGCCGCCGGCCCAGCACGGGACGTCCGTCCCCGTCTCGTCCGTCCCTGTCTCGCCCGTCGCCGGCCGCCCTGTGCTGGGTCGCCTGGCGGGCGTGAACCGCGGTGACGATATGGTCCGTGCCCGCGAATCCGCGGCCGCGGCCAAATTGCGCTCCCGCCCGCGCGTGCTGCTGTCGCCCGTGCATGCGGTGACGGTGATCCTCCTGCTCGTCGCCGCGCTGGCCCTGAGCCTGACGCTGCTCGCCCAGCAGACCGTCAGCTCCGCGGCTGTGGACGGGGAGCTGACGGCGGCGGCCGTCAGCGATCATCCCGCGCCGCAGCAGGCCGGGGAGCCCTCCGCGTCCGCGAGCGCTTCGCTCTCAACGTCCGTTCCGGTTCCAACGTCCGTTCCGTCGTCGACTCCGCAGTCGGATGCGCCGGCCGCGCCCACACCATCGCAGCCAGTCGTCTCCCCGGTCTCACCGCAGGTTTCCCCGCCGGTGGCATCGCAGGCTCCCGCGCCCGTGGAGGACGGCCGCGTCGATCTCAACACGGCCTCCGCCGCCGAGCTGGACGCGGTCAAGGGCATCGGCCCGGCAATCGCGCAGCGCATCATTGACCATCGACGCAAAATCGGGCGGTTCACCAGCGTGGACCAGCTGCTCGACGTGCCCGGCATCGGCGTCAGGACGCTGGAGAAGATGCGCGGCGAGCTGGTGGTGCGATGACGGCCGTTCACGGGATCCGTCCGGCCGATCGCGAGCGGGGCAGCCGCGACTGGCGGCTCATGCCCGTGGCCGCGTTGGTGTGGGCCACGGCGCTGCTCTGCTCATGGACGGGTCTGGGACGGTTGGTCGGCGGTGCCACATGGATGCTGTGGATGATCTGGGCCGTGGGCGCGGCGGTGACGGTTGCTCTGGCGGCGTGTGCGGCCATGGTGGCCATGGGCGCGGCGCGCGAAGGCGGCCATGCGATGCCGCAGGCGATTGCGTGCTACGCGGCCGTGGCGGCAGCCGCGGTGTTGGCGGCGGGATGTTCGGCGTGCCTGCACGGATGGATCTCCTCGTCCAATCCGGTGCAGCGGATCGTCGCCGCATCCGAGCGCGGCGCGTACGTGGGCGCGGCGGTGCGCGTGAGCGGCCCGGCCGTCTCCTCCGACCGGCGCGGATTCGACTGCCGCACGGACGTCGTGGTCACTGCGCTGCAACGGGACGGGGTTCTGACCTCATCCCGCGCCCAAGCGCGCCTGTACGCCGTCGGGGACGTCTGCGTGCTGGAGCAGGGCGGCGACTATTGGCTGCGGGGCAAGGTCGAACGGCCCACGTTCGGATCGGCGGACGCGTGGCTCACGGTGTCCGAGGAGGTCGCCCCATCGCTCATCCGCCGGCCATCCCTGCCCCTGAGGGCCGTGCGCCGGATGCAGGCCGCGTTCCTGCATGTCACCGATGGGCTGGACGATCAGGGGCGCGTGCTGGTGCCGGGGCTGACGATCGGCATGCTGGGCAGCGAAGTGGCGGACCCGTCCATGCGCGGCGGGTCCGCCCGGGAGCCGGTGGACCCCGCCTACGCGCAACGTCTCGAGGACGCCTTCCGCGTCAGCGGCATCATGCATCTCATGGCGGTCTCCGGCGGGCATTTCGCACTTGTCGCCGTGCTGGCCAGACGCCTGTGCGGGCTGCTGCGCGTCGAACGGCCGTGGATGCCCGCCATCGTGGCCGGATCGTATGTGCCGCTCGCCGCGCTCATGGCCCCGTCGGACTCGGTGCTGCGCGCGATGGCGATGGGGTTCATGGGAGCCCTCGCCCTGCTGATCGGCCGTCGCTCGCAGGGCATGAGCATGCTGTGCGTCACCGCGACCGGCGTCATCATCATCCGGCCCGGCATGGCCTCGAGTCTGGGATTCGCCCTGTCCTGCGCGGCCGTGGCCGGCATCATCCTGTGGACCGAACCGATCGCCGGAGGATTGTCCCGCATCATGCCCACCGCACTGGCCGAGGCGATCGGCGTGACCGTGGCCGCGCAGATCCCCGCCCTGCCCCTGCAGGCGCTCATGGATCCGGACCTGCCCGTGCTCGGCGTGCTCGCGAACCTCCTGACCGCGCCGGTGGTCTGCCTTGCCACGCTCGCCGGCCTGCTGGGCCTCGCGGTCAGCTGGCTTGCGCCATCGGCGGGATTCTGCTGTGCGTGGGTCGCCTCCTGCGGCACGCGCGTCATGGAAGCCGTGGCCTTGTGGATCGCCGAATCCCCGTTCGCCGTATTGCCTTGGGGCAAGGGCCCTGCGGCGGCGATCGCACTGGCCGGGTGCGAAGCCGCCGCCATGCTGGCCGTCCGATGGGCGTTCAGACGTCGTGCGCGTCGGCGGGGCGCTGCCCGGGAGGATTCGGTTTGCGACGGCCCGGGCGGCGATGGGGGAGCCGAATACCGGCCCTCCCCATCCGAACGGGTGGGCGCATGGCTGGAGGAAACCCGGCGGATGTTGTCCACCGATGCGGCTTGATTGGACACCATGGCTCGATCATCGCAACAAGGCAGTGAACCGCCGTTCAGGGTGGTCTTCGGGGGAGACCCGTACCTCAACGACCGCATGGCGCGCGACCTGCTGCGCAAGGCCGAACAGGCGCGGCCGGACGCCGAATCCATCGAACTCGACGCCTCCACGTGCGACGCGTACGCCTTCGACGAGGCCGTCAGTCCGTCCCTGCTGAGCGACGTGGCGATCGTGCGCGTGGACAACCTGCAGTCCGCCGACGACAAGCTCGGCGACGCCATGGCCGCCTACGCCCGCCAGTGCGCGGCCGACCCCGCACACTCCAGCATTGTCATCTGCCGGCACGAGGGCGGCAACAAGGGCAAGCGGATCGTGGATCGCATCCTTGGCGCCGGTGCCGTGAAGGTGGAGGTGCCGGACCTGAAGAAGGCCGACGCCAAGCTCAACTTCGTCTACCAGTGCTTCGAGCGCGACGGCCGCCGCGTGGAGCCTCTCGCCGCCCAGCAGCTCGTCAGCGTGCTCGGCGACAAAACCGGTGAGCTCGCCGCCATGTGCCACCAGCTCGCCTTCGACTTCGACGACGATCCGATGACGCTCGAGCGCGTCAACCAGTACCTCACCGCCAACCCGCAGGTCACCGGCTTCATGGTCGCCGACCGCGCCGTGGAGGGGCGCACCGCGGACGCGATCATCGCCATGCGCTCCGCCGTGGAGCAGGGCATCGAGCCCATCGCGCTGATCGGCGCGCTCGCCAGCAAGCTGCGCACGCTCGCCAAGGCGTCCGCCGTGCGCGCCGGCGTCATCAGCAACGCGGAGGCGAAAGTGAACCCGTGGGTCCTCCGGAACGCCACGCGCCAGCTGGGCGGATGGACATCGGCCGGCCTCGCCCGGTGCATCCGCACGCTCGCATGGGCCGACGAGCAAAGCAAGACGAACGGCGGGGACCCGCTGTACGCACTGGAAACCAGCATCGAACTGATCAGCAGGAAGGGACAGCGGTAGGCATGACCGGCACAGACAACCAATCCATCACCATCGAGGCGCCCACCGGCGAGGACATGCGGGCCCTCGGCGAGCGCGTGGCCGGACTGCTCCGCGGCGGCGACGTGCTGCTCCTGTCCGGGCCGCTCGGCGCCGGCAAGACCACTTTCGCCCAGGGCATCGGCAGGGGTCTGGGCATAGCCGAACCCATCGTCTCGCCCACCTTCACCATCGCCCGCGAGCTCGCCGGCCGGTTCCGCGACGGATCGCCGGCCCATCTGGTGCACGTGGACGCCTACCGGCTCGGCGGCTCCGGCTACGCGCCCGGACAGGACGCCAGGGACGCGCTGCTGGACGAGCTCGAATCACTGGGCCTCGACGAGGAACTCGAGGATCCCCAGGACGACACCGTGGTGCTCATGGAATGGGGCGAGCAGATGGCCGCCGCGCTGATCGACGAACGACTGGAAATCCACATCGACCGTCCGGCCCCGGATACGGACGGCGGAGCGGGTTCATCGGCGGCCCTGCAGGACCCGACCAGCGATGGGACTAGAATCGTCACCTTGGTGCCGGTCGGCGGCAATTGGGCCGATCGCATCGCAACACTCTGAACGTTTGGAACAGGAACGTTTGGAACAGGAACGCTTGGATAGGGAGGCACGCATGGCGGCAACGCTGGTGATCGACACCTCATACGGTTCCACCGTGGGCATCGTGGGGCACGAGCCGATCGTGGAGGCCGATTCGCGCACCCATGTGGAGAAACTGCAGGTCAACATCGCGCGCGCCACCAAGGCCGCCGGACTCGAACCCGGCGACATCGACCGCATCATCGTGGGACTGGGCCCCGCGCCCTTCACCGGGCTGAGGGCCGGCATCGTGACCGCCAAGGCGCTCGCCTTCGCCACGGGGGCCGAACTGATCGGACAGAACGTGCTCGAGCCGCAGGCGCAGTGGAACCCCATCCGGCGCGGCGGCGACGGGCATGCCGCGAACCCCGGGGCCACGCGCGTGCTCACGCTCGCCGTGAACGACGCCCGACGCCGGCAGTTGTACTTCGAACTGTGCGACCAGCAACCTCAGGCCGCGCCCGCCGCGGGCAATGGCACCCCCGCACGCCCCGTCCAGAGCGAACCGCTGATCGCCATGGACATCGACTATCCGGCGAACATCGCCAGCCGCGTCAACGACGCCGTGAAGACCTACGCGGCCGCCCATCCCGAATGCGCCGTAACCGTGGACGTGATCGGCCACGGCGCCGCCAAGTACGCCAGCGAGCTCGCCGGCATCGAACACCTTGGCGACGTCGTTGACGCCTCCGTGCTCGACCAGGGCGAACAGGGGCTCGGCATCTTCGCGCTCGACGCCATACTGGCCCACGATGCCAGGCCGGACGCGCCCGTGGAGCCCCTCTACCTGCGCAGGCCGGACGCCGAGGTGCCCAACCCGCTCAAGCACGTGCTGGGCCACGGCGGCACCCGCAAGGACGACTGAGCCCATGATCATCGACATGAACGAACTGGGCTTCGAACGCTCGGTAGCCGCCGTGCGCGCACTGGAGGTCGAACTGTTCGGCCGCCACGCATGGAGCGAGAACCTGATCCGCGGCGAGCTCTCCGCCCCCGCGCGCACCTACGTGTTCAGCGTGGACGACGGCCCAGACACGGACGCGGACCCGCGCAGGAGAACGGTCCGCGGATTCGCCGGCTACTGGTACGACGGCGACGACGCGGAGATCATGGACGTGGGCGTGGCCAAGGCAAGCCAGCGCCGGGGAATCGCCGCCGCGCTCATGGGGGAGATCATCCGACGCGCGCGCAACCAGGGCGCGCGGCGCATGCTGCTTGAGGTCGCCGTGAACAACGACCCGGCCCTCGCCCTCTACCGGCGCTTCGGATTCGAACCCATAGGCCTGAGAAAGCGCTACTACCAGCCCGAAGGCATCGACGCGCACGTCATGGCGCTGGATCTGAACCCGCGACCCGTGGGCTTCCAGCCCTCAACGGGCACAGGGACGGAAACACCCGCACAGGCGGACGACGCGCATACATGCAGCACACGCACAGACGACAACACGCGCACAGACAAGGAAGGAACCGCGCAATGAGCGAACCCGTGGTGCTCGGCATCGAATCAACCTGCGACGAAACCGCCGCCGCCATCGTGCGCGGCCGTGAACTCCTCTCCAACGTCGTCGCCTCATCCATGGAGGAACACGCCCGCTACGGCGGCGTCATCCCCGAAATCGCCTCGCGCGCCCACGCCGAAGCCTTCGTGCCGTGCGTCTCCAAGGCGCTCGCGGAAGCGAACATGGACCTTGCGGACGTGGACGCCATCGCCGTGTCCACGGGCCCCGGGCTGGCCGGATGCCTCGCCGTGGGCGTCTCCGGCGCCAAGGCGCTCGCATGGGCCGCGAACAAGCCGATCTACGGCATCAACCACGTGATCGGCCACATCGCCGTCACCCAGCTGCAGTTCGGCCCGTTCCCGCCGGACACGCTGGCGCTCATTGTCTCCGGCGGCCACACGTCCCTGCTGCACGTGCAGGACGTGGCTCGGCATGTGGACGTGGTGGGCACCACGCTGGACGACGCCGCGGGGGAGTGCTTCGACAAGGTGGCCCGCCTGCTCGGCTTCCCGTATCCGGGCGGCCCACACATCGACCGCCACGCGCAGAACGGCGATCCGCACGCCATCAGGGTGCCGCAGGGCCTCACGCAGGGCCAGGCCGGCGCCAGGCACCCGTATGATTTCAGCTTCTCCGGCGTCAAGACCGCCGTGGCCCGCTGGATCGAGACCCAGCAGGCCGCCGGACGCGACGTGCCCGTGGACGACGTGTGCGCCTCGCTGGCCGATTCGGTGGCCACCGTGCTCGCCAGAAAGGCCATGCGCGGTTGCGAGCAGTACGGTTCAAAGACCCTGATCGTGGGCGGTGGATTCTCCGCCAATTCCCAGCTGCGCGCCAAACTGCTCGAATACGGCGAGCGCTGCGGCGTCGAGGTGCGTATCCCGCGGATCAAGCTGTGCACGGACAACGGCGCGATGGTGGCCATGCTCGGCGTGAATCTGGTGGAGGCCGGCGTGGCCCCCTCTGCGCCCGACTTCGCGATCGATTCCGCCATGCCGATGGACAAAATCTCCATGTGAGTCCGCCGGTGCTGGACCGCAAGGAGGCCGGCGGAACCTATAATGAAAGCGGCATTCGTACGGGAAGGAGGTCGATTTGATCGGGATCCATGATTTTCGCAGTCTGGAGGAATACCGACAATGGCTGCGCATGTATCGTCTCTTCCGCGACTATCCCATTGACGTCATCCGTTCCAAGGGAAGAGAACGTTTGCCGCGTGTGGCTAGGCATGTGAATGGTGAATACTATGAACGGTTGGTGCGGGATTGGGATGCCGTCTTGTCCGATGCCGATCCCGATCGGCTGCGTGATGTTGCATTGGAGATTTCGCAGTATGGCGCGGATATGCGTCAGATCAATCCGTTCAAGGGCATCATGAGCGAAGAGGATCGGCTGCAGGTGATTAAGGATTCCAGGGATGAACAGAGACGAGTTCTATCATCTGCTGAGAGCCTCGTCTAGGATCATCGAAGAGGTTCGCAGTCAACGTGGCATTGATGTCGAAAGGAATCCGGCCACGTTGCTGGTTCTGGGGTCGCAGTCGATTCTGGGTTCTTGGCACGAGGACTATCTGCCCGAGTCGGTAACGACATCGATCGAGATGGATCTCGCCGTGTTGCCCTCGGAATTGGACGAGTGTTGTTTCGATGATCCGGCACAGGAACTGGCGGACTATGTGGAGGGCTCGATCGGCGAGGATTCGTGGTTTGAGGATGAATTTGACATCTACGCACAAGCGGTTGACGAAACCACGGCAGTGCTTCCGGAAGGATGGAAGCGGAGGCTGGTAAGGGTCGATGGGCGTGACCACGGCATCTCCTCTGTGGTACTGTGCCTCGGTCCGTATGATTTATGCGCCGCCAAACTGGCCAGATAGGCGGAAAAGGATCGCAGATATATCGCGGCCCTCGTCGATGGCGGCGATATTAGCCTTGATGAGCTGCGTCGACGTCTGGATATGGTGCGTGATCCCAGAATGACAATTGCCTTGCGCGCACAGGCGGTTGATTTCATCAGGGCCTTGGAGCATTCCAGACCAACGCACTGACGCGCCGAAGGAACCTCAGTCCTTGAACGTGACGTCGCAAAAATCCCGCCAATCGGGGCGAGGCTGCCCGGCGGCCGCAGCGGAGCGGATGGCCCCGTAGAAATGCAGCTTGCGCAGGATGTGCGCATGCGCTTCGGCCAGCAGCCGCTCCTGCTCCACAATCGCCGCGCGCCGGGACTCGAGCAGGTCCATGATCTCGTCGATGTGCCCCGCCTCATCCGCCTCGTACGTGAAGAAGAGCTTGATGTCCTCGATGCTCATGCCGGCGTCCTTGAAGCAGCGGATCGATCCCAGTTGGCCGATGTGGCAGTCCCTATAGACGCGCTGGCCCGTTTCCGTGCGCCCCACGTCGGTGAGCAGACCGGCATCCTCGTAGTAGCGCAGCGTCGACGGCTGCATGTGGAATTTTCTGGCGACCTCGCGGATGGTGTATTCGGCCATGGGCACGCTTCCTTTCACGGTTCCTTTCATGGATTGGCCCGATCGTTCGGGCCGATTTGCCTTCAAGTTTACTTGAAGTGCAATCATGATGGGGTCGGATTCCGAACGTCCAGTACGAAGGAGAACACATGTTCGAACCCACCGCCGCGTACCAGCCTGCGCCCGGTCGCTACGACTCCATGACCTACAACCGCTGCGGCGCCAGCGGCCTCAAACTGCCGGCCGTGAGCCTGGGCACCTGGCACAACTTCGGCGACCACAACCCGTACGAGCAGATGAAGCAGCTCCTGTTCACCGCGTTCGACAACGGCATCACCCATTTCGACATCGCCAACAACTACGGTCCCGAGCCGGGCCGCGCCGAGAAGAACGTGGGCCGCATCGTCCGAGAGTACTTCGCCGACCATCGCGACGAGCTCATCATCAGCACCAAGGCCGGCTATGAGATGTGGGCTGGCCCCTACGGGGACAAGGGCAGCCGCAAGTACCTGCTTGCCAGCCTGGACCAGAGCCTCAAGCGTCTGGGGCTTGATTACGTGGACATCTTCTACCACCACCGCCCGGATCCGGAGACCCCGCTCGAGGAGACCATGGGCGCCCTCGCCCAGGCCGTCAGCTCCGGCAAGGCGCTGTACGTGGGCCTGTCCAACTACGACGGCCCCACCATGGAGAAGGCCGCGGCCATCCTGAACGAGCTGCATGTGCCGTTCGTCATCAACCAGAACAAGTACAACATCATCGACCGCACGGTGGAGCGCAACGGCCTCAAGGAGGCCGCGAGCCGCGTCGGCAAGGGTCTGATCACCTTCTGCCCGCTTGCCCAGGGCCTGCTCACCAATCGCTATCTGGACGGCGTGCCTGCGGACAGCCGCATAGCCACCGACGGCCGCTTCCTCAAGAGCAACGCCCTGACCCCCGAGCGCCTCCAGCAGATCCGCGACCTCAACGCCATCGCGCTTGACCGTGGCCAGACCCTGGCGGAGATGTCCCTCGCCTGGCTGCTGCACGACGGCAAGGTCACCAGCGTGCTCATCGGCGCCTCCAAGCCCCAGCAGATCCTGGACAACATCGGCGCGCTGAAGAACACCACGTTCAGCCACGACGAACTGGAACGCATCGACGAGATCGCCGCGCGGCAGATCTGAGACCCGAACGGGGCGTGAATGACAACGGGCCCGGACGACATCCGAATGGGGATGCGGTCCGGGCCCGCTTGTTGCCGTGCGGCGTGCGGCGCCGGTCAGGGGATCCTGCGCATGGGGACCCTGACCTCCTCGCCGTTCCATACCGGCACGGTCTCCACGATCGGATCGTTGGTCTCCAGACCAAACCATTCGACCGGCTTGGAGATGGTCCGCTTGAGCCACTGATAGGTGCGCAGCAGCGTGCGGGCGGACTCCGGCAGCGTGGACTCCGGGCTGAACACCCGGTGCATGAGCACGAAGCGCACCGAACCGATGCCCAGGCGCTCGGTCTTGGTCGCCAGCTTGGGGATCGGCGGGTCGATCCGTCCGATCTCGCCGCGCGACAGCATGTCCTCCATGATCGTGCGCATGTACGACTGCAGGTAGAACTGCGGCACCTTGTAGCCCAGGCTGATCGTCACGCGATGCAGATTGCGGCCGTAGGAGACGACCCTCCAATCGCGGTCGAACGGACGTTCGGATTGCACGACGTTAACCACCCAGTACGTGTGGGCGCGCCGGTGGAGCATGCTCACCGCCACGTCCTTCTCCACGTCGCGGTCCATGTCCGGTGTCAGGTACACCAGATGGTCGGCCACCAGATCGCGCTTGTCGTCCGCCATGCTGATCGCCAGAATATGGGCCAGATCGTCCGCGTGGATGTGTCCGCGTTCCGCATTCTCCAGCTGCACGCCGCGCGAGCAGACCAGAAACGCGCCGAACACCAAACCCCATATCACCACCGTCACATAGCCGCCCTCGATGAACTTGCTCACCGCCGCCGACAGGAACAGCAGTTCCACGGCGATGAACACCGCACCGGCGACCACGGCTGCCACCCTGCGGACCTTGACATGCCACAGATACACGGACAGCAGCACGCTGTCCATGAGCATCGCCACCGTGAGTGCCAGGCCGTACGCCGCCTCCATGGCCGACGACGAGCGGAAGTACAGCACCACGAACACCGTGAGCGCCGCCAGCGCCGCGCATACGCTGGGGATGTAGATCTGGCCGCGGCTCACGCCCGGATAGCGCATGTTCAGTCGCGGCAGCCAGCTCAGACCGTCGGCCGCGGCCGTCAGCGTGAATGCGCCGGAGATCAGCGCCTGCGAGGCGATCACGCCGGCCAGCAGGGCCAGGACCACGCCGAAGGGGCGGGCGATGTCGGGGATGATCTGGAACAGCGGGGCCGCGTTCTCCACCATCGTGCGGTGCCCCTCCAGCATCCATGCACCCTGCCCGAAATAGGAGCAGATGAGCGCGATGTTGACCAGGGGCCATGTGGCCCAGATATTCGCGCGGCCCACATGGCCCATGTCCGAATACAGCGCCTCGGCGCCGGTGAGCGCTAGGAACACGCTGCCCATGATCGCCACGCCCGCCTTGTTCTCCCCGGAGAACAGGAATTGCATGCCGATCGCCGGATTGAGGGCCTCCAGCACGCTCCAGTCGCGGCTCAGGTACATCACGCCGGTCACCGCCAGGAAGACCAGCCATATCGACATGATCGGGCCGAACAATGCGCCCAGCCGGTGTGTGCCCGCGTGCTGGATGAGGAACAGGGCTGCGATGATCGCGATCGAGATCATCACCGACAGCTCCTGCGACCAATATGCGCTGGAGCCGATCTGCGGGATCGACGCCAGACCCTCCACCGCCGACGTGATGCCGACCGCAGGCGTGAACACGCTGTCCGCCAGAAAAGCCGCGGCGCCGATCATCGCGAACACCGACGCCGGCCTCCAATACCGCCGCACCGCCGCGAACAGGGCGAAGACGCCGCCCTCGCCCTGATTGTCCGCGCGCATGGCCGTGCATACGTATTTGATCGTCACCACCATGAGCATGAACCAGAACACCAGCGACAACGATCCCAGTGTCTGGAACCGGGTCATCGAACCGCCCTGCGCGAGCATCAGCGCCTTGGGTGCGTAGATCGGGCTTGTGGCCAGATCCCCGTATACAATGCCGACCGCGATCAGCATGCCCGCGGGCGTGGCCTTCGACGCCACGGCGCCGGTGTCCCCGGATCTGCGCCTGCGTTTGAGCAAAGCCGCCATCATCGACCTCCATCGACCAATATGATCATGGCATGGGATTTCCATGCGCCGCCGCGGCCATTCTAAGGGCGTCGCATGGGAGCGGAGGCGCTGCGGTACACCTCCGTTGACAGGCCGCATGGATCCGATCCGGGTGCCTTCGGTGCGTTGGACGCCGCGATGACATTCGTCCGCGGGGCCCGTCCGTGGGCAAGCCGTTAGGAACACTCCGCGAAAGGGGATGCGCATGCATATGGATCCCGTTAGGATCGCGGTCGCCGCCCGATGACGGCCCTAGCATTTCCATGGGGTGTCATGCCCTGCGTCAGGGCAACGGGGCCATAACGCACCGGGCATGACCTCCCGCTTCGATTTCGCCGGGTCAAGGCAAACGTCGGCTACGGCGTGTCGCGTCGGCCGTATCGGTTAGTCGGCGGATTTGAGCACGATCCTATGATTCGACGCCAGACGGGTGGGGTCCCGGTAGTCGCGGCCGGCCGCACGCACGCCCCAGTGCAGGCAGCGGCCGTCGCAGTGGTCGCTGCGTCCCCCGACCCGCGCGAACGGCCGGCCGCGTTCGACCGCCGCACCCACCGCCAGTTCCGTCCGCGCCGGCTCGAAGGTGGAGACGAGCGTTCCGTGGCTCACGCTGACCACGTCCTTTCCGCCCACCTCGCCCACGAACGATATAAGGCCATCCGCCGGGGCGAGCAGCGGTTCGCCGCCGCGTGCCTCCAAATCCACGCCTCGATGGCCAGGCAGCCATGGCTGGGATGGCGCATCGAACGGTTCGACGATGACGGGATGCGCCGCGCCCGCGGGTGGCTCGAGGGGCCATGACATCGTCGCCCGGCAGCTGATTGTCCCTCCCTGTCCCGCGTTGTCCGCGCCCGTATCCGCGGCCGCCGCCATTGGCTCGGGGCCGGTCAGACCGCACGCGATCGCCAGCGCGATGGCGGCCAGCGCCATGCCGATCGCCGCCATCGCCTTCATGCATAGCCGCTCCTGCCGTCTGCGGTATGCCTCAAGCATCCTGCGTCTGGCCCGTTTGACGTTGTCCTCTGGCGTGGTCATATCGATTCCCCCCGTTCTGTTGCGTGCCTTCGGCCTGTCATTTGGCCGGCCCATATGCGGCCCAGTTTCGCGGCTGCGTGCACGCGGGTCCAATCGGAAGGAGGCTGTGGTCGAATGTCGGCGTGTTGCGGATGGAGGCCGAGACGCCCCATTGCGGCTGAATCGTTGCAATCCCATGCGACATGCCGAAGCAAGCGTCTGATTTGCATTCCTGAAGTTCTGGTGTAAGCTATCTGACTTGTGCGCTGGAGAAATCCACCGCAGCAAGCCATTCCTGCGTAGCTCAGTTGGCAGAGCATCCGACTGTTAATCGGACGGTCACTGGTTCAAGCCCAGTCGCAGGAGCTCAGCTCCGGCTGATAATTGAATATTCCTGCGTAGCTCAGTTGGCAGAGCATCCGACTGTTAATCGGACGGTCACTGGTTCAAGCCCAGTCGCAGGAGCTGGTTCCGCCTGCGGTCCAAAGGGCTGCGGGGGAGCACAATTGAATATTCCTGCGTAGCTCAGTTGGCAGAGCATCCGACTGTTAATCGGACGGTCACTGGTTCAAGCCCAGTCGCAGGAGCCAGATGGGACCCCAGCGAAAACTGCTGGGGTTTCTTGCTTTTCGGGGTGTTTGACGCGGGCCCGGTTGGTCAGTCGAGACGCTGATCGGAAGAAATTTGTCAATTATAGTCAATAAATTCCATGTAGTGGAAACGGACGATTTCGGGCCCATTTTCGTCCGTTTCCACTACACGTGTGACGCGGAGTGCGATGCAGAGCGCGACGCGGAGTGCGATGCAGAGCGCGACGCGGAGTGCGACGTTGCCCACGCAATTGCCGATTCACGGCCGAGCCACGGTAGAATCCGAACTGTACCGTTCGGAGGAGAATACATGAAGAAGGAATACACCAGGCCGCAGCCCGAACCCATCGACTACGACAGGAACATCTTTTCGATCCTCGAGGAGCGCGTCGGCCGGGCCCCGCAGGATTCGCTCGTCGAATACAAGGACGAGGGCGGCGTGTGGCGGTCCTTCACCGCGGTCGAGTTCCGGGACAAGGTGATCGCGCTGGCCAAGGGCCTGATCGCACGCGGCATCCAGCCGGGCGACGCGGTGGCGGTCGTCTCCCGCACGCGCTGGGAATGGACCGCGCTGGACATGGCGATCATGTCCATCGGCGCGCTCACCGTGCCCGTGTACGAGACCAACTCCGCCGCGCAGGTGCGCATGATCTTCAACGACTCCAACGTCAAGATGGCGTTCGCGGAGAACGACATGCAGCGCGACAAGATCGAATCCGTGCGCGACCAGGTCACCGATCTGGGCGACGTGTACGTGATCGAGTTGGGCGCCCTGGACACGCTGGAGACCTTCGGGGCGGGCGTGACCGACGACGAGTTCCGCGAGCGCGAGCGGGCCGTGCGCGGCTCCGACCTCGCCACGATCGTCTATACCTCCGGCTCCACCGGCACGCCGAAGGGCATCGAGCTGACGCATGGCAGCTTCGTGTTCATCACGTATTCGGGCATCCGGTCCATGCCGGACATCGCCATGAAGCCGAACCGCAGGCTCCTGCTCTTCCTGCCGCTGGCGCATGTGTTCGCCCGCTACATGCAGTACTTCTGCTTCGCCGGCAATGTGACGCTGGGCCTGTCCAGCAACCTCAAGACCATCCTCGCGGACTTCGGCGCGTTCAAACCCACGTTCGTGCTCGCCGTGCCGCGCATCTTCGAGAAGATCTACAACGCCGCCTCCCAGAAGGCCGGCACGGGTCTCAAGGGCCGCCTGTTCGCGGATGCCGCCAAAACGGCGCGCGCCTGGTCCGTGGCCCAGCAGAACGCCCAGAAGTCGGGCGAGGGCATCCCCTTCGCCCTGTCCCTCAGGCACGCCCTGTACAACAAGCTCGTCTACTCCACGATCATGGGCGTGTTCGGCGGCCATGTGGAGTACGCGGTCTCCGGCGGCGCCCCGCTGGACTCCTCGATCGCCCACTTCTTCAACGGCGTGGGCCTGCCGCTGCTCGAGGGCTACGGCATGACCGAAACGTGCGCCCCGGCCAGCGTCAACCCCACCACCGGGTACAGGATCGGCACGATCGGCCTGCCCATGCAGGGCGTGACCTTCGGCGTGGCGGACGACGGCGAGCTGTGCATCAAGAGCCCCAGCGTGTGCGCCGGATACCACAACCATCCGGAGATCACCACCAGCCAGATCGTCGACGGCTGGCTGCACACCGGCGATCTGGGCGACATCGACGACGACGGGTTCGTGTCGATCACCGGCCGCAAGAAGGACCTCATCATCACCGCCGGCGGCAAGAACGTGTCCCCGGCCGAGCTGGAGGTGTCCGTCATGACCTCGCCGGTGGTCAACCAGTGCGTGGTGATCGGCGACCGGAAGCCCTTCGTGGCCGCGCTTGTGGCCCTGGACCTTGCGGAGACCAACGCCTGGCTGAAGTTCAAGGGGGCGCCGGAGGTCAAGGACCTTGCCGAGGCGGCCGCCAACCCGATCGTCCGCTCCGAGGTGGAGCGCGCGGTGGACACCGCCAACGGGCAGGTTTCGCGCGCCGAGTCCATCCGCAAGTTCGAGATCCTCACCGACGACCTCAACGAGGCGAACGGCATGGTCACGCCCAGCCTCAAGGCCCGCCGTGAGGCCATCACCGAGCGATACCGCGATCTGATCGACGAGAAGATCTACAACGGCAAGCGCTGACGGGATGCCGGCGCAGGCGTCCCGTCACAGGCCCGCGTCGGCCGGCGTGATGTAGCCCGGATCGATGAGGATGCTCTTGAGGTTCGAGGCCGCCACGGGCAGCTGGTCCTTGGCGATCGTGGGCACGTCGGCCTCATTGCCGGTGGCCTGCGACCCGTAGGCGACGGGGGAGACCCCGTCCAGGCCGTCCAGACCGGTCCCCGCGTTCAGGGAGGCCACCGCCTTGGCCAACAGCGCCGCGGTGTCCTTGCGGTTGCCCAGGGCGGTCATCCACTGCTTGCCGTTGACGATCTGCGGGATGGCGTCCACATAGGCGCCGTATCCGGTGATGATCGGCCAGCTGGGGTCGTCCGAGGCGTCGGGAGACATCGAGGATCCGCCGTTGCCGAACGGCAGCGTGATGCCCGATCCGGCGCTCGGCGATGCGGTGGGTTCGGTGGCGGACGGGGCCTTGATGGGGTCGGGCACCGCACCGCGCTGCAGATCCACCTTGCCGGCGAAGCTGCCCACGATGTCCGAAATGCTGATCTCCGGGTTGATGTCCGCGGAGGATCCCGTGTATCCCATGTCCTCCAGCGCGGAGACCGTCTGGGCGGCTACGTAGTCGTTCATGGCCAGCACCCCGTCGATGCGATGGATCTTTGAGCTTTGCCCGTTTCCGGTGCCGAGGCGTTCGGCCAGTTCGATCTTGGTCCCGTCGCTCTGGGACGGGTCGAAGGTGACGGACTGCCAGGAGTCCTCGGTGGACGACGGGCCCAGGATGCGCGACGGGCTCGTGGCCTTCCCATTCTGGAAGTACGGGCCAAGAACCTCCCAGATGCCGGCGAACGCCTCGGAGACGAACATGGAGTCCGCCTCCGTGCCGTCCTTGCGCTTCTCCGCCCAAGGCAGCAGCACCTCGATGTATTTGGGATTGTCCGCGCTGGTGCGGTCCAATTCAAGTTTTCTGACCAGCTGCTGGGCCTGGATGCGGCCAATCTCGCGCGGGGAGGCGAACGCCACGAACAGGTCCGGCGTGAACCCCTGCAGCTGGTTGGACACGAGCACCACATGCATGCCCGAATCACTGGCCAGCGTGAGCGCGTCGGCCAGCCGCTCGCCCGACTCGCGCCGGGTGCGGTCCTCGTCGCTTTCGTCGGTGGAGGCATTCGCGTTCCACGTCACGTCCTGGCGCACGTAATCGCCGTATTGTCTGGTGGTCGCGTCGGGATTCGCGACCGGGGCCACGATGATCGTGGTGGCGCCATCGTCCTTGTCATCCGCACTGAGTCGGGAGACTACGTAGTCCTGCACGGCGCGGCTCTGCGCGGCGAGGTCGGAGGACGATGTGGTCTTGATCTCGGGCTTGGCGGTCGCCGCGCTCTGGGATGCGCCCTGCCCATCGTTCAGCGCCTGCTGGATGTCCTTGGTCAGGGCCGCCCACTTGTTGGTGGGCGTGTTCTGGCTGAGCGTGATGCCGTCCGATGGTGTGAAGATGGCCACGGAACCGGGCTTCGCGTCCGCGGTGGGCGTCGGCGTGCCGGCTGCGGCGGAGGACTGCCCATCGACCGCGGCGGGGGAGGACGTCGATGGCGAGGGGGACGGGCCGAACGCGCAGGCGGTCACCGTCAGCGACATGGCGGCGGCCGCCGCCATCGCGGCCACGCGCCTGCCGATTCCTCGTAACGTCCTTGCTGCCAGTTCCACGGGTGCGCACCTCGTTCGTTCGGTCGGGTTGCCTGATTACCCCTCAACCTTAACGCAAAGCGGAACGTTCGGTACGTTTTGAAGGCCTTTCGGGGGCCGGAAACGTACCGAACGTTCCGCTTTGCAAGGAAGCGGGCAGAATGCGGGGCTACTCGGCGAGGGCCTTGGCGAGGTTCTCCTGCAGGGCGTTCATGAAGCCCTCGGTGTCCAGCCACTGCTGGTCCGGGCCCACGAGCATGGCGAGGTCCTTGGTCATCTGGCCGCCCTCGACGGTCTTGATGATGACCTTCTCCAGCGTCTCGGCGAAGGCGCGCACCTCGGGGGTGCCGTCCAGATCGGCGCGGTGCTTGAGACCGCCGGTCCATGCGAAGATGGAGGCGATCGGGTTGGTGGAGGTCTTCTCGCCCTTCTGCCACTTGCGGTAGTGGCGGGTCACGGTGCCGTGGGCCGCCTCGGCCTCCACGGTCTGGCCGTCCGGGGTCATGAGCACGGAGGTCATGAGGCCCAGCGAGCCGAAGCCCTGCGCCACGGAGTCGGATTGAACGTCGCCGTCGTAGTTCTTGCAGGCCCAGATGTAGCCGCCGTGCCACTTGAGGGAGCTGGCGACCATGTCGTCGATCAGGCGGTGCTCGTAGGTCAGACCGGCTTCGGCGAAGCGGTCCTTGTACTCGGTCTCGAACACCTCGGCGAAGATGTCCTTGAACTGGCCGTCGTACGCCTTGAGGATGGTGTTCTTGGTGGACAGGTACACCGGGTAGTGGCGCATGAGGCCGTAGTTGAAGCAGGCGCGCGCGAAGCCGCGGATGGAATCGTTGACGTTGTACTGCACCTGGGCCACGCCGCCGTCCTCGCCGTAGTCGTAGACCACATGCTGGATGGGCTCGGAGCCGTCCGACGGGGTGAACGTCACCGTCAGGCGACCTGCGCCCGGGACCTTGAAATCGGTGGCCTTGTACTGGTCGCCGAAGGCGTGGCGGGCCACGACGATCGGCTTGGTCCAGCCCGGCACCAGACGCGGGATGTTGGAGATCACGATCGGCTCGCGGAAGATCGTGCCGCCCAGGATGTTGCGGATCGTGCCGTTGGGGGACTTCCACATCTTCTTGAGGCCGAACTCCTTGACGCGGGCCTCGTCCGGCGTGATCGTGGCGCACTTGACGCCCACGTGGTACTTCTGGATGGCCTTGGCCGAATCGATGGTCACCTGGTCGTCGGTGGCGTCGCGGTTCTCGATGCCGAGGTCGTAGTAGTCGAGGTTCACGTCGAGGTAGGGCAGGATGAGCTTGTCCTTGATGTCCTTCCAGATGACGCGGGTCATCTCGTCGCCGTCAAGCTCGACGACGGTTCCTTCGACTTTGATCTTGCCCATGCGGTCCTCCTCGCGAATAGGGTGGGGCGTTATTCATCCACAGCAATACCAGAACGAATGATTCCAAATCGTTACGTACTTGGCACATGTTGGTCGCAAGGCGGCATTAGCCTAGTAGCCATGTCTCAGGAAATTGAAATCGGCTTGGGCAAAAAGGCCCGTCTCGGCTACTCCCTCGACGATGTAGCCATCGTTCCCTCCCGCAGGACGCGCGATCCGCAGGACGTGTCCACATCGTGGCAGGTTGATGCCTATGAGTTCGACATCCCGGTGATCGCCGCCCCCATGGACTCCGTCACCAGCCCGGCGACGGCCATCGCCATGGGACGCCTCGGCGGCCTCGGCGTGCTCGATCTGGAGGGCCTGTGGACCCGCTACGAGAATCCGGAGCCGCTGCTGGACGAGATCGCGGCCCTCGACTGGGACAAGGCGATTGAGCGCATCCAGCAGATCTACGCCGAGCCGGTCAAGCCGGAGCTCATCACGCAGCGTCTGCACGAGATCCGCGACGCGGGCGTCACCGTGGCCGGCGCCCTGTCACCGCAGCGCACCCAGCAGTTCTACTCGACCGTGGTGGACGCGGGCGTGGACCTGTTCGTGATCCGCGGCACCGCGGTGTCCGCCGAGCATGTCTCCAAGACCCACGAGCCGCTCAACCTGAAGAAGTTCATCTACGACCTCGACGTGCCGGTCATCGTCGGCGGCGCGGCCAACTACACCGCCGCCCTGCACCTCATGCGCACCGGTGCCGCCGGCGTGCTGGTGGGCTTCGGCGGCGGCGCCGTGTCCGCCACGCGCACCACGATCGGCGTGCACGCCCCCATGGCCACCGCGATCGCCGACGTGGCCGAGGCGCGCCGCGACTACATGGACGAATCCGGCGGCCGCTACGTGCAGGTCATCGCTGACGGCGGTATGGGCGAGTCCGGCAACTTCGTCAAGGCCTTCGCCCTCGGCGCCGACGCCGTCATGCTGGGCGCGCCGCTGGCCCGCGCCACCGAGGCGCCCGGCAAGGGCATGCACTGGGGCGCCGAGGCCCGCCACCAGACCCTGCCGCGCGGCTACCGTGCGAACGTGGGCACCGTGGCGCCGCTCGAGCAGATCCTGTTCGGACCCAGCCACCAGGCGGACGGCCGCGTGAACTTCATCGGCGCCCTGCGACGCGCGATGGCCTCCACCGGCTACGTGGACGTGAAGAACTTCCAGCGCTGCGGCATGGTCGTCACGCCCAACTACACGCACTGACATGCACTGACCCGCCCGCGCGGTTATCCACCGCGACGCGAGTTGTGCACATATCCACGGGCCCGGCCATGCGATTTGGCCGGGCCCGTCCGTTGCTGGTAGAACCGAAGTGTGGGGTTATTGAGAAGGGACCCCGACCGGAGGGAAGCGAAGGAGCCGGCAATGAAGCGTCAACCAGAGTCGTTCGAGGTAAATGTCACCATCGCGCAGGGGGATGGCGACATCCGCATGCGACTGTGCCAGTACGTCGGTTCGGACATGGACCGGCGGGAGGGAATAGGTCTGGGCGTGGCTGCGGCCCAACTCGCCTGCAAGGCCATGGAGATCATCCGCGGCCGTCTGCAGACCGACCGTCTGGTCAGGGCCGTGGCGCAGAAGGCGATCAACAAGCTCAGCACCATGTCCGTGCTGTACCATTCCCATCTGCAGCGCCACCCCGAACTCAGGCAGCGGGCGCTCACGCTGCCCGTGCGGGCCCGGGGCATCAACGCGGTCGTGCGCAGCGCCGATCACTTCGAGGCGTGCGTGCACCTGACCGTGGGCCGCACCAACTACCTGTCCACCGTCGTCTTCAACCACCGCGGCGGGCGCTGGATGTGCACGGCGCTGGACCTCGGCTAGTCCGGGCCGGATCCGTCCGGCCCCCGAACGCCCCGAACGTGCCGAACGGCGACGGCGCAGGCGTCGGATGATGTCCTGATGACCTATAGTGGTTGCATGCGCAAGGAGAATATCGAACCGATCAGATACACCACCACGGACGAGGACACCGTCTTCTCGCTCCTGTCCCGCAGGGCCGGCACGGATCCGGGGGACCTCATCGCCCAGTGGCAGGACGACGAGACCCGACAGTGGCATGATGTGACCGCCGGCGAAATGCTCGCCCGCGTGCGCGAGATCGCGAAGGGCCTGCTGGCCTTGGGCGCCACCAAGGGGGAGCGCGTGATCGTCTATTCGCCCACTTGCTATCCGTGGGGCGTGGTCGATTTCGCATGCGCGGCGATCGGCGCGGTGCTTGTGCCGATCTACGAGACCGATTCGATCCGGCAGGCTGCGAGCATCATCGCCGAGGTGGAGCCCGTGGTCGCGTTCGCCGGCGACTTCGAGCATGCCCAGGCGCTCGAGGAGATCCGCGACGACGAGGCCAGCGCGCTCAAATACGTCTTCAACTTCAAGGCCGGCGGGCTGGACGCCGTCGCCGATTTCGGCAGCTCGGTGCCCGACGCCACGCTCGATGAGGCGATCGGGCGGATCAAGGCCGACGACCTGCTCACGATCGTCTATACCTCCGGATCCACCGGCCGGCCCAAGGGCGCGATGCTCTCCAACCGCAACTACACGCACATCGTGCTCAACGGCTACGAGATCCTGCCCAACATGCTCTACAACGCGAACCGCCTGCTGCTGTTCCTGCCGCTGGCGCACTGCTTCGCGCGCTACATCCAGTACGTGGCGATCGGCGGGCACGGCGTGGTGGGCTACCTGCCCGGCGCCAAGCACCTGCTTGCCGACCTGAGGAGCTTCAAGCCCACCTACCTGCTGGGCGTGCCGCGCGTGTTCGAGAAGGTGTACAACGCCGCCTCGCAGAAGGCCGGCAACGGTCTGAAGGGCCGCATCTTCGCCAAGGCGTTCCGCCACTTCGTGTCCTGGAGCAAGGACGCGCAGTCCGGCCACGGCCACTCCCTGGTCGCCCGGGCCGAGCACGCCTTCTTCATGGCGGCCGTCGGATCCTCCGTGCGTTCCGCGCTGGGCCCGAACCTGCGGTTCCTGGCCTGCGGCGGCGCGCCGATCAACAACGACCTCGCGCACTTCTTCAACGGCATGGACGGCATCACGTTCATCCAGGGCTATGGCATGACGGAGACCGCCGCGCCGATGCTCGTCAACTGGGAGGACGACAACGAGGTGGGTTCGGTGGGCAAGCCCGGCCCCGGCATGGGCGTGCGCGTGGCCGACGACGGCGAGCTGCTGGTGTGCGGCCCGAACGTGTTCATGGGCTACTACAAAAACCCCGAGAAGACCGCCGAGGCCATGGCCGACAGCACTTGGCTGCGCACCGGCGATCTGGGCATGATCGACGACAACGGCTTCGTGTTCATCACGGGCCGCAAGAAGGACATCATCATCACCGCCGGCGGCAAGAACATCAGCCCCGCGCCCATGGAGGACATCATCGACACCTGCCCGATCGTGCAGCACGCGGTGGTGGTGGGCGACGGCAGGCCCTTCGTCTCCGCGCTGATCGAGCTCGATCCCGAGATGCTCGGCTCGTGGCTGGAGAGCCAGGGCCTGGACGCGGGCATGGGCCTTGAGGAGGCGAAGGACAACGACGCGGTGCGCGCCTTCGTCCAGCAGTACGTGGACAAGGCGAACGCCGGCGTGTCCCGCGCCGAATCCGTGCGCAAGTTCGCGATCCTGACCGACGAGTTCTCCCAGGACGCCGGCACGCTCACGCCGAGCCTGAAGGTGGTGCGCCCCAAGGTGCTCCAGCGCTACGCTGATGTGATCGAGAACGAGATCTACGCGCCCAAGGGCTCCCCGCGTCCCACGCCGGCCACCGTGAAGTTGCTGGACCGGACCACGGAGTCCGTCCAGCAGATCTCCGAGTCCGTCAGGCAGGCCTCTGAGTCCGTCAGCCCGAAGGTTCGCCAGGCGTTCGACCAGGCGCGCACGAACGTGTCGGATTCGCTTGCTAGCGTGCAGGGGAAAATGAAGAAGACCAAGGCCGACGGTTCCGAGGACGCCGAGGCCGGCGGCGATCAGGCCGGCGCGGCTTCCCGGGATGCCGGCGAGAACACCGAAACCCACGAGGAGTAACCACAGTGGCCATCCGCGAAATCAGGGTCGTGCCCGATCCGGTGCTGCGCACCCCATGCGACGAGATCACAACCATCACCCCGGCCGTCAGAAGGCTGGTTCAGGATCTGCTGGACACGGTCGACGATCCGGGCCGAGCCGGCCTGTCCGCCAACCAGATCGGCGTGAGCCTGAGGGCGTTCTCGTACAACATCGAGGGCAAGGTGGGATACATCCTCAATCCGGTGATGGAGGAGACCAGCGGCGAGCAGTACGGCGACGAGGGCTGCCTGTCCGTGCCCGGCCTGTGGTACAAGACGCGCCGCGCCGACTACGCGCGCGTCCGCGGCATCGACCTCGACGGCAAGGCCATCGTGCTCGAGGGCCACGGCCTCATGGGCCGTATGCTCCAGCACGAGTGCGACCATCTCGACGGCCACGTCTATCTGGACCGCCTTGAAAAGGAGGAGCGCCGCGAGGCCATGCGATACATGCGCGCCCACGCCAAGTGACGGCGAGCGGGGATCCGGGCCCATCCGGCTCATCTATTCCCGCCGATGCCGCCGCATCCTGCTTCCGTACACGGGCCCCCAACCGAAAAGTTGGGGGCCCGTGGTATTCTGGACATTTGTGTGCCAACCCGGCGAGGGACGCAGTCGCAGGCGTCCGGAACCACCCATTATCGTCTAGCGGCACACGCCAAATTCGCGTCATGCCCGCGACGGCCCGTGTCGGTCGGCCATCCCGCAGGGAGGGTTGCATACGGGTGCGCATGACCAGGCAAGAACCGACAGAAAGGTAGTGCTATGGCACAGATCACGATGAGCGAGATGCTCAAGGCCGGTGTCCACTTCGGTCACCAGACCCGCCGTTGGAACCCGAAGATGAAGCAGTACATCCTCATGGAGCGCAACGGCATCCACATCATCAACCTGTTCAAGTCCCTTGAGCTGATCGACAAGGCCTACGACTTCATCAAGGCCACCGTCGCGCACAACGGCACCGTGCTGTTCGTCGGCACCAAGAAGCAGGCCCAGGAGGCCGTCGCCAACCAGGCCACCCGCGTCAACATGCCGTACGTCTCCGAGCGTTGGCTGGGCGGCATGCTCACCAACTTCCAGACCGTGTCCAAGCGCGTCGCCCGCCTCAAGGAGCTCGAGGAGATGGACTTCTCCGACGTGCACGGCTCCGGCCTGACCAAGAAGGAGCTGCTGCTCCTCGAGCGCGAGAAGGACAAGCTGGCCAAGCAGCTGGGCGGCATCCGCAACATGAACCGCACCCCCTCCGCGATGTTCGTCGTGGACATCAACAAGGAGGCGCTGGCCGTTGAGGAAGCCCACAAGCTGGGCATCCCGGTCGTGGCCCTGGTGGACACCAACACCGACCCCGAGGCCGTCGACTACCCGATCCCGGCCAACGACGACGCCATCCGCGGCATCGAGCTGCTCACCAGCCTGATCGCCGATGCCGTCGCCGACGGCCTGCTCGAGCGTTCCGGCCAGGCCGCCAAGGCCGAGGGCGAGACCTCCGAGCAGCCGATGGCCGCCTGGGAGAAGGACCTGCTGCAGCAGGGCGCCGAGGCCGCTCCGGCCGAAGCCGCCGCCCCCGCCGAGTCCGCCGAAGGCGAAGCCAAGGCCGAGTGAGTCCGTTAGGGACCTCCAATCGCTAGGATGGGAGGTGCAAGAAGGTTGCACCTCCCGTTCCCAGGGAAACGTAATCGAGTTTTAACTCAAGGGAGAATTTCATGGCAGCAATTACCGCCGCTCTGATCAAGCAGGTCCGCGAGGACACCGGCGCCGGCATGATGGACGTCAAGAAGGCGCTCACCGAAGCCGAAGGCGACGTGGCCCGCGCCAAGGAGATCATCCGCGCCAAGGGCATCCAGGCCGCTGGCAAGCGCGAGGGCCGCAAGGCCCAGGAGGGCACCATCGGCTCCAAGGTTGTCAAGACCGCCGAGGGTGAGACCGGATACGCGGTTGAGGTCAACTCCGAGACCGACTTCGTGGCCAAGACCCCGAAGTTCGTCGAGTTCACCGACACCGTGCTCGGCTATGCCATCGCCGCCGACGCCAACAACGTCGACGAGCTGCTGGCCGCCCCCGCCGAGGACGGCACCGTGAAGGTCGCCGTCGAGGAGGCCGCCGCCCTGTTCGGCGAGCACGTCAAGGTCGGCCAGTTCGCCAAGATCTCCGGCCCGCACGTCGAGATCTACGCGCACAAGAAGTCCGCCGAGATGCCGCCGAGCATCGTCGCCATGATCGCCACCGACGAGGCCGGCGCCAAGGTGGCCCACGAGGCCGCCCTGCAGATCTCCGCCATGGGCGCCAAGTGGCTCACCCGCGAGGACGTCCCGGCCGACGTGGTCGAGACCGAGCGCCGCGTGGCCACCGAGAAGTCCCTGGCCGAGGGCAAGCCGGAGAAGATCGTTCCCAAGATCGTCGAGGGCCGTCTGAACGCCTTCTACAAGGAGGTCGTCCTCCTCGAGCAGCCGTTCGTCAAGGATCCGTCCAAGACCGTCGGCAAGCTCTTCGAGGAAGTGGGCGGCAAGGCCTTCGCCTTCGCCCGCGTCGAGGTCGGCAAGGGCGAAGAGGAGTGATCCTCTGACCCCCGTGGTCGCCGGATGCGGTCGTCAAGACCAATCCGCATGAAAGAAACGGCGGTCCGCGCGCATAAGGGCGCACGGACCGCCGTTTTTGCATCCTCCGCGCGTCGCTACAACGTCTGTCGTCATTTGCGGATAGGCTGAGATACGGTAAATTTCGCGGTTTCGCGGCAATGTCAGGCCGCGTGCCGGATCCCCAAGAAAGGGCGCATATGACTGGAGCAGACAGATCCCGCAGAGTGCTGCTGAAGCTTTCGGGAGAGGCCTTCGGCGGCGGCAAGGTGGGCATCGACACCACCGTGATCCGCCGCATCGCCGAGGAGATCGTCCCGGCCGTCCGGCAGGGCGTGCAGGTGGCCATCGTGGTCGGCGGCGGCAACTTCTTCCGCGGAGCCGAACTGCAGCAGGCCGGCATCGACCGTTCGCGCGGCGACTACATGGGCATGCTGGGTACGGTCATGAACTGCCTCGCGCTGCAGGACTTCCTGGAGCAGGAGGGGCAGTCCACGCGCGTGCAGACCGCCATCACCATGGGCCAGGTCGCCGAGCCGTACATCCCGCTCAAGGCCATCCGCCATCTCGAAAAGGGCCGCGTGGTCATCTTCGGCGCCGGTGCGGGCATGCCGTACTTCTCCACGGACACCGTCTCCGTGCAGCGTTCGCTGGAGATCCACTGCGACGAGGTGCTCATGGGCAAGAACGGCGTGGACGGCGTGTACACCGCGGATCCGCGCAAGGATCCGAACGCCAAGCGCTTCGTCACCCTGAGCTACAAGCGCGCCCTCGTGGACAACCTCGCCGTCATGGACGCCGCGGCCCTGTCCATGGCCCGCGACAACCGCAAGTGCATCCGCGTGTTCGGCCTCGAGGAGCCCGGCAACGTCACGCGCGCGCTCGTGGGCGAGGAGATCGGCACCTTCGTGTCCTCGGCGGAGTCGACCGTCGCCGAGTGACGTCGCGGTCCATCGGCGCATAAGCACAACCAACCAAGCAAAAGGAGCATAAACATGGCAACCGTCATCGATCAGGCCAAGGAACAGATGGCCAAGACCGTCGAGAACACCAAGGAGAACTTCTCCGGCATCCGCACCGGCCGCGCCAACCCGGCCCTGCTCAACGGCATCACGGTGGACTACTACGGTTCCCCCACCCCCATCAAGGCCGTCGCCTCCATCGGCGTGCCGGAGCCGCGCACGCTGTCCATCACCCCGTTCGACAAGTCCCAGGCCCCGGCCGTGGAGAAGGCCATTCGCGATTCCGACCTCGGCGTGAGCCCCAACCGCGACGGCAACGTGATCCGCGTCACCATGCCCGAGCTCACCGAGGAGCGCCGCAAGGAGTACGTGAAGATCGCCAAGGGCAAGGCCGAGGACGGCAAGGTCGCGGTGCGCAACATCCGCCGCAAGGCCAAGGAGACCATCGACAAGTCCGTCAAGGACGGCGAGATGGGCGAGGACGAGGGCGATCGTCTGCTCAAGGATCTGGACAAGGTCACCAAGGCCACCACGGACGAGATCGACGCCCTGCTCGAGACCAAGCAGAAGGAAATCCTCGAGGTCTGACCCATCCGGGAAGGCCAAGCAACCAAGTCGAGCAGTACAGTCATGGACCAGCACGAACAGATCGACACCATCAACAAGAAGACCGGACGCAACATGCCGCAGGCCATCGCCACCGGCGCGTTGCTGGTCGCGATCATCCTCGCGGCCCTCGCCATCAGAACCGACGTCTTTGTCTTTCTGATCGTGCTGTTCATGACGCTCGGCCTGTGGGAGCTGCGCATCGACTTCGCCACGGTGGGCCTGCACATCCCCTTCGTGGCGCTGAGCCTGTGCTCGGCCGCCACCATGCTGGCCACCTACTATGCTCCGTGGCATTTCGCCACCATGTCGCTGGGCATGATGGCCACGGTGGTGCTCATGCTGCCGGCGTCCACCGCGCGTCTGAGCTTCGGCACGCGCGTGCCCATGGCGGTGGCGCGCAAGCTGTCCGCGTCGGACGCGAGCATCCGTCGCGCCTCCTCCTTCAACCAGGAGGGCCAGGCGCCCAAGGCGAGCCGGTTGGCCAACGTGGGCGTCACCCTGTTCACGGTCCTGTACATCGAGGTACTGGCCTGCTATCTCATCTTCCCCCTCACCTTCGGCGGGCATCCGTTCGCCCACGCGTGCATGAGCGTGTTCCTGCCGGCCCTGTCGGACACCGGCGGTCTGTTCTTCGGCGCGGCGTTCGGCAAGCACAAGCTCTCCCCGCGCATCAGCCCCAAGAAATCGTACGAGGGGCTTGCCGGATCCATGCTGTTCGCCATGGCCGGCGCGTTCGCGATCTTCGCCTGCACCTACGGCCCCGAACAGTGGGCCACCCGCTGGTGGGTGCCCATCCTGGCCGGTGTGCTTGTGGGGCTCGTCGGCACGTACGGCGATCTGTGCGCCTCCCTGATCAAGCGCGATCTGGGCATCAAGGACATGGGCCACCTGCTCAAGGGCCACGGCGGCGTGCTCGACCGCGTCGACTCGATCCTCATGTGCGCGCCCGTGATCGCCCTGCTGCTGTACGCCACGGGCCTGTAATGCCGCGCGGATCGCGTATCATAGCATGGTGATTCTAGAAAGGGAAGACCAGGCATGACAAGCGATCAGCGCAACACCAACACCGCCGGCGGCGACGAGCCGGAGACCGGCATCACCGAAGGTGGCACCGACGGCGCGTTCCGTGACGTGCTCAGCCGCGACCACGCCCGCCGTGGCAAGCCGCCCGTGCACTTCGCGGACATGACGCCCGAAGAGCGCATCGCCGCGGCGAAGGAGCTCGGGCTGCCCAAGTTCCGCGTCAGCCAGCTTGCGAACCATTATTACGGCCACTTCGACGTCAATGCGGAGGAATTCACCGATTTCCCGGCTGCCAAGCGCGAGGCGGCGGCCAGGATGTTCTTCCCCGAGCTCATCCATGAGGTGACCCGCCAGGTGGCGGACGAGGGCACGACCATCAAGACCTTGTGGCGGCTGTTCGACGGCTCGCTCATCGAGTCCGTGCTCATGCGCTATCCCACGCGCACCACGCTGTGCATCTCCTCGCAGGTGGGCTGCGGCATGGGATGTCCGTTCTGCGCCACCGGCAAGCTGGGACTGACGCGCAACATGTCCGCGGGGGAGATCGTGGAGCAGGTGCGCATCGCCGCCAAAATGATGCGCGACGGCGAGGTGGCCGGCGGCCCGGGGCGTCTGAGCAACGTGGTGTTCATGGGCATGGGGGAGCCGATGGGCAACTACAGGTCTGTGCTTTCGGCCGTCCGTCAGATCAGCGCCGCGCCGCCGGAGGGCTTCGGCATCTCCGCGCGCAACATCACCGTCTCCACCGTGGGTGTGGTCCCGGGCATCAAAAAGCTTGCCGCGGAGGGCATTCCGGTGCGTCTGGCCGTCTCCCTGCACGCGCCCAGCGACCAGCTGCGCGACGAGCTGGTGCCCATGAACCGCCGTTTCGACACCACCGCCGTGCTGGACGCCGCGCATGACTACTTCCTCGCCTCCAAGCGGCGCGTGAGCATTGAATACGCGCTCATGCGTGGCATCAACGATCAGGCCGAACACGCCCGTCTGCTCGCCAAGCGGCTCAACCACTACGGCGACAACTGGGCGCACGTCAACCCGATCCCGCTCAACCCCATCGAGGGTTCCAAGTGGACCGCCTCCAAGCCTGAGGACGAGCAGCGCTTCCTGGACATCCTGCATGCGGCCGGCATCACCGCCACGCTGCGCGACACCCGCGGGCAGGACATCGACGGCGCCTGCGGGCAGCTCGCCGCAAGGGGGAAGGACCTGGTCGCGAAGGACCTTGCCCCGCAGAAGGACGTGGCCGCGTAGCCGTCCGGTCATTGTGAGTGCCGATCGGCGTCCGTCCATCATGCGGACTGTTGTAACGGGCGGAAGCTACGCTGAACGGTTGTAGGTCGGGCGGCCGCGGAGCCGCGCGGCCACCCGGAAACGAGGGAACAGGAGTTTGGCCATGTCGCTTGCGGTTCGTGTGATCCCATGCCTGGATGTCGATGCCGGGCGCGTCGTCAAGGGCGTGCATTTCGAGAACCTCCGCGACGCCGGCGACCCGGTGGAGCTGGCCCGCGAATACTACCGCCAGGGCGCCGACGAGCTCACCTTCCTGGACGTGACCGCCTCCAGCTCGCATCGCCAGACCATGATCGACGTGGTCTCCCGCACGGCCGAGCAGATCTTCATCCCGCTGACCGTGGGCGGCGGCGTGCGCACACCCGAGGATGTGGACTCCCTGCTGCGCTGCGGCGCGGACAAGGTGGGCGTCAACACGGCCGCGATCAACGACCCCACGCTGATCAGCCGCGTGGCCGAGCGCTTTGGCAACCAGGTGCTTGTCCTGTCCGTGGATGCCCGCCGTGAACGCGGCGAGCAGCACACCCGGTCGGGCTTCGAGGTGACCACCATGGGAGGCCGCAAGTCCACTGGCATCGACGCGATCTGGTGGGTCAAGCGCGCCGAGGAGCTGGGCGCGGGGGAGATCCTGCTCAACTCCATGGACGCCGACGGCACGCAGGAGGGCTTCGACCTTGAGATGATCCGCGCGGTGCGACGCGAGGTGAGGATTCCGATCATCGCCTCCGGCGGCGCCGGCAAGGTGGAGGACTTCCCTCCGGCCATCGAGGCCGGGGCCGACGCGGTGTTGGCCGCATCCGTGTTCCATTACGGCAAGATGACGATCGGCGACGTGAAGGACGAGCTGCGCCGGCACGGCTACACCGTGCGCTGAACGCGGCGGCCCGGACGGACACGACGATCGATTCGATTGGAGAACAACGAAGCAATGACGACGTATGACAACAGCACGACGCTGGATCCCCGCATCGCCGAGCGACTCAAGCGCGACGGCAGGGGACTGGTGGCCGCGGTGATCCAGCAGTACGACACGCGCGAGGTGCTCATGGTCGGCTACATGAACGACGAGGCCCTGCGCCGCACGCTCACCACCGGCCGCGTAACCTTCTGGTCCCGTTCCCGTCAGGAGTACTGGCGCAAGGGGGACACGTCGGGCCATGTGCAGTACGTCAAGGGCGTTTCGCTCGACTGCGACGGCGACGCGCTGCTGGTCGAGGTCGATCAGGTGGGGGCCGCATGCCACACCGGCAAGCGGTCGTGCTTCCTCGAGGGCGGCCCGCTGCCGGTGGTCGAGGGACACAGGGTGAAGGAAGAAGAGCAGGAGGACGAGCGATGAGCGAGTGCAGCGTCGAACATCTGGCATGGGGCGGCACGTGGCCGAGCCGCGAGCAGTTCCACGAGCTGGCGGACAAGGGATACCGCGTGATCCCGATCGTGCGCCGCCTGCTCGCCGACTCCCTGACCCCGGTGGGCTTCTATGAGCGTCTGGCCGGTGGCCGAACCGGCACCTTCATTCTCGAATCGGCCGAATATGGCGGTTCCTGGAGCCGCTACTCGTTCATCGGCGTCAACTCCGTGGCCCAGCTGCGCTCCCGTGACGGCAAGGCCGACTGGCTGGGCAAGGTGCCGGTCGGTGTGCCCATCGAAGGCGATGTGATCGACGTGGCCCGAGCCACGCTCGCCACGCTCAAGGCCCCCGATGTGGATGGTCTGCCCACGCTCACCAGCGGTCTGGTGGGCACGGTCGGCTGGGATGCGATCCGCCACTGGGAGCCGACGCTGCGCGCCGAGGCACCGGATGAGACCGGACAGCCGGAGACCGTGCTCGCCCTGGCCACGGACATCGCGATCGTGGACCATGTGGACGGCTCGGTGTGGATCATCGCCAACGCCGTGAACTTCGACGACCGTCCCACGCGCGCCGACTTCGCCTACGACGATGCGATCGGACGGCTCGACCGCATGCAGAAGGCCGCGTCCACCCCGCAGCCGCACGAGAACCGCGTGAGCGTGCTGGACCCGTCCGTCGCCCAGCCCGAACTGCGCTTCCGCTCCGCAAAGGCCGAGTACGAGCACGCCGTGGAGGAGGCCAAGCGCCACATCGTGGACGGCGACGTGTTCCAGGTGGTCATTTCCCAGCGCCTGGACATCGACTCTCCGGCCGATCCGTTCGACGTCTACCGCGTACTGCGCACGCTGAACCCCAGCCCGTACATGTACTTCATGGCCCTCACGGACGCGCAGGGCCGCAACTTCAACGTGATCGGATCCAGCCCGGAGACGCTGATCAAGGTGGACCACGGCCACGCCATGACATTCCCGATCGCCGGTTCCCGTCCGAGGGGCAAGACCCCCGAGGAGGACGCGAGGCTCGCCAAGGAGCTGCTGGCCGACCCCAAGGAGCGCAGCGAGCACATCATGCTCGTGGACCTGAGCCGCAACGATCTGAGTCGCGTGTGCGATCCGGACACCGTCGAGGTGGTCTCGCTCATGGACATCAAGCGGTTCAGCCACATCATGCACATCTGCTCCACGGTCACCGGCCATGTTCGCGACGATCTGAGCACCTTCGACGTGTTCACCTCCGCGTTCCCGGCCGGTACGCTCTCCGGCGCCCCGAAGCCCCGCGCGGTGGAGATCATCGACGAGCTGGAGCCCTCGGACCGCGGTATCTACGGCGGCACGATCGGCTACTTCGACTTCTCCGGCAACATGGACATGGCCATCGCCATCCGCACCGCGTTCATCCGCGACCATGAGGCCAGCGTGCAGGCCGGAGCGGGCATCGTGCTCGATTCGGTGCCCGCCAACGAATGGCAGGAGACGCGCAACAAGGCCGAGGCCAGCGTGGAATCCGTGCAGATCGCCGCGCAGCTCAGGAGCGCCTGATATAGCGCCTGATCGGGCCATGTGATGGGACGGGGTGTGTTGTGACATTGTCATGACACGCCCCGTTTACCTTGTGTTCACCCTCGACTACACTCTTCCGGGGTTTTTTTCATTCCCAGAAGAGCAAGAGTAGGAGAGACCATGTTCATGGCGGATAAGGAGACAGTGGACAGAGCCAGCGGCATGAAGCACTATGCCGGTCTGGCGGTGTTCTCGTCGGCCGTGGGGCACGCCCTCGACGGCCTCGACCTGATGATCCTCGGCTTCGCGATGTCGGGCATCATGTCGAGCTTCAACATCGACAAGACCACGGCGGGCACGCTCACCACGATCACGCTGGCCGGCGCGTTCCTGGGCGGTCTGGTGTTCGGCCGGATGGCGGACAAGTACGGCCGCATCCGCGTGCTGACCTATTCGGTCGTGTTCTTCGGCCTGTTCACGCTGTTTTCGGCCTTCGCGCCCAACTTCGCGTTCATGGCGGCGTGCCGCTTTCTGGCGGGCGTGGGCATTGGCGCCGAGTTCGGCATCGGCATGGCCATCGCCGCCGAGGCATCCAGCCCGAAGAACCGGGCCAAGGCGACCTCCGGCGTGGGCCTGGGTTTCCAGGTGGGCGTGCTGCTCGCTTCGCTGCTGAGCGCGCCCATCATCACCGCATGGGGCTGGCGCGGCCTGTTCGCCATCGGCATCGTGCCGGCCGTCGTGGCGATCCTGATCCGCGTGTTCGTGCCCGAGCCGCCGCTGTACCTCAAGCACCGCGAAACCGCGGGGGGAGCACGGCTCGATCAGGCAGCTGTTCTCCACGCCGGAGCGCGTGCGGTTCTCCATCGCGATCATCGTGCTGTGCACCGTGCAGAACTGCGGCTACTTCGGCATCATGACCTGGCTGCCCAGCTACCTCAACAAGGAGCTCAACCTGTCCCTGACCTCCACCGGCATCTGGACCGCCGTCACCGTGGTCGGCATGATGCTGGGCATCTCCGTGTTCGGCTTCCTCGCCGACCATCTGGGCCGCCGTCCCGCGTTCTGGATCTTCCAGATCGGCGCGGCCGCGATGGTGGTCGTCTACAGCCAGCTCAAGGATCCGACGGCCCTGCTCGTGGGCGGTTTCTTCATGGGCATGTTCGCCAACGGCATGATCGGCGGCTATGGCGCGCTGATCTCCGAGCTGTTCCCCACCGAGCTCCGCGCCACCGCGCAGACCGCCCTGTACAACACCGGACGCTTCATCGGCGGCGGCCTGGGCCCGGTGGCGATCGCCGCGATCGCGACGGACCACGGGTTCGGCTTCGCACTCGGCACGATCTCCTGCATCTACGTGGTCGGCTTCGTCACGATGTTCTTCGTGCCCGACCGCAAGGGCGCCGCGCTGGAGTAGGCTTTCCGTCATCCTGGGCACAGCGAAGCGGAGTCGAAGGATCCTTAGCCTTGTGCGCAATGGCCAGGGATCCTTCGCTGAGCGCAGCGCTGCGCGCAGGATGACGCGCGCTTTTCGCCGCTATCTCGCCAAGTGGGGGCGGATTTCTCACTTTGCAGAGCGACATACATGAAAGTGGGGGCGCGACGACAGCCAAAAAGAGCTCGAAACCTGCCCCAATACGACCGATTCGGCACGAATTCCATCCCCCCGGACGGCAAATGTGCGATCATCGACGCCCCCACTGTGATGTATAGCATCATGCACATGCCGAAATCCGCCCCCACTTTCAGAGATACGGCCTCCTACCGGCATGCACCCGGCATAGCCGCACCCGATCTGCACATTCCACGGCCCCTCGACAGCAAAATGAGCAAATCCGCTGCGTGGGAACGGATTCCGACCCCGCCAGCAATCGGATTCACTCATTCTGTGGGGCAAACAGAACAATGCGTGGGGCGCGTTTCCTCGCCGATGCTGAGCGGAACCAAGCGGAGTCGAAGGATTCTTGGTCCGTGCGCAAAGTAAAGGATCCTTCGCTTCGCTCAGGATGACGGTGGGTGCAAAGCCGCGCCGCGCTCAGGATGACGTTGATCAGCCGCGATTGCCCGTATTTGCCCGGAACGTGGGACGGCAGGGGACGCTGTCTGGGGTTGGGACATACAGTGACGCATGTTCCATACGTTAGGCAAGGGAGGGTCATGTCGGTCCTGGATGAATTGGTGGCTGGTGCCGTGGAGGACGCCGCCGCCCGCGAGAAGGTCACGCCGCTGGAGGAGCTCAAGGAGGCCGTGATGGCCGCCCCCGCGCCGATCGACGCGTTCGCGTGGCTCAAGAAGGCCGATGGCATCCCGGTGATCGCCGAGATCAAGCGCGCCTCGCCGTCCAAGGGCCATCTGAGCGACATTCCCGATCCGGCGGCCCTGGCCCGCGAATACGAGCGCGGCGGCGCCAGCGCGATCTCCGTGCTCACCGAGGGGCGCCGCTTCCTGGGCAGCCTGGACGACTTCGACAAAGTGCGCGAGGCCGTGCACATCCCGCTGCTGCGCAAGGACTTCATCGTCAACGACTATCAGGTCTGGGAGGCCCGCGCGCACGGCGCCGATCTGGTGCTGCTGATCGTGGCCGCCCTGGACGACCGCACGCTCGCCCACCTGCTGGGACTCGCGCACGATCTGGGCATGACCGTGCTCGTGGAGACCCACACACGGGAGGAGATCGCGCGCGCCCGCAAGGCCGGCGCACGCGTGATCGGCATCAACGCCCGCAACCTCAAGGACCTGAGGGTGGACGTGAACAAGTACAACGAACTTGCCGCCGACCTGCCCGATGATGTGATCAAGGTGGCGGAATCCGGCGTGTTCGGCGCCGTCGAGGTGGAGGACTACGGACGGGCCGGAGCGGACGCCGTGCTGGTCGGCGAGGGCGTGGCCACCGCCGACGACCATGAACTTGCAGTTGAACGACTAGTGAAAGCAGGCAACAGAGTGAAAGCATCCGAAACCACCCCGCTGAGCGAACACCACGGCCCGTACTGGGGCCAGTTCGGCGGCCGTTACGTGCCCGAGGCCCTGATCACCGCGCTTGACGAGCTGCAGCGCGTCTACGAGGAGGCCAAGGCCGATCCGGAGTTCACCAGGGAGCTCGTCACCCTCAACCAGCGCTACGTGGGCCGTCCGAGCCCGCTGACCGAGGCCCCGCGCTTCGCCGCCCGCATCGCCGAGAAGGTGGGCATCGAGCCGCGCGTGTTCCTCAAGCGCGAGGACCTCAACCACACCGGCGCGCACAAGATCAACAACGCGCTCGGCCAGGCCCTGCTCGTCAAGCGCATGGGCAAGACCCGCGTGATCGCGGAGACCGGCGCCGGCCAGCACGGCGTGGCCACCGCCACCGTGTGCGCCATGCTCGGCCTCAAGTGCCGCATCTATATGGGCCAGATCGACGCCCGCCGCCAGGCCCTCAACGTGGCTCGCATGCGCATGCTCGGCGCGGAGGTCGTGGAGGTCACCCTGGGCGACAAGATCCTCAAGGACGCCATCAACGAGGCCCTGCGCGACTGGGTCACCAACGTCAAGGACACGCACTACCTGCTCGGTACGGTGGCCGGCCCCCACCCGTTCCCGGAGATGGTCCGCGACTTCCAGAAGATCATCGGCGAGGAGGCCAAGCAGCAGCTCAAGGACTGGTACGGCATCGACCATCCGGACGCGGTGTGCGCCTGCGTGGGCGGCGGTTCCAACGCCATCGGCGTGATGAACGCCTTCCTGGACGATGAGCGCGTCAACCTCTACGGCTACGAGGCCGGCGGCAACGGCCCCGAGTCCGGCAGGCACGCCATCCGCTTCGCCCCCGGCACCGGCCAGCTCGGCATGTTCCAGGGCGCCAAGAGCTACCTGCTGGAGACCGACGAGGGCCAGACCTTGGACACGTACTCCATCTCCGCCGGCCTCGACTACGCCTCCGTGGGCCCCGAGCACGCATGGCTCAAGGACATCGGCCGCGTCAACTACTCCTGGGCCACCGACGAGGAGGCCATGAACGCCTTCCGCGACCTGAGCCAGACCGAGGGCATCATCCCCGCCATCGAGTCCTCCCACGCCGTCGCCGGCGCCTACAAGGCGGCCGCCGACCTCAAGGCCAAGGGCTACGAGCACCCGGTCATGATCATCAACATCTCTGGCCGCGGCGACAAGGACATGGCCACCGCCGGCAAGTGGTTCGGCTACCTGACCGACGAGCAGTCCAAGGCGCTTGAGGTCACCGGCGCGCACGGGGACACCGTCGCCTGAGACGGCCGCGCCGAGACCCAAGCAACACGTTGAGAGGACAAAACACATTATGAGCAACACCGCAACCACGCCGTCCGGCCAGCCGCTCGGCATCAGCCACAAGCCCAGCCAGACGGCCACCATGTTCGAGGCGCTCGACAAGGCGAACAAGCCCGCGTTCATCGGCTACCTGCCCTACGGCTTCCCGAACCCCGAGATCTCCCTGAAGGCGTTCAAGACCCTGGTGGACCATGGCGTCAACGCCGTCGAGATCGGCCTGCCGTACTCCGACCCGGTCATGGACGGCCCGGTCATCCAGGCCGCCAGCCAGATCGCCCTGAACAACGGGGAAAGCATCCACGGCGTGTTCAAGGCCGTGGAGACCGTGGCCAACGCCGGCGGCGTGCCGCTGATCATGAGCTACTGGAACCTCATCTACCACTACGGCGTGGAGCGTTTCGCACGCGACTTCGAGAACGCCGGCGGCGCGGGCCTGATCACGCCCGACCTGATCCCCGACGAGGCGGGGGAGTGGATCGAGGCGTCCGACCGCCACGGTCTGGACCGTATATTCCTGGTTTCCCCTGACTCCGCCGCCGAGCGTCTTCAGGTCGTCTCCAAGGCATCCCGCGGCTTTGTGTACGCGGCCTCCCGCATGGGTGTGACGGGCGAGCGCAAGACCATCACCGACTCCCCGGAGGCGCTGGTGGACCGCACGCGCAAGGCCGGGGCCGCCCGCGTGTGCGTGGGCATCGGCGTGTCCACGGCCGAACAGGCGTCGAAGGTGGGCGCCTACGCCGACGGCGTGATCGTCGGCTCCGCGCTGGTCCACCAGCTGCTGGACGATTCCGGCCGCAAGGCGCTGGACGAGGCCGAGGGACTGGCCAATCTGGCCGCCAAGTCCGACGAGCTGGCCCACGGCGTCGCGGCCGCGCGCTGAGCGGTCCCGAGCCCGCGGTAATGCGCATCGCCTAGGATGAGGACCATGAATCTCGCATACATCCCGTCGCCGTCCATCTCGCAATTCCAGATCGGACCGGTGACGATACACATCTATGCCCTGTGCATCCTTGCGGGCATCGTGGCGGCCGTCTGGATCTCCACCCTCCGGTGGAAGCGCTACGGCGGCACGTTCGACCAGATCTTCGACATCACGATCGTGGCCGTGCCCTGCGGCATCGTGGGCGCGCGCCTGTACCACATCATCACCACGCCGGAGCGGTTCTTCGGGGCCAGCGGCAACTGGGTGGAGATGTTCAAGATCTGGAACGGCGGCCTGGGCATCTGGGGCGGCATCGCCCTGGGCGCGCTCGGCGCGTGGGCGTGGTGCCGGGACAAGCACTATCCCATGGCCCTGCTCGCGGACGCCATCGCGCCCGCCCTGCTCGTGGCCCAGGCCATCGGCCGTCTTGGCAACTGGTTCAACCAGGAGCTCTACGGAGGCCCCACCACGCTGCCCTGGGGCTTGAAGATCGACGCCGCCGGCAGCGCGATCGGGGCCGGTGAGCAGTGCTACGACGGGCGGACCTGCCCCACCGGCACGCTGTTCCACCCCACCTTCCTGTACGAGATGATCTGGAACCTGATCGGCGCGCTGCTGATCGTGTGGATCGGCTCCAAGGCCATCAAGGCGCTCAAGGCCGGGTCCCTGTTCGCCATCTACGTGATGTGGTACACGGCCGGCCGCACCTGGATCGAGGCCCTGCGCATCGACTACGCGCACACCTTCCTGGGCGTGCGCATCAACGTGTGGGTCTCCATGGCCGTGTTCGTGTGCGGCGCGATCGCCCTCGTGCTGATCATGCAGCGGGGCAAGGATCCCGCGCTGCTTGCCGAGAAGCTGCGCACGGTCACCGAGATCGAGACCTACGGCGAGGAGGACGGCAAGGGCGGGACCGACGCACCCGCACCCGCATCCGCCTCCGATGCGCCCGCGTCCGCCGCGCCCGGCTCCCCGGTTCCGCCGGATGCCCCGGCCCCTTCGGATGATCCCACCGTACCTACCCGTTCATAGAATGAGGAACCATGAGCATTCAAATCGCACCCAGCATCCTGTCCGCCGATTTCTGCAACCTTGAGCGCGACCTCAAGGCCATCTCCAACGCCGATCTGGTCCACGTGGACGTGATGGACCACCATTTCGTCCCGAACCTCACGCTCGGCGAGCCGATCGTCAAGCGCATCTGCGAGGTCACGGACCTGCCGGTGGACGTCCACCTGATGATCGAGGATCCGGACCGCTGGGCCCCCGAGTTCGCCAAGTGCGGAGCCCAGTCCGTCACCTTCCACATGGGCGCCACCCATGCGCCGGTGCGTCTGGCCCGCCAGCTGCGCGAGATGGGCGTCAAGGCCTGCTTCGCCGTGCGCCCGGCCGAGCCCGTCGAGCCCCTGTTCGACATCCTCGAGGAGTTCGACATGGTCCTCATCATGACCGTCGAGCCCGGATTCGGCGGCCAGAAGTTCCTGGACAACCAGATGAACAAGGTCCGCCGCCTGCGCGACGAGATCACCCGCCGCGGCTTGGACACCCACATCCAGGTGGATGGCGGCGTGAGCCCCAAGACCGCCCACATCGTGGCCGAGGCCGGCGCCGACGTGCTCGTGGCCGGCTCCGCCGTCTACGGCGCAGAGAACCCCGCCGAGGCGATCGACCAGATCCGCGCCCAGGCCGAGGCCGCCTACAAGGCCTGAACAACAACCAATCACAAGAAAGCAGCATCACCCCATGAAGACGTTTGAGTCCCTGTATGCCGAACTGAGCGAGAAGGCCAAGACCCGCCCCGAAGGCTCCCTGACCGTCGAGGAGCTGGACAAGGGCACGCATTTCATCGGCAAGAAGATCGTCGAAGAGGCCGGGGAGACCTGGATCGCCTCCGAATACGAGGGCAACGAGCGCATGGCCGAGGAGATGAGCCAGCTGCTCTACCATGTGCAGGTCATGATGGTCAAGCACGGCATCACGCTCGAGGACGTGTACAAGTACCTGTGACGGCTTTCCCGCCGCAACACCGGAACGAATCGAAAAGGGGTTTCACAATGCTTCGCATCGCAGTGCCCAACAAGGGCATGCTTTCCGAGCCCGCATGGGACATGCTGTCCGAGGCCGGCTACCGGCTGCGCACCAACCCGCGCCAGCTTGTGGTGCAGGATCCGGACAACGACATCGAGCTGTTCTACCTGCGTCCGCTGGACATCGCCGTGTACGTGGGCACCGGCACCATCGACGTGGGCATCACCGGCGAGGATCTGCTCAGGAACTCGGGCACGCCGGCGCTCGAGCACATGCCGCTCGGCTTCGGCGCGTCCACGTTCCGCTTTGCCGCGCCGAACGACTCGCCGATCACGCGCCTCGAGGACATCGAGGGCAAGCGCGTGGCCACCACGTTCGACAAGCTCGTGCAGGACTATCTGACGAACCACGGCATCAACGCCCAGACCATCCATCTGGACGGTGCCGTCGAGTCCTCCGTGCAGCTGGGCGTGGCCGACCTGATCGCCGATGTGGTCTCCACCGGCACCACCCTGAGGAACGCCGGGCTGCGCATCTTCGCCGATCCGCTCATGCACTCCGAGGCCTGCCTGATCCGCTCGCCCCGCGTGGCGGACGACGATCCGCGCCTCACGGTGCTGTCCCGCCGTCTGCAGGGTGTGCTCACCGCCCACCAGTACGTGCTGATGGACTACGACATCCCGGTGGACAAGGTGTCCGCCGCGGTGGCCGTGACCCCGGGCTTCGAAAGCCCCACCATCTCCCCGCTGCACGACAAGCAGTGGGCGGCCGTGCGCGTCATGGTCCCCAAGAAGAAGGTCAACCAGCTCATGGACGACCTGTACGAGGTGGGTGCGCGCGGCATCATCGTGACCGCGTTGCAGGCCTCCCGCATCTGATCCGCGGCGGCTTCGGCGGCTTCGTCCGCGCTTTGGCCGCGGCATAATTTCATCAGATTCATCGAATCCGTCCGTATTGAACCCGTTCGAGGCGTTCGATCCGGGCGGATTCGCCATATTCCGGCCATTTTTTCGCCATGTTGGGGTAGTCTCGTAAGAGGTTTTTCGAAGGAGGTCGCGAGTGGCGGTTCATCAGGCGGATGCGCAGTACAGTCCCGAGGCCCGTGATCTCATCTGGACCATCCCCAACGCGATCAGTCTGCTGCGCATCATCTCCATCCCGATCTTCGCCGTGCTGGTGGCGAGGCGCGAGATGGCCGTGGCGCTGATCGTTCTGGCCTTCAGCGCGTTTTCGGACAGTCTCGACGGCACACTGGCCCGCAAGTTCAATCAGGTGAGCAAGATCGGTCAGGTGCTCGATCCGGTCGCCGATCGACTCCTCATCTTCTGCTCGGTGGTCGCTCTTGGCATCGCCGGCGTGATCCCGTGGTGGGTGCTCATCGTGGTGGGCCTGCGAGATTTGGTCATGGCCATCGAGGTCCTCGTCCTCGCGCAGCACGGCTACGGCCCGCTGCCCGTGCACTTCGTGGGCAAGGCGGGCACCGCCATACTCATGATGTCCATTCCCGCGTTCATCATCGCCGAGCTGTGGGCCGGACGGTTCACGCAGGGCCTGCATCTGATCTGCGTAGCTGGCATGATCTGGGGCGTATTGCTGTACTGGATGGCCGGGTTGATCTACCTCAAGCAGGGGCATGATCTGCTGCGCGCCGACGGCGTGGCCGCGGGCGATGCCGTCGCGGATGGGACTGCGGGGGAGCGGACCGCCTGATGACGGTTGAGCCGATCTCCATACCCGTGCCAGCGGACGCCACGCCCGTGCGCCGCAGGGCCGTGTTCTCCTCCGGGGCGGGACGGCTGACCGCACGCCATGCCGAAGGCCCGCTGGGCATTCACGCGCAGAATTCGACGCGCCGTCGCCGTCTGGCCGACGAATCACTGCGTCTGATCGACGATCTGACCAATCGACCCATGGATTCCCTCTATGCCGACTCGCTGCTCGACCAGCGCAAGCGATCGGCCTTTTCCGTATGGTCCACGCGCGTGATCGTCTTCCTGATCTGCGTGATGGTGGGCATCAGCGGTTCCGTGGTCGTGCAGCGTCTGCACGCCGACCCGCGCAAGCAGCAGCGCGATTGGTACATCAGCCGCATCGATGAAGCCTCGGCGCAGTCGGATCAGCTCAATCGCGATCTGATCGATCTGCGCGGCCAGATCACCACGCTGAGCGATCAGGTGGGCGCCGATGCGGACAACACCCAGCTTGAACTCGACGAGACATCGATCGGCGCGTTGCCGGTCGAGGGACCGGGCGTTTCGATCACGCTCACCAACCCGATCTCCGCCAGCGCAGACGGCACCGGCTCGTCGTCCGCCCAGCTGCGCGTGGTGGCGGACAGCGACCTGCAGTGGTACGTCTCGCAGCTGTGGGGCGCCGGCGCCGAGGCGATCGCCGTGAACGGGTGCCGGCTTGGCGTGCAGACCTCGATCCGCAAGGCCGGCCAGACCATTCTGGTGGATCTGACGAAGATCGAGAGCCCATATGTCATCCAGGCGATCGGCGACGCGTCCAAGCTCAAGGCGGCCGTCGCCGGGAGCGGTTCGGGCGATGTAGCCGCGCAGTTGGAGAGCGCGGGCATTCATCCACAGGTCTCCTCCGTCAAAACCATTAGACTGGAGGCAGCGGAGTCAAGAAACCTCTCGTATGCAAGGAGCATCGAATAAATGGCAGCGGTCCTCGGACTGATCATCGGAATCGTGATCGGCATTTTCCTGCAGCCGGACATTCCCATTGTGCTGCAGCCCTATCTGCCCATCATGGTCGTGGCGGCGCTTGACGCGCTGCTCGGTGCCGCGCGCGCCTACTTCGAACGCAGCTTTTCGGACAAGGTGTTCGTGATCTCGTTCTTCTCCAACGTGATCACCGCCACGCTGCTCGTGTTCCTGGGCAACCAGCTCGGCGTCGGCTCGCAGCTGACCACCGCCGTGATCGTGGTGCTCGGCATCCGCATCTTCTCCAACGTGTCCGCCATCCGCCGATTCATCTTCAGGGGCTAGCATGGCCGCCGAGCATGATTCGCAAAACAGGGATTCCAAGAACCCGCAGAACGCGATGCGACACCAGCACCGCCGGGATCGCGTGAACGACCGCACCGAGACCGGCTCGTTTCCTGTGATCCGCCGCAAGCCCCCGCTGAGCGATCTCAACCGCAACGCCACCCGCAGCCGTATCGTGACCAGCGTGCTGGTGATGCTGCTGTGCGCGCTGTTGGGATTCGGGTACATGGTCCAGATGCACAACACGCAGTCCTCCTACGAGTCCATGACCGAGGACGAGCTGCGCCGCCTGTTCACCGAAACCAGCGCGCAGGTCAGCAAGCTGGAGGAGCGCAAGACCGAGCTCATCGCGCAGCTCAACTCCATCAAGGCCGCTGCGGACAAGCAGGAACAGGCCAGACTCATCGCCCAGCAGAACGAGCAGACCAGCGGCATCCTCTCCGGCAGGTTGCCCGCGAAGGGCAAGGGCGTGACCATCTCTATCGGCGAGAACGCCAACCATCCGATCGACGCGGCCACGATGTTCCACCTCATCGAGGAGCTGCGCAACGCCGGCGCCGAGGTGATCGAATTCGGCGGCGTGCGGGTGATCACCTCCACATCCATCCGCCGAAGCGGCGATGATCTGGTGTGCGACGACCAGATCGTCAGCAGCCCGTACATCGTCAAGGCGATCGGCGACCCGTCCACGCTGCAGAGCGCCATCGACATTGCCGGCGGCGTGGGCTCCACCCTCAAGCTCGATTTCGGGGCCACGGTGAGCGTCCAACAATCGGACGAGGTGCTCATCAGCAGCGTGCGCCAGTTACCGCCGAACAAGTACGCCAAGACGGTGGAATAGCGAAACGGCCCGAATCGCGGACAAAAGGCATGAAAGGTTTGTACAATGGAGCGTATGACTGATCCGATTCCTACCGCAGGCGAGACCACCATCATCGGTCTGCCCGCCATCACCATTCCGATTACCACCACCGGGGACCGTCCGCTCACGCAGGAGGACCTGGATACGATCGCCCGCCTGTCCGAGGGGACCGCGCTGCTGATCTCGACCAGGGGAGCGGTGACCGGCTCCCGGTACCTGCTCGACGAGGATGAGGTGACCGTCGGCCGTGATCCGAACGCCGACATCCTGCTTGACGATTCCACCGTGTCGCGCGCCCATGCGGTGTTCCGCCGCATCAACGGCGTATACCACGTGATCGACGCCGGTAGCCTGAACGGCACCTATGTGAACCGCCAGCGCAAGGACGACGCCGAGCTGCACAACGGCGACGAGATCCAGATCGGCAAGTTCCGTCTGGTGTTCTTCACCAAGTCCGCGGTGATCCGCTGACGGGACGCCGGGCGCGGACGCGACGACGATGCGACCAATAAGATCATAGGGAAGAAGCCGTGGCATTCCAGTGGAGTGCGCGGCTTCTTTGCGTATGAGCGTCTGATTGGCGTCCATACGCAATCGATTCTCATGAAAGGGGAGAGCCGTGGTGGAACTCTCAGTGCGCACGGGCGGCGCGGACCGCGGCCCCCATGCGGTCCAGGGTGAACTGTTCGCCACCGCCGACGAACAGGATTGCCGCCGGGGATACCGGGGCACCGTCGCCTCGAAGGTGGCCGGCATCACCTACCGGCAGCTGGATTACTGGGCGCGCAAGCAGATCGTGGAGCCGTCCATCAATCCGTCGCACGGCTCCGGCTCGCGGCGGTTGTACTCCTTCAAGGATGTGGTGATCCTCGCGGTCTCCAAGCGTCTGCTGGACGCCGGCGTGAATCTGCAGAACGTCACGACGGCCATCGGATTCCTGACGCAGCGCACCGCGGCGCAGCTGGAGCACGTCACGATCATGTGCGACGGCGACGAGGTCCACGAATGCACCACCAATGAGCAGGTCATCGAGCTCGTGCATAGCGGCAAGGCCGTGTTCGGGGTGTCCGTGGGATCACTGTGGCATCAGATCAGCGAGGCCTTGGAGCATGAGGACCATGTGGATCTGACCGACGGGGCCCTGGGCGTGACCGGCAAGCCCGCCGGCAGGCCGATCGACGATTTGACCGCGGCGCGACTGCGCATGAAGCTCGAGGCGCGCAAGGCGGAGCGCGAGCGGGAGGCCGAGCGAGGCTAGGCGGGGCTATACAGCGGTCTCAAATCGCCACCCAAACCAACAATGGGTGCGTTTTGAGACAATCCCGACCCTTTCTGCGTCTCAAAATACACCCAATTCCGGTTTGGGTGGCGATTTGAGACGCAGGAGGGGGTTTGGTTGTCTCATATCGCATCCATTCGCACCAATGTATTTATGAAACCGATTTCACCAAGGTTTGGCGGCGATCTTCGGTCGGGGATTACGTTATGTCAGAAAACGGGGTGACGGTCAATGGGGGCGTTTTGGGCCTATTGCGCGCGATGCGTTCGTGCGTATATATGCGGACGCGCGATCATCCCTGGAGCATGTGTGACCGGTTGGTGCCGATCATGCGCACTGAAGCGGCATGGGATCGCAAGTCTTGTGCGGGACGCGCTGTATGTCGGATGCGATATACGCGATATACCTGAGGGGAGCGTTTTCCCATACAATCTGACATAACGTACATTATCGGATAACTTAATATGGTCCCGAATACAACAGAGCGGAACGATCGGTACGTTTTGAAGCCCAAAATAGGCTCGGAAACGTACCAAACGTTCCGCTCTGCGTTTCCTTACACCAGCAGAAATGATGCGATCATCGCACCGGCGCCTATCGCAAAGGAGAATACGCCGATCGCAGCCATGCTTCTCAGTCCGGAGCGGTCGTTGTCGTCGGCGTCAACGGTGAGCCGCGAACGGTCCGGATCGGCCGGATCGTATTCGACGGTCAGTCGGTCGCCCACATGGAACCGATTCTCGTCGTCCGACGGTTTTGTGCTTATGGTAAATGTCTCGCAGTCAACTTCATACGTGACCTCGAAATACCAGGAATGACTCGTTGAATCGCCGTCGTCGTCCGACGTGTTGTCGACCTGTTCGCTCACAATGCCTTCCGTGGATGACGTGCATCGCTCATCCATCAGCCGTGCGTGGCGCAAGGCGAGGAACCCGATAATGGCAAAAATGGCACCGGGGATGACGAACGGCAGGCCGAACATGAACAGATCGGTATCGAATCGTGGCATGCAGTCCCCCTTGCCCCGTGTGCGTCGTCTTACTCTTCCATTGTCGCACATGCGCGCACATGTCATGGCAAGGAAGCGCGTTGACGGGAACGGGACATGGGGAAACAGGCCGGCCGCCCGCCGCACCCGAGGGGTGCGACTCAGTGCTCGGCGAAGTATTCGTTGACCGCCGACTCGATCTGATCGACGCGCTCGATGATCCGGTACGCGCCGTGTTCCTCCATCTCGCCGGCCGGCGCGTAGCCCCAGCGGCAGCCGATCGTGTCGATGCCGCAGGCGCGGGCGCCGTCGATGTCCGTGTAGCGGTCGCCGATCATCAGCGCTTGGTCGCCGGCCGCCGGATCGAATCCGATGCGCTCGAAGCAGTATCGGATCACCTGATCCTTGTCGAGGCGCGAATTGTCCCTGCTGGCCCCGAAGACACCGTCCAGCAGGCCGGTCAGGTGGAAATGCTCGCAGATCGGCACGCACTGGAATTCCGGCTTGCAGCTGGCCAGCGCCAGATAGTATCCGTCGGCGCGTAGACGCTCAAGCTGCTCGGGAATGCCCGGGAACACCACGTTGACGAGCTGACCGGGCACCTTGGCGCCGGGCTCGTTGGGATCATCGAACACGGGCTTTTCGTTGTAATAGCTGCGGTAGATGGCGATGGCGCGATCCATCTCGCTCTCCGGGATATGGTTGCGTGCCATGGATTCGCTGATGGCCGGTCCGATGAAGCGGTGCAGCTCCTCGTCGTCCGGCACGGGACGGCCAAGCTCCTCGAAGGTCTTGACGACGCTTTGGATGATGCCGCCGTCGGATTTGGTAAGGGTGCCGTCCAGATCAAGCAGGACGACCTTCATGGGATGGGCCATGTCGATTGCTCTCCAGTCTCTTCAATGCCAATCGGTGCCAGAGGGAATAATCCGGGTAACATTATGCCCGGTCGCGAAGACCGGGCATACCATAATGCGCATAAGCGCCGAACAGTTCACCCACTGTTCAGACATATGATGTCAATCGTTTGACAACCAAACGTCCGGCAAGAGTGATGCGTTGCAATCCCCCGCGATCACTCGTAATCCGGGATCCAGCCGTCGCGGTGCATCTGCAGGCGCTTTTCCAGCAGGGCCTTCAGCTCATCCTCGCTGCGGCGCTCGAGCAGCATGTCCCAGTGGGTGCGCGTCGGCTTGGCGATCTCGTCCGCCTCCGCGTCCTTGTCGCCCTCACGGTGCGCGATCGCACCGCAGCGGCACTCCCATTCATCCGGCACCTCGGCGCCCTCGGCGAACGGCAGGATGGTGCGGTGGCCCTTCGGGCACACGTACGCCACGTCATTCCTCGCCGCGAAATCCACATTGTCATCGGACTCGAGCGACTTCGCGCCGATGCTCATACCCCTCAGGGAGCGTTCCGCCATGTTTCCTCCTTCAAAACAGCCTATACAACGTTACTCAACACTTGGGACGACGGGGTTATTCCCATCGTCCGGTTCGTCCATCCCGGGCCGCTAGACCAGTCGTCGGAACGGGCCGTCAGCCCGAGCCGTTCCGGCCCGATCATTCGATGCCCGAATACGCCACGATGCCGCGGTTGACCGCATCGTGCGCGCGCCGGGCGGTCGCGGCGAGCTTCTCCCCCGCCTCACCCCGGAACACGCCGGTCTGCGCCACCTGCTGGAGCACATCGGCGAGCCGCTTCATGCAGCGCACGAAGTCGCCGCCGGTCAGATCCACGTCGTACAGCACGGTCGCCAGATCCCGCCCGGACGCCCATTCGAACACGATGTCGCAGATGCCGAAATCGAGCTTGGGCGGGTCGTCCAGTCCGTTGTCCGCGCACATGAATCCGATCTGCCCGCGCAGTGCGGTGATCGCCCTCGCCGTGTTGAGGATCCGTCCCTTGGCACCGCCCGGATAGTTGCGCGGCTCGCCGCCGGCACCCCTGCGCGCCTCGTAGACGATGCCGGAGAGCACCGACGCCAGCGAGGCCGGGTCAAGATCGTCCAGCAGCCCTGATTCGAGCGCCTCGGCGAGCACCAGATCCTGTTCGCTGTAGATGCGGCGCAGCAGCTGCCCGCGTTCGGTGAGGCGGTAGTCGACCGTGTCTCCTTCGTCGAAGCGCTCCAGATAACCGAGCTGGCTCAGCAGGGCGCAGATGCGGTCGAACTGGCGTGCCACGGATCCGGTGCGCGAATCGTACCGATTGTTCACGCGCTGCAGCTCGCGGGCCTCGCGCGCCCAGCGATGGCCCCACTTCAAGTGCTGCTGCAGATCGGGGCAATCGCGGCAGGGATGCTCCTGCTCCTGCTTCTTCAATGCGGCGATGCGCTGATCAAGACTCCGCCAAGCGGTCTTGCGTGCCTCCTCCGAGGTGAAGACCGCATGCTTGAGCTGCCGGCGTTCGCCCTTCTGCAGATCGGCCAGGGTCATGCGGATCGTCATGAACTCCTTGAAATCGCCGTTCTGGCACCGGAACGCCTTCTCGTAGCCGTCCAGCGCCTTCTTCAGCGTGGCCATCTGCGCCTCCAGGGCGGTGGCCGATTCGTTGGCCTCCCACTGCGCGAAGGAGTGGTCGAGCGTGACGCGGGCCGTGCCGTAGTCGCTGGCGTTGAGCAGATTCACGGCCATGTTGAACGTGGGCTTGAAACTCGAATGCAGCGGATAGACGCGCTTGCTGGACAGGGCGGCGGCGGTCTGCGGCAGGAAGCCGGCATGATCCACCACAATCGCGTGGCCGATCGTATCGATGCCGCGGCGTCCAGCGCGTCCCGTCAGCTGGGTGAACTCCCCCGGCGTCAGGCTCACGTGGCCGGTGCCGTCGTACTTCTCCAGCTTCTCCACCACCACGCAGCGGGCCGGCATGTTGATGCCCAGCGCCAGCGTCTCGGTGGCGAACACCATCTTGACCAGTCCCTCCTCGAACAGACGCTCGACGATCTGGCGGAACAGGGCGACCATGCCGGCGTGATGCGCGGCGAAACCCTCCTCAAGCGCGAATCGGAACTGGCTGAAGCGCAGGGTCTTGAGGTCCTCCCGGGACAGCTGGCCGTCGATCATCTCGTCCACGATCGAGCGGATGCGGGCGGCCTCCTCGTCGGTGGTGAGCTCGAGGCCGGCGTTGATGCACTGGTCCACGGCCTGATCGCAGCCGTTGCGCGAGAAGATGAAGTAGATGCCGGGCAGCATGCCCAGATAGTTGAGCTCGTCCACCACGGCCCATCGGCGCGGCGTGTGGCGCATCGGCTTGCCGTCGCGGCCGGCCACCCGTTCGCGACCCACCTTCTTGGATGCGTGCGCATGCCGTCCGGCTCCGGCCCGTCGCGCCGCCTGCCGGTCCAGCTGGCTCAGGCGCAGCACAAGCTCCTGATTGAGCTGCGTGGTCTGCCCGCCCTTGCCGTCGCGCCGGTACAGGTCGATGACCTCCGGCTCGGTGTGGTCGTCCGCCTGCACGAGCACGTGCTGCTCCAGCGGCACCGGTCGGCGTTCGGAGACGACCAGCTTGGTCTCGCCGCGCACCGAGGCGATCCACTGCGAGAAGTCCTCCACGTTGGAGACCGTGGCGGACAGGCCCACCACCTTCACTGAGGCGGGCAGGTGGATGATGACCTCCTCCCAGACGGGTCCGCGGAAGCGGTCGGCCAGATAGTGCACCTCGTCCAGGATCACGTAGCGCAGCGCGTTGAGCGTGGTCGAATGCTCGTAGAGCATGTTGCGCAGGACCTCGGTGGTCATGACCACGATGTCCGCCTCGGAGTTGATCGAATTGTCGCCGGTGAGCAGTCCCACGCGGTCCTCGCCGTACACGGCGGCAAGATCGTGGTACTTCTGGTTGCTCAGCGCCTTGATGGGTGTGGTGTAGAACGCCTTGACGTTGCGCTCCTGCGCGAGGAACATCGCGAAATCGGCGATCACGGTCTTGCCGGCGCCGGTGGGCGCGGCGACGAGCACGTTGCTGTCGTCCTCAAGCGCGTCGATCGCTTCGCGCTGGAAATCATCCAGCGCGAAGCTCAGCGTCTCCTCGAACCGGGCCGCGGCGGTACGGCTGCGGCGCTGGCGCGATTGGAACGCCGCATAGCGTGCGGCGGCCGACTGGTTGCGTTCCTCTTCGTTGCGCTGTGCGCGGTGGTGATGTGCAGGCATGATCCTTTGCGGGGAATGGTGTTCACTCGTCCGACGCCCAGCGTCCCCACGTGCGGGCGTGACGGTCTTCCTTGTGCGCGCGCCGGCGCAGAAGCTCGGCGTGCGCGTCGATGTAACGGTTCAGGGGCTCGCGCAGGGGCTGCGCGAACGATGGATCCTCGGCGGGTGCGGGCTCGGCCTGCTGCTCGCCCATGGCGGCCAGCGGACCGGAGAGCCGTTCGCCGACCTCGCCGACGACATGCAGGGCCCTCAGTGCGTGCATGATCACGTAGGCGGCGCCGATGACCAGCATCGCCAGCAGGAACAGCGCGAGCACCAGCCAGATCCACCAGGGCATGCCTACGACTCCTTGCTTCCGAGGCTCAGCTCGCGCTCGGTGCGCGCCACGATCATCGATCGCAGGGTGGCGGGCGCCACGGCCAGAATGTGGCGGGCGTGCGCGATGCAGAAGGCCACGAACCACGAGTCGGAGGATACGGTCAGGCTCACCTTTTCGCCCTCGCCGTAGGATTCGACGTTGGCGCCGGGCAGGTTCTTGATGAACGGCAGGTCCGGCTGGTCCGTGATGAACGCCGCGGCCGTGCCGTTGTCGAAGCTCCACTTGCGCAGCTCGCCAACCGGCACGTCCGGGATCTGAACCGGCTTGTCCGGCTCGACGATGTCCGCATGCTCCACGCGCGACAGGCGCAGCACCTGCCAGTTCGCGCTGTCCTCGCCGCCGTCCGTCTTGGCGACGCGCTTCTTGGCGTCCACGTTGGTCCACACGGCCACGTAGTACAGGCCCTCGTCCACGAAGATCTTGGCCGGGGCGACGACCTTGCGGCGGGTGCGTCCCGCGCCGTCCGTGTACTCCATGTCGATCAGCGCGCCGTCGTTGATGGCGCGACGCACCGCGGTGAAGCAGTTCGGCTCGAGCTCGTAGCCGGTCAGGCTCAGCCACGGGGTCTCGCCGGCCTTGACGTGCGGGCGAAGGCGCTGGTAGAGCGACTGCGCCTGTCCGCGCTGCTGGTCCGGCAGCAACGGCGAATGGGCGAGGTAGCTCACGGAGGCCGTCAGCAGGCTCAGATACTGCGGGGAGATGCCCGCGAGACGCTCGAGGCCCAGGGAATTGGTGGCCGAGACGATGCCCTCGGTGTCCAGCAGGGACCAGTCGATGTCGAAGAACTGGCTGCCGGCCATCTCGCCGTCGTCGGACACGGTGGTGAGCGTGTTGATGTCCTTGTGGATCACCGCGACGGACTTCTTGAGCTCGTCGTCCGTGCGCGGCCTGCCGATGAACCGCTCGGCCAGTTCCGCGAGGGAGTACTCCTCCCCCAGATGCGCGGAAAGGAACAGCATCAGGCGCAGGCGGCGGTCCACCTCGGAGCCGGTCTGGAACGATCCGGAGGACTTCTTGTGCGGCTTGGCGTGCTCCTCCGCGGCGGGCTCCTGCCTCACGAGGGGCTGGGAGACCACGGTGGCCGCGGATTCGCCCTTGGCGGCATCCGCGAGCTCCTGAAGGCCGGCGGCCGCGTTCAGGCGGCGGTGGAAGGCCTCCACGGCCTCCTTGGGGCTGATGATGGAGGCGCCCGGATGCTCCAGCACGTACATGGCGAGGTCGTCCGTGTCGCGGTAGGCGACGTTGATGTGCTCGCCGTCCACGTCCACGGTGGCCGCGAACCGGCGGGAGTCCACCACCTTCATGAGCTGGGCGGGGATGGTCTGCGTGCCCAGGCCCGGCGCGATGGAGTCGAGGCCGAGGCCCGGGATGGGCGTCTGCGGCACGCGCGGGGCGGTGCGGGAGGTCTGCTGGTGCTCCTCCTCGGAGGCCTGCGACATGGAGATGGAACGGGCCAGATAGTTCGCCGCGGCGAGCACCGGCAGGTCCTCCTGCTCGAAGTGCAGGCGCACGCGCGGCTCGTCCCCGAGCTGCAGGCGGTAGGAGGCGAAGTCCTGACCCTCGGACTTCGACGAATATTCGGGCTGGCGCGATTCGATGGCGATGCCCATCGCGGCCAGCTTGGCGCGATCACGTTGGAATTGCTTGGCGAACGCCGCCTTGGCGGCCTGATCCGCCAGCTCGCCGTAGGAATCGGCGTACGCCTTCACACGCTGCGCAATCTGGCGGGAAGTGAGCCACTGGGGAAACGCCGATGACAACACGGCCAGCACGTCCAATTCGTGCTTTCCCCACTTGTCGGAGAACCGCCGCCTGCCATTCGTACCCTCTGCCATTAGTCCTCACGTCTCATTAGCATATCGATCAACTATGCGCTTCCGCGCACTCACCCCATTGTAAGGGGTTTTCTCGCGTTCTACGCACTTTTCCTCAAAATAACGCGTCCATGTTTCTTGAATGGCTGAATCGGCCGCGGCATGCTACGCGCCCGATCGCTCTGATCGGGGTGCACGCCACGGCCGATTCGGACGCGACGGCGATCAGACCACCCAGTCGTCGGACTCGATGCCCTGCGGTCCCACGAACTCGCCGTTCGGCACGTAGGACGGCTCGCCCTCGTCTTCCAGCACTGCGTCGGAGAACAGCCTCACGTTCTGGCCGAACGTCCAGTCGCCGTGGATGGTGACGGACTTGGCGGCCGCCAGCGACGGCACGTTGTACGGGAAGCGCTCGTTGAAGTCGTTGATGTTCTTGTAGTAGCGCGGGTCCAGATCCACGTTCGGGAAGATGTAGTTGCCATCCTCCATCTCGTAGGAATCCGTCAAATGGAATCGATCCGACCGCATGATGAACAGATCGTTCGTGGTCTTGACCGGCAGGAAGCGCATGCGGTCCACCTGCACGCAGATCGCGCCCTCGAACAGGCCGATCGCCGCGCCCATGGCGGTCTCCAGCTGGATGACCTTGGGGCTGGACGGATCGGTGGGGTCCACGGTCTTGTAGTTGCGGATCACCGGTAGCGGGATCACGCCGTTGTGCTCGGCCAGCTTGGCCTTGAGCGCATCCACGCGCACCCAGATGGAGTTCGTGTTGAAGTACGGGTGCTTGCCGATGTCCTGCGCGTCGGCCTTGTCGTCCTCGTGGACCTGGCTCATCTCGCGCAGCATGAGGTTGCCGGTGGCCTTGTCGCGCACGATGTGGCCGCCCTTGCGGTCGGCGTAGGTGCGCACGGCCACCTCCGCCATGAACGGGGCGCCGGTGTTCTCGAAGTACTGGGCCAGGGTGCGCGAGGGGCGCGCGCCAAGGTTGTCCGAGTTGGAGATGAACAGGTACTCGTAGCCGTGCTCCTCGAGCTTGTCCAGCAGACCGGACTCCCAAATGGTGGAGTACAGGTCGCCGTGTCCCGGCGGGCACCATTCGAGATCGGGATGGGAGGGGAAGGAGACCGGCTCGCCGGTGGCGAGGTCGATCTTCGGCTCGGCATGCTGGATGATCTCCATCGGGATGTCCTCCTGATGGAACTTGCGGTTGTTGCGCACCAGCTTCATGCAGTCTTCCGAGGTGCGGAAGGAGTTCATGAGGGTGAGCGGCAGGTCCACGCCCAGACGGGTGCGGGCGGTGATCACCTGACCGAGGATGATGTCCAGGAAGCGCATCGGCTTGGCCTTGTGGCGGCGCACCGGCAGCAGGGACTTCGCGCACTCGAGGCCCATCGAAGTGCCCAGACCGCCGTTGAGCTTGAGGAAGGCGGTCTTGGCGAAGGCGGTCTTGGCCTTGTCATGATCGATGGTCTTGTAGACGTCGTGGAAGCTGGGGATGCCGGTGAGCGGCTCCACGTCCGATTCGCGGATCCAGCTGGAGGATGTCTCGTTCTGCCAGACTCGGTACAGACGCTCGAACTGTGCGATGGACAGCTCGCTCATGCCATGTTCGCGCATTTTCGCCGCTGAGGCGGCGAACGGATCGGCGTTGGCCATACAGCCCCTTTCTAGAGATGCATTCATGTGCATTCGTTATATGCAATAGTGTCCAGTGTACCCATGTTCGGGGGTTATTGCCCCGAACGAGCCGAAAGATGGCGGAAGATTGCGTGAACGGGGGATGAAAAACACCCCCGCGGAGGCTGAAAGGGCCGTTCCACGGGGGTGAATGCAGGGGTGAACGCACACGATCGGTGTGCGTTTGGTACTACTTGGCGGCCGGGACCGCGCCGTTGACCTCGGCGTCGAGCTCGCCGGTGCCCAGGCGCGCGTGGCGGTAGCCGTAGCCGAAGTACACGGCGAAGCCCACCACCAGCCAGACCACGAAGCGGATCCAGGTGAGCACGCTCAGGTTGAGCATGAGCCACAGATTCGCGGCGGCGATCAGCAGCGGGACCCACGGGTTGCCGGGCATCTTGAACGCGCGCGGCAGCTCCGGACGCTTCCTGCGCATGATCGGGATGGAGATGGCGACCAGGGTGAACGCGGAGAGCGTGCCGATGTTCACCATGTCGGACAGGACGCCGATGTCGAAGAAGGCGGCGACGAGGGCCACGACCACGCCCACGGCGATCTGCAGGGTGGCCGGCGTGCCATGGCGGCCGGTCTTGGACAGGCCGCGGGGCAGCAGGCCGTCGCGGCTCATGGCGAACACCACGCGCGTCAGTCCCAGCAGCAGCACCATGACCACGGTCGCCAGGCCCAGCACGATGCCGAAGCTGATGATCTTCGCGGCCCAGTTGGCGCCCACGAGCTCGAAGGCCGTGGCCAGCGACGGGCTGTCCTGCGCGGCCAGCTCCTTGTAGGAGACCATGCCGGTGGTCACGATGGCCACGAGCATGTACATCACGATGATCAGCGCCATGCCCACGCCGATGCCCAGCGGCACGTTGCGCTTGGGGTTGATGGTCTCCTCAGAGGCCGTGGCCACCACATCGAAGCCGATGAACGCGAAGAACACGAGCGCCGCGCCGGACAGGATGCCGGGCACGCCGTAGATGGTGGGCGTCATGCCGGTGACGAACTGCCACAGCGGCTGGGTCATCTCGCCGCTGACCGCGGAGGTCGCGCCCGCGGAGGCGGACGCCGGCTCGCTCGGCGGAATGAACGGCGTGTAGTTGGAGGCCTTCACGTAGAAGAAGCCCACGATCACCACGAAGAACACGATCGCGATCTTGAGCACGGTCATCGCGCCGTCCACGCGCGCGCCGATCTTCGTGCCGAACACCAGCAGCGTGGTGAAGAACGCGACGATGATGATCGGCGCCACGTCCAGATGGAACGATCCGATCATGATGTTGGTGTTGAGGTCCCAGCCCATCAGGCGCATGAAGTCGTTGAGGTACACGCCCCAGTACTTGGAGATCACCGAACCGGCCATGAGCATCTCCAGGATGAGATCCCAGCCGATGATCCACGCCATGATCTCGCCCACCGTGGTGTACGTGAACGTGTAGGCCGATCCGGCCACGGGGATCATGGAGGCGAACTCCGCGTAGCACATCACGGCCGCGCCGCACACGATGCCGGCGATCAGGAAGCTGATGATCACGGCCGGTCCCGCGTGGTACGCCGCGGCCTGCGCGCCCACCGAGAAGATGCCCGCGCCCACGGCCACGGCCACGCCCATGATGGACAGATCCCACCATGTGAGGTTTCGTTTGAGGGTGCGGCCCTCCTCCCCTGTTTCGGCTATGGTCTGCTCGACCGATTTGGTGCGGAATATGTGCATGGACATACGCGCTTTCCCTTTCTCTCCCGATTGGCTCTTCCATCGCTCCCTGACGTTCGTCGTTGGGCGTGCTTGGACGTTGTTCGGTCGTAAAGAATAGCGGTTGATTGTTTCGCCACGCCAGTTGCGGTCCGGATTCGGATGGGTGGGGGCGCGCGGGCGGGTGCGCTGGGGCAGTCATGCGGGTGTGACGCGGTGTGGGTGCGCCTTGAAGGCGTGACCGGGTGCGTGACGCGGGGTGTAACGCGTGACATGGCGTGTGACCCGGGGCGCAGGTGCGTGACGCGGGGTGCCCACGCCCGGTCACACGGGTTTGGAAATGGCTTGATTCCAAGGTTTTTGGGGAGCCGTGACGTGGCGTGTACACTACCCTGTCACATGCCACGTCACGCCCGCACGCCCGGTCACGCTCCATGTCACACCATTACCGCGCCTGCCGCGTCCGTGTGGGGATTTGCTCATCCCGCAATATGTGTGTGTGATGGGCGGGCGCGGGGAACGGGTGACGCTACCGCCTGCCGAGCTTCTGGGCGATGCCGCCGTGGCTGGAGCACATGCCGCGGTAGTCCTTGGCACCAGGCGACGACGTCGACTGCGTGCCGTCCTTGCAGATCGCCACGAGCACGCCGCTGTCGGACGTCGACGAACCGCCGGACGACGAACCGGACCCGGATCCGCTGTCCGAGCCGCCCGAACCACTGCCGCTCGACGTGGTTTTCTGCGGCGTGGGCGTCGGTTTTGGCGTCGCGGATGACTGCTGCTTCTGCTCCTGCTCCTGCGCGGCCTTCTTGGCTGCCTCCTCTTCCGCCTTATTCTGCGCGGCCTCTTCCTCGGTGGCCTTCTGCTTGGCTGCCTCTTCCTCGGCGGCTTTCTTGGCGGCTTCCTCCTCCGCCGCCTTCTGTGCCGCGGCTTCGGCCTCTTCGGCGGTTTTCTGAGCTGCGGTGGCCTCTTCGTCGGCTTTGCTGTCATGCACGCGAATAGTGGGCGGATCACCCGCCGTCACGGAGACGACCGTGTAGCGCGAGGCGTCCGTGACGGTTTTACCGTCGTCGCTCGCGATCGTGTAATCGTCCGCGGTGTACCCGGATTCGGTAAGAGCGCTTTCGGCGGCGGTCAGGGTCATGCCCGCCTGCACCACGTCGGGAATGCCGGAGAGGTTCTTCTTGATGGTCAGCTCGACGGACTCGCTGGTCTTGTGCTTGCCGTCGGCGGGCGTCTGGCCCCTGACGATCCACAGAGAGTCGTCGCCAGCGGCCAGCGGGTCAAACGAGATCTTCGTGAAGCCCTTGGCACTCAACGCGGTCCGGGCCTCGGTCGCGTTCATGCCCACCACGTTCGGGACTTCCGCCGAAGGCTCCAAAGCATAGCTTGCGCCGCCCACGACGAACAGGACCGTGAGCATCCAGACCCACCAGCGCTTGTACCAGGGCTTCTTGGTCTTCTTGAGTTTGTTGGCATTGCCTGATCCGCCATGCCTGCCGCCGTTGCGGTTGCCACTGCCGCCGTCCGTGCCGGAAGGCGGTTGGGATCCCGCCACCGGCGGAACGACGGGAGCCATGACCCGTGTGGCCGGATCGGGTGGCGCGGGCTGCGCGACCGCGGGCATCACCTGGGTGGCCTCTGCGGACTGATCGTTGCCCGCGCCGCTCTTACCGCCGCTGTGCCGGCCGATGCGCTTCTCGTAGCTGATCCCCGTGCCGGGAATCGATGTCCCCACGCTCGTGCCATCCTTGCCGACCGTTACATGCGGGCCGCCGCGCCTGCCCAGCGTCACGCTGCTGATGCCTTTTCTGCCGATGTTGATGCGGCCGAATTTGCCCAGTCCAATGCTCTTGCGGAATCTGAATCCCATACTGCTCTCTTGAATATGCCGTGTATGACTTTTTCGGCGCGATCGCGCCAGCCGGAATATTGTACGGGTTGGTGGGCCGGCGGGCAAAGCGCTGGATGGGTCTGATCGTTGCTTAGGCCCATCCGGCTGTAATGACGGCTATCTCGCATAATGGGGGCGGATTTCGGCCTTTGCAGGATGATAAACATCAAAGTGGGGGCGTGAAATGCCGAACATCCGCCATAACGACGGCATAGGCCTGGCCATTTTCCGCGGTTTTCCAACAGCTGCTTTCCCCGCATACCCGCCATGTCGCCGCGGACACGCCCCCACTTTGATGTATATCGCTCGGAAAAGCCTGAAATCCGCCCCCACTATGCAATATACCGAGTGCATATACCGAGCCGGAACCGTCAGGAAAGCGATTCTTGCGGAATTTGGGCGCCCCGGATCGTGTCGTCGGCGTAAACCGATTCGCCGTCATCAACCGACGATCTTCAATCCCGCGACGCAGGCGATCAACCCGCAGATAAGCAGGATGCGCAGCGGCGACAGGGGTTCCTCGCCGCTGATCATGCCATAGGCCGCGGTGATTGACGCGCCGATGCCGACCCAGATGGCGTAAGAAGTGCCGAGTGGGATGTGCTTCATCGCGTATGCGAGGCCGCCCATGCTGGCGACAAGACCGACCGTGAACACCACGGTGGGAACGATTTTGGAGAATCCCTCCGAACTGTCAAGGGCGATCGCCCATACGGATTCGCATATACCGGAAAGAATGAGAACAAGCCAGGACATGGCCATCACGCTCCTTGGAGTCATGGCAAGTCTTGTCGAACCGGGTACTTGTCCATCGTCCGGGAGTCATTGCGGCTCTGACGGGCAGCCTAGCACGTTATGGCCGGGATTGTGGCTGGTCGTCCTGCTGCCGCCAGCGCTTGAGATCGGGCAGCAGCGCCGACATGCAGTCCTCGGCCTGCTCGACGCTGATGTGACAGGATTCGGCCATCATCGGCGCGCATGCGGCGATCAGCTCGTCGCTGCTGGCATAGTCCTGCAGGAATCCGCCGTCGTCGTAGCAGTACCTGCAGTAGTCGCCGTTGCGGGTGCCATCCGATTCGGTGCCGTGCTCCTGCGGATCATAAAGCGGCATGGCGCAGCTTTGGCAGAATCCGGCGCCGGGCATTTCCATGAGCCTTGACATGGGGACGTCGAAACGGGTGCTGATGAGCCGCAGCATGTCGAGGCTCGGCTCGGCCGTGCCCTGCTCCCACCGGGAAAGCGCCTGCTGGGTGACGTACAGCCTGTGCGCGAACTGCGACTGGGTGAGACCGCATTCCTCGCGCACGCATTTGATGACTTGACCAACCGACATGGTTGCCTCCTGAATCGGATGATGGCTTGCGCGCCTCGCCGTGCGCCTGACGCTCCCAGTCTAGCCGCGGCCATATGGCCCAACCTGCGCTTACAACAAACCGTTGTGGGCGATGCGAATTGCGCAATGTCTGGCGCGACACGCTGGGATTAGGCGATCCGGACACTCTGTGGTAAGTTAACAACTCGTTGCCGCGAGCGATCGGGCGACGATCGGGCCATAGCGCAGCTTGGTAGCGCACTTGACTGGGGGTCAAGGGGTCGCGGGTTCAAATCCCGCTGGCCCGACGAGATTGGCGAAATTCCACGGGTTTTCAACCCAAGGAATTCCGCTTTTTTGTTTATCGGGTACGAATCGGGTACATGGCTGGGCAACCCTCATTCCGCCATGATTCGAGGCTCTTCCGAATCCAGCAGGCGCAAGACCATCAGCGCCAGTTGATCGTTGGGGTCGAGCATGAGCGCAGCCTTGGCCTCCAGACCGCAGGTTCCCCGATCCCCGCAGATCCACATGAGGTATCCGGCGACAGCGTGCAGGTTCGGATCGTTGCGCTCCCATGCCTCGTGCGCAATGCCCTCGGCGGCCGTCATGATGCGCATCCCATCGTTTTCCGATGGATGGCGTGGGCCATTGGCGACGATTTCGCCGACGGCATCGGGAATACGGGTCCTGCAGGATGCGCCAGGGGTCGCGAGGACTTGGAACTCTCCAACGGTCAGCGACGGATCGATGATGCGCATCACGATGGCGTCGCGCAGTCCCTTGCCGACGCGGATGCAGTCGCACAGTGCCGCGATGGGCGTCCGTGCGTCGAACAGGTGATAGGCGTGGTCCGCGATGTTCGCGTTCATGTAGTCGCGCAGAACCGCGGCATGGTTGGTCACGGGATCCTTTGCGGCGTACAGGAGCGTGACCGTCCCGCGCGCCAGCACGAGATCGCGGAGTTCATCGACCGCCTCGGTGTTGGCATCCAGCTCCCCACGGTACCGTTGGCTGAACTCGGCGAAGCGTTCGGGGACGTGACCGAACCACTTGCGCAACTGCGAAGAGGGCGCGATGTCCCGCATCCACAGGTCGAGGCCCGCCCGTTCCTTCCGCATGCCGCGCGGCCACAATCGGTCCACGAGAATCCTGAATCCATCCCGCGCGTCCGGCTCGTCATAGATGCGTTTGATGCTGATGCCCACGGGCCCATGATCGGTCTGCGGGCTGCGCTTGTCAATCCCGTGGCAGCCGGCGGATGCAATATCACGGATGCAATGTCGCCCCGCATCCCGTCACCCGATCAGATGCCGGTACAGCTCCGGATCGATCGGCTCGGCCAGTCGCAGCGTGGACAGCGTGACCTTGACGCTTCCCCGGCCGTCGGCACTGGGCTTGGATGTCAGGGTGGGATGATCGAACGCCGTCACGCGGCCGACGTAGTAATACTTGCCGTCCTTCGCTTCGGCCTTGCGCATCACGAACAGCGGCACGAAATGGGAGGCGTCCCAATCAGGCCCCTCGCCTTCGCGGACCCATTGGAATTCGGGCGAATTCGGGGTGCGGCCGTTCTTGCTGAAGTACCGCATCTCCTGCGCGTTGAGGAATTCGTCCTCGTACTGGCTGGCCGCGTATTTGACGAAGATCGGCATGGTCCCGGTTTCCTTGTCCAGGCAGTAGCCGCCCACGTTCTGCGGGGTGTTCTCCTTCCCCCACCCGCACAGCCGCATCACGTCGGCCAGCGAGTACTTGCGTCCGTAACGGAACGCGCGGTCGAAGGCGCGACGCCGGCCGCCGGACGCGGAGAGCAGGTCGCGGCAGTTGAGCATGCCCACGCGGATCGTGTCGGCGAGGAAATCGCGGAACGTGCGGTTGGATGACAACTCGTCCGTCAGCCATGTGCAAGCGCGGTACGTCTCCCCCGCCGCTTCGATCAGCGGAGAGCCGCCGAACCGCTTGCGGTTCGGATCGGTGAAGTAGGTGTAGTCGAGCACGCGGATGGCGGAGTCGAACTGGTCGCCCGACGGATCCGCCGCGGGGAACTCGCCGTGGATCGCGGCCATCAGCGCATCCCTGCCCATCGGCCCGTTCGCGTTGATGAGCCGGTCGAGAATGATCAGCTCGTGCGGCCGCAAACCGGGCAGCAGCAGTTCCGTCGCCATCTTCAGGACGGCGTCGGCGGTTGCGGAAACCGGCTCCAATTGGTCCAGAAACGTTGCGTTCCGCTGCCCGCCCGGCTGTTTGCCACGTCCGATGCTCTGCTCGCGCGACCGGACGAAGTCCAGATAGTTGCTGCCCTTCGAAGCCATCGTCATCGGCAGGGACGGGTCATGGCGGTATACGTCGGTCAGCATCGGGATGCGCCCGAGCTCGAATCGCAGTATGCGGTATTGATGGGTCAGGCGCTTCATATCCGACCAGTCGGCGGCATCCAGCGACCTGAGCACGCGCTCGCGGGCGATCGGATCGAAGCTGATGGACGACAGGCCGATCGATTTGCGCTGCATGTTGCGGCGCGCGATGTCCCGATCGCCGGTATTGCCGTACAGAGCCACCGGGATCAGGAAATTATTCGTGTAGTTGCCGATGAAATCGATCACCACGACGCTGTCCTTGTGCGGGAACCGGCGCAGGCCGCGGCCCAGCTGCTGGGTGAATACGATGCTCGATTCGGTGCTGCGCAGCATGACGATCTGGTTGAGCGCGGGGATGTCGACGCCCTCGTTGAACAGGTCGACGGTGAACAGGTAGTCGAGCTCGCCGTTCTCCAATTGCTTCACATACTCGTCGCGCCGTTCGGGCGTGACCGGCCGTCCGTTCTCGTCGGTACTGGTCACAGCGGCGGTGTGGTACGGGCGCTCCGCCTGCTGGTTGATCTGCATGTTGAACAGGCGGGACAGCTCCCGGGCCTCCTCCTGGCGGCTGCAGAACACCAGCCCGGTGACCGGAAGGCCGAACTGCCCGTATTCCTGCAATTTGTCGATGATGTAGCGCACGCGCTCGGGCGTGGCCAGTTGGTCGATCTCGTACTTGAGCTGGCGTTTCTCCTCGGCGGACGCCCCTGACGCCACGCCGATCGTCCCGCCGTCCCCCGAGCCGATGTATTCCGCCACGCCGTAGTAGTGGAACGGGCAGAGCATGCCCTCGTCCAACGCCTTCTGCAGACGGATCTCGTATGCGATGTTGTGGCCGAACAGTTCGAAGACGTTGAAGCCGTCGGGACGCTCCGGGGTGGCGGTCATGCCGAGCATGAACGCCGCGTCACGGAAGTGGTCGATCACCTTCCGGTAGCCTTCCGCGCCGGCATGGTGGGCCTCGTCGATCAGCACATAGTCGAACTCGTCCGATGCGAACTGCGCGAGCACCTCCGGGTTGCGCATCGTCTGCACGGTGGCGAACACGTAGCGCCGATCGTGCTGCTTGCTGGTGCCCGAAAACAGGCCGATCTCGGAATCGTCGCAGCCGAGCACGCGGCGGTAGGATTCCATGGCCTTGGTGAGGATCTGCTGCTGCTGGGCGATGTACAGCATGCGCCTGGGCTTGGCGGCCCGCACGTCGAAGGCCGACAGATACGTTTTGCCGGTGCCCGTGGCGGAGATGATGATCGCACGGTGCTCGCCCTGCCGTCGCAGATCGGCGAGATTGCGCAGAGCCTCCCGTTGCATGGCGTTGGGTTCGATCGTGCGCGTCTCCAGATCGCGCAGGATCTCCCGGCGAGGCGGGGCGTAGCGCTTGAAATCCTCCTCGTACCGCCGGATCCAATCTTCGGTCAGCGGTTCGGAGTCGGCGATCTGGGAGTCGAGTTCCTCGCGGAACTGCCGCACGAGATCGCCTTCGCCCAGTGATGAGACGCGCAGATTCCATTCCCGCTGCGTGTCCAGCGCCGGGCCGGTGAGATTGGAGCTGCCCACGTAGAGGTTGTAGTACGGTCGTCCGTTGCGCATGCGGCGCGCGAACACATAGCCCTTCGGGTGGAACGGACGGGCATGGATCGCGGCGCCGGCGTCCTCCGAGCCTTCCTGCGATGCGCCGTTCCAGACGCGCACGTCCACGCCGGCCACGTCGTGCAGATGCAGCAATTCCCAGAACGCCTTCGGATCGTTGAAGAAGTTCTTCGTGGACGTGATCAGCCTGCTCGGCGTCTGCCCGCCATGCGCGGATGCCCGTCTGCCGTGCGTCCGAAAATCCTCGAACAGCGTGAGCAGTGCGCCCGCCGAAACGAATGCCACGGACATGTCGAACGCATCGCAGGAGGCGATCTCCTCGCTGAGCTCTCCTCCCATCGTCAAACCATCCGGCCTGTTGGCGATCAGGACGGGACGGTATGTGCCTGATGCCTCCAGCTTCGACCCGATCAGGCCGGCGATGACGTCGTCCAGGACGGATTTCGCATCATCGGCTACATCGGCTGCATGGGCTGCGTCGGCTGCACCGATGTCGTCGTGGCTCGTTCGGGGAAGGGGCTCGGCCATGGACTCGGCTCGCATCGCGCTATGCCGCTTCCGGGGCCAAGAAACGCTTGCCGGCGATGATCGCGACGGCCTCGCGGTCCACCGGCGCCCATTCGAGGGACGGCATGTCCTGCGGGGCGAGCCAGCGGATTTCGGTGTGCTCGGTCAGACGCGGGTTACCGGCCGTCAGATGGCAGACGAACGTGGTGAGGCGGACGGTGCCGAAGTCGTAGTCGTATTCGCTAGTGCGCACCTGCTCGGCCACCTCGACCTCGCACAGCAGCTCCTCCTCGATCTCGCGGTGGAGTGCCTGACGGGGCGTCTCGTGCGGCTCGATCTTGCCCCCGGGGAACTCCCAGAAGCCGGCGAGGGCCTTGCCGGGGCCACGCCTCGCGCACAGCACCTTGCCATCGCGCACAATCGCCGCCCCCACAACGTTGATCAGCTTGCGCTTGCCGCCCTCGGTGTCCGTCTGCTGCATGAATGCCGCCTTCCTGTTGTCCTGTGTTGCCCCTTGTTGTGACCGCACACCAGGATACAACAGCGCGCGGGTACCGAAATGGACGTGCCGGAATGGACGATCCGGGTTGCGTTTTCGTCCATTCCGGCACCCGCAGGGCACCTGGCCCCTTATTTGCGGCTCCGCCGGATGCGGCCCACGGCGAGTCCGATGCACAGGAACGCGCCACCGAACAGGGCCACCAGGGCGAGGGAGCCGAGCCAGCCGGTCACGGATGCACCCGCGGCGGACGCGGTGCCGATGCCGAGCGCGTTGTCGATCGCGACGCAGTACCACCAGCCGGGCAGCAGCTTGGCCAGCGCGACCATCGCGGCGGGCATGATGTCCAGCGGAACCGAGAGGCCGGAGGAGAACAGGAAGGCCAGACCGAAAATGTTGGCGAATCCGTTCGCCGCCACCTCCGAGAAGCCGCACTCGCTGAGCATGAAGCCGCACGCCACGGTCATGAGCGCGTACACGCAGGTCGAGCCGAACGTCATCGCCAAGCCGGACGGGGACACGTCCGCGACCGTGAGGCCGGCGGCCGCCATGAGCGCGATCGTCGCCGCCAGATAGAGCACGCACACCAGCAGGGCGAAGACGCACAGCGTCGCGGTCCGCTGCAGGGCCATGGTCGTCATGCGCTGCGGCGAGGCGATCAGACGCCGGCTCACCTCGCCGTTGGAGAACGCGCTCAGGATGATCGAGGTGCAGATGGTCATGGCGAGGAACAGCGGGTACAGGGCGGTCTTCATCGTGTTGCCGAAGCCGCCCGCCGCCACCTGCTCGGCGCTCGCGGCATCCGACTCATCGTGGTCCGGCACGTCCACGACGGCGATCGCGCGGTTCGCGTCCTTGTCCGTTGAAACGTCGACCGCACGGGTCACCGCCTTGGACAGATCGTCGAAGGTCGGCGTGCGGGGGGAATCCTTCGTCTCGGAGCGTCCGGTCAGGGCGGCCTTCAGATCGTCGAGCGATGCGACGGAACCAGAGACAGTGGAACCGGAAGAATCGGAACCGGAGGCATTCGAGCCGGATCCGATGGTCCCCGCGGCGCCGGCACCCGCGGAACCGGACTCGATGCCCGTCCGGATCCCGTCCAGCACCTGATCGGGCAGATCCACCTGCGCGATCGACCCGGCCAGCGCCGTGCGCGTGATCGTGAGGAATCCGTTGACGGTCATGCCGGCCATCGTGCCCGCGCCGGACGTGTAGCTGGTCACGGTCTGGACGCTTGGCGGTTCGACGGCCTTGCCACTGGCGTCCGTCCCGTCGGCGGTCGCGTCGAGCAGCCCCTGTGCGAAACCGTCTGGGATGATGACGATCAGATCGGTCCAGTGCGAGGCGACCGCCTGCTGCAGCGTCTCCGGATCGTCGGGCAGATCGGTCAGATCGCTCGACGCGGACAGATACGATCGCATGCCGTCCGCCACGCCGCCTCGGTTCGCGTCGCGGTCCACCACCGCCACGGTCGGCCTTCCCGGATCGTAGGTGGGATCGGCGCTGGTCCCGGCGTTCGCGGACGACGCGCTGGAGGACAGCATCGACCAGCTCATCGAGAGCATCAGGATGCCCAGAAGCACCAGATAGATGATCAGATACAGCTTGTGCGCGGACAGGATGCGTAGGGTGGCCTTACAGGTGTTCATAACGTTGCCTCCTCAGCAGGATCACGCCGACTGCGAGGAACAGCGCGCTCATGGCGAGCAGCGTTCCGCAGGTGCGCAGGAAAGGGCCGTAGCCGTCGTAGTACATGAGGGAATAGAACAGGTTGACCACCTGTTGTGCGGGGTTGATCGCGCCGAGCACGGGCACGTTGCGGGCGATCCAGTCGTTCAGCTGCATGGCGAATCCGCCGTACAGGCCGGTGAACAGCGACAGCAGGCAGCTGACGGCGCTGATGAGCGCGGCTCCGGCGGAGGCCTGCAGCTTGGGGATTGTGCCGAACAGGGTGCCGGCCGAGCTGGTCATGAACGAGGCCACCGCGACGGCGACCACGGCCGCCGGCTCGCGTCCGCCGATCCCGACGCCGCACACGTAGCGGATATAGGCCAGGGCGATGAGCAGCGCGGCGAACGAGCACAGCCAGCAGGCCAGGAATCCCGCGAGCAGCTGGCTCGACCGCCTCAGGGGCGCGACGGTGCGGCGGATGCCCAGCGCGGACAGGTTCGCCTGTGTCATGCTGACCGCGTTGGCCGCGTAGGACATGGCCATCAGGCAGGCCATGGCCAGCAGCGCGTAGAAGTACCGGGCCGTCACGTCCGGCTTGAAATTGGTGAGCGTGATCTCGCGGGTCATGCGCGCGTCGTAGCCCACCGTGCTCCAGAACGATTCGCTCAGCAGGGCCTGGGGATTGTCCTTGAGCGCCTGGCGGGTGACGGCGTCGGTGCGGTTGTACATGTCCACCGCCACCTTGAGGGCAGCCACGGAGATGGCCAGACCGGACCCGTCCGTGGAATCGGACGCCGCGATGGCGGCCTTGCGGCTCAGGGTGAGCGCGAGGCGACCGTCGCCGTCGGCGGCCAGATAGCCCTTCGCCGTGCCGTCCGCGAGCAGGCGTTCGGCGCCCTCGACGGAATCGGTTTCGGTGATGGTCAGGAGACGCTGGCCGTCCGTGGCGGTTCCACCGTTGTCCGCGGCCCCGGAGCCGGACCCCGTCGCGGTCCCCTCCGGTGTTGCGGTTCCGTCCGCCAGCGCGGTGACGACGGCCTGCGCGCTGTAGGCCTTGTCCCAGTTCGCGTCGGCCACCACCGCCATCGGGACGGGCTTGACCTTGTAGCCTTCGGCCAGTCCGCCGAACATGCCGGTGAACATGGTGGCGAGGACGACCGGGAACAGCACCAGCCAGAACAGCGCGGTCCTGTTGCGCAGATTCACCTTCAATACGGTGAGGAATGTGGTCCACATGGCAATCCCCCGTCAGTCCCTGAGCGCCTTGCCGGTCAGCTCCAGGAACACGTCGTTCAGGGTGGGCGGCCGGCTCGTCAGATGCCCCACGTTCGCGTGATCCTCGCGCAGCGCGGCCAGCAGGTCCACCAGATTGTGCTCCCCGCGACGGCAGCTCACCTCCAGCTCTCGCCCGTCGTACGAGGCGTCGATGACGAACGGCAGAGCCCGAATGCCCGTCAGAGCGTCATCGGTCAGATCGAGGGTCTCCACGGTGATCCGCTCCCCCTTGTCGATCATGCCCTTGAGCTCGTCCGCGGTGCCGAGCGCCAGATGGCGGCCGTGGTCCATGATGAGGATGCGGTCGCAGATCCGCTCCACCTCCTCCATGTAGTGGCTGGTGTAGATCACCGTGGCTCCGGCCTTGTTGAGCCGCTGGATGCCCTCGAGGATCGCGTTGCGGCTCTGCGGGTCCACGGCCACGGTCGGCTCGTCGAAGAAGATCAGATCCGGCTTGTGCGCGATGCCGCACGCGATGTTGAGGCGCCTCAGCAGGCCGCCGGACAGCTTGCCCGGCCGGAAGGCGCGGAACTCGCCCAGATCCACGAAGTCGATCGCCTCCCTGACGAGCGGTTCGCGGTCGGACTTGCGCGGCACGTACAGCGAGCAGAAGTAGTCGATGTTCTCCTCGACCGTGAGCTCATTGAACACGGCCACATCCTGCGGCACGATGCCGATGCGCCGCTTGAGCGCGTAGCTGGTGGGCGTCATCGGCTGACCGAACACGCGGATCGTGCCCGATTCGTACGCCAGCAGGGCGAGGATGCAGTTGATCGCCGTGGTCTTGCCCGATCCGTTGGGCCCCAGCAGGCCGAAGATCTCCCCCGGGCGCACCTCCAGGTCGAAATAGTCTAGCGCCACCATGTCGCCGTAGCGCTTGACCAGCCGGCTGACCTGCACGGCCGGGGTTGTGGTCTTGTCTTCCATGATCGCTCCTTTCGTCGATGGCTCCATCATGCGGCCCGAGGGTGTGCGGCCGCCACCGGCGAATGTCACGATTCGTTCCCGGGACGGTGACATTTGTCATCACTTGCCATTGCGGGACGTTGCCGACCGCGATCCCCCGCTCCGCGCCGGTTTTGCGATACGCTGGAGCGGGAACAGGAGCGTAAGGGAGGCCCGACGCATGCGCATCATGATCGACAAGGGGCTGCTGCTCGCATTGGGGGCGGCGCTTGCCCTGACCGGCCCCCATCCCGCGGCACTGGACGCCGTGTTCATCGCCGGGCTGCTGGCCGTCGTGTGCGCATCCGCGCTGGCCGAATGGCTCATGGGCTCGCATCACGCGTGGATTCCCGTGTGCCTGATGTCCGTGGCGGCCGTCGCATGCCCGTCATGGGTCGCGTTCATGACGCCCGTCGCCTATGACGCAGCCCGTGCGCGCGTCCCCGAGTCCCTCACGGATCCGTTGCGCTCGGCGCTGCGATGGATGTGGATCGTTCCTGTGCTGCGGACGCTGGTGGACGGGAGCATCGACATGGCCTCGCTGACCGCCGCCGCCCCGGTCGCCGTCGCTGTGTGTGCGTCCTTCGCGTTCGGCAGCCGCGCATCGATGGCCGAACGATTGCGGTCCGATCTCAACGCCTTCGAGGACCGCGCGCGAGACGCGGCCCGGTCGAACCGCGTGCGGCTGGCCGACCTGTCCGAGGAGCGTGACCGATCGGTGCGTATGGCCACGCTCGCCGAGCGCACGCGCATCGCCCGGGAAATCCATGACAACGTGGGCCATCTGCTCACGCGCGCGATCATGCAGGTCGAAGCGGGCAAAGCGGTCGCCGATGCCACCAACGACGCCGTGGCCGGCAGGGGCTTCGACGAGGTGGGCGTCACGCTGCATGATGCGATGACGATGGTGCGGCGATCGGTGCACGATCTGGAGGATGAAGGCACCGATTTCGGCGCGCGTATCGATGACGCGGTCCGGTCGTTCGACGGGGCTACCGCGGGATTCTCGGTCGCGCTTGCCAATGGCATCGACTCCGCGCCGGCGCCCGTGGCGCGTGCTTTCGCCACGATCATCCGCGAATCCCTGACGAATGTGGTGCGGCACAGCGACGCGCCGGGGGCAAGCGTGACGTTGCGTGATTTCCCCGCGTTTTGGCAGCTTGTGGTGCGTGACGGCGGACCGGCGAAGGCGCGGGTGAATCATGATGGGGATCCGGGCGGAGACGACGGACTGCCGCGCGGCATGGGCGTGGCGGACATCGAATCGCGTGCCCGGCAGCTGGGAGGCTCGGCGACGTGCGGTCCGTATGGCGGCGGCTGGCGCGTGTTCGTCTCCGTGCCGAAGGATCGCTGGAACGACAAAGCGTCTGGCAACGACAAAGAGTCTGACAACGCCGATCAACCGAGGAGGAACCCATGAGAATTGCGATCGTCGACGATGATCCGATCGTCTGCCAATCGCTGCAGACCATTCTGACGGCCACCGGCGCGGCCGACGTGCTATGGACCGCCAACGACGGGGATGCGGCCGTGGCCGCGTACTTCCGCGATCCGTCGAGCCGGCCGGACGTGCTGCTCATCGACATCCAGATGCCCGGTCGGGACGGGCTGGATGCGGCGCGGGAGATCCTTACCCGCGATCCGGGCGCGCGCATCCTGTTCCTGACCACGTTCGCGGACCGGGAGTACATCGCGCAGGCGGTGGGACTGGGCGCCAAAGGATATCTGATCAAGCAGGACGTGGCCTCCGTGCGGCCCGCGTTGGAGGCGGTGATGGCCGGTCAGGTGGTGCTGGGGGCCGAGGTGCTGGGCAAGCTCACCGTATCCGTGACCACGTCGGCGTCCGGAGACATGCCTGATTCCGCGCGCGGGAGCGAAACGCATGATGGCGTTTCCGGGCCGGAGGAGGAATGCCTCAACGAGCGCGAGCGGGAGATCGCCGCGCTGGTGGCCGAAGGACTCGACAACCGTGAGATCGCCGCCCGTCTGTTTTTCAGCGAGGGCACCGTGCGCAACCGCATCAGCGCGATTCTGGACAAACTGGGCATGACGAACCGCACCCAGCTGGCCATCTGGTGGATCCGGTCGCACTGAGCGCGCGGTTGTGCTGTGTGATTCCGCTGCCAAGCCATCCGATTTGCTCATTCTGGAGCTTGTTTTCATCAGAATGAGCGAATCCATTGCGGTGGAGCCCGTTTTGGGCCAGTAAGGCAATGGATCTGCTCACTTTGCGCAGCGTGAGCCACAAAGTGAGCAAATCCGATGTTCCGCACCCCGGATTCGGCCCCGGATTCGGGTTCCACGGCAATGAATCCGCTCATTCTGCGTGATTGAATCCTCAGAGTGAGCGGATCGGATGTGTGCCACGCGAAATCGGCCGGTCAGCCATCCGATTCGCTCATTCTGCGCTGTGCGGGTCGCAAAGTGAGCGGATCGGATGCGTGATGAACGCTGCCGGAGCGCTACCGGATTTCCAGCGTGGCCCACACGCCAAGGGTCGCATCGCTCAGCATGTTCTGGATGGCGTCGCGCTCGGCGTCGGTGGCGTATGTGATGCGCAGGTATCCGAGTTGGTCGGCCTGTCCGGTATGTTCGGATTGCCCGTCCGAGGTTGGACAGTTCGCTCGGATGGGTTCGACGGTGACGTCCGAGCCCGCACCCACGGAGCGGATGCGCTGGATGACGTCGGCGTGGTCCGTCATCGCGGCTTGGACCTGATCATACGTGGTGAGACTGTTGCAGGGCACTTTATCTCCTTGCGCGAACGAGACGACGCCGGAAAGCACAAGGGCCAGCGCAACGAGAACGGTTGCGAGGAACGCGCCGAGGGCGGCGAAAACGATGATGCGAGGTCTGCGGGTGTGTCTGTTGGTTTCTGGAGTCATGTGATTTCCTTCATGCGGATGAATTTCGTTTTGATGAATTGAAAGCGTTTGGGTATGCGAATGGCAGTATATCCTCATATATTGCGAACACCGACAGGATACGCTTGATCGCATGCCTCCACCAGCACCGGATCATGCGTGGCCAGAACCACAGTCGCCCCGCGTTCCGCCCGCTCGCGCAGCAGTCCGATGATGTTGGCGCGGTTGCCGGCGTCGAGCGAGGCGGTGGGCTCGTCGGCCAGAATCACGGAGGCATTGCGGTAGATGGCCCGTGCGATGCCGAGCCGCTGCTTCTCGCCACCGCTCAGATGTGAAGCGATCTCGCCTCCGCGTGATGCCAATCCTGTGAGCCCAAGTGCATTGCGGATGCGCCGACGGTCGCCGCCCACGGCCAAGCCGATCGCGTTGAGCCGCATACTGACATTGAATGCCACGGTTTCCTCGTCCATGATGCCGTAATCCTGCAAGATGAACGCGGCCTTGTCCCTCCAGAACCCGCGGCGAAGTCGCTGGCTCCACCCGGTCGTATCAGTGCCGTCGATGGTCAGCGTGCCGCGGATCGGATCCTGCAACAGCCCGATGGTGCTGAGCAACGTGGTTTTGCCGCATCCGCTTGGACCGGTCAACGCGGTCATGGTGCCGGGGACCAGATTCAGATCGATGCCGCTGGCGATGGTTCGTCCGCCGATGCCGATCGCCAGATCACGGCAGATGATGGTGGTCATGATGGATCCTTTCCATGGAATTATGATCGGGGTTTGACCAGGATTTCGATCGTGCGGCTACATCGTGCGTTCCGTGATTGAGTGGAACCGGCCGGCTACGGCCGTCCGATGGCAGCATGCGGAGAACGCCATCGCCAAGGCGGCGGCGAACAGAGTGACGCATACGAGCAAGGTGGCAGAGCCGAGCGGAGCGGCGGCGTCTCCCCCGCTGTGCAGCAGGACCAGCACACCGCAGACCATCGCCGCCACCACCGTCCCGAACAGGGTTTCCGCAAGGATCGTCGGGGCGGCGAGCCGAAGAGGCGCGTATCCGTTCAAAAGCAGCGGATAATCATGATCCGCGCGCAGGGTAGCGCGCACATCGGCGCCCACGAAGGCGACCATGGCGAATGCGGCGAGCAGCAGGATGATCGACGCCGCCCTCATCCATGCGAAATACGCGGCGAACTGCGCGCGCAGAATCTGATCCTCGGCGACGTACCGCACCGAGACCATGCCGCTGAGTCCCAATCGGCCCACCTGCGCCCGGGTGGCGTTCAGACCCGTCAGGACGATGTTGCGCGAGGACAACGCCGGCACAAGAAAGCCGGAATCAGAGAAATCCGCCATATCCGGAACCACAATGAGCGTTGCGCGTTTGGGGAACAGCATCTCGTCGGAGCCGCCTTTGAGCAAGGGCACGGCCACGCCATCTACCGCGTAGCAACGCGATTCGGCCGTCAGATGGCGGGCCGCCGCATCGTTCCTGGCCCAGGCGGCGAATTGGCCGATCGTTTCCGCGGCCTGTTCGGGCAGCTCGGCGTTGGCGATCGGCCGGATGCCGGCTGTGGCGTCTGGGTTGATGCCGATCAGGTCCAGCCACGACCGGGTCACGATCCCGGTTACAGCATCGGCATCCTGCCCATCCAAGAACGCGTACGACAGCGCCGCATCTCCCTGCTCCTCCATCGTGCGCACCAACTCGGCGGCTTTCGCGTCCATATCGGTTCGATCAGGCCCGAACGCAGTGGAAACGGAGACCTGATCGCGCAGCCTGCGCCATACGGATTGCTCGCGCGCCGATGCGGACGCCTCGCCGAATGCGGCCGCGGACGGGGCGATGACAACAAGCACCGCGATGAATGCCATGGCCTTGACCAGCACGGAGGCGCGCAGCAATCCACGGGGCATGGGCCGGCGGCTGGCGATCATGCGGGCGGACGGCCAGCACAGTGCCGCAACAGCGATCTCGAACACCAGCAGGGAGCCGAAGACCATCGCCTCAAACAGCAGCATCACCCGCAGCAGATACGGCACGAACACGGCGCCGCGCAGTGCCAGCACAGCCAGCATGGCAACCGCATCCGCCACTGCGGCGACGGCCAGCATGGGAGACATCAGCCCCATCGCATCGTCGAACTGGATCTTCCATCCGGGAACGCCGGCCAGCACCCGCAACGCGCGCGACCGGGCCTTGAAGGACAGCCAGAACAGCGCCAGCACGGCCATCAAAGCCACCGTCGCGCCAATGGCCACGCGGAAGGCGGACTGCCCCAGCAACATGCGCAGATCGCCTTCCATACCATCGCTGCCGTATTCCAATCGCACGCCCGTTCCGGCTGCCCATGCGTCGAACGCCGATCGCGTCACGCCGTCCCATCTGCCGCACACCAGATACTGTCCGTTCGCCGACGCGCTGTCCAATCGATCCATGCCGGCGATCCTGCCATCGGGCAGCGAGCCGAACCGGCGAATCGACGACCCCGGCTCCAAACCATACAGTGCGGTGCCGGGCAACGGCACGAACACCTGCGCATCGGTGCCGCGTTCCATATCGGGCACGATTTTCACCAGTCCCAGATTCAGTGCAGCATTGCGTTCCTCCAGCTGCCGGAATACCTCGGCGTCGTCCATTCCATCGGGCGCTGCCACGCTTACCACGGCCGTGGGATGCAGCTCCTGCGGCAGGGAACGGTCGTGCAGATCGCACAGCACCCAGGCAAGGAACACGGCAACCGAGCAGATGAGCGCGGACGACGCCATCAGCAATCTGCGATGCATGGCATTCCCCTTCGTGACTTCGCCAAACGGTCCTGATCCCGAATTGGCCGCGGATGGCCTCACCGTATGCGCATCCGGCTGCAGCCTCCAGTTCTGTCCCCCACCGTGTGACGGAACGTGCTCGCGCCGCCCGCGTGCGGATAATGGAAGCATGACGAAAGTGTTGCGCGTAAACGATGTTCCGATCCAGGTGGGCATGGTCGACAACGATGTGCTCACTCTGGGCGCATTGCGCGCGCTGCTGACGCGCATGGAGGGCATCCGCGTGGCATGGGTGACCGGGAACGGCGGCGACGCCATCGATTTGTGCCGCGATCCGCACAGCCGTCCGGACGTCCTGCTGGTGGACATGTCCATGGAGCCGATGCCTGGAGCCGACGTGTGCGCGAGGATCCGTGGGGCCGGCCTCAAGGTGGGGCTGGTGTGCATCACCTCGTTCGCCCTGCGGACCTATGCGGCCGGCGCGGCGGGGGCGGGTGCCCAGGCCATCGTTTCGAAAACCGATCTGCCGGGCATCCATGACGCCATCGAATGCGCCGCGCGTGGACAGGCCAGTCCGTCGCCGGTGCCGGGCGTCACGTTCCACGATGTGGGGGTTGCGATCGACGCTCCCGATGTTGCCCATGCCGATCACGCCAATCAGACCGGGGCATGTCCGACCGGCATGCTGTCCGCGCGCGAGCTGCAGATCATCCGCATGCTCGCCGACGGCGTGGAGACCGACGGCATCTCCCGCGCGCTTTCGCTCAGCCGCTACACCGTCGCCACCTACGTCCGACGGGCATGCGACAAGCTCGGAGCGCGCAACCGCACGCATCTGATCGCCCTGTGCGAACGCCGGGGGCTGCTGTGAGGACTGGAATCGTGAGGACTTCAAACGGGGAACGCCCGGTGCTGGATTACCTTAGGGCCATCACGATTGCGGCCTGCGCGGGCCTGACGGCGGTGTTCGGCGCGGCGGCGATCATGGCCGGAGCCGTCACGCCGCCCTCCGCCGCTTTGCTCCTCGCCTCCTGCACGGTAATGATCGCCGCATACTGGCGTCCGATGGCCGCCGGCTATGCAAATGCGGCGCTGTGGATCTGCGCATGTCTGATTCCGCCGCTGTCCGCCGCCACCTTGCTGACGGCGTTGCCCGCCGCCGCAACCTGTATGCTCGCCACGCATCGCCATCCTCGACGAGGCGGCTGCATCGCGATCGTGCAGGTGCTGGCTCTGGCCGCGGGCGCGATGGCGGGAACGGTTACCGGCGGATTCGGTGACGGGATGGAATCCGAGCCGACCGTTGGCGTTCTGCCGTTGGTGGTCTCCCCCTTGCTGGGGTTGCTCATGGCATGGTGGGAGCGGCTCGATCATGCGCGCACCGCACAGCGGGAGCTCGAGGAGCGACGTCGCGCGATGGCCGAGCAGGATCGGCGCGCGCGGGCCGCCACGCGCATCCACGATCGCGTCACGAATCGGCTCGCCTATCTGATCCTGCGCATGGACAATGACCGCGCCGACTGGGAATCGGCGATGCCTGATGATGGCCGTCTGCTCGGGGAGTTGCGGGATTTGGCCGCCGTCGCACGCGATGCACTGGAGGAGACCCGCGGTGTGATCGACATCCTTGATGGCAATCGGCTGGCTGGAATTGATGAAAATGACGATGATTCCGAGAACGCTGAGCACTCAAATGTTATGAATGGCTCAGATGCCGATCCCCTTGGCGAAACGGCCATGCTGCGCGATCATCTGGCCGAAGCGGCGGACCGTCTCACCGCAATCGGATTCGATGTGGACGCGGGACTGGACGGCGCTTTGCCGGCAGGCTGTAACGTGGAAGCGATCGACGCACTGCACGATCTCATCGACGAGACCTGCAACAACATCGCCAAGCATGCGCGGCCGCACACCGCGTGCCGCATTTGCGTCATGATGCGTGGGGATACGGCGATGCTCGACTCGTGCAATGTTGTGGGCGACGGTCATACACAGGAGAGCATGAGCGCCGGCACCGGTCTGCATGCCAAAGCCGCGCAATTCCAACGGCTTGGAGGCACGATCGATCACACGATCACGCGTGCCGAAGACGGAACCCCGCAATGGCGGCTCAGCGCGACTCTGCCCATCGGATCCGCTCACTTTGCCGTGCGCGATTCGCAGAATGAGCAAATCTGATGTGCGACGAGCGAAATATGTCTGCAGGCCATCGGATCTGCTCATTCTGCCCCGTAACCCGTGCAGAATGAGCGGATCCGATGGCCAGCACGCCCATTCGGCATGCCATGGCATCGGATCCGCTCATTCTGCGATCCGCCATTATGCACGGCGGGAAGCCAAAACCGCCGGAACCGGTGAGGCTACTTGCGCTTCTTCTTCTCGCGCACGTTCACGGAGATCTGGATGGGCGAGCCCTCGAATCCGAACTCCTCGCGCAGCGAACGTTCCAGGAAGCGGCGGTAGCCGTGCTCCAGGAAGCCGGTGGCGAAGACCACGAATCGCGGCGGGCGGTTCGACGCCTGGGTCGCGAACAGGATGCGGGGCTGCTTGCCACCGCGCAGCGGGTGCGGATGCTCGCCCTGGATGCGTCCCAGGAAGGCGTTGAGCTTGCCGGTGGGCACGCGCTTGTCCCACGAGTCAAGCGCCTGACGCATGGCGTTGGCCAGACGGTTGGTGTGCCAGCCGGTCTTCGCGGACAGGTTCACGCGCTGCGCCCAGGTGACGCGCTCGAATTCGGTCTTCCACAGTCGCTCAAGGCGCTGCTTGTCGAACTCATCCATGGCGTCCCACTTGTTGAACACCAGCACGATCGCGCGGCCGGCGTCCACGGCCTGGCTCATCACCTTGAGATCCTGATCGGAGATGGGCTCGGAGGCGTCGAACAGCACCAGGGCCAGTTCGGATCGCTCGAGCGCGGCCGTGGTGCGCAGCGACGAGTAGTACTCGGCGCCGGACAGCTTGTGCAGGCGTCGCTTGATGCCGGCCGTGTCGATGAACAGCCAGTCCTCGCCGTCGATGTCCACGATCTCGTCCACCGGATCACGCGTGGTGCCCGCCAGATCGTTGACCACGGAACGCTCCTGATGCGCCAGCTGGTTGAGTAGCGACGACTTGCCCACATTCGGGCGGCCGATCAGGGCCACGCGGCGAAGTCCGGTCGGGGTGAGCGTGCCGGAGGCGGTGTTCGCCTCGTCGAGCTTGCGCAGGGCCTCATCCAGCAGATCGCCCACGCCCCTGCCGTGCATGGCGGAGATGCCCATCGGCTCGCCCATGCCCAGCTTCCAGAAATCGGCGGTCAGATACTCGCTGGCGCCGTCGTCCACCTTGTTCACGGCGAGCGTGATCGGCTTGCCGCTGGAGCGCAACATCTTCACGATGCGTTCGTCGCTGGCGGTCATGCCCACCTGGCCGTCCACCACGAGGATCACGGCGTCGGCGAGCCGCACGGCCACTTCGGCCTGATTGGCGATGGCCGAGTCGAGACCTTCCACATCGGTCTCCCAGCCGCCGGTGTCCACGAGCTTGAAGTCGCGGCCTGCCCATTCGGCGTCGTAGCTGATGCGATCGCGCGTCACGCCCGGGGTGTCCTCCACCACGGCGGCGCGACGGCCCAGAATGCGGTTGACCAGCGTGGACTTGCCCACATTCGGGCGGCCGACCACGGCGATCACGCCCACGGCGCTTTCGCTGGGCGCGGAGTCCTCTTCGAAGTCGCCATGGCCTTCCACAAGCGCCTCGTCGGCCTCGTCCAGATCGTAGCCCTCGAGGTTGGCGGCGTACTGCTCGTAGGCCTGCTCCTCGAACGCATCCTCCACGAGCTTGGCGATCGCGTCGATGGTCTGCTCGAGCGTCATGTCCGAGTTGTCGATCGTGACCACGCCGTCCGCGGCGGTGGTGAAGTTGGTGACCTTCGCATCCATCGCATCGCGCTTCGCCACGTCGTCGGCGCCCACATGGGCTCCGGAATCGGCGGCCTGACCGGCGCGACGGGCCTCGCGGACCTCCTCGCGGGCGGTCAGCAGCACGCGCACCTGGGCTTCGGGCGCCACCACGGTGGTGATGTCGCGGCCCTCGGCCACGATGCCCTCGCCGCCGGAATGCGATTCGGCGGAAGCCTCGCGGGCGATGAAAGCACGCTGGGCGGCGATGAGGATGCTGCGCACCGGCAGGATGCCGGAGACCACGGAGACATGCGCGGAGACCTCGGCGGAGCGGATCGCCTCGGAGATGTCCTCGCCATCGCAGGTCACCACGGGATGATCGGGATCGACGGAGATGTCGAAGTGATCATCCGTGAAGAACGCGCCCACCGTGGTGATGATGCGCTGCTCATCCGGCGTCTCGGCGTCGAGGTCGATGCCCTCGTGCAGGCACCACCAGGCGCAGGCGCGGTACATCGCGCCCGTGTCCAGATAGGCCAGGCCATAGCGGCGGGCCAGCTCCTTGGAGACGCTGGACTTGCCGACGCCGGCCGGACCGTCGATGGCGACGGTGATCACAGACCCACCTCCTTGCTCAGGGAGCGCAGCTCGGGCTGGGACAGGACGCGGTAGGATCCGGGCTTGAGCTCGCCGAGCTTGATCGGACCGATCTGCGTGCGCACCAGACGGCGGACCGGGAAGCCGATGGCGCCGAAGATGCGGCGCACGATGCGGTTCTTGCCCGAGTGCAGCACCACCTTGACCATGGTGAACTCGCGGGTCTGGTCGAGGATCGCGCAGCGGTCCAGCTTGATCCAGCCGTCGTCCAGCTGGACGCCTTGGGTGACCAGTCGGCGCGCGACCGTGCCGCTCAGCTTGCCTTCGACGGTGGCGACGTAGGTCTTCTCCACCTCGTACTTGGGGTGCATGACGTGCTGGCTCAGCTCGCCGTCGTTGGTCATGAGGATCAGGCCCTCCGACTCGTAGTCGAGGCGGCCCATGTGGAAGACGCGCTCGTACTTGTCTCCGATGATGTCGCGCAGCGTGTAGCGGCCCTTCGGATCCTCCATGGCGGACAGGACGCGGCGGGGCTTGTTGAGCGCCAGCGTGACGTGATTGCCGTTGAGGCGAACGCGGGAACCATCCACGCGCACCTCCTGACGGCTCATGTCGACGCGCGTGCCCATTTCGGTGACGAGCTCGCCGTCCACCTCCACGCGGCCGTCCAGAATGATCTGCTCGCACTTGCGGCGCGATCCAAAGCCCGCCTGGGCCAGAATCTTCTGCAGGCGCTCGCCTTCGTTGTTACGGGATTCTTCTTGCGCATTGTTGGCGCGGGAATACTGATGTGGCATCGTTCTCCCAACGTGGCCGGGGCGCGGACCGTATGCCGCGCCGAATTCAAATAAAGCAGAATGATTGTAACGGCATCCGCGGACCAGTCCCTCCCGCGTGTCGAACCGGATCGATTGGAGCCAAGACGGGACTGCTAGACTCGGGAGGCGTCTATCCATATCCCAAGGCAAAGGAACAACGCATATGTCTAATCCCAACATGTCCGGCGCCCCGGCCGGCGTTTCCACTGAGACGCAGACGTCCCCTGTGGCCGCCCCATCGCCCGCAGCCCCCGTCTCCCCCGCGTCCCCGTTCGAGGAGCAGGATGCCGCCGCAAACGCACTCGTCCAGCCCTCCGGAACCGGCAAACCGCGCGGCGGCGCCCAGGCGCATCCCGGTCTGCTCGCCATGCGCTGCCTCGCCGAGTTCGCGGGCTCCGCGTTGGCGATCTTCCCGCTGCTGATCGTCTACACGCTCAGCCAGCTCATCTACCAGTACGCCGGCGTCACCCCAATCATCCTGGTGACCGTGCTGTCCTACGGCGCCGTCGCGGCCCTGTTCGGCAAGGTTTCCGGCGCGCAGCTCAACCCCGCGGTCACCGTGGCGGCCATGCTCACCTCCAAGACCGGATGGATCGATGGCATCGCATACATCGTCGCCCAGGTGCTCGGCGGCATCGCCGCGGCCGCGCTCTACACGATCGTGCTGCCCACCAGCGAAAACGTGACTGGCCAGATGTGGTTCACGGTTGTCGTCAACGGCTTCGATGACGCCTCCCGCTCCTCCAGCGCGCTGTCCGGCGCCGGCATTTCCTTCGGCGTGATGCTGGCCGTTGCCGTGGAGCTCATTGCCGGGCTGATCGTGGTGGGCGCCGCCGTGTCCACGCTGCGCGAGGACGGCACGGCCGATTCCTCCCACGCTTGGGCCACCGCCGTCGCATATGGCCTGGGCGCCGCGCTGACGTACCCGGTCACGGGCGCCGCGCTGAATCCGGCACGTGCCACCGGCGTGGCGATCATGGCCCACGGCAAGGGACTGACGGTGGAACCGCTCTCCCAGCTGTGGGTGTTCTGGATCGCCCCGGTGTTCGCCGCCGCGCTGGTGGCCGTCGCGATGATCGCGAACCAGATGGTTGCCGCCGCTGCGGCCAAGACATCCGCCCTCGCCCAGGAGCAGTCCGGCGTCCTTGCCGATGCCTCCGAGCCTGCGCAGGGCATGGGTTCAGAACAGTATGCGTACGGAGAAGTCCAGGGCGATCAGGCCAATGCCCAGAGCCAGACTGATGAAGGCATCGAACGCCACTGAGCGCACCTTGAACGGGCTGCGATCGCGCAGGAACAGGCGCAGCAGCCCGCTGAGAACGGCCGCGACGGCAATGATCACCGTCGCGGCCGTTGTGTATCCGAGCACGGCGACGACGGCCGCGATCACCACCACGGCCAGCAGACACCATTCGTAGACGGGATTGCCCTCATGAGATTCGGAAACGAAGGGATGCTTCCTGTTCATGTCATCGTCCTTGCGCGTGTGGTGGTGTGAATGATGGGCGGCCCGCCCGTTGCCTGATTGGACGGGCGGGCCGCATGCAACCGATGCGTCTGGTCCGATCGGCGTGAACCGACTGGGCCGGACGACCGATCAGTGGAAGAAGTGGCGGGTGCCGGTGAGGTACATGGTCACGCCGGCCTTCTTGGCCGCCTCGATGACCTCCTCGTCGCGGATGGAGCCGCCGGGCTGCACGATCGCCTTCACGCCCGCGTCGATGAGCACCTCGGCGCCATCGGCGAACGGGAAGAAGGCATCGGAGGCCGCCACGGAGCCCTTGGCGCGATCCACGCCCTCGCCGCCGAGCGTATTGGCGCGCTCCACGGCCAGATGGCAGGAATCCACGCGGTTGACCTGACCCATGCCGATGCCCACCGTGGCCTGATCGTGCGCCACAAGGATGGCGTTCGACTTCACGCAGCGGATCGCGCGCCAAGCGAAGACCAGATCCTTGAGGGTCTGCTCGTCGGCCGGTTCGCCGGACACGAGCTTCCACGAGTTCGGATCATCGCCCACCGCGTTGATGAGGTCCATGTCCTGCACAAGCACGCCGCCGTCGATCTGACGGAACTGGGCGTGGCCGTGCGGCGGCTCGGCCACCTTGAGGATGCGCAGGTTCTTCTTCTTGGTCTTCAGCAGCTCCAGCGCCTCCGGCTCGTAGTCGGGGGCCACGATCACCTCGGTGAAAATGGGGCGCACGCTGTTGGCCATGTCCAGGGTGACGGTGGAGTTGCAGGCGATCACGCCGCCGTACGCGCTCACCGGATCGCAGGCGTGGGCCTTCTGGTGGGCTTCCGCCGCGGTTTCCCCGATGGCCAGACCGCAGGGGTTGTTGTGCTTGACCACGGCCACGGCGATGGCGGGGGCCAGATCCCACACCGCGCGCCAGGCGGCGTCGGCGTCCACGTAGTTGTTGTAGCTCATCGGCTTGCCGCCAAGCTGCTCGGCGTGCGCGAAGCCGTTCTGGTTGAGCGGGTCGACGTACAGGGCGGCCTGCTGGTGGGAGTTCTCGCCGTAGCGCAGCACGTGGGCCTTGTCCCAAGTGCGGGTGAAGGTCTTCGGGAACTTCGCCTCGACGGCCTCAACGGCGGCGTCCGTCTCGCCTTCCGCGGCGGGGGCGGCTTCGATGGTGGCGGGCTTGGGCCAGTGCTTCGAGGTCCACTCGTTGATCGTCGCATCGTAGGACGCGGTGTGTGCGAAGGCCTTGGCGGCCAGCCAGCGGCGCTCCTCGAGGGTGAAGCCGGTGCCGTTGGCCACGCGGGAGGCGACGAGCGCATAATCGGCCGGATCGGTGACGATGGCCACGGTCGCGCTGTTCTTGGCCGCGCCGCGGACCATGGACGGACCGCCGATGTCGATCTTCTCGATCGTCGCGGCCTCGTCGGCGCCGGAACGCACGGTGTCCGCGAACGGGTAGAGGTTCACGACCACCAGATCGAACGGCTTGATGCCCAGCTCGGCCAGCTTGGCCGCGTGCTCCGGATTGGTCATGTCCGCCAGAATGCCGGCGTGGATGTGGGGGTCGAGGGTCTTCACACGGCCGTCGAGGCACTCGGGGAACCCGGTGACCTGCTCGACCGGCGTGACGTTCACGCCCAGCTCGGCCAGCTTGGCCGCAGTGGAGCCGGTGGACACGACCTCGGTGCCGGCGTCGATGAACGCCTGGGCCAGCACCTCGATGCCCTCCTTGTGAAACACCGATACCAGCGCGCGCTTGATCGGTCGTTGGCTGTTGGTCATCCCTTGTTCCTCCTTGGAATAGTTGGAATGGTTGGAATCATTGGTAAAAAACATTGGAAATCATGGACGGGTGGTGGATCGGGCGACGCGGGAAAGCGTCTCGGTGGACTGGATGTCCCCGGCGCGCGACCGGAACGAGCGTGAGGAACGCTCCGTCCCGCCGGTTTCCGCGGTGCCGGACGACGACTGCCCGTCCTTCGCATCGCGCACGCCCCGAGAGCGGATGCGCCCTGCACTCCAGCGTATCCCGAAGTAGCCGGCGATGCCAATCAGCGCGCACAGCCACGCGGCGAGCAATCCCAAAGCCACGCCGTGGCCGATCGTCTGCGCCGATTGGGTGACGTCCACGCCCACATGCGCGAGTCTGCCCGTGCCCAGCGAACCGTTGGACAGCGCGAAGCACAGTGTGGAGAACAGTGCGACCAACGCGGCGGCGATGCAGCAGGCCCCGGCCGGATAAGCCAGCTCAAGCACGGTCCTGCGTGACATGAACGATTCGCCGTTGCCGCGCATGCGTCCAGCCAGACCGAAGCCCCGGCGCATGAGGATCATGGTCAGCGCGATCAGGAAGGCGAAGGCGGCGGGCATCACCACAAACGCGATCCGCAGGCCCTCCGAGGTGACCGGGCTGGGCAGCAGGCCGAACACCGGCAACGGGGGCAAGTCCGTGGACTGTCCCACCCACAGGCTGAATGCGGCGAGCTCGCCGATGGAGAATCCCGCGCCGCTCACCCACGACAGGGCCCAGATCATGAAGTTCGGCAGCCATGCGACCATGGCCGCGGTGGTGATGATGCGCGAGCCCATGCCCATATGCAGCATGGCGAACAGGGTGCCCATGCCGTCGTAGTCGAGCACGACCCACACGATCACGGTCACCAGCGCGATCGTCATGAGCGTGAGGACGATCAGCACGGCCATGCCCACGCCGAGGGCGATCGTGCGCCGGACCTGCGCGGACACCTTGGGCCATAGCTTCTCGCGGAATGCACGTACGGCCGCGCTGCGGGGCAAGGCGGCCATCGCATAGCCGATGGTGAACACGATCCCGCACTTGAGCGCGACCATGCCGGACTCGTCCAGAGGGGTGACCCCGGAGACCGATCCCTGCGCGAGGCTCATGTGCAGATAGAGGTTGACGCCCTCCCAGATGGCCAGACCGGCCGCATATCCGAGGACGCTGGTTCCCATGCGGGCCGCCAGCACGGCCACCATGGCGATGAGCATGACGGTCAGCAGCAGCGGCATGATGGTCAGCGTGATCACCCCGGAAGAGAATCCGGAGCCTTGGGAGAGCAAAACCATCGCCTCCGTGAGCGGCACGGTGCCGTTGGTCAGCGTGGTGCCGCCCTCCTCCATCGAGATCACCAGCAGCATCAGGGCGATGAAGCAGCCCAGCGCAGCCAGATAGATGACGATGGCGAGCAGGGCGGCAACAGCTCCCGCGCCAAGGGATTTGAGGCCTCGTTTGACCATATTGGACAATCGGCCGTCAGTCCAGATTGGCCATGATCTCGCGCATGTACTGTGCGGTCTGGCCGGGGGTGCGGCCCACCTTGATGCCCACGCGCTCGAGCGTTTCCTTCTTGTCCTTGGCCGTGCCCTTGCCGCCGGAGACGATGGCGCCGGCGTGTCCCATCTGCTTGCCTTCGGGGGCCGTGAAGCCGGCGATGTAGGCGACGATCGGCTTGGTCATGTGCTCATGCGCCCAGATGGCGGCCTCCTGCTCGGCGGTGCCGCCGATCTCGCCGATCATGACGCAGGCCTTGGTATCCGGGTCGTCGTTGAACTGCTGGAGTGCCTCCAGCAGCGTGGTGCCCACGATCGGATCGCCGCCCACGCCCAGACAGGCGGTGAAGCCGTACTCGGCGAGTTCGCCCATGAGCTGGTAGGTGAGCGTGCCGGACTTCGACACCAGACCGATGGGGCCGCGGCCCACGATGCCGTCCGGGATGATGCCCAGGTTCACGCCCGGGTTGGCCGGATCGTCGGACAGCGTGACCAGTCCGGGGCAGTTGGGACCGATGATGCGCACGCCGTGCCGCTGCGCCAATGCCACGCAGTAGGCGGTGTCCGCGACCGGGATGCCTTCGGTGATGACCACGATCAGGCCGATGCCCGCTTCGACGGCTTCCACGATGGCACCCTTGGCGAAGCGCGGCGGCACGAAGACCACGCTGGCCTGCGCCCCGGTGGCCTCCCTGGCCTCCTGGCAGGTGGCGTACACGGGGATGTGCGCGTCCTCGCCGTTCCGGGCGCCCGGATAGACGACCTCGGTGCCGGCCTTGCGCGGGTTGACGCCGCCGACGATGTTGGTGCCGGCCTTGAGCATGCGCGCGGTGTGCGTCATGCCCTGATGACCGGTGATGCCCTGGACGATCACAGGGGCGTTATGGTCGATGAAAAGCGTCATTTCAGCGTTCACCTTTCTGTTCCGCGGCGAGCTTGGCGGCCAGCTGGGCCGCGTCCTCCATGGTTCGGGCCACATGGATGCGCGGGTTGTCCGCGCTCAGCAGGATCTGCAGGCCCTTCTGCGCCGCGTTGCCGTCGAATCGGATCACGATGGGCTTGGCGGTGTTGATCTCCTCAAGCGCCTTGAGGATGCCCTCGGCGACCTCCACGCAGGAGGTGATGCCGCCGTATACGTTGACGAACACGGAAACGACCTGCGGATCGGCAAGGACGATGCTCAGGCTGTCCTTCATGACCTCCGCGGAGGCGCCGCCGCCGATGTCCAGGAAGTTGGCCGGCTTGATGCCCGTGCCCTGGTCCTCGCCAGCGCCGGACACGGCGTCCAGGGAGCTCATGACCAGTCCCGCGCCGTTGCCGATCACGCCCACTTCGCCGTGCAGGTGCACGTAGTGCAGGCCGCGTTCGCGGGCCTTCTGCTCGTACGGATCGGAGACGATCGGATCCTCGAAGCGTTTCCACCCGTCGTGGCGGAATGCGGCGTTGTCGTCCAGCGAGATCTTCGCGTCCAACGCGCACAGCGACTTGGACGATTCGTCGTCCGGATCGCCGATCTTGGCCAGTGGGTTGATCTCGACGAGCGTGGCGTCGTTCTTCTTGAAAACCTCCCACATCTTGAGCAGGATCTGCGCGGCCTGCTCCACGTCGGCATGGTAGAAGCCGATCTCGCCGGCCATCTTGCGGGCATCCTCGATGTCGAAATCGCCCAGCGCGCTGATGTGCAGGCGCTTGACGGCCTCGGGGTGCTGCTTGGCGATCTCCTCGACCTCGGTGCCGCCGTTCGCGGTGGCGAGCACGTCGTAGTCGCGCGAGGTGCGGTCCACGGAGATGGAGACGTAGTACTCGTGCAGGATGTTCTTCGCCTCGGCCACCAGCACGCCGGACACCTTGTGGCCGTGGATGGTCATGGGCAGGATGGATTCAGAGTCGAGAATCGCCTCCTCCCGGTCCTTGGCGAGCTTGACGCCGCCCGCCTGCCCGCGGTGGCCGATCTTGACCTGCGCCTTGATGACGTTCGGGTAGCCGATCCTGTCGGCGGCCTCGGCCACGTCATGCGAGTTTTCCGCGAAGATGGCCTGAGGCGTGGGAATGCCCTGCTCCTCAAGTAGCTGCCTGGCCTGATATTCGTAAAGATCCATGGGCGTATATCCTCTTTATGCTCTATGCGATTGTGAGCTGTTGTGGACCGCGGTGATGTTCGTCGGCTCGCGGTCAGGCCGGCATGACGGTCAGGGAGGCGACCGGGTGGTCCCCCAGCGCAGCGCGGCCGTCCAGACCCTGCAGCTCCATGACGAAGCTGAAGCCCGCCACCTTGCCGCCGGCGGACTCGATGAGCTTGGCCGCCGCCGCCGCGGTGCCGCCCGTGGCGATTAGATCGTCCACGATCAGCACGCGCTGGCCGTTGTGGACGGCCGCGGTCTCGATCTCGATGCTGGCGGTGCCGTATTCAAGCTCGTAGGATTCCTTGATGGTCTCCGGCGGCAGCTTGCCGGCCTTGCGCACCGGAACGAACCCCTTGCCCAGATGAGCCGCCAAAGCGGGACCCAGCAGGAATCCGCGGGCCTCCAGACCGGCGATCAGGTCGATCTGGTCCGCCGGGACCGGCAGCGTCCTCTCAAGGGCCTTGAGCATGAGCTGCAGGCCCCTCGCATCGGTCATTGCGGGGGTGAAATCCCTGAAGTGGATGCCCGGCTTGGGGAAGTCGGGGATGGTTCGGATCAGGGAGACGACGTATTCGGCGTCCTCGACGCCCAACACGTCCAGCTGGTCGATGCGAATGTCGTTGGTCATGACTTGCCCCTTTGATTTGCTGACGGTATTGCCGGCGGATGTGCCCTACCGACTGTAGCGCCTACTTGGTCTGCTCGTCCTTGGCGTTCTGCTCTGCGGTCGCCTCGATCGGCTTCTGGGCCTCGTCGGCGTCCTGCTCGTCCTGCTGGGACTGGTCGTCCGCCTTGTCCTCCAGGCGGTTGCCGTACTCATCCACCTCGTCGTCGTGCACGTAGGCCGGGACGATGGGCGGCTCGGTGAGGGCCTGCAGACGCCAGCGGGACAGGGAGCCCTCGGAGTCGATCACGGCCTGTTCCTTCTCCAGATCGACGGACACGATCTTGCCGAGCAGGCCGGAGTAGGTGGCCACTTCGGTGCCAGTCTGCAGCGACTCGCGGAAATCGTTGACCTTGGCCTGCTGCTTCTTGGCCTTCTTGGACTGCCACCACATCATGCCGATCATGAAGACGAGGATGACGATCATGAACAGCATCGAGGGATCAAACGGCATAACGGGTTCTCCTTCATAACGGCCGCGGCCTGCTGCGCGCGGCGCACACGTTCCTTAGCCAGAACAAATCGAGTCTAAAACACTGTGGTGACATCGTTGCCGGGCTGCAAACCCAAGTGTTCCCAAGCCTTCCGGGTCGCCACTCGGCCCTTGGGCGTGCGCACGAGGAAGCCTTCGCGCACCAGATACGGCTCGCAGACGGTCTCCACGGTCTCCGACTCCTCACCCACCATGGCGGCAAGGTTGTTGAGTCCCACCGGGCCGCCGTTGAAGTTGCGCACGATGGCGTTGAGCACCGCGATGTCCAGACGGTCCAGACCCTGCGAATCGATCTGGTACAGCTCGAGCGCCTCCTTGACGTCTTCCGCACCCACCGTGGGCAGATCGTGGACGATGGCCCAGTCGCGCACGCGGCGCAGCAGACGGTTGGCGATTCGCGGCGTGCCTCGGGAGCGCAGGGACAGCTGTTCGGCAGCCCCTTCCTCAAGCGTGATCCCGAGCACCGTGCTGGAACGCTCGACCAGCTTCTCCAGCTCCTCGTGCGGGTAGTAGTCCAGATGCGCGGTGAAGCCGAATCGCGCGCGCAGCGGGCTGGGCAGCATGCCCTCGCGCGTGGTGGCGCCGATCACGGTGAAGCGGGGCAGGGTGAGCGGAATGGACGTGGCGCCCGGGCCCTTGCCCACCATCACATCCACGCGGAAATCCTCCATGGCGATGTACAGCAGCTCCTCCGCGGCGCGCGGCAGACGGTGGATCTCGTCGATGAACAGCACCTCCCCCGGTTCCAGTGCGCTGAGCACCGAGGCCAGATCGCCCGCGTGCTGGATGGCCGGGCCGGAGGTGACGCGGATCGGCACGTTGAGCTCGTTGGCCACGATCATCGCCAGCGTGGTCTTGCCCAGTCCGGGGGGACCCGCCAGCAGGATGTGGTCCGGCGGCACCTCACGCTTGCGGGCCGCGTCCAGGAACAGCTGCAGCTGGGCCTTGAGCCTGGGCTGGCCGATGAACGACGACAGCGCATGGGGACGCAGCTCCTCGTCGCTCACCTGCTCGTCGCCCATGGGCGCGGCGGACACCATGCGCAGCGAATCCTCCGCGGCCCCGGAGTTGCGCTGCGCCTGCGTCATCAGTTCGCCGGACATGGCCGGTCCCTCGTTCATGATGGCCATGGCGATCACCTGCCCCTATCCAGCGAGGCCAGCGCGAGCTTGAGCACGCGAGGTACGTCCTCGACCTCCAGCGGCAGTGCGATCTCCTCCTCGTCGCACACGGTGGCGACGGCCGATTCGGCGTCCCGCTGCTGCCAGCCGAGCGAGACCAGACCCTCGATGCATTGCTTCAGCGCCGGGTCCGCCCGTCTGGCTCCCTTGGACGCGGAGGCGGTGACCTCGTCCAGATTCAGTTTGCCGGCCAGTTCGAGGATGATCTTCTGCGCGCCCTTCCTTCCCAGCCCCGGCGCCCGGGACAGTGCGGCGGAATCCCCCTCCGCCACCGCCTGCGCGAGCTGCGCCGGCGTGAGCGTGGAGAGGATGGACAGCGCCACCTTGGGACCGATGCCGCTGACCTTCTGCAGCTGGGCGAACAGCGTGCGCGAGGTCTTGGCGAGGAATCCGAACAGGGTGAGGGAATCCTGGGACACATTGAGCGCGGTGTACACGCGCACCTGCTGGCCGCCATGCATCGCCCCCAGATCGGAGACGGGCATGCGCAACTCGAAGCCGATGCCGTTCACGTCGATGATGGCGACGTCGGCGTCGATCTCCGCCACCGTCCCGTTCAGCATGCCGATCACGGGCACCCCTTTCTATGAATATGGCCGGTGCAATGCGGCCACTAGTACATCGAACAACTGTTCGAAGTCTACATGCCGCGATCGACGTTCTTGCGATGCTGCGCCTTCACGGCGCGTTGCGAGGCCTCCGCCCACTGCCGCTGCGCCTCCGTGAGATGCTCCTCGCGTTCCCCTCCCTGCAGGGCGCCCGCAGGCCTTAAGGCATGGCAGATCGCCAATGCCAGCGCATCGGCGGCGTCGGCGGGCTTGGGCAGCGTGTTGAGGCCCAGGATGCGTGCCACCATGCGCTCCACCTGCGGCTTCTGGGCGTGCCCGTTGCCGGTGATGGCCAGCTTCGCCTCGGTGGGCGTGTGCAGCGCGACCGGTATCCCCCGCTGGGCCGCCGCGAGCATGGCCATGCCGGCCGCCTGCGCGGTGCCGAGCACGGTGTTGCGGTTGTCCTGGGCGAACACGCGCTCGATCGACACCGCGTCCGGGATGAACCGGTCCAGCTTGGCGCACAGTCCGTCGTAGATCATCTTCAGGCGCAGGTCCTGCGAGGTGTGCGGGTCCGAACGGACCACATCGACGTGGATAAACGAAAGCCGGCGGTATGCGCCGGCTTCCACCACGCCGACCCCGCAGCGCGTAAGCCCGGGGTCAACGCCAAGTATGATCACGCGATGTCACTCCGCGTCGAGCTGTTCCATGACCTCGTCGGAGGCGGTCCAGTTGGCGTAGATGTTCTGCACATCGTCCAGATCGTCGAGGTTGTCGATGAGCTTGGACACCTTGCGGGCGTCCTCAAGGCCCAGCTCGACCTCGTTCTTCGGGGCCATGACGAGATCGGCGGAATCGAAGTCGAAGCCGGCGTCCTCAAGGGCCTTGCGCACGGTGTGCAGGTCGGACGGATCGGTGATGACGGTATACACGTCGCCGTCATCGGAAACGTCCTCGGCACCGGCCTCGGCGGCCTTCTCGAACAGGTCGTCGTAGTCCACGCCCTCGGACGGGACCACGATCTGGCCCTTGCGCTCGAAGTTGAAGGACACGGAACCGGAGGTGGCCAGGGAGCCGTTGCCCTTGGTCAGGGTGGAGCGCACCTCGGCGGCCGCGCGGTTGCGGTTGTCGGTCAGGCACTCGATGATCAGGCCCACGCCGGCCGGCGCGTAGCCTTCGTACACGATGTCCTCGTAGTTGACGCCGCCGGCTTCCTCACCGGAGCCGCGCTTGACGGCGCGCTTGATGTTGTCGGCGGGCATGGAGGCCTTCTTGGCCTTGTAGATCGCATCGTACAGGGACGGGTTGCCGTCGGGGTCGCCGCCACCCATACGGGCAGCGATCTCGATGTTCTTGATCAGCTTGGCGAACAGCTTGCCGCGCTTGGCGTCAATGGCGGCCTTCTTGTTCTTGGTAGTCGCCCACTTGGAATGACCGGACATAATGCTCCTAGCAAAGTCGGGAATTTGACAATCAGGCTAGATTGTAGGCATGCTCATTGACAATGCTGAAAACGGCTTCGTTCCAACGTTTTCAGACCTTGTCGCCCGCGGCGATCATCTGCCTGCGCACCTCGGCGATGCGCTGCCAGACCGTCACCGCCCCAAGCACGGCCAGCAGCGCCATGGCCGCGGCGAGCCACAGGCCGTTCCCCGTGCCGCCGGAGATGGCCATGCCCACCAGGATGATGGTCAGCCGGTCCGAACGGGTGGCGATGCCATTCTTCGCCTCGAAGCCCACGGATTCGGCGCGGGCTCGGGCGTAGGAGGTCACGAACGAGGTCATCACAGCGAACAGCGCGCATCCCGCGCCGACCCATGCCGTGTAATCCGGCACGCCCCGCGAGGCGATGATCTCGCGCACGAAGTATATGATCACGCCCACAAGCACCGCCCAGTCGGCGATGCGGTCCAGGGTGGAGTCCAGAAAGGCGCCGAACTTGGTGCCGCCGGTGGTCAGCGCCGCCACCGAGCCATCCAGCGAATCGAAGATCACCAGAACGGTGAGCACCACCGCGCCCGGCAGCAGCCAGCCGGTGAACCCCGTGGCGATGCCCGCGATCACCGTGCCCAGCGCGCCGGCGATGGTGACGGCGTTGGCGCTTACGCCCAGCCTCACCAGCAGACGGGCGATGGGTTCGATGATCCTTTTCCATGGTTGGCGCAGTTTCTCTAGCACGATTCACACCATATCAGGACACATCGGCCCATCGCCCTCGCGCAAGCCGACAATCCCGGCCCGCCTGTCGGATTGGCCGGGATTGGACCGGCCATGTCGGACCGGCCACGTCGGCTGGAATCAGCCCGGCTCAACCCAGCGTCACGGGCGTCTTGAGCGGCAGCCCGAAATCGGGGGCGAGATCGGCGAACGCCTTGGCGTACGCGGCCCGCTGATCGGACAGCAGAATCGGCATCGTGCGCGTCTGGGCGACGATGGGCATGAAGTTCGCGTCGCCGTTCCATCGCGGCACCACATGCTGGTGCAGGTGCGCGGCCACGCCGGCCCCGGCCACTTCACCCTGGTTGATGCCGATGTTGTAGCCGTCCGGGTGCGAGACGGACGCCATGACCTTCATGGCCAGCGTGGTCGTCTTCTCGAACTCGAACAGCTCAGCGTCGTCGAGTTCGGTGACGAAGCCCACATGGCGGTACGGGCAGATCATCAGGTGTCCCACATTGTACGGGTACAGGTTCATGATCGCGAACACGTGCGTGCCGCGCCACGCGATCAGACCGTCTTCGTCGGATTTCCTCGGCCCGGCGCAGAACGGGCATTCCTTCGTCTTGGGCTTGGTGGGACGGTCCTCGCTGTTGCGCAGCACGTAGGTCATGCGCTGCGGGGTCCACAGGCGCTCCACCGTATCCTCCTGGGGCGGGAACTCCGCCGGATCGTCCACTCTCACGTCATCGCACTGTTCGCTCATCGTTCTCCTTTATGCTTTCCGCCTTGCCGGTGCGCAAAGCCCGCAATGGTTCAAAAAAGGGCTCCCCCGAAGGAGGGAGCCCACAGACACGGGGATCAGTCCGCCAGAGCGGCCTTGAAGTCGTCCGCGGAGTTGACCTGGACGCGCTTCTTGATCACCTTGAGGATGTTGGCCTTGGCCTCGTCCACCGGCACGCCGTTGAGCTGGCTGCCGTCGCGGAAGCGGAAGCTCACCGCGTTGTTGGAGGCATCCTCCTCGCCGACGATGATGATGAACGGCGTCTTGGACTTGGAGGCGTTGCGGATCTTCTTGCCGAAGCGGTCGTCAGAATAGTCGATCTCGCAGCGGACCATCTCGTCCTCCAGGGACTTGACGAAGCCGGCTAGATGCGGGGCCACATCGTCGGCCACCGGGATGCCGAGCACCTGGACCGGGGCGAGCCACGCCGGGAACGCACCCGCGTAGTGCTCGAGCAGCACGGCGAAGAAGCGCTCGATGGAGCCGAACAGGGCGCGGTGGATCATCACCGGGCGCTGATGGGTGCCGTCGGCGGCGATGTACTCGAGCTGGAAGCGCTCGGGCAGGTTGAAGTCGAGCTGGATCGTGGAGACCTGCCAGGTGCGGCCGATCGCGTCGCGGGCCTGCACGGAGATCTTCGGGCCGTAGAACGCGGCGCCGCCCGGATCGGCCACGAGGGTCAGACCGGACTCCTTGGCGACCTCGGCCAGCGTGTTGGTGGCCTCCTCCCAGATCTCGTCGCTGCCCACGTACTTGTGCTCGTCCTTGGTGGACAGCTCCAGATAGAAGTCGCTCAGGCCGAAGTCCTTGAGGACCGTCAGCACGAAGGTCAGCAGGTTCTTGAGCTCGTCCTTCATCTGCTCGCGGGTGCAGTAGATGTGGGAATCATCCTGCGTCAGACCGCGCACGCGGGTCAGGCCGTGGACCTCGCCGGACTTCTCGTAGCGGTACACGGTGCCGAACTCGAAGAGGCGCAGCGGCAGCTCCTTGTAGGAGCGCTGGCGCGACTTGAAGATCAGGTTGTGCATCGGGCAGTTCATGGGCTTGAGGTAGTAGTCGAAGCCGGGCTTGGTGACGTTGCCGTCCTCGTCGTACTCCTCGTCCAGGTGCATGGGCGGGTACATGCCGTCCTTGTACCAGTGCAGGTGGCCGGAGGTCTCGTACAGGCCGCCCTTGGTGATGTGCGGGGTCTGCACGAAGCTGTAGTGGTGCTTGCGGTGCATCTCGCGCGAGTAGTCCTCCATCGCGTTGATCACCGCGGCGCCCTTCGGATGGAACACGGCCAGACCGGGGCCGATCTCATCCGGGAAGGAGAACAGGTCCATCTCCTGGCCCAGCTTGCGGTGGTCGCGCTTGGCGGCCTCCTCCATGCGGGTCACGTACGCCTTGAGGTCCTCCTTGGAGGCGAAGGCGGTGCCGTAGATGCGCTGCAGCATCGGGTTCTTCTCGCTGCCGCGCCAGTAGGCGGCGGCGGAGCGCTGCACCTTGAACGCCTTGATGTAACGGGTGTTCGGCAGGTGCGGTCCGCGGCACAGATCCTTCCAGACCACGTTGCCCTCGCGGTCCACGTTGTCGTAGAAGCTCAGCTCCTTCTCGGCGATCTCGGTGGCGGTGGCGGGATCCAGGTGCGCTTCCTTGTCCTTGATCAGCTCGATCTTGAAGGGCTGGCCCTCCTCCTCGGCAAGGGCCTCATCCTCGGTCACCACGCGGCGGCGGAAGGACTGGGACTCCTTGATGATGCGCTGCATATGCTTTTCGATCTCCTTGAGATCGTCCGGCGTGAAGGGCTTGTCCACCTCGAAGTCGTAGTAGAACCCGTCCTTGATGACCGGTCCCACGCCCAGCTTGGCGTTCGGGAATAGCTCCTGAACGGCCTGAGCCATGACGTGCGTGGCGGAGTGACGCATGATCGCCAGTCCGTCCTCGCTGTCCAGCGCGATGGGCTCGACCACGTCGCCGTCGTTCAGCGGGGTGTACAGATCGCGCGGTTCGCCGTTGAGACGCACCGCGATGATGTCCTTGTTGTCCGCAAAGAGGTCGACGCCGGTCTGGCTTGCTTCCACCTCCTTCGCTTCGCCGTTGAGTGTGATGGAGATGGTTGACTGTGCCATTGTGGTGTCCTTACTATCGTGGGTCCGCGTTACAAGGTGCAGGCCTGGACTGGGTGTTTCAGCAAGCGCCACCATAGGGCGGCATAGCGACAACCATCCCGATCTGTTCACACACCGACCCCATGCCGCGCGCATCACGGCAAAAATGAGCGGATCCGATGGCCCGCGTCCCCATTTCGGGTTGCAGGTCATCGGATCCGCTCATTTCATGTCATGCATGCGATCTGGCACATGCGATCGCCGGGTTGCGGATCAGTCCTTCTTGTCCGCATCCTTGTTGGCGCCCGGATGGATGCCGCACTGGTCGTCATTGCCGGTGCCCTCAAGCGCGGAGGAGGGCGAGAAGCTCAGCAGGTTGCCGCTGCCGCCGTTCTGGAACGCGGCCAGCGCGGAGGGCTTGGAGGACTCCCCCGCAGCCGGTACGGCGGAGGCGATCGGCGCGGCCTGCTTGGCGCCGACGGCCTCGAGCTCGTCGTCGTTGGCATCCTCGTCCACGAATGCCTTGCGTCCGTAGTAGAGGTCCTGATCGAGCTCCTGCTCGGTGGCTGCGACGATCACCGCGGTGTTGGCGGCGCCGGCCACGTTCAGCGCGGTGCGGCCCATGTCCACGATCTGCGAGATCGGCTGCGAGATGGCGATGAACGGGATCGGCAGGCCGGCAGCGGCGAACAGCGAGGTCGCCGTGATCGTGGCGGTGCCCGGCACGCCCACCGTGCCGATGGACACGAGCAGGGCCAGCACCACCAGGAACAGGTACTGGGCGGGCGAGTAGGAGATGCCCTGCGCGTTCACCGCGAACACGGCCAGCAGGACGGGCCACACGCCGGCGCAGCCCGGCATGCCCAGGTTCGCGCCGAGGCTGGCCACGAAGGAGGCGATCTCGCCGGGCACGCCGTTGGCGCGCAGGTTGCGCACGGTCACCGGGATCGTGCCGATGCTGCTTTCGGAGGTGAAGGCCACCACGCCGGTGGGCCAGAACGCCTTGAAGAACGGCACGGGGTTGACGCGGGCGGCCGCGGACAGGATGAGCGGCTGGATCAGGAACAGCTGGATGATCATGGCGATGTACGCCACCACCAGCACGGTGAGCAGCGGCAGCAGGGCGGCCACATCGCTGTTGCTCACGGCGGCGGCGATCAGCGCGAGCACCGCGTACGGGGTGAAGCCCACCACGATCTGCGTGGCCTTGGAGAGCACCACGTTGCCGGCGTCCACGAATGCCTTGAAAGGATGGACGGCCGCGGCGCCCTTGGCGGTCTTGGCGGCCTGATTGTAGGCCACCGCCACCAGGATCGCGAAGATGACCACCGGCACCACCTGGTTGGAGTACCAGTTCTTCACCAGATTGGTCGGGAACAGGGCCACGATGGTGTCCAGCACCTCCGGAACCTCACGCTGCTTGTAATCGGTGGGCAACGTGAACTGGAAGCCCTGGCCCACGCGGAACAGCAGGGCCAGTCCGAGCGTGATCAGCGCGGCCGTGGCGGTGTTGATGAGCAGGAACACCACGGTCTTGACGCCGATGCTGCGCAGCTTGAGCGATTCGCCCAGATTGGTGATGCTCGCGATCACGCTGAACAGCAGCAGCGGCACCACGATCGCGGCGATCGCGTTCGACCACACGTCGCCGAACGCCGCCACATAATCCGTATGCTCCTTGAATGCGACGCCCACCACGATGCCCAGCGCGGTCGCGATGAGCACGCGGGCGCTGAAGCCCGCCTTCTTGCTGACGCTCAGATATCCCAACCCGGCGAACAGCACCACGGTGACGGCAAGCGCCACCCAGTTCAATGCCGTATCCGACATGATCTTCCTCTCGTTGTTCGATGTAATCGATTCCACCGTACTGTAGGGGAAAATCCGCCGGGTCGGAAGGGTTATCGGATTTTTCGATAGGAGCTTATTGCGCGCCCCGGTTCTCACCGCTGTATTCCGCCTGCCCGAAGTAGCGCATCGGCACGCCGTTGGGGTTTTGGAAGCATTGGTTCAGCTTGTATTCCTCGCTGCCCGCGGGCTTGCTTACGAATTCCGCCCAGTGTTCGTCGCCCTTGCCGAAGAATTCTTCGCCCAGCTTCATCACGCCGGTGCTGATATCCCCGAAGCCGTATGCCACCGACCGCGCCCTGTCCGCATAAGCCGGCGCGTTGGCCGCAATGCACCGGACGATCGCGTCGAACTTGCGGCGGTCGTAGGCGGCCCAGTCCACCGCGGCCTGCGCCATCTCATCCACCTTGTCGAACACCTTGCACGGTTCCCGATGCTCCTTCTCCAACTTGTCATTGTTCGCCATGAGCGCCTTGCCCTCGGCACTGCGGAGATACGAGGAGAAATCGTCCTGCGTCGTGCCCGAAGCGTCCGGGTCATGGAATCGCTCCGGCAGGCGCTGGTAGCCCGGCACATCCGGATCGAGTCCCCAGCTGCCGCCGTCGACCCAGTAGTAGATGTCCAGGTCGATGGCGTACGAGCCGGAGAATCCGTTCTCATCCATGCACTGGTAGTACGACTCGATCGCCTGCTCGGTCTCCGCGCGCGTGACCTTCCCATCCGCCATGATGGCGTCCGCGATGGCCTGCCAGTTGCCGTTGGCGCTTGCCACGTCACCGTCCACGAACCGCTCGTTCGACGCGGATTGGTTTGGCATGCCGCATGCCGCGCACATTGCGAACACGGTGGCCGCAATCGCCGCCATGGCCGGAATCCTGTGATGCCTCATCGTCATCGCCCCCTTTCGAGTGGCCGGGGACCGGTCGATCCCCGTACTTCCAGCCTATGAGACCGCCGAGGCGCGTTGGGCCACGCCCGTCGTCCGCCGGATGACAGCTTTCCGCCATCCCAAGTAAAGCGAAGGATCCTTCGACTACGCTCAGGATGACGAGAGTTGCATTCTGTCATCCTGAGCGGAGCCCGATAGGGCGGAGTCGAAGGATCCTTCGTCATTTCGCACAGGGTCATAGTGCAGAAGGGCTAAGGATCCTTAATCTTGTGCACAAATCAAGGATCCTTCGACTCCGCTACGCTGCGCTCAGGATGACGGGAGGGCTGCTCCCAGCGCTCAGGATGAAGAAGCAGACCGGTTCATGCTCACTCCGTCGCGTTGGGGATGAACGCGGAGAGCAGCCATTCGCCGCCGTCCGACCGGTAGTCGCAGGTGCCGCCGAGCCGTTGGATCGCCCGCGCATGGCGGATCAGCCCGGTGCCGGAGTCGGGCAGAGGTCCGGATGCATCACCGTCGGACGGGCGGATCGCATTGGCCTCGGCGATCGTCACGCCGTCCGCGGTCAGCCCGATGCGCATGAAGTAGGCGTCGTCTCCGGGCGCGCAGTGCCGCAGCAGATTCGCGTACAGTTCCTCCACCAGCGCGTACGCCGCCTCCATCCGTTCCCCGTCGATCGATCCGTCTGACTGGTCGACCACCACGGTCCGCCCGCGGATGTCCAGATCCTCCAGCCTCGGCTCCTGCAGACGCATGATCCCTTCGAACGACCGCTCTCCCATACCCTCCGGACCGCCATTCGCGTCATCGGCGTCGAGCAGGCCGATCACCTTGCGCACGCCCTTGAGGGCATCGGTCGCGTTACGCTCCACGCCCAGCCATGCGGCCCGCGCCGATGCATCCGCGTCCGCATCGGCATCTCCGTCCGATTCTTGCCGGGCGAGTTCCCGTTGCGCCAGCAGCGCAATGTACGAGAGGTTCCCGGTGAGCGAATCATGGATGTTCCTGGCGATCGTCTCGTTGCGTCGCTTGCGTGCCAGCTCCTGCTCGGCGCGCAGACGATCGGCCTGCTTGCGCTCTAGGGACCGGAACCGTCCCTTCAACCCCATCAGCATGCCGATCGCGCACGCCGCAACCGCGCATGCGGCCAGCAGCGCGCATATCCAACCGTATGCATCGGCCGATCCAAACGATTGCGATCGGACGGCGAATGCCAGCCCAAGGCACACCAGCCATGCGGCGGTGGCGATGGCCGCCCATCGCGGTCTGATATATGCCAGCACGGCGATCGCTATCAGCACACCTCCGGCGAACCATGCGAACGTCTCATACCGCATGACGGCGATCCACAGCGCGCTCAGGACGATCATGGCGCACGACGCGATGTCCGGCTTGAATACCAGTCCCACGGTCATGACCAGCCCGCATGCGATCGACAGCGCAAGCAAATGCCGGTTGTACAGCAGATGGAAGTTCAGCAATGGGTTGCCGAGCATGAGCCACAGCTGCCACAGCAGGGCGACGGCGGCCAGTGCGGCATACCACCGGTTGGCGTACAGCGTGCCGGACAGCCACGCGCGGGTTCGGCGGAGCCATCGCGACACCACTCCGGTCTCCCCCGCGGTTTTCGCATTCCTAGCGTTCATGTCAGCAGTCCTTCCGTCCACAGGGCCATGAGTTCGCGCCGGCTGGAGACGCCGAGTTTCCTGTATGCGCGTTGGGCGAGGGTCTTCACGGTCGACTCTCCGCAGTCGAGCTTGGCGGCGATGTCCCCGAACGGGGCGAGCGTCTCGCAGGTCAGCCGCACCACGGCCAGTTCGCGCGCGGACAGCGTGGCGATCGCGCGCTGCACATCCGTCACCGAGACCCGTTCATGCGCGGCCGCGGCGGTGGAAAACGTCACCACGCCGGTTCCCGAGGCCGATCGGTACGGCCACGTCATGCCGTTGCCCACCGCGGAGATCGCGGCCGTGATCACCGCCGGATCGTCCTTGTTGACGATTCCCTGGGCCCCTGCGTCGCGCGCCTTGGCGGCGTACACGTCCAGATTGTATGAGGTGATCGCAAGGATCGGGATGGATGCCGTGCGACTGCGGATCAGCTTGCACAGCGTGATGCCGGACATGTCGGGCATCATCACGTCCGTAAGCAGCATGTCCGGCGCGGTGGCGTCCTCGCCGCACAGGCCGAGCGCGTCGATCGCCGACCGCTGCGCCCACGCCACCCTGTAGCCGAGCATCGTGGCCGTCACATCGCGCAGCGCCCGCAGAGTGAACGGGTCGTTGTCCACAATGCCGACGGTTCTTCTGCTGCTCGACTTGGTCTCCATATCCCCCATCGTATGGCCTTCGCTGGGCCGAAAGGCGGATCGGCGTCATCCGGCGGACGACGGAAGGGGAAAGACCCCCTACCGGCGACGGCTCAGCAGCGTGCGGATCCGTTCGGCAAGCCCGGCGTCACGGGAGGAAGTCAGGCTCGGGAAGATGCGGATCAGACGGCGTTGCTGCCAGCTCAGGGTGCCGCGGATACGCTCGTGGGCCTCCTCGGCAATCGCCTCCACATCGTCGCGCATGCCGGTCATGCGCCGCTCCCAGCGCGCATCCGTCCGGGCGATGTTCGCATCAATGTCGCGGATCTGCTCCAGCCTGAGCGCCTTGAGCTCCTCGGCCACGCGGGCAAGACGCGTGTCGAAGCTCGCCAGACCCGCCACGGTGATCGCGGCGTCGACCACAGTGACCGCAAACAGCAGGCTGGCCGTCAGATCGAGCGCGATCGGCGGCCATGAGTCCACGATCCCTTCAAGCCATGGCTGGACCACCATCACCACGGCCGTGGCCCCAGCGCCGAACGCCAGAAAGCCGTTCAGATACACGCGGCCGTTGATGTTGAACGGCTTGCCGGCGTAATCCCACAGCCGCACGTGGAACAGCACCTCGATCGCCCACGACGACAGGTATTCCAACGTACACGCGATCACGCCGCAGGACAGGAACAGGGCGATTGGATTGGCCACGTCGCCCAGCATGGTGACGACCAGCAGCGCGCCGAATCCGTAGATAGGGCACAGAGGGCCGTTGAGCACGCCTCGGTCCTCGAACCGGTGGCGCAGGACCACGCTCAGACCGGTTTCCCACGCCCATCCCACGAAGGCATACGCCAGCCAGTAGATGAAGTACCGTTCGATGATCGCCAACGCCACCAATGGCCTGCGCCTCCCGTCGATTCGCCGCACCGCCGTCGTGCATGGTCACACGCCGATGGTCAGCACTATATCCGTTTACGACCGGCCGTTCACCTTCGATGGACACAGGATAGCGAATTGATGCCCGATGTTCGCTCATTTACGGGCTGCGCGGGCTGATCTTGCCGATTCACAGCACTATCGGGTCGCAAATCAGGCGAAAAACGGCCCGATGACTCTGCGAATTCGGAATTTCGGCCCGTGCAGCCCGTATTTAGAAGAACAGGGAGCGGAAAACAGCCGTCGCTAAGGCGGCGACGGTCCGGAGAAGCCGGACACCGTAGGGCGCAGTCGAAGGATCCTTAACAGGCTATTCTCCGCTGCGCTTCGCTCAGGATGACACTGTGCCCGTCCCCTACGGGCGCCGCTCAGGACGACGGTAAAGCCCCAGTGCCGCGTCCGGGAAAACAAAAAGCCTCTCCACGAGGGAGAGGCTTCGATGAGAGCGGACAACGGGACTCGGACCCGCGGTCTCAACCTTGGCAAGGTTGCGCTTTACCAACTAAGCTATGTCCGCAAAGATTCCCGCCGTGAGAAGCAGGAATCAGTGGGCGATGTAGGAATCGAACCTACGACCCCTTCGGTGTGAACGAAGTGCGCTAGCCGCTGCGCCAATCGCCCGAATTGCATTCGGAAATATTCAATTATTACTCCGGACCTAACGGCTCGCGAGTGGGCGATACAAGATTCGAACTTGTGACCCCTTCCGTGTCAGGGAAGTGCGCTACCTCTGCGCCAACCGCCCAGGTCCAACGCGCACAGGCGCGTCCGAGAGGTGGGTACGAGAGTCGAACTCGTCTATACGGCTTTGCAGGCCGCTGCCTAACCGCTTGGCTAACCCACCGTAAGGTCTGTCAACTCATCGGACCTAGAGCGGACAACGGGACTCGGACCCGCGGTCTCAACCTTGGCAAGGTTGCGCTTTACCAACTAAGCTATGTCCGCATGTGAACCGCGGAATTCCTTCCGCCGAAGCACGAGTAACCACTATAACGACATCTCTGTGATTTGCAAAATCAGCGTGTCGCGATCGTGTCGCGCCGGCAAACTTGCGGCGAACCGGACGTTTCGATCGCATTTCACGCCTACGGCGGATTGGCATTTCGGCGCATTATGCGGCGGTTACACTGAGAGGCATGAGTGAAGAGCAAACGACGAAACCCAGCTGTGTGATGGTCAGCGCGTTCGCCGGATGGAACGACGCCTGCCAGGCCGCCACCAATGTGATCCGGCATCTGATCGACACCTACGACTCCCAGCAGGTAGGCAAGATTTGCTGCGCGGGCTTCTACGACTACCAGACCTCCCGCCCCATGCTGTGCACCATGAACGGAAGGCGCAACATCGTCTGGCCGGAAACCTCGCTGTACCGCATCACCATCGACGAGTCGCACAGCATCCTGGTGGAGATGGGACCGGAACCCAACTACCGCTGGCTGGAATTCTGCCACCGCAGCCTGCGGTTCGCCGAGGATGCGGATGTGAAGGACGTCATCTGCCTGGGCGCCATGTTCGCCGACTGCCCGCACACCCGTCCGTTGCCCATCGACGTGACCACCGGCGGGTACAACACGGTCTGCACCGGCGAGGACGACTACACCGGCCCCATCGGCATCCCCACGGTGCTGGACCAGGTGGCGAACGACCATGGCTACAACACCACGTCCATGTGGGTGTCCATCCCGCAGTACCTCAACGGCGAGGAATGCGCGCAGGCCACGCTGCGTCTGCTGGACAGGCTTTCGGACATGCTGGGCGTGGAGCTCAAGGAGGGCGATCTGCCCAGGAAGGCCGCCCAGTGGAAGGCCCAGGCAAGCCTGCTGACGCGCTGCAACGACGATCTGGCCGAATACGTGCGCCATCTGGAGATCGAGGTGGACACGCGGGAAAACGCCAAGTTCACCGAGGCTTCCGGCAACGACATCGCGCAGGAGGCGGAGGCGTTCCTGCGGGACATGGACGGCGGCCGGTGACGGGTTCCCGGAGCGCAGGGATTCCACGGGCGAATATATGAATCGGGGCGTGACCTTCCAATTGGAGGTCACGCCCCGATTCGTTTGCAGCGTGTTTTGCGGCGTTTTTCAGCGCGGGACGGGAGACGTCACGCACCCGCGGCGACGGCGGCCTCCACCGGGGACAGCGCGCCGGTGAGCAGCAGGATCGCCACCACCACGGCCAGGGCGATGCGGTAGATGGCGAACGCCTTGTAGGAGAAGGTGGACACGAACTTCAGGAAGCCGATGATCACGATGTAGCCCACCACGAACGAGACGATGGTCGCGGCGATCGTCGGGCCCCAGCCCGGGAACATGCCGGCGCCCACGCACGCTTCGGACAGCGGGTCGGGGTTGGCGGAGCAGGCGCTCACGTCCTTGACGGCGGAGACCGATTCAAGCAGGCCGGCGCCCAGCACGGCCGGGATGGCCATGAGGAAGGCGACGCGCACGGCAGCCTCGCGGGTGTAGCCCATCGCGCGGCCGAAGGTGATGGTGCCGCCGGAGCGGGAGACGCCGGGGATCAGGGCGAGCATCTGGCCGATGCCAAAGATGATCGCGTCCTTGGCGGTCATGCGCTCCATGGTCTTGATCTGCTTGGAACGGGCGTCGAAGATCCACAGGAGCACGCCGAACAGGGCGAGCACGGTCACGGTGATCCACAGGTTGCGCAGCGTGGTCTCGATCGCGTTCTTGAAGAGCACGCCGGCGATGACGATCGGCAACGTGCCGATGATGATGTACCAGCCCATCTGCGTATCGCGGTTGTGCGCGCCCAGACGGGACTTCCAGTCCTTGCCCTCCTTGCCGAACAGGGATCCGAACCAGGCACCCAGAATGCGGGCGATGTCGCGGCGGAAGTACAGCAGCACCGCCAGCTCGGTGCCGATCTGGATGATCGCCGTGAACGCGGCACCAGGGTCGGAGCCCAGCATGAGGTCGCCGATGATGCGGATGTGGGCGCTCGAGGAGACCGGCAGGTATTCGGTCAACGCCTGAACGAGGCCCAGGAATATAGCTTGGAAGAAATTCATAACCCCTCTTCTAGCTCGGTGGTGCTTATCCGCGTATAAGATTAGCGACACGGGGGGCATAATGCGTGAACGGGGCTGACGTCATCGCGGAACGCACACACTACAATCGCAATCGGCGGCGCGGGCACGCGTCCACGCCGGAATACACCGAAGACAAGGCGTAAGTAAGGAGCAGCAATGTCCGAATACCGCAAGTCGCGCGCATTCGCGCCAAAGGGATTCTTCGAATGCGAGGGCCGTGGGCTGCAGTGGCTCGGCGAGGCGCAGGCGCAGGGCGGCCCGCGTGTCGTGGAGGTGTACGACTGGACGGACGACCATCTGGACATCGAGCGCGTGGATCCCGCCTCCCCCACGCCGGCTGCGGCCCACCGCTTCGGCGCGGCTCTGGCCCGGATGCACGACGCCGGCGCCCCGCACTTCGGATCCGCCCCCGCCGGCTACACCGGCACCTGCTATTTCGGCCCCTTGCAGGACCCCGTGCCGATGGACACCGGAAACTGGGACGACCCCATCACCTATTACGGCGAGGGACGCTTGATCCCGATGGTGGAGATGGGCATCCACCGCGGGGCCCTCGACGCCGATGACCTTAGGGTGACGCGCGAGGTGATCGCCGCGATGCCGGAGATCCTGGGCAAGGCCGCCGACGACAAGCCCGCCCGCGTGCACGGCGACCTGTGGAGCGGCAATGTGATGTGGACCCATGGCACCGACGGCGAGACCGAGGCCGTGCTGATCGACCCGGCGGCCCACGGCGGCCATCGCGAGGAGGATCTGGCGATGCTGCACCTGTTCGGCATGTCGTACCTGCGCAACATCATCGACGGCTACCAGACCGTCCATCCGCTGAAGAGGGGCTTCGAGGACCGCTTCACCCTGTGGCAGCTCTACCCCATCGCCGGCCATTGCGTCTTCTTCGGTGGCGGATACGTGAGCGAATACCGCTCGATGCTCCGCTCGCTGCTGGGCTGAATAAAGGCTCAGCTGTTCTGATTTAATATATAACAGTGTGGCCGGGTGTTATGCAGATAACATAACACCCGGCCACAGGCCTTCCCGGCGCAATTCGCCAAGGTCAAGGCGTTCCGGTCCTTCAGATCTGCGATGAACCACTCTCCGAACCAAGGATCGCGTCACGCATGGCGTTTGAAAGTGCGTAGCGCACGGGACGCTGTCCCATGGCATCGATGGTTCCATCCCGGGTAAGTGCATCCAGCGCATGGCTGACCCTGCTTCGCCCCAATCCCAGTGCCTCGCGCAGTCTTGTACGGGTTACGCTGTGCGGGGCGATCCCGAACAGCTCCTCCTGGACGAGGAGCGCAACGACATTCGCGGCATCATCATTCCACGAATGCTCCGAACGCAGCAGGTCGAGTTGCGAGAACGCGCGCAGGAGGGATGCGCGCTTGTCGGACAGGTCATCGACGATGCGTTTCTGGGCCTGAGCGATGAACTTCAGCATCCTGTATACGAACAAGCTGGCATCACACCGGTTCATCGGATGTTGTGCCTCCTCGAACGCCCTGTAGTACCGGTCCTTTCCATCCGAGATGACGGGACTGAGGCTTACCGCAGTGGGCACGCTCAGATGCTGCCGGAGCTGGAGGGCGAACAGGAATCGTCCGGTGCGTCCGTTCCCATCATAGAAGGGGTGGATGTATTCGAACGCGAAATGGCACAGGGCCGCCCGGATCAACGGCGGAACATCTCGATTGCGGGTGAGTGCCAGCCATTGGGTGAGTGCCACCTTGATCTCCGACTCCGGGGCTATGCCCGTATGGACACGGCGTCCGGAAGATGGATCGTCGATGTACACGGAGCCGATGCGGAACAAATCACCATCCGGCTTGTCGTCCGCGCTGAGCTCGCCGTCGATGATCTTGTCATAGATCACCCGAATGTCCTTAAGGGTTTCCGGCAGGGCATAGTGGGCGGGATCGTCGTCGCTGAGCGCGAGGAACAGTCGGGCGAATTCGCTGAATCGCGCGTGCCCGTCATACTTCAACGCGACTTCGAGCGCCCGGCTTATTTCCTGCCTAGTGGAGCGCACCCCCTCTATGCTGTTGGTGCTTTCCAGCTCCTCTCCGATGAGATCATGTAGGTAAGCTCGGCGCGCGATCGTCGGCAATGCGTTCCACAGAACGGTCACCTCGTTCTCCCGTTCCCGTATCGCATCGGAGAGCGTGGCGAGCTCCCGGAAATTGACGGCGAAGACCTCATACCCGCGCAGGATGATGCCCGAACGGAATGTGCTCCATCCATTGAGACGCCGCGCATATTCCGCGTCGGCGATCTCATCCGGCCTCTCCGTGGAACGGCTCATGTGCACGGTCTGTCTGATGCTTTTGTAGTCCATCCCTACGCGCTCCTTCGTTCCTGTATGACCTTTACGACACCTTTTACATGGATTCTATCGGTCGTTTTTGCCGATTCCGACCTTTAGACGGCCTGCATTGCGGTACGTAACGGTCAATATGACCAATACCGACCGTTACACGTCTCATCCCGCCGTCTTCCGTCATTCTTCGTTCATTCTTCCGTTCCCAATATGCGAAAAGCAGCCATTCTCCCCTACTCGCGCACGGGAGAATGGCTGCTTTCAATGTTCTAGAGGCACGTCCGTCAGCTCAACGCATCCTTCAGCTTCGAGAAGAACCCGCCCTTCTTCGCACCGCCGACGCGGGGCTTGCCGCTCTGAGCCACATGGCCGGCGCCGGAGTCGTGCAGCTGCGAGAACTGGCTGATCAGGTCGCGTTCGCGGTCGTTGAGCTTGGTGGGGATGTGGACGGCGATGTGGGCCACCAGATCGCCGCGCTCCTGGGTGCGCAGCTTGGTGACGCCGAGGCCCTTGAGCGCCACGGTGTCCTCCGGCTGGCATCCGGCGGGGATGGTGATTTTCTGCGGGCCGTCGAACGTCTCGATCTCCAGCTCGTGGCCCAGCACGGCCCAGCTCATGGGCACCTGGATCCAGCAGTGCAGATCGTCGCCGTCGCGCGTGTATTGCTTGTCCGCCTTGATGCGCACGTCGATGTAGAGGTCGCCGGCCGCGCCTCCGCCCTCGCCCACCTCGCCCTGAGAGGCCAGACGCAGACGGGAGTCGTCGCGGATGCCGGCCGGGATCGTCACGCCCACGGAGCGCTTGGTGCGCACGCGGCCGTGGCCCATGCAGCTCGGGCAGGGCTTCTCGATGATGGTGCCGTGGCCCTCGCAGCGTTCGCACGGCGCGGAGGTGACCATCTGGCCGAGCAGGGTGCGCACCACCTTCTGCGCGAAGCCGCGACCCTTGCAGTCGGGGCAGGTGACCGGCTGGGAGCCCGCCTGGGCCCCGGAACCGCCGCATTCCTGGCACAGGGAGAAGGTGTTGATGTCCGTGTGCGCCACGCCGCCGAACACCGCGGTCTTCAGATCGATCGTCACGGAGGCCAGCGCGTCGCGGCCCGGCTGGGTACGCGGGATCGGCCCCTGACCGCCGCCGGAGAATCCGCCGCCGAAGAACTGGCCGAAGATGTCGCCCATGTCCCCCATGTTGAACGCGCCGCCGCCAAATCCAGCCGACGCCTGGGGGTCGTTGGGATCCACGCCCTGATCGTACATCTGGCGCTTGTTCTTGTCCGAGAGCACCTCGTAGGCGGCGTTGACCTCCTTGAACTTGTCCTCGAACTCGGGGCCGGCGATGTCCGGATGATACTTGCGGCTCATCCTGCGATAGGCCTTCTTGATCTCCTCGTCGCTGGCCGTGCGCTCGACGCCCAACACCTCGTAATAATCTGCCACGGTTTCTTTCCTTGTGTCTGTTGAATTCGCTGACATTGTGCCACGGGAGCAGGTCAGACCTGCTCGCCGCTCTCCTCACGGCTCATGAAGCCGGTGAGATAACGCGCCACGGCCCGCACGGCGGCCATCGTGGCGGCGTAGTCCATGTGCGTGGGGCCGATGGACCCCACAAAGGCCACGGGTTCGGCGGCCGCGGCGGACTCGTCCCCGTCCGTCGCCTTGGACGGCGAGCTGGACCGACCGTAGCCGCTGGTGACCACGGAGGCGTGCATGAGGCCCGGCGTATGGGTCTCCGATCCGATGGCCACGCTCACGCCGCCGGCCTTCGAGGACACCTCGCTCAGGGAACTCATGAGCTTCATGAGCACCACCTGCTCCTCCAGCGCGTCGAACAGCGGGGCAAGATCCGCCACGTTCGCCACGGAGGACCGGGTGAGCGTGGAGGCGCCGGCCATGTACAGGTTGCTCGACTGCTCCTGGGAGGCCATGTCCCCGAACACCTCCGCAAGGGACGCGCCAAGCGACTGCATGCCGGTGAAGGCCGGGGATGCGCTGATGCGCCCCACGCATTCGGCGGCCTGCAGCAGGGACATGCCCTGGCACTGCTCATTGACGGCATCGGACAGTTTCGCCACACCGTCGGCGTCCGGGCAGTCCGCGAGGTTCAGCGTGCGCTGGGCCACCCGACCGGTGTCCGTGATGACCACCACCAGCAGCACGCCGGGCGTGAGAGGGACGATCTCCAACCGGCGCAGCGCGGACCTGGCCAGGGACGGCGAGGCGACCACGGCCACCTGCCCGGTGATGCGCGACAGCAGACGGGCGGCGCGCTGCAGCGTGTCCTCGAGGCTGACGGACCCGGACAGGAAGGTGTCGATGCCTCGCCGCTGGGCGGCGGACAGCGGCACCACCGTGGCCAGCTTGTCCACGAAATACCGGTACCCCTTTTCGGTGGGGATGCGTCCGGCCGATGTGTGCGGCTGGACGAGGTAGCCCTCGTCCTCCAGGGCGGCCATGTCGTTGCGCACGGTCGCCGAACTGACGCCCAGCGCGTGGTCGCGGGTGATCGACGAGGAGCCGACCGGCTCCTGCGAGCGGATGTAGTCCTCGACCACGGCGCGCAGCACCAGCATGCGGCGGTTGTTCGTCATGCGCGCCTCCTTATGTGCGGTTGCGAATGAATTGTTGGTGAATTTCCAACCTTCACCCATTGTATTAGCACTCGGACATTTCGAGTGCTAAACCATTGCGGCGCGTTCGTTATGGGCTTACCGGGGCATGTCCGATTGTGAACGCTAACGGAACAAAAGGTCACAAAACACTCCAAAAATGCGCGTGAAAGTCGTTGTCGGCGTTTAGCATGAAAGGGCAATGTGAAGGCAAACCGTGGCACGGCGCAAGTCGAGCCATGGGGCCCGAATTATTGGAAGGAAATTGAATATGACCGAATTCAAGGAGACCGAACTGGACGAGCGCGCCATCAAGCTGGCGAAGGTCCTTTCGGCCGACGCGGTTGAGAAGGCCGGTTCCGGCCACCCCGGTTCCCCCGTCTCCCTGGCGCCCATCGCCTACACGCTCTACCAGCACTTCATCAAGCACGATCCGAACGATCCCAACTGGGAGGGTCGCGATCGCTTCATCCTTTCCGGCGGCCATGCCTCCCTTACCCAGTACGTCCAGCTCTACTTCTCCGGCTATGGCCTGACCCTGGACGACCTCAAACACTTCCGCGGCGGCGCCGACACCCGCACCCCGGGCCACCCGGAGTACGGCCTGACCCCGGGCATCGAGATGACCACCGGCCCGCTGGGCCAGGGCTTCGCCTCCGCCATCGGCTTCGCGTACGGCGAGCGTTTCCAGCGCGGTCTGCTCGACCCGGAGACCAAGAAGGAAGACTCCCCGTTCTACCACAAGATCTGGGCCATCTGCGGCGAAGGCGACATCGAGGAGGGCATCTCCGGCGAGGCCGCCGCCCTGGCCGCCAACCAGAAGCTCGGCAACCTGACCGTGATCTTCGACGCCAACCGCATCCAGATCGAGGGCGACACCAACCTGGTGCTGGCCGAGGACGTGCTCAAGCGCTTCCAGGCCTACGGCTGGTACACCGACGAGTTCAGCTTCATCCAGCCCGACGGCTCCTACAAGGAGGACGTCGAGGGCCTGGCCGACGTGATCGCCAAGGCCGAGGCCGCCGCCCCGGACCAGCCGAAGCTCATCAAGGTCCACACGCTCATCGCGTGGCCGACCCCGGGCAAGACCAACGATCCGTCCTCCCACGGCTCCAAGCTGGGCGCCGAGGCCGTCGCCGGCCTCAAGAAGGTCCTCGGCTACGATCCGGAGAAGAGCTTCGAGATCGACGAGGAGGCCCTCGCCCACGCCCGCAAGGTCGCCGAGCGCGGCCTGGAGGCCCACAAGGAATGGGACGAGAAGTTCGACGCTTGGCGCAAGGCCAACCCGGACAAGGCCGCCCTGTACGACCGTCTGAAGGCCGGCGAGCTGCCGGAGGGCTTCGACAAGGCCATCGACGACCTTGAGGCCACCTTCGAGATCGGCAAGGGCGTCGCCACCCGTGGCGCCTCCGGCTCCGTCCTCAACGCCATCGCGGCCGTCATGCCGGAACTGTGGGGCGGCTCCGCCGACCTCGGCGGCTCCAACAAGACCGATCTCAAGGGCGCCGCGACCTTCGCCCCCGAAGGCAACGAGACCAAGCAGTGGCCGGTCGTCAGCCCGTTCGGCCGCCAGCTGCACTTCGGCGTGCGCGAGTTCACCATGGGCACCATCACCAACGGCATCCTGCTGGGCTCCCACACCCGTCCGTTCGGCGGCACGTTCTTCATGTTCTCCGACTACGAGCGCCCGGCCGTCCGTCTGGCCGCCCTCATGGAGATCCCGAACCTGTTCGTGTGGACGCACGACTCCGTCGCCGTCGGCGAGGATGGCCCGACCCACCAGCCGATCGAGCACCTGGCCGCCTTCCGTGCCATGCCGCAGCTCGAGGTCGTCCGCCCGGCCGACGCCTTCGAGACCGCCGAGGCCTATCGCTACTTCTTCGAGAAGAAGAACACCCTGCCGACCGCCATGGTCCTGACCCGTCAGGGCGTCCCGGTGCTCGCCGAGACCGCCGCCAAGGCCAAGGAGGGCGTCAAGCGCGGCGCCTACGTGCTCGTCGACACCGAGGGCACCCCGGACGTGCTGCTGCTCGCCACCGGTTCCGAGGTCCAGCTGGCCGTCTCCGCCGCCAAGACCCTGGCCGACGAGGGCATCAAGGCCCGCGTGGTCTCCGTCCCGTCCCTCGAGTGGTTCGAGGAGCAGGATGAGGACTACAAGGAGTCCGTGCTCCCGGCCGCCGTCAAGGCCCGCGTCTCCGTCGAGGCCGGTGTGGCCATGCCTTGGTACAAGTACCTTGGCTCCTACGGCAAGCCCGTCTCCATCGAGCAGTTCGGCCTGCAGGGCTCCGGCTCCCAGAACCTCATCGACCTCGGCATCACCGCCGAGCATGTGGTGGACGCCGCCAAGGCCTCCATCGCCGAGGTTCAGGCCGCCTGATCCGAACCGTCGCCACCGGGAGGGGATCCCGGGTCCATCCGGGCGCAACGAGGGTCCCCTCCCCCATAACAGGATTTTCATCCAATAACAAGGAGATAAACAAATGACCGAAGCAACTCAGCGCACTTCCGACAACGGTGTGTCCATCTGGCTGGACGACCTGTCCCGCTCCCGCATCGAGTCCGGCTCCCTGCAGGACCTCATCGCCAACAAGAACGTCGTCGGCGTGACCACCAACCCGTCCATCTTCCAGAAGGCCCTGTCCCAGGTCGGCCCGTACGACGCCCAGCTCAAGGAGCTCGGCAAGGTCGACGTCGAGACCGCCGTGCGCGAGCTGACCACCACTGATGTGCGCAACGCCACCGACATCTTCCGCGAGATCGCCGAGAAGACCGACTTCGTCGACGGCCGCGTCTCCATCGAGGTGGATCCGCGCCTCGCCCACGAGACCGAGGCCACCGAGAAGCAGGCCGAGGAGCTGTGGGCCAAGGTTGATCGTCCGAACGCGATGATCAAGATCCCGGCGACCCTCGAGGGCCTGCCGGCCATCACCGCCACCCTGGCCAAGGGCATCTCCGTGAACGTCACCCTGATCTTCTCGCTCGAGCGCTACGAGCAGGTCATCGACGCCTACATCGAGGGCATCGCCCAGGCCGCCGCCAACGGCCACGACCTCAAGCACATCGGCTCCGTCGCCTCCTTCTTCGTCTCCCGCGTGGACACCGCGGTCGACAAGCTGCTCGAGGCCAACGGCTCCGACGAGGCCAAGGCCCTCGAGGGCAAGGCCGCCGTGGCCAACGCCCGTCTGGCCTACGAGCTGTTCGAGAAGAAGTTCGCCGAGGATCCGCGCTGGGCCGAGCTGGCCGCCAAGGGCGCCAAGGTCCAGCGTCCGCTGTGGGCTTCCACCGGCACCAAGAACCCGGCCTACTCCGACTGCAAGTACGTTGACGAGCTCGTTGCCAAGCACATCGTCAACACCATGCCGGAGAAGACCCTGAACGCCCTGGCCGATCACGGCAACGGCGCTCCGTCCATCGAGGGCACCTACGAGGAGTCCCACGCCATCATCAACAAGCTGGCCGAGCTGGGCATCAACCTCAAGGATGTCACCGACAAGCTCGAGGCCGACGGCGTGGCCGCCTTCATCAAGTCCTGGGATTCCGTGCTCGCGGACGTCCAGGCCGGCATCGATCGCGTCAACGCCTGAGATCGCCTGAGGGACGCTCTGCGTCCCTGACTGAGTGATGGGGTCCGATCCCTCATGGATCGGGCCCTTTTCCTATTTGTTGAGAGAAGACATGTAAGAGGAGAGACGCCCATGACCACAGCCGCCGCATCATCCACCAAACCCGCCGCAACGACCACCGGCCTGTCCGCCCGCCTGTCCGCCCGTCAACGGATGCTGATGACCTTCACGTTCTTCTCCATGTTCTTCGGTGCGGGCAATCTGATCTTCCCTCCGTTCGTGGGCGCACAGGCCGGATCCGCCTCGGTTCCGGCGACGCTTGGCTTCATCGTTTCGGCCGTGGGCCTGCCGATCCTCGGCGTACTGGCCGTCTCCTTCGCCGGAGGCTTCGATCGTCTGGCGAGCCGCGTCTCCCCCGGCTTCGCCACCGTGCTGGCCGTGGCCATCATCCTCACCATCGGCCCCTGCTTCGCCATTCCGCGTACGGCGACCACCTCGTTCGAGATGATGATCGTGCCGTTCCTAGGTGGTGCCGACGCAACGGGCGCAACGGGGGCGGGCGGTGCGAGCGGCAAATGGATCGCCCAGCTCATCTATTCGGCCGTGTTCTTCGCATTGGCCTTCCTGTTCGCGCAGAAGCCTGAGAAACTCTCGCATGTGCTGGGCCGCTTCATGGGTCCGCTGCTGATCGCGCTGATCGCCATACTCTTCGCGGCCTGCCTGATTCACGGCGTGGACGCTTCCGTCGCACCAATGGGCGACTACGCGCAAGGCCAGTTGGCTCGCGGATTCCTGGATGGCTACCAGACCATGGATCTGTTGGCCGCACTGTATTTCGGCATCGTGATCAGCGCAAACATCCGCGCGTTGGGCGTGGACAGCGAGGGCACCGTCCGCCGCGAAACCGCGTTCGCCGGGCTCGGAACCGGCGTGCTGTTGGTGCTGATCTACGGTGCACTGAGCTATGTGGGCGTGGTCTCCGGGGCCATCGCCGCGATCGATCCGTCCACCGACACCGGCGCCACCGTGCTGACCAATCTCACATCCTCGGTGTTCGGCCATGCCGGCACCGCGTTCCTGGGCGTCGTGTTCGTCATCGCCTGCCTCAACGTGTGCACCGGCCTCATCTGCACCTGCGCCTCGTATTTCCACGATCGGTTCCGCACGGTGGCCGGGCACGGCGTGAGCTACCGCGCATGGCAGGTCATCTTCACGCTGTTCAGCTTCGTGGTGTCCAACGCCGGACTCGCCGCGATCATCAAGGTGTCCGTGCCGGTGCTGTCCGCCCTCTACCCCATCGCCATCGTGCTCGTGCTGCTGGCGCTCACCCACCGCTGGTTCGCCGCGCGATTCGCCCGCGTGTATTTCTGGACCGTGCTGCTGGTGGGCATTGTGGCGCTGCTGGGCTGCGTGGTCTCACTGGCTGCGGTATTCGGCTTTGGCGAAGCCGGCGCGTTCGGCTGGCTTGCCTCCGCACTGGATCTGCTGCCACTGCAATCGTATTCGCTCGGATGGGTGGTGCCGGCGTTTTTGGGTGCGGGCGTCGGCGTGATTGATTCGGTGGCGCATGGGCGCGGCGGCGAGTGAGACCGACCTCAACTCCGGTTCACGATTTTTGGGAACGCGCATTTTGTGAACTGGAAGTTGTTCGTTCGCACATGAGTATTGGCGGAATGACGCGGATTCGTCTTCAACCGCATGTGAGATAATGTGCGTTTCTGGTTCACGATCTTCGAGGTCCGAAAAATCGTGAACCAGAAAATCTGCGTAACCAATATGCGCGTGCGGCGCTGACGAGGTTGGCGACAGTGCACAGCCATACAATGGCGAACAACATGAGCGGAATCACGGGGACGTCCGCGTCGGACCAGCCGCCGGAGATCAGACCCCAACATGCCGCGACCACGATAGCCGTCATCGGGATGACTGTGACGATGGCCGTGATCAGTTCGCGGCGCGCACCAATCGACGTGATGCGGAACCGGTGCGCGTATTCCGCGGGCGTGCCGAATTCGGCGGCCAGATCGGCACCGGTCTGCCGGGCATGCGCCAGTGCGTCATCAAGGATCCGAGCCACCTGACGATCGGTGATGTCCCCGCGCTCGCGCAGCAGGCTTCCCGTCTCGCGCAGCCATGTGGCATCGTCCACGAGCGGGCTGTGCGCCACCAGTTCCCTCTCATAATCCGCCTTCGAGATGCGGTCGGGCCATAGCATCGCGATGCCCCGACCGGCCAGCGCGCAGACGGCGGCCGCCGGCAGCATCCATGCGATGGGCACGAGCCAAGCGCCGGCAAGCCGTTCGGTGAGCATTGCAGCCGCTATGGCTCCGCCAATCGTCATGACCCCGCCGATCAGCACAGCCAGCACATAGGACACGTTGCGAACAATGCGTTTGACCACCGTGTTCGTAATGCTGACGATCAGCATGCACAGCAGGGGCCAAGGCACACTGCGCAGCGGCAGCATGCCATCGGCCGTCCACACATGCTGGAACCCGGACGTTGATGACGCCACGGGAGCCGATGGGATGAGCGCCTTCGTCCAACTCATTGTGGACTGCGATGCCGAGACGAGGGCATTGACCAGCAGCAACGCCCACAGCGCCACATATGCGCAGGCGGCGGCGTTGAACGCATCGATCACCACGCTGCGCCACGACTGCGGACGCCTGTCGTCGAAGGCATCGATCCCGTCCTCCCGCCAGTCATTCGCGTGGCGCGCGGCCCACTGCCTTGGCGTGCCGAACAGCTGATTGGCCGGAGCGTTCCGATCGACGGAATCATGATCGGCGGCATGGTCTTCGTCATCGCGATGCCACATCATGTCGCGGAATTCCAGCAGTTTGATCGGCCAGTGCGTCATGCGCCCTGTCCGGCGCGACATGCTGCTCCTCACGCAGCTCGTACGAGGCGTTCACCGCCCATTCGCGATCGGCTTCAACGCCACGCACCTGCCCATAGGCGTCGAAGAGCTGGCGATCGCTCATCAACTCCACCATGGTGATCTGCTCGGCCATGCGTTCATTCTCCTTTCGCTTCGGATTTCCGCCGGTGCCAGGCATGAAGGGCGAGCCCGAAGGCGATCAGGAACATCGCCAGCTGCGCAACGGACCACCATGACGCCGTCTCCCCTGCGACCGCATGCCATACGATGCCGATGACGGCGAAAATCACAGCGAACGCCCAATATACGGTCTCGCGGCCGGCACTCACGGGCGTGGGCGTGAACCGGTGTGCATATTCGCGGGGCGAACCGAATTCCTCCACCAAACTTGCATTGCTCTGGGAGGCATGGGCGCGCGCCTCGTCGCGGATGCGTGCGACATCCCGATCGGTCATATCGTTGCGTTCGCGCAATAGACCGGTGAGTTCGGCGAGCCATTCATCGTCGCCAAGCAGCAGATCATCGGCCACGGTTTCGGCGCCACGGCCAGCGGGCACCTTCCACAGCCGGGAAACGGCATAGGCGATCAGGCCATATGCGATGGCAGCGACGGGCATCCAACCCATGCCCATGCGCGGTCCGGCATCGGCGGCCATGGCCAGAGCGCTGCCCGCCGCAACGGAAACGATGAATACCGCGCCTGCGGCGATGACCGCCAACGCGAACGACTTTGCGGACAGCACACAACGGTAGACCGCATTGATCAGCGTCACGCCCAGCGCTATCACCAGAGGCAGCGCAGGGCCGGACCAGGCGACCCATCCCATGGACAACGTCCCGCCGTCCCGGCCCATCGTCATCGGACTGGGCAGCAGCGCACGCCATACCATGTGCGCAGCGCCCCAGTCCTGAACGCGGAACAGCATGAAGAACCAGAACAGTGCGGTGGCCAGCGCGCCAAAGCCAAAGGCATACACCAGCACATCGCGCAGGGACAAGGGTGCGGTGTCGTCGTAGTCGAAGGCGTCGATGCCTTCTTCACGCCAGAGGTCGGCCCGTTGCGCGGCCCATTGCTCAGGTGCTCCGAGCAGAACGGCGAGCGTCCCGATCGTCCCATTCGCATCGCCGCTTCCATCGCCGTCCTTCACGATGTTCCGGAACGTCTCCAACTGCACCGCCAGCGCCTCATGCACCCTCGCCGCCGACGCATGCTGGTCGAAAAGCAGCGCATAGGCCGCGTCCATGGCCCAGCGTCGATCGTCCTTCCGTCCGCGCACCCGTCTATAGGCGTCGAACAGCTGTTCGTTATCCATGGCCGATGCGGCATTGCCATTGCGCGTGTTATCCGTCACGAGTTTCCCTTCCCGCCGATGCCGGAATCAGTCCGCGGCCGTGGAAGCCGATGAAGTGGACGCGGCCTGGATGACGGCGTTGGATGGTTGATTCGCGCCGTTGCCCGTCATGCCGGCGGATGCCAGTGAGTCCGCCAGTTCACGCCACTGCCCGCGTTCGCACTTAAGCCGTTTCCGGCCATCCGCCGTGAGCCTGTACACCCGCCGGCCCGGACCGCCATCGCTTTGCTCCCATTCGTCAACGACCGATCCGGCCATTTTGAGTTCCTCGAGAATCGGATACAGCGACCCTCCCTTCGGCCGTCCGAATCCGATGCCCTCAAGCGCGAGGGCGATCGCATACCCGTGCAGCGGCCCGGCCTCCAGACAAGCCAGAATCGCCGTGCGCATGGCCGCGCGCACCCACAGCGCCGGCCACTTCGGCTCATGCAATGCTGAATCACTCATGTATTTAAGTATGCAGCCTATCTAGATAGGATGTCAAGTCCTTTTTGTGCTGCGGATACCGACTTGAAATCAAAGTTGAACTTATAAACAAACCAGGTAATCGACAGAAAATTGAACTGTTGTAGGTAAACGTTGGTATTTCAACCAAAAACAAAGGTCGGGGGATCATTCCCCCGACCCGGCATTTCAGGAATTCGTCTGCGCCACCCGGCTCACTGCTGGTAGTAGCTCAGGAAGTCGGTAAGCTTGGCGGTGGCGTCCTTGAGGACCTCGATGCGCGGCAGGTAGACGATGCGGAAGTGGTCCGGATGCTGCCAATTGAACCCGCCGCCGCGCGTGATAAGGATGCGCTCGTCGTGCAGCAGGTCCAGCGCGAACTGCTCGTCGTCCTTGATGTTGAACTTCTTGACGTCCAGCTTCGGGAAGATGTAGAACGCCGCCTTGGGCTTGACGGCCGTGACGCCGGGGATCGCGTTCAGCACGTTGTAGATGTACTCGCGCTGCTCGTAGATGCGGCCGCCGGGCACGATGTAATCGTTGACCGACTGGTGCCCGCCGAGCGCGGTCTGCACGATCGACTGCGCGGGCACGTTCGAGCAGATGCGCATGTTGGTGAGCATGTTGATGCCCTCGATGTAGTCCTTGGCGATGTTCTTGTTGCCGCTCAGGACCATCCAGCCCACGCGGTAGCCGGCGATCATGTGCGACTTGGACAGGCCGGAGAACGTGACGCAGAACAGGTCCGGGGCGAGGGATGCGATCGAGAAGTGCTTGAGGCCGTCCATGACCAGGCGGTCGTAGATCTCGTCGGAGAAGATCATGAGCTGGTGTTCGCGCGCCAGATCCACGATCTGCTGCAGCACCTCCTTGGGGTACAGGGCGCCGGTGGGGTTGTTCGGGTTGATGACCACGATCGCCTTGGTCCTGTCCGTGATCTTGGCGCGCATGTCGTCGATGTCCGGATACCACTCGGACTGCTCGTCGCACAGGTAGTGCACGGCCGTGCCGCCGGCCAGATTCACGCAGGCGGTCCACAGCGGGTAGTCGGGGCTCGGGATCAGCACCTCGTCGCCGTTATCCAGCAGGGCGGACATGGACAGGTTGATGAGCTCGCTCACGCCGTTGCCGGTGTAGATGTCCTCGATGCCCACATTCGGCAGGTTCTTGAGCTGCGCGTACTGCATGATGGCCTTGCGCGCGGAGAACAGGCCCTTGGACGCCGAATAGCCCTCGCACTCGGTGAGCTGCTGGGCCATGTCGTAGATGACCTCGTCCGGGGTGCGGAAACCGAAGGGCGCCGGATTGCCGATGTTCAATTTGAGGATGTGCATGCCGGACTGCTCCATGCGCGTAGCCTCGTCGACCACCGGGCCGCGCACGTCGTACAGGACGTCATCGAGTTTGTGGGATTTTCCGAAACGACGCATGGGGGTTCCTTTCGACGGGGCGGGATCGGGGTTGACGGGGGATGAAACACGTGGCGAAACGGACGGGGAAGATGTGGGAGCGGGTTCGGCTGCCGGCTCGGGAGCCGATTCGGAAGGTGCGGAGGAGCCGGAGGGCACAGGGGAACCGGAGGGAGCCGCGTTGGCCTCCTCGCCGGCGAGCCACTGCTCATCGACCTGCAGCTCCTGCGCGAGGAAGCCCATGATGTCCGGCCGGGGCGTGGTCTTGCCGCTCACATACTGGCTGATATGGCTTTTGCCCAGATGCACGCCGCGGGTTGCGGCCGCGTTGACGATGTCCACCTGCTTGAGCCCCTTGCGGCCCATCGCATCCCGCAGCCGCTGCGCGAACAACTCGTTGGCCATGTACGCCTCGCAATCCTGAAGATCTTCCCGAAGTTCAATTTCTGGTCCAGAGCATACACCTCATTGAACTCATGGGGAATTCAGGAATTGAACCCGCGCGTGTCGCAGTTCAATTTCGTTTGGCATCCTTATCTCTCCAATAGACGCGGGCCGCATCCACGAGCGTGCGCATCGGGAACGCGCGGATCACTCCCCCGTTGAGTTCAACGGACCGCACCGCATTGGCATGCTCCTCCAGAAACCGCGCACCAAACGTCTCGAAATCATCATACGGTTCAAGTTCAATATCGTCGAAATCCACCCATTCGACTCCGCTCCCATCCGCCCGCCGCACCGGCGCGGTCTCGCGGATATGCGACCGCCCGATCGTCGATTCGGCATAGTGCAGGGCCGTGCAGGTGCCGAACCCGGTGCCGAGAAACACCACCGTGCCGTCCAGATCGTACAGTCTGGCCAACGGGCTGCCCTCGCCGAACGGCATGTCGTAATCGCCATTGCGATGGCAGTCGGTGAGCTGGCTGGCATGTTTGCCCCACGCACTCATGGAGCACACGGGATGACCGCTGCGTAGGGTACCGGGCAGCGTGCGGAAGTATTCCGGTGTCAGCCCGATGCCGGTGACCGGCGTGGTTTCGGGATCGTACGCCGGCAGCGCATCATGCACCAGAGACACGAGCGACGGCTCCACCGGGGGCGCGCACCAATACGCGGGGTCGGTGATGTCGGCGGTCTGGGCGGGCATCATGATGTCGCCGTCGCGCAGCACGTCCTTCAACGCGCCGACCACGGTCTGCGTGCCGCCCGGGATGAAGCCGAACGCGCTGAGACTCACATGGACCAGGCATGAGTCCGTGGCTTTCAATCCCACGTCCACCAACGCCCCGCGCAATTGGCTCCCGGTGGTGACCGTCGTGATGGTCCTGTCATGCCAGGTCATTCGCAGACTTCCTTTCGGTGTTCGGCGCCCGTCTCACAAGGCGCCCCGTCTCGTTGCCCGCCTATCCGATCGCGTTCAGCGCCGGGTACAGGGTCAGGAACCGATCGTACAGCCCGTCGTAGATGCGGGCGGCTGCGGGATCCGGACGGTATGTCCGACCGGTGGCGGCGGATTCGACCAGTGCGGGATCGGCGTACACCAGCGAAGCCAACGCCACGGCGGGCAGAATGTCGGCATGATCGAACACCCGCATCGGATGGTTCAACGCATCGGCGAGGATCTGGCACCATACGGCTTCGCGCGCCCCGCCGCCGATCAGCGAAATGGATTCGGGGGCCGTTGTGAAGCTTGCCATGCCTTGGCGGATGGACAGCGCAACGCCCTCCAAAGCCGCGCGCACCAGATCGGCGGGCGTGGTGTCCGGAGACAGGCCCGCGTAGGCGCCGCGGATGGCGGGGTTCATGACCGGGAACCGCTCCCCCACCAGATATGGCAGGCAGAGCACGCCATGCGCGCCGGGAGCGGACCGCTCGAGCATGCCATGTGCGACCGCGTAATCGCCGCCGGCGAAGGTGCTGACGGCCCACCGGTGAACGTCGCCGGCATTGAGGAACGGTACGGCGTTCACGAATCCGTCCGCCACGCCGAAGCGCAGGTTCGCGGCGCCGGGACCGCTGGTGAATGGCTCCGGCGAGACGGTGGCGATCCATCCGGACGTGCCGAGATTGATGTTGTACTGTCCGGGCCGCGTCACGCCGCTGGCGAATGTGGTCGCGCCCGCGTCGCCGATGCCCGCGAACACCGGGGTGCCTGCGGGCAGTCCGGTGAGCCCGGCGGCCTCCGGCGTGACCGTGCCGATGCGGTCCTGCGGATTGCGCAGAACCGGCAGCAGTCCGTTTCCGCCATCGTCGCATCCGGCATCGCATCCGGCCTCGAATCCGGCGGCCCGGATCAGTTCCGCGTCCCATCGCCCGGTGCGGATGTCCATCGCGCCAGCCGTGGAGCAGGCGGCCACATCGCCCGCGCACACGCCGGTGAGCCGCGCGTTGAGATAGTCCTTCGAGCTGATGAGTACATGACGCGTGCGATTGAACGCATCCGGCTCATGATCGCGCATCCACATGAGCTTGGGCAGCGGCAGGCATCCCTCGAGCCGGTTGCCCACGGTGCTGAGGAACTGCTGGGGACCGCCGTAGGATCGCGCGAGTTCATCGGCTTCCGCGTCCGCCCGGCCATCGGAGTACAGGATCGCGTTGCGCACGGGATGACAATTGCCGTCCAGCGTGATCAGATCCTGCATCTGGCCGCTCATGATGACGCCTCGGATACGCCCGGCAACGGACGCTTCCGATGACTCGGCCAAGCCGACCAGCTCGCGGGACACGCTGCGGAACACCCGCCACCACTGCCCCGGATCCTGTTCGCGCCTGTCGCCGTCGATGATAAGGTCGAGCTCGCCGCTCGCGCTGGCTATCACACGGCCGTTGCGATCCACCATCGCGCCCTTGATCGCCGTGGTGCCCGCGTCGAATGTGGCGACAAGATCGGGAACGTCAGGCGTTGCCCGCATCGTATCGATCATCACGCCTCCTCCCGATGCGTGCTCGGGAACGTGAGCCGCATCTGATGCCAGACCACATCGCCGTGTGTGGATGCGGACACGCCCTCGTCCGCATAGCCGAACCGTTCGTAGAATCCCACAAGCCGATCCTTGCAGGTGAGCACCAGACCACGCCGCCCGGCCATGCGCGTGTCGTCGATCATCCTGCGCATGAGCAGGCTCGCGTAGCCATGGTGCCGGAACTCCGGGGCTGTGGTCACTCCGAAGATCATCTGCCACGCGCCATATGGGTCATGCATCGAGGCGTCCTCGTACATGTTGTCGGTCAGATCAGGCCGGTCGGTGGCCATGCCGTTGATGAACGCGAGGATCCGTCCGGAGGCATCGGTCAGCAACCAGAAATGGCTGCCGTACACCGCAACCCGTTCGCGGATCCGATCGGCCGAGGCAGCCTCCGCGGGTGGAAATCCGGCGGATTCGATCGCCGACAGCATGTCGACGTCCGCAGCGACGGCATGCCGGATGGACAGCGGGTTCATGGGGCCATTCATGGGATTATTCATGGGGCTAATGCTCGATGTAGCCGTCCCCCGCATCATATCCGTCGTCGCTTGAGCCGTACCCCTCCCCGGAATCCATGAACTCGCGGGTGCTCACGCGGTTCACATTGCGCGCATCGTCCACGGCGTACTGCAGCTGCTTGCGCACGTCGAAGCCATGGATGATGTTTTTGAGGATGATCCGCCCGCCACTGGACTGGTCCCGCGCGTCGATCACGATGGTGCTCAGCCCGAAGAGGCGCTGCAGGAGCGTGCGTTCGATCGTGATGTCCACGATGCGGAACAGCTTGGTGCTGTCGAAGGTTTGGCGCAGCACGCCGGTTTTGATGTCGAGCTCGTCGGCCGTGAGCGTGTAGGTGGTGAAGGTGAACGGGGTGCGGCACCAGTTGCGCTTGCGCTGCGTCCAGATCACGTCGCCGTCAGCCATGTTCGATCCCATGGGTTCCTCCTCGATTCGGGCCGCGGGCCGTTCCCCGGCTCACAGCCCATTCTATCCGCGGCCCCGCATTGGTTTCCAGTTCACGTTTTTTGACGGTCTTGAAATCGTGAACTGCAGAATGTTCATATGGACATGGACATCCTTGGAATTCCGCCGATGTTCAACAAAGAGCATGTGCGGAATTGTGCGGTTCCGGTTCACGATTTGAAAGCGCCCGGAAATCGTGAACCAGGAAAAGCGTTCAGACGCCCAGAAGGGCATCAATCCATTGCGCCACGCCGTCCTCGTCATTGGACGGGCACACCTCATCGGCGATGCGCAGCACCTCGGGATTGGCGTTCGCCACGGCGACGCCCCTGCCGGCTTTCTGCATCATCGCGATGTCGATCAGATCGTCGCCGAACGCCGCCGCCCGCGCAACGGGAATGCCCAGCCGATCGCACACGAGCCCGAGCGAATGCGCTTTGTTGGCGAGCGGGTTCATGAGCATCCACATCACGCCCTCGGAGATGCTCACCGCGAAGTCGTCCGGGATCAGAGCGCCAAGCGCATCCCGCTGGTCGGGCTCGGGGAAGACGATGAGCTTGTCCGCCACGCCGGCAGGCACTCCGGGGTCCGCGGACGCGAAGTCGGTGAGGCGCCAGGTCTGCGTCTTCCAGTAGACGCTGACGTCGAAGTTCGTGTAGCGCACGTCGTTCATGACGATGCCGCATTTGAGACCGGGAAGCCGATCGGTGAGCATGCGGCACACCTCGACCGCGCGAGCCGAATCGAATCCGATTTTGATCAGATTGCTGTCGCCGGACACGTCGTCACGGGTCAGCGATGCATAGGTGGAGGCCAGCGGGTCGAAGTCGATGAGCGCGCCGTTGAGATACACGCAGGCGTCCACGGCCAGTCGCTGCACGATCGCCAGCCCGGTGCTCACGGGACGCGCGGTGGAGACGGCGATTTTGATTCCTGCATCATGCGCGCGCTGGATGGCGTCCGCGGCCCGCTGGCTCAGATAGCGGCCCTCGAAGGTGTCCGCGCCATGCAGCAGCGTGCCGTCCAGATCCACGACGAGCAGCTGGATGCCGGCACTGTTGGCGTTATTGGTCATAACCGGTTCCCCCTTTCCATGGGATCGTCTGTCCTTGGGGCGCTCATTCCACGACAGATGCGATGCGCATACAAAAAGGGCCCATGACCGTGGCCATGAGCCCGAAGCTTAACTGCCGCCCGTGCGGCTTCACCGGATCAGATCAGGCTGAACTTGGTGAGCAGGCCGAGCGTGATGATGACCGCAACCCAGATGAGGGCCACGATGACGGTGAGGCGGTTCAGGTTCTTCTCGGCCACGCCGGAGGAACCCGCGTTCTGGGTCAGGCCGCCGCCGAACATATCCGACAGACCGCCGCCCTTGCCCTTGTGCATGAGGATGAGCAGGGTGAGCAGCAGGGATGCGATGACGACGATGATCTCGAGCGCAATCTTGAGAGCGACCAATTTGACCTCCACGGTTTCTTAAACTCCAGCACATATTACCCCATAGTGGGGAAAAATCAGAACGCGCGGACGGATTTTTCCGCAAGGCGGCAGATTTTCGCGTACTCGTCCACCTTGAGCGAGGCGCCTCCGACCAGGAATCCATCCACATCAGCCCCCTCGATGAGCTGTGAGGCGTTGCGCGAGGTGACCGATCCGCCGTACAGGATGCGCATGGTGCGGGCGACCGACGAACCGAACTGCTCGCGGATGCTGCTGCGAATGGCATGGGCCGCCTCCTGCGCCGAATCGGGCGTGGCGACCATACCGGTGCCGATGGCCCACACGGGCTCGTAGGCGACGATGAGCTTGGCGGTGTCCTCATCGGACAGATCGCGCGTCACATCGCGGACCTGCCCCACGGCGAATTCGAGTTCGATGCCCTGGCGCCGCTCCTCGAAGCTCTCCCCCACGCACAGGATCGGCTGCATGCCGGCGGCGAGGACCGCGCGCACCTGATCGACGATGTTCGCGTCGTCCTCGGGATGGTATTTGCGCCGCTCCGAGTGCCCCACGATCACGTAGGAGCAACCGAGACGGCTGATCATGTCCGCGGACACATCGCCGGTGAACGCGCCCTGCGAGGTGACGGATACGGATTGGGCGCCATAGCGGATCTTGAGATTGTCCGCCTCCACCAGCACCTGCACGCTGCGCAGGGCGGTGAACGCGGGCATGAGCGCGACCTCGCAGCGCGAGAAGTCGAAGTGCGCGTCGCGCAGCAGCCATGCGAGCTTCTGCACGAAATAGGTAGCCTCAAGATGGTCGAAATTCATCTTCCAATTGCCCGCCACCAGCGGGATGCGCGACGACATGATGCCCCTTTCCGTGAATGCGTCCGGATAATTTCCGCGAACGCATCCGAACAAGCCCAAAAACACGTCGTCCTGAGCGAAACGGGGAACAATGCGATTCTGCTCAGGACGACAGTGAAGGAAACCCTCTTATGGGACTACTCGAGCACCTTCAGGCCCGGGAGCTCCTTGCCCTCGAGGAACTCGAGGGAGGCGCCGCCACCGGTGGAGATGTGCGAGAAGCCATCCTCCGGGAAGCCGAGGTTGCGCACGGCGGAAGCGGAATCGCCGCCGCCGACGATGGTGAAGGCGCCGGCCTTGGTGGCGTCCACCAGACCCTGGGCCACGGCCTTGGTGCCGGCGGCGAACTCCGGAACCTCGAACACGCCCATCGGGCCGTTCCACACGACGGTCTTGGAGTCCACGATCTTGTCGTGGAAGAGCTTCTGGGAGTCCGGGCCGATGTCCAGACCCATCTTGTCGGCCGGGATGGCGTCCGCCGGGACGACCTCCGGGTTGACCGGGGTGTCACCGGCCGGGAAGCCGGCGTTCACGACCACGTCGGTGGGCAGCACGAGCTCGACGCCGTTCTTCTCGGCGGTCTCGATGTAGCCCTTGACCTTGTCCAGCTGGTCCTCCTCGAGCAGGGAGGTGCCGACCTCGTAGCCCTTGGCCTTGAGGAAGGTGAAGACCATGCCGCCGCCAATGACCAGACGGTTGGCCTTGTCCAGCAGGTTCTCGATGACACCGAGCTTGTCGGACACCTTGGAGCCGCCGAGCACCACGGTGAACGGGCGCTCCGGGTTCTCGGTGGCCTTGGAAAGGGCCTTGACTTCCTTCTCCACGAGCAGGCCGGCAGCGGCCGGCAGATCGGCGGCCACGTCGTAGTTGGAGCCCTGGGCGCGGTGGACCACACCGAAGCCGTCGGACACGAAGGCCTCGCCGAGGGCGGCGATCTTCTTGGCGTAGGCGGCGCGCTCGGCGGGATCCTTGCTGGTCTCCTCCGGGTTGAAGCGCACGTTCTGCAGCAGGACCACGTCACCGTCGTTCATCGCGGCGACCTTGGCCTGGGCGTCCTCGCCGTAGGTGTCGGCGGCCAGCGGGACCTCGACACCCAGCAGCTCACCGAGGCGCTTGGCGACCGGAGCCAGCGACAGCTCGGGGACGACCTTGCCCTTCGGGCGGCCGAGGTGGGCCATCAGGATGACCTTGGCGCCTTCTTCGCGCAGGGCCTTGATGGTGGGCAGAGCAGCCTTGATGCGGCCGTCGTCGGTGATTTCCTCGCCCTTCAGCGGGACGTTGAAGTCGGCGCGGACCAGAACGCGCTTGCCCTTGAGATCTCCGAGATCCTTGAGTGTCTTCATGTATATCCTTTCCTAACTGCGGTATGCAGGGAATGGGCTTATTGCCAATTCGCATAATACAGTCCACAACGAACAAACCCCGCCATTTGGGGCGGGGTTTGGAAGGGTTTCGCGGCTTTATTCGCCGGGGCGGACGGCCATGACCGGCGGTCCGGTCGGGACTGCGGCCCGCTGCATGCTCAGACGTTCTGCTGGGCGCGCTGCTTCTCCACCTTGGCGCTCAGCTGGAGCAGGCGGCGGATGCGGCCCGCGATGGCGTCCTTGGTGACGGGCGGGTCCGCGAGACGGCCAAGCTCCTCGAGGCTGGCGTCGCGATGATCCAGACGCAACTGGCCCGCCGCGCGCAGGTTCTCAGGGATGTCGTCGCCGAGGATCTCGAACGCCTTGATGACCTTCTCGCTGGCCTCGACGGCGGCCTTGGCGCTGCGGCGCATGTTCGCATCGTCGAAGTTGGCGAGGCGGTTGGCCTTGCCGCGCGATTCGCCGTCGGAGCGCTTGCCGCTCCACTGACGGGACGACTGGGTGGCGCCGAGCAGCAGCAGCATGCGCTCGATGGCGTCGGGGTCGCGCAGGGTGACGCGCTCGGAGCTGCGCACCTGGCGGGCCTTCACATTGACGCCGAGTCGGCGGGCGGTACCCACCAGCGCCAGAGCGGCCTCCTGACCGGGGCAAATGATCTCCAGATAGCTCGCCTTGCCCGGGTCGGACAGCTCGCCGTGGGCAAGGAACGCGCCTCGCCATGCGGCCTTGATCTGCGCGATGTTGCCGCTGACGATATCCGCCGGCAGGCCACGGACCGGACGCTTGCGACGGTCGAGCAGACCGGTCTGCAGCGCCAATGCGCCGCCCGCACGCAGCACACGCACGGAATAGCGCTGCACCGCACCCGTGGGGGTTTGACGGGACACCTCGATCAGATCGGAATCGTGGCCGAACACGTCCTTGATCGCGTCCTGCAGCCAACGAGCCGCGTCCAGCGAATCGAACTGGGCCTCAACAACGATGTGGTTCTGAATCAGGTGGAGTCCACCACCGAAACGGATCATCGCGGCGGCCTGCGCCTTCTTCGCGGCAGGCAGCTCGTTGTCGATTGCGGCAAGTTCGCTTTTGACGTCGTCGATCAGTGCCAAGAGCCAGCCTCCTACAACTTCCTCAGTATTCGAGTTTTATTATCCGGCCGCGCGGAATGTTCCTCCGCGTGACCACCGGCTTTCTGTGATATCGAATCGGTTGGACAACCAAGGGCCTTTTCACCCCGATTTATCGATTCCGCGTTCAACATGTGAAAATCGGGTCGGGTCATCGACGCGCACGGGCAACGCAAGGCGTCAAACGTTTTGCTCACGCGCCTTGCCGATGGCGGTGCAGCTCCCTGGCGGAAACGGTGACGTTCAACCCGTGCAGGCGCAGCCTGCGCGCCAGCTCCTCGCTCATGGCGACGGAACGGTGCTGCCCTCCGGTGCATCCCACGGCGATGGTCACGAAGTGCTTGTCCTCGCGCGCATAGCCCTGGATGGCCGTGACGATGGCGGTCTCATAGGCGTCCAGAAATTCCCCGGCACCTTGGCTGGAGAGCACGTAGTCGCTCACGGGTTTGTCCAAACCGGTCAGCTCGCGCAGCTGCGGCACCCAGAACGGGTTCGGCAGGAACCGCACGTCGGCAACGAAGTCCGCGTCCAACGGGATGCCGTACTTGAAGCCGAAGCTGAAGATGTGCACGGCGACGGTGCTGGGACCGGTGCCGAGCAAACCCTCGTACAGCTTGGTGGACAGCTGGTGGATGGACAGGTTCGAGGTGTCGATGACAATGTCCGCCCGCTCCTTCAAGTGGGCGAGCAGCGCACGCTCCTCGTTGATGCCGTCGATCAGGCGTCCGCCACGCTGCAGCGGATGGGGCCTGCGCACGGATTCGTAGCGCTTGACCAGCACCTCGTCGCTCGCGTCGAGGAACAGGATGCGGGTCTTGACGCCAAGGTCATCCAAATGGCTGAGCACCTGGGACAAATCGTCGAAGTACGAGCGGGACCGCACGTCGATCACTGCGGCCAGCTTGTGGATCTTCGAGGCGGAGCTGGTCATCATGTCCACGAGCGGCACAAGCAGTTTGGGCGGCAGATTGTCCACCACGTACCAGCCCATGTCCTCCACGCTGTCCGCCGCATGGGATCGTCCCGCACCGGACATACCGGTGATGAGCAGGACCTCGAAGCCCTCGGCGGGTTCCGGCCTGTCGTCGTCCGCCTGCGCGATTCGGTCATTCCTGTCGTTGAAACCGGTCAGTGCGTCGCTGGTCATCACAGCACCTCCTCCAGCGCCTGTCTCATGGCGATTTCCACATGATCGTCGTCCACGGTCGTATTCTGCAGCCTGCTGTCCGCGTCGCTGGGCGGATCGCCATCCCAGATCTTGGTCATCAACAGCACCTGGATCAGGGCCTGATACAGCAGCATCTCCTCGCCGCCGATGGCCAGCCCTCCCCGGCGCCGCCACGCCTGCATGAGCGCGCTGGGACGCGGGTCATAGACCACATCGAGCAACCGCGCGCCGCTGGCGGGGGCGACCTCCAAACCGGCCGAATCCAGCACCTCGGCCACGGGATCGGCGGCATGGCCGGGAATGGTGCTGATGACCACGACGGATTCTGCGAACGCGCGCAGCAGGGCGTCATGGTCATCGAGCGCGATGAAGTCGAGCGCGTCGCCGCGCTTGAGGAACCGTTCGGCGAGCGGCTTCAATCCGAGGTTCTTGTCCGGGTGCCGGGCGGCGACGGTGATGTGGCCGACTTCGGGCATCATCGTGCAGGCGGCCACCGCGGAGGACGCCGTGTTGCCGTTGCCGATGATCAGCGCGCGCCCACGCCTGTCCCCTTCAACGTGGATGCCGGCTGCACGGGTGGCATGGTCGAATGCGAGCTGAATGCCCACCACATCGGTGTTGTACAGTCGAATCGAGGGACCTGCGCCGGGTTTGTCCCAGTCGAAGACCGCGGTGTTGGCCACCTTGAGTTCCTTCGCCCACAGGTTCGACGGGATACCGTACGGCTGGATGGTCTTCTTGAGCGGCATGGTCAGGCTCAGGCCGGCCCATGAGGGATCGAGCCCCTTGAGGAAGGCGTCGAGATCCCCCTCGCCCACCTCGTGGCGGTCATAGTGCCAGTCGTCAAGGCCGAGCGCCTTGTATGCCGCATTGTGCAGCACTGGGGACAACGAGTGCGCGATCGGCTTGCCGAGCACGGCGCAACGATGATTGACCTGGGTCATATCCCTCCTTGTTCGCTCCTTCATCCTATCGTACCGTCGGTCTCACTGTGTGATTCCCTCCGGAGTCTCAGCGATGCGCCAGGAAGTTTTCAACCAAGGCAATCATGGTGTCCTTCTCGCCCGGATCAGACAGTGCGATCATGAGCGTCATGGCGGCGAGGGCGTTGCCTTCCACCAAGAACGTCTCGTCATCGCGCAACGCGCCATTGCCGTCGAGGAAATACACGAACAGAGCCGCGGCGCAGCGCTTGTTACCGTCGGAGAACGGGTGGTCCTTGACGATCTGGTACAGCAGGTTCGCGGCCTTTTCCTGAACGGAACGGTACAATTCCTGCCCCGCGAAGGTCTGGTACAGTCCATTGACGATGCCTTCGAAGGCGCCGTTGCGCTCGCGGCCGAACAGGTCGGACCGCCCGTAGAACGGCAGCGAGCGCACGAACGCCCAAGCATCGTCGTAGGTGAGCCTCCAGTGCGGCTCCTGCCCTTTGGGCGTGGGCACATTACCCGTGTCATAGTCGTTCAGAAGCTCGAGACTGGGCAGATACCGTTCGAGGATCTTTGCCGTGCCCGCGATCTCGGGCTCGTCGGAATGCGAAAGCACCTTGACCACGGTCCGCAGGGATTCGAGGCGCTTGCGGTTGATGGTATAACCGGCCACGAGATGCTGCTTGAGGACGGAGTTCGCCCATCTGCGGAAGTAGATGCCCTCCTTTGATTTGACCCGGTATCCGACGGAGAGGATCATGTCGAGGTTGTAGTGCTCGACCTGATAGGTTTTTCCATCGGTTCCAGTTGTCGCAAATTTTGCGACAACTGGAATGCCCTGCAGCTCTTCCTTCAGCGCATTGCCGACATGTTTGCCGATCGTTTTGATGTCGCGGCCAAACAATAGTGCAAGCTGCTGCCGGTTGAGCCATACGGTCTCCTCGTCCACCTTTACGTCCAGGTGAACGGTATGGTCCGGGCTCTCGTAGAGGGCGATTTGTCTGAGTTCGTTGTTGTGTTCGAGTTCGTTGTTCATGGTTGTTCCCTTCTGATCGTGTGGCCACGGAAGCCGGCGCGACCATTTCTTTCATCCCTCGCCGGTTGCGCCGCCTTCCGTGTGGTTACACTGTAACATGATCTACGAACAAAAGTTCGACAAACATATGTTCGAGCTGTTTCGGCGTGTCGAAAATCGTTCACTCATTGGGGACGCCGGCCCCCGTATCGAATTGCGACAATGTTGCGCACTGACTGTGGCGGATACCTGTTTGCAGGGCCGCACCTCCGCATGTCGTCCTCAAGGATGAGGGGCCGCACCTCCGCATGGCTCGCTGTCATCCCAACGCACTATGCCGCGCGCGACCGTGGATGCGTAGTCTGACGAATGAGTTACGACGCGGTTCCGGGACAAGGCATTCTTTGTCTTCAGACCCGCCTTTCTTGAAAGGTGGACCATGCCAGCGATATCGGCGACCAATCTTTCGATCGGGTACAAGGGTTCCCCGATCGTCAGCGACATCAACCTGCAGTTGCATACTGGCAGGATCATCTGTCTACTCGGGCCGAACGGCGCGGGCAAGACCACGTTGATGAAGACGCTGCTCGGGCGGATCAGGCCCGTGAGCGGGAGCGTCACCTATACGCAGACGGGTATCGAGGAGATGTCCGCGGCGATAGACCACCCGAGTTTCTTTCCGTACCTGAGTGGCCGGCAGAACGTCCGGGTGGCCTCGGCGTTCTGGGGGCTGGACGTGGACCCGGAGTCAGCGTTGGATAGTGTGGGCATCGGCCGTGCGGCGCATGGACGGAAGGCGAAGGATTACTCGACGGGCATGAAGGAGCGTTTGGAGTTGTGCCTCGCCATGCTGTCTCGTCCGAGGTTCCTGTTTCTCGACGAGCCACAGAATGGTTTGGACGCCGACGGCATGATCTCCCTGACCGAAACGCTGCGCGCCTATCGGGATGCGGGCAACTGCGTGGTGATTTCCACGCATCTGCTCCACGAGATCCAAGGAGTCCCGGACGAATGCATTGTGATCCGCCATGGCCGGGCCGAGCAGATCACGGATCTGACCGGTGTGAACATCGCGGATCTATATGGTAGAGCCTTGAGTGCCGCTGCCCCTGTCCGCGCGCTGGTCACGTATTACTGGAGCGCATGGTATTTCCTCGCCGCGGTGTTCGGGTCCGTATCGTCCCTTTTGATGGGCTCGTGGATTTCGAGCGAGGCGAATGGAACCCCGATCACCGGAGGGTACAGCTTCCTGTTCACCGGCACTCAGCCGCTGATTTGCCTGGCACTGCTCTATGCGTGCGATGCCAGGGTCGCGAAGGCGCACTATGGGGGCCTGCCATATCAGGTGTACTTCGCGTGGAAACCATGTTCGCTCAGAACCGTATTCCGGGCGCTGGTCCTGATCGCCGTGAACCTGCTGAGCGTCCTGGGCTTCGACGCCATCATGATCCTGACGGGCGCCGCAATGCACCCGCATCTGACCGTGGTCCTGTGCTTCGTCGTTTTGCAAAGCCTGCTGATTGCGCTGGTCTACTCGATCATCGAGATCGCCGTCAATCCCACGGCCGCAGGGGTCGTCTCGGGCGTCCTGTGCTATGTGTGGATCCTGCTGCCGGGCGACCTTCCCGACTATGCGACACCCTACGTCGCGAACGCCCTGCGGGCCGTCGGATTGAACCTGAACGGCACCATGGCCCCGCCGGGGGCGACGGGAAGCCGGTCGCCCGGCGATCCCGTGATGCTCGCCCCGATTGTGGCGCTCAGTGTCGTCTATGTCCTGCTGGGCCGGTTCCGTTGCAAAGGAGTGGAAAGGAAATGAAGTATCTGTCGTATATCGAGCGCGTGGCGTTGATTCGCTGGTCGACGCTCGCCTTCATGGCCGCGTTGGTTCTGCCGCTGCTCTTCCTGCGCTACGGCAACACGATCGCGGTGGCTCAGTCGGCGTTGTCGGTCATGCTTCCCATCGCCACGGCCGGCCTCATCTTCTCCCATGCGCGGGTGCCCTCCTCGTATCGGTCCTTCAGCATCCACGATCGGCTCCTGCTCCGCTTCAGCATGAAATCGCTATCGCTCGGCGTTGCGGTCAACGTCTGTCTGACCCTGCTGTACGGGCTTGCCATCGGATTCGTCGTCAATGAGCTGCTGTCCCTGCATGCGGCTTTGATGATGGCGTTCACCACTGTCGTCCTTTCCCTTGCATGCTTCGTCCTGCGACTGTGGACCAACGATCTCGCCGCCTGGAGCGTCGTCATCTTCCTCATCGTCGTCGGCCTTCCGATCGGTTCCGGCATGTTCCCGGACTCGCCGATCCTGTACGCCGTCATACCGACAACATGGATGCTGAACGGGGTGAAATACGCCGCCTACGTGATCCCGGTCGGCGTCGCCATCGCCGCGATCAGCGCATGGCTGTTGCGCAAGGCGGTCGTGTCTGACACTGGGGTACCAGACCATGAATGATCGTTGATCATCGATTATGATGCCCACGTGGGATTCCCACTTGCGCATATGGTATCCCGCAAAGTCCGAAATCCGCCCCGAAACGCAAAATAGCAAGGGAACGCCGGGAAGAAAACCGGTATCGTGGGCCTTGTCGGTGTTCAGCTTCAACCGTCCCGTGAGGGAGACGCTATGCCGTTCACAGGACCGTTCATGAGGCTTGCGGAGCGCAATCCGACACGGGCCCGATGCGAAGGGGGATATCATGCCGTTGCAACTGGTCCGTGAGGACATCACGCGGATGCGCGTGGACGCGATCGTGAACGCGGCAAACACACGACTGCTCATGGGCGGCGGGGTGTGCGGCGCGATCTTCCGCGCTGCGGGCGCACGACGGATGCGGGAGGCATGCGACCGGCTCTCCCCCATCCAGACCGGCGAGGCGGTCGCGGCGCCCGGCTTCGACTTGCCCGCGAGGTACGTGATTCACACCGCCGGACCGGTCTGGCATGGCGGCGGGCACGACGAGGAGCGGCTGTTGCGCGCCTGCTACCGCAATGCGCTGGCATTGGCCACGAAACTGGGCTGCACGAGCATCGCGTTCCCGCTGATCTCCAGCGGCATCTACGGCTATCCGAAGCCGGACGCGCTGCGCGTGGCCATCGACGAGATCCGCGGTTTCCTTGACGGGTATCCGTCCGAGGAAAATGATCCCGACGTGTATCTGTGCGTATTCGACCGGTCCGCGTTCACGATCGCCTCGGAACTCGACCAGCGCATCCGCGAATACATCGACGACCACTATGCGTCCTCGCACGAGGACCGCTCGCGGGACCGCGAACGGGAAATGCAGGGACTTGAAGCCGACCGTGGGATCGAACGGGCGCTGTCGTCGCGAGCCGTCAATGCGCCGCTTGCGGCCGAAAGCCCATCCTCCGCGCCACAATCGCGCCACTATGACGAGCGCGATGTGCTTGCGGATCTGGACGAACCGTTTAATGTCATTCTCCTTCGGCTCATCGACGCCAAGGGCCTTGACGACGTGGAGGTGTACAAGCGCGCCAACATCAGCCGCAAGCTGTTTTCGAAGATACGCTGCGGCAACGGGTACATGCCCGGCAAGAAGACCGTATTGGCGCTGGCGATCGCCCTGCGCCTGGATGTTGACGAAACGGACGATCTGCTGGCGTGCGCCGGCTATGCGCTGTCGCACAGCGTGAAATTCGACGTGATCGTCGAATTCTTCATCGTCCATGGCATCTTCGACGTATTCGCGATCAACGAGACCCTGTTCCGCTACGACCAGCCGCTGCTCGGGCAGTGATCACGGAGGCCGAACCGATGTCGCCCGCAAAGCGACCACAGGCCGTCTCGATGCTGCCATGCTGATGATCGTCGCCGGCAAACCTGTCAGCGACGAACCGGAAAGGAACCAACATGGCAGTGCACGGAACAGCGAATCACAAAGGCGCATCGGGCAAGGGCGCATCGCATCGGGGTCTCACGCAGTTGACATTCATCGTGGACCGCAGCGGATCGATGGCCGGTCTTGAATCGGATACCATCGGCGGATTCAACGGCATGCTCGCCAAGCAGCGTGCGATTCCCGGCGATTGCAGCGTCACCACCGTCCTATTCAGCAACAGGACGGAAATGCTGCATGACCACGTCGATCTGCGCAAGGTGCCTGATCTGACCGACCGCGACTACCGGGCAGGCGGAAGCACGGCGCTTCTCGACGCCATCGGCTCCACGATCGACGAAATGGTCGCCAGGCAACGGCACGCCATGCCGTCGGACCGCGCGGACCGTGTGCTGTTCGTGATCATCACCGACGGGTATGAGAACGCGAGCCGGCGGTATTCGTGGGCGCAGGTGAGGCGAATGATCTCCTATGAGCGGGAACGCTACGGCTGGGAGTTCGTATTTCTGGGAGCCAACATCGATGCGGCCCGGACCGCGGGCGACTTCGGCATCAAACCCGAATGCGCGGCCGACTTCCACGCGGACGGGCAGGGCGTCCGGGTCTCGTTCGCCGCCGTGGCCTGTGTGGCCACCGCCGTGCGTGCCGGCGCCGATCACGACGGGGAGTATATGACGGCCGCGCTTCGCGGGGTCCGTGACGATTACCGGTCACGATCGCACGCGGGCCGATGAGCCCCACGCGGTTCATCGACTCACATAGTCTGCGCCTCGCCGGGCGAAGACCCGTCCGCCCCGCCTTCCCGGCCTTCCGTATGCAGCGCGTCGTAAATGGCCTGCGCCTTGGCATGTCCGATGCCTTTGATGGCTTCAAGGTCCTCCACACTTGCCGACCGCATGGCGCGCACCGAGCCGAACTCCTTGAGCAGCCGCTTCTGGTAGGCCTCGCCAATGCCGGGAATGCCGTCCAGCGCGGATCTGAGGGCACCCTTGCGACGGGTCTGACGGTGGTAGGTGATGGCGAACCGGTGGGATTCGTCGCGCACACGCTGCAGGAGGTACATGCCCTCGGATTGGCGTTTGAGGATGATCGGATAGTCGTCATCCGGCACCCACACCTCCTCGAGGCGCTTGGCGAGGCCGCACAGGGCCACGTCGTCCACGCCCGAATCCTCGAGCGCCTTGGCGGCGGCCATGACCTGCGGCTTGCCGCCGTCGACCACGATGAGGTTCGGCTTGTACGCGAAATGATGGCGATCGGTATTCTGCTGGACAACCGGTTCGACGCTCTCCCCCGCCGCGGAGACGACGGTGGTGGTGCCGGAACGGTCCGACTCCCCGGAGCGGGACGCCTGTTCGGCCCGCCGCTCGTTGTCCATGCTCTCGCCCGTGTCGCCAGCGATGTTGCCATGTCTGAACCGGCGGGTCAGCGTCTCGTACAGGGCGCTCAGATCGTCCACCGCGCCCTTGCCGTCCTTGCCGCGGATGGCGAAGCGCCGGTATTCGCCGCGCTTGGCGATGGCATCCTCGAACACCACCATGGATGCGACCTGGAATGCTCCGCCGACGGTATTGGAGATGTCGTAGCACTCGATGCGCAATGGCGCCTGATCAAGCCCCAGCGCCTTGGCCACATCGTTCATGGCGGCTGTGCGCGCACCCATGTCGCTGATGCGGCTCATCTTGGCCCGCTGGAGAGCCTGGGCGGCGTTCTCCGCGGCGCGGTCCATCAGCGCCTTCTTCTCGCCACGGCTGGCCACGCGGATGGTCACGGCCGCCCTGCGCAGACCGGACAGCCATTCCTCCAGCTCCCCGCGTCGTGCGGGTTCGATGGGCACGATCACCTCGCGCGGCACGGGGGCGATGGGTGCGAGCAGGTCGGCGCGGCCGGTCTGCTCCTGCCGCTCGTGGCGTTCGCGTGTGGCCTGGGCGCGGGATGTGGCGTCCACGGCGGTCAGGCTCTGCGTGGAGCCGATCGCGTCGCGCCGCTCGCGGATGGCGGTTGCCGCCTCGTCCCGTCTGGCCTCGCTGTCGGCATCCGAATACACCTGCACGATGAGGTCCGCGATGAGTTCGGCGTCAGTCACGTCCTCCACGCGTTCCACATCCCAGTTGCGTTCGCCTCGGATCGAGCCGTCGCGCACGTAGAACGCATGCACGGACGCCTCCAGTTCGTCGGACGCAAGACCGAACACATCGGCATCCACGTCCTGATCGAACACGACCGCGTTCTGCTGCATGACGGTCTGCAGCATCTGGATCTCGTCGCGCAGCCGGGCGGCCTTCTCGAATTCGAGTTCGGCGCTGGCCGCCTTCATGTCCCGCGTGAGCTGCGCCACGTACGACTTGCCGAGCCGACCGGTCATCACACCCACCAGACGCTCGCACATGCGGCGGTGCTCTGCGGGCGTGATGCGGTTCACGCAGGGCGCGGAGCATTTGCCGATCGACGCGAACAGGCAGGGGCGGCCCGTCACCTCCGCCTTGTGGAACACGGCCTCGGTGCAGGTGCGCACGGGGAAGGTGCGCAGCAGCTTGTCCAACGACTGCCTGAGCTCCCAGACCTTCGCATATGGGCCGAAATACCGGGTGTCGCGACGCTTTCGGCTTCGGGTGACCCACACGCGCGGATAGGCCTCACCGGCCGAGATGGCCAGATACGGGTAGGTCTTGTCGTCGCGGAACTGCACGTTGAACCGGGGGTCGAACTCCTTGATCCACGTGTATTCGAGGGTCAGCGCCTCCAGCTCGGTGCCCACCACGGTCCATTCGAGGCTGCGGGCCGTGAGCACCATGGTCTGCGTGCGCGGATGGAGCAGGTAGAGCGGCTGGAAGTAGTTCGTGAGGCGGTTGCGCAGGCTTTTCGCCTTGCCCACGTAGATCACACGGCCCTCGCCGTCCCTCCACTTGTATACGCCGGGCTGGGCCGGAATGTCGCCGGTCTTGGGGCGGAACAGATCGCGCGAGTCGCCGAGCAGCGGCGCGCCGTTCCTGTTCACGGCCTTGCCGGCGGCCACGTCTGCGGCCGCATCGGAGGACCCGCCAGCTTCCGCGTCGGCGTCCCGCAGCGCCGTCGCCGTTTTGCGCCAGGTCTCCGGGGCATGGCGTTCCAGCATGCCGGCGTTCATAGCAGTCTCCTTTGGAATTCAACCGTCTGGACAAACATCCGGGCGGGATGGCGGATCGACGCGCGTCCCGCCCATACGGCCACTTACGCGAGCACGGCCGCCTATGCGAGCATCGGCTTGAGGAACTTCCCGGTCCACGACTCCGCGCATTCGGCCACCTGCTCGGGCGTGCCCTCGGTGACGACCGTGCCGCCCCCGTCGCCGCCCTCCGGGCCGAGGTCGATGATCCAGTCGGCGGTCTTGATCACATCGAGGTTGTGTTCGATGACGATCACCGTGTTGCCCTTGTCCACAAGGCCCTCGAGCACCTTGAGCAGCTTGTTGACGTCCTCGAAGTGCAGGCCGGTGGTCGGCTCGTCCAGGATGTACACGGTCTTGCCGTCGGACCGGCGCTGCAGCTCGGTGGCGAGCTTGACGCGCTGGGACTCGCCGCCGGACAGCGTGGGCGCGGGCTGGCCGAGCCTGATGTAGCCGAGGCCCACGTCCACCAGGGTCTTGAGGTAGCGGGAGATGGCCGGGTACGCCTTGAAGAAGTCCGCGGCCTCATCGATGGGCATGTCCAGAATGTCCGAGACGGTCTTGCCGTTGTACTTCACCTCGAGCGTCTCGCGGTTGTAGCGCTTGCCGTGGCAGGTCTCGCAGTCGACGTACACGTCCGGCAGGAAGTTCATCTCGATCTTGATGGTGCCGTCGCCATGGCACGCCTCGCACCGGCCGCCCTTGACGTTGAAGGAGAACCGTCCGGGACCATAGCCGCGCACCTGCGCCTCGGGGGTCTTGGCGAACAGTGTGCGGATCTTGTCCCACACGCCGGTGTAGGTGGCGGGGTTGGAGCGCGGGGTCCGCCCGATCGGGTTCTGGTCGACGTGGATGACCTTGCGCACCTGGTCCACGCCCTCCACGCGCGTGTGCTTGCCGGGCACGATGCGGGCGCCGTTGAGCTTGTCCGCAAGCACCGGGTACAGGATCGAGTTGACGAGCGTGGACTTGCCCGAGCCGGAGACGCCGGTTACCACGGTCATCACGCCGAGTGGGAAACTCACGTTGATGTTCTTGAGGTTGTTTTCCCGGGCGCCCACCACGCGCAGCTGATGCGTTTTGCGCACCTTGCGTCGCTGATCCGGCACGGCGATCCTGCGACGGCCGGCGATATAGTCGCCGGTGATGGATCGGGGCGCGTCCACGAGCTTTTTGGCGGGGCCGGAGTAAATGACCTCGCCGCCGTGCTCGCCGGCGCCCGGGCCGATGTCCACCACCCAGTCGGCCTTTTCTATGGTCTCCTCGTCATGCTCAACCACGATAAGGGTGTTGCCCAGATCGCGCAGATGGTGCAGCGTCTCGATCAGACGCTCATTGTCCCGCTGATGCAGGCCGATGGACGGCTCGTCCAGCACGTACATCACGCCCACCAGACCGGATCCGATCTGCGTGGCGAGCCTGATGCGCTGCGCCTCGCCGCCGGACAGCGTGGCCGCGGCGCGAGACAGGGTGAGGTAGTCGAGGCCGACGTCATTGAGGAAGCCCAGACGCGCGCGGATCTCCTTGAGCACCTCACCGGCGATCTTGGCGGCGGCGCCCTCCAGCTTGAGCCCGTTGATCCATTCGAGCGCATGCGAGACGGACATGTCGCACACGTCCGCGATGGACCTGCCCTCCACGGTGACGGCAAGCACCTCCGGCTTGAGTCGCCGGCCGTGGCACGCCTGGCAGGGCACCTCGCGCATGTAGGACTCGTAGTACTCCTTCATGGATTCGGAGTCGGTCTCGTCGTGCCGGCGCATGAGCGTGCGGATCACGCCCTCGAAGCCGGTGGAGTACTCGCGCAGACGCCCCCAGCGGTTGCGGTACGAGACCTGCACCTCGAAGTCGCGGCCGTACATGATGGCCTTGCGCACATCCTCCGGCAGATCCTTCCACGGGGTGTCCATGGAGAAGCCCATGTCCCTCGCCAAACCCTCCAGCACATGGCCGTAATACTGCGAGGTCATCTTGGTGTTCGACCACGGCTCGATCACGCCCTGTGCCAAGGACTTGTCCGGATCGGAGATGATGAGTTCCGGGTCGATCTCCAGCTTGAAACCCAGGCCCGTGCACACCGGGCAGGCGCCGTATGGGGCGTTGAAGGAGAAGGTGCGCGGTTCGATCTCGTCCAGTTCGAGCGTGTGCCCGTTCGGGCAGCTGCGGTGCTCGGAGAACGGCCGGCGGCGCGCGGGAGAATCCTCCGGCTCATCCACGAAGTCCGCGACGACGGTGCCGTTGGCGAGCTTCAGGGCCGTCTCGACCGAATCGGTGAGGCGCTGGCGAATGCCGTCCTTGACCACGAGGCGGTCCACCACCACCTCGATGGTGTGCTTCTTCTGCTTGGTGAGCTTGATGTCGTCGCTCAGCTGGTGCATCTCGCCGTCGATGAGCGCGCGAGAATAGCCGTCCGACCGCAGCAGCTCCAGCAGCTCCACGAACTCCCCCTTGCGTCCCTTGGCCACGGGCGCGAGGATCTGGAATCGCGTGCGCTCGGGCATGGCGAGCAGGGCGTCCACGATCTGCTGCGGCGTCTGCGAGGCCACCGGCTCCCCGCATTCGGGGCAGTGCGGCACGCCGGTGCGCGCGAACAGGAGTCGCAGGTAGTCGTAGATCTCCGTGATGGTGCCCACGGTGGAACGCGGGTTGCGGTTCGTGGTTTTCTGGTCGATGGACACGGCCGGGCTCAGGCCCTCGATGAAATCCACATCCGGCTTGTCCATCTGGCCCAGGAACTGGCGGGCGTATGCGGACAGCGACTCCACGTACCGCCGCTGGCCCTCGGCGAACAGCGTGTCGAAGGCAAGGGACGACTTGCCCGAGCCGGACAGGCCGGTGAACACCACCATGCGGTTGCGCGGCACGGCGAGGTTCACGTTCTTGAGGTTATGCTCGCGGGCCCCCTGGATGGTGATCTTGAGATCGTTGGGGATGTGCGAGATGTCCGCCACAAGCGAGGTCTCGGTGCGCTTCATGGGCGCGCGCCTGATCTCACGCGTGAGGAACGAATCGCTGGTCATGACGCGCTCCACCACCACGTCGCCGCTTTTGCCCGTCCGTCCCGTCGCCATGCATCCTCCCATCTGCTGCAAGTCTTCGAACAGCATACCCGGAAACCGGACAAATTTCGAACGAATGTTCGATGGCGTGTCGCGAAGCGGGTCATCCGCTCCCCTTCACGCGCACGCCGACTACAGTGGGTGCGCAGGAGGTTCGAGATGGCGATTGATGCACCGGATTGGGTCAGGAACGCGGCGATCCGCGCGTTCGCGCTGGTGGTGGACAAGGGCGTGGCCGACCGTGCCGGCCGTCTGCGCGCGCCCGACGACGTCGTAATGGAGGCCCCTGTTTTCTACGCCGGCGATCGCGACCCCTCGCACCGCCTCGAGATCATGCGCCCCGCGAATGCGCCCCGCCACGCCCCGATGCCCCTGATCGTCGACATCCACGGCGGCGGTTGGATCCATGGCCATCTGGACGTCAACCGCGCCTATTGTTCGCGATTGGCTGAACGGGGATTCGCCGTGGCGAACGTGGACTATCGCAACCAGCCCGACACCGATCTGCGCGGTCAGGTTCGGGATCTGTTCGCCGCGCTGCACTGGCTGGCCGATCATGCAGGCGACGAGCGTCTGGACAAATCCAACGTCTTCCTCACCGGCGATTCCGCAGGCGCGCATCTGGCGCTGCTCGTGTACTGCGTCAACGCGTCGGCCCGCCTTCGGACCATCTTCGGCGTTGAACCGGAGCCCCGTCTCGCCATCCGCGCGATCGGACTGGCCAACGGCGTCGTGGAGGGCACATACCGGGCGGATCCCCCCAGCCCGCTGCTCGCCGTGGCCGACCGGGCGCTGCTCAAGGTCATGTGCGGCGGAGACCCGAACGCCCCATGGCGCCCGTACCGGTCGTACGTGCGGTTCGCGGCCGGCGTCGACCTGCCACCCATGTTCGTCATGACCGGGCTGGCCGATCCGTTCTACGACCAGAGCGCCCGTCTGCTGTGCTATCTGCGCGGCCGCGGCATCGAGTTCGAGGAGCTGGTCTGGCCCAACGACCGCCGGCTCGAACACGTGTTCAACATCACCGAAGTGGATTGGGAGGAAAGCCGGCGCACCAACGCGGCCATGTGCGACTTCTTCGCGCGCCACCTGGGTTAGGCCTACGTGGGTCAGACCTAATGGTCGACGCCCGCATACTCCTCAAGCGTCTATCCACTGGCGAACATGGCCTTCGCCGCGTCGGCGCCGACATACCGGTAGTGCCACGGTTCGTACCCATTGCCGGTCATGGCGGAGCCACCGTCCGGGCAGCGCAGGATGAGCCCGTAGCGGTATGCGTTCGCCGCCAGCCAGCGGTATACGGCCCAGTTGGCGTCAGTCGCCCTGCCACGCGCGTTGACGTCCACGGCCAGGCCGATCTCATGCTCGCTCGTTCCGGGAATCGCCACCCACTGCTCCGCCTGCACCCTCGCCGCGGCGTCGGGCAGGCCTTTGCCGCGGTATTCCGCGACTTTCTCGTCCATCAGGCGCTGCTGCACATCGCGTGTGCGGAAGCCGGCCGTCACTTCCGGGTCGAGCCCGTCCGCGCGCATGGCGTCGAACATGCGTTGCAGGTCCGGATAGATGCGCGCATCGACCTGCTGACCGTTGCGCAGCGTGGTCAGTTCCGTCTGCGGGTATTCGGACGGAATCGCATGCCATCGGTTGACAACGATCAGGTTCCACCGCGCGGGATCGTATGCGGCGGCGGTCCGCTCCCGCGCGAATGGCGTCCAATGCATGAAACGCCCCGCACATGACGCCGCCAGGGCCACCGCGGCCACGCACACGATGAGCACGGCCGCGCGCCTGATCATCGCGGTCCATGCGCGGCGCATGCGAAAGACGGCGAATGACTGCGCCGCGTGCCCGCCACAGGACCCCGTCATCCCATTCGCATCCTGCGATCGCATTTCGGCTCCTTCCCTCCATCGGATTCCATCGTGGTGCCTCCACGCTATCGGCCGCAGGCAGTGGCCTCAATCAACCGAAGGAATGATCCGGCATGCCCCGCCGCGTCTACCCTCATCCTCGGGGATGATCCCCATGCGGCGGAACACGCCGGCCGAAGCCCACCTCGCGTACAATGCCCTTCGTGACGAAGACGCAATCGACGCAATCAGGGCAACCGGCGACGCAGCCGACGCAATCCACCCGAGGGACCACCGCCAACACGGACCTCGGCACCAAACCCATCGGCCGGCTTGCCGTCTCGCTGGCGATCCCGGCGGTGGTGGCGCAGGCCTGCAACGCGCTGTACACGATCGTCGACCGGCTGTTCCTTGCGCACATCCCCGACGTGGGCGACCTCGCCATGACCGGCGTGGGCGTGTGCTTCCCCATCACGCTGGCCGTCTCCGCGTTCGCCATGCTGGTGGGCATGGGCGGCGGGCCGCTGTCCTCCATCGCTCTGGGCCGCGGCGACCGGGACTTGGCGGAACGATACCTCGGCACGTCCGTGGCGGCGATCGTCGCGATCGCCCTCGCGCTGCCCACCGTCCTGCAGATCCTCAAGGCGCCGATCCTCACCCTGTTCGGCGCGAGTCCGGCCACGCTCCCCTACGCGGTCGACTTCCTCACCGTCTACCTGTCCGGCACGATCTTCGTGCAGCTGTCCCTGGGGCTCAACACGTTCATCACCGCGCAGGGCCGTGCGCGCGTGGCCATGGTGTCGGTGCTGATCGGCGCGCTGAGCTCGCTGGCGCTGGATCCGCTGTTCATCTTCGCCCTGGACATGGGCGTGCGCGGCGCGGCTTTGGCCAACGTGATCGCGCAGGGCCTGTCCGCCCTCTGGGTGCTGCGGTTCCTCGCCTCCCAGCGCAGCGCGATCCGGCTGCGCATCCGCAACATCCGGTTCACCCGCATGCTTGGGCCCATGCTGTTCCTGGGCGTCTCCCCGTTCATCATGCAGATCACCGAATCCGTGATCCAGGTGGTGTTCAACTCGTCCCTGCAGCGCTACGGCGGCGACGCCTACGTGGGCGCGATGACGATCATGACGAGCCTGATGCAGCTGATCTTCGTATTCTCGCAGGGCATTTCCCAAGGCGTGCAGCCGATCATCGGCTACAACTACGGGGCCGGGCTGTACGATCGCGTGCGCCGCGCCTACCGCGGGACCATGGCGGTGCAGGTGGCCATCAACTGCTCGATGACCACCATGTTCGCCCTTTTCCCCGCGTTCTTCGCCTCGCTGTTCACCTCCGATCCGGCGATCGCCGACGTGGTGACGCGCACGCTGCCCTACTTCGTGTGCGGCATGGGCGTGTTCGGCATCCAGAACGTGGTGCAGTGCGCGTTCGTGGGCATGGGTCAGGCCAAGCCGTCGCTGTTCCTGGCGATCTTCCGCAAGCTGATCCTGCTCGTGCCCTTGGCGCTGGCGCTGCCGGAGCTGGGCTTCGGCACGACCGGCGTGTTCGTGGCAGAGCCGATCTCCGACATCACGTCCGCGCTCACGGCCGGGGCGCTGTTCGCTTGGTATGCCAGGCGGCTGCTGCAGGAGGATTGAGCGGACCGTCCGTCCGACCACGGAAGGCCGGTATTTCCGGGCGGACCGTTGCAATTCCGGGAGTCGGTCCGACAATGCCGGCCTTCCGTGGTCGGCTCAATACCCGTGCGCGTGCAGGTACTCGTCATCGAAGCCGAAGTAGTGGCCAAGCTCGTGCAGCACCGTGGTGCGGATCTCGCGGACCATCTCGTCGCGCGTGGCGCACAGGCGCTCGTGCGGGCCCTTGAATACAGTGATGACGTCCGGCATCACGCCGCCGTACGCGCTGGTACGCTGCGTGATCGGCACGCCCTCGTACAGGCCCAGCAGCTCGCCGTCCGGATCGCACATGGAATCCATCTCCCGTTCGTCCGGCTCGTCGGCCACCGCGATGCCCACATTGTCCAGCGCGGCGCGGAACCGCTCCGGCACCCCGGCGAGGGCATCCTCAACGGCTGATTCGAATTCGGCGTCGGTCATATGCATGCCGACCATGGTAGCCGACGCACCGAATCGGTCGAACGGTTCGGTATGATGGACCGTTGGCATATTGTCGGCGCACGGCCGCAGGAATCAGTGGGCGGCCGCGGAAACACAGGAAGCGAAGGGTTGGATTATGGCGATTGATGCACAGGGTCTGGAGATTCAGATCGGCGCGCGCACGTTGCTGCATCCCTGCGACTTCCATGTGGCCAAGGGCGACAAGATCGGTCTGGTGGGCCGCAACGGCGCCGGCAAGACCACCCTCACGCGCGTGATCACCGGGGATCTGCTCCCCACCTCCGGCAAGGTGCGCGTCTCCGGCAAGCTCGGCTACCTGCCGCAGGACACGCATGCCGCGGACCCCACGCAGTCGGCGCTCGACCGCATGATGAGCGCGCGCGACATCTCCACGATCATCAGCCGCATCCGCAAGGCCGAAAAGGAGATGACCGACCCGGATCCCGACGTGATGAGCAAGGCCATGAACCGCTACGACAAGGCCATGCAGGACTTCGACAAGGCCGGCGGCTACGCGGCGCAATCCGAGGCGATCGCCATGGCGAACTCGCTGGGTCTGCCGCAGGAGGTCATGCAGCAGGAGCTCGGCACCCTCTCCGGTGGCCAGCGCCGACGCATCGAGCTGGCCCGCATCCTGTTCTCCGACGCGGACACGCTGATCCTCGACGAGCCCACGAACCACTTGGACGCCGATTCGATCGAGTGGCTGCGCGGCTACCTCAAGCGCTTCGAGGGCGGCTTCCTGGTCATCTCCCACTCCACCGAACTGCTGGACGAGGTGGTGAACAAGGTGTGGCATCTGGATGCGCAGCTCGGCCAGATCGACATGTACTCCCTAGGCTGGAAGGCCTACCTGCACCAGCGCGTGGTGGACGAGGAGCGCCGCCGCCGCGAACGCGAAGTGGCGGAGAAGAAGGCCGATCGCCTCATGAAGCAGGGCATCCGACTGCACGCGAAGGCCACCAAGGCCGTGGCCGCGCAGAACATGATGCGCCGCGCCGAAAAGCTGCTCGAAAACACGTCCGAGGCGCAGAGGAAGGAGAAGGTGGCGGACATCCGCTTCCCCGAACCCGCGCCCTGCGGCCGCACGCCCATCATGGCCAAGGACATCTCCAAGGCGTTCGGCTCCAACATCGTGTTCGCCGGCATCAACCTCGCCATCGACAAGGGCTCCCGCGTGGTCATTCTGGGCTACAACGGCGCCGGCAAGACCACCACGCTGCGCATCCTCGCCGGCGTGGAGGAGCCGGACACCGGCGAAGTGGTCTACGGCCACGGCGCGAAGATCGGCTACTTCGCTCAGGAGCACGACACCCTTGATCTTGATTCCACCGTGCTGGAGAACCTGCAGCACGTGGCCCCGGAACTCAACGACACGCAGGCCCGCTCCATCCTGGGCAGCTTCCTGTTCTCCGGCGATGACGCGATGAAGCCGGCGCGCGTGCTCTCCGGCGGCGAGAAGACCCGTCTGGCCCTCGCCACGCTGGTCACCTCCCGCGCCAACGTGCTCCTGCTCGATGAGCCCACCAACAACCTCGACCCCGCCTCCCGCGATGAGATTTTGAAGGCCATCGCCAAGTACGAGGGCGCAATCGTCCTCGTCACCCACGACGAGGGCGCTGTGGAGGCCCTCAACCCCGAGCGCGTGCTGCTCATGCCGGACGGGGATGAGGATTTGTGGAACGACTCCTACCTCGAACTGGTGGCTGAGGAATAACGGAGCGTCGTCCGCGTTGCCCCTCGGTCGACGTACCCTCGTACGCCTTCCCTCGGTGCGCCTTGACGCCGCACACGTTATTCCTCAGCCACGGGCGGGATTCGGAAGAATCGTCCGTGCTGCTCCTCATCCACGGCCGAAGCCCGGGTATGCCAAAATGAGCAAATCCACCGGCCTACACTTCAAATCAGCCCTGAATCAGCCCGTAGAACAACGGATCCGCTCACTTTGCAACTAGGACAGCACAGAATGAGCGAATCCGATGCGGTAGAACTCCAAATCAGGCCACCACACATTGGATCCGCTCATTTTGAAGTAAACACGTCACAGAATGAGCAAATCCGATGGCTAGCAGGTCCCCAAAGCGCGCCGCCACACTGGATTTGCTCATCCTGCGGTATGCCCGTATCAGAATGAGCAAATCCGGATGCGTCCGCGTTATTCCTCGGCGCTCTTCGCAGCCTCGTTGATGCAGCGGATCGCGTTGAGCGTGCGCGGATAGCCGATGTACGGCATGCACTGGGAGACCACGGCGATCAGGAACCGCTTTTCGTTGCCCACCTTCAGGTTCGCGCCGGCGTGGGCCGTGAGCTGCGGCTCGCAGCCGCCCTGCGCCGCAAGGAAGCACAGCGTGATCATCTCGCGCTGCCGGACGGTCAGACCGCCGCGCGTGTAGTAGTCGCCGAAGCAGTTGTCCGCCAGCCACTTGTTGATGTGCCGCGTCTCCTCCGGACCTGACTGGGCGAAGCCGCGCATATGCTCGCCGAAGATGCTGATCTGCGCCTTCTCCCCCGCCTCGGCGCGCGTTTCCGGCGTGACCGTGCCCTGGGCCGGCAGCGGCAACGCCACGTTCATGGCGCCGAGCACCTCGTTGGTTTTCTTGAGGAACGGCAGCACGCGGCCGAAGCCCAGATACGCCACCGCCTGGTAGACGATCTCCTTGGTCTGAACGCCGCTGACGCCGGATTCGAACGCCACCGGCAGCATGAGCTCGTAGTCGTCGATGCCCTGGCATCCGATCAGCGTGGCCAGGATGGCCATTGCACGGGTCGCGTCGTCCAGATCCGGATGGTTGGCGCCCGGCTCGTTGAGCACCTCGTCGTAGGCGAAGCGGGAGAACAGCTCCACGAATTCGGGGTCGGTCTCCTGCAGCGTTTTGTCGCTGTTCCAGAACCTGTTCATGCGGGTTTTCAGTTCATCGAACATGGTTGCGTTCCTTTCGTGCGATTCACGATCTGCGATTCTCGATCATTCCGCCTGCGCGACCGGCGAACCGGTCTTGGGAGCCTTGCCTCCCACCTGCATGCGCTTGACCCGCTCCACGATGTCGCGGTTCTCCTCCAGCAGCCGCTCGGCATCGTCCTCGCGCCCCTCGGCGATGGCCCGCCAGTACAGGGTTTTGAACGATACGTACGCCTGCTGCATGCGGATGGCCTCGGCCTTGGCCGCAAGCCTGAGGGATTGGGCGTCAAGCAGCTCCATCTGCCGCCGGGCGCCTTCGGGACCGTCGAATCGGTTGCGCAGATACGCGCGCATCGATTCGAGCGGCATGCCCGTGGCGGCCAGGCACGACACGATGGTCAGGGCCTCCAGATCGGCGTCGGAGTAGGCGCGGTGTCCGGAGCTGGGGTCGCGCGCGATGGGATCGATGATGCCGATCTGCTCGTAGTAGCGCAGGGTCGATTCGGGCAGGCCCGAGATCATCGACGCCTCGCGGATGGTATGCCAGGTGGTGGTGCTCATGGTTCGTACTGTAGGAACTTCAAGTGCTTGAAGTAAATCGGCGACACGCGGGGCGGACTGCCCGCCACAGCTGTTCAATCGATCCATAAAACAGTTTGCCCCGCTGTTATGCATATGATCATAGCAGTGGGGCAAAAACCCATGAATTCCAACGCGTCAGCGCTCGCGGTACACCTTGGTGTAGGAGCCCTCCGCGCGCGGGCGGACCACGATCTGGTCGATGTCCACAGTGTCCGGTTGGCCCAGCGCCCACGTCACGCATTCGGCGATGTCCTCGGCCTTCAGCGGGCTGGGCACGCCGGCATACACGGCGGCCGCGCGCTGCGCATCTCCGCCAAAGCGCTTGAGCGAGAACTCGTCGGTCTCCACCATGCCGGGCGCGATGTCGATCACGCGCAACGGCTCGCCGATCTGCTCGAGGCGCAGCACACGGGCCATCACACGCTCGGCGAACTTGGAGGCGCAGTAGCCGGCGCCGCCCTCATACGGCTCGATGCCGGCCGTCGAAGAGATCACCAGCACCGTGCCGCCGCCCGGAGCACGCTTCAACCCCGGCAGCAGCTTCTGCGTGATGCGCAGCGTGCCGATCACGTTGAGCTCGTACATGCCCCGCCAATCGTCCAGACTGGCCGTGGCGACCGGATCCTTGCCGAACGCGGCACCGGCGCAGTTGACCAGCGCCTTGACCGGCCCACCGGCCAGCACCCGCTCCACGGCGGCCTGCGTGGAGGCCTCGTCGGTCAGATCGCACACCACGTAGCTCGCGGCCGGGCCGACCTCCTCCACCAGCGCCTTGAGCTTGGCCTCGCGGCGGGCCAGAGCCACCACGGTCCATCCGGCCTTCACCAGTGCGCGCACGCTGGCCGCGCCGATGCCGCTCGACGCCCCGGTCACCACCGCGCGCTTGGCGGACGCGGCACCCGCTTCAATCACATCACCCATCGCAAACCTCCATTCAGCTTTCAACCATATCGGAACGCACTCGCTCCGCGGCGATGTCAGCGCCATTCGGCCATGTGGGCACGCCAAAGGCGATGAACACCCTGTTGAACTCGTCAGGATCGGACAAAGCCCGGTAAACCGGCTGCTTCATGAAAGGAGACATGTCGAACACTCCCCTTGCCCCATCCGAACATGCAACCTTCAGCCGATGCTGCGGCATCGGCTCCACGCTTGTCACCGTAACCAATTTGGAAACCATAGGATTTCTCCCTACCTCAAGGGCTCGATGCGGAAGACCGGCTCACCGGCCTGCGCGATCTCCCAGTTGGCTTTCAACTCATCCTGATGCAATTTTATCCACGCCACAACTAGCCTCTCCTGTTCCGCGGCAGCTCCCCTTCATCCAAGGTACCGTCGAACAGATAAGCGGCCTCGAACTCGCCATACTTTGCATGGATATGAGGCTTGGGATGATCGTTGTAGTTCATCGTGATGATGATTCCAAAGAACATGCTGATAACCGGCATCGTCAGCTCCAATCAACCCCGGTTGTCGAACATGGACAGGACCATCTTGCTCGGCTCGACCGCGTAGACCGTGTGCGGCAGGCGCGTGCCAAGATAGACCACGCCGCCGGGCGCAAGCTCCACCTCGCGGCCCTCGGCGCCGATGCGCAGGAGGCCGGAAAGCACCTGGATCATGACCGGCATCGCGGCCGTGTGCTCGGTGAGCACCTGATCCCTATCGAAGGCGAACAGGACCGTGCGCAGCCCGTCCTCCTTAAGGACGGTGCGCGAGACCGTCGCTTCGGTCTGGATTTCGATCATCGAGGCCAGATCGGCGATGTCGACCATGTGGGGCGCGTCGGCCTCCGGCGCGGGAGCCGCAACCGGCGCACCCGAACCCGAGCCCGGCCCGTGACCGCCATGCTCCCCGTGGCCGCATCCGCATGCGCCGTCGCAGCGGTGATCGTGTTCGTTGGCCATGTCAAACCTCCTTGGAACGCACGGGCGCGGACTGTTCCGCCCCGGGATGATCGGAATGATCCGTCCCCTGCATTGTACCGTCGGGACCGTCCTCCTTGGGGCTGTCGGGTCCGTCCTCCTCGGGGTAATCCTCGTCAAGCCCGTCGAGCACCACCTCGCGCAGATCGGACAGGTTGGTATCCGGATCGCGCCGGGCGACGTACGCCTTGGTTGCCACCTCGAGGATCTCCGCGGTCTTGCTTTCCGGCGCGGAGACGATCACCTGGAAGCCCAGGCGCGGCAGCACGGACAGCGCGCGCTGCGTGTACCGGCCGTCGGCCTTGATGAGCGCCTCATCCAGGAACAGCGTGGTGTAGGTGGGCCGGCCGATCACGTCGCCGCCGAGCAGGTAGATGAGCGCCGCGCCGTACACGAACGACGTGAGCTCCTGCAAGGCGCCGCCGGACTTGCCGCCGGTGGAGGTGATGCGCTCGTCCGGTCCGCTGGCGTGGTGGACTGTGGCGTAGAACCGGGAACGGCAGCGCGGGTCGAGGTTGCGCGCGCCATAGCTCTTGATGCCGTTGGCGTCGCGCACCTGGTCGAGCTCCTCGCGCAGACGGTCCACCAGTCCCTTGCATTTGGCGAAGGCCTGTCGCGCGTCGCGCGCATCGGTATGATCCGCAGCGGCCCCTGCGACCGCCCCGGTGCCCGCGCCACCCCGCCCGGCCTTCCAATCGGCCAGCATGCGCATCGTGCGCCTGAGCAGGCCGGAGAAGGCGGTTTCGGGCGCGCGCACGTCGGCGCCGATGGACAGCCTGCCGTGCCGCGGGCCGAACGACTGCCCGTCGAGCATGGCGTTGATGCGCTCCAGCTGCTCGCCGATGCCCCGCGCGTCGGTGTCGATCGCGCGGCCCAGCTGCGTGAAGTCCATGAGCATCTTGTCCAGGCAGTTGGCGTACTCGTCGTCGGTGGCGTTCACCGCGGTCAGGCGCGCGAGGCTTTTCAGCTCGTCGAGGTAGTACTTGTAGTCCTTCACGCTGGCGGTGAGGGCGTCGTCGTCCGGCGCATACCACTCGATGTAGTCGGCCATCTTGGATTCCACGGCCGCACGGACCGCGTCCGCCTGCGAGCGCAGCGCGGCGATCCGCTGCCCGATCGCGGTCCCGATGGCAGCCACGGCCCGATCGGCGAACCGTTCGGTGGTCCCGTCGCCGGCGTTCGCCGCGGAGACGATCACATGCGCGCGGTCCTCCGGACGCAGCACGCCGGCGAAGTTGCGCTCGTAGGCCTGGGCCAGATCATCGGCCACGTCCCGAAGCGGATCCCGCCCCGCCGATTCGTCCGCCGCGGCCGTGCCGTCGGCCGCCCCCGTACCGTGCGCTTCGAGCCACTCCCGTTCGGCGTCGATCGTGCGCTCTGCGGCCGTGCGGGACAGCGCGAGCCTGGATGCCTCGGTCTGCGCAGCGGTCATCCTCTCCGCCGATTCGCGCTTCATGTCCAGCAGGTCCGCGAGTTCGGGATCGTTGCGCACGGCGTCAATCCGCTCCTCCACGTCGGCGACGCGAGTCTGAGCAGCCTCCACATCCACCTTGTCCCAGGGCGTGTATGCAAGGGCGCCGGCCAGTTCGCGGACGGCGTGCAGCGTTTCGATCGCCGCCTTGGCATCCCGGTAGCGCCCGTCCGCATCCTGCAGCCGCCGCTGCGCATCGTCGGCCTGCGCGCGCAGATCGGCCAGATACGTCTCGTTGGCGAAGCCGATCACCGCGGCGATGCCCTTGGTGCCGTGCCAGCCACGTGTGCCGGATTTGAGCTGGCCGTCGCGCTGGACCTGCCGGGTCTGGCGGTCGGCGTCGTCGATCGCGTCCACGCATTCGGCGTCCAGACGCTCGGAGCAGGTCTGCGATCTGAGCCACCCGACGAACGGGGAGTCCTCGCGGTAGCGCAGCTTGCCGGACATCCAGCCGTCGTACGGTTCGTCCTCGTACCGGGCATCGGTGTCCACGAACGTCCAGGTGCGGCGGGTCATGAGCTTCGGGTCGATGGCGCTGACCTTGCGTGCGAAGCCCCGCTCGTGCCGCTTGTCCACGAGGATGGTCTGGGCCAGCTGTCCGTAGACCACGTTCATGGCGGCGCGCCATTCCTCGGCGTCCTCGCGCACATCCATGAGCTCGGCCGCGTACGGCAGCTCGTCGGTTGTCAGTCCGGTGGCCTTGGCGAGCAGCGCGCGGGCTTCGTCCATGGACTGGGAGATGCGCGTGCGCTGGCGGCTCTGGCGTTCGTAGTCCCGCTTGAGCGTCTTGAGGTCGCGGTCGGCCTGCGAGCGCTGCCCCACGGCCGCGTCCCGTTCGGCTTCGAGTTCGTCCATGCGGCGGTCGGCGTCGGCCGTGTCCGTGGTCATGCGGCTGCGTGCCTCCTGCCATGCCGTCCCGTCCGCGGGCATGGGTTCGCCGGCGTCCCGGAATCGCGCGGCCATGCGGTCGCGTTGCGCGCGGGTTTCCTCCAACAGGCGGTTCTCCTGTGCCAGTTGGGTTTCGAGCCGTGCCAGATTGCCTCCGTCGTGGCCCTGCAGCTGCGCCTCGATCTGGACCAGGCGGTCGCGCAGATCGTCTGCCTTGCGGGCGGCGATGCGTTCCGCGTCCGCCAATCGGCTTGCCTCGGCCTCGTCCAGGGGCAAACGGTCGCGCACCTCGCCGGCCATGCGTTCGAACGCCCATGCGCGGATCGCCGACTTGCCTGTTTCGCCGCTCGGGTCGACGGGATCGTATGCGCGCAGATGCGCCACGGCGTCCGCGTAGTCGCCGTAACGGGTCTGGATGTCCGTGAGGCGCGCGATCCGCTTGGCCTTCTCCTCCATGGCCCGGAAGTTCTCGTCGTAGCGGTCCCAGTCGTCCACCGCGGCACGGGCGAGCTCCAGCGCGTCGGGCACGCCGAGCACGCCCTGCTTGAAGATGTCGTCGAGACGGGATGGCGCGTCGGCCGACTGGATTTTGTGCAGGAGCCGGCATGCGCCCTCGCTCAGTCCCATCACGCCCCAGATGTGCGCGTGGAAGGCGGCGGCGTTGGGGAAGGTGGCGCAGCCGGGGTATGCGGCCTTCAGCTGCGCGGGCGTGAAGGGCGCTTCGCGGAACCGGTCCATGGTCCTTGGATCGAGCGGCCTGTCCCACACCGCGTACTGGCGTCGCACGTCCCCGGAGCCGTCGCCGGCCGTGAGGTACAGAAATTTGCCGCAGGAGAGCGTCTGTCCGGTGGTGCGGTTCGAGTAGACGTCCACGATCGCGCCCCACACGGATTGCGGGGCCCCGTTCCCGTCGCGCCCCCTGAGGAAGATCGGCTCATCCCCGTCGCCGTAGCCGAGCATACCGCGCAGGTATGTGTAGTCGCTGCGCTCGGAGCGTCCGGAGTTGGAGGCCTTGTTGAACGGGGTACCGGTGGGATACAGCAGGGAGATCTGCGCGTCCACGAGCGTGGACTTGCCCGATTCGCTGGCTCCGGCGAGCAGCGTGACCGGCATGGTTCGGTCCATGGACGGTTTGAATTCGTGGTAGCCCTCGTAGGAGCCCCAGTTGACGATCCGGCGACTTGAAAGCATCCACCGGTCGGCGATCATCGCCATTTCATCGCGTTGTGCCATCGGCGTCACTCCCCGTTTCCTCGTCGTTCTTCGCGTCATGTTCCGCATCATCGGATACGTCCGGCTCCCCGGCGTATCCGGCCGCATCAACCGCGTCGGCACTGTCCGTGTCAACTGCGTCGGCACCGTCCACGTCAGCCGCGTCGGCACCGTCTGTGTCAACTGCGTCGGCATCGTCCGCATTCGCGGCGAGCCATGTTTCGGCCAGCGCGCGGTCCAGCACCACCGGCACGAGCGGCGTGATGCGGAACATGCCCTCCTCGTCGCCGGAAGGGTCCAGATACCCGTGCGTCGTGGCCACGGAGACGACCGCGACCACCTTCCGTGCCACGCCCTCCTCGTCGTTGCGCGCGGCCAGATACCCCGCGCCTGTGGTCAGGGCGGCCCGAATCTCCTCGAAGCTGACCACCCATTCGGCCGGCTGCGCGTGCACGTTCTCGTAGTCCAGCACGCGGATGCGCAGGAAGGCGAGCAGCGCGGCCTCCTCGCGGGTCAGGCTCGCGCGCGTCTTGAGCGAGCGGATCGGCGCGTCCGCGCCGCCCGCCGGGGTGGCGTACATCACGTGGTAGCGCGTGTTCACCACCAGTTCGAGCATGTCGTTGTTGAGCGACCGGATCACGTCGTCGCGGTTGTCCTCCACCACCTCGAACAGGTCGCCGGTGATGTAGCGGTCGCGTTTGAGCGCGATGGCGGCCATGCGCGCGGCGGCCGGCATGTCGCTGGTATCGCCCTCGAACAGGGCGTTGGGATTGGCGATGTCGCTCATGCCCGTTCCTCCGTATCCTCGGTCGTGCCGTTGCGCACGATGTCCTCCAGTTCCTCCGTCGTGGCCATCACCGGCCGCGTCAGCCACACGCGCGGGCTGCCGTCCAGCGACACGCAGCGCCATGCCACGTAGTCGCCGCCCGCATCCACCGCCAGTCCCTCCAGGAAGCCCACGATCTCGCTTTCGCGCCGTTCCTTCGCCGGCAACCGGTTGAAGCTCGCGGCCATGTCCACAAGCCCGCCGCGCATCACGGGATTGCGGCGAATCAGCCCCGCCATGCGCGCCAGACGCGGGCCGCCCGTCTCCAGCATGGACCGGATGTCCCTGAGGCCCTCGGCCGGCCCGCCGCTGCGGTCGTGCAGCTCGGGCGGGATGTCCCGGGTCAGAGATTTGGCGGGGCGGGTGGGCAGAACGCCCAGGCGCGCGAAGGACACATCGGTGCCGTACGGCTCGTCGGGGGCGTCCGGATGGGCGCGGGCCTCGGCGTTGAGCTTGACGAACAGCCTGTTAAGCGTGGAGAGCATGGTTCTGTAGCGGGTGTCGGTCTGCTGCCGCACGAGCCGGCTGACCGCCTCGTCGGACGCGCGCATCTGGCGGCGCACGTCCTCGATGCCGTCGTAGATGCGCGCGAGTTCGGACTTCACCTGCCCCAGCAGCGCGCCCGGCTCACCCGTCAGATACGGGGTGCGCGCGATGTCGCGGATCGCCTCGTCGATCTGCTTGCGGCCCTCGTCGGTGACGATCACCTGGAAGGCGTCCTCGAACCGGCGTCCGGCGTCCGATTCGCGGAACGAGCGACGGTAGTCCTCGTGATAGGCGGTCAGGATGTCGTCCACGCTCATGTTCCCCGCCTGCATGCGCCGGCGCAGCGCATCGCCGTTGTCACGCTCGGTCAGGGCCAGCTCGCGCAGGTCGATCGGCACGCCGCGCAACGTGTTGTGCACCACGGCGATGATGTCCTCCACCTGGTTTTCGTTCAGGCTGCGATCGTCCTCGCCGTTGAGGATCCGCTTGATCTCGCGCTTGTTGGCCTTGATCTCCCGGTTGAGCAGCGCGATGCGCTCCAGCGGGTCCTGGGTGAGCCGTATGCGCGCGTGCTCGATCTCCATGATGATGGAGTTGGCCTGGGCGCCGGACAGCGTGCGCGTGGTGTCCTCGAGCCGGGACAGCGCTTCGATCGCGCGGTGCGCGCGGGCGGTGAGGCGGTAGAGGAACCGGTGCGAGGCCACGTCGAGGGAGTTGGCGAGCCAGGCGTAGTCGCCGTCGCCCTCACGGGTGAGCTCGGCGAGCACCCCGCGTGCGGCGTCGGCAAGGGTCTGGTCGTCGCGCAGCGTGTACTCGCCGGCGTCGATGAGGTTGCGCAGACCCTGCGCGAGCCGCTCCTCCAGCACCTCACGCGTGAGCTCGCCGGTCAGCGGATCGAACGAGGAGCGCAGCAGGGCCACATACATCATGGAGTTCTGCCGCAGCAGCAGACGGAGCACGCCCGTCTCGTAGACCGGCCGAAGCCGCTCCATCTCCCGTCTCACATCGGCCAACGCATCCTCTTTCCACTGCCGTTTTTACCTACAGCACGCTAGCATATGGGCTCCTCATACGGGCCGATCCGGTCCAGCCGCGGTCCTGCGGCGATGTCACTGTGGTGACCATGTGCAGACAATACGCGCTCGATCTGGGCTGGGATGACGTGGCCGCGCGCTACGGCGTGGCCGGCGACGGCATGAAGGACAACGATCTTCCGCCGGTGCCTTGCCGCCGCTTCGAGCCAAGGCATCCGATCGGCATAGTCGCCCGCAGCCGCGACGGACGCAACCGGCTCGCCGCCGCCCACTGGTCGCTGGTGCCGCGATGGAGCCGGGATTTCGATCTGCCGTACCCCACATACAACGCCCGGTCGGAATCGGCCGCCAGCAAGCCCACGTTCGCGGACTCGGTGCGGTCCATGCGTGCCGTCGTGCCCGCCACCGGCTACTTCGAGTTCAAGGGCGACCGCCCGTTCTACTTCCACGCGCCGGACGGCTCGCCGCTGGCGATGGCGGGGCTCTACTCGTGGTGGCGTGACCCGTCCGCCACCCCATCCACAGCCCCATCCTCGCCGTGGCGGCTCACCGCGACGATCCTCACCTGCCCGGCACTGGACGCATTCGCCAAGGTCCACGACCGCATGCCGCTGCTCGTGCCGCCAGACATGGTCGCCGCGTGGCTCGACCATGCGCAGGACGGCCGGAGCCTGCTGAGCAGACTGCGGGCCGCAGGCCCGGAACTGTCCCGCTCGCTGGCGTTCCACGAGGTCGCCCCGGCGGTTCCCGGAGTCGGTGACGCGGACCTCACCACGCCCCTCAATGGGGCCGGCCGCCGGCCCGAAGCCGAGCAGCCGGCCCTGTTCTAGGACATGCCCCTACAATTCCCGCCGCTCGTACAGCCGCGCGGAAACCACCGCGCTGACCGCGAACACCACGGCGGCGGCCATCAGCATCGCCAGGGACGCCAGCGCCATATGCCCGGGCGACTGAATCCACATGACCAACCCCGGCATCCACGATGCCAGCCAGTCGGGTTGCCCGCCGGCGACCACGACCGCCAGCACCACCGCGCCCACGGTGATCGACGGCAGCATGAGCGTGACCTTGGTCATGCCGTACCGGTAATAGAGCGGCGTGACCACGCCGAACATGAGCGTGCCCGCGAACAGCGTCGCGCAGACGGCAAGCAGCGAGGCCAGCAACGCGCTCGGGGAGATGAACCCGTCCGGCAGGGACGGCAAGCCGTCGAACGTCGACGAACCGCCCACGACGGACGCCAGCGAGGATGCGGCCAGCAGGATCGGCATGGCGACGAAACCTGACGCCAGCCCCATGCCGATCATCGCCAGCGCGCTCAGATAGCGGCCGAACACGCAATCGCGCCGGCTGACCGGCAATGACAGCCGGTAGGCGCCCCACGTCCCCGTCTCGTCAACCATATCCAGCGACAGCACGGACAGCGGATAACGCATGAACACGGCCGCGACGAACACGAGCGGCAGCATCTTGGACGCGAATCCCACGGCCACGCACAGCGCGACCATGACGATGAAATTGGACAGCCGCGCGCGTCGCATCGTGGCCATGTCGAGTCGGAATGCGCGGATCATAGCTTCTCCCCCTTGAGTTCGAATCGCATGCAGTCGTCGAGGGTCATGCGGTCGCACGGAATGTCCGGGAACGCCTCGGCGAAGGCGAATCGGTCGGGCACGGCCACGTTGGTGCCATACTGCCCCCGGATCATGCGCAGCGATCCCGGATCGTACGCACCGGAGCCGCGGATCGTCGCCACATCGGCGGCGCGGCAGCGGGCGATGCCCATGAGATCGGTGATTTCGTCCTTTGGCCGGTCGAACACGATCCGCCCGGCGTCGATGCACACCACGCGGTCGGCGATCCGTTCGAGGTCACCGGTGATGTGCGAGGACATGAGGATGCCGCGCGGCCCGCCGCCATCCTCCCCCGCGGACACGAAGCCGCGAAGCGTGTCGAGTATGCCGTCGCGGGCCATCGGATCGAGCCCGGCGGTCGCCTCGTCGAGGATGAGCAGCCTTGGATCGTGGCTCAGCGCGATCGCCAGCGACAATTTCATGCCCATGCCACGGGACAGTTCCGCAACGGTCCTGTCCGGCGCGATGCCGGCTTTGCCGAGCAGACAGTCGAACAGAGACGCGTCCCAGTGCGCGAAGCAACGCGGCATCACCGCGGCAGCATCGCGCACGTGCATGGACGGCGGCAGCCCCACCGCATCGAACACCGTGCCGACGCGCTCTTTGACTGCGACGCCGGCGGGACCGCCCATGTCTCGGATGGGGACTCCGAGGATCCGACCGTCCCCCGAGTCCGGCGGGACCAGTCCCAGGATCGATTTGATGGTGGTGGTCTTGCCAGCGCCGTTGGCACCTACGAAACCGACGATTTCGCCGGGTTCCACGGTGATCGACACGTCCTTGAGCGCAAAGTTGCCGTATTGTTTGTTCAGCCCGCTCACCCGAATGAGCGGTTCCGTTCCAGAGGGGTTCATGATTGGCTCTCGCCTTCCAGTGTCAGGTCCAGCATCTCCCTGAGCTCGCTATCCGCGATGCCGGCCGCGCGTGCGTCCGCCGCAACCTGCGCGAGCCGCCGCTCGATCTGGCGCCGCTTCTCCTCGCGGAGCATCTCCATGTTCCCGCCGGCGACGAAGCTGCCCCGGCCCTGCACGGTTTCGATGAAACCCTGCGATTCGAGGTCGGTGTATGCCCGTTTGGTGGTGATCACGCTGATGCGCAATCCGTTCGCCAGCGCGCGGATCGAGGGCAGCTTCTCCCCCGGCTTGAGATCGCCGGAGAGGATCAGCGCCTTGATCTGCGAGGTGATCTGCTCGTAGATGGGTCTGCCGTCCGAGTTGGAGATGATGAGATCCATGCCGTTCCTTATGTTGCCGACCGCCCCTCCGATGCGCGGATTCGCACGGCGGGGTGCCGCGCCCCGGAAAACGTCTTTCCCGAAACGCCTAAGTGTATATACCCTTTATATACACTATATACACTTATCTCTTCGCCGTCAACGCGACGCCCCGCATGCGGATCAGGATCAGATCAGGTCGTACGGCATGCGACGCTTCGCCAGCCAGAACACCACGCACGCCAGAAACACCAGACCCGGCCACGACGATCGCCAGTGCGGACCGAACACGATCGCGTACAGCACCACGAGCCTTGCCACATAGAACGCCAGACGGCGCCAGCCCTCTCGCGGCCGGGTCTCGACGGTCATGCGCACGAACCGGCCTCCCAGCGTCTGGCCGCAACGCAGCCAGGGCAGCACGCCTTCGAGCAGCAGGAACATCACCGTCTGCACGATGAAGTACACGCTGGTTCGCGGAGCACCCGGAGCGACCGCGCCAGCCGGCCCGTCCGGTGCCGCGGGCAGGTAGAGGCCCACGAGGTGCACCAGCAGCGCGAGCGGTGCGGATGCCGCCGTGACCATCACCATATCGATCACCAGCGCGACGGACCGCCGGACCAACCCGGGCTCGCGCGTGATCGCCGATTCATCCAGCACTTCGACGGGGAACCGGCGGTTGAGCAGCCATGCAGCCATCCAACCCAGCACCGCGCCCGCGGTGTTCCAGATCAGGTCGTCCACGTCGAACAGACGGTAGGCGCACGGGAACAGGTGGAAAAAGCCGGTCAGCTGCGCGGTCTCGATGAGCAGCGAGGTCAGGAACCCCACCGGCAACGCCGCCCGGAACGGCCATCGGAACGTGCGCCCCATGAAGAAGCCCAACGGCAGGAAGAACACGATGTTCATGCCTATCTGCAGCACGGCCGTCACACCACTGGAACGCAGATCATTCACGAATTCCAGCGGGTTGAGCTGCGGGGAGAAGCTGTGCGCGGCGCAGTAGGCGATGGGATCGTCCGGCATGGGATACAGCGTGAAGCAGGCGAGCGCGATCAGGTAAAGCACCACCAGATAGGCGCCCAGCGCGGATGAGAAGCGCAGCCGGTTGTCGCGCCGGTACAACAAGGCCAGCACCGGCAGGGTGAGCAATAAGGATACGAACGGCCACATCGCCACCGCGAACGCGAACGACATGCTGAACTGCTGAAGGAATGCCATGGGGCCAGCGTAACGCCTCATTTTGGGGGCCGACATCATTCCCAAGGCTGAATTGTCGAATATCCGCTGGGCATTCGCTGGATGCGGAACGAACGCGGACGGACACGGACAGGGTATTCCTCAAAGTGGGGGCGGATTTCAGGGTTTGCAGAATGCTAAACATGAAAGTGGGGGCGTCGAAAGCGGCTAATCCGGCATCTGGATCGCACTCGCCGCAGCAACAATGGCGGAATTCCAATGGCGATTCGATCGATTCAAACTCGGTCAGGCCCGATGGACGCCCCCACTTTCATGTTTATCACTGTGAAAGTGCCGAAATCCGCCCCCACTTCGCCGAATACCCTCCGGCAGTGCCATCCCACGGCAGCTATTCGGTCTCCACGCCCTCAGACACGGCACCGCCATGCGCCCAGTCCACCACGGCCTCAACGTTGTTGCCATCCGGATCAAGCACAAAGGCCGAATAATACCCGGGATGGTACGGCCGGGGCCCGGGAGCCCCATTGTCCCGCCCGCCGGCCGCGAGCGCCGCCTCGTAGAACGCATGCACGGCCTCGCGGCTCGGCGCGAGGAATGCGATGTGCGTGACCGGACAGACGGCACCGGCCTGCTCCTCGCCCGTTTCCGCGGCAGGCGACACGTAGAAGTCGGAGTGCGCCGTCCCGTCATCCACCCCGAACCCGATGGTCGGCTCGTGATGGGCCTTGGCCACATATCCCAGTGGCGCCAGCGCCTTTGCATAGAAGTCGATGCTCCGGGCCACGTCCCGCACCCGCAATGTCATATGGTCGATCATGGTTCCAGACTACGCCGGGCAAGTTTGACTGCGAGCTCCGGATCACGGAATCTGAGCGAGCAGTCGTCATCTTTGGGATTTCCCAGCAGAGGCAGGCTGCCGAACCAGATGAGCTCGCCGTCGAAGACCGCATGCTCGGTGCATGATTCCGCTGTCCGCACGGTGCATCCCAGTGCCGTAAGACGCTGAACGGAACGTTCGGTCCGCGAGCGCGCAGCTGGCGTGGCGTTGGCGCCGAGTTTAAGCGTGACGTGGATAGAGACCCCTCGGCCTATGGCCTTGATGATGTCGGATCCCAGTGACTCCACGGCCTTGGCGGTTGTGTATTCGGCGGTGATTTCAATCGCATGTTCGCAAGCGTTGATATCCGCGCGGAAGGCTTCCCCGTATTCGGCAGCGAAGACGATGCCGCCCTGCGTCGCACCCATCGCGGAATCGGATGCGCGCCCGCGTTGGATGCGAATCGCCTGTTCCTTGGCTGTGCGTCGATCCGCTGCGGTCTGGGACAAGTTCGCAGCGTACCCCTGATGCGCGTAGGCTTTGAGCCGCTTGCGGTACATGGCGGCGGACATGGGCACGGTCACGTCGATGTAGTCATAGACGCGCACCTCATGTTTGCCTTCGCTGTCCCGGTGAAGACGCCCGACGTACTGCGCGACGGCGCCTTCCACGGAAACCGGGGCGGCGAGCAGCAGAGTGTCGAGCCTGCCGCAGTCGAACCCCTCGCCAATGTAGCTGCCGGTGGCAACGACGGCGAGGTCCTCATCATCGGGAACATTCCGAACGGCCTCGAGATTGCGCTTGCGAACCGCTTTGGGGTCGGCGCCATGCAGGAGTATGACGTGCCGGCATCCCCGCTTGCGCAGACTTGCGGCAAGTCGCTTGGCATGCTCGATGCGTTTGGTAAGCACCAACGGCGTGCGCTTGCCGTTGATGGCACTCATTGCATCGTCGATGATCATCCGGTTCCGCTCGTCGTTGTCGCATGCGGCTTTAAGGTAATCGTGATATGAAGTTGGCTCCGTCAGGCGGAGATCCACCGCGCTGAATCGAGGGACAAGCACGCGGGCGAAATGCTGATCGGCCATCTGGTCGCTGACCTTGATGATGTGGCGGATTGGGCCACATTGCATATAGGCGATGGGCTGAAGACCGTCATCGCGTTTGGGCGTTCCGGTGAGTCCATACACGTATTCCGCGGTGACGGTACGGGCGATGGCCTCGTTGTCCGCGGCGGCCACGTGATGGCATTCGTCGAAGATCACCATGCCGTACTTGGTCGCCAGGGATTTGACCCGTTTTTCACCGGGCACATCCCCCTTTTCGAAGAGGGACTGGGCCAAGGCGATATCGATGATGCCACTGAGCTCGTCATGCCCTCCGCCTATGCGCCCTATGGCCGTGCGACGTTTGCGGCTGACGCGGCCTGTCTTGGTGAGCATAGGCGGCAGATCCGCGGTGATGTCGAGAAACTGTCCGAGTCGTTCGCGCCATTGGTCCATGAGCGCGGAGGATCTGAGAACAACGAGTGTGTTGACGCCGCGGGATGCGATGAGATTGGCCGCGATGACGGTTTTGCCGAATCCGGTGGGCGCCACGAGGATACCATCGTGATGGGCCAGCAGTGCATCCGCCGCCTCACGCTGCTGCGGTCGCAGCATGCCGTTGAAGGCTGCCTGGATTGGCTTTCCTGCGGTGCGCTCGTCACGGTATTCCACTCGTGTGCCGCATCCTCGCAGCAGCTCCTCCAATGATTCCCGGCATCCACGCGGCAGGAGGATCGCACGATCCGTCTCCTCGCCGCAGTAGATGATGCGCGGTTTGTTGTACACCGGCTGGCGCATGGCCTGCGCGCGATGGAAATCGGGGTTGGCGAAGGCCGCGAGGCGGCGGATCGCGTTGAGCGCCTGAGCCGAGAACCCCTCCTTGGGTATGGACAGCATACGTCCCTCGGTGATGAGTACGCTTGCAGGTGCGGAAGCCGGTTCCGTCCGTCCATGTTCGCCGTCGATCGGCAAGGCGGGGCGATCCCGGTCTTGCGACTTATCATCTGGGAAAGCCACGAGTCTGCCCAACGGGCCGCCGAGCCTCGCTGCCAAGGAGGCAATCGAGCGCACCTGCTCGGGCGTGACGCGTGTGACGCCCGCAAGATACGCCCACTGGTCCGGATATGGCTTGAATCCGTGATCGACATCAACAAACACACTGTTGCCGAGGTCTCGGGCCGCGCGCTGCAGCGGAAGGGCGATGAGGTTACCGAATCCGCCGGCCGGCAGCACATCCTGATTGGGGAACATGCGGTCGTAGGTGCGGAAAGTTATATGCGTTTGGCTGGCCGCCTCCGTGAGCAGCACCGATCCCATGCGCCTCGCCTCCGCCGCCTCAACCTCCTCGGTGAAGAACAGCCATAGATGTCCGCCATCCCCCGAACGGGAGCGCTCGACGGATGGGCGCAGTCCATGTGCCTCGCACGCCCGGGCAACCGCCGTGATCTCACGTTGCCAATCGCCGTCGTCAAAGTCGATGGCAAGAAACCACACTTTCGACTCCTTGGACAGCGGGTACAGGCCAACAATGTTGCGGCGCTTGGGATCCCTCCCGGTGAAGTGCGCGACGAGCGCCTGATCGCTCAACGGCTTGCATCTGCGACGTTCCGGAGGCGTGGGAACGCGCTTGCCATCCGCAAGTTCCGTCCATTCGTTCCACGCGGCGACGGCATATCCCATCTTGCCGGTCTTCGCGTTGACGAACCCATGCGCATATACGTCATCACGACCGCGGAACAGCGAACGGAACAGCGCGATTTTGTCCGCGGACGAACTGCGCGCGGTGACCGGCGGAACACCGGAAGCCCCAGAATCGCCGGAAACCGCCGGAATGTCGCAGGATGCGCCCGCTTCATCGTTCCGTGAGCCGGTCTCGCGGATACGGCGGTCGCGCTCCTTGCAACCGGTGCGCCATTCGTATTCGGTCACATAGCGCAACCTGCCGTCGCCGTCCCCATCCTCGCCAAAGCCATCACACGGTGCGCACAGCACGATGCCGCCATCCCCTGACACATGCGGCACACGACGAATGAACCGGTACGTCCGGCCGGACAGCACGGCACGCGCATCATCATTCGGCATGTCGGCCTCCTTCGGCGTTTGGGTGTCCCATCCTCCGAGTCTATCCACCCCACCGCCCGCCGGCGCTCACCCCGCCTTGCGCGCCACGAGGGCGATGGCCGTCAGCTCGCGGCGATAGGTGCGGAAGGTGCGCCTCATGTCGAGCACGCGGGCGCGCAGATCGGGGTCGCGGATCACGTTGCGCAGGATGCGCAGCACGCCGCCGATTCCCTCGTCCGCAAGGTTGCGCCGCATGTCCAGCAGGGCCATGGGCGCGCGGCCGCTCCAGACGATCTCGAAGCCCTCCGATTCGAGCAAAGCCCGCCATTCCGCCTCGGTGAGCGGGCGGGCGTTGACTTTGATCGCGCGGGCGAGGGCCTTGCGCACATCGTCCTTGACCGAGTCGTCCAGATCGTCCGGGGTGAGTCCCAGCTCGTGGATCGCGTACACGCCTCCGGGACGCAGGATGCGGGCCGCTTCGGCAATGATCGCGCGCTTGCCGCGGTCGGACTGCATGGTGAGCATCGCCTCGCCGATCACCGCGTCGGCGCTCGCGGGTTCCAGTCCGGTGTCCGCGGCCTGACGATGGATGACGGTGGCGGGGATGCGCCCGCCGTCGGTCCCGCCGAATCCAGCGGCATCGGCGGTGAGACGGGCGATGATGTCCACCACCTGCGGATCGCGGTCCACGCCCCGGTAGGATGCCGGCCGCCGGCCGAGGATGAGCCGCGTGGTGCGGCCCATGCCGGGCGCGAACTCCACGACGTCCCTGCCATCGATGGGCGTGTTGGCGAGCATGCGGCGGGTGAGTTCCTCGCCGCCGGGGCGCAGCACACGCTTGCCCGCTCGGGCGAGCACCCAGTGGCCCTGCATGTGGGCTGGATCGCGGTCGGGCTGCGGCAGGGGCAGGGCAGCGGTTTCGTGCGTCCGGGGTTTTGCGTTGCTGGTCATGGTCGCGATGCTATAGGAGCTCGACCGGCGGCGCAAGACCATTGTGCCGATCGTTCCAGCCTGCGGCCCCTTCGGCGCAGGTTGGAACGATCAGGCTTTGGACTTGGGGGTCGAAACGATCAGGCCTCGGGCTGCGAACCGTCCGCCGCCAGCCGGCGCAGCAGCGCGATCTCGTCGCGGTGCGTGGTCTCGGCGACCTCCTTGGTCTCGAGGATCATCGGCAGTCCGGCCGTGCGCGGGTCCGTGACCAGCCGCGCGAAGAAGCGCAGCCCCAGCTTGCCCTCGCCGATGTTGGCGTGGCGGTCCTTGCGAGATCCGAGGCCGAACTGCGAATCGTTGGCGTGGATGGCCCTGAGCCGCCCCAACCCGATCGTCCGGTCGAACGCGTCCAGCACCCCGTCGAAATCGTCCAGCAGGTCGTAGCCTGCGTCGAACACATGGCAGGTGTCCAGTGTGACGCCCAGGGACGGCCGCCATCGGGCATCCACCCGATCGATGATCGCGGCGAGCTCCTCGAAGCTTCGCCCGCATTCGGTGCCCTTGCCGGCCATCGTCTCCAACAGGATCGGCACGGATGGCGCCGCGTCGGAGGCGTCGGTCCCGAAAGCGGACGCATCGGGACCGGACGCGATCGCCCCGAGCACGCGATCCAAACCCTCGGCGATCAGCCGGATGCCCTCGTCCGCGCCCTGTCCCACATGCGATCCGGGATGGATGTTGAGGCCGATCGACTGCCCGGCGGCGGCCACCAAAGCCAGCAGCCGCAGATCCTCGGCCAGTGCGTTCACGGCGAAGTCGCGCTTGGCTGGGTCCTTGGCCGCAAAGTTGTACACGTACGGGGCGTGCGCGACGATCGGCCCGTATCCCGCCTCGCGCAGGGCCTGCCCGAACGCCCCGGCGCCTTCGGGCGTGAGCGATTTCGAACGGCTGCCGTATGGGGACCGCGGGAAGAACGCGAACGTGGTGCCGCCCTCCGCGCGCGACCGCTTGAGCAGGGCGTTCCATCCGCCGGATGCGGACAGATGCGAGCCGATGAACAAAGTGCCTTCCGTCATGATTCCGATGCCTTTCCTGCGATTGACTACTTAATGACGATTGCTTATTCGATTGGTGCTATCTACTCACGTCCGTTCCCGGCGTATGACCGCGAACCGGACGGGGATGCGATTTCGCAGTGATGCGATCGGACTCGACTTTCCACACGGTAACGGCCCTGACCTGCGCGTCGGTGAATTCCACATGGGGCATGTGCGCCTGATGCGCCATCAGCAGCTGCAGCCCACGCCGCGCCTCGTCCATATCGTCGACGATCGACGCGACCCCGGTGCCAACGATGGATTTGAACGCCTCGCCCCAATTGCAGGCGGTCCGGCCCTCCAACACCTCGCAGTCGGTGCGCATGGTGAACGCCACGGGAAGACGGTTACCGGCGGCGCGGATCGCATCGATCTTCCTTCCGCGGGCCGCCGAATGCATCCACAGCGTGAGCCGGGCCGCGTCACCGTCATACTCGTAGCCGAAGTTGAGCGGCACGACCGTCAGCCCCTCGGCGTCCGCGTACGCCATGTCGACGATGTCGCAGCCCGCGATGATCGCGCCGATCGCAGCCGCATCGGCGACCTCGCGGTCGGCCCGGCGCATCATGCGATGCCCGCCCGCGACCGTTCGCTCGTCGTCGCGCCGTTTCGCATGCTCGCTCATACCGCAGCCTCCTGATCACATGGCTTCACACGTTGTGGCCACCTTATCCGCGCACGTTGACCGGATTTCGTCCTCTGCCGCCCGGCCCAGCCTGCCGCCCCGGTTCATCCTGCCGCCCGGTCCGACCCGCACTCGGCCCGGCTCCCGCAATGCGCCCCGCGAAATCCAGCCCGCTCCCAGCAAGCCGCGGTATGCTCCCGGGCGGCGGGAACGCGGACAAGGGAGGCACACGGTGCATGGACTACGGCGGACGGTGCGGCGGATTGGGGCCTGCGTGCTGCTGGCGGCCATGACGATCTGGACCGGCGCGATCGTGGGCGCGTTGGGATGGCTGTTCTCCGCCGCCATGGAACTTGCGATCCGCCTGATCTGGAGGGAGCTGCCCATGCGCCTTGGCTTGGGTGGAATCCGCGAGGCGAGCATGGCGCAATGGCCGTTCTGGTTCACCCTGACCGTCACCGTCGCGGGAGCCGTGGCATTGGCCGTCAATGAGCGGCGCGATCCGGTGACGGTCACGCCGATCATGGGCGTGATCGCCCGCGTGCGCAAAACGGGCGCATATGGGGACGGCCGCGTGCTGCCGTATTTCACCTCCGCGCTGCTGCCTCTGGCATTCGGCTCGGCGGTGGGCCCGGAGGCGGGGCTCGCGAACGTGATCGGCTCGTCTGGCACGCGGTTCGGCCGCGCTTTGCATGGCGTGGCGGCGGCATGCCTGCGCACAGTCCGCACCGGTGAACCGCTGCATGCGCGCGATGGATCGAAAGCCGATGCCGATCTGCAGGGCCTCGCCCGCAAGGTAATCAACCGTTGCGCGGCGGTGTGCGGCATCATCGTGTTCTTCGGCTTGGGCCGTCTGGCGGGAGCGGGCCTGGCGCTGCCCCGACTCGGCCATATACAGTGGAATCCGGCCGACGCGGCGTGGGCGATTCCGGCCATGGCCGAGGGCGTGGCGGCGGGAGCCCTGTTCGTGGGCATGACCCGTCTGGCCAAGCTGCTGGGAGAACACTTCGGCGACCACATCCTGCTGCGCAACCTGTTCACGGCCCTGGCGCTTTCCATCGTCGCCACCGTGCTGCCGTTCATGCTGTTCTCCGGCGAATCCAGTCTGGACGTGCTGGTCCGCCATGCCGCCGAAGCCGGCCCGGTGATGCTCGTCGCCATCGCGGTGGCCCGATGCATCATCACGCCGCTGTGCATCAATGCGGGATGGCGGGGCGGCCAGTTCTTCCCGATGATCTTCTCCGGCGTGGTGCTCGGCTACGCTCTGGGCGGCGCGACCGGCGCGGATCCGGTGTTCTGCGCCGCGTTCTCATCCGGCGCGCTCATCGCCATGGTGATCCGCAGACCCCTGACCGCGGCCATGATCATGCTGCTGGTCATGCCCGTCGCCTCGTTCCCGATCCTGCTGGTCTCGGCGTATCTGGCGAGCATGATCCCCCTGCCGCGCGCGTTCGGCGGCGTCCCCGCACGCAATTTCCCGTCGTTCTGATCTGATCCTGAACGGAGCGCATACTCGCCCCTCGTCATCCTGAGCACTGAGCCGTTAAGCGGACAGCCCAGTGGGCTGTCCGTAGGCGAAGGGAGCCGCCACCAAGGCGGCGACGGTCCGGCGAAGTCCGACACGGCGGAACCGAAGGATCCTTAACCTTGTGTACGAATCAAGGATCCTTCGGCTCCGCCCTCCGGGCTTCGCTCAGGATGACAAAAATGTCCACACTGCTCCACCTATAATGCCCGCGCACGCAAGACGCAAGACGCACGCACGCAGGCGGACGACGCACGCGCGCGAAACGGGAGGAACACATGGACAACGAGCTTTTCGAACGGGCGCCAATCCCCAAGGCCTATTTCAGCCTGGCCATGCCGGTGGTGATGAGCATGCTGGTCACGCTGGTGTACAACATGGTCGACACGTACTTCATCGCGCACACCGGCGACACCAACATGGTGGCGGGCGTCTCCCTGACCGCCCCGGTGTTCATGGTGATGATCGCGATCGGCGACATCTTCGGCCTGGGCGGCAGCTCGGTGATCTCCCGCCTGTTCGGCCAGCACCGCTACGCCGACGGCAAGCGTCTGAGCGTCTTCTGCTTCTACGGATCGGCGCTCATCGGCGTCGCCGTCCTGGTGCTGGGTCTGGCGTTCCGCACGCCGATCCTCTCCATGCTGGGCGCCGACGAGGCCACGTGGCCCCACGCCTCCGCCTACTACACGTGGATCATCATCGGCTCCCCGCTCATCATCGTCTCCATGACGCCCGTGAACCAGCTGCGCACCGAGGGCCATGCCGTGCCGTCCATGATCGGCCAGATCGCCGGCACCGTGATCAACATCATCCTCAACCCGCTGTTCATCCACGTGTTCGGCTGGGGCGCAGCCGGCTCCGCGGGCGCCACCGTGATCGCCAACGTGTGCACCGACGCCTACCTGGTCTGGTTCCTGCTGCGCCGCAGCCAGAACCTCTCGGTCGATCCAAGGCTCATGTTCCGCGGATCCCGCCTGAACATCACCGGCTCCGAACTGCGCGACGTCCTGGTGATCGGCATCCCCGCCGCCGTCACGAACCTCACGCAGAGCTTCGGCGTGGTGATGGTGAACCTGTATCTGCTGCCGTACGGCAACGATCCGGTGGCGGCCATGGGCATCGCCCTGAAGGTGGTGCTGATCGCCGTTTCGGTGTTCGTGGGCTTCGCGTTCGGCGCCCAGGCGCTGATCGGCTACAACTACGGCGCCCGGGACATGGTCCGGCTGTCCGGGATCCTCAGATTCTCCTATCTGTTCCTCAGCGGGTTCGCGCTGGTGATGACCGTGCTGCTCAGCGTCTTCGACCGCCAGCTCATGGGCTTCTTCATCAGCGACCCGCGCATCATCGACCTCGGCGCCGGCATCCTGCGCGTGCAGCTGCTCAGCCTGGTGTGCGTGGGCATCGTCATGGTGACCACGTGCACGTTCCAGTCGACGGGCAAGGCGCTGGGCGCGTTCATTCTGTCGATCAGCCGCCAGGGCGTGGTGCTGGTCGTGGTGCTCGCGGTGGCCTCGCGCGTGGCCGGCTACAACGGCGTGATCGCCGCGCAGGCGATCGCCGATCTGATCACCGCCGTCATGGCGATCGTACTGTTTCGCGTGCTGCTGCCGGAACTGCGCCGTCGAGGCTGAGCATGGTCGCGTCTTCGGAACCGTGTTGACTCCCGGTTTTTCCGGTCGTACCATACAGACAACGCGATGTTGATATAAGGAGGCGTCATGGCACGCAAGCGCAACACCGGCACCGAGGCGAAGATCAAGGCCGCGTTCACCCAGCTGCTCAAGGAGAAGGGCTTCGACGCGATGACCGTCAGCGACATCGCGCGCATCGCCGGCATCAACCGTGGCACCTTCTACATGCACTACATGGACAAGTACGATCTCAGGCAGCAGCTGCTGGACAACGCGATCTTCGATCTGCGCCGCATCCTGACCAGCAATGTGGGCGCGCCCGTCCCCTTGCCCGCGCCCGGACAGCACGCCAGCGTGCTCGACGTGATCGCCCCGCAGGCCACGCTGCAGGCCCTGCTTTATATCCGCGCCGACGCCGCGTTCTTCGACGCGATCTCGCAAAGCGGACAGAATCTGAAGATGTACAACGACACGAAAGAGACGCTCAAGCACGTGCTGGAGGAGCGCGCCAAAGCCCTGAGCATCCACCCGTCACTCGGCAGCATCCCGCCGGAGTACAGCGGCGAGATCGTCGTCTCCGGCGTCACCTCGATCATCTGGATGTGGGTGAAGCGCGGATTCAAGGAATCCCCCGAGGAGATCACCAAGTACATCGAGATCAGCAAGCGTCTGAGCCCGATGGCGCTGATGCGCTGAGTGGGCTATCATGTCGTGATCGTCACGCACATCACGGAATCGGGAGGAACATCATGGCCGCTCGCAGGGGCCGGCATTCGGTCGCGGCGATGGAATCACACGCCGCATCGCCCACACCGTCCAAGCGAGCCCGGGGCCGCCATGGTCGTGCAGCTGCCGGACACACGGGCCGAAATGCGATCGCCGGGGTGATCGCCGCCCTGCTGGCCTGCGGATTGTACGGCTGGTTCGCGCCCGCGCCCAAGATTCCCCTGCCCAAAAGCGAAACCGTCTGCCGCGTGGTTTCCGGCGGCACGCTTAGGGCCGGCACCACCAACTGCGGTCTGCTGATCGTCCGCGGCCATGAGGATCTGATCGCCGGATACGACTACAAGGTCACCCATACCGGGCGGGTCGCGTGGAGTTTCGAGGCCGTGAAGCGCGGCTGAGGCATCCAATCGCCCGCCGGCCGTACACTGGTTGGGTCATCCGTCCCTGGTCGCCGCATCGCGCGCCACCCGGTCATACACCCGGTCATACAAAAGGAGCCCACATGGCCAACCAACCCATCACCGACGTGATCTTCGACTTCTGCGGCGTGCTGCTGGACTGGCAGACGCGCTCCTGCCTGGGCGGCCGATTCCCCGACGACGTGGTGAACCGCATCTGCGAGGACAGCGATCCCTGCGGCTTCTTCCACTACGAGGACCGCATGGACGCCGGCGAGGACTTCGCGGACATCTACCCGGACGTGGTGCGCGAGCAGGGCGAGGACACCGCCGAGATCTTCCGCTACTACATCGAGCACTACGACGACGCACTGCCCCGCACGCTGCCGGGCATGGTCGAGCTGCTCGCGGATCTCAAGGCCCACGGCTACGGCGTGTGGGGCCTGACCAACTGGTCGCACGAGACCTTCCACTTCGCCTTCGAGAAGTTCCCGCGTCTGGCCGAGCTGCTGGACGGCACGGTGGTCTCCGGCGTGGAGAAGCTGCACAAGCCGAACGCGGACATCTACGAGCTGGCGCTCTCCCGCTTCGGCCTCAACGCCGCGCAGTGCGTGTTCTTCGACGACACGGCCAAGAACGTGGCCGGCGCGAACGAGGTGGGCATCCACGGTCTTCTCTTTGAAAACGCGCTGGCGGCCCGCGAATCCCTCGCCGCGCTCGGCGTTCGGCTGTAGCAGCTGTAGCGGCTGAACCAGCCAAGGCGGCTGGCGACCGTGGCCGAATGGGCCGTACCCAAGGCGACCGCAGCCGCTAGCGCGTGCTACCGCGTGCCTCCCTTGGCGTAGTCGATCGTGAACCCGTTGGCCGCGTTCCACACCACCACGCGCTGGTCGATCGACCCGTCGGACGTGCGGATGTCCACGGTCACCGTGCGCGGCAGCAGCTCGTCACCCGTGTAGTTCGGCGTGGCCATGTAGGTGATCGTGCCGTCGGGATGCTTGTCGATCCAGTCGCGCGCCTCGCTCTCCGTGTACGCCATGCCGCCGGCCGGGTTGTTTTTGCCCACGTTCTGGGTGCGCGTGCCGGTGACCATGTTCTTCGCGATGTCCTGTCCGCCCAGGGACTTGGCGATCAGGTGGCTCTTGTTGAACAGATACCCGTGGTAGCAGGTGTTCTTCGGCCGGCTGTCCTTGGCCAGCGAGCAGGTGTTGTCCGCCGTGAGGTTGATGTCCACCTCGGGGTTCTTCTTCGGCCAGCCGGTGATCGTGCTCGGCATGTCCCGCTCGCGCTCGCTGCCCTCGGTGCGCAGGGCCTTGTCGATCACGCCAACGACCTGCCCGGACCGGCCGAGCGCATCCGGCTCCGCATACCGGATCTCGCCTGCCTTGGGCAGATCGACGCCGGAGAAATCGGCTTTGCCAACCACCGTGTAATAGTCCGGCGCGGCGGCCAGCGACCATTCCTTGGGCAGCGATCCGTAGGATTGAGACTGGCCCTGGGACGCCAGCCCGTCCAGCAGGCCGCCGATCGCGGATGAATCGGCGGAGCAGCCCGCCGGGACGATCAGCGTCAGCGCGGCCAGCAGTCCAGCGACGATCCGCTTCATATGCAGCTTCATGCGCATAGGTCCTTTCCTCGAACATTTCGAACAAAATTTCGACATCGGACCATTATGCGTCATCACCGTGTTCAATCGGCGCACGGCACGCCGGAAATCATGCGATCAGCGCCTGCGGACGCCCTCCGCCCGCCTTCTGGCGTACAGCATCAACGGTGCGCCCAATCCCGCAAAGGCGATCATCGCGGCGAACGGCCCCATCACGGCCACGCCGGTCGTCGGCAGCTCGTCCACGATCGCGGTTTTCTCCGCAACCAGCCGCACCTTCACCGTGCGCGTGACGTAGGGCGCGCCGGAGCCGTCCGGCCGGTACGCCGTCATCTCCAGATCGATTGAGCCGGCCCGTCCCTGCTGGATGCGGTCATTGGCCGCGCGCAGCCGGTCGATGTGCACGTCGAACCGGTATCCCCTTCCCGGCGACCGCACGCCGGAACGCTCCACAACCGTCTCCTCGGTCAGCTGCCCGTCCGCGATCCGCCAGTCGAAGCCATGAGGGTCGAAAGCCACAGGCGTCACGTTCACCGTGATGAATTCGGCGCGCGTGATGCCGAATCGGGCGCCCTTGACCGCGATCTGCACGGGCCCCGTTCCGTTGTCCGCGATCACCCGGTTGACCTCATCCACCTGATCCCGGTCGATGCCCACGGTCGCGTCGGGCACTCCCGGACGGGCACCGACCGCCGCGAGCAAAGAGTCCTCGCTCACCGCGCCCTCGACGGCATCCAGGGTGACCTCATGCCGTTCAACGATCGGCATCGGACTGCCCGGCGCCTTCACCGCCACGCGCACAACCGCCTCGGCAGCCCCCCTCGACCGGCACGCCATCCTTCGTCACCGTAAGCGTCACATCCACATCTGCGTCCGCATAATCCCTGTACGCCGCGTCCAACGCCTCCAAGGCCGCCGCATCCACCCGGATCGCATACCCTTCCGGCACGCTCGCGCCGGCCAGCCGGATCACGTCCTCCGCCAGCAGTTCGCCGTCATAGGCATAGTGTTCGATCATGGGACGCTCGACCGCAATGACCGGCAGAGGGGCGGGCAAGATGCCGGGCGCGGAATCCTCCGCGGGCGCTTGAGACGATGGGTCCTCCGTCGCCGTCGGATCCATCTCCGGGGCCGATTCCTGTTGGTTATCCTGGGGTGCCGGGGATACAGGCGTCGGGGATTCACCCTCCTTCCCAGGTGTTTCGACATTCCCGACCGAATCCTCAGATTCCGCCGAATCTGCCGACTCGGTGGAATCCACGGTGTATTTGCCCCCATTTCCCGATTCCAGTACGATCACCGGCGCATGATCGATCGGCTTGGCATCGGTCACCCCGGCCGCGAACGCCGGTCCGACCACCGGACCAACAAGCATTGCGATCGCCGCGATTCCCGCCAAAGAGCCGTGTATGAACCGTCCAGCCACTCGCCCTTCCATGATGGCTCCCTCCACGCAATCTCCGTTGTGCGCCTTCGTTGGCCCACAATGCCCAGTCTAATGCGGTTCGGCCGGGTGCGCCAGTGCCGAGAACAACAGCAAAGGACCCGCGTCCAAGTTCGGCCCGCTCGAGGAACCGCTTTAGAGGGCTACCGACTTATTGCGGCCCGTTATTCTACGAGCGGAGTGCGGAGAACATGTCGCTGACGCCGTACACCTTCATGTCGGACTCTGCGCGTCGCCTGGCTGCATCCGCCAGTTCGTCGGTCTTCACAAACAAAGCGAAACTGCGATGCTCATATCCCTTGACCAGAGCAGAGCGGAATCTGAGCGTCTCCATCGTCTCGACGATATCCAGCGATTCCCGCCACTTGCATTCGCCAAGCAGGATGTCCTTGGTTCCGGGATTTGCGGCGATCACGTCAACGTCGGTCTGCTCACGCAACCGCGGATCGTTCCCCCACCACTTGCCGAACCGGGTCGCCATGAACGGCAGCAGCCCGTCACGATTCGCCCGAACCAGCCATTGGCGGCAGACGTCTTCGAATATCTGCCCCACGTACGTATCCAAGGCCGGCCCGAACACCTCTCCGCGCGCCGCGATGTCGCCATCGCCACTTTCCACTTCCGGCGCATGGGGACTGACGAACCGATACCAGAAGGAGAAGAACGGATCCCTTACCTGCCAGAGCCCCTTGCGCGATCGCGCCACGTCCTCGCCGAACGGCACATGACGCTCGATCAGCCCCAGATCGGCAAGCACCGCAAGATATTTGCTGATACTGGAGGTTGAAGACAATCCGGCTTTGTCCGCGATGGTGTGCTGTCGATTCGCACCGGCGCCGATGGCGTTCATGACTGAGTTGTAGACGGCCGGATCGCGCAGCTCCTGACGAAGCAGCATCAGCGGCTCCTCATAGAGCAGACCGCTGGTGTCGAACAACAGATCGATGACGTTCTCTTCGTAAGGCAAATCGGATTGAATCTGCTTGAGGTAATACGGCGTACCACCGAAGATCGCATAGTATCGCACCACGTCTTCCGGGGAGGCGAACGGCAACATGAGCGCCGTATCGAAGGCGTCGAACGCGGTGAGCCTCAGCTGCCCGGTCCGGCGGCCATACAGCGGGCTCTTCACACCCAGCACCTCACTCTCCATGAACCCTTCGTTGCTGCCGCACAGGACTATCATCACCGGCGAATCCTTGAAACCGTGATCGATGGCGATCTGCAGCGTCGACGGTAGCGACGGCTCGCTCATGGCAGCGTAGGGAAATTCATCGAATATGAGCAGGAGGCGTGATGCCGATTGGTCCCGCTGCTTCTCGATGATGAAATTGAATGCATCCTGCCAAAGCGCGAAAGCCGGCAATGTTGCGGGAAGACCGAAGAAACCGTATATCACGCGCGAGAAATCACGCAGGTTCGCAGTGGACGTCTGCTGCCGAGCCGTGAAAAACAGGGTGCGCTTTCCCACCGCGAACTCATCGAGCAACGCGGTCTTGCCAATACGACGGCGCCCGTACAGCACCATCATCTGAAAGCCATCGCGATCCCACATCCGGGCCAGCGTCCGCAATTCCCGCTCGCGCCCGACGAACTTTGCACCAGCCATGCACCCTCACTTTTGATACTTACAAGTATGATACTCATAAGTATCATACTGAATGGCATGCTAAGGCACCACTGTCAAGAGCTCGCTCTGCTGTTGAAGACAACATGCCGTTCACTTTCCCTGCATAGTTTCCCAGCGCACCTTTGCACCGCCCGCTCCCCGCAGACATCATCCCATCTTAGGCCAAGCGGCACGGGACCGACTTGGAATCGACGGCAGAAACACCGCCGCAGCGGCTATGATGGGGTGGAAACAACGATTAAGGGGACAGAGCATGACCGAACCGCAGGACAAGCACAACGACAAGCCAAAGGGCGTCGAAAGCGGCGACTGGGACATCCCCCTGCTGTCCTTCCCAAGCATTACCGACCCCGTCACCCCCGTGGATGGGCCTTCGCTGTCGTTCCCGTCGGCCGATGCGACAGCCGACGACTCGCCCAACTTAGGAAATGACGCCACCAACAACGCACCCACCTCCACGGAACCCCTGCCGTCCGTGGACGAGCACATGGTGTTCCCTCGCATCACGGGGGGATCCACCTCCATCCAGGAACCCGCAGTCGCGGAATCCGGCACGCCGCTGAACGACGTGGCATCGGACGATCAGCCCACACAGGTGCGGCCCGCGCTGCAGGACGAGCCCACGGTCGCAATGAACCCCGTTCCGCAGGAGCAGGACCTGTTTGCAGCCGCAGGTGCAAACGCCACAACGATCGCCACTTCATCAAACCCCGTCGCGAACGATGCGCCAAGACATGCGATTGCGGCAGAGCAGACACCTGCCCAACCCGCGCCAAATCTGCCCCCGAGCGTCAACGATACCACCACGATCCTCCCTCCGGTCGGCGATCCGAACGCAGCCCGCACGAACAACGGCATCGGCGGCCTGACCACGGGAAGCGCCGCGGGGACCATCAACCGCAAGCCGATCATCATCGGCGTCGTGGCGGCCGTGCTGATCGCGGCGGGCGTAGGCGGGGCGTTCGCCTTCAACAGGCACCAGCAGCAGACCTCGTTCAATGCGGCCATCGCCGCATGCCGGACCGCAGCGGACAACGTGGCCAGGGGCAAGAGCGCGCTGGACGCGGCGCTGCTGCAGGCCAACGACGCCAAGCAGATCACCTCCGACCAGGTGGCCGATCCGAGCACCCTCACCGCACTCGAAACCGCCATTTCCGGTGCCTCCGATGCGGGCGATGCCAGCGCATGCGACGCCAATCTGGATGCCGCGGCGATCGCCGCCAACACGAATGCGAACACGGCGCTCGCGGACAAGCTCAACAGCCAGGCCTCCACCGTGACATCGGCCGTCACCGCCGTGACGGACAGCCAGAAGCAGAAGAGCGACGCCGCCATCAACGCCGCAAAGCAGAGCCTGCAGACGGCGGTCTCCAATGCGCAGACGCTCATGACCAGCAGCGAGGGGTCCGCTTCGGACGAATCGCGCCAATCACTGCAGTCGGCCATCGACGCGGCCAACACGCTGCTCGCGGCCAGCGATCCGAAGGTCGATGACCTCAACAACGCCGCCACGGCCCTGCAGAACGCCATGGATGCGGTCAACGACTCAATGGATTCCGACTCCGGCAACAGCTCGGGCAACGACTCAGACAGCAGCTCACGCCCGAACAGCTCGTCCAACGGTTCTCGCAACAATTCGTCGAACAACTCGGGCAATAGCGGGTCCACCAGCCATCGGGGCAATTCGAACTCCGGCTCCTCGACTCACTCCGGCACGAGCAACAACAATGGCAACGGATCCACCGGATCGGGCAATTCCGGCAACGGATCCAACTCGGGAACCGGCAATAACGCGCAGAACAACAACAACGGAACCAACAACGGGTCCGGCAACGGCAACAATTCCGGCAATTCAGGCAACACCGACTCCGGCACGGACAACGGCTCCGGCAACGGAAACGGCGGCAGCGGATCCGGATCGGGCACGGATAACGGCAACAACAGCGGCGGCTCCGGCACGGATAATGGATCCGGCAACGGCGGAAACACGGACAACGGTTCCGGCAACGGCAACAATTCCGGCGATAACGGCTCCGGCAATGGCGGTACCTCCGGCGGAACCGGCGGCGGCGCCTATTAAGCGGACGCGGATCCCCAACATCATCCTGAGCGAAGCGAAGGATGATTATTACCTTGTGCATCGGATTCATTGGTGCATGACGTTGCCCCTGCAATTCCGGGCGCGTTCCTCGGCCCTTGCTGTTCGCGACGATTCGAGTATCACAGGATGAGGCGGGGCTCCGGCATGGTCAGACCTGCCCCAGCAGGACCATAACGAGCATGGCGACGATGAGCACATCGAGATCTTTCACGCTCAACCCCATCGTACCGCCCGACAGTATGTTCAACGCCAGCAGTAGACAGACGAATGCGATCGGCAGGGCGATCAGCGCCAGCAGCCATTCGGCGACGATGCGGATCGCGCCGGCGATCATCCGGCCCGGATCGGACGGATGGATGTCATTGACCGTGAGCGCGAACGACGCCAGCCAAACCACGAGGCCCGTCCCGTAGGCGAGGACCACGGGAATCGACGGCCAGCCGCCGGGCTGGTGGATCAGCATGTTGAACACCGGCCCCCACCAGACCATCGCAACCGGCGTCACGCACGCGAAGCCAACGATGCGAAGGATGAGTATGAGGCTACGCTTCGTCATAGGACAAGTCTATCGATCGCCAACGTCATCATGCGGAACCACCGTTGCCCGGTGGCACCGAGGCGTCTGCCGTCATCCTGAGCGCAGCGAAGCGGAGCCGAAGGATCCTTCGCTTCGCGCAGGAAGGCATGGCACACTCAGGATGGCACGGCACGCTCAGGATGGCGCAATCTCACAAAACGGCTATAACCCATCCTCCCGTTCACCCCATCGGGTATAAATACACTTTATGACACTTCTTCAGTTGCGCTACATCGTGAAAATCGTCGAATGCGGGTCCATGAACGAGGCCTCGCACGAGCTCTACGTCTCCCAGCCGGCGCTGAGCTCCTCGGTCAAGGAACTGGAGAACGAGCTCGGCATCGAGATCTTCACCCGCCACTCCCAGGGCATCGCGCTGACGGTGGACGGCGCCGAATTCCTCACCTACGCCCGTCAGGTCCTCGACCAGGCCGACCTGCTCGAGGAGCGCTACAAGCACGCCAAGCCGCGCAAGCAGCTGTGCACGGTCTCCACCCAGCACTACATGTTCGCCGTCGAGGCGTTCGTGGAGATGATCAATTCCATCAAGTCCGACGAGTACGAGTTCACCATCCGCGAGACCCGCACGCGCGACATCATCAACCAGACCGCCAACATGCAGTCCGACCTGGGCATCATCTACCTGTCCGACTTCAACAAGGACGTGATCGGCAAGCTCCTGCGCGAGAAGCACCTGTCCTTCCACCCGCTGTTCCGCGCCCCGCTGCATGTGTTCCTGGCGCGCACCAACCCGCTCGCCTCCAAGAAGAAGCTCACCATGGAGGACCTCAAGCCCTACCCGTTCATCCAGTACGAGCAGGGCGAGGAGGGCAGCTTCTACTTCTATGAGGAGGCGGTCTGGCCGGACTACTCCCCCAAGCAGATCAACGTGACCGACCGCGCCACCATCCTGAACTTCATCATCGGCCTCAACGGCTACACCGTGTGCACCGGCATCGACAACGGCGACCTCAACAACGAGAAGATCGTCACGGTCCCGCTCGAGTCCGACGAGACGATGCTGGTCGGCTGGATCACCAACGAGCGCGCCAAGCTCTCCGCCGCCGCGGAAACCTACCTCGGCAAGCTCAGGACCGTCGTGGCCGACCACGGATACACGCTCATCGACTGATTCCGACCCGTTCCGGGCTGGTGCAGGCCGTTGAACGGTCTCCGAACGGCCTGTACCAGAAAAACTACATCCGTATTTCCGATTTGTGCGGTCGATTTTCGAGATCCGCCCGGTAAGAACACCGCCGTTCCGCCGGTTTTCCAACGGGTCTATCCGGCCTCCCACCCAAAAACAACCACACAAATCGGAAATACAACACGCCTTCCTGTCCGGAATCGGCGATGATCGCATAGATTCATGCCAAACAACGTAGATTGATCCATGGAGACAATGCATGTAAGCAAACGCGCGCCATAACTTATTCCGATATCCGCTACGGGCGTACCCGTCGTGTCGGTATATCTCAGCATGATATGTTTCTGATTGGAAGGTCCGCCAGCCGGGCGGACGCGAGGAACACCTGCGGAGTGCGGGTGCAGGCAACAACCAAGGAGACATCATGTCCAAGAAGATCGTGTTCATCGTCGGCTCCCTGCGCGAGAAGTCGTTCAACAAGGAGCTGTCCGTTTTCGCGGCGGACGCGCTGAAGGCCAAGGGCGCCGAGGTGTCCTACCTCGACTACGCCGACGTCCCGCTGTTCGATCAGGACGACGAGTACCCGACCCCGGCCGCCGTGGCCCGCGTGCGCGAGGAGGTCAACGGCGCCGACGCGATCTGGATCTTCTCCCCCGAGTACAACTACAGCTACCCGGGCGTGCTCAAGAACCTGCTCGACTGGCTGTCCCGCCCGCTCAAGGAGTACGACTTCGGCGGCCCGACCGCGCTGAGCGGCAAGACCGTGGCCCTCGCCTCCATCGCCGGCAAGTCCAAGGGCGCCGGCGTGCGCGCCAAGCTGGCCGAGATCTTCAGCTTCGAGTTCACCCACAACACGCTGGTCGACGGTCAGGGCACCGGTGCCGAGCTGGCCCCCGAGGCCTTCACCACCGGCGTGAACACCTTCTCCGAGGAGACCAAGCAGGAGCTGGCCAAGCAGGCCGACGATCTGCTGGCCGCTATCGCCGACTAGTTTCCTAAGTTTCCTAGTTTCCGATACGTTTCCTCTCCCGGCTTTCCGGGAAGCATACGGCGGCGGGCCGTGTGTCTGGCTGACTGGTTGATCCGTCGGTCCCGGCACACGGCCAGCCGCTTTTTTGATGCGCGAACCGGCAAGGAGACCGCAAAGTGGGCGGAACGTGCGCCGCTCATCCGGTTCCCGGCAGATTGTCCCGGCAGACCACACAATGAGCAAATCTGATGCCTGAGCAGCCTAAACCAGGCTCCACCGCATCGGATCTGCTCATTCCGGCGCTTGCCGGCCACACAATGAGCAAATCGGATGTGTAGGCACCATCATTTCAATTGTATTGTCTCGGGGCATAATTGACGGATGTCTCGGGGCATGGTTGACGGTATGTCTCGGGGCATGGTTTACGCCTGTCTCGGGGCATCGTTGCCATCCGGCAGGGGCCGGCGGCGCTGGTAGTCCC
>NZ_RZNZ01000020.1 GCF_008698145.1 Bifidobacterium vespertilionis
AATATTTCTTTGTTTGGCCCGGAGGGTGTTTGCCCTCCGGGCCTTTTTTGTTTTCCGCGGGTTGGGTTTGCCGGTGCGCGGGGTTGGGGTTCCTTCGACTGCGCGCTGGCTGGCTCCGCCCGGGATGACGGGGAGGGGTTGTGTTGTCATCCTGAACGCGGTGAAGGGTCCTTAATTCCATGCACTGAGTGGCGGCCCGCCATGTTGCGTGATCCGCTGGCAGACAGGAAAGCGCGAACGGCTTGCCGTCGGATTTTGCGGCTCGGTTCGACGCCCGGGCGTCCTGGGCGTAGCCGGCCGCAACGTCATCCTGGGTGCACGCGAAGGATGCTTGCCTTTGTGCGCGGTGTTAAGGATCCTTCGACTCGCTCCGCTCGCTCAGGATGACGGGAGGGCTTGCCCGTTTCAGGGCTCGGCGCCCGTGTTGAGGGCCGTGCGTCGGGAAAATTGCATCATAGTCCGTTTTCGTCGTCGGGATTTTTGCGTTTTTCGGCCGAAACTCCTTTGGATTATTGCATGGGATCACGGGACGCGACGGGCCGGACCACTTAAGGCGGCGGTCTGGCCCAGTCGGGCGCAATGGAGACGAAAGGATCCCTGACCTGGCTCACGGGTCTTCCCGGCCCCGCGATCGCGGAATCCGCCGGCAAACAGGAAAGCGCGAGCGACTTGCCGGCGGATCCCATAATTTGGGTTCGGCGTTGAGGCAAACCGGGCGATGTCGGCCGCGGCGTCATTCCGGGCGGAGCACGCGGAGCCTTGACTTTGTGCGCGGTGTTAAGGATCCTTCGACTCCGCTGCGGTGTCCGGCTGCGCCGGACCGTCGCCGCCTTGGCGGCGGCTCCCCTCGCCTACGGACAGCCAGCAGGGCTGTCCGCTTCACGGCTCGGTGCTCAGGATGACGGTAGAGACAACTGCGCTTTGCTCAGGATGACGGGAGGGACAAGTGAGCTGCGCACGGGATGACGTGGACGGTACGCCCGGCTTGACGGGGAAGGGCGTTGTATAAAATCGTGGTCAGACATCATATAAGGCGTAAGCCACGGATCGACAAAGGAGCGATACATGACCTATCGACCCAATCCCAAGGATTTCACACTGCAAGGAAATCCCATCATGCAGGCGGCGGGCGTCATTCAGGGGGATCGGTGGCGCATCGGTCTGATCACGGACTCATTGGTCCGCCTGGAATGGTCGGATGACGGCGTGTTCGAGGACCGTCAGACGCAGGTCGTGATCAATCGCGATTTCGGCGCGGCACCCGCGTACCGCACGTGGGAGCGTGATGGATTGCTGGTCATCGACACCGATGCGATCACACTGACCTACGATCGCAAGCCCTTCAGCAAGGAGGGGCTGAGCATCATCGTCAAGGGTGTGCGCGACAGCCAGCACAATACGTGGCACTATGGCGACAACCCCGCGGGCAACCTCAAGGGCACCGCGCGCACGCTCGACGAGGCGGACGGCCGTATCCCGCTGGACGATGGCGTGATCTCGCGCGACGGCTGGGCGGTGCTGGACGATTCGACGTCGAATTTGATCGTGCAGACGGACGAGGCGAACGGCAAACCCAATCCGTTCGGCACATGGGTCACGCCGCGAAACACCTCCAACGGCACCACGATCGACCTGTATTTCTTCGGCTACGGCCGGCGCTATACCGATGCCGTCAGGGATTTCTACCGCCTCACCGGTCCTCAGCCGCTGCTGCCCCGATTCGCGCTGGGTAACTGGTGGAGCCGATACTATCCGTACACGCAGGACGAGTATCTGAAGCTGATGGATCGGTTCAAGGCCGAGGGCATCCCGTTCACCACGTCGGTGATCGACATGGACTGGCATCTGGTGGACGATGTGGATCCGAAGTACGGGTCCGGATGGACCGGGTACACGTGGAACGGCAAGCTGTTCCCCGATCATGTGCGGTTCCTGGAGGATCTGCACGAGCGCGGGCTCAAGGCCACCCTGAACGTGCATCCGCGCGACGGCATCCGCGCCTTCGAGGAGCGCTACCCGCAGGTGGCCGAAGCGGTGGGTGTGGATCCCTCCACCGGCGAGAACATCGAGTTCGACCCGTCGGATCCGCGATTCATGGCCGCCTATCTGGACATGCACCACGGCCTTGAATCCGAAGGCGTGGACTTCTGGTGGCTGGACTGGCAGCAGGGTGGCGTCACCCGTCAGCCCGGCTTGGATCCGCTGTGGGGCCTGAACCACATGCACTACCTCGACTCCGGCCGCGACGGCCGGTGGCCCATGACCTTCTCCCGCTATGCGGGGCCCGGATCGCACCGCTACCCCGTGGGCTTCTCCGGGGACACGATCGTCACATGGGAATCGCTCGCGTTCCAACCAGAATTCACCGCCACCGCGTCGAACATCGGCTACGGCTGGTGGAGCCATGACATCGGCGGGCATATGTTCGGCTACCGCGACGACGAACTTGAAGCCCGCTGGTACCAGCTCGGCGTGTTCAGCCCCATCAACCGCCTGCATTCCTCGAATTCCCCGTTCGCCGGCAAGGAGCCGTGGAACTTCCCGCCGGACGTCCGCCGGTCCATGACGGCGTCGTTGCGGCTGCGCCACGCGCTCATCCCGTACCTGCACAGCATGAACTACCGTGCGCACGAGCAGGGCCGTCCGATCGTGGAGCCCATGTACTGGCTCGCCCCGGACAATCCGGCCGCCTACGCCTATCCGGACACGTACTGGTTCGGCAGCGAGCTGGTGGCCGCGCCCATCGTGCGGCCTATGGATCGGGCCGCGCAGCGAGGATCCGCGGATCTGTGGTTGCCGCAGGGGGAGTGGTTCGACCTGTTCGACGGTCGCCGATACACCGTGGCGCATGACGATGGCCGCAGGCTTGCCGTGTGGCGTGCCCTCGACCGCATCCCGGTGTTCGCCAAGGCCGGTGCGATCGTGCCGCTGCAGCAGATCGAAAGCGGCGCCGGCGTGAACGCGATCGGCAACCCCTCAGCGCTGGAACTGCTGGTCTTCCCCGGCGCGGATGGCGCGTTCATGATCCGTGAGGACAACGGCGCGTTCGGATCGGCCAGCGCGGACACCCGTGTGTCGTTCGCGTGGAACGGTGAGCGCACCGACGGCGGGGATACAAGCGCGCTGACCATCCATGCGGTCGAGGGCGATGCGGCCGCCGTGCCCGCGCAGCGTGATTGGCGGGTCACGTTCCGTGGCGTTGCGCCGCTGGATGCCGGGTCGGTCAGCGTGCTGGCCAGCGGTGCGGGCGATGGAAGGACCGCGATGGCTATGCCGTGCACGCTGGAATACGACGAGGACACGCTCAGCCTGACGGTGGAGGTGTCCGGCATCCCCACGGGCGCCGATCTGCGGATCGAGGCGGCGGGATTGGCGATCGCCGACGATCCGGCCGTGCGCGACGCGTACGATCTGATCCTCCATGCGCAGATGCGCTACTGGACCAAGGATGTGGCCTACCGGGAGATCCGGCGCGATGGCGTGCGTGCCCTCGCCGGCCTGCGCTCGTTGGACAGGAAGGCCGAAAACCCGCATGATTATTGGGTTTCCGAGATGCCGGAAGGCGTGATCGGCGCTTTGGAGGAGATCCTGACGCGCTGACGGAACGGTCGGCGGATAGCGGATGGATGGCTGATGGATATACGCGCGCGTGAATTCACCTACAGGCCGAGTCGAATTCACGCGCCGTTATCCGTCCGCATACAAGTCGGACACACCGATGGTCTAAACCAAGTAGTGAAAACGAAAGGAGATCATCATGCAGGAGAACAACAGCCATCATTCCGATGCGCAGCACGATTCCGACAACGGATTCGACATGTACGTGTTCCTTGAGTACGGCATTGAGCGCTGAAGCATCGGACGCTGAACCAACATCCCGCCGTCCGTGAGTGGACGGATAAGCCTGAACAACCTGCCGGCGACCGATCGCCGCGGGTTTGACATTTTTTTTCATTGGGCGTCGAGGGAGACGCCTGCGCGGCCGGTGCGTGATCGACATGAATCATGGTTGAGGGGCCCGGCCCGCACATGCTTGAAAACGTTGAAAGCCCGGCGTTTGGGGCCGGGCTTTCAACGGAAAGAGAGAAGAGAGGAAGATTCAATTATGCGGGCCACTGACTTCGTGGCCGATGTCTTCATATAACCGCATGAACCTCAATGTTGTACGGGTGATTCCCTGAATAAATGCTGGGAGTTACGTACCTGACCAATTTCGCCAATGACGTGGCGGATGTTGGGTTAGGTGTTTTTTGTTGGCAAAATCACATGGGCCGATTCGTGGGCTGGGTGCGGCGCCGACTACATTAGCTACTAGTGGGACGCCGGGCCCAAGGGTGGATGACGTCTGAAGACGCTGTGCTGCAGACCCATCGCCCACCCGGAAAATGGAATGATTGAGGTAAGAATGGTTGAAACGACGGGAACCCTGCGCGTTGGGCTCGACATCGGCTCCACGACGGTCAAGGCCGTGGTGCTGGGCGAGTCCGACGATCTCAAGGACGCGCTGTTCTCCGACTATCGCCGTCATCACGCCAACGTGCGTCAGGCCGTGGCCGGGCTGCTGGAGGACGTGAAGAAGTCGCTGGCGGACAAGGGCATGGAGAACCGACCCATCAGATTCGCCATCACCGGCTCCGGCGGTCTCGAGCTCGCCAACCAGCTCGGCTGCGAATTCATTCAGGAGGTCATCGCGGAAACCGACGCGATCGACGCGCGCTACCCCGAGGCGGACGTGATCATCGAGCTCGGCGGCGAGGACGCCAAGATCACCTACCTCAAGCCCGTGCCGGAACAGCGCATGAACGGCTCCTGCGCGGGCGGCACCGGTGCGTTCATCGATCAGATGGCCACGCTGCTCAACACCGATGCTTCGGGTCTGAACGATCTGGCCAAGCAGTACAAGACGCTGTACCCCATCGCATCCCGATGCGGTGTGTTCGCCAAGTCGGATCTCCAGCCGCTCATCAACGACGGCGCGGACAAGGAGGATCTGGCCGCGTCCATCTTCCAGGCCGTGGCCACCCAGACCATCGCCGGTCTGGCTTGCGGACGTCCGGTCAAGGGCAACATCGTGTTTCTGGGCGGACCGCTGTTCTTTATGTCCGAGCTGCGCGAGGCGTTCAAGCGCATCCTCGAAGGCAAGGTGGACAACTACATCGTCCCCGAGGACGCCCATCTGTACGTGGCGTACGGCGCCGCGCTGGAGGCCGGCGAGGCAGCCAAGGCCACCGTGGAGCGCACCGCCGGCGTGGAGGGCAACCCGCTGTCCGAGGATGTGAACGACCCGTTCGGCCCCGCGTTCTGCATGCTCGAGGATATGAAGGACGGGCTTGCCACCCTGAAGGTCAAGCGCCACGAAGCCGGCCAGCCTGCGCAGGGCGCACAGCCCAAGGCGGACGACAACCCGCTGCACTTCTCCAACGGCGAATCCCAGACCCTGTCCGAGGTCGAATCGCAGGGTCACTTCGACCTGTCGACGCTGGACGGCGTGCTCGCCGCGCTCGACTCGCTCAAGAACCGTCCCAACACCGCCCGCACCATCCGTCCGCTGTTCCTCAACGACGCGGAGAAGCGCGAATTCGATGAGCGCCACGCCAAGCAGAAGATCGCCGTGGGCAACCTCGAAGGCGCGCACGGCCCTCACTTCCTGGGCATCGACGCCGGTTCCACCACCATCAAGGCCACGCTGATCAACGACGACAAGACGATCGTGTGGTCCACCTACGCCACGCATAAGGAGAACCCGCTGCTGGCGGCCGCGGACATCGTGCGCAAGGTCACCGACGCCCTGCCCGAGGGGGCGTATGTGGCGCGCGCCTGCGCCACCGGTTACGGCGAGGGTCTGATCACCGCCGGCCTGCACATCGACGAGGGCGTGGTGGAGACCATGGCCCACTACCGCGCGGCCGAGGAGATCAGCCCCGGCGTCACCGCCGTGATCGACATCGGCGGCCAGGACATGAAGTACATGGACGTCAACGACGGCGTGATCGACTCGATCTGCGTGAACGAGGCGTGCTCGTCCGGCTGCGGCTCATTCCTGCAGACCTTCGCGCAGTCCTTGGGCCTGACCATTCAGGAGTTCACGCAGGAGGCTCTCGCGTCCAAGGCCCCGGCGGATCTGGGCTCGCGATGCACGGTGTTCATGAACTCGTCCGTCAAGCAGGCGCAGAAGGAAGGCGCGGCCCCGGAGGACATCGCCGCCGGCCTGTGCTACTCCGTGGTGCGCAACGCCCTGTACAAGGTGATCAAGCTGCGCGACGCCAACGCGCTGGGCCCGGTCGTGGTGGTCCAGGGCGGCACGTTCCTCAACGACGCCGTGCTGCGCGCCTTCGAGCTGCTCACCGGTCGCGAGGTCACCCGACCGAACATCGCCGGTCTGATGGGCGCGTACGGCGCGGCCCTGACCGCCCGCATGCATTGCCCGGCCGAAACGTCCGAATCGGCCCACCCGGTGTCCACCATGCTCACCGGCGAGGCGCTGGACCATCTGAGCATGACCACCACGCACGATGTGTGCAAGCTGTGCCAGAACCACTGCAAGCTCACCATCACCGAATTCGAGGACGGCACGCGCTACGTGACCGGCAACCGGTGCGAGCGCGGCGGCGACAAGACCAAGCAGCGCTCCGATCGTCCGAACCTGTACGACTTCAAGTACAAGCGCGCCTTCGCGTACCGTCGCCTGACCCCGGCCAAGGCCACGAGGGGGGACATCGGCATCCCGCGCGTGCTCAACATGTACGAGGACTACCCGTTCTGGTTCACGCTGCTCACCAATCTGGGCTTCCGCGTGATCATCTCCGGCCGCTCCGACCACAAGCTGTTCGAGGAGGGCATGGACTCCATCGCCTCCGAGAACATCTGCTATCCGGCCAAGCTGGTCCATGGCCACATCCGCGATCTGATCGCCAAAGGCGTCAAGCGCATCTTCTACCCGTGCGTCTCCTACGAGCAGCAGCTCGTGCCGGACACGCAGAACCGCTACAACTGCCCGATCGTGGCCAACTACCCGGTGGTGATCGAGGCCAACATGCCCGAGCTGGCCGAGGAGGGCGTCACGTTCATGCGCCCGTACTTCAACCTCGCCAACAAGGAGAAGATGGTCGATCGCATCGTCGAGGTGTTCGGCGCGGACGGCGTGACCCGCGAGGAGGCCGAGCTGGCCGTTGCCGCGGCCTATCGCGAGGACACCGTGTTCAAGAACGACGTCAAGCAGGAAGGCCTGCGCGCGCTCGCCTACATGCAGGAGCATCACGTACGCGGCGTCGTGCTGGCCGGCCGCCCGTACCACATCGACCCCGAGGTCAACCACGGCATCCCCGAGACAATCTGCGCGCTCGGCATGGCCGTGCTCTCCGAGGACTCCGTGTGCGAGTTGGATCCGCACAACATGCCCAAGATCACCGAATACCTCAACGACGACAAGGCCCAGCGCGCACTCGAGGCCAACCACGAGGCCGACGGCTTCCGCAAGACCGTGCCCACGTTCGACAAGGACCACAAGATGCCGCTGCGCGTCTTCAATCAGTGGGCCTACCATTCGCGTCTGTACGAAGCCGCGCGCTTCGTGTCCGAATACCCGAACCTGCAGCTTGTGCAGCTGGTGAGCTTCGGCTGCGGCGTGGACGCCATCACCACCGATCAGGTGCAGGAGATTCTGGCGGACAAGGGCGATGTGTACACGCAGCTCAAGATCGACGAGGTGTCCAATCTGGGCGCCGCGAAGATCCGCCTGCGCTCGCTCAAGGCGGCCATGGAGGAGCGCGATCGCAGGGACAGCCTCTCCCTGGGAGCCGGCGTCACGGCCCAACCCACCGTTGCGCCCACCAAGCAGGACGGCAACGGCGATGGCCGCGTGGCGGGCAAGACCACCGGCTGGGTGAAGACGTCCCGCGAGCCGTTCGATCAGGCGATTATCGACACGTCCGCCAAGCCGCGCCATCCGCTGGCCGGGCAGTTCGCGCCGGTCGATGCCGCGGGCGCGGGTGCGGCTGGTGTTTCGGGCGCATCCGCTGTTTCGGGCACGGCTTCGACCGCCGAATCCGTCAGCCTCGATCAGGCCAAGGCCACGATCGCCGAGCTGGCCGCGTTCGTGGCGAAGCACGATGTGTCCGAGACCTCCGGCATCGCGGTCGGCGCGTCCAAGATCGATGCGCAGGCCGGTTCCGGCTCGCAGGGCGGAACCGTGTCCCACGGCTGCCCGGCGTCCGATATGGACGCGGCCGGCGAATCCTCCAAGACCGAGCGCACGAGCATCAAGCGCGAGAGGACCTCCGCGGATGTGAAGCCGTCGCTGAGCAAGTACAAGACCCTGCACCCGTTCACCAAGGCGATGTCGCGCACATACACCGTGCTCGCCCCGCAGATGAGCCCGGTGCACTTCTCGCTGCTCAAGTCGGTGTTCACGTCCGGGCACTACAAGTTCGAACTGCTCACCCACGCCAGCCAGGAGGACATCGAAACCGGCGTCAAATACGTGAACAACGACGCCTGCTTCCCGGCCATCATCGTGGTGGGCCAGCTCATCAACGCCTTCCTCACCGGCAAGTACGATCCCCACCGCTGCGCGCTCGTGATCACACAGACCGGTGGCATGTGCCGAGCCACCAACTACCTCGCGCTGTTGCGCAAGGCGCTCGCCGACGCCGGCTACGACTACGTGCCGATCATCGCGCTGTCCGTGCAGGGCTTCAACGACAACCCCGGCTTCTCCGCCACGCCGGCCCTCGCGCACCGCGCGGTCAAAGCGTTCTATCTGGGCGACATCCTCTCGCAGCTGCTGCTGCGCGTGCGCCCGTACGAAGTGGAGCCCGGGTCGGCGAACCGCCTGTACCGTCTGTGGGACACCATCACGCGCGAGACGATCGAGCACCACGGATGGTCGTCCACCTACGCGGCGCACTACCATCGCCCCGGATTCCTCACCTACGGCCATCTGATCCGCCGCATGACCGAGGCGTTCGATCAGCTGCCCCTGCGCGACATCCCGCGCAAGCCGCGCGTGGGCGTGGTGGGCGAGATCCTGGTCAAGTACCACCCCGACGCCAACAACCATGTGGTGGACCTGATTGAGGAGCAGGGCTGCGAGGCCGTGCTGCCGGGCATTTGCGACTTCATGCTCAACGGCATCTACTCGGCCGACTGGAACGAGGAGCACCTCGGCACCGGCGGCAACCTGAAGATGAACCATATGATCCGTCGCATCGCCGATATGTACCGCAAGCCGATGGTCAAGGCCTTCGAGCGCACCAACGGCAAGTTCGAGGTCCCGTGGCCCGTGGACAAGCTGCGCGACAAGGCGGCCACCGTCACGTCGATCGGCGTGCAGGCCGGCGAGGGCTGGCTGCTGACCGGCGAGATCGTGGAGCTGATCGAGACCGGCGCGCCGAACGTGGTGTGCGCGCAGCCGTTCGCCTGCCTGCCCAATCATGTGACCGGCCGAGGCATGTTCGGCAAGATCCGCCGCGTGTACCCGCAGGCCAACATCGTGTCGATCGATTACGATCCGGGTGCCTCCGAAGCCAACCAGCTCAATAGACTGAAGCTGATGATTGCGGCTGCGAAGAAGAACCTCACGAAGGCGGATTGATCGCGGAAATGCGTGAACGTGTGAACGCATCAAACGCACCGATTGACATCTCAGCCTTTCCGGGCATCCGCATCGCCCATCACACCGATGCCGAGCACGGCACCGGCTGCACGGTCATCGTGTGCCCGGCCGGCGCGACGGGCGGTGTGGACGTGCGCGGCGGCGCCCCGGCCACGCGCGAGACCGATCTGCTCAGGCCGGAGGAAACCGTCGACGTGCTCCACGCCGTGGTGCTGTCCGGCGGATCGGCCTACGGTCTGGCCGCCTCCTGCGGCGTGGCCGAGGAACTCGAGCGCCATGGTATCGGTCTCGACATGCGCGTGTGCAGGGTGCCGATCGTCTCCGGCGCATGCGTGTTCGATCTGGCGTTCGCCGATCCCCATGTCCGTCCCACCGCGGCGGACGGGGCCGCCGCCTGCGCCGAAGCGCTCGATCGTGCGCCCTCGCCGCTGCCACGCGGCAACGTGGGGGCGGGCACCGGCTGCACGGTCGGCAAGCTGCGCGGTCCCGCCCATGCGATGAAGGCCGGGCTCGGCACCCATGTGGAGCAGGCGGGCGAACTCCTGTGCGGGGCCGTCGCCGTGGTGAACGCGTGCGGCAATGTGGTCGATCCGGACACCGGCGAGCCAATCGCCGGCTTGCGGTCCGCGGACGGCATGGGCATTGAGGATATGGCCGATGCGGCGCTCGCGGGATTCGCCGATGCGGCGGGTGCCGGGCAGTCCGATCGGTTCGGGGTTCCGCCGCGCGCAAACACCACCATCTCCTGCGTGGTCACCAATGCCCGGCTGACCAAGGCGCAGGCCACCAAGGTCGCGCAGATGGCCGCCGATGCCTATGCGCATGCCATCCGACCCACGCACACCACCAATGACGGGGACACCGTGTTCGTCATGGCCACCGGCGTGGTGGACGCGCCCGTCGATGTGGTGGGGATCCTGGCCACGCGGGCGCTTGAGCGGGCCATCGCGGACGGGGCCCGCAGCGCCCGATCGTCGCACGGGCTGCCCGGGGCGGCGGATGGGTGAGCTTCCTTTCCGTCATCCTGAACGCTGAGCCGTGAAGCGGACAGCCCAGTGGGCTGTCCGTAGGCGAAGGGAGCCGCCGCCAAGGCGGCGACGGTCCGGCGCAGCCGGACACAGCGGAGTCGAAGGATCCTTAACCCTTATGCACCACTGACCAATGCGAAATGACGAAGGATCCTTCGCTGCGCTCAGGATGACGAGGGGGTGACCGGGCGGTGCTCAGGATGACGCGGGAGTCGTCTGCTGTCATCCTGAGCGGAGGCGAAGCCGTAGTCGAAGGATCCTTAACCTTTCTGCACTAAGACCATGTGCGTAATGGCCAAGGATCCTTCGCTGCGCTCAGGATGACGCGGGGGAGCCGCTTGCTCAGGATAACGAGCAGCCGGCGAGAGCCCGTTATCGATTTTCCATATGGGATTGCCGCCGCGCATCCGCCCGATGTCCGGTATGCTGAACGCCATGAGCGCACCACGAATCAGTTATGCACATTTGCTGACCAAACCGAATCCCAAGCACGTCGCCAGCCTTCTCAAGTTCTTCGAGAACGGCAAGTCGCAGCGCGGCACCGGCGGCTTCGGCGTGGAGATCGAGCATCTGCCCGTGCACAACTCGGACGACACGGCCGTGAGCTACTACGAGCCGAACGGCATCGAGACGCTGCTGCGCCGCATCGCCCCCTACTACGACAAGGACAAGGAGTACTGGGAGAACGGCCATCTGGTGGGACTGGGACGCGAAAGCATCGCCGTGTCCCTGGAACCGGGCGGTCAGGTGGAGTGCTCGCTGGGCATCCTGAAGCAGCCCAGCGATCTGCATGCGGTGTACCGCGCGTTCCGCCGGGACGTGGATCCCGTGTTGGACGAGCTGGGGTTCCGTCTGGTCAACTACGGCTACCAGCCCAAGTCGAGCTATGCGGACGTGAAGGTCAACCCCAAGGACCGCTATGACGCGATGACCGCGTATCTGGGCCGCGTGGGCCAGTTCGGCCCGTGCATGATGCGCTGCTCCGCCTCCACGCAGGTGAGCATCGACTTCGTGGACGAGCGCGACGCGATCGACAAGATGCGTCTGGGCACGGTGATCGGCCCGATTCTGGCCTGGTACTTCCGCAACACCCCGTACTTCGAGGGGCAGGAGAACCCGTGGCCGCTGCTGCGTCAGCGCATGTGGGACTTCCTCGACTTCCAGCGCACCAACGTGATCCCCGGCCTGTTCGACCCGCGCTTTAGCTGGGAGGACTACGCGGTGGACGTGCTGTCCACGCCGCTCATGTTCGCCGATCTCACGCACACCCCGGAGGCCGAGGGTCTGAGCGGCAAGGAGCTGCACCACCCGGCGTTCTACGAGAACGCGGCCGACGTGTACCCGGACCGCGAACTCAACCCGTATGAGATCAACCATGTGATCTCCACGCACTTCAACGATGTGCGGCTCAAGAACTTCATCGAGCTGCGCCACTGGGACTCCCTGCCCATCCTGCGCGCTGAGCGGCTCACCGAGATCATCGGCTCGCTGTTCTACGATCCGAAAAACCGCGACCGGCTGGAGAGCTACTTCGACGGCATCCGCGAGGAGGATGTGCTCGAGGCCAAGTGGAACCTGCAGGCGCACGGTCGCGACGCCACGCCGTACGGCCAGCCGCTCGAGTTCTGGCACGCCTTCCTGGGCCTTGAGGGTCTGCTGGCGGACGAGCCGGGCGACCCGAAGCACCCGGACGTGTTCCAGGCGTGAACGTGCGCTGAACGGGGCCTGAAACGACCAGTGGCCTCCCGTCCTCTTGGGGCGGGAGGCCACTGTCATTCGCGGTGATGCCGGCGGCACTCGGGGTGACGCTCAGCGCAGGGCGAGATTCGCGGCGCCGATCAGACCGGCGTCCTGGCCGGCGGTGGCGGCGACGATCTTCGCGTGCTCGCGGTAGGCACTGCCTTCAAGGTAGAGCGCGTAGTTGCGGCGGGCCGGCTCGAGCAGGATGTCGCCGACGGCCACCACACCGCCGCCGATCACGAACAAGTCCGGATCGAGCACGGCCGCGATGGCGGCCATGGTGCGGCCGAGCCATTCGCCGATGTTGTCGAAGGCGGTCAGGCTCAGCTCATCGCCCTCCTGGGCGGCCTGGGAGACCATGGGGCCTTCAAGCTTGTTGACGTCGCCGCCGCACAGCTCCAGCAGGCGCTTGGCGTCCTGCGGACGACGGCGCACCGCCGACTTGGCGTAGTTCTCGAGCGCCGTGCCGGAGGTGTAGCGCTCCGCGCAGCCCAGCAGGCCGCAGCCGCAGTGGCTGCCGTCCGGGACCATGGGCAGATGGCCGATCTCAGCGGCCATGCCGAAGGAGCCGCGGAACAGCTGGCCGTTGATCACGATCGCGCCGCCGAGGCCGGTGCCGACGGTGAGCGCGACCATGTTGGCGCTGCCCTGTCCGGCGCCGTGCACGTATTCGCCCCAGCCGGCGCAGTTCGCGTCGTTCTCGACGACGACCGGCACGGCGTGGTCGATGAGCGCGCCGATGTGCTCGGACAGGTCGTAGTTGAGCCAGGCGGGGATGTTCGCCGAGAAGGTCATGGTCCTGCGGTCCGCGGCGACGTTACCGGCGGCGGAGACGCCGATGGCCTCGATCCGGTGTCCGGCGGCGACGGCCTCGCGGTAGACCTTGGCGATGTTGTCGTTGATCGCGTCGGCGTCCATCGGCGTGGGCACGCGCCAGCGCTGGATAATGGCATCGTTCTCATCGCAGACGGCGGCGGCGATCTTCGTTCCTCCGATATCAACGGCAAGCGTGGTCATGGTTCTCCTTTGATTCAGTGGTCCGATATATGGGATTATGGGATCAAGGCCCAGCATATCCATGCTTTGCGACCTCGCCGTCAGGAGCCTTGCGCAATCGAGGCCCTTCAGGCGTAGCGCCCGTCCGGTGCCTCGTCGCATCCGACACGCCGATTGTTGTATCTGCAACTGTTGTATGCGAGACGTATTACACTGTCCGAGTGCAAGAACAAGTTGCATATGCAACAATCTCGATCATCATGTGAGGAGTGACGGCATTGTGGACCAACACGTGCTCAGCATGGAGATGAGGGCGCTTTGCAAGGCCGTGAACCGGTATCTGGGAGAGACGATGCCCGCATCCGCCAGGGAGGCCACCGGCGGCAACGCGAACATCATCATCTTCTTGGCGCGCAACCGCGACCGCGAGATCTACCAACACACCATCGAGGAGAAGTTCTGCGTCACGCGGTCCACCGCGTCGCGCGTACTCGCCCTCATGGAGAAGAAGGGGCTGATCGTGCGCGAACCGGTCGCCCACGACGCCCGCTGCAAGCGCATCGTGCTCACGGACAAGGCGGACGCCATCGTGAACGATCTGAAGGCCAACGGCGATCGCACGGAGGCGCTGCTGCTGCGCGGATTCACGGAAGCGGAACGGCAGGCGTTCCATGACTATCTGCACCGCATGCGCGCGAACATCGACGAGGCGCAGCGCGACTACGAAATGAAGAACGACATGAACACAACGAAGGAGGAAGGCAAGTGAGCAACACCACAGACGTCGAACGACGCGAACGGGCCGACGAGCCCGCCAAGCCGCGGCACCTGTTCCGCACGCTGGGCGCATCCCTGCGCGAATACAGGAAGGCCAGCCTGCTGGCGCCGGCGTTCGTCACCGTCGAGGCCATTCTGGAGATCCTCATCCCCACCGTCATGGCCTCGCTGATCGACGAGGGCATCACCGGCGGATCCATGCCGGCCATCATCAAATTCGGCGTGATCCTGCTCATCTGCGCGATGGTCTCGCTGGCCTCCGGCTTCATGGCCGGACGCTATTCGGCCATCGCCGGCGCCGGATTCGCCAAGAACCTGCGCCACGACCAGTTCGCCAAGATGCAGGGCTTCAGCTTCACCAACATCGACCGCTTCTCCACCGGCTCGCTCATCACCCGCCTGACGACGGACGTGACGAACCTGCAGATGGCGTACTCGATGATGATCCGCATGGGCGTGCGCGCGCCGATCATGGTGGTGGTCGCGTGGATCTTCTCGTTCCGCATCAGCCCGTCCATCTCGCTGGTGTTCCTGGCCTGCGTACCGATCCTGGCGATCGGCCTGTGCGGTCTGGCGGTGCTGGTCCACCCGGTGTTCAAGCGCGTGTTCCGCACGTACGACAAGCTCAACAACGTGGTGGACGAGAACCTGCAGGGCGTGCGCGTGGTGAAGTCGTTCGACCGCGAGGACTTCGAGATCGACAAGTTCACCCGCATCTCCCAACGCATCTTCAAGGACTTCTCCAAGGCCGACCGCATCATGAGCTTCAACATGCCCATCATGATGCTGTGCATCTACGGCTCCATGCTCATGATCTCCTGGATGGGCGCCAACCAGATCGTCGCGTCCGGCAACAACCCGGCCGTGGGACTGACCACCGGAGACCTGACCGCGCTGGTCACCTACGCGATGCAGATCCTCATGGCCATGATGATGCTGTCCATGATCTTCGTCATGGTCATCATCTCCCAGGCCTCCGCCGAGCGCGTCTGCCAGGTGCTGCAGGAGAAGAGCACGGTCACCAACCCGGACCACCCGGCCACCGACGTGGCCGACGGCTCGATCGAGTTCGACGAAGTGACCTTCCGCTACTCGGACAGCTCGGAGAAGCCCGTGCTCGACGACATCAACCTCAAGATCCGCTCCGGCATGACCGTGGGCATCGTGGGCGGCACCGGCTCCGCGAAGTCGAGCCTCGTGCAGCTCGTGCCCCGTCTGTACGACGTGTCCTCCGGCTCGCTCAAGGTGGGCGGCCGCGACGTACGCGAATACGATCTGGAGGCGCTGCGCGACCAGGTGGCCATGGTGCTGCAGAAGAACGTGCTGTTCTCCGGCACGATCGCCGAGAACCTTCGCTGGGGCAACCCGGACGCCACCGACGAGGAGATCCGCTACGCCGCGCAGCTTGCGCAGGCCGACGGCTTCGTCCAGGAGTTCCCGGACAAGTACGACACGATGATCGAACAGGGCGGCACCAACGTCTCCGGCGGCCAGCGCCAGCGCCTGTGCATCGCCCGTGCGCTGCTCAAGAAGCCGAGGATCCTGATCCTCGACGACTCCACCAGCGCCGTGGACACCAAGACCGACCGTCTCATCCGCCAGGCGTTCCGCGACGAGATCCCGGACACCACCAAGATCATCATCGCCCAGCGTCTCGCCTCGGTTGAGGACGCGGACATGATCCTCGTCATGGACGAGGGCCGCATCATGGCCCGCGGCACCCACGCCGAGCTGCTGGAGACCTGCGACGAATACCGATCCATCTACGAATCCCAGACCAAGAACCAGGGCAAGCCGGAAGAGGAGGGGGAGGCCCGATGAGCAAGTCCGCAACAGACGCCACCAAGACCTTCAGGGGCCGCAAGCCCGCCATGGGCAAGGCGGCGCCCGGAACCACCAAGCGCATCTTCGGATACATCATGCAGTACCGGTGGCGCGTGATCGCCATCGTGGCATGCATCCTCGTGGGCGCGGCCGCGCAGGCCGGCTCCGCGCTGTTCCTCCAGTCCCTCATCGACTCGTACATCCTGCCGATGGTGGGGCAGACCAACCCCGACTGGACCCCGCTCATCCGCGCCCTGACGCTCATGGGCTGCCTGTACGCGGCCGGCATCATCGCCGGATGGCTGTGGATGTGGCTCATCGTCACCGTGGAGCAGGGCGTGCTCAAGAAGATCCGCGACGACATGTTCGCCCACCAGCAGCGCCTGCCCATCCGCTACTTCGACGCGAACGAGCACGGCGACATCATGAGCCGCTACACCAACGACACGGACACCCTGCGCCAGGCGATCAGCCAGTCGTTCCCGCAGATGTTCTCCTCCATGATCTCCGTGGTCGCGGCCGTGATCTCCATGCTGTGGCTGTCCGTGCCGATCACGCTGTTCGTGCTGCTGTTCACGGTGTTCCTGTTCTTCATCATGCGCAAGGTCGTCTCCCGCGCCGGCCGCTTCTTCATGAAGCAGCAGCACTGGCTGGGCGACGTGAACGCCTTCGTGGAGGAGGCCGTCAACGGCCAGAAGGTCATCAAGGTCTTCAACCACGAGGACGCCACCCAGAAGACCTTCGACGAGAAGAACGAGGAGCTGTTCGAGGCGTCCGCCGAGGCGAACACCTGGGGCAACGTCACCATGCCGATCGTGGGCAATATGGGTTACGTGCTCTACATCCTGCTGGCGATCGTGGGCGGCGCCATGGCCCTGTCCGGCGTGGGCAACTTCGGCCTGTCCGGCGCGGGCCCGCTCACCCTGGGCACGCTCGTCTCCCTGCTGACCCTGTCGCGCTCGTACATCAACCCGATCGGCCAGGTCTCCATGCAGTTCAACATGGTGATGATGGCGCTCGCCGGAGCCTCCCGCATCTTCGCGCTGATGGACGAGCCGGCCGAGTCCGACGGCGGCACCGTGACGCTGGTGAACGTCGAACTGGGCGAGGACGGCCGCACGATGACCGAGACCGACCGCGAGACCGGCCACTGGGCGTGGAAGCGCGAGGCCGGCGACGACGGCACCCGCTCGCTCAAGGCCGCCGAGAAGCTCAAGGGCAAGTCCCGCGAGGTGGCGATCAAGGCCAAGGAACAGGCGATCACCTCGCCCGACGGCCGCCTGACCCTGCTGCGCGGCGACGTGCGCTTCACCGACGTGACGTTCGGCTACGATCCGGCCAAGCCCGTGCTGCACGACATCACCTGGTTCGCCAAGCCCGGCCAGAAGATCGCCCTCGTGGGCGCGACCGGCGCCGGCAAGACCACGGTGACCAACCTCATCAACCGGTTCTACGACATCCAGGAGGGCCAGATCCTGTACGACGGCATCTCCGTGGCGAACATCCGCAAGCCCGATCTGCGCCGGTCCCTCGGCGTGGTGCTGCAGGACGTGAACCTGTTCACCGGAACCGTGATGGACAACATCCGCTACGGCAAGCTCGACGCCACCGACGAGGAGTGCATCGAGGCCGCAAGGCTGGTGAACGCGGACGGCTTCATCCGCATGCTGCCCGAGGGTTACCACACCGTGCTCGAGGGCGACGGATCCGGCCTGTCGCAGGGCCAGCGCCAGCTGATCTCCATCGCCCGCGCCGCCGTGGCCGATCCGCCCGCGCTGATCCTGGACGAGGCCACCTCGTCCATCGACACGCGCACCGAGGAGGTGGTCCAGGCCGGCATGGACGCGCTGATGAAGGGCCGCACGGTCTTCGTGATCGCCCACCGCCTGTCCACCGTGCGCAACTCCGATGTGATCATGGTCCTCGACCACGGCCGCATCATCGAGCGCGGCAACCACGAGGAGCTCATCGCGCAGCGCGGCGAGTACTACCAGCTGTACACCGGCGCGGTGGAGCTGGAGTAGCGTCCCCGAATGCGCAAGGGCGGCTTTCCCGATCAGGTATTGATTCGATCGGGAAAGCCGCCCTTCTTCGTATCAGCTGTCTGAACGTCTATTAACCGAATGTCTCGAGCACGCGGTCGCGCTCGACGGCGGTGATGGGGATGACCGTGCCGTGGCGCGGCCGGCCGCCGTCGGCGTTGGTGGGCAGCTGGGACGACGGCATGCGGTCGCCCACGCACACCCAGCCGTTCGGATCGGCGATGCTGTGCGAGGCGAACGGCACGTAGTGGTTCGGGCCGTGGTGGTAGCGCGGCTGGTCGATGAACAGGTACCAGGCGAAACCGGTCTCGTCGCCCGGATTGGCCGGGAAGATGGACGGGCCCTCGCCGCCGTCGAACACGCCGCCGTAGCCGTTGGGGGAGCCGTCGCCGATCCTGTCCGCGACCAGCGTCCACTCGTCCTGCGGTCCGTCCGGCGTCCATGCGCCCGGGTAGGAGCCGGCCACGGTGGCGCTGAAGCGCGTGGAGCGTTCCTCTCGGATGGTCATGGTGGACTCGTCCTTGATGAACCGGTAATAGACGCCGTCCTGCTTGGCCACGGTCGCGTCGATCGTGCCGAAGCCGGAGCCGTCCGGGCCGCGCTGTACGTCCACCCAGACCTGCGGTTCGCTGAATGTGCGAAAATCGCGGGTCAGACTGACCATCAGGCGGTTGTAGGTGGCGTCCTCGCGGGCCGCGGGATCGGCGCCGCCCGCGATGGCCGGATCGTATAGGTTCGACGACCAGTACACCGCGTACTGGCCGAGCTCGTCGATCCAATGGGCCTCGGGCGCCCAGGTGTTGCCGGCCAGATCGGTGTTGACCTTGACGTGCCGCTGGTCGGACCAGTGCACCAGATCGTCCGACTCCCAGATCTCCACATACTGCGATCCGCGGATCTGCGCCTCGTGGAAGTCGCCGTTCAGGGCGGCCACGTTGAGGTCGGTGGCGATCATCCAGAAGCGGGTGCCGGTGGGGGAGTCCTTGGTGCTCGGATCGTCCGGGTGCGCGCGCAGGATGAACGGGTCCCTGAGTCCCCGGGTGCCGTGGGACGATTCGAACAGCGGCCGGCCGTGGTTGAGCGTGATCCAGTCGAGCGCGGTGTTGCCGCGTGAGACCGCGAGGCTCACGCGCTCGCCGCCCTCGCCCTCACCGGTGAAGTAGGCCCACAGATAGGCTTCGTATGGCTTGGTCATTGACGGGTCCTTTCTTTCCCCGTCATCCTGAGCGGAGGCCGTTAGGCCGGAGTCGAAGGATCCTTGGCCACTGTGCGGATAGCCAGTGTGTGGAAAGTTAAGGATCCTTCGACTCCGCCTAGCGGTGTCCGTCTACGACGGACCGTCGCCGCCTTGGCGGCTCCCTTCGCCTACGGGCAGCCCACTGGGCTGCCCGCTTAACGGCTCAGTGCTCAGGATGACAGGGGGATGCTCAGCGCTTGAACGCCTCGACCACCGCGTCGTACTCGGCGGCGGTGATGGGCAGGATCGTGCCGTGGCGCTTCTTGAGCGCGCCGAAGTCCACATCGTCGGCCTGCTGCCAGTCGGCCGGGTCGGTGCTGTTGAGATCGGCCGAGCGGAACGGCAGGTAGCCCTTGGACTCGGAGTACTGGTCGGCCATGAGGCCGTAGACCAGACGCCTGTCGTCCACGGTCTTCACATCGGCGTCGTTGTAGCGGAACAGCTCCGGGCCCTCGAGATAGCGGGCGTTGTAGCGGTCGCTGCCGAAGATGGACTGCAGCGAGCCCACGAGGCTCCACTGCTCGGGATCGTCGCGCTTCTCGATGGACTCGGTGAGCGCGTACGGGTTGCGGGTGCGCTCGATCACGATGCGGTCGTCCTTGGAGGCGCGGTACCACCAGCCGTCGTCGGCCTTGAGCATGGTGGTGTCGATAATGCTGTGCTCCACGTCGATCCAGCGCACCGGATCGGAGAACACAGAGAAGTCCTTGGTGGTGGCGTAGTACAGGTTGGTGGGATTGCCCTTCACGTTGCTCAGGGGGCTGCCGAACTCGCCGTTGGCCGCGGTGGCCCAGAACACGATGTACTGGCCCTTGTCCTCATCCCACACGGCCTCCGGAGCCCATGCCATGCCAGCGCCGGGGATCTTGGAGGCCACGTCTACCAGACGCGCGTTGGACCAGTGGACCAGGTCGGCGGACTCCCAGACCACCAGTCCGGTGCTGCCGTTGACGGTGGAGTAGGAGTTGCCCCAGCCGCCGCGCGCGTGGATGCTCAGGTCGGTGGCGATGAGCACGAAGCCGGTGCCGTCGTGCTTGCGCAGCAGGTACGGGTCGCGCACGCCCTTCTCGCCGATGCGCGACTGGAGGACGGGTTCTCCGTCCGCGCGCAGATCCTCCCAGTGGGAGCCGTCGCGGCTGACGGCGAAGTAGATCTGCTCGTCGGAGTGCTTCTCCTCCTTGCCGGTGAAATAGGCGAACAGGTAGGCTTCGGTGAATGGGGTGCTCATGCGGTCTCCTTGGGACGATTGGGGATGGCGGGCGCCGGCCGTCGGCTGCGTTGCGCGTGCGTATCCGGCCGGTGGTGATCGGGCGATCATCGGGTGTTGATACAAGGTTGTAGTGTACACGAATTTGAATCGATTGAATCCGATGGCTGCGGGTATGGCGTGTCGTTGCGCGGCTGTTGGTGCAACGTTGTACAATACAGCCTGTTGAATCCATTCAATCATGCTGCGGCACGCATTGCGCGCCACAGCGCACGCATCGGCAGCGATGCGATCGATAAGGACATGCTTATGACTACGACGTCGACCAGCCCCCAGCCCACTCCCGCCGCCACCGACCGGCTGTTCGTGAAGTCCCGCTCCGGCGAAGCCCGCGCGATCAGCACCGATCTGTGGGGCATCTTCTTCGAGGACATCAGCTCCTGCGCCGACGGCGGACTGGCCAGCGAGCTGGTGCGCAACGGGGCGTTCGAGTTCTCCCGCAGGGACGGCGGCTCATGGGGCCCCTTCACCGGCTGGACCAAAACCGTGCCGGCCGGATCCGCGGCCGCCTTCGCCGTGAGCACCTCCAGCCCGCTCGCCGTGGAGAACCCGCACTACGTGATCGCCGAGATCGCCAAGGCGCCCGCGTACCTCGACAACGCCGGCTACGACGGCGTCACCTTCACCGCCGGGGAGCGCTACGAGTTCTCGATCTGGGCCAAGGTGGAACGCGATCTTGACGGCGGCGCACCGAAGGCGACCCCCATCGACGTGACGCTGCTGGATGACGCCGGCGACCCTGCCGGAGGCGCGACGGTCACCGCCGAGCCGGGCGACGGCGAATGGCATCAGCTGCACGCCTCCTTCGAGGCCACAGCCTCCGCCAAGGCCGGCCGCATCCGACTCACGTTCGCACAGGCCGGCGTGGTGGCCATCGACTTCGTTTCCCTGGAGCCCGCGCGCACCAGCCATGGACTCAAGCACATGCGCGCCGATCTGGTGGACGTGCTCGCCGACCTGCACCCCCGGTTCATGCGCTTCCCCGGCGGATGCGTGGCGCACGGCGGCATCCCGGACAACATGTACCGCTGGAAGGACTCCGTGGGCCCGGTGGAGCACCGCCGTCAGGACTACAACCTGTGGGGTTACCACCAGTCCAAGCGCATCGGATACCTTGAGTATCTGGAGCTGTGCGAGGCGCTGGGCATGGAGCCGCTGCCCGTGCTGCCCGCCGGCGTGTGCTGCCAGAACGCGGACGGCGGCCCGATCCCCATCCCCGTCAGCGAGATGGACGACTACATCCGCGAGGTGCTCGACCTCATCGACTTTTGCAACGGCGACGAGACCACCGAGTGGGGCGCCAAGCGCATCGCGTGGGGGCATCCGAAGCCGTTCAACCTGAAGTACCTGGGCATCGGCAACGAGGATAAAATCGACGCCGTGTTCGAGGACCGCTTCGGCCGCATCTTCGACGCCGTGCGCCGCGAGCATCCGGAGATCGTGGTCGTGGGCACCGTGGGTCCCGCCCCCTTCGGCTCCGACTACGACGAGGGCTGGCGCTACGCCACCGAGGCTGGCGTGCCGATCGTGGACGAGCATTCGTATCAGGCGCCCTCGTGGTGGTTCAAGCATCTCGACCACTACGACCACGCCAACCGCAAGGGCCCCAAGGTGTATCTGGGTGAGTACGGTTCCTGGGGTACCACGCTGCTCAACGCGCTGTCCGAAGCGGCGATCATGGGCCGCATAGAGCTCAACGGCGACGTGGTGCACATGGCCTCCTATGCGCCGCTGTTCTGCAAGAATGGGCACGCCGGTTGGAATCCGAACCTCATCTACTTCGACAACGAGCATATCTACCGCACCAACAGCTACTGGGTGCAGCGCATGTTCGGCCTGACCCCCGCGGACGTGGCGTTGCCCGTGGATGTGGAGGGCGACACCGTGTTCGATCGTCCGGTGGCCGAACAGGCCGGTGTGGCGTTCGGCGGTGCATCGCACGCGCGGATCCGCAACATCGTGCTCACCGATGCCGACGGCGTGGAGCATCCGATCGCCGATCTGGAGACCGGCTCCGAGGTGTCCGGCGCCGCGCGGTTCGAGGACTGCGGCGTGCATGTCGACTCGAGCTCGTACTCGGTGCGGTTCACGCTCGAGTACCTGGGCAGCAAGGGCTACTGGGACAATCTGGGCGTGCGGCTGGGCGACGTGTCCGGGCGGGATCATTACGAGTTCCGCATCGGCCAGCGCAACACGAACCTGGTGATCGTCAACGACGGATTCGCCTCCGGCTACGCCGATCCGGTGAGCTACGCCGCGCCCCTGCAGGCGGGCGACGTGCTTGAGGTGGAGCTGCATGTGGAGCGCGAGGGCGGCCATGTGGTCGCTCGCGTGAACGGCGGCGTGGTGGCCGATGCCCGCGAGGACGGTGTGCGCGAGGTGCGCCGCACGGTGAGCGTGGTGCGGCGTTCCAGCACGTCCGGCACCGCAGACGGCTTCGGGTGCGATGGCGTGACCTACATCCGCGTGGTCAACGCGATGGCCGAGCCGGTGCGCGTGGAGCTCAAGTCGGTGCTGGCCGATGTGTTGGACATGCCCATCGACAGGCCCACGGCCGAACATCCGGCGCCTGATCTCTCCGCCGTGCCCGCGACCATCCTGACCGGCGATCCGGATTCCGGCAAGATCGGCGCCGCGTCCCCGAACGAGCCGCGCCGATTCGACGCCGATCTGACGGGCTGCGCGTACACCGCGCCCGCTTGGTCGTTCACCGTGATCGAGCTGCACGACTGAGCGCATTGCTGTGTCTGAGCGCATTGCCGAGTGACGCGATCGTTCCAATCTGCCGTTCCAATCTGCGGCCCCGAAATCGCAGGTTGGAACGATCGTGCGGTTTGTGTGCCGATGTGAGCGTTCACAAATGCATGATCGTTCCAATCTGCGATGCGGGGGCGCCAGATTGGAACGATCGTGCGCGGCGGATGATACGGTGACCTCATGCTTGGCTATGCGATCGGGGTGAGCGGGCCGGTGCGCTACGACTACACCGGCAAGTTCGAGGCGCCTTCGCCGCGCTGGACGCATGAGGACATGGGGCTCAACGACTGGGAGCTCATCGTCATGACCGAGGGCGCGCTGTACCTGAGCTATCTGGGCGTGGATCACACCGTGGAGCGGGGCGACTATCTGCTGCTGCCGCCCAGCGCCGAGGGGCGTCGCGTGGGATTGAAGCCGTCGCAGTGCAGTTTTTATTGGCTGCATTTCCAGCCGGCCGATCGTGTGGTGCATGAGATTGATCTGGCCGATGCGCGGGTTGAGGGGCGGATGATCGGCGAGGGCGATGATGTGCTGCGGCTGCCGCAATCGGGCGGGCTGCCCGATGCCGAGCGGCTGATCGTGCTCATGCGCCAGATGCAGGATGCCGTGCGATCGGGCTACGACCATTTCATGCTCAACTATCTGGCCACCGGCGTGCTGTGCGAGCTGTACCATCAGACGTTCCAGAAGAAGGCCGATCCGGACATCCCGGACTACTCCAAGCGGCAGCTCTACTACGACATCGTCGATTACGTGAACCTCAACCTGTACAGCAACCTCAAGGTGCAGGACGTGGCCCGGCACTTCGGGTACAACCCCAAGTACCTGTCGCAGTTGTTCCGATCGCTCACCGGCACGTCGCTGAGCGCGTTCATCGTGGACAAGCGGATCGACCGGGCGAATTACCTGCTCGCCGACTCCAACGACACGGTGGGCCAGGTGGCTGCGATGCTGGGGTATCGGGACTCCCATCATTTCATGCGGGCGTACAAGGCGGCCACGGGGATGACGCCCACGCAGTACCGCAACGCATATGCCAAGCGTATGCTGTTCCATCGGTGAGCGCGGGGGCGGGGTGGCGCGGGCGGGGTGTCAATCGTGACCGGGCGTGTGACATGGAGTGCGGGGCGTGACCGGGCGTGTGACGTGGGGTGCTTACCGTGACGTGGGGTGTGCTGACCGTGATGTGAGTGCCAACTGTGACTGGGCGTGTGACATGGGGTGCTGACCGCGACGCGGGATGTGATGCATGGCGTGACCCGGGGTGTAGGCCGTGACGTGGGATGTGACTTGGGGGAGTTGCGGCCGGGGCATGTGACATGGGGTGTGACATGGAGTGCGGGCCGTGACCGGGCGTGTGGCGTGTGCGGTGAGGCGTGACGTGGGGTGTGACGGGGCGTGTCAACCGTGACATGGGGCGTGACACGGTGGTGTGTTGTGACTGGGCGTGTGACATGGGGTGGCCATGCCCGGTCACAGTGCGATAGGAATGGCGGAATCAAGCCGTTTTCAACCCTGCGTGACGGGGTGTGTCCACGCCCGGTCACACTCCCGCACTCCGGGTCACGCGCCCGGTCACGGTCGTACGCCCTGTCGCACGCCTTGTCACGCGCCTTGTCACGCCGCACGCCTTGTCACGCGCCCGGTCACGGTCGCGCGTCGCACGCCCGGTCACGCGCCTTGTCACGCCGGCTTCTGGTCGCACGCCTAGTCACGGTCGCACGTCGCACGCCCTGTCGCGCGCCCGGTCGCGCTTGCTGCGGCCGGTGCGATGTCCTAGTGCGATGTCCGGTGCAGCGCCCTATGTGATGTCCCTGAAATGCCAGCCTCGAAGACCTGACCTTTTGGCACCTAATCGGGATTCCATCCATCGCGCGCCGCAGCGGGTCGGACGTACAGTGGGACCATCGTCAATCACTACATACAAGGACGTGTATCCACATGGACAAATCACGATTCAGCAGGCCGATCGACCTGCATGACGTTGCCGTCACCGATGAATTCTGGCACCGCGAGCAGGAGCTGGTGCGCACCGAGGTCATACCTTACCAGTGGGAGGCCCTGAACGATCGCGTGGAAGGCGCCGATCCGAGCTACTGCATGCACAACTTCAAGGCCGCCGTGCGCCAGAAGGAACGCGAGGGCGAACAGGGCAAGCAGTTTGAGGCCCCCGCATACTCCTACCGTGGCTTCAATGCGCTGCCCGAGGATCCGAAGCATCCCGATCCGGACAAGTTCTACGGCTTCGTGTTCCAGGACACCGACTTCTCCAAGTGGATCGAGGCGGTGGGCTACTCGCTGGTCAACCATCCGGATCCGGAACTCGAGCGGATCGCCGACGGGGCCATCGACATCGTGTGCGCGGCCCAGCTGGACAACGGCTATCTGGACACCTACTACATCCTCAACGGCATGGACCGCGCATTCCACTGCCTGCGCTGGCACCACGAGCTCTACTGCCTGGGCCACCTGATCGAGGGCGCGATCGCGTACTGGCAAGGCACCGGCAAGGACAAGCTGCTCAAGGCAGCCGAGCGATTCGCCGACTACGTTGCCAGCGTCTTCGGCCCCGAACCCGACCAGTGCAAGGGCTACCCGGGCCATGAGATCGCCGAAATGGCGCTGGTCCGCCTGTACGAGGCCACCGGCAAGGACAAGTACCTCAAGCTCGCCAAGTTCTTCATCGACGAGCGAGGTACCGAGCCCAACTACTTCGACTACGAGGGCGAGCGCGATCGCAGGGACAACTACAAGGACACCAACTGGACCTTCGACTTGCCGTACGCGCAGGCCCACAAGCCCGTGCGCGAGCAGCGCGAGGCCGTCGGACACGCGGTGCGCGCCGGCTACCTCTACTCCGGCATGGCCGACGTGGCCCGCGAGACCGCCGACGACACGCTGTACGACGCCTGCCGCAACCTGTGGCGCAACATCGTGGACAGAAAGCTGTACATCACCGGCGGCATCGGCGGCACGCACGAGGGCGAGGCGTTCTCCTACAACTACGACCTGCCCAACGACACCGCCTACTCCGAGACCTGCGCGGCCATCTCCCTCGCGTTCTTCGCCCGCCGCATGCTGGAGATCGAGGCGAAGTCCGAATACGGCGACGTGATGGAGCAGGCCCTGTACAACACCGTGCTCGCCGGCATGGCGCTGGACGGCAAGAGCTTCTTCTACGTGAACCCGCTGGAGGTCAACCCCGAGGCGTGCGCGAAGGACAAGCGCATCGGCCACGTGAAGCCCGTGCGCCAGAAGTGGTTCGGCTGCGCCTGCTGCCCGCCGAACATCGCGCGCATCGTCAGCTCGGTGGGCGAATACGCCTTCACCGCGAACGATTCCACGCTGTTCGTCCACCTGTACGCCGGCGGCAGCGTGTCCGCATCGTTCGGCACCGGCGAGGCGGGCGATGATCGTCGCCAGCTCACGCTCGAGGGCACGAGCGAGATCCCGTGGGGCGGCAAGGCGTCGTACACCGTGCATGCCGGGGCGCAGGCTCCGGTCCACGCCACGATCGCATTCCGCATTCCCGGCTGGAGTGTGCCGAGCGGCGTCAAGGTGAGCGTGGACGGCGCATCCGTGTCCGGCGTGGCCGCCGCGGAACTGGCCGGCGCGTTCGGTGCGGCCGGCAAGAGCGCCGAGGTGCGCGATGGCTACCTGTACCTGACCGGCGATTGGTCCGACGGCGAGACGATCGCCTTCGACTTCCCGATCCCGGTGCGCGCCAAGCGGGCCAACCCGCAGGTGCGCGAGGATGTGGACAAGGTCGCGTTCGTGCGCGGCCCGATCACGTTCTGCGCCGAGCAGGCGGACAACGGCGCCGATCTGCAGCTCAACCGCGTCGACTTCGCCCGTGCCGGATACGACATGAAGGGCGTGGGCGTGCGCCGCGTGGACGATGTGTTCGGCTTCCCGATCGTGGAGCTGAGCGTGCCGGTGCTGCGCTTGGCCGACGATGGTCTCACTCCCGGCGAGGGCCTGTACGCCGATTATGCGCCGGCTGTCGAGAAGGCCGCCGAACTCACCCTGATCCCGTACTTCACCTGGGCCAACCGCGGCGTGGGGGAGATGACGGTCTGGATCCGCGCCTGATCGGGGTTGACGGTTTTCCCGTCATCCTGAGCGAGGCGAAGGATCCTTGGCCATTGTACGCATAGTCATAGTGCAGAAGGTTAAGGCTCCTTCGACTACGCGCGTTGCGCTCCGCTCAGGATGACGAAAAACAATGCCCCGTCATCCTGAGCGGAGCGTAGCGAAGCCGAAGGATCCTTAAACCCACGCGCCGAGTCATTCCCGACTAGTGCAGAAGGTTAAGGATCCTTCGACTCGCTCCGCTCGCTCAGGATGACGATGCCCCCCTCGGATAACCGAGGGGGGCATCGTCAATTCAGCGGACCACGGCCGTCGATCGCGCTCAGACGCGGGTCAGCTTCCTGTGCAGGCGGTGCGGACGTGCCGCATCCTCGCCCAGACGCGCGACCTTGTTCTCCTGGTACGCCTGGAAGTTGCCCTCGAACCAGTACCACTTGGCCGGGTTGTCATCATCGCCCTCCCACGCGAGGATGTGCGTGGCGACGCGGTCCAAGAACCAACGGTCGTGGGAGATCACCACGGCGCAGCCCGGGAACTCGAGCAGCGCGTTCTCCAGGGACTCCAGGGTCTCCACGTCCAGATCGTTCGTGGGCTCGTCGAGCAGCAGCAGGTTGCCGCCCTGCTTGAGGGTCAGGGCCAGGTTCAGTCGGTTGCGCTCGCCACCGGAGAGCATGCTGGTGAGCTTCTGCTGATCGGAGCCCTTGAAGCCGAAGCTCGCCACGTAGGCGCGGGTGGGCACTTCAACACCGGCGACGTCGATGAAGTCGAGACCGCCGGAGACCGCCTCCCACAGGTTCTTGTTCGGATCAAGGCCGGCGCGGTTCTGGTCCACGTAGCTGATCTTCACCGTGTCGCCCACCTTCAGCTCGCCACTGGTGAGCGGCTCGAGGCCCACGATCGTCTTGAACAGGGTGGACTTGCCCACGCCGTTCGGGCCGATCACGCCCACGATGCCGTTGCGCGGCAGCGTGAAGGACAGGTCGTCGATCAGCACGCGATCGCCGAACGCCTTGTGGATGTGCTCGGCCTCCAGCACCAGCGAGCCCAGACGCGGGCCGGCCGGGATCTGGATCTCGGAGAAGTCGAGCTTCTTGTTGTTGCGCGCCTCGTTCTCCATCTGGTCGTAGCGCTCCAGACGGGCCTTGTTCTTGGCCTGGCGGGCCTTGGGGGAGGAGCGCACCCAGTCGAGCTCGTTCTTGAGTCGCTTGGCGAGCTTGGCGTCCTTGGCACCCTGGATCTCCAGACGCTTCGCCTTGGTCTCCAGATACGTGGAGTAGTTGCCCTTGTACGGGTACAGGTGACCGCGATCGACCTCGCAGATCCACTCGGCCACGTTGTCCATGAAGTAACGATCGTGGGTGACGGCGATCACGGCGCCCTTGTACTGGTGCAGGAACTGCTCCAGCCACAGGATCGATTCGGCGTCCAGGTGGTTGGTGGGCTCGTCGAGCAGCAGCAGATCGGGGGCCTCGAGCAGCAGCTTGCACAGGGCCACGCGGCGGCGCTCGCCACCGGAGCACACGTTCACCGGGGTGTCCGGATCGGGGCACTGCAGCGCGTCCATGGCCTGCTCGAGCTGCGAGTCGAGGTCCCAGCCGTTGGCCGCGTCGATCTCGGTCTGCAGCTTGCCCATCTCCTCCATCAGCGCGTCGAAATCGGCGTCCGGGTTCGCCATCTCCTCGCCGATCTGGTTGTATCGGGCCACCTTGTCCGCGATCGGGCCGAATGCCATCTTGATGTTCTCGCCCACGGTCTTGGTGTCGTCCAGCGGCGGCTCCTGCTGCAGGATGCCCACCGAGAAGCCCGGCGTCAGGGTCGCCTCGCCGTTGGACACGGTCTCGATGCCGGCCATGATCTTGAGCAGCGTGGACTTGCCCATGCCGTTGGGGCCCACCACGCCGATCTTCGCGCCGGGCAGGAAGCTCAGCGTCACGTCATCGAGGATCACGCGATCGCCGTAGGCCTTACGGGCCTTGATCATTTGGAAGATGAATTCTGCCACTTGCAGTTACTCCTTAACAAAGATTGCAAATTCGCCGTTCCGTCGGTTTGCGCATGCCGGTCGCCCGGTGCGGCGTCTGTCCGCATAGCGATCGCTTTCATGCCAAACCACCGCCCACCATGGTAACGGAAGGGCTGGAATGGTAACACTCGCAGCTGGGAACTCACAACGCGGAACGTTTGGTTCGTTTTTGGGCTCGAAAATGGACCGAAAACGGACCAAACGTTCCGCGCTGTCATTCCGCGCTGTCATCGGCGGGGCGAGATCAGCGGTGCGAGATCGCCCCGCTACGGCGGCGGTTGTGATCGCGATGATGAGCGCGGCGATGAGGAAGCTGCCGAACAGCCCCACGCCGATGATCGAGCCGAACTGGTGGAACACGGTGAGCAGGCTGGATCCGGCGCCGCTGTGCTCGGCGGGCACGGTGGACATCGCCCAGGTGAGCATGGCCGGCTGGCCTGCGCTAAGTCCTAGTCCTGCCATTGCCTGACCGGCGATCAGGAGGATTCTGACGAGAATAGGAATCCACTCGGACGGTGCGGCGATCGAATGCTGTGCATTGATCAGACCTGCGGAGAACACCGAGAAGCCGGCGAACATGAGTGCCACCGACACCTAGGGGAGGTTCAATGGGGCGTGCGATGCGGCGGTCGCGGACGGCTGGAATCCGGTCTGTCTCGTCCGCTTCGATGCTGCGGTCTTCGAGGTGGTGGCATGGATCAGCGCCATCACGACGAGGAACACCACTGCGTCGAATCCAAAAATGCCGCGCCATCCGGACATCGCGGTGACGGCGCCGCCGGTGATGGGTCTGAACGGCACGCCGAGCATCGCGGTGGCCGTGGACAACGCCCGCGCGCGCGGCGAGATCACCTGCGAGCTGCCGGAGAGCCTGATGCGGATGCCGGGCGATCTGGGCTGGGCGGCCATCGTCCGCGACATGCGCCCCCTTGCCGAAGAGGACATCGTCGCCGTCGTGGACGAACTGCTCCTGCCATTGGTGCATTATTACGAGGAGCGGCGCGGAACAAAGCGGAACGTTTAGTCCGTTTTTGCCGTGTTTTTCAGCAAAAAAACGAACCAAACGTTCCGCGCTGTGCCAGTCGGACAGTCGGGCGGGCCGCGTCAGCCGCGCTTGCGGTCGCGGATGAACAGGGAGGCGACCAGGCACGCCACGCATACGACGGCCACGTCGCGCATGGAGGCCTGCACGCCGGCGGCGGAAGCGGCGGCCGCATCCAGACCGGACTGCTCGGCGGCCGCGGCGTGCGTGTTCATGATCGTGACGAGCAGGGCTATGGCCATGGCGCCGGAGGTCTGGCGCATCGTGTTGTTCATCGCGGTGCCGTGCGGGATGCGCTGGCCGGGCAATTGATTCAGCGCGGCGGTGACCAGCGGCATGGAGCTGAACGCGGAGCCGGCCAGCAGCAGTGTGAAGTACAGCGCGGGCTGCCAGACCAGGGAGTGCTCGTTCATGGTGGCGAGGAGTACGGCGGCCGCGGTGAGCAGTGTGAAGCCGATCAGCGCGATCGGCCGGCCGCCGATGCGGTCGTAGAGCCGGCCGGCCACCGGGTTGAGCAGACCCATCACGATGCCGCCGGGCATCATGATCAGACCCGATTCGAGCGCATTGACGCCCAGATCGTTCTGCAGATACAGCGGCAGCACGTTCTCGATGCCGATGAACGAGGCGAATCCGATCACGGAGACCGTCAGACACAGGGAGAACATCGGGATCGCGAAGATGCGGAAGTCGAGCATCGGCTGCGTAAGGTGCAGCTGCCGGACGATCAGCAGCACCAGCCCCACCACGCCGATCGCCAGCGAGACCAGCACCGTCGCGCTGGCCCAGCCGGCCTTGCCTGCGTCGGAGAAGCCGAACAGCACGCCGCCGAAACCGAGCGTTGAGAGCGCCACGGAGAGCACGTCGATATGCGGCCTCGTCGGTTCGCCCACGTTGTACACGGTGAACCAGGACGCCACGATCACGCCGCCCGCAATGACGACGAGGATGATGAACATCCAGCGCCAGCTGAGCCACTCGACGAGCAGTCCGGAGACGGTGGGGCCAAGCGCGGGGGCGAAGGCGATGACCATGCCGAACATGCCCATGGCCTGACCGCGGCGCTCGGGCGGGTAGACGCGGAACAGTACGGTCTGCAGCAGCGTCATGAGCACTCCGGCGCCGCACGCCTGAAGGATGCGACCGGCGAGCAGCAGCGCGAAGCTCGGGGCTGCGGCGCAGGCCAGCGAACCGACGAAGAACATGCCCATCGCGTAGCCGAACAGCTGGCGCGTGGTGAACGTCTCGATGAGGAATGCGGTGACGGGGATCATGATGCCGTTGGTGAGCATGAAGCCGGTGGTGAGCCACTGCACGGTGCTGCTGGGCACGGCGAATTCGCGCATGAGCGTGGGCAGCGCGGAGATCATGAGCGTCTGATTGAGCACGGCGGCGAACGATCCGATCATCAGCGTGACGATCATGGCCTGCGTGTTGAGACGCGCTGGTGCGGGCTCTGGTGCGGTCGTGGCCTGCGAGGAAGCCGGCTGCGCGGGCTCGGCTGGGCTGTTGGGTCGGGGTGAGGTCATGGTTGTCGTCCTTCGTATGGCCGTATGGTCGTATGGCCGTTATGCGGCATGGTTCGGGTGAATCCGCCTGTATTGTAATTCCGCCGTCCGCTTTCCTGACGCGCCGCTGCGCACATGCTAAGAGCGTCGGGCGGGATAACGCGGAACGATTGGACCGTTTTTTGGCTCGAAAACGGTCCGAAAACAGTCCAAACGTTCCGGTCTGCTGTGTTGGCCCGGCCGGGGCGTATGGGATCCGTTAGGGCGGTGTGACAGATCGCGCGCATGATCCGTATGATGACCCCGGAATGAAGAGGCCGGGCGAGCGCCCGGCGGAGAGAGGCGGAATGATGGAATCGGGCAACCGCGGGGTTTCGTGCGAGACCCCCGCGATCCTTACATGGCATCTGACCAAACGGTATGGCAAGGCGCGCGGCATCGAGGACGTGAACCTCAATGTGCATGAGGGCGAGATCTTCGGATTCATCGGACCGAACGGCGCCGGCAAATCCACCACGATCCGCACGCTGCTGGGTCTGATCCGCAGGACGAGTGGCGAGGCGTCCATCTTCGGCCTCGACTGCGATCGGGATCGCACGCACATTCTGGAGCAGGTGGGCTACCTGCCCAGCGAGGTGTTCTACTACGATGGCATGCGCGCCCGCGATCTGCTGAAGTATGCGGCGAGCTTCTACCGGAAGGACTGCTCGGCGCGCATCCGGGAGCTTTCGGCGAAGCTCGGCCTGAATCTGGACCAGAAGGTCGAGGACATGTCGCTGGGCAACCGCAAGAAGGTGGGCATTGTGCAGGGTCTGATGCACTCGCCGCGGCTCATCATACTCGACGAGCCGACCAGCGGCCTCGACCCGCTGGTGCAGCGCGCGTTCTTCGACCTCATGCTCGAGGAGAACCGCCGCGGGGCCACGATCCTGTTCTCGTCGCACATTCTTTCGGAGGTGCAGCGCATCTGCGACCGCGTGGCGATCATCCGCGAGGGGCGCGTGGTCGCGGTGCGCAGCGTGGCGGAGATGCGGCGGTCGGCGGTCAAGCGCGTGACAATCGGATTCGCCGAGTCCTCCACGGCCGCCGCAGCCGCCGTCCGCACGCTGGAGGCCATGCCCGGCGTTCGATCTCTGAACGCGGACGCGATCGGTGCCAGTGCCAGTGCCGGCAGCGATGCCCAGTCCAGCGGCGGCTCCGATTCCGGCAGCGGGGCCGGCGGCGACCGCATCGCGTCCGGCACGGCTAGCGCGTCCTTCCTGTACGAGGGCGACTGCAACGCGCTCATCGCCGCGCTCGCCGGCCTGGACCTCGCGGACGTGGAGATCGCCGAGCCGACGCTGGAGGAGGTGTTCATGCACTACTACCAGCCGGATGGGGACTCCGGGGAGCTTTGTGCGCTGGACGCCCGGACCGCAGAGGCACAGAACCGTGGCATGACGGAGAACCGTGGCGCGGCGGAAAGGCCCGCGCGATGAACGTCTACCTCTTCGAGCTGAAGGCCCAGTTGCGCGGCTTTCTGGCGGGCGTGATCACGCTGATCGGCGTCGCCGTGGTGTTCCTGTACGGCGCCTACCCGATCTACCGCGATTCCAAGGCCGATGTGCAGCATATGATCGACGGCTTTCCGCCGCAGTTCGCCGCGCTGTTCGGCGTGAACAAGGACGTGTTCTCCTTCGGCGGCTTCTACCGGTTCAGCTCCCTGTACTTCATGCTGATCGTGGCGATCATGGCCTGCGGATGGGGGCTGTCCATCTTCGGGCGCGAGAAACGATCGAAGGCCGTCGACTTCCTGTTCGTCATGCCCGCGTCCCGCATCCGCCTGTACGCGGCCAAACTCGCCGCCGGCCTCACGCTGACCATCGCGGCCGGGGTGCTGTTCCTTGGCACGGTGGCGCTGATCTACGCCCAATTCGGCGACGATCCCACCGCCACGTCCATCCCGCTGTCCCGACTGCTGCTCGCCGCATGCTCGCTGTTCGGCATCGGCGTCCTGTTCCTGTCCTTCGGCGCGCTGACCGCGGTGCTGCTCCGTCGCATCCGCAGCGTGTCCGGCATCGCCACCGCATTCGGCGTGCTCGGGTTCATGCTGGTGTCTCTGCCCGAAATGACCGGCGAGGAGAAGTACCGCGTCATCTCGCCGTTCACTTGGTTCAATGTGTCCGAGGCGCTGGATCATGGGAGCTACGAGGCCGGTTATGCGGGTCTTGCCGCTGCGGTGGCCGTGCTGTGCTTGACCGGTGCGGCCGCGGTGTATGCGCGCGCCGATGCGAGGGGGCTGTGATGGGAACCCGTGTGATGCTCGCCGTGGTCGCGCGAGAATTGAAGGCCAACGCCAAGGCGTTCCTGGTATGGGCCGTGGCGATCGCGCTGTTCAACGTGGCCGGCGTGATGAAGTTCGAGGGCATCGCGTCCGGTGATCCCGAAGCCGTGCGCAAGCTGACCGACGCCTTCCCGAAGGTGGCGCTCGCGGTCATGGGCATCTCCGATCTGGACATGTCCACGTTCGCCGGGTACTACGCGGTGCTCGAATTCTATGCGGGCATCATGGCGGCCGTGTACGCCGTGGCGCTCGCCCGCAACGCCGTGTCCCGCGAAATGGTCGACGGCACCTATGAGTTCCTGTTCGTGCGGCCGGTGACGCGCACGCGGATTTTGACCGCGAAGCTCGTGGCCGCGCTGGTGTGCGCCGTCGCGTTCGTTGCGGTCAATCTAGTTTCGTCGCTGCTGTGTCTGGGGCTGCTGTGGGATGTGCCCGGCCTGTCCGGCGGCTCCGGGCCCAATCCGGCTGCGGTGGTCTGGCGGTTCAACGTGTGGCTCATGGCCCTGCTGCTGGTGTTCGGCGCGATCGGCGCATGCGCCTCCGCGGTGTGTCCGAGCCCGGATCGCGGTGCGGCCATAGGCAACGCCTCGGTGGTGGTGGCCTACGGCATGGGCGTGGTGTACGACATGTTCTCCGATCACGAAGCCGCGGTGGCCGCCCGGGTGCTGAGCCCCTTCCGCTATGCCACGCCTGCCGACGTCATCGCGGGATCGGTCCCGGTCCCATTCGTGGCGTTGGCCGCGGGGCTTGCAGTGGCCGGTTTCGCCGTGGCGTACGTGGCGTTCGACCGGCGCGATCTGGTGCCGCGCTGATGCTTGGCCTTGGGCGTTGACGGGCGGATGGACGGTCCGGGCCGGTTTGCGCTATGGCTTTTTCCGAGTTGTGCATGCCGTTTGGCCGGTATGGCGGATATCGGCATTTCGAAATCGTTGAAATGATGCGGATCCGCAGACCGGCATATCCTGGGTATGCCCATTTGGGCATGCACAACTCGGAAAATGCCGGCGGGAACGGCTCAGATGCCGTCCGGAATGCGCCGATCGCGCCAGTAGTACTCGCGATCGTGATCGTTGATCGGCCGCACCACGCGGCACGGGGAGCCGAACGCGACCGAGTCGGCCGGAATGTCACGGGTGACCAGGCTGCACGCGCCGATCACCGAATTGTCGCCTATCGTCACGCCCGGCAGCACGGTCACGTTCGCGCCGATCCACACGTTGCGGCCGATGTGGATGGGCTCGGAGAACTGGGCGAGCCGTTCGCGCAGATCGGGCCTGACCGGGTGGCCGGTTGCCACTAGCGTCACGTTCGGACCAATCATGGTGTGGTCGCCGATGAATATCTCCCCGTCGTCCACCAGCGTGAGGTTGAAGTTGGCGTAGGTGTGGCTGCCCCAATGGGTGCAGCACCCCCAATTGGCGTTGAAGGGCGGTTCGATCCACACGTCCTCGCCCATTTCGGCGAAATACGCGCGCATCAGCCGCTCGCGCTCCGGATCGTTCGCCCTCAGGGTGTTGATGGTGTGCAGCAGGTCCCGCTGCCCGGCCTGCGCGGCGCCCATCGTCGCGTCGTCCCAAAGATACACGCCGGGTTGGTGCATGGCGTCGAGTACGGATTGCGGCACGGTCATGATGGCTCCTCGTCGTTGGTTGCGCCGTCGCGCTGGTCACCCCATTATATGGAACATGGGCTTACCGGGCGTTTGAAGGACACCGCTGTGCCGTGCCCTGTCTACCGCCGGGCCCGCGCTACCGCCCGGTCACCCAGCGCGCGTCGGAGCGGACATGCGGGATCATCAGCGCGATCACCATGAGCAGGCAGCCGATCATGACCATCAGGATCACGTCCTCATGCCCGCGCGTCTGCAGCATCGCGCCGGTGAGCGCGCCGATCGCCAACGCCGTCATGACCACCGCGCGGCGGCCGAGTTTCGATTGCTCGTGGCCGTGCGCCCAGGTGTCCGCGATCACGCCGGTCAAGGTCATGGTGAGCACGGTGGTGGGCAGATCGGGCACGGACAGCTTGCGCGCGGTGGAGTTCTGGATGCCCATGGCCGGGGCGAGCAGCACGATCAGCATGATGACGTGCAGGTCGATGTGGTTGGCGGTCGGGAAGTTCGGACTCGGCTGATCGGCGCCTGCGGCCTGCGCTGATTGCGCGGCCTGGGCGAGTGCGGCCCCGGTCCCGCCCATCGACGGCTCGGGCGCGAAGCGGTTGAGCACATAGATGCCGATCAGCGCCGCGACCACGAACGCCGTCTGCACGCAGGTGGACACCAGCAGATGCCGCGCCCGGTTCTCGCCGAAGTGGTGGATGATCCGCCCGCCGATCACCGCGCCGACCGTGAAGGCCGCGAGCGTGAGCGTGGAGGTCCACCACACGAAGCCTTCGGCGTGGGCGATCGAAAAGCCCAGGAAGACGATGTTGCCGGTCACATTCGCCACGAACACATGCCCCAGCGACAGGTAGCTCAGCGCGTCCACCAGACCAGCGACGAACGTGAGGATCACGAGCGCCGGGGAGAGCAGGCCGTACCGGTCGTCCTTGCGCGGGACGAGCGTGCGGCCTGCTTCGGCGAGGTGCGATGTCATGGATCCTCTCCCGTCACACCACCTGGAAAAGCAGGCACTTGAGGTAGTCGGTCTCCGGAATGCCCCAGACGATCGGATGGTCCGGCGCCTGCTGGCGCTCCTCGATTTGCCGCAGACGCACGCCGGCGTCCTTCGCGGCCTCGAACAGCATGGCCTTGAAACGGTCGTGATCCATGAAATGTGAGCAGGAGCAGGTGGCCAGGTATCCGCCGCGCGGCAGGATGCGCATGGCGCGGTAGTTGATCTCCCGGTAGCCGCGCGCCGCCGAGCCGATGGTCTTGCGGCTCTTGGTGAACGCCGGCGGATCGAGGATGATGAAATCGAAGCGCTCGGGGTTGTGCGTGCGTTCCAACTCGGGCAGCAGATCGAAGATGTTGGCCACCGTGAAGTCCATGCGGCCGGCCACATCCGGGCCATTGAGCCGCGCGTTCTCGCGGGCCATGTCGATGGCCGTCTCGGACACGTCGACCGCGCGCACGAACTCCGCGCCGGCATGGGCCGCGTTGAGGGCGAACGAGCCGGTGTGCGTGCAGCAGTCGAGCACGCGACGGCCCCTGGCCAGACGCGCCACGGCGAGGCGGTTGTACTTCTGGTCCAGGAAGAAGCCGGTCTTCTGGCCGTTGGCGAAGTCGACGTGGTACTTCACGCCGTTCTCCGTGATGTCGGTGACGGTCGGGCCGTTCTTGGACGCGGCATCGCCGGCGTCCGTGGCATCCGCGTGCCACCAACCGGTGGTCTGCTCCAGGCCCTCCAGCGCGCGCGTGGACACGTCGTTGCGCTCGTAGATGCCGCGGATGGCCACGCCATCGTCCTTGAACACGTCGAGCAGAGCGGGGAATACGACCGGCTTGAGCCGTTCCATGCCCGCGGACAGCGTCTGCGTGACGAGCACGTCGTTGAACCGGTCCACCACCAGTCCGGGGAATTCGTCCGCCTCGGCAAAGATAACGCGGCAGGCGGTCGCGTCGTTGCCCATCACGGTCTTGCGGTAGTCCCACGCCCACTGCGCCTTGCGACGCCAGAATCCCGGGCCGAAGTCGTCGTTCGCGTTGCGCGTGACCAGCCGCACGCGGATGCGGCTGTGGCGCGACAGCAGGCCGGTGCCCACATACGCTCCCTTCATGCTGACCACGTCGACGATCGAACCGTCCGGCAGTGCGTCCAGCGGGATGATCTCATCCTCGCTGGAGGGAGCGTTGAGCATCTCCTTGCGACGGCGGCGCTCGCGGAAGTCGCGCGGCCGGCCGGCGCGGGTGTTGCGCGGGCGGTCGGCGGCGCGGGCGACATCGTCGGGCTCGGCATTCGGGCGATCGGCATCTGCGGCGGGCATGGTGTCCGTGATGGGCCCATCGTCCTCGGACGGGTCGCCGGCCGCCATGCCGTCCGCCGATCCGGCAGACGTCGATCCATCCGGGGCTCCGCCGTCCCACGCGCCGGGCTTGAGCGACCCGTTGTTGTCCCACGATCGTCCATCGGGCAGTTCGAACCGTCGGATCTCGCCCTCATACACCCAGCTGTGACCATCCTGCAGCATGCGTTCGCCCTTCGCGGTGATCACCGCGCGTGCATAGGCCCTGTTCGCCTTCATATCAATCCTGTCTCGTGTATTCCCGTACGTTCCGCTCTACTCATTGGCGGAACCCATGCGGACAATATGGTATATGCGACCGTGCGGAACGGGCATGGGGGTAGCGTGTCAGCGCAGGGGAGTCCGACGGGCCCGGCGTCAGTGGGTCAGCACGGGGATGCGGGTGGTCGGCGGCAGCGGGCCGGTGGGAAGGAAGCCGGTGGGCGGGATCCGCATCAGATCGCGGTCGCGCTCATCCATGGGATAGTCGGCGTAGGCGCAGATGCGGTGCTGCCCGTAGCCGATTCGGTAATGGCCGTCGCCCGTCTCGCTCGCCTCCACGCTGGGGTCCCCGTAGCCGAACCACATTTCCAGGAAGGTGCGCTCGCGCAGCGAAGGCGCTTCGAACTCCAATTCGGGCTGCTGCTCGGGGTGCCGTTCCAACTGTTGCGCCGCCTGGGACAGTTGATCCCGGACGGCCTGCCAATCCATGGCGTCCCATTCGAGACGGTTGTACTCCTCATGCCGGCTGGGCCAGAAGTCGTCATCGAAATCGCCGCTGTACGGCTCGGGGACCTGCGGGAATTCCAGCCGCCCCAGCGGAACGGATGTCCACCTCGCCTGGGAGCCGATGTCGTTGTTGGCCGTCAAAGAGAACGCGCCCATGATAACCCTCCACCACCCTGATGTTTGCATGCCGCGGGCACTCAGTTATGCGTCGCGGAGGACTCCGCGTCAGGGGAGCCCCATGATTGTTATGTGAATGAAAAACGTCCGCTATTTGGACAATAACGGGCGAATCGAAATCTTAGGAACGGGTGGAATCGGCCGCAACCGGCGTTCGACTCGAGGACGTCGGATGTCCGGCTCGTGGAATTGCGTGAGTGCCCGGGGCGGAGGGGCGGAGCCAGGCGTCACAGACCGAGCTGCGCGCGCGTGCGTTGTGCGGACGTGAACCGGAGGGCCTTCAGTCCCGCGGCCCGCGCGCCTTCCACGTTGAAGGGCGAGTCGTCCACGAACAGCGTACGGCCGCAGTCCGCGCCGAAACGCTCCACCGCCAGGTCGAAGAAGGCGCGGTCCGGCTTCGCGATGCCCCCGGACTCCAGTCCGGACACCACCACGCCGTCCATCATGCCGAACAATTCCGGGAACCGGCTTCGGGCCGCCGGCCAGGTGTCCTTGCCCCAGTTGGTCAGCATCCAGACGCGCATGCCGCGGGCTTTCAGATCCGCGACCAGCTGCGGCATGCCGGGCATCGTGCCGATCAGCGCGCGATCGGCATGCGCGGCGTACGCGCGCATCATGAGTCCCAGCCGCGCGCCGTACTCCCGCTCGTATTCGGGCAGGAGGGTTTCGTAATCCGTTCCACGGTCGTGCAGATCGTCGAAATACATGAAGCCGCAGTGGTCATCCTCGGCGAGGAAGTCGTCGATGGCCTCCTGCGAGAACAGGCCTTCCAGAGCGCGTTTCGGCTGCCAATCGACCAATACGCCGCACATGTCGAAAATCACGCCGGTGATGTTGCCGGTGGCTTGGCCCTTGTCGGTGGCTTGGCCCTTGTCGGTGGCGAGTGTGGTGCGCATGTCATTCCCCTTTTTGTGCGCCGGATTGAATGCCGACCAGCGTAGGGCCTGCGGAAGGGGGATGCAGTGCCTGTCCCGGGAGCCGGACGCGTGTGCAATGGGGCGGCTCGGCTCGGATGTCCGGCTGTTCGGAGGGTATCTTGCATATCCGGGGCGGATTTCGAGGTTTGCAGGATGCTATATGCGTCTTTGGGGGCGTCTCGTGACCAATCATGCCGCGGCTGCGTTGGGGCCGATGGCGGAATTCCGCCATTTTTGGCACCGGAATGGTGGGGGAATGGCGATTGGGTGGCGTGTATGGCGTTTTGGACGCCCCCAAAATGATGAATATCACTCTGCAAAGCCCGGAATCCGCCCCCAACCGTGCAGATACGCCCGCTGCCCGCTGACTACGTTGCTGACTATGTTGCACTGAGATCCGCATCCGCGAATGTCGTAAAACGGCTTCACCGGGCGCGACACGCCGGGATGTGACAAACGCTTCAATTCCTGTAATATATCCCCTTGTGCTCGCAAGGAGCACAAGGGCCCCGTAGCTCAGTTGGTTAGAGCGCCGCCCTGTCACGGCGGAGGTCACCGGTTCAAGTCCGGCCGGGGTCGCTAGCAAATCCCTCATCCGAAAGGATGGGGGATTTTTTTTGTTTTCCTCATGCTGTTTTTCGACCGGCGTTCGGCCGGTGTTCCTTGGTCATCGGCCATCCATGCCGTCATAATGACCGATGTCTAGAGCCCTCATATAGTTACTAATAGTAATTATGTCTAGTATCTAATTTGTTCAAGCGCGGAGGCGTGGAGACGCGCACGCGCAGAAAGGCGGAAATCGTATGGCATTGCCGGTCGAAGAGGTGCGCAGGCTGCTCGACGCCTGCTGGAAGGCCAAGACGATCACCGAACTCATGCCCGAGCTGCCCGCGGGGTTCAAACCCCGCTACGTGCATGTGATCGACGCGATCTGGCACATCAACCAGCGCGGATCCGGCGGACAGATGCAGGGCTCGGCCCGTGTGGGCGACGTCAGCGCGTTTCTTGGGATCACCACGCCGTCGGTCACCAAGCTCGTGGGGGAGATGACGGAACGTGGACTCGTGACCAAGCATGCGGATGCGGACGACCGTCGCGCGGTCACCCTCACGCTCACCGAGCAGGGACTGGAGATCCGGCGCACCTATGTGGAGGAGTACCACGCGCATCTGGCCGAGCTGCTGGGAGGCCTGACCGCCGAACAGTGCGAAGCGGTCGTGGACACGATCGGCGAAACGCTGCGACTCATGCGCCGGGACGGGGAAAACCGAGCCCTCGAACGCCAAACCGGCGAAGACCGGGCTGGTCGGATCGGCTGAACACGAACGAGTTTTGAAACAAGACAAGGAGACCAACACATGAAGGACACGCCCAATACCGCCGCGGCCACCGGCAAGACCGGTATTACCGGCAAGCGGCCCGTCGCCCGGCGGCTCATTATTGCCGTGGTGGCGCTCGCCATCCTCACCTTCCTCGGCATCCTTTCGGAGACGTCGCTCAACATCGCGTACTCCACGCTCATGGCGGAGTTCTCCATCTCCGCGGACGTGGTGCAATGGCTGACCACCGGCTATCTGCTGCTGCTGTCGGTCGCGATCCCCGCCTCGCCGTTCATGGTCCGCCGGTTCGCCACCAAGACACTGTTCGTGGCGGCCGTGCTGATCTTCGCGGCCGGCACGCTGATCGGCGCGCTCGCGGTGAACTTCCCAATGCTGCTGGCCGCACGTCTGGTCATGGCGCTCGGCACCGGCATCTCCCTGCCGCTGATCACCAACATCATCCTGGAGAAAGCCCCGCTCGAGCAGCGCGGCATGATGCTGGGCATCGTGAGTCTGGTCACCTGTGCGGCCCCGCCGATCGGCCCGGTGTTCGGCGGCGTGGTCATGGAGTACCTCAACTGGCACTGGATCTTCTACACGATGCTGCCGTTCCTGGCGATCGCGTTCGCGCTTGGCCTGGTCTCCGTCCCGGAGATCAGGCATGAGGGCGACGCGGAAGGCGCCACGATCAGCGTGCCCTCCATGCTGCTGGTGGCCGTGGGGCTCGCCGCGCTGATCGTGTCCGTGAGCTTCTTCGCCGAATGGAACGGCGACTGGCGGTTCTGGGGCGTCCTCGCCCTCGCTGTGGCCGCGCTCGCCCTGTTCGTGTGGATGCAGCTGCGCATGGATCGCCCGCTGGTGCAGGTGCGCGTATTCGCCCATCCCGGATTCACGCTGGGCATGCTGATTCTGCTCATGGCATCGGGCGGCGTGCTGGGACTCAACTTCCTGCTGCCGATCCTCCTGCAGCGCGGGTTCGGCATGGGCAGCCTCGAGGCGGCTTTGGTGCTGTTGCCCGGCGCGGCGGTGGGGGCGATCTCCGCCCCGCTGATCGGCGGCATGCTCAAGAATCACTTCCCGCCGAAGTTCATCGTCATTGGCTTCGCGGTGACCACGCTGATGGATCTGGTGTTCGTGTTCCGCTCCGGCAGCGTCTGGACGGTGGCCGTGGCGTACGCCGCGTTCATGGCGTTCTCCGGTTTCGTGCTCGTGCCCGATCAGACCCACGCGCTGAACCAGCTGCCCGCCCGCCTCAACGCCGACGGTTCCGCGGTGATGAACACCGTGCAGCAGCTTGCCGGCGCGATCGGCACCGCCGTGGCCAGTACGCTGATCACCGAGTTCTCCGCCGCAGCGCCCTACCCGCAGGCGTTCTCCGCAAGCATGCGCGTGTTCGCCGGACTGGCTTTGGCCGGCGTGGCGCTCGCCGCGCTGATGTTCCGTTTCTCGGTCCGCCGCCCGCCTGAGATGACGCTCGTGGAGGCGTGACGGAGATTGGCCGTCCGGGCGACGGTCAGTCCTCGTCGTCCTCCAGATGCTGCGAGATGACCGTGAACGCGGTGCCCGCCCGGCTTGCCTCCCGCTCGATCGCGGCGCCGATGGATTCGGTGAGGATCATCAGCGACACGCGCGAGACGTCCCGCAGCTCCTGGCCGAGCGTGAAGTCCGGCGGCTCCAGGATGAGCGCCACCTCGGCCAGGGAGGTGAGCGGCGAGGCGGCGAAATAGGTCATGGCCACCACATGCGCGCCGGCCTTCCTGCACGCGCGGGCCGCGGACAGGGAATGCGCGTTGACGCCGGATCCGGAGATCACGAACGCCGTGCAGTCGTCGGTGAGCATGCTGGCGGCGATGTGCTGGTCGATCACGTCGTTGAATACGATCACGTCGATGCCGCAGCGCAGCAGGCGTGACGCGAAGCTCTGCCCGATCGGCGCGGACAGTCCCGAGGCGATGATGAGGATGCGTCGGGACCTCAGGATGAGCCGGACCGTCCGATCCAGATCCGCGGTGGACAGCATGCCCATTAGTGTGGGCATGCGGCCGGCGAGCGAGAGTGCATGGCGGATCACGTCGGCGCCGGCGGTTGCGCTGTCCGGTGCGGGGGCGATCGGCGGAATGATGGTCGGAACGGTGGGCGGAACAGTGGAATGGGAGGGCTGCCGGCTGGGGGTGGCGGTGTCGCCGGCGCGGTCGTCTGCGTCCCCGCTTGCCGCGCCGGCAACGCCGCCGTCGGCCGAAGGGCCGGCCGCCGTGCCCGCGACCGTTGGGGCCGGCGTGATCATCGGAACCGCCGAAACTCCCGGAACTCCCGAAACCGTGGGAACCGCTGGGACCGGAGTTGGGAACATCGTGGGCTGCATGCGGTCCCTCGCCAGCAGCACGCGCACCTGCTGGTAGCCTTGGTATCCCAGCGACTTGCAGGTGCGTACCACCGTGCCGGCCGACGCTCCGGATCCCGCGGCCACGGCGCTCACGGTCAGATCGCCGCCGTCCTGGGCATGCTGCAGCAGAAACTCGGCCACCCGCCGCTCCGCCGCCTGCAGCGACGGCAGCATCGACAGGATCCGCGACCTGACCGGCATCGATTCGATATCCATCCCCACCCTTTCTGTGCGCGATTCATCGTACCCGGAGCGGTGCGCGACGGTCCTCCGTTGTCTCGAGTTGTTACCGAATCTCGAATTGGTGGCGACTCGAGACGCGGGGCGGGTCGCTGAGCCGGGCCGCTGTGTCTCAAACCACTGCCAATTCGGGCGATGGTGGCGACTTGAGACGCGGGGCGGGCCGCTGTGTCTCAAACCGCCACCAATTCGGGCGATGGTAGCAACTTGAGACACGAAGGGCGTGTGCTGCGTCTCAAACTGCATCCGTTCTCTGAATTGGGGGTGGTTTGAGACGCAGACTGTGGCTCCCGTGTCTCAAATCGCATCCGAATCCCGTTGCGGGGGCGATTTGAGACACGGCGATTTGAGACACGGGCCGAGGTTGGAGTGAGGTTGCCGTGTCTCAAAATGCCGCCAATTCGGACAAGCCTGGATTCAGGCGGGCCGGACGGACTAATGGCAAATCCGCCCGGCCCGCGACGCCCGCCCGCGCTCAGCCGGCGACGATCGTCGGCCCGCCGTCGATGCGTGGCTCCCACGGGCTGTGCCGGGCAAGGAACTCCGCGACGAGCCCCTGCATGGACCGGTCGACGGTCCGCACCACCGGGCAGTCGGCCAGCGCCTCGTACCCGCCGGTGCCGCTCGCCCGGTAACTGTTGACGCACAGTTCGATCGGCCCGTCCGGCAGCGGCGTGCCGTCGGAGAACGTGAGTCTGGTGACGCGCGAGCCGGCCGGGCGCGTCAGATCGAACGTGTAGGCGAGTCCCGCGTAGTAGTCGTAGTTGTAATGCTCCACCTTGGGCTTGAGGAACCGTGTGGAGATGCACGGGCGGCCCTGATCGTCCAGATCGAAGTACTCGGCGCATCGCTCCAGGGCCGCCCGCAGCGCCTCGGGCGTGACGGCCAGCACGGCCAGCGTGTTGGCGAACGGGTAGGCCTGCGCCACATCGTTGGCCGTCACCTTGGCGGGCAGCCCGGAGCCCACGCCCACGCCGGTGAGCGACGCGGCGGAGATCCTCGCCCTGGTCGCCTCCAGCTGCACGGCGTTGAACAGGGCCGCCAGCTCGCTGCCGTGCATGGCCACCTCAAGGTGCGACTGGTCCGGGATGGGCCGGGTGAGCGTGCCCACCGGCCGGGTGAGCCAGCGTTCGGTGCGCTCCTCGTAAGGCAGCAGCGTGGCGTATGGTTCGTCCTCGTGGCGGCTGCCCACGGGCACGAGCCGCGAGCTCGCGTGGAACGAGCCGTCGTCCTCCAGCGTGCAGATCATCTCGGCGAATTCGGTGGCCGTGGCGCAGGTCTGCACGGTGGCCGTGCCGTTGATGGTGGCGCCGGGCATGGAGATGTGCTGGTGGCCGGAGATGAGCACGTCGAAGTCGAGGTCGTGAGCGATTCGCCACGCGCGGTTTTCGGTGGTTTCGCTCATCACCGCGCCGGTGTTCACGTCCCGCTCGTAGCCGCCGTGGTAGATGCACACGCTCACATCGCAGCGCGGTCGCAGGAACACGCTCATGTCCTGCGCGGCTTGGAAGGCGTCGGTCACCACCAGATCCTCCAGATTCTCCGGACGCTCCCACACGTTCACCCAGTCGGTCACGATGCCCGTCACGCCCAGTCGGATGCCGTTGGGCAGGTCCAGGAAGGCGTAGCGGACGATGGGCAGCCGGTTCGTCAGATCGCGCACGTTGGCGCACACGCAGGTGGCGTCCAGGGCGTCCAGATAGTCGGCGATCGCCTTGCGCCCGTAGTTGAAGTCGTGGTTGCCGAGCGTGACGAACCGGTATCCGACCGCGTTGAACGCCGTGGCGATCGGATGCGGCAGACCCCGGGTCGCCTTCCGATCGTCGGACGATGCGTCGCCGCCCACGAACAGCTGCGAATACGGGGTGCCCTGCAGCGTGTCCCCGGCGTCCAGCGCGATGGTGGGGATCGGCCCGCCGTCCGGGCCGGGCTGGGCCGCCAGCGTGTGCACGTCGGCGGCGATGTTCAGCAGTCCGCAGGCCTTGGCCCGCCCGGTCGCGTAATCCACGGGGAAGATGTGCCCGTGCGTGTCCGAGGTGGAGCAGATGCGGAAGGATCGTGACATGGTTTTCCTTTCAGAAGGTCGGTTCGGACGGACCGAGTATGTCTTCTCGAGTACGGTCGGCCCGGACGACCAAGTGGCGGTTCGGGGATGCTCAGCCGCGGGCCAGCTTGGCGCGGAGCTTCGTGGAGCCGTACTCCACCAGCAGGATGAGCACGATCAGGCCCCACAGGATGGACGCGGCCTCGTTCCAGCGATAGGCGTTCATGGCGAAGATGAGCGGCGCGCCGATGCCGCCGGCGCCCACCAGGCCCAGGATCGTGGCGTCGCGCAGGTTCATGTCGAAGCGGTAGATGGCCGTGGACAGGAAGCTCGCCATCATCTGCGGCAGCACGCCGAACCGGATCTGCTGCCAGCGGCTCAGGCCCATGGCGGACAGCGATTCGAGCACGCCGCGGTCCAGATCCTCGATCGCCTCGATGAACATCTTGCTCACCATGCCCACCGAGCACAGGGACATGGTCATCAGGCCCGCGAACGCGCCCGGTCCGGTGACGCGCACGAACATGATGCCGTAGACGAACACCGGCACGGTTCGGATGGCCATGATGGCGAAGTTGGCGATCCATGCGATGGGCTTGGGCATGAGGTTCGACGCGGCCAGGAACGCGAGCGGCACGGCGATGATCGCGCCCACCACGGTGCCCATGAACGCGATGGCGATGGTTTCCACGAGCAGGTACGGCACGCCCGTGGTGGTGAGGTTGAACAGCAGCTGGGGAGCCGGATGGGCCAGGCCGTTGAGGATGCTGCCCACGATCGTCCAGCCGCTGTCCGCTTTGGCCCCGGACGCCTCGATGCCGACGGAGGACCAGACGAGCAGCGCCACGACGGCCACCGTGATCGCCACGCGGCCCGCGGTGGAGCGCGGTCGATCGGCGTACAGCTTGGCCAGATCGGCCCCGACGGGGTTGCCGGAGGCCGGGTTGGCGGCCTTGGGATTGGTTGCGTTGGTTGCGGTCATGATGGTCCCTCCCTATTCCAGCCTGCGGCGGATCGCGCGGCTCGCGGTTTCGATCACGAACACCGTGGCCAGCAGCTCCAGCAGGATCATGCCGACGGTGGAGTACTCGCGCCACGCGAGGTTCTCGTTGAGGATCAGGCCCAGGCCGCCGGCGCCCACGTAGCCCAGGATGGCCGAATAGCGCACGTTGCCCTCGAAACAGAACAGCGCGTTCGACATGTACGACGGCAGCACCGCGGGCAGCACGGCGAACCGGAACGCCTGCCAGGGCGAGGCGCCCAGCGCGGTCATGGCCTCGAAGGCGCCCATGTCCACCGACTCGATCTCCTCGTAGAGCACCTTGCCCAGATAGGAGAACGTGAACAGCGCGATGGCCGTGGTGCCGGCCAGCGTGCCGAGGCCGAAGATGTACGTGGCGATCAGGGCGGTGATGATGGTCGGCAGCGTGCGGATGAGGCTGAACACGAAGCGCATGGCCAGCGTGACCGCCTTGACGTGCACGATCGTGGTGGAGGCGATCATGGCGAACGGGACGGCCGCCACGGCGCCGATGGCAGATCCGAGCAGGGACATGCGGATCGTGTCGAGCAGGGGCTCCACGATGCCGCCGGCGCTCGACCAGTCGGGCGGGAACATGCGGCCAAGGATCACGAAGAACTCGTCGCCGCGCGCGGCCAGCACGGTCGGATCGAAGCCGGTGAACCACACGCAGAACGCGCCGAACACGGCGATGCCCGCAGCGATCGGCAGGGCGTACGAGCGGGGCTTGAACACCTCGGTGCCGCCGGGCAGTGTGATCGTGGAGCCGCCCTTGGCCGGGGCGTTGGCCACGCCGGCGGAAGCGGTCTGTTTGTCGCGGGCCATGTCAGCGCCCGCCTTCCGAAGCGTCGGCCGTGGGACGGTCTCTTTTATACATCTCTGCGCCCACGAGACCAGAGAGGCTCGCCTCTGCCGTCTTCTGCTTGCAGAAAAAATCGAATACCATGTTCTACTACAACAATCACCGATGCCATGCGTCAA
>NZ_RZNZ01000021.1 GCF_008698145.1 Bifidobacterium vespertilionis
TGAGTTCTCAAACCACCACACACGCACAACCACCGGAACCAACCCCAAGGGAACGGCCCCGGCCGCCGTGCGGCAGCGAATGAATAACCTACACGCAAAACCACGAACACGCAAACCCAAGCCAACCGGAACATGAACAACCATTGAAAAACCAAGCATCCCACGGCGTGTCGCAACCAACACGAAACACAAGACAACAATGGCGCGACGGGCGAGAACGGGACGACACGCGAAGAACGGGCCACGCACGAAAATGTAAGGATCCTTCGACTCCGCGCTACGCTGCCCGGCCGCGCCGGGCCGTCGCCGCCTTGGCGGCGGCTCCCTTCGCCTACGGACAGCCCACTGGGCTGTCCGCTTCACGGCTCGGTGCTCAGGATGACAATGGGGAGCTCCGCCCTGCGTTGTCCGGCCGCGTCGGACCGTCGCCGCCCTGGCGGCAGCCCGACCGAAATCGCGCCAGGCCACGCAGACGAGAAAGCCACCGGCCCTACAACACCAGCATGGCCTGCGCAGAGCGGGGGGCATCGTATCGGATCATCAAATCTAGATCATCCTGCCAAACGGGCATCTGGAAGGCGTCTACGGCGCTTTCGCCAAAATCGGCGTCGGTCCACGGATCGTCCACCAGCAGCGCCCCCGACGGATCGCGACCGGTTACGGTCACCCAGTGCGGGCAGGCCTCGCCGTGCATATGCAGCTCATCGATCAGCACCACGGCAATGCGTCCATCGTCCACCAGGCGGCCGATCGTTTCGGCACCGAACGCACCCACGCGCACGGCGATTCCCCGTTCGCGGACCTGCCGCTCAAAATCGAGCTGGGTATCCCGGGCGAGACGGGCATCCAGAATGCCCAGCCCACTGTCCGGATGCAGAACCGGACCAGCGGCGGACACATAGACTTCAGGACGTGCGCCGCGCCGATCGGCGGCCAAGGCCAAACCATACGGATCGCAGGCCACCACGATCGTCGCCTCGCGCCACAGGGCCAGCTCCTCGTCACGCGTGGGGGAGGGTGCAAGCCCCCGGCGATGCAGCGCGTCCAGCAGCGCCACAGGGCCGCAGGTGAATTCGGTGGTCTGCCGGTAATGCGCAAATCGGCCGTCTTCCGCCGAATCCATGCCGTCCGCGACGTCATCCTCCGCTGCATCATCCCCCGCAGCATCATCCCCCGCCGCGTTCAGCCCCTCGACCTTCACCGTTGCAATGCCGGGCTGGCTGGACGCATGGCGGACGGCAAACGCGATGAGATCGGCCCATAGGCATTCGTCCCCGCCGATCGCGGTCAGTTTCTCCTGCGCGGTATGCGGACGGTGGTATCCAAGCAGCGCGGCTACGTTGTTGCCATCAGCGGCCGCATACACCGTGCGTCTCAGCACGCCACCGGCCCGGACCAGAGCGGCATGCGTGGGCTCCGGCAGCGGAAGGCCGTCGACCGATTCGGGATTGCAGCCCGGCTCAAGGGGGACGGCGATGGTTCGGATTGCCATACAAACTCCTTGCATATGCGATTATGCCTGTTATTCCAACGGTTTGGGCATGGCTGCGATAAGCGCGCGGACATAGTCGTGCCGCGGATGGTTCATCACCTGGTCCGTGGTCCCACTCTCCACGATCCGCCCGTTGCGCATGACGGCGATGCGATCCGCAATGCGGCGAACGGTGTCCAGATCATGCGAGATGAACAGCATGGCCAGACCCAATCGACTACGTAGCTCCAGCAGGGTTTCCAGCACATGGGTCTGGATGTTGGCATCGAGCGCGGTGACGGCCTCGTCCGCCACCAGCAGACGCGGTTCGGGGGCAAGGGCGCGCGCGATGGCGACGCGCTGGCATTGGCCTCCGGACAGGGTGCCGGGTTTGCGGTCGATGAGATCGGGCTCCAGCCCCACCTTCGCGAGCAGCGCACGGATGGCCGCGGCATCGCTCGGCTTGCCGGAGACACGCAGTGCCTCGGCCAGCGTGCGGCGGACGGTCATAGTGGGATTGAGCGATCCGTACGGGTTCTGGAACACCAGTTGCGCGCGTTCCCGTGACCAGCCGGAGTCTCCGGAACCCCCCGGATACGCGACGATCCCGGCATCCGGCGTCTCCAATCCGACCAGACACCGGGCCACCGTGGACTTGCCCGAGCCCGATTCGCCCACAAGCCCCAGAATTTCGCCGGCGCGGACCTCGAAGGACACATCGTCCACCGCCGGTGCGGACGAACCCGCATAGGTTTTGACCAGATGCTCGGCCCGGACCACCACCGACCCGGGTTCAGGCGGAGCGGACGGACGCAGCCGGGAATGCGCCTCCAGCAGCTCGCGCGTATACGGGGAGCGCGGATGATGGACCACATCGTTCCGATCGCCCTCCTCCGCCACCGATCCGCCGTGGAACACGATGAGATGATCGGCCCGCTCCACGGCCAGAGCCAGATCATGCGTGATGAGCAGCAGCGTCATGTGCCGGCCGGATCGCAGGGATTCGAGCAGATCGAGCACGGTCTCCTGCGTGGAGGCGTCAAGCGCGGTGGTGGGCTCGTCGGTGATCAGGATCCGCGGATTCGGGGCCAATGCGGCCGCGATCGCCACGCGCTGGCGCATGCCGCCGGACAGCTCATGCGGGTAGGCGTCGTACGTGCCCGCTGGCAGGCCCACGTCCGCAAGCAGCTGCTCCACGGCCTCTCTGCGGTCGGATTTGGACAGGCGGTCGGATTTGGACAGGCGCTCGGATTGGGTCAAACGACCGGACGCCCCGCCACGGGACGCGCCAACACGCAGGCCATCGGCGATCTGCCGCCCGCAGGTGCGCAGCGGGTCAAGCGAGGAGAACGGATCCTGCGGCAGCCACACGATCGTGCCGCCCCGCAGCGCACGCCACGCCCGCTCTCCGCAGCCAGATCGATCGGCTCGCCGAACAATGCGTAATCGCCGGAAACACGGGCGCGCTCAGGCAGCAGGCCGGACAGCGCCTTGGCCGTGACCGATTTGCCGGAGCCCGATTCGCCCACCACGGCCACGGTGGCGTCCCGCGGAATGGTCAGGTCCACGCCGTGGATGATCTCCGCGCCTCCGATCGCCACGCGCAGCCCCTTCACCCGCACGGCGGGAACGGGGTCGAGAGGGGCGGAGTCGCCAGGGACAGCGTGGCCGGGAACGATCGGGCCGGCCGGCGTGATGGTTTCACCGCTCATCGGATCGTCCTTTCCGTGCGCTCGGTGATCCAATCGCCCACCACATTCAGCGCGATCGACGTGACGATGATGGCCACGCCGGGCGCGACGGCGGCCATCGGATTGTCGAACAGCAGGTTGCGCGCGTCCGCGAGCTGACGGCCCCAATCGGCGTCCTGCGGGGAAACGCCCAGGCCCAGAAACGACAGCGACGAGAGCGATACCAGCGCATTGCTCATGTCCAGGAACAGCGCCGCGCCCACCAGCGGGCGGATCACCGGGAACAGATGGAAGCACAGCGTGCGCAGCGGTCCGAGCTCCAGCAGCCGGGCCGCGTCCAGGAACGGATCGTTGATGTGCGCGAGCGCGCCGGAGCGCACCAGACGCACCTCGTAGGGGGCGTACAGGATCACGAACACCAGCACGTTGACCCAGTAGCCGCCGCCGATCACGCCGGCCACCACAATGGCCAGCAGCAGCGTGGGCATGGACAGCATGAGTTCGACCACGCGGGAGATCACCCAATCCACCCAGCCTCCCGCATAGGCGGCGAGCAGGCCGAACACCAGTCCCACCGCCATCGCGCCGAGGGCGATGACAACGGGCCCCACGATCGCCGTGCGCGCCCCGGCCAGCGTGAGCTTGAACACGTCGCGTCCCAGCGCGTCGGTGCCGAGCGGGTGGTCGGGCCCGGGGGCGGAGGTGGACAGGAGGATGTTCTGGTCCAGGGCCCCGGAGCTGAAGGCTGGGATGAGTCCAAGCAGAACCACGGCGGCCAACAGCACGGCGGCGAGGATGACGGGCAGTCGTCTCATGCGGTCGCCTCCTTGGAATCGCTGGCATCATTGGCATCGACGGCGACCGGAATGGTTGCCGGAGCGACGGTGGGCCGTTGGCGGACGCGCAGACGCGGGTCGATGAGCACGGCCAGCGCGTCGACGATTGCCGTGGCCACGCAGATGATCGTGGCCATGATCATCGTGATCGCCTGCACGGTGGGGATGTCCTTGAAGGTCACGGATGTCTGCAGCAGCGTGCCCAGACCGCCGACCGCGAACGTGGTCTCCACGATCACCGTGCCGGACACGAGGGTGGCGATCAGCAGACCGGACGAGGTGACGATCGGCAGCGCGGCATTGCGCAATTGCGCGAGCAGCACGGTCCACCGGGCCACGCCGCGCGACCGGGCGAACAGCGTGTAGTCGGCGTCCACCTGATCCGCAAGCGAGGCGCGGGAGATCTTGACCACCGACGCGAACAGGCCCACGGCCAGCGTGATGGCGGGCAGGAGCAGATGCCACAGGGCGTCGATCAGGCCACCGTCGCCCAGACCGTAGATGGGGAACCAACCGAGTCGGACGGACAGGACGTAGAGCAGCAGCAGGCCGACCGCGAAGCTTGGGGCGCTCAGACCGGTGACGGCGAGCGCGGTGATGAGACGGTCCTGCCACCGGCCGTGGCGGCGGGCCGCGAGGATGCCCAGAGGCAGGCCGATCAGCAGTGCGATCGCAAGGGCCATCAGGGCCAGGGCGAGCGTGATCCACGCGCGCTGGCCGATCATCTGCGAGACGGGCAGCTGCGTGCGGATGGAGGTGCCGAAATCTCCGTGCAGCAGATTGCCGAGCCATCGCAGGTACTGCCGCCACAGGGGCTCGTCGAGGTGGTACTGGGCGCGGATGGCGGCGAGCTGCTCGGGGCTCACCTTCTTGGCGCCGGCCAGCGTGCGCGCGGGGTCGCTGTTGGTCATGTACAGCAGGCCGAAGGTGATCAGGGAGAGCACGAACAGCAGGAGGATCAGATTCGCCAGTCGCTTGCCGAGGAACTGCGCGGCCCGGATCCAGGGGCTTGCGTTTCCGGCCGTCCGGCGCCGCGAACGCGCCCGAGGGCGGCCCGGGTCCGACGCCCGCAAACCGCCCTCGTCGCGAAGGTTGCTCGTATTGCCCGTCACTGCTGTTCCACGAAGTCCGCGGCCCAGTTGGTGCCGAGCCAGAACGTGTCGACGCCCTTGAGACCCAGGCCCTTCTTGGTGGCGACGGCCGCCTTGCCCCAGTAGACCGGCGAGTAGATGTCCTGCTCAAGGGCGGTCTTGGTGGTGTCGAGGACGATCTGCAGCTTCTCGGACGGGTCGGTCAGCGTGCCGATCTTGTCGGTCTGCGCGGCCACGTCGGCGTCGGTCCAGTTGGCGGGGTTGGCGCCCGCGCCGCCGGCGGCGAGCAGCCAGGAGGTGACCTCGTTGGGCTGCGGGGTGGTGGGGTTGTAGATCATCCATGCCACGCCCTGCTTGCCGTTGCCGACCTCGCTCAGCCACTGCTCGAGCGGGATCTCCTTGACGTCCAGCGTCACGCCGATCTGCTTGAGCGAATCGGCGAGCGCGAGGGAGGCCTGCCCCACGGCCGGGTAGCCGGTCGGGTAGGTGAGGGTGGTGCTGAAGCCGGAGGGCTGCGAGGACTGGGCGATCTCGCTCTTGGCCTGGTCGATACTGTAGCTCAGGGCGCCCAGATCGGCCACCTTCTTGGCGGCCTCGTCCTTGCTGTTGTTGGTCCAGCCGGCCAACTGCTCCGGGGAGTCGATGCCGGTGGCCACCTCGCCGTAGCCCTTGAGCACGCCCTTGACGATGCCTTCCTTGTCCAGCGCGTAGGAGATGGCCTTGCGCACGTGGATGTCGTCGAACGGCTTGACGCCCTGGTCGAAGGTCAGGCCGTAGTAGGAGCGGTCGGAGTAGGCGGTGACGTTCGATCCGTTCTGGCTCCACTGGGCCACGCTGGTCACGGGCACGTTGAAGGAGGCGTCCACCGTGCCGTTCTGGAAGGCGAGCAGCCTGGTGGAGTCCTCGGTGATGAAGTCCACGCGCACGGTGTCCGGGCCGTCGTTGGTGCCCCAGTAGTCCTTGAACTTCTCAAGGCTCACGTGGCTGGACGGGTCGAATTCGGTGACCTTGTACGGGCCGGTGCCCACGATCAGCTTGCTGGCCGAGCCGTAGTCGGAACCGGCCGATTCGCGGAACGCCTTGGAGGTGACGAACAGACCGGCCACGTTGGACACCTGCGTGGGGAATTCGCTCTGCGGGGTCTTCAGAGTGATCGTGATCTGCGCGTCACCGGTCTTCTCCACCTTGTCCACGTAGTCGGGCCAGTAAACGGACAGGCCCGGGGACAGGGTGGCGTCGCGCGCGGTGTTGATGGAGTCGATCACGTCGTCGGTGGTGAGCGTGCTGCCGTCGTGCAGCTTGACGCCCTGGCGCAGATCGAACACCCACGTCTTGTTATCCGTGCTGCTCCACTTTTCGGCGAGCGCGGGGATCACCTTGCCGGTCGCGTCCACGCCGGTGAGGCCCTCCTGATACAGCGCGGCGAGCTGGTAGTTGGCGCTGCCGGCCTCCTGATTCACGCTCAGCGTGCTCACTGCGGAGGCGCTGGCGATCTTCAGATCCTTGACGGGCGTGCCGGTGGAGGTCTTCGCCCCGGTTTCGCTGGGAACGGTGGGCTGACCGGTGGCGATGCTCGCGTTCGCGCCACCGCACGCGGCGAGCGCCACGGCCATGACGGCCGCGATGGCGGTGGTCACGATCCTGCGGCCGATGGTGGCGAGGCGGTTCGGCTGGGCCGAGCGGATGGCGGTTTGCGGGCTGATCGGGGTGGGATGGGTCATGGTTCCTCTTCTCGTCATTTTCGATCCGCTCCCCACATTACGGAGGAACCGCCGGTTCCCCAAATGGGCTCCATAGCCCATAATCGTTGGAATTTCAACGATTATGGGCCAGTTATAGGTTATTGGTATGGCGGAATGCGACCGGTTTGCGCGTCACTCGGCGCGAAGAGACCGCGAAGAGACCGTCACGCGGCGCGACTTCCGTCACCCGGCGCGATCGCACCCCGTGACGCAGTCCCGAAACCCTTGAAAATCAAGGCCTCCCGAACGACGTCACCCGGCGCGCCCGCTCCCCGTGACGCACGCCACGCCGCGTGACGCACTCCGCTCCCCGTGACGCGCAGGCGCAGCCCCGTTCACGGCCAACTAGGCCGCACTGTCGTGGAGCTGATTCTCCACTGGCTCCGATCGACGAATGAATTCGTCCATCCCGGGCACGGTGAACGAAACACGACCGCGTTCCGGCGCATAGATCAGCCCCAGTTCGATCAGCGACAGCCTGATAGAGGACAAATCGGAGGCGCTGCGATTCAGACGCTTCGCAACCTGGGCCGACGTGCATGATTCGCCGATCGCCGCCATCGCGGCAAGATATTCCCGCCCCAACGGGGTCGCACGCTGCCATCGCGATATGTACAAGCCCCGGTCCAACTCCGCGCGGGCGACCGGCTCGCCGCGCCTCACCGCCGCCACGGTGATCGGATTGGAATCCGCCGCATCCCACGCGGCTTTCCCATATGCCTGAATGAAGTACGGATATCCGGTTGACAATTCAACCAATCGGGACAAAGCCTCGTCGTCAAACGCATAGCCAAGCTCGTTTGCCGGCTTCTGGAAACCGTCGGCCACCGCCGCATCATCAAGACGCCCGATCACGCGGTACTCAAACAATCGCTCGGCATAGGACCGCGACTTGGTCAGCACCCCGGGAAGATTCGGCAGCCCCGCTCCGATGATGTAGAACGGCAGATTGCGCTGCCCCATTTTGTGCTGCACCACGATCAGCGTGGCCATGACCTCCACGGACATGTCCTGAAATTCGTCCACGAACAGAAACAGTCCCGAGCCTTCCTTCCCCAGCTCCTCCGATAATCCCTCGATCAGCAATTCAAGGCGATACGAGGAAGTCTGCACACCGCGCTTCGTCGCGGCTTCACCGCCAAGTTCGACTTTTGCGGAGCCGAACACAAAGTCCAGCGAGATCGACTCGACATGGGCGAACACATCAGACAAACGCCGCCTCAAGTCGGCCTTGCGAACGCGCATGACGGCCAGGCTGATCTCGCGGAACAACTCGTCATATTCAGCCTCCGCGTCACCATTGGCTTCGATCTGCACCGTCGCCATGCCCGCCTCGGCCGCCATGGCACCAAGCTTGAGCAGCAACACGGTCTTGCCCATGCCCCGAAGGCCACTGTAGATAACCCCTCGGTCCAGAAGCCCCAGTTTGGTACGGGTCGTCATCCGCTCCATCAGCGAAAGATCCTGTGCACGCCCCACGAGTTCGGGAGGCTGCTTACCCGCCCCGGGCATAAACGGGTTCAGCGCATGCAACGGCAACGTTCCGGCATCGGTCTCCATCATCCGCTCCAATCGCCTGTATGGATCTTTATGTCATTTTATCCATCAAAAGATATAAAAATAACCCGTTTTGCCAAATATCCAATACTATCTGCCCTATAACGTCCCATAGCCAACACGTATGACGACCACGCCGAGTCGGCATCGCAGGCCTTCTAGACTCGCTGAGCAATGGCGCACGGCCGAGACCGCTTTGGGGAGACCACATAGCGGCTCCCACACATAAATCAAGCGCGCCGGGAGAGGAACAACATGACGGCAATCAAGGATCTATGGCACACCACGTGGAGGAAGACCGCGGCGGCGGCGATCGCAGCGGTCTGCGCGGTCTCACTGGCCGGATGCGGACTCAACACGTCCGTGGGAACCGCAGCCACGGCAGCAGGAACATCCGCGCAATCCACCGACACCGTGCGGTACGCCCTGTGGAGCAACCCGAACGGCCAGTTCAACCCAGTCACCTACTTCACCGACTATGATCGTGCGATCATTTTCAACGTCTACAGCCGACTGGTCGTACTCGACGCGCAGCAGAACTATCAGCCGTCGCTTGCCAAGTCCTACAACTGGTCCGCAGACGGCAAGGAACTGACCTTCGAGCTGCGCGACAATGTGAAGTGGCATGACGGCGAGCCGTTCACCGCTCAGGATGTGGTGTACACCTATGCCGCCACCGCCAATAAGGACTTCCCGCTCGACCCGTCCACGCTTGTACAGCATCTGGAGGGCTATGAGGACTACCACGCCGGAAAGACGCAGGACTTCGCCGGCATCACCGCACCGGACGACCACACCGTGGTCTTCCACTTCGCCACCCCGTATTCGGGCGCGCTGGCGACGTTCGCTGACAAGCCGGTGCTCGCCAAGCACGTGTGGGAGAAAGTCCCGATCGCACAGTGGAAGACCGCGACCGATCTGCTCAAGCACCCGATCGGCACCGGCCCGTACAAGTTCAAGGAGTTCGTGGACGGGCAATATGTCGCCCTCGAAGCCAACCCCGACTACTTCGAGGGCGCCCCCGCCACCAAGAACCTGATCTTCAAGATCGTCAGCCCGGACACCCTGCAGACCGCCGTGATCAACAAGGAGGTGGATATCGCCGAAATCTCCAACTTCAACTCCAAGGAGCTTGATGCATACAAGCAGCAGGGCGTCAACATCGTCGAAGGCGAGGGCAACGGCGGACAGTACCTCACCTTCGACACCAAGAACCCGAAGCTTGCGGACAAGCGCGTGCGCCAGGCGCTGCTCTACGCCATCAACCGCAAGGGCATCATCGATTCCCTGCTGTACGGCCACGGCATCACCTTCAATGCGCAGGCGCACCCCTCCGATCCCCTGTACCCGAAGGATCTGAACTCCTACGACTACAGCCCGGAAAAGGCCAAGGAACTGCTCAAGGAGGCCGGCTGGACCGACACCGACGGCGATGGTTTCCTTGACAAGGATGGACAGAAGTTCACCTTCACCATCAACTTCCCCACCGGCAACAAGACCCGCGAGCTGTCGGCCCCGATCATCCAGAAGAACTTCCAGGACATCGGGATCGACGCGCAGCTCAGCCAGGCTGATTTCAACACGACCCTCGCCATTCTGCAGGATCCGAACAAGCAGTATGACGGCGTGCTGATGGGCGGCACCTTCCGACCTCAGCAGTACGGCAGCGCCAACTGGTGGTCCCGCTGGGGCGAGGACGGCGAGAGCAAGGCCGCGCTGGACAAGGTCAACGAAACGACTGATCCGACAGCACTCGCGCAGGCCGTGAGCCAGTACCTGCATCTGGAGAATGACGAGGTGCCGTTCGCGTTCCTGTACATCCCCAACCAGGGCACCGCCGTGCGCCCGGAGGTGAAGAACTTCGAGCGCTCCACCTACGAGATCTTCAGCAACGTGTCCAAGTGGTCCGTCTCGCCCTCACAGGCGCAGTAAGCCATCACAGACAAGCAACAGCCAGCAAAAGAGGTTGACCATCCCATGCCCATCGTCAAATACATAGCCCGACGAGCCGCCATCGCGGTTGTGGTGCTGTTCGGCATCTCGCTGATCGTGTTCGCCGTGCTGAACCTGCAGCCGGGCAATCCCTACGCGTCGATGTTCAGTCCGCAGACCGACGCGGCGACCCGTGAGGAGCTGCTGCGCAAGGTCGGCTACTACGACCCGTTGTGGCTCAAGTACGTCAAGTGGGTCGGCCGGGCCCTGCAGGGCGATCTGGGCTACTCGATCCAGTTGGGCGTGCCCGTGACCGCCGTGATCGCCAGCCGAGTGGGCAACACGCTCGTGCTGACCGTGGCGGCCGCCGTGATCGCATTCGTGTTCGCGCTGCCGGTGGGCATCTACTCGGCCATCCGCCGCGGCCGCGTCTCGGACCGTCTGATCACCGTGGTGACGTTCGGCATCATGTCGATCCCGGCGTTCTTCCTCGCGATGATCCTGATCCGCGTGTTCTCCGCGCAGCTGAAGGTTCTGCCGAGCTCGGGCATGATCACACCCGGGTTCGCGGGCACCCCGGAACAAGTCACTTGGGACGTGATCCGCCATCTGATCATGCCCGCCACCGTGCTGGCGGCGATGAGCTTCGCCACGTACAGCCGCTACATCCGTTCCTCGACCAGTGAACTGCTTGATGCGGATTTCGTGCGGGCCTTGTTCGCCAAAGGCCTGTCGCGCCGATCCGTGATTTACGGGCACGTGCTCAAGAACGCGGCCAAACCCATCGTCACCGTACTCATGCTGGCCGTTCCCGGACTGTTGTCCGGCGCGCTGATCACCGAGACCGTGTTCTCGTGGTCCGGCATCGGCCGCTTGGGCTATGACGCCGCCGTGGGACGCGATTATCCGCTGCTGATGGGCATCACGCTCCTGTTGGCCCTCGTCACATTGTTGGCCAATCTACTGGGCGATGTCATCAACGTCATTATCGATCCGAGAATCAGGGTGCAGTCATGAGCATTGAAAACACAGCCGTTCCGTCGATCGCGACCGCGGCCGCCATGCATGGGGCGAAGGACAACGTCATACAGACCGTGAGCGACGCCACCGCCAGTGATACCGTCGGCAGAACGACCGCCGATCATGCCACAAGGAGCAGTCACAGTCTGCTGCGCAATCCGCTGTTCGCGGGCGGGCTTGCGGTGACCCTCGCCATCGTGGCGGCGTGCCTTGCGGCACCGTTGCTAACCCGTTACGCGCCCAATGACATCGATCTGAACAGTCTTGAAGTGGCGCCCTCCGCCACGCACTGGCTCGGCACCGATGCTCTGGGGCGAGACATCTTCTCCCGCCTGCTGTACGGTGGTCGCATGTCCATCCTCGTCGGTCTCGCCGCCGTCGCCCTGCAGATCGTCATCGGCGTCACCTTGGGCACTGTGGCAGGCTATCACAAGGGCATCGTGGATGCGATCGTGATGCGCATCTCGGAAATCTTCCAGTGCTTCCCCTTCTACCCGCTGGCCATCACAATCGCCGCGGTGTTCGGCGCGAACGTATGGAACGTGGTGCTGATCATCGGCGTGCTGCAGTGGCCGGGACTCGCACGATTGGTGCGCGCCGAAGTGCTGTCCCTGAGAGAGCATGCCTTCGTGGACTATTCCCGCGCGATCGGCGTACCTACTTGGCGCATCCTGTGGAACGGTCTGGTGCGCAACTGCATACCGGTCATCGTGGTCAACGGCACGCTGGCCGTGACCACCGCCATTCTGTCCGAAGCCGCGCTGAGCTTCCTCGGCTTGGGCGTCTCCCAGCCCGATCCAAGCTGGGGCAACATGCTGTCCTCCGCGCAAAACTTCCGCGTGCTCAGCTACGAGCCCTGGATGTGGATTCCCCCGGGCGTCGCCATCGCCCTGCTCGTACTTGCGGTCAACGCCATGGGCGAAGCGCTGCAGGAACACGTCCGGCCGCGCTTCGGCTACATCGCGGACATCGCGCCCTCGCATCGGCACTGAACGCTCCCCATCCATTCCCATCTCATCCCCAATTTCCGAAGGAACGCATCACCATCATGACAACCCACACCAATCTCAGCGCGGAGGAACGCTCGGCGCTGGACGAGGCGTCGATCTGGTTCGACCGGCATCGCGGCGAATTCTCGCAGGATCTGCTGGACTGGGTCTCGATCCCGTCCGTTTCGGACACCCGTCAAGCCCGTGAAGGGGAACCCTACGGCCCGCAGGTGGCACGCATGTTCCGTGCGGCCGCGCAACGGGCCAGCGACTTCGGACTGAACAGTACGGACCGCGAGGGCCACGCCCTGGAAGTTTGGCTCGGGGATGACGGATCGGAACTGGGCGATATCGCGCTGGTGTCGCATCTGGATGTGGTGCCCGCGGGTCAGGGCTGGACCTTCGAGCCGTTCAAGCCGGTGGAGCGGGCCGGATATGTGATCGGCCGGGGCAGCTCGGACAACAAGCTCGGCGCGCTCACGGACCTGTATCTGCTGCGGTTCCTCAATGAACGGTTCCTCGGCAAACGCCCCCTCAGCGAACGCCCCCTCAGCGAACGCCCCCTCAGCGAACGCCCCCTCAGCGAACAACCCCTCAGCGAACAACCCCTCAGCAAACGCCCCCTCAGTGAACAATCCCTCGGCGGGCGCGGCACGCATCTGCGCCACAACCTGCACATCATCTACGGCGGTGCCGAGGAGACCACGCTGGACGATCTGCGCTACTACGTGGCCCATTACGGGGCTCCCCGGCAGGCGGTCGTCACCGACAGCCCGTTCCCGGCGAACAACGCGCAGAAGGGCCATCTGGTGCTGGACATCCATCTGCCCGCCGGCCCGGTGCTGTCCACGCTGGATGTTGGCGGCGCATCGAACGCGGTGCCCGGGCACGGCACGATCGCGTTGCCCGCATCGCTCGCAGCCGTCCCGGGCAATGCGTTCGACGATCTGGACGCCGAGACGCGCGGTCGTCTGTCGATTTTGACTGCGACGGACGGCAAGGGACTTGTGCTGGAGGCCGAGGGCGTCGCCGGCCATGCCGCGTTCCCCGATGGCACCAGTAACGCGATCATTCTGCTGGTTCGCGGCTTGCTGGCGATCGATCGTCATACGCCGTTTTTGGACGACCGCGACTGCGTCACAGCCGAAACGATCGTCGCCCTGTTTCACAGCCCCTACGCCGAAGGATCGCCGATCGCGTTCTGCGACGAGGAAAGTGGCCGCACCACGCAGAATCTCGGCGTCGTGCACCCGTCCAGAACCGGCGACGGGGTCGATCTGACCGTGGACATCCGCTACGCGGTCACCCAGCATGGCCCCGACATCGAACGCGCGCTCGCGGGGCGGCTTCAGGCGGCCGGAGGATCGATCACGCACGTCGAACGATCCGACCCGTTCTTCGTGCCCAAGGACGATCCGCGTCTCCAGGCGCTGCTGAGCGCCTACAACGATGTGATCGGCGTGCACGAGGAGCCCAATGCGATGGGCGGCGGCACCCACGCGCGCGTCATCCCGGGCGCCCTGAACTTCGGCCCCGGCTTCGGCGGACTCACGGACGCCAACGGCGAGCGCATCTCCCGCAAACCCGACTTCATCGAGGACGGCAAGGGCTCCGCGCACGGCGCCGACGAATGGGCCTCGATCGACGACGCCAAAACCGCCTTCCTCATCTACCTGCTGGGCGTCCTGCGGCTCGACGCCGTGCTGGACGCGGACGACTGATTCAAGGAGTTCACATGACCGATGCCACAGAGCATGCGGAAACCCCCGCGCTGTCGGTGAGGGATCTGGATGTGGTGTTCACCGCCGAGTATTCCGGAGATTCGGACGTTCATGCCGTTGACCACCTGAGCTTCGATGCCCATGCCGGCGAAGTCCTCGCAATCGTGGGCGAATCAGGGTCCGGCAAATCCGTGACCGTGCAGGCGCTGCTGGGTCTTCTGCCCCAGTATGCCTCGGTGACGGGCACGCTCTCCACGGCCGACGAACGGACGTTCGACCTGTCCGATCCCGCGCAACTGCGCGACCTGCGCGGCACGCACGTGGCCATGGTATTTCAGGATCCCTACGCCAGCCTGGATCCGGTATTCACCATCGGCCGGCAGCTCGCGGAAGCCGTCGCCGTCGCGGAGCCGTCGCTGGATCGCAAGCGGGTGCGCGACCGCGTGAACGAGCTGCTTGACGATGTGCGGCTCGGCGATGTCGAGGGCATCGCCGGCAAATATCCGCATGAGCTTTCCGGCGGCCAGCTGCAGCGCATCATGATCGCCATGGCCCTGGCCGAGCATCCCCAGGTGCTGCTGGCCGACGAACCGACCACCGCATTGGACGCCACCGTACAGCAGGAAGTGCTCGACCTGCTGTATTCGGTGTGCCACGATCTCAATATCGCGACCATCATCATCACGCACGACATGGGCGTGGTGGCTGACATCGCCGATCGCGTGCTGGTGATGCATTATGGTCGTTTCGTGGAGCATGGAACGGTGGACGAGGTGTTCCGCGCGCCCAAGGAGGAATACACGCAGAAGCTGCTGGCCGCCGTGCCCTCCGCGGACGGAACGGACCATGTTCCGGAATCAAAGTCCGGCGAGCCCTTCGACGATGTCAAACCCCTGCTCGATGTCAATCATCTGACGGTGTCATACCGCGATCGCAGCGGCAAAGTCAAAGAGGTCGTGCATGACGTGGGTTTTTCCATTCGGCCGCATGAGGTGCTTGCCCTGGTGGGACAATCCGGTTCCGGCAAGTCCACGATCGCCCGCAGCCTGCTGGGTCTGAACCCTCTCACGCAGGGCAAGGTACTCATTGACGGCAAGGACATCTTCGCGCTCAGGCGCAGGGAACGTCGCGCCGTCCAGGCACGGTTCGGCATTGTGTTCCAGAGTCCGTCGGAATCCTTGAACCCGCGTCTGACCATCGGCGACATCATCGCCGAGCCGTTGCGATTCGTGGGGCATATGAATCGCAAGGACAGCCGTAACCGAGCCCTGGAACTGCTGGACACCGTCCATCTGCCTGCGGATGTGATCGATCGCTACCCCAGCGAATTGTCCGGCGGGCAACGGCAGCGCGTCGCCATCGCACGGGCCATCGCTCTCAATCCCTCCCTGCTGATCGCCGACGAGCCCACATCGGCCCTGGATGTCTCCGTTCAGGCGGAGATTCTGGACCTGCTGCGCGGTCTGCAGCGCCGGATCGGATTCGCATGCCTGTTCATCAGCCATGATCTGCCGCTGGTCCGCAGCTTCAGCGATCGCGTGATCGTGCTGCATAACGGCAACGTGGTCGAATCGGGCGATACGGATGAACTGTTCACCCACCCGCATCAGGATTACACCCGCAACCTCATACTCAGCGCACCGGTCGCCAACCCCCGCATCCAGCGTGCCCGTCGCAGCGAGCGCTCCAACTCCCCCTCCAACCATCCCATCCCCTCGAAAGGAACCATCAAGTGAACAAGCGCGAACGCGTGCTCAACGCCCTCAACAACCGTCCGGCCGATCATGTGCCCGTGGGATTCTGGTTCCACTTCGCCGGCGAGCAGGCGGCGGGCGAGGCCAATGTGCAGGCCCATCTGGAGTATTACCGCCAGACCGATCTGGACTTCCTGAAGGTCATGTCCGACGGGTTCTTCAACTACCCGCTGCCGAGCGGCATCAGCAGCCCCAAGGACTGGTACCGGCTTGAGCCGCTGGACGAGCATGATCCATGGATCGAACGGCAGGTGGAACGCGTCGCGGCGCTGGTCAAGGCGATCGGCGATGAGCGCTGCGTGTTCTACAACGTTTTCGCGCCGCTTTCATATCTGCGCTTCGGCGTGGAGAGCAACGGCGGCGATTTTCAGCATCTGGTCGCGGACCTGCGCGCGAACCCCAACGCGGTGCTCCACGCCCTCGACGCGGTGGCCGTCAGCGCGTCGATCCTGGCCCGCCGCGTGATCGAGGAAGCCGGCGCCGACGGCGTCTACTATTGCGTGCAGAACGGCGAGAAGGGCCTGTTCACGCCCGAGGAGCACCGCCAATGGGTCCGTCCGTCCGATCTGTACGCCCTCGAGCGCGCCAACCGATACTCGGACAACAACATCGTGCACCTGTGCGGCTGGGCCGGACGCGAGAACCAGCTCGGACTGTGGCGAGACTACCCCGCCAAGGCCGTCAACTGGGCCGTGCACGTCGATCACCTCAGCCTCGACGACGGCCGCATCTTCTTCGGCGGCCGCGCCTCGCTCGGCGGCTTCGAAACCCACTGGGACGCCAACGGCCGCAAGGGCATCATCTACGACGGCACCAAGGATGAGCTTCAGGCCTACACCCGCGACGTGATCCTCGACCACGGCAAGCGCGGCCTGCTGCTCGGCGGCGACTGCACGATCGACGCGAAGCTCGACTGGGAACGCATCCGCTGGATCGTCGAGGCGGCCAGGGAGCTGTAGGCTTCCGAACGATTTCGCATACGGCCAATGCGACCAATACGCCCGATCTGCCCGATCTGCCCGATCTGCCCGATCTGCCGCCCGATCCCCGCAAACTGGGCAGATTGGGCTCTCGCATTCGCAAACTGGGCAGATCCTGCCATCTGCGGGCGATTTTGGGGCTCCAGATGACAGGATCTGCCCAGTTTGGAAAAACCGCGGCCGGATCTGCCCAGTTTGCGCGGCCCAGTTTGCTGGCCAAAAGCTCTGTTACGCAGCTCTGTTACGCGCCCAAAGTGGCAATGGGCACCACCAGTATGCCATCATCGCGCCGATAGGCATGACTGCCCCGTCCCACAAGAAACATCATGAATTCCGGTTCACGCACCTGTGCACACGGATTACCGCAAATCTTGTCACGGAACGCCAACAGTTTGGCCGCATTATCGTCATTTGCCTTCAGATCGCTCAGCTTAATCTCAATGGCACCCCAACGTCCATCGGACATCTCAATGATCACATCCACCTCCAGCCCCTTTTCATCACGATAGTATGACAGCCGATTACCTGCGCCAGGCAATGCGGACAGGTATACGTTGAGATCCCGAAGGCAAAGCACCTCAAACAGGCCACCGAGCGTCTGGGTGTCACGCAGCAACATGTGTGGGGAAGCTCCCAACACCGCCGCCGGCAATGACGGATCCACAAAATAGCGCTTTGGCTTGGTACGCACACGTCGCTTGGATCGAAGGGGCGGTTCCCATCCGTCCAAATCAAACAGCAAGTAAAGATCCTGCAGCATCTCAATGTAGCTTTTCACCGTTTTCGCATCAGGCCGCCGATCGTCATCGCCATATGACATGTCATCGGCAAGCGTGGAATACGTAGGTGCCTGAGAAATGTTCGTTCCCAACGCTTTTAGGAGAGATAGTGCGATTTCGGAATTCTTGCCCAGTTTGGGAATACTTACATCCAGCACGCTGCCGATGTACTCGTCTGGGATCTCCAAGGCAAATTCATCGTCCAATCCAAGATTGGCCGGCCATCCACCTCGGCAACACCACCGTGCCACATCCTGTACGCTGGTTTGTCTGACGGCAGGTTTGAAAACACCATCAAACAATGCTTTCAGGCTGACCGCACCCGTTGATTCACCAGATTCGGACAAACTCATGGGCCACATGCGCATCCGAGCCATGCGGCCAGTGCCGCTGTGGTGGATCTTCTCTTGATCCTTCGGCATGGACGATCCTGTGAGAATCAGCTGCCCCTTGCGGTTTGCATTGTCGTCTACATGCCGACGCGCCGCATCCCAGATCTCCGGCACATCTTGCCATTCGTCGATCAAATGTGGTTCGTTCCCCATCAATACCAATGCCGGATCGGTCCGCGCAGCCGCAAAAGTGGCCGCATCATCCAAGCGATCCGCACTTTTCGCCTGACAAAGCGCCGTCCATGTTTTACCGCACCATTTCGGTCCAACGATTTCGACCGCTCCGAATGCATGCAACAACTTATCAAGTCTGCCATCAACCACACGCGGACGATACCCAACAGGTGCCAGTCCCGCATCGGATGCATTGGTAGCATTCATGTCCATCACCCGCCCAATCCAAGTTTCCAACAGCGCGTTCCCGATTTTACGCCATACCCATTCCCGATTTTACGCCATGCCCATTCCCGATTTTACGCCCTCTTTGCCGCCTGCCACCGGCGATCGGATGCCGGCGATCGGCCGGCAAGCGGCCGGCAAGCGGTCGATGATCGATCGGCGAGCGCCGCCGCCGTCCACCGCCGCCGTCCACGGAATGCGAATTTCCCCGCGGATCCCTTGCAATTCCGCCGTCCGATTTGGAAAATTCGCGTTCCGTGGATGGCTGGGCACAGATGGCTGGACACACGGCAGGACGCACAGCTGGACGCCTCAGATGGCTCAGACAGTTCAGTTGGCCCAGTTGGCCCAGACGAGGACAATGGGAATCGGACAACAGCCCAACGGCGCTCCACAGCCGACGGTCCCTGACCGTCAACCCGCGACCACCCACAACAAAAGGACACATCACAATGAAGCCGAATTTCGATCCGCTGGCCCAGCGCTACCCGTCGCAGCGCTTTCCGCTGTATGCCGGCAAGGCTATGGTGAACTGCTCGATGCCGCAGGCGTCGGCGGCCGGCCTGCAAGCGATCCTCAAGGGCGGCAACGCGTTCGACGCGGCGGTGGCGGCCGCGGCGGCGCTCACCGTGGTGGAGCCGACGGCGAATGGCATCGGCGCGGACGCGTTCATGATCGCGTGGAGCGCGCGCGACGGCAAACTGGTGGGGCTCAACTCCAGCGGCCCGGCCCCGCAGGCGATCTCGATCGACAGGGTGCTCGCGGACGGCAGGGCGGAGAATGGCCGTATGCCCGTTCTCGGCTGGACCCCGGTCACCGTTTCGGGCGCACCGGGCGCGTGGGCGGCCATCAACGAACGCTACGGCCGGCTGAGCCTGTCCGAGGATCTGGCGCCCGCCGTCGATTACGCACGCAGCGGGTACCCGTGCAATCCGAACCTCGCCTACTTCTGGAAGCGCGCGGCGGCCCGCTACGCTCGCGAGAACTCGGACGGTCGCTTCGACGAATGGTTCCGCACGTTCACCAAGGACGGCAGGACGCCCGATTACGGCGACGTCATCACGCTGCCCGATCATGCGGACACCCTGGAGGCGATCGGCGAGACCAACGCCCGGGCGTTCTATGAGGGCGATCTGGCCCGCGCGATCGACAAGGCCAGCCGCGATGCCGGCGGTTACCTGCGCTACGAGGATCTGGCCGCATTCAAGCCGCGCTGGGTCGATCCGATGCGTGTGAACTACCGAGGCTTCGAGGTGTGCGAGATCCCACCGAACGGCCAGGGGATCGTCGCCCTCATGGCGCTGAACATCCTCAACAACTTCGATTTCCCGGCAAAGGACAGCGCGGAGACATACCATCGCCAGATCGAGGCGACCAAGATCGCGTTCGCCGACGCCTTCGCCACCGTCACCGACCCGGATGACACCGATTTCGACTACACAAAGTATCTCGACCCCTCCTACGGCGAGGAGAAGGCGCGGCTGATCGGCGAGCGCGCAGAGGTGCGGACCACCCACACGCCCTCCGATTCCGGCACGGTGTACCTGTGCTGCGCGGATGGGGAGGGCAACATGGTCTCCTACATCCAGTCGAACTACATGGGCTTCGGTTCCGGCATCGTGGTGCCCGGCACCGGCATCGCCCTACAGAACCGCGGCGCCGATTTCTCGCTCGACCCCAACCGCGCGAACGCGCTCAAACCCGGCAAGCGCACGTATCATACGATCATCCCCGGCTTCCTCATGAAGGACGGACAGCCGGTTGGCCCGTTCGGCGTGATGGGCGGTTACATGCAGCCACAGGGCCACGTGCAGGTGACGATGAACGCGATCGACTTCCATCTGGATCCGCAGCAGGCGCTCGACGCCCCGCGCTGGAAGTGGGACAGGGGCAACGACGTGCGCGTGGAGATGAAGTTCGATGCGCAGATCGCCCGCGAGCTGGCCCGACGCGGCCACAGCATGACCATGAGCCTGGAGCCGGCCGATTTCGGTCGCGGCCAGATGATCATGCGGCTGGACAACGGTATGCTGGTCGGAGGCACCGAATCGCGCACCGACAGCAACGTCGCGTGCCTGTAGCCGGGCCGCGGAGGGGCTGATGGCCCGCCGGGCTTTGATTGCCGGGTTTCGATTGCCGGGTTTACGATTGCCGCAAACTGGGCAGATAGGACAGGGAAAGATTAAAGGATCGATGGCTTGGCTGTCGATGGCTGTCGATGACTGTCCACGGAACTCGAATTTCCGAAATGGCTTGGCGGCATTCCAACAATCCAGCGGGAAAAATCGAGTTCCGTGGACGATTGACGGACGATTGACGGACGATAGACGGACTGCGAGCTCCGCAAACTGGGCAAACTGGGCAGATCGGGCTCCAAAATTCGCAAACTGGGCAGGCCGGTACATCTGCGGACGATTTTGGGGCTCCAGATGGCACGATCCGCCCAGTTTGGAAAATCCGCGGCCGGATTTGCCCAGTTTGCGGCCAGTTTGCGGCACAGACTGGGCAGATCGAGGCTGGCAAATCGAGGCGGGACGGGACCGGACGGACCCGAAACTGGGCAAACTGGGCAGATCGGGACAGATCGAAGCCGGGCGAATCCGAAACTGGGCAGATCAGAACTCTTGACGCGTCCGCCCTTCCCACGCATTCGCCCTGCCATTCGGACGTCCGGCGGCTGCGCGCCCAACCGATCATCCGGCAACGATCATCCCCCGGCTTCGCGATCCCAATTCCGCCAGCAAGTCGTCCCGCTTGCCGTCCTGCTGGCAAATCATGCATCTGAGCGGCCCCGCGATCCCGCCACGACGCACATTCTGCCAGCAATCCTGCAACCACCCCGACTTTCTGGCAGATCATGCAGCGCCGTGAAACAACGCCGTGAAGCCGCACCCGAGTCGCGCCACGATCAGCCTGCATTCCGCCGTCCTCGCCCCTCCGTCGCCCTCGCCCGTTCCGCCGACCTCACCCCGCCGTCGTCCTCACTTCGCCGCCCTCCTCTGTCCCTCCCCGCCGCTCCGCCAGCCTCCGCCGCCCTCCGCCGGCCGTCGTCCTCGCCCGGCCACCATCACTTCCCGCCCGCCCGATGGCCCCCAACTTGTAGGATGGGTTCCATGGCTGAAGAAGTGTTCATTCCCCATAACATCATCGTGACCGGCGGCTGCGGGTTCATCGGCTCCAACTTCGTGCACCACGTCCACGACCACCACCCCGACGTGCACATCACGGTCCTCGACGCGCTCACCTACGCCGGCAACCTGGACAACATCCGCCCCCTCCTGGGCGACCGCGTCGAATTCGTCCACGGCAACATCCGCGACGCCGAACTCCTCGACCGGCTCGTGCCCGGCCACGACGCGATCGTCCACTACGCCGCCGAATCCCACAACGACAACTCGATCGCCAACCCCGAACCGTTCCTCAAAACCAACGTCGAGGGCACCTACCGGCTCCTCGAGGCCGCCCGCAAATACGACGTGCGCTACCACCACATCAGCACCGACGAGGTCTACGGCGACCTCGCCCTCGACGACCCGCGCAGGTTCACCGAGGACACCCCCTACCACCCGTCGAGCCCGTACTCGAGCACGAAGGCCAGCTCCGACCTGCTCGTGCGCGCCTGGCACCGCACGTTCGGCGTCAAAGCCACGATCTCCAACTGCTCGAACAACTACGGGCCCTACCAGCACGTGGAGAAGTTCATCCCCCGCCAGATCACCAACATCCTCGACGGCCTGCGGCCGAAACTGTACGGCAACGGGCTCAACGTGCGCGACTGGATCCACACCGACGACCACTCCAGCGCCGTGTGGGACATCCTCACCCGCGGGCGGATCGGCGAGACCTACCTGATCGGCGCGGACGGTGAGCGCAACAACCTCGCCGTCCTCAGGGACATCCTCACCGTGATGGGCAAGTCGCCCGACGACTTCGACTGGGTCCGGGACCGTCCCGGCCACGACCGCCGCTACGCGATCGACGCGACCAAACTCAGGACCGAGCTGGGCTGGCGGCCGAAGCACACCGACTTCCAGAAGGGCCTCGAGCAAACCATCGCCTGGTACACCGACAACCGCGACTGGTGGGAGCCCGCCAAAGCCGCCACCGAAGCCAAATACAAGCAGCAAGGACAGTGAGACGCCGGCAGGACGGCAGTGGGGGCGTCCGCTCCCCCGCAGGGCTATGGGAGCGGACGCCGTTCGAAGGGGTTCGATCAGGAAAGGAATTATGAGTCATGTCGTTTGAGTTTGAGAAGGAACTTCGGGTCACGACCACGGACATCCCGGGCCTGTTGGTGTTCGACCTGCCCGTGCACGGCGACAACCGCGGCTGGTTCAAGGAGAACTGGCAGCGCGCCAAGATGACCGCCCTGGGCCTGCCCGACTTCGGACCCGTCCAGAACAACATCTCGTATAACGCCGCCAGGGGCGTCACCCGCGGCATCCACGCCGAACCCTGGGACAAGTACATCTCGATCGCGTCCGGCGAGATCTTCGGCGCGTGGGTCGACCTCAGGCCCGGCGAGAGTTTCGGCCGGGTGTACACCACCCGCCTGGACCCGAGCCGGGCGATCTACGTGCCGCGCGGCGTGGGCAACAGCTTCCAGGCCCTCGAGAACGGCACCGTGTACACCTATCTGGTCAACGCCCACTGGAGCCCGGAGCAGAAGAGGACGTACACGTTCGTCAACCTCGCCGACCCGACGCTCAACATCAAGTGGCCGATCCCGCTCGAGCAGTCCGAGCGCAGCGAGGCCGACCTGCACCACCCCATGCTCAAGGACGCCAAGCCCATGGCGCCCAAGCGCACCCTGGTGACCGGGTGCAACGGGCAATTGGGCCGCGCGATCCGCGCCTACGCCGAAGCCCACCACCTGGAGGGCTTCGAGTACACGGACATCGACACGTTCGACCTCTCCGACCCGACGGCGTACGACCGGTTCGACTGGAGCCTGTACGGCACGATCATCAACGCGGGCGCGTACACCGCCGTCGACAGGGCCGAGACCGCGGAGGGCCGTCCGGTCGCATGGAAGGCGAACGCGGCCGGCCCCGCCCTGCTGGCGCGCGTGGCCGCGGAGCATCGCATCACGCTGGTGCACATCAGCTCGGACTACGTGTTCGACGGGACCACCGAGGAGCATACGGAGACCGAGGCGTTCGCGCCTTTGGGCGTGTATGGGCAGTCGAAGGCCGCGGGCGACATCGCGGTCATGAACGCGCCGGAGCATTACATCCTGCGCTCGAGCTGGGTGATCGGCGAGGGGCGCAACTTCGTCAGGACCATGATGAGCCTGAGCGACCGCGTGGCCGACCCGGAGGATTCCTTGGACCATGTGACCGTGGTGGACGACCAGTACGGGCGGCTCACGTTCACGAAGGACATGGCCGGGGCGGTCTTCCACCTGTTGGATTCGCACGCGCCCTATGGCACGTACAACCTGACCGGGAGCGGCGCGGTGAGGAACTGGGCCGAGATCGCCGCGGCCGTATTCGAGCAGACGAACGGCAACGGCGACAGGGTCCAGCCGATCTCGACGGCCGAGTACTTCGCCAATGCGAAGAACCCGGTCGCGCCCCGCCCGACGCATTCCGCGCTGGACCTGAGCAAGATCGAGGCCGCCGGGTACACGCCCGCCGACTGGGAGGAAAGCCTCAAGGAATACATAGAGCGAGAACTCAATTGATAGATGCGATGCAGATCATGCGGATTGCGCTATGGCACGGTGCACGAATCGAATATTCTCACTTGCGCCACGACCAATTTCCCGCATAAAGTATGACTGTTGGCCCCGCATACGCGGGGATGATCCGGGCATCGGCATCGGCGACGCCATCCAAGTCGTGTTGGCCCCGCATACGCGGGGATGATCCGGTCTCCGACGCCAAGACCGCGCTTCAGGACCAGTTGGCCCCGCATACGCGGGGATGATCCGTCGGTGAGGTTCATCAGGGTGCGGCTGATGCGGTTGGCCCCGCATACGCGGGGATGATCCGCCGTCGGTGCCCTGGGTGAGGAGTTCCGCGGCGTTGGCCCCGCATACGCGGGGATGATCCGTTGTTCGAGCCATTCGCATGCCTCGTAGAGGGGTTGGCCCCGCATACGCGGGGATGATCCGGCGGGGCAGCCTTTGGATTGGAGCGCGACCTCGTTGGCCCCGCATACGCGGGGATGATCCGACCAAGTGAGCGAAGGGAGACCGGCAATGCCAGTTGGCCCCGCATACGCGGGGATGATCCGGCCCACAACCAGATCGCCTACCGCACCGAGGCGGTTGGCCCCGCATACGCGGGGATGATCCGGTCAGCGGGTCCAAGCCGGCGGCGATGCACGCGTTGGCCCCGCATACGCGGGGATGATCCGCCTTGGCGCGTCTGATCTTGTCCGGGCTCCAGGTTGGCCCCGCATACGCGGGGATGATCCTCCTCCGACGCATAGCGCCGCCAGAGCGTCACGGTTGGCCCCGCATACGCGGGGATGATCCGGCCAACGCATGATCTGGCACCATCCGGACCTGGTTGGCCCCGCATACGCGGGGATGATCCGGGCACGGCGTAGGGCTCGGGCAGGACTGTGGAGGTTGGCCCCGCATACGCGGGGATGATCCGAGCTGGATCTTCCGCATGAAGGACGGCAACGCGTTGGCCCCGCATACGCGGGGATGATCCGGCGACGGTCACGGTCCTGACGGACATCGCGGCGTTGGCCCCGCATACGCGGGGATGATCCGGGGGACGCGAAACGATGCAACCTCCAGCTGCCGTTGGCCCCGCATACGTGGGAATGATCCAAGTAAGCGCCTCGGCTACTACCCAAATGGCGGTAGCGGGGGCGCTTACGTCCCAATCATACAGAGAGGCCGAGTGGAGCCGCCTGTAAAGCGGCCGTGCAATCCATGCAGGTTCGAATCCTGTACTACGGCAAACCACGGGATGAGTACCCGCCCATGCAGGGATGATTGATAATCTGGACATCAACCGGGATATCGCACCCGGACTTACGGAGGGGACAGACCAGTGAAAACGTTCAGGGAATTGAAGAGCGCCGCGCAGGCCGAGGCCGCGCGCCACGGTGACCGCATCATCGATCCGCTCGGCGTAGTGGACGGGAAGATGGTGTTCTACGCACTGCCGCCCGGCATACACGAGGGCGACATCGTCGGACTGCCGGAAGCCTACTGGGTGGACGTGCGCACGGGATCCGCCCGCCCGTTCACCAACAAGGAATGCCGTCTGCTGGTAAACAAGCAATTCCTCGAATCGGCCGAGCCCATGCAGGAGTAGGCCGCAATCATACACAGACGATCAGGCAGCCACGAGATCCATTGTGAATTCGTCCGTATTCGCTCAGATGATGCCTAGCCGCCAACGGTGGAGATGATCCCGTCCCATCGTCCCGGCTTCCCGTCACCATATCCTCAGAAAGGAAAACCCATGAAAGGCATCATTCTGGCCGGCGGCTCCGGCACCCGACTCTACCCGCTGACCACGGTCACCTCCAAGCAGCTGCTGCCGGTGTACGACAAGCCGATGATCTACTACCCGCTTTCGGTGCTCATGCTTGCGGGCATCCGCGACATCCTGATCATCAGCACCCCCAAGGACCTGCCCAATTTCGAGCGCCTTTTGGGCAATGGCGAGCGGTATGGCGTGAACTTCAGTTACAAGGTCCAGCCAAGCCCGGATGGCCTCGCGCAGGCGTTCATCCTTGGCGAGGAGTTCATCGGCGGCGAACCGTGCGCGATGGTGCTGGGCGACAACATCTTCTACGGCAACGGCCTCGGAGCCACGCTGCACAAGGCGGTCACGAAGGCGGAAAGCGGCGAGGGCGCGACCGTGTTCGGCTATTGGGTCGACGATCCCGAGCGCTACGGCGTGGTCGAGTTCGACGCGGACAAACGGGCGGTCTCCATCGAGGAGAAGCCGAAGGTCCCCAAGTCGAATTACGCGGTGACGGGCCTGTATTTCTACGACGAGCGCGTCACGGAGTTCGCCAAGCGGGTGAAGCCTTCCGCTCGCGGTGAGTTGGAGATCACGGACCTGAACAGCATGTATCTGGAGGATGGGTCGCTCAATGTGCGCACGCTGGGCCGTGGCTACGCGTGGCTGGACACGGGCACCATGGACTCCCTGTATGAGGCGGGCGAGTTCGTGCGCACGGTTCAGCGGGCGCAGGGTCTGCCCATTGCGGTGATCGAGGAGATCGCGTACGAGAACGGGTGGATCTCCAAGGACGAGCTGCTGGAGTCGGCCGACCGCTACGGCAAGTCCCCGTACGGCAAGCATCTGCGTGACGTGGCCGAGGGCAAGCTCGTGCTCATCCCGAACCGGTAGTGAACTCATCGATCTCAGGCTCTTGCGAATGCTCGATGCCAAGCATCTACTGCTTGCTACGTTGCTTACCTGCGTTCTACGCGCTCGCAAGGCGTTCGGATGGGTTTGAAAGGGTTTGGCCGGCATGTAATTCCGATTTGTGCGGGTGATTTCTCCGGGTGGGCTGGATAACAACGCCGTCGTTCCGCCGGTTTTCCGCGGATGTTATCCGAGCAATCCGGAAAAACGCATGCACAAATCGGAATTATCCGATGTAGTTTTGGCCGCAGCGCATTGTGAGACGTAGTTGGCATCCATACGGCACCAACTACTACGTTGCCACCGCCCAAAACGCGTTATCGGGATGTTGCCACAACCTGAAAACTGATGCCCCGCAATAACTGGCGGCATGCCTCTCACAATAGACCAGCCCCGCACCGCTGTTAGACCGCTGTTAGACTGTTAGCGATCCGCAGTTGCGGATTTGAACCGAGAGTGATAATTCGGACGCAGGTTGTCCTCGCAGTTGCGGGGCTGGCATTGGAAATTGCATAACTTGACTTTCTTAAATGAAGAGTGTAATAATAAGCTCACAGCCAAGGAACCCAGAGGGAAAGGAAAACAGCGTGACACACATCACCCCATTCCCTTCCGGCAAGCCCCATCTCTCCCCCAGCGCCCTATCCATCTGGGCCAAAAGCATCTATCAGGATCCGCGGGATCACAGCTATCTGCAACTCTGGCAGCACATGGAGGACACCGGATCGATCGCCGCATACGTCTGGGACGAGTTCCTTCCTAAGGACGTTAAGCAGCTGATCGCCGCCGATCTAGATGATCGGAGCACAGACCAAGCCGTCGCCCGCAACTTGTACCGTTTCATCGCCACCATCCACGACGTTGGAAAGGCATCACCGGCATTCGCCGTCCAAACCCCCGAATTCGCCGACCGGATACGGCAAGAGGGCGGTTTGGCCATCAATCCCGCCATCGCCAAGGATCAACTGCGATCGAAGTATCGTCACGAACTCGTCGGCTACGCAGCCATTCAGGACTGGCTGGCCACCCGAAACCAACAGGCCGCCCAGTCCCAGCAGGTTGCTCCAACCGGCCGAAACATCCAAAATGGCTTGGCCCACGGCATTGCCAGCATCGTGGCCGGACACCACGGCACGTCATTGACAAGCGGAAAAGAGGAGCTGCTCACTCTCCATCGCGTCGAGGAATTCACCGGTGACACCGCATGGCGAAATACACGATTCGAGCTATTGGAATGGGCATCGAACGCAACTGGCTTTGACGCTACACTTCACGCACTGAACAATCGTCCCCTGCGCCGAAGGACCCAGATTCTGCTGACAGGTCTGGTCATCATCGCCGATTGGATCGCCAGCGACACGCGTCTCTGTCCGCTCAATGCGAGCGCCACGGATGAGGAGACCTTCAGCCCGGAACGACGCGCGCGACGCGCCTGGCGCATACTGCGACTGCCCAAACCTTGGACCACCACCAACCGGTTGGACAACCCTGACCAAACGTTCGCACGGCAGTTCAATATCCCCAACGCCAAATTGCGTCCCGTGCAACGCGAGGCGATCTGTATGGCCCGGACCATGCCGGAACCTGGCCTGATGATCATCGAGGCCAATATGGGCGAGGGCAAAACCGAAGCAGCTCTGCTGTCCGCGGAGGTTTTGGCGGCTCGATTCCACTGCGGCGGCGTGTATTATGCCCTGCCCACGCAAGCCACGGTCAATGCCATGTTCACGCGTGTGCTCGATTGGATCGGCCATCTACCCACGGAAGACCGGATGACGATGGCCTCACTGTTTCTGGCACACGGCAAGCGCGAGCTCAACGATGAATACGAGACACTGCGCGAACAATGGTTCGATGACGGCACGAACCGGGACTCCGAATTCCATAACGGATCCTCCAACGGCACGGTCTTCGACGAGCATAATTCCGCTGCGCTTCAGGCGGTGGTCAATTCATGGCTGACCGGCCGCAAACGCGGCAACCTGTCCGACTTCGTGGTAGGCACGATCGATCAGGTGCTCATGGCCGGCCTGAGATGCAAGCATGTGGTGCTGCGTCACCTGGCGCTCGCCGGCAAAGTGGTGATTCTGGATGAGATCCACTCGAACACCGCCTACATGAACGTCTATATGGAAACCGTGCTGTCCTGGCTCGGCGCATATGGCACGCCGGTGATCATGCTCAGCGCCACGCTGCCGCAGGCGCGGAGACGCGCATTCCTCGAGGCATACCAGCGCGGGGCCAACGCGGTCAAAACCGCCGAGTCCCTGCCTCAGTCCATGGCACAGAGCGAGGCGCCAGCGCCATCCGCACCGACGCTACCTCTGGGCAGGGCCCTTCGGGCCAGACGCGCCCAAAACCAGCCCGCGCTTCAGACCGATCGATCATCCTTCCGCCCCGCAACATCCGCAGCACCGGACAATCCGACCCCCTCTCCGGATCTCCGATACCCGCTGATTTCCCAAGCCACGGCGGACGGCATCCGAGACTCCGCTCCCGCGGCGTCGGGCCGATCAACCAACATCCAGGTTGCGCTGATCGATGATGATGACGAATCGCTGATCCAGCTGTTGCGCGGCCAATTGCAGGAAGGCGGCTGTGCCGTGGTCATCCGTGACACGGTTTCCCGGGCCCAGCGCACCTACGACCTGCTTTCGCAGGCCTTGGATACCGACGTCATTCTGGACCATTCCCGCTTTCTTGCCTTCGACCGCGCCCGCATCGACCGCGATCTCATCCGCCGATTCGGCAAGCGCAGCACTCCCGGTCAACGCAAGGGCGTGGTGGTCGCCACCCAGGTGGTGGAGCAGTCCCTGGACGTCGATTTCGATCTGATGGTCACGGATATCGCGCCGATCGATCTGATCCTGCAACGAGCGGGTCGTCTCCACCGTCATCATCGCGGCGAAGGCGAGAGCGATCGCCCCAAGCCGCTGCGTGCATCCCAGCTCTTCATCACCGGTGTGACCGATTGCAACCGCGATCAGCCGCCTATGTTCGCCAAGGGTGTGGAGAGCGTGTACCCGCGCTATCTGCTCATGCGATCCCTGTCCGTACTGGGCATTGTGCCCGGAGACACCGCACCAACAACCACCCACTTCTCCATTCCGGACAGCATTCCCCGCATGGTGCAGACCGTGTATGGCGAGGACCGCATCTGCCCGTCCGCATGGCTGGAGGGCGAGAAGGGCGAAAACGCCGCAAAGGCTAAACTGCTCGACCAGCTTGCCAACAGCGAAAACGCAGCCGGGCAGTTGCGGATCATGGCCCCGCAAACGAAGCAGCATCCATTCGCGCTTGACGGCTGGCTGGATTTCGATCTGCCGGATCCGGACACCCCGGGCATATCCCAGCAGCGTCTGGTCTCCGCCGGCGTGCGCGAGTCCGATGATTCTTTCGAGGTGATTGTGCTCCAGCAGGATCGCGATGGCAACCTGCGACTGCCGTCGTGGGGCGATTTCGGCGATTCATCGCCGCTGCCGCAGGGCATGGCCGAACCGCCGAGCAGACGGCAGGTGCGGGACATCCTTTCCTGCACCATTTCCCTCGGTCAATCGGTGCTGCACGACTTGAACATCGACGCCGTCATCGACACCTTGGAAGCCGCGGTTCCCGACCAGTGGATCACATACATGGGGCAAAGCCGCGATCTCAGCGGGCAGCTGCTGGTCGTTTTGGACGAACGTGGATGCGCGCAATACAGCATACGAACAACAGGCAGGAATCACGAAACCACTACGAAAACGGCGTGGTTCCGGTATTCGAAGGAGAAAGGTTGGGTAACGGATGTCAAGTGACGGCACTTCATTCAATTTGATGGACCGGGAATGGATACCAAGCAACATGCTCGCGGATGGTTCCCGCCGTGAGCTGTCCATCACCGAAGTCCTCGACCATGCCCGGGAGATCCGCGGCATCGACGGCGACATGCCGCTACAGCAATTCACGATCAGCCGATTGCTCATCGCCATCCTATATGGCGCATTCGGCCACACGTTCAGCGCAGACCAATGGCAGATGCTGATGCGAGAGGGACCGGATCATCCGGACATCGCGCAGGCGATCCACGAGTACTGCTCGGCATACCACGATCGGTTCGACTTGTTCGATGACATCGCGCCGTTCTATCAGGTCGCCGGCCTGCACACGGCCAAGAACGAGGTGTCGGGACTGGAATGTCTGCTGCTGGATGTGCCCAACCGCAGGGAAAAGCGCGTGTTCACCACCAAGCAGGGCATCGGACTTGATGCCATGGATGCCGCGCAGGCGGCACGATGGCTGGTCACCCTTCAGGCCTATGACGCATCCGGCATCAAATCGGGTGCCGTGGGCGATCCACGCGTCAAGGGCGGCAAGGGCTACCCCATCGGCGTGGCATGGTCCGGCCATCTTGGTGGGATCCTGATTGAGGGCGAAAACCTGTGGGAGACGCTCATGCTGAATTTCGTCAGCGATCAGGTGCTGGAATTGTCCGATGCGAACGTCGACTGGGACGATGACATGCCGATTTGGGAACGAGATCCACTGACCGAGCAGGCATCGGAGGGCTATGACCAGTCCGCGGAGCGCGTCGCCGACACGACGTTCTTCCATGGCCCGGCCACGCTGATGACATGGCAGTCGCGTCGAGTGCTGTTGGCTCACGACGGCGAGACGGTGACCGGCGCGGTGGTATGCAATGGGGACCGATTGAAACCGCAAAACGGACGATGCTACGAGCCGATGACCGGATGGCGACGCAGTCCGGCCCAGGAAAAGGCGCTCAAACTGCCGCTGGTGTACATGCCCCGCAAGCATGATCCGTCACGTGCGCTCTGGCGCGGACTGCCGCTGCTCACCAACAACCAGCAGCCGGAAACCTCGGAGGAACCGGCCTCCATTCGCCCGCAGACTTTGAAATGGCTGACCCAAGCTCAGGGAGACGACGCAAGGCGACCGATCCGGCTGCACGCGTTCGGTGTCGAGTACGGCAACAATGACGCCGTCATCGACACCAGCGTCAACGATGTACTCGACCTGAACCTCGTCACGCTTACATCCAATAATTTCCAGATGGCGCAATTGCTTCAGGAAGCGGTCAATCTCACCGATCAGGGCGTGTTGGCGCTGCGTAATCTGGCGTCGAACATCGCGTTGGCCGGCGGCATGCCGACCGACCCGCCCCGGCGGCGCGCCGGCGAATTGGGATATGCGACCTTCAATGGCGCCTTCCGCCGCTGGATCAAGACCATCGAAAGCGACGACGATCTGCCCGCCCTGCGACGGGATTGGTTCACCATCGCCCGTCGTCTGTTCATCCGATTGGGATCCCAGCTCACCGAGCAGGCTTCGCCGCGTGCGCTTGTGGGACGCGAGATCACGATCGGCGATCAGGCCGGAAAATACTACTCCGCCCCTCTCGCGGAGATTTGGTACCGCAGCAAGATCAATCAATTGTTCCCGCTTCAGGAAGGGGAGTGAACTATGGCCGAGTACATCAAACTCACGCCATTCGGTGCATGGGTCAGCGCTCGGGTGCACCAACTGGTGACGGGTGGACGCGCGCAATCCGGCATCCGCCACAAGGGCTATCTGCAGAACGACTCCTATGCAACGGCCGCCATGGCCAAACTCAGGCATGCCGCAGGGCATGAGGCCGGCGCCGATCCGGACGTCTTCGAGTGGACGATGCCGGACACGGACGACACGAACGTGACGGGTCGCGTGGATCTGCACCCCTACTCCCCCACGCCCCAGGAGCTTGCCGCCCACACGGCCATCACGCTGTTCGCGCTGCATCAGCAGTCGATTCGCGACATGTCCATGCACACGGACGAGAACGTGTCTCTGGGCTATGCGGTGGGGCTCATGGCATACGGCAATTTCAACGAGTCAGGCATACGCCATGCGTTCGATCGGCTCCAGACGGCGAATAGCTGGAAGGAAACCGCCCGCCACGCCCGCACATTGGTGAGTCTGCTTCGACGTGAGCGCATTCCACTGAACTACGGCCTGCTGGCGCAGCATCTGATGTACCTGCGGGCGAACCGTGAACTGGCGAACGGCGTGCGCCTGCGATGGGGACGCGACTTCCAAAGCGCGTATCGCCGCAGGCAAACCGAAGACCGGCAGCCGCAGCAATCGTAATTCCCACCCATTCATCCCGCATAACACCCATAGCAAAGGAATCATCATGTTCGACAAGCAACCCAACCGCACCATCATCGAAATCCACGCCCTGGAGACCACGTCAGCGAGCAATCTGAACCGCGATGACACCGGCAGCCCCAAGACCGTTGAATATGGCGGCGTCACGCGTGCCCGCGTCTCCAGCCAGGCATGGAAACGCCCCACCCGCAAGCTGTTCAGCCAGCTGCTTGACCCCAAGGATCTGGGCGTGCGCACTAAGCGCGTGGTGGAGGTGCTGCGCGACCGCATCCTGGAGCGAGTGCCGGATACCGATCCGGACACCGCGGCCAAGGTTGCGGAAAGCGTGCTGCGCGACGGTGCCGGCATCAAGCTGGACAAGCCTCGCGCCCAAAAGGGCGATGATGGCGAAGACGCCCTGCAGCAGTCCAAGTACCTGCTGTTCATGGGCAACCGCCAGTACGATCGGCTCGCCGACATCGCCGTGGAGGCGCTTGGTCAGGACGATCCGGTCAAGCGGATCAAAGATAAGGATGTCAAAAAGAGCATCAAGCAGATCGTGGCGGACGACAGGTCCATCGATGTGGCACTGTTCGGCCGTATGGTCGCCGACGACACGGATCTCAACGTGGACGCCACCGCTCAGGTGGCCCATGCCATCAGCGTGCATGCGGTCGACTCCGAATCGGACTTCTTCACCGCCGTCGACGATGTCAAGCAGGACAGCGAGGAGGAGGGCGACTCCGGCGCGGCCATGGTGGGACAGATCGAGTTCAATGCGGCAACGTACTACCGTTACGCCAACGTGGACGCCGACCGTCTCAACGACATTCTGGGCGATCCCGACGCCACGGGCAAGGCGGTGGCCGCATTCATCCAAGCGTTCCTGACGAGCATGCCGCAGGGCAAGGTCCACACCTTCGCGCAGGGCACGCTCCCCGATCTGGTAGTGGTCAACGTTCGCGACACCCAAGCCGTGAACCTTGTGGGCGCGTTCGAACGTCCCGTCGAGCCCGATTACGTGCAGCATGCAACCGAGGCGCTGGTCCGCCGCGAGCAGGACTTCGAAAACGCGTATGGCGTCCAGCCCGTACGCACCTGGGTCGTTCGCATCGGTGATGACACCGCCGCCGCGGATGATCTGGCCAAGCCCACTTCGATGCGGGACATGATCGAGGACGTAGCCAACCTGATCGGCGAGCGCCTTGGATCCCCGGTCGCAAGCGTTTCCGGACAGGAGTGAGCTATGCCCGTACTGTTGATCCGGCTCGCCGCCCCGATGCAGTCCTGGGGCTCGGAAAGTCGATTCACCCGACGGACAACCGAGTCCATGCCCACGAAAAGCGGCGTGATCGGCATGATCGCCGCCGCTTTGGGCATGCCCCGGGATGCGTCACTGGAACGGTTCCGCGATTTGAGGTTCGGCGTGCGCGTCGATCAGCCAGGCACGCTGCTGGCCGATTACCACACCGTCGAAAATCCCACGGTCGTGGATAAGCAACTCAAAATGACCGTGTCGCGGCGGTACTATCTGCAGGACGCCGTGTTCCTCGCGGGTCTGGAAAGCGCCAATGGGCGGAATCTTGAATCATATCGGGAAGCCCTGCAATCGCCCTACTATCCGCTGTTCCTCGGCCGCCGGTCATGTCCGCCGGACGGCCCGCTGCAGACGTGGATGTCGGACGAGCCCTTGGAGAATGCCCTGAGCCATGCCCCGTGGCGGGCGGCGGAGTGGTATCAGCGCAAGGCCTTGCGCGACGCCGATGTCTTTCCGGAACAGTGCTTCGCCCAGATCGTGGTCGAGCCCAAGCCGGACGTACGGCAGGACTCCGCTTTTGTGGACACGCTTGCCGATGGCCCTTTGAGCTTCGATCCAAGGCATCGGCAGTGGGAAAACCGGCGATTCGTACGCCTGCCGGGCGGCATCGCCCCAACGCCCACGGTGAAGAACGCCCCGAACCCGCCTGCCTTCGACGGCGATGCGATTTTTTCCGCCGTCGCTTCAGCCGCGGACAACACCGACGAGCCACATGTCAACGGACCGCAGGGAGAGGAATCATGACACAGTTCACCCGAGTGATGATCGACCCCCAATATCGCCATGCGCAATGGGCGATGCTCTCCCTGGAACGTCTGCATGCCATCGTCGCCCGCTCGACCAATCCCGATTGGCCGCGATCGGCCAATACCCGTTCGCTGTGGCGACTGGACGAGGGCCGCAACGGCTCGCCGCACCGCCTGTACGTTGTGTCCGAGCGCATCCCGGATCTTCAGGTGCTTGCCGGTGAATTCGGCGCCGGACCGCGGGGCGTGTCGACAACGGAATACGGACCATTCCTGAACCAGCTTGCGATCGGCCAGGAATGGGCGTTCCGCCTCAAGGCCAACCCCACCAAGTCGACGCCGTCGGGAGAACCGGGAAAGCGTGGTTCCAGACACGGTCTGGTGAGATTGGACGACCAACAGGAATGGCTGATGCGCAAGGCCCGCGAGTGCGGATTCCACATGCCCATCAACCGTCTGGAGATGCCGGAGATGCGGATACGAGACTCGCGGACGATCGACTTCGAGCGTCAGGGTGCCACGGTCACCTTCACCTCCGTGACGTATGACGGCATTCTGGCGGTCGATGACCCCGATCTGCTCCGCAAGGCACTGGTCAATGGCATCGGACGGGCCAAGGGCTATGGTTTCGGCCTGCTGACACTGGTTCCCTTGGCTTCCACAACCCGATCTCTGGGTCAACGCTGAAAGCGGGCTGATCAATTATGTCCAAAACCTCCGTGCCGGGTGTCAAACCGCCGCCGCTGAACTCGCTGGTCAGGGTGCAGGATCGTCTCACGTTCCTCTACGCCGAGCATTGCGTGGTCAATCGCGCGGACAACGCCGTAACGATCACCGACTCGCGCGGCACCGTTCACGTGCCCGCGGCTGCGTTGAGCGTACTCATGCTCGGGCCGGGCAGCAACATCACCTATGCCGCCATCTGTCTGCTGGCCGAATCCCGTTCCACCTGCGTCTGGGTCGGCGAGCGCGGCGTGCGCTACTACTGCCACGGCGCTTCGCTCGCCCAATCGACGCATCTGCTGGAAGCGCAGGCCAAGCTCGTGTCCTCCGAGCGTTCCCGGGTGAAGGTGGCCCGTCGCATGTACGCCATGAGATTCCCGAATGAACCCACGGATGGCCTGACCATGCAACAGCTGCTGGGCAAGGAGGGCACCCGCGTGCGCCGGGCTTATGAACGCGAGTCCGCGCGCACCGGCGTGCCATGGTCGGGCAGATCATATAAGACCACGGACTTTGATGACGCGGATGATGTCAACCGCGCGCTGTCCGCCGCGAACACGGCCCTGTACGGCGTGGTTCATGCGATCATCGTCGCTCTGGGATGCTCACCCGGCTTGGGATTCGTCCACGCGCGCAACGAGCGGAGCTTCGTATACGACATCGCCGACCTGTACAAGGTGGACATCACCGTGCCGCTGGCCTTCGATCTTGTCGCCGATCAGGTGGCGGATGTGTCCGTCGCCGCACGACGGGGCATCCGCGACCGTATGAAGGATGGCAAGTTCATGCAGCGATGCGTCCGCGACATCCGTTCGCTGTTGCTACCGCGGGAGGAAATGGAGACCGATCCGCTGGAGGTGCAGGACATCACCACACAGCTGTGGGCCGGAGCTTCCGGATATAAGCCGAGCGGCACGAACTACTCGCCGAAGCATGATCCGGTTTCGGATCCGGATCCGGATCAATACGACACCGAATTCGTTCCGTTCGAGCCTGACGTCGCGGAAGACGCCCCAACTCTGGATGCCACCGAGATCACCGAGGAAGCGGAACTCGGCGAGCGATTGCGTGAGGAGTTCGAATGATCGTCGTGGTGCTGTCGGTCGTGCCGCCGAAGCTGCGAGGCCATCTCACCCGCTGGCTTTTCGAAATCTCCCCCGGCGTCTACGTGGGCAAGGTCTCTGCCCGTGTCCGCGACCTGCTGTGGGAGCAAATCCAGGAAAACTGCGGCGCCAACGGCAAAGCCGTCATGGTGTATCCCGCGAACAACGAGCAGGGCTTGGAGTTCCGCACCAGGGGCCATGAATGGCAGCCGGTCGACTACGACGGGCTGGAGCTGATCATGCGGCCAAACACCACCCGAAAGCAGCAGACGAACGGCGAGCGCAAAACCCCGCGAAAGACTGGCTGGAGCAAGGCCTCGCGGTTCCGAAAGTTCGGGCGTTAACTTCTTTGCCTTGCCTGACGACCGCAATCACCGCTATCATAAGTGGCGGTTTAGTAGTAGCTCCGCATACGCGGGGATGATCCGTTGTGATGTATCAGTTAGATACGTTCCCTGCTTAGCGGGGATGATAATAAATGAAATTGTGTTGTATGTGGTATATATGAACTAGAACACTTATTATCTGTCATAAAGGAGGCCTGCTGATGACAGATAGCGCTCTACAGCCCATCCCAATCGCTCCGATCGGTCAGGAGCAACACCTATGGCACCCCGCCGATGACGCATATCTCTCGAGAAGCGCACGCGCCCGCAAAACCGGCCCATACTTTTCGGCAGTGCCACACCCCATCCGCGACTGCCAGTTCGTCATCCCTTCGGATGTCAGTGCGGATCTTGAAGAGACAGCTCAGGACCTTGGACGATTAGACACCTACGCCGCCGCCAAACTTGGCAGCCAGAACCGTGTGCTTGGCCCGATGTCCGCCATTCTGCTTCGCACGGAGTCCACATCCTCCTCGCAGATCGAAAACCTCACAGTAGGAGCCAAGAATCTTGCCCTTCAGGAACTCGGAGAAGGTACCGGAGGCAACGCGGCGATTGTGGTAGGCAACGTCCATGCCATGGAGGCCGCGCTGGACCTATCTCAGACGCTCGACGAGCAGAATCTACTCGCCATGCATCGGGCTCTGTTGGAGACCCAAGCCGGTTGGGATGCATATGCCGGTCGATACCGCAACGAACTCGTCTGGGTGGGAGGCAGTTCGGCCGGCCCGCGAAATGCCAGTCATGTTGGCCCGCAGCCTGAACTGGTGCGCCCAGCCATCATGGATGCACTGGATTTTCTCGCGCGGAACGACCTTCCCGTCGTTCTGCAATGCGCCATCGCGCACGCTCAGTTTGAGACGATCCACCCATTCGCCGACGGCAACGGACGGGTCGGCCGAGCCCTGATTCACGCCATCTTGCGCAACAAAGGGTTGATCCGTCACGTGACGCCACCGGTATCGGCTGGACTTCTGACGGACACACGCAAGTATTTCGACGCGCTGACCACATACCGGCAAGGCGACGCCCGCCCCATAGTGGATTGCCTCGCCTACGCCTGCCGCTATGCCGCTCAGACCGGCATTACCCTCATCGATCAGCTGACCGAACAACTGGATATCGCCCGGCAGGCTCTCCACGGTGTACGACGCGATGCCGCTGCTTGGACCGTGCTCCCCCTGCTGATTGAACAGCCGATCATCACGCCCCAATACCTCGTCTCCCACACTGACTGCACACCCGCCACAGCTCGTCGCGCAATCGAAATCCTTACGGAGCGAGGCGTGCTGAGCGAGATCAGGGGCGGCCGAAGAAATATGGTTTGGGCGCACAAAGGCGTTCTCGCCGTTCTGGACGATTACGCCGCACAGATTAGGAGGCGGTAGTTTCGAGTACTATCCGTCTTCGCCCGTGCCACTCCTCTACCGTGCCTGTCAACTACAGCGAAACTACCTCGGCATTGACGCGCGCGGTAGCTGGTTCGACGCGGTCGCGACCAACCACGAACAATGCCGAGCCGAGCAACTGCGCGCCCTGATGCGCGAATACCCGGACATCATCTACGAAACCCTGCAGGCCGGAGGATTGCTCGAGCCCAGTACGAGGATCAACCGCCCAAAAATCCCCGATCGCATGGAGCGGTTGCGCAGGTACTGATGATTACAGACTATAAACGCTGTTCTCCAAGCACCCCGCACCGCGCATCACCCGTGCAAAACACGCGAGGGACCGGATCTGCATTTTGTCCACGCGGCGGAAATGCTCGAAACAGCCGGGGCAACGCACTAGCAACGTTGTTTTCCCATGTTCTACGCGCCTCAAGGGCATCCGACAGGGCCGAACGACGGTCGGCCGGCATGTAATTCCGATTTGTGCGGTCGATTTCCCAGGGCAGGGCGGATAACAGCGGATAACAGCACCGCCATTCCGCCGGTTTTCCGCGGATGCCATCCGGATGCTATCCGGGGGAACCGGAAAAACGCATGCACAAATCGGAATTACCCGATGTAGTTTGGACGGCAGAGCGGCGGCAAAGCGTCGCGAGCCGTAGTTGACTCCCACGAAGCGCGGGATACTACGTTGTCGCCTCCGAGAAACGCGTTATCGGGATATTTCCGCAACTCGTGGACTGATGCACCGCAATAGTCAACGGCATTCCCCTCACAAAATGCCCGCCGCACCACTGTTAGCGATCCGCAGCTGCGGATTTGAACCGAGAGTGACATCCCCCCAGCCGCATCCTTCAGCCGCTCGCCATACAACGTCTTGCCATAGCCTGCCACGGCTTCCAACAGCCCATCCATTCGCATCTACCCCGTGCTAATGTATTCGTAAACAACTTATTCGTAACCAACTTGCTCACGAACACATTAATTCCGCTCAGCACCAAGCGCACAGCGCCACCCGCCCAGCGCACATGACACGAGGAAGAAGATGCCCATGGCTTTCAACGCCCAATCCGACGGCAGATTCGTCGGCAGGGATCACGAACTGAAAACGCTGGAATACCACGCCTCACTGGGCAAGTTCCAGATGGTCGTGGTGTACGGGCGCAGGCGCGTGGGCAAAACCGCGCTCATCGCCAAGTTCTGCGAGGACCGTCGTGTGCTGTGGTTCACCGCCAAGGAGCAGAGCGCCGCGGTGAATCTGCGCGAGTTCTCCAGAACGATCCTGCGGTTCTTCGGAGAGACCGCATTCGCCGGGGGCTTCGCCAGCTGGGATGCCGCGCTCGAATTCATCGCCGGGAAGGCCGAATCCGAGACCGACGAACCGTTCGTGTTCGTATTCGACGAATTCCCCTACGCCGCGGCCGCGGAGCCTGGATTGCCATCCATCATGCAGATCGCGATCGATCATCGCTTCAGGAGCACGAACATGATGATGATCCTGTGCGGCAGCAACGAGGGGTTCATGGAGGGCAAGGTACTTGGCTATAAAAGCCCTCTGTACGGACGCCGCAACGCGCAGATCCACCTCATGCCGTTCGACGTCATCGACGCGTGCAAGATGCTGCCGCCGCGGACCGGCTGGCTGGAAAAGGTGCAATACTACGCCGTTCTTGGTGGCACTCCATATTACTTGGAGCAGATCGATCCCAATCTGACGTTCCGGCAGAACATCCAGACCCGATGCTTCAGCCAGTCGGGGATCCTCTACGAGGAGCCGATGATGCTGCTGCGGCAGGAACTCAGGGAACCGGCATTGTACGGATCCATCCTCGACGCCCTGGGAGCCGGACGCACCAGGCCGAAGGAGATCGGGGAGTACGCCGGCGTGGAGCAGAACTCCGTCGGATCGTACCTGAAGACGTTGGAGCACCTTGGCTTGGTGGAGCGTTTGGTACCGTTCGGCGAGGATCCGAAGCACTCGCGCAAGGGCCTATGGAAGTTGAAGGACCCGTTCTTCGCCTACTGGTACAGATTCGTCGGCCCCGTCACGTCGTCGATCGACATGGGACTGGGCGCCATGTCGAGCGCCTCAGGCACCTCCGGACCGGTTTTCGACACGTATGTGGGTCAGCAGTTCGAGGATATGTGCGCCCAGTGGATTGTGCGTCAATGCGCCGCGGGGATGATCGACTTTCTGCCCACCCAGATCGGCAAATGGTGGGGGAACGACCCCATCGCGCGCGAACAGACCGACATCGACGTGGTGATGGGCGACACCGCGAACCACCGTGTGCTGCTTGGCGAGTGCAAATGGCGCGAACGATTCAACGAGACCGATGCCATCGACAAGCTGAAAGCCCGTTCCCCGCTGATCAGCATGAAAGGCGACCGCGTCTATTACCTGTTCTCCAAGCACCCAACTTCGCACATCACCCGGGCAAAACACGAGGGACCGGACCTGCATTTTGTCGACGCGCCGGAAATGCTCGAACCAGCCAAGACAACGGACTAGCAACGTCGTTTCCCCATGTTCTACGCGCCCCACGGGCTTTCGACCGGCCCAAACGACGGTCGGCCGGCATGTAATTCCGATTTGTGCGGTCGATTTCCCAAGGTGGGGCGGATAGCAGCACCGCCATTCCGCCGGTTTTCCGCGGATGCTATCCGGGCAATCCGGAAAAACGACCGCACAAATCGGAATTACCCGATGTAGTTTGGACCGCGGAGCACCACGGGACGTAGTCGGAGCCCCCGAAGCGCAGGACACTACGTTGCTGTCGGTTGAAATGCGGACATGGCGGTCCCGCCGAGCATGCTGCCGCGCTGCGCCCGGACGAGAAGAGATAGATCCAGCCCCTTCCCCCGGACGACTGCTTCAATGCCTGTTCTGCGCTTACGCATAAACGTCAAGGAACGGTAGAAGAGGAAGAAGTCAAAGCATAAAAGTACAATCCGCATACATAGATGAACCAATCTTTATACTACAAAGTACAATCTGAGGATAAGATTGTACTAAGAGATTAACCAAGTGGGACAAACATACATGCTTGAACTCGAACTTCGAAAACTGATCGACACCGTGAGGGCTCGCCACGCAGAGGAGCAAACGGTGGAGCTCAAAGCCGCCAACCAAGGATGTCCGACAAAACTTTACGACACACTGTCTAGTTTCTCGAACCAGGATGACGGCGGCATCATCATCTTCGGCGTGCGCGAAAAGGATGATTTCGCGGTCGTTGGCGTATATGATGTGCAGGATCTGATGAAGCACGTAACGGAACAATGCAATCAGATGCATCCCAAAGTTCGCGCGGTATTTACAACATGCGAAATTGACGGAAAACATGTGGTAAGCGCGGAGATCCCAGCACAGGACGTCGCAGACCGGCCCTGTTTCTACGAGGGGAAAGGACGTTATAGGGGAGCGTATGTGCGAGTGGGGGACGCGGACGAGCCCATGACCGAGTATGAGATCTATAGCTACGAGGCGTTTCGTCGAAAGTACGAGGACGAACTGCGCGTGGTGGAGCGCGCGGACCCCGACGATCTGAACAGGGACGATCTGCTGAAGTACGAACTTGCGCTCAAACAGGATCGTCCGCATCTGGCACAGATGGAGCAGGACCAGATCCTTGACCTGATGAGCATAATCCGTAATGGACATCCGACGCTTGCCGGCACAATGCTATTCGCCCCCTACCCTCAGGCCTTCTTCCCTCAATACGGCATTATCGCCACCCACATTCCGGGAACAGAAGTCGGCGTCGTCGGCGAAGACGGCGAACGATTCATCGACAACGCCCGAATCGAAGGCAATCTGGGAGAACAGCTCCGGGGCGCCGTCGCCTTTGTGCGCAAGAACATGAGAATCAAGACCGTGATCTCCCCCGCCACTGGCGAACGAAAGGACAAAACCGAGTATCCGATCGAGGCAGTTCGCGAATTGGTGCTCAACGCCCTCATCCACCGGGATTACAGCATTCACACACAGGGAATGCCGATTCAGCTACAGATGTTCGAGGATCGATTGGTGATCACCAATCCCGGTGGTCTGTATGGCCGGCTGACGGTCGACCAGCTCGGGAAAGTCCAGCCGGATACGCGAAATCCGGTCATCACCAACGCCATGGAGGTTCTAGCCCTAGTCGAAAACCGATACTCCGGCATCCCAACGGTGCGACGGCTGATGGCCGAAGCCGGTCTGCCGGCCCCGCAGTTCGAAAACGGCAGAGGCGAGTTCCGCGCAACACTAAAGGCTCCTGACTACACCCTTGTCCCCAACGAGCCAGCGCGACCACGCAATAACAATAACGAAAATGATCTCAAAGGAAAGACCGCGGCTTTGCTGGACTTCTGCCGCATCTCTCGCACCCGTCGCGAGATCGTGGACTTTCTGAACCTGAACAGTTCCGCATATGCGATGCGCGCCTACGTCAACCCGCTGGTGGACAGCGGCCGGCTGACGCTCGGAATCCCCGACAGACCCAAGAGCCCCCGGCAAACGTACAAGACATCGTGAATGACCGATCAGCCATTTCGAGCACCTGAAAGCAGACCCAACCACTGCCCGTTCTGCCCACGGACTTCACGTATCATGGGCATTAAAGACGCGCGAAGACAGCCGGTCCTATGCGGATCGAAGGCGGCCGATGATGGCTGTTAGCAGATGGCTGCGCTTCAAAAAGCGCTTGGCGGATTTTAGTGGTGGTTGCAACACCTGAGTGATTTGCCACCTCGAACGGTGGTCTTCGCGATGACGCGATCATATCATGAGGCGTTGATGAGCGCGAGGATCCTTTCACTGGGCTTGTCGTAC
>NZ_RZNZ01000022.1 GCF_008698145.1 Bifidobacterium vespertilionis
GACTGCGTGGCGTCAGCCTTCGCCAGCACCGTCTTCGCGGCCTCGAGCGCGGCCTCGAACGGCTTCCACGAGACGCCCGTGTAATCCGTCGCCGTCAGCTTCGAATACTCGTCCACCAGCGCCTGCAAAGCGGTCTTGTTGACGACCGGCTCGCCCTTGGCGGGCTCCAGGCCCTTCCACGCGTCGGACAGCGCCTGACGGGCGGCGTCAACACGCTCCTGGGTGGCGGACGGGTCCTTCCACACGGCCAGCGCGGCATCCTTCGCGTCCAGCAGCGCCTTCCACGAGCCGGCCGTCCAGTCGGACTCGGCCAGCGAGCCCTCCGCGATGCGGTCGTCGATCTCCTGGATCAGCGCGGCCAGCCTGGACTTGTCCACCACCGGCTTGTCGGCCCTCACCAGGCCCTTCCACGCGCCCACCAGAGCCTCGCGGGCCTGGTCGACCTGCTCCTGGGTGGCGGACGGGTCGCGGTACACGTCGTAGGCATGCGCCAACGCGTCCTCGAGCGCCTTCCAGGAATCAGCCGTCCAGTCGGAGGCGGCCAGCTGGCCCGCGTCGATCAGATCCTGGATCTCCTGGATCTGCGCGGCCAGCAGGTGCTTGCGGACCGGCTGGGGCTTGGCGGCCGGGGTCAGCTTGGCCTGCGCGTCGGTCAGGTCCCTGAGCGCCTGGTCGACCTGGGCCTGGGTGAACGAGGACGGGTCCAGCAGGATCGTCTTCGCGCCCGACAGGGCCTTCTCGAACGCCAGCCACGCCTCATCGGCCACCCAGTCATCCGGATCCACCTGATCGGCCTTCGCGACCGCGTCCGTCAGCGCGGACGTGTCCGGCACCGACGGCTTGTCCGCCTTCACCAGAGCGTCGCGCACCTCGACCAGCTGCCAGAGCGCCTGGTCGACCTCGTCCTGGGACTGGGCGTTGCCCAACGCGTCCCGGGCCATGGCCAGCGCGGACGCGAACTTCGCCCACGACTCCGCCGTGTAGTCGGACTCCTTGAGCTCGCCCGCGGCATCGACCGCGGCCTGAAGATCGGACTTGTCCACGGACGGCTTGTCGGCCTTCACCAGAGCGTCCTGAGCCTTCTTCAACTCCGCGACCGCGGCGTCCACGTCATGCTGGGAAGCCAGCGGATCGCCGAGGAATCCCTTGGCGAACTCCAGCTTCTCGGCGAACACGGACCACGACTCCGGCGTGTAGTCGGACTCGACCAGCTTGCCAGCCTCGTCGACCGCGGCCTTCAGGGCCGTCAGGTCCTGGGCCTTGACCGTGACCTTGCGCTTGGCGGTGGCCGTGTTGCCGGCCGCATCCGCAACCGTGTAGGTCAGCTCAACGTCACCAGCCTTGAACGTATCCACGGACTCGGGCGACACGGTGACGGACTTGGTCACGTCGCCGTCCACGTCATCGGACGCGGTCACCCCGGCCAGAGGATCGAAGTCCCCGCCGAACGCGACCGACGCATCCTCCACACCAGTGAACACCGGAGCGGTCTTGTCCACGGCAGGCGCATCCTTCTGCTTGGCAACGGCCACCCAGCTGATGACCGGCTTCTGGGCATCGCCCACCTTGGAGACCACGTACTTGACGGTCTGATCGGTCGGAACGGTGAACGTCACGGTACCAGTCAGGTTCGGATTGTCCTTGCCGAGCTTGACGTTCTCGCCGGCCGCCAGCGTGGAACCATCGGCGGCGATCACGGCCTGCGCGGACTCACGATTGTTCTGACCCCACCACTCACGGAATCCGGCATCCAGCGTGTACGTACCGGCCTTGAGCGGCAGGTAGTAGACGATGTCGTCGTCATCCGAGTAGAGACCGGTGGACTGCTTATCGTTGATGTCGGTTCCGGCCTTGACCCTCATGGCATTGGCGTCATAGCCCCACTTGGAGCCATCAGAGGTCTGATCGACCTTGTCGTTGGCGAGATCGGCGACCGCGTTCCTGACGGCGGTGTACTCCGGGGAGTCCGTGCCGTCCGTACCGGAATCGATGAAGTAGGTCAGTCCCTCGGGGATCACCTCGACGGTGGCCTTGACGGCCTGCTGCGCTTCTCCCTCGCCCGTCGTGCCAGTGACCGCAACGGTCTGATATGCCGAAGCGCCCTTGAACGCGGCGACCGAATCCTCGGACCAAGCCACGGTCTTGCCCGCGACTTCCGTCGGCAGATCCTTGCCGGAGACGGCGGCGAACACACCCAGATCGGTCGTCTCGACGGGCTTTTCGGCCTTGCCGGAGACGGCGAGCCAAGAGATCACCGGATCCGCGCTCACACCGTCAACCTTGAGGGTTACGGTCTGAGCGGTCGTCAGAGTGAAGATACCGGAGGACGTCACATTGGGCGCCTGTCCGGACAGATCGGCGTTGCCGTTGGACAGTTCCTTGCCATCAGCGCCAAGCACGTACACCTTCATGCTGCGAGAGACGCCCCACCACTCGTGGAAGCCCGCGGTCAGCGTGTAGGTGCCCGCTTCAAGCGGCAGATAGTAGATCGTCGACTTGCCTTTGCCAGCCCACAGGCCGGTGGAGAACTTATCGTTGATGTCACCGGAGCCATAGACGGACTGGCCATCCTTGTTGTAACCCCAAGTCGTGCCATCGGATTCTTGATCCACCTTGTTGTTGAGCAGCGTGGGCACGGCGGCCTTCACGGCGGCGTATTCCGGGGAATCCTTGCCACCGGTACCGGAATCGATGAAGTACTGCAGGCTCTCAGGCAGGGCTTCAAGCTCGGCGGTGAACGCCTTGTTCGCAGTGGTCTTGCCGGAAACGGTCACCTTGGTGTAGTCAGTGGCACCCGCAATCTTGCCGGCGACATCGGCATCCCAGGAGGCTACGTTAACGGTCATGCCGCCGACAGTGATGGTCTTGGGCAGTTCCGTCCCCTTGACCGCAGCACCGGCGAAACCATAATCGAGGCTCTCGGCCACGGCCACCCAGCTGATGACGGGCTTCTGGGCATCGCCAACCTTGGAGACCACGTACTTGACGGTCTGATCGGTCGGAACAGTGAACGTCACCGTACCAGTCAGGTTCGGATTGTCCTTGCCAAGCTTGACGTTCTCGCCAGTCGCCAGCGTGGAACCATCGGCGGCGATCACGGCCTGCGCGGACTCACGATTGTTCTGGCCCCACCACTCACGGAAGCCGGCGGTGAGCTTGTACACACCTGCCTTGAGAGGCAGGTAGTAGGTCACATCGTCATCATCGGAGTATAGGCCGGTCGCCTGCTTGTCGTTGATGTCCACATTGCCCTTGACCTTCATGGCATTGGCGTCATAGCCCCACTTGGAGCCATCGGACGTCTGGTCCACCTTGTCGTTGAGCAATGCCGCGCCGAGCAGGTTCTTCACGGCCGTGTACTCCGGGGAGTCCGTGCCGTTGGTGCCGGAATCGATGAAGTAGACGACGTTGGCGGGCAACGCCTCCACCTCGATGGTGAACCGGTACTTGAAGCCATCGGCCTGCTTGTCGGTGGTGACGCCGGAAAGTGTCACCTTCGTGTAGTCGGCGGCAGCAGCCAGCTTGGAAGCCGCATCCTCGTCCCACGTCACCGCGGTCTCGGAACCCTTGACGGTGAGCTTGGCCGGAAGCGTGGAGGCATCGGTCTTGGTCGCGGCAACACCAGCGAAGCCAAGGTTAATCACCTCATCGGAGATGGATCCGTCCACCAGCGCCTTGCGGGCTGCGGCAAGACGGGCGATGATCGCCTGCGCGCCTTCGACATCCAGACCATAGCCAGCCGGATCGGCGAGCGCGGCTTTGGCCTCCGCCAGGTTGGCCGCGAACACGGCCCACGTGGCGGCGTTCCAATCCTCGGCCTTGAGATCCGCATAGGAATCGACCGCAGTCCTGAGTGCCGTGGTGTCCACCTTGTTGGAATCGGCTGTGGCCTTGACCACGCCCACGGCATCGATGGAGATCGCATTATCGTCGGCGGTCTCGAACGTCACCGTATGCTGGCCGTTCTTGAGGCCACGCAACAGGAAGGTAGTCGGCTTGCCGCTGTCGGAGACGATGGTCGCGGCGTTCGCGGCGATCTTCACACCGTCCACGGTCACGTTGAGCTTGGCCTTGCCATTGTTCCCGCCGAGCAGGTCAATGCCCGTGCCGCTGAACGTGTAAGTCAGGGTCGCGCCCTTGGCGGTGGAGTTGGAAACGGAACGCTTGTAGACATACATGCCCTGGCCGTTGAGGTGCTGCCACTTTTCGTTGTAGGCGAGCAGTGCCGTGGAGTTGTCCTCCCAGCTGCGCTGGTGCATGTTGTCGATCATGTCCGTGAAGTACGGCGTGGCACCGTCAATCAACTTCACCTTCAGGTTGTCGAACTGGACAAAATTGAAGGAGGATCCGAGCTGGACACGGCCGTTGGCCTGCGGTTGAGCATCGGTGTAGGTGGCCACCTCGTCGCCGTTGATGTACGCGGTGTAGACGTCACCGAGCACCTTGACGGCAATGTTGTTCCACTGGTTTGCGCCGGTCTTGAAGTTGTCGGTCTTCTTGCCGGACTTCAGCACCGTGCCGAATCGCATGAGATCCCATGAACCATCAGGCCTGACGCGCAGCTGTGCGGGCGAGTCATCCTTGCCCGTGCTACTGTTGCCCCACTGGCGGGCGCCGACGGTTGCATAGCCGGCGTTGGCTTCGAACAGCACGTCAGTGGATACCTCGTAGTTGGCCCAACGGTAGTCACCGATCGTGGTGACCGGTTCGCTGTAGTTCCACGCGCCACCATTGAACGAGCCGTTATACATGCCCGGACCCACCTGTTGACGCATTACGTGGTTGCCATCGGACTGCTTGACCACTTCGAAAGCGCCGTTGGTGTCGTTGGTGTAGCGCGGGGTCGCGCCCGTATCGCCGCCGCGGGACTTGAGGTAATCCTCGGTGACGTCCTTGCCGGTCTTAGGATCGTAGGACGTGACCGTCTTGCCGGTGTACTCGAAGTCGTCCGCGTACAGCAGACCGTTACCCGTGTCTCCGTTCTTATCGCCGGAATCGTCGGTGTCGAGCACGGCGAAATCGTTGCCCTCCGCATACTCCTTGTTGGAAGGCAGCTGACTTCCCTTGCCATCGCGAGCGGTCAGGGCACCGCCCTTGTTCTCGGCGTTGTCCAGCGTGGTGGCGGTCACGATGCTCCACGGCTTGACTTGGAACTCGTAGTATCCGTCGGCGCCAGGCTGGAGTTCGGTGAACGGCTTGACGTAGTTGGCGTTGTAGGCCTGGCCGTTGTCCGCGGCACGGGTCTCCCACAGCTCCATGGTCGTATCGGTGCCGAGGTTGAGATCCTGGGCCTTGATGCGGTACGTCTTGACGTACTGGGAGTCGTTGACGATTACCGTGGAGAAGTCGGACTTGTCCGGGGCGGCCAGCGTCATGTAGCTGGTCGCACCACCACGAGAGCTGTTCGCACCGTTGCCGCGTCCCGGCGGGTTGCCGTCGGTGATGTCGCTGCGGGATGCCTGCGGGACGCCACGCCAGATGTCCGCGTTGTTGTTGGCGGTGTCGTAGCCCGTCTTCGCGAAGCGGGAAACCTGCTCGAGCACTGCGAGTGCGCCATCCCAAGTGATCGCGCCGCTCCACGGATCATGCATGGTGATGACTTCCTTGGAGGAATACTGGAAACCATCGTAGAACGCGGAGATGGCCGGCTGATATACGAAGTTGGTGCGGCGGGAGCTGGTGAAGCCCTTCACATAGGTGTTGGCCATCTCCAAGGCGGAGTTGATGCCACCGATGCCGGTGCCGGACGTGCCATTGTTCTGGCCATTGTTGGTGCCATTGCCTTCACCGGAACCGAGGTTCATGGTGTTGTTCGGACGATCGGCCGTCACGGAGAAGGAGGCCTGCGCCTCGGAATTCCAAATCTCCTTGTCGTACTGGTCGGCCAGAGTCTTGAAGTTGTTGCCCTGATCGGCGGTGTTGTAGTGGTAGCCGGCGATGTCGACCGCAGCCAGCAGATCCTTATCCTTGAGCATGTCGTCACCGAAGGAACCGGTGCCCACCTCGTCGGAGATGATGGTGCGGATCTTGTGGAAGAGCTCCTTTTCGGTGGTGCTCTTGAACCCGGCGTTCGGATCATCCTCGCTGGTTCCAATGAAGCCCGCATCATCCGTCTTCACGCGATTGGCAAAGTCCTTGGTCCACGCAAGATTGGGGCCGGATTCGTTGATGTGCGGGTTGACGGAGTCTACCATGTAGCCATACTGGCGATAGACGGCAAGAATCGTATTCTTGTACCAGTGGTACACATCGTCGTTGCTCTTGACCCAGGCGGGCGCGCGCCAGCGCAAAATACTCACCTTGACATTCGGGTTGACTTTCAGAGCATCGGCGGCCAACTGGAAACCGGGCTCGTGTGCCACATTCGGGTACTCGTCCGCGGAACGCATGGTAGCGGCGTTCGGGCCGGTGGACGTGTTCTGGTCGTTGCCCATCTCGATCTTGACGGTGTTCATGATCGGGTTGTCCCCGCCGAACAGCACGTTGATCATCTGCCAATAGGCTTCCGGATTCTGGGCCTTGTAGTCCATCAGCAGAGAACTGGTGGAGTTGGCGCTCAGCACGCCGAAGCCTTTGAAGCTCAAGCCATTGGGCTTGTCCTTGGCTGCATCTACGTCAGCGCCATTGACCACGACCTCGACCGGATCGGTCGGAGCCGCATAGGCCGCGGTGCCCGAAACCACGAAAGGTGCGAACATAGCCATGGCCGCAACCGCCACGGTCGCCTTCTTGACGAATCCACCTCCCCCGCTGTTTCGGCGGAAGAAACTCTTCCCTTGTTCCATATGCTCCTACTTCCTATTTCCATCACTACCTTGTGCCGCCTCGCCCCAGTCGACGTACGCCCCTACGCGCCCCAGCAGCTGTTACGATGCGGATCGGCCGGCACCCCAACCTTGGGAAAACCTGCCGATATGCACAGAATAGACCATGAACGATGTTGAGCGCAAATGATCAGAAACGATCATGCAGGGATGAAAACGTTGGCAGATGATGGATTGTGCGCATTGGGAATACATGAAACGACCCAGAAAAGGTAGCGAGGGCGTTCCGCAGCGAAGGGTCCCTACACCTCCCCCACCAACGAATGAACCAATGGGAAATGACGAAGGATCCTTCGCTTCGCTCAGGATGATGTTGATGTACTCGAGTGAGGCGCGCCACAGGGAGCGACTTGCGTCACGCGGTGCGGCCGGGTCCGGTGACGCCATCCGCGCCGTGTGACGGCCAGTTCGCGCCCCGTGACGGTCGGCCCGCTCCCCGTGACGCCAAGCCCCGCAAACTGGGCAGATCCGGACGCATTTTTCGCAAACTGGGCAGATCCGCACATTTGCAGCCCGATTTAGGCCTCCAGATGAACCGATCTGCCCAGTTTGCAAAACAAACGTCCCGATCTGCCCAGTTTGGCGCGATCTCGCGTCTTCCAACGTCATCCCGAGCAGGCCACCTCGGTCATCCTGAGCGCAGCGAAGGATCCTTAACCTTGCGTGTCAATGACCAATGCGAAATGACGAAGGATCCTTCGACTCCGCTACGCTCCGCTCAGGATGACGGAAGGACCATCGCGCTCCGCTCAGGATGGGAAGGACCATCGCGCTCGCTCAGGATGACAGCGCTCAACCGAACGACGGCATACCGGCAAAGCCGGTGGTGACAATGGGTGCACATCGTGGGCACATTGTGCACCCATTGTCACCAGCCCCGCGAACGCACTATGCCCCGGCGCGTCACCACATATCCACCGCGCGGCCCTGCAGGCGCAGCACGGATTCGAGGAAGAAGTAGTCGGCGTAGACGATCGGCACGTGGATGCGGCCGTCGTGGTACTTGTCCGAGCACAGCTGGACCAGACCGTCGCGAGCGGGATCGAAGTCGCAGGCCTTGTCCGCCACGGCCCTGAGGATCAGCATCGCCCACTGGCGGTAGAACGCGCGCTCGGCCTCGGGCACCAGCTCGGCCAGTTCGATCAGACCGTCGGCGGCCACGCAGGAGGCGATCGCGTCGAACACCTTCGGCTCGGCGGGCTGACGGAAGTCCACCAGCGCGATGCCGCCGGTCAGCGCGACCTGCGAGCAGAAGTAGTGCGCGATGCGCTTGGCGGCATCCAGATACCGCTCGTCGCCGGTGTGGCGGTAGGCGCGCGCGAAGCCGAAGATGCCCCACGCCTGCCCGCGGCTCCAGCTGGAACCGGCCTCATAGCCCTGGCCGGCCGGAGCCTCCTCGAACTCGCCGGTGGCCGGATCGAAGCACACGATGTGGTTGCACGACCCATCGGCGCGCACCACGTTCTTCAGCATCGTGTCCGCATGCAGACGAGCCACCTCGGCGAAGCGCGGGTCGCCGGTCTCATCGGTGGCCCAGAACAGCAGCGGCACGTTCATCATCGAGTCGACGATCGCCCAGCCCTCGCGGCCCATCTCGTTCCAGGCGCGGATGAACCGCCCGATCGGGTTGAACCGGCCGGCGAGCACGGTAGCCACATGCAAGCCGCGCGTGCGGGAGGCCTCGTTGCGGGTGAGCTTCCAATCGGCCACGGCGGACAGCAGCCACAGGAAGCCGACGTCGTGGTCCAGCTTCTCGTACGCGGAGATCACGCCGTCCAGCGTGGTCTCCTCGATGGTACGCGCGGTGGCCATGTAGCCGGGATCTCCGGTGGCATGGAACATCTGCCACAGGATGCCCGGCCAGAACCCATTGGTCCACCAGCTGGGGAACGTTTCGGCCAGATTCTCCTCGTACCTGCCGTCGACGGCGATGTACGGGATTTTGGCGCCCTCGCGGTCTCGCTCGGCGGCGAACTTGGCCTCCAGCTTGGCGGCGGTCACAGCCGCCCACTGGGCGTCTTCGGGGGTGAGCTGATCACAGATCGCACTGCTCATGGGAACCCTTTCCTTGGGTGCCGCCCGGGTCTCGCGGCAACGTCGCGCGGCCCGGGACGGCGCTTATCTCCTTACCCGCAGTTTAGGCGCACGGCATGATCGTCCGCTGCGACCATTCGCTACCGGTCGGCGATCACACCCCGGACGCTGGCCACGAATCCGGCGGCCGCCGCTGCCATCACGATCGACCCGGCGAACAGCCACGCCCAGCCGCCCACGGTGGTCGCGATGCCGGTCACGACGGCGGCCAGAACCACACCCAGCGTGGAGGCGAGGTTCAGCGTGCCCAGCGCGTGGCCGGCATCGCGCGGATCGGTCAGCACGGCCGTGGCGAGTTCCTGGCCCACCGCGTTGAACAGGCCGAATCCGAATCCGGAAAAGGCGGAGAACAGCAGCAGACCGAGCGCGGTGGCCGGCATGAGGATCGGCATCAGCGCGCCCAGCGCCACGCATCCGGCGGCGGCGAGCGACGGGCCCCACGCGCCGAAGCGGTCGGAGATGGGGCCGGACAGCCACGCGGCGAGCAGCGAGACGATCATCGCGATAAGGCCCATCCATGCCACGAGCATCGCGGAGGGCACGGATGCCGGCATGCTGGTGAACACGCCCGAAAGGCTGAACATCGCGTACACGCCGTACTTGACCAGGTAGAACGCGACCATCGTGATGCTGGCCACCGAGGCCATCATGAACATGCGGGACCAGAACACGCGGCGGAAGCCCGGGGCCATCTGCCCCAGACGCAGGGAGGCGAAGGCGTCGTCCATGGTGTTGCCGGGCAGGCGCATCTCCAGACTGGACTTCTCTCGCGGCCAGACCGCCACGGTCACAATGCCGGCGAGCGCCAGCACGGCCGCGCCCCACGTGAAGCCCTTGGGCAGATTGGCGACGAACAGGGCGCCCGCGAAGCCGCCGAGCATCTGGCCCACGGCAAGGGCGGTGCCGTACCAGGCGTCGGCGCTGGGACGGAACTTGTCCGGCATGCGATCGGACATGGCGCTCACCAGCGGGCCGAGCATAAGGCCGTAGCACAGCTGGGCCACCAGCCAGACGATCATCACGAAGTGCGAGGCAAGGTGGATCGCGTCGCCGCCCAGCGCGCTCATCCACCACATCACCAGACCGGTGAGCAGACCGCCCGCGATGATCCAGATGGTGCGGCGGCCAAAGCGGGAGCGGGTGTCGTCCGAGGCGGCGGCGAAGAAGTTCTGCGAGAAGAAGGCCACGATCGCCCCCAGCGCATTGAGCAGACACAGGACCGCGAAGGCCGGCAGGCCGCCGTTCATGCGGGCGAGCAGTTCGGGCAGGAAGATGCCGGTGGCGGCGGCCCACGGCACGGAGCACATCAGCGCGGCCACCACGAAGCCGATCTTGAGGCGCAGGACGTCCGCCTTGTCGGGGCGGGTGCCGTCGGCGGCGACCATGGGGTCGCGCATGTCCATGTAGGCGGATTCGGGGTCCGGGACGGCGGCGTCGATGGTGGCCGCGGCCACGGCGGGCGTGCCCTCGGTGGCCATGCGCGTGGCCTGCAGATCGGCCTGGGACAGCGAGGTCTCGTTCTTCTGCTGCGGCATGCGGACGGCCAAGCGGGCGATGGCGGCCTTGTCCTCGGCGGACAGGACCTTGTCCGGATCGGGGCGGTCGTCGATGCCGGGACGGATGTACACGTCGCCGGGCATGACGAACTTGCGCGGCTGCGGGGCGGGCGTCTGTGCGGGTTGCTTCGGCTCGGCGGGCTGTTCGGCGGGTCGCCCAGCCGGCGTCTGAGACGATTCATCGGGCTGTTCGGCCGGCTTCGGAGATTCCTCGGTCATGATGGTTCCTCTCTATGATTCCTCTTCCAGCCCCGAGCCTAGGAGCCGATTCAGACAGCGCCCCGATCGCCCCGATCACCCCGCTCGCCCCGGCGCACGCAAAAGGCCCCGGCCGATGGAAGGGAAACCATCGGCCGGGGCCTCGGGACGGGAAACCAAGGAGTGCGTGAGCTTACTCACGCAAGCATTACTTCACGTTCTTGATGCGCATGATCAGGAACGCGGCCACGAGCACCAGAACAATGGCGACCGGGAAGATCCACATGTAGTTCTGGCCGGAGATCACCACCACGATGGAGCCAAGCAACGATCCGAGGACCGTGCACAGCGTGTTCGCCAGATTCAGGATGCCCAGATCCTTGCCGGCCTCGTCCGGGTTGGGCAGGACGGAGACGTTAAGGGCCTGGTCGATCGCGTTGTATACGCCGTAGCCGAAGCCGGCGATCGCGGCGAACAGGTACATGCCCATGGCGCTCGGGATGAGCCACGGCATGAGCACGCCCACCGCATACAGGCAGCTGGCGATGGCGACCGGCACCTTGCGCATGCCGATCTTGTCCGTCAGCGGGCCGGCGATCAGGGCGGCGATCAGCGAGACGACCAGGGTGATCGTGGCCATGATGGCGATGATGTTCGCGGCCTCGTCGGCCAGCGCCTGCTCCTTGAGCCCGGAATCGGCCAGCGTGTAGTACTTGACGATGTACAGCTGGTACATGACGATCATGTTGTAGCCGGCCATCATCATGGTGCGGCCGAACAGGGCGTAGTAGAAGTCCGGGGCGTTGCGCGGCGGGCGGAAGCTCATGAGCAGCATCTTGGCGCTGAACGGCTCGCGCGGCAGATCCCTGCTGGACTTCTCGCGCGGCCAGACCACCACGGTCACCAGACCGATGCAACCGAAGATGATGGCGGCCATCATGAAGCCGGTGGACAGGCCGGCGGCCTTGATGACCTGCGCGCCCACCAGGGAGCCGAGGGTCTGGCCACAGGCGATGCCGGCGCCGTAGAAGCCGGAGACCGTGCCGCGGACCTTGTCCGGCACGCGGTCGGACATGGTGGCGACGAACGGGGCGAGCATCACGTTGTAGCCCAGCTGCATGCCGCACCAGGCCACCATGATCACGGCGTGCGAGTGCGTGGCGCCCAGCAGCAGCGCGCACAGGCCGGTGACCACGCCGCCGGCGATGATCCACGGGGTGCGGCGGCCGAAGCGGGAGCGGGTCAGGTCGGAGAACGTGCCGAAGATCACGTTGGCGAGCAGGGCCACCACGGAGCCGACCGCGTTCAGGGAGCCGATCATGGCGTCGCGCGAGGACGGGTCGATCTGGTCGAGCAGCTCGGGCAGGATCAGCGAGCTCAGGGCCACCCACGAGATGGCGCAGGCCACGGCGGACAGCGTGAAGCCGACGCCCAGTCGGACGATCTCCGCCTTGGTGGGACGGTGGCCGTCCGCGGAGACCATCGGGTCGCGCATGTCGTTGAACGCGGAATTCAGGTCCGGGGCGGCGGCGTCCACGGATGCGACGGCGGTGGCGAGATTGGCCGCGCTGGCCTGCGCGGTGGCCACGTTGGCCTCGGTGGAGCTGCCCTCGATGTTCTTGGTGTCGCTCGGCTGCATGGCCAGACGTTCCACGGCGGCCTTCTGCTCGGGGGTGAGCGCCTTATTGAGATCCGGTCGGTCGTCGATGCCGGGGCGTACGAACTTGTCCCCGGGCAGACCCTGACCGGGCTTGTTCTCTTCAGTCATTGGGGTTCCTTCTCTTGTGTTGACTGCATTGTCGGTTCCGGGCGGTGCGGGCTGCCGCGGGCATCCCCGGTCCGCCGCCCCGGCCGCTGTGGCGCGGGTCGGGGCGACGGTACAGGTTTGTGGCGGCGCGATGGCCGCCGGATGCGATCGGGCTTGATCGGACTTGGCCGGATCTGGCCGGGCGATCGTGCCCGATCGGGCTCAGGCCGCGACCGGGGGCTCGGCCAGCAGATCGCGCGTCTCGTGGCTGCCGGCGGCGTCGGTCCAAGCCAAGGCGGCGACGGGGGCGGTGTTGTCCGCACCCATGCCGGCCGACGGCTCGAACGTGAGCTCGGCGGCGGTGCCGGAGTCTGCGTTGTTCCAGCGCAGGACGATCGCCTTGCCGTCGTCCTTGAGCTCGTAGGAGAACTCGCCGTCGAAGGCGTCCAGATCGTTGCGGAACTTCGCGAGGGCGCTCAGGGCCTTGACGACCGGGCGGGCCAGATTCTCGTCGATCTCCGCGGTGGAGTAGTAGTGGCGGTTGATGTCGCGGCCGTTGTTGGTGCGGCGCAGCAGCTCCATGTCGTTGGAGCCGGCGAGCGCGCCCACGTAGTAGACCTGCGGGACGCCGGGCAGGAAGAACTGCACGGCGCGGGCGGCCAGATAGTGCTGGTCGTTGCAGCCGAGGGCCGAGTAGTACGTGGAGTTGACCTGGTAGAGGTCCAGGTTGCTCGCCGCGGCACCCGTGGCGGCCTTGGACTCGCCATGGGTGTTCGCGTGGATCGTCTCGACCAGGCGGTCCACGTCCTCGTCGGGGATGAGGCCCTTGAGGCTGCGGTCCAGCTGGTCGGAGCCGATGTCGATCACGCCGATGCCATCGTGCGTGTCCAGCACGGTGACGGCGTTGTTCGGGCGGATGCGGGTCCACTCGGCGAGCGGCTTGACGTCGCCGGAGAAGATGGAGTGCAGCAGCAGCGGCGGCAGCGCGAAGTCGTAGACGCGATCGACCTTGGAGGCGATCTCGACCTGCTTCTTGTAGTAGGAATGCACCTCGATCAGGATCTCCAGGCCGCGCTTGACGCCCTCCTCGCGCAGGCGGGAGATGAGGTTGAAGGTCTTGGGAGTCATGAAGCAGCTGGTGCCGGCCTCCTTGGCGCCATAGCCCACCGCGTCGAGGCGGATGTAGCTCACGTGGCTGGCGGCCATCTGGTCGAAGATGGACATGAGGTATTCCCAGCCCTTGTCCGAGTCGGTGTCGATGTCCACCTGCTGCGGGGTGAAGCTCACCCACACCAGACGGGTCTTGCCGGCGAACTTGTAGTGGGTGAAGGGCAGACCCGGGCGCGGGCGGTAGATGCCGGCCAGATCCTCCTCGGTGGCTCCGTTCGGGAAGACGGAGCTCATGGTGAGGAACATCGGGTAGTACTCGGATTCCTCGCCCTTGGCCAGAACGTCCTGGAACTGCTTGGATTCCCAGCTCATGTGGTTGACGATCGCGTCGACCATGATGTTGTGGGTGCGGCTCAGTTCGGCCACGTCGTCCCACGAGCCGAGGCGGGAATCGACCTGGGTGTGGTCGATCGGGTCGAAGCCGGCATCGGCGCCGTCGAACGGGGTGAAGAAGGGCAGGATGTGGACACCGTCGTACACGCCGTCGAAGCGGGTGCGCAGGATGTCCGTCATCGACTTCAGGGTGCCGTCGCCCAGACGGTCCGCGTAGGTGATGAGCTGGACCTTGTTCTTCATGGCATCTCCTCCATTGGTGATGGGTTTGGTGGATGGTTGTTTGGAAGTCTTGAGTTGTTGGCCTTGGCGGCCTTTGGCCCGATCCGACGCGCCCAGGCGTGCGATGCGTGCGGACAATCGTATCAAACCGGTTCGATGACAGGGGCAGGCAATCGTCCGAAGCTTTCTGCGGCTTCGGTTTTGGGTACTGCTTGTGACTGACACACCCTTGTGTATCGAACCGGTTCGATAATACCGCGGACACGCCGATCAGAGCAAATCGTGGCGCCCGGGCGTGTCGCGGATCGGGGCTGTGCGGGGGCCGCTGACGCCCCTGTCCGCGGAACGCGAATTTCGTCGACCATGACGTGCACGCCCCTGGCGGGCGCCCCTCTGTCCGCCCTCTGTCAACGGAACTCGAATTTCTTCCCAGGACCGGCTTGATTTCAACGGTCGAATCGGGAAATTCGAGTTCCGCGGACGACCGCGAACACCCGCGGATGATGGAAAGCGCGGGGCTGATGCGGGCCAGCCCCATGCCGGCCCCATGCGGCACTTAAGACATCGAATCCGATCATTCTGCGGCCGATCGTACGCAGGATGAGCAAATCCATTGCGGTAGGGACCTAATTCATGGCGCAGCACATCGGATTCGCTCACTCTGAGATTGGGCAGACACAGAATGAGCAAATCGGATACGGCACAAGCATCATTCATGGCGCAGCACATCCGATTTACTCATTCTGAGTCCGATCGTACGCAGGATGAGCAAATCGGATGCGGCAGAGGGACGATCGACGTCTCCGCGACCGGATATGCACCCAGATCTGCGACCGGATTGACCCAGCCTATATCGCAAACTGGGCAAATCCGGACGCTGAATTCGCAAACTGGGCAGATCCGGACGCTGAATTCGCAAACTGGGCAGATCCGGACGCTGAATTCGCAAACTGGGCAGATCCGGTCATTTGGAGCCCAAAATCGACCTCCAGAAGGACGGATCTGCCCAGTTTGCACAGCGGAGATCCCGATCTGCCCAGTTGGCGTCGGAAACCGGGCACAAACTGGGCACACTGGAATCGTCCTTCCCCCAAACTGGGCAGAACAGGACCGGACCGAACGGAACCGGGCAGAACAGAACCAGGCCAAACGGAACCGGACCGAACAGGACCGGGCCAAACAGAACCAGGCCAAACAGAACCAGGCCAAACGGAACCGGACCGAACAGGACCGGGCCAAACAGGACCGGGCCGACCGGGACGACCGGGCAGAACAGGACACCAACGCGAAAACGGCCCGAGCACGACTCCCGAGGCCGAGGCCATCGGAGCGTCACCGGGAGCGGGCACCCCGTCACCTGGAGCGAATCACGTCACGCGGAGCGGGCGCGCCCGGTGACGGGCCTCGAAAACCGTTGCGGCACAAGGCCTTCTGGACCGCGTCACCGGGAGCGATCGCGCCGCGTGACGTTCAGGCCGCGCCAAGTGACGCAAGTCGCGCCCCGTGACGATTTGTTCGCACCCCGTGACGCCGCGTTCGCACCATGTGATGCCCACCGCGCCATGTGACGCCCGATCTACGACCAGTATCGATCGGAGCGAGAGGATTAAGGATCCTTCGGCTTCGCCCTACCAGGCTACGCTCAGGATGACGAAAGAGGCCCCGCTCCGTTCAGGCAGGATGGCGAAAAGCCCCACGGGCGGAAAGGCCACACCGCCACCCGGTCCTACGCGCGGCCGGTCATGGTCAGGAACACCAGCAGCACGTTGAGCGCGATGATCAGCACCGCCACCACAATGAAGATCACATGCTTCACCATGCCGTCCACATACTCGCCCATCAGCGCGCGATCGTGCGTGTACCGCATGAGCGGGATGATCGCGAACGGGATGCCGATCGACAGGATCACCTGGCCCACCACCAGCGCCATCGTCGGATTCGGCGCGAACCACAGCACCACCAGCGCGGGCACCAGCGTCACCACGCGGCACGCCCACATGGGCGCCTTGACGTGCAACAGGCCGCGCATGATCTCCGCGCCCGCATACGTGCCCACCGACGTGGAGCTCAGCGAGGAGGCGAGCAGGCCGATCGAGAAGATCACGCCCACCGTGGGCCCCAGAACCGTGACGATCGCACGCTGCGCGCCTTCGATCGAATCGGTGCCCTGCATGCCGTACAGGCTGTTCGCGGCGATCAGTAGCAGCGAGAGGTTCACGGTGCCGGCCAGCAGCAGGGCCCACACCACATCGACCTTGGAGCCGTTGAGCAGTCTGCGCACGCTCGGCTTCTCCTGACCGCCCGCGTAGTGGTCGTTGACCAGCGTGGAATGCAGGTAGATCGCGTGCGGCATCACCGTGGCGCCCAGCATGGAGGACGCCATGAGCACCGAGTCCGTGCCGCTGAAATGCGGGACCAGCCCGCCCAGCACCTCGCCGGGATCGGGCGGAGCGATCACCAGACCGGCGATGAATCCGAACGTGATCACCAGCAGCAGCGAGATCACGATCTTCTCGAACACGCGCTGGGTCTTGCCGCCCTCGAACATGAGCATGACGGTAGACACGGCGCCGATCACGCAGCCGCCAACGAACAGGGGCAGATTGAACAGCAGGCTGAGCGCGATCGCGCCGCCGATCACCTCGGCCAGATCGGTGGCGATGGCGATGACCTCGGCCTGCATGAAGAACATGAACCGTCCGGCGTCGCTCATCCGCTCGCCCAGGATCTGCGGCAGCGATTTGCCGGTCACGATGCCCAGTTTGGCGGACTGGTACTGGATGAGCACGCTCATCATGTTGGCGAGCACCAGCACCCACACCAGCAGGAACCCGTACCGCGCGCCCGACGTGATGTTCGCGGCCACATTGCCCGGATCCACGTAGGCCACGGCCGCCACGAAGGCCGGTCCCAGAATGCTGGCGAGCGCGTGACCCTTGTGCTTCCCCTCGCCGGCCTCACCCGCACGGCCTCGCTCCACGTCGATCTCCGCAGCGTGCCCCTCCACGCCCACGTCCACGCCCAGCTGGCTTCCCGAACTGGCCAGCACGATGCGGTCCGCCCGATTGCCACGGGAACGCCTGCGCTGCTTGGGGAACTGCTCGGTCTCGCCTTCCCCGTCGACCGTTCTGTTCGTGATGTTATTCTCGCTCTCCATACCTGATTCCGATCGCTTCCTTCCCAGTGCTGCCCCTGTTGTACCGCACCTTGAATGCAAATGTGTAACCCGGGCGCGTGTTCGCGCGCGTATCCTCCAGTCCTCAGTCCTTCGGCACCGTCTGCCCAGGGCACCCGTGCAGCACGCCCAGCATGGCCCGCTTCTCCGCGCTCGTCACGCTCAGCCCGTATTTGGCCTTGACGCCGATCTGCCGCGCCACGTACGCGCATCGGTACGCCCGGTTCTCCGGCAGCCAGTACGCGGCCGACGCGCTGCCCTTGTCCTCGTTGGCCTGACCGTCCACGGCGAGCAGGTTGTACGGATCGTTGCCGAATTGGATGCGCCTGGCCGCGGACCAGTCGCTCGCCCCGGACTTCCAAGCATTCTCGAGGGCCACCACGTGGTCGATCTGCACGGCCGCGCTGCTGCCCGCGCCGCGCGTGAACCGGATGATCCGGCCGGTGTACGGGTCCGCCAGCAGACCGGTGTTGACCTTGCAGCCGCCCGGTGTGGTGGTCACGTCGGTCATGTCCCGCTTGAGCACGGCCTCGCGCACATCGCATCCGTCGCCGTCGGCATCCGTGGATCGGAATCCGAACGCATCGCGATCGTATTGCGCCGCAGGCCGTGGATCATCCGCCACCTTCAGCGTGGACAGGCGGTCGGCCGCCTCGCCCGTGGCCGCGTACCGTCCGGTGATCGCGCCGATTTGGGGGCTGATCCTGGGCAGCAGCAGACCGGCCAGAACGCCCACGATCGCGGCGGCAAGCATGAGGATCAGCAGGCGTTCGACGGGCGTGGTCCCCCACGGGGCGCGGCGGTATCGGGCCGATCGCCCGGACGGACGCCTAGGCGATCGCCCGGATGGCCAGCGATCCCGTCCGCCGCCGAACCGCCCGGTCATGATCCCAGCCGCCGCATGCCGATGCAGGCTGTCAGGCGTAGGAGAACGTCATCGGATCATGGCCCATGCGTCCGTCGCCGTCCAGGGCGCTGATCGCCGCATGTTCCTCGGCGCTCAGCGCGAAATCGAACAGTTCGATGTTCTCGCGCTGGCGTTCCGCGTGCACGGACTTGGGGATGATGATCGTACCGTTCTCGATGTGCCAGCGCAGGATCACCTGCGCCGGGCTCTTGCCGTGGGAGGCGGCGATGCGTTCGATCGTGCCGTTCCCGGCCTCGAGATCCTTGCCGCGGGCCATGGGCGAGTAGGCCTCCACGGCGATCCCGTGCTCCTTGCAATAGGCGACGGTCTCGCGCTGCTGCCAGGTGGGGTGGATCTCCAGCTGGTTGATGGCCGGCCATTCGCCGGTCTCCTCGTGCAGGCGCTCCAGATGCTCGGGCAGGAAGTTGCACACGCCGAGCGTCCTGATGCGGCCCTCGTCGCGCAGCCTGGCCATGGCCTTCCAGCTGGTGTCGCTGCGCCAGTCGAACGGGGTGGGCCAGTGGATCATGTACATGTCCACGTAGTCGAGCCTGAGCAGGCCGATCTGACGATCGAACGCCCTGAGCGCGGAATCGTAGCCCTGCTCGGAGTCGCGCAGCTTGGTGGTGACCCACAGGGACTTGCGCGCCTCGCCGGATGTGAAGCCGGCGGCCTGAAGCGCACGGCCCACGCCGCCCTCGTTGTTGTACCCGGCAGCGCCGTCGATGTGGCGGTAGCCGGCCGCAAGCGCCGATTCGACGACCGGGACCACGCCCTCGTCGTCGATGCGCAGCACGCCCAGTCCCACCTGCGGGATGCGGTTGCCGTCGGCGAGTTCGATCATCGGCACCTTGGCCGCGTCCTTGTCCAGTTCGCTCATGCTCTGCTCCTTTTCAACGGTTCCAGCGGTTTCAACGGTTCCGGCGACGGTCGTTCAGCGCCGGTTCAGCGGTAGTCGACGTCCCAGGTGATGTGGCGCTCGTGCTTCATGAAGCACCAGGCGGAGACGCGATCGGCGTCGGTGTCGCCCATAAGCACGCGCGTGGCCATCACGGTCTGCGCGCCGAAGGGCAGCGCGGCGAAGTGGGCGTAGGCGTTCCAGCCGTCCTCGGCGGTCGCGTGCGTGTCGTGATCGTCCGTGTAGCCGTAGCCGGCGGCGTTGGACCAGCCGAAGAAGCACAGGCCCCACGCGCGGTGCTCGTCCAGATCATGCTCGAAGCGGTTGGCGGCCTGGATGTCGTCCTCCGTGGCGCCGTACCTGCGGGCGCGATCATCGGCCAGCTCACGCCAGTCTTCGGGCACGGACTCGGGGAACGCGACGGTGTGGGGCAGGGCGCTTTCGGGCACGATGCGCATCGGCGTGCCGCTGGTGACGCCGGACAGCAGCAGGCCCAGATCGCGGGCGGGCGTATTCGGCGCGATGTTCGCCAGCACATCGGACAGATGATCGGTCATTGGTCTCCCCTTAGCTCAAGTCTCACCACGGTTCCGGATGCGATTATATGCCGGCCCCTCATACCGGGCGGCGCGCGGGACCGCCCGTCGACAGCCCACCGCGCCGCAAGTCGAAAGCCCGCCGCACCGCGACTCGCGTAGCATAAAAATCCGTCAAAAACAAGTAGTGACTTTTACTTCCCGTTCCCCTACAGTTTGGTTTCAGTACGCCTTTTTCCATTCAATCCAGCGAAACGAAACGAGCAACCATGACCAATACCACTGCGCCCGCGGCCAAGTCCGGCGAGGGCAAGCTGAACACCCGCGACTACATCTACATCGGCGTCTACACCGTCCTCTACTTCGTGCTCATCTGCGTGGCCGCCATGATCGCGAACCTCATTCCCGGCGGCCAACTGTTCATGGGCCTCGCGTGCGGCATCTTGGGCGGCGTGCCGTACATGCTGGTGCTCATGAAGTCCCGCCACTTCGGCGCGGTGACGATCGTGGGCGTCCTGCTCGCCCTGATCATGGGCGTCATCCACGGCAACTGGTACACCATCGTGACCGCCGTGGTCTCCGGCGTGGTTGCCGATCTGATCGCCCGCGCCGGCGGCTACCGCAAGCTCTCCCTCAACGTGCTGTCCGCTGGTGTGTTCAACCTGTGGAATCTGGGCCTGTTCCTGCCGTTCTACATCGGCCGTAACGACTACCTCGCCGCGCAAGCCGCCAAGAAGGGCGCCGAATGGGCCGAGAACATGGCCAACCTGTTCCCCACCTGGATGCTGCCGGTGATCATCATCATGGGCGTGGTCGGCGGCTTCGTGGGCGCGTGGATCGCCAAGCTGCTCATGCGCAAGCACTTCCAGCGGGCCGGTCTGGTCTGATCGCGGTTCCGGCGCCCCATGAACTTCGCCACCGCCAGCTACCGCGGCATCCTGCGGCTGGACCCGCGCACCAAGATCCTGTTCACCCTCACCGTGGGCGCGTTCTGCCTGACCATGCTCGGCGGATCGGGCGCCGCGGCCACGGTGATCAGAAGCGTGCTCACGGCCGTCTCGTTCGTGCTGCTCGCCGTGAGCGGACGCCCCAGGTCGGCCATGGTGTTCCTGCTCTGGTTCGCTCTGGCCTGGGCGGCGGCGGAATGGGTGCTGCCCCATGTTGGCGGCTTTCTGGGCTGGTTCATCTATGCGACGCTGGGCATGACCACGCAGACGCTGCCCAGCGCGGTCGCCTCGTACTGGCTGCTGTTCACCACCACGGCCGGTGAGCTGATCGCCGCCCTGCAGCGGGCCCGCGTCCCCCAGTCGGTCACCATCCCACTGGCCGTGATGTTCCGATTCTTCCCCACCGTGGTCTCCGAGGTCCGTCAGATCAACGATGCCATGCGCATGCGAGGCGTGCATCTGGGCGGCGGCAAGGCATCGGAGATGTTCGAATACCGCGTGGTGCCGATGGTCACCAATTCGGTCAAGATCGCCGACGAGCTGAGCCAGGCCGCACTCACGCGCGGGCTCGGCGCGGCCCCCACGCGCACATCCATCGCGCGCATCGGCTTCGGATGGGCCGACTGGCTGCTGATCGCCGGCTGCGCGGCCTGCTTCGCGGCCCTTGCGGCGCAGGGCCTGTTCTAAAGTCCCCCGCGGAAAAGAGGAACGACCATGATTCGCTTTGAAAACGTGACGTTCGAGTATGCCGGCGGCACGCACACCGGCGTCTACGGCCTCAACGGGGAGATCCACGCCGGCCAGACCGTGCTGCTGTGCGGCGATTCGGGCTGCGGCAAGACCACCGTGACCCGCCTGATCAACGGCCTCGCCCCGCACTACTTCGACGGCGAGCTGACCGGGCATGTGACCGTTGCCGGACTGGACACCGCCGCCGCGCCGGGCGGTCTGGCCGCGATCGCCAGGCATGTGGGGTCGGTGTTCCAGAATCCGAAAAGCCAGTTCTTCACCCTTGACGTGACCGGCGAGCTCGCCTTCGCCTGCGAGAATTTCCAGATGCCGCCGGAGGAGATCCGCGAGCGCATCGCCGCAGTGGCCAAAGACTTCCATATGGAGGACCTGCTGGACCGTCCGATCACCAACCTGTCCGGCGGCCAGAAGCAGAAGGTGGCCTGCGCGTCGGTGTCCACGGCCGGACCCGACGTGCTGGTGCTGGACGAGCCGAGCAGCAATCTGGACGCGCGGGCGATCGCCGAGCTGCGCGCGATCATCGCCCTGTGGAAGCGACAGGGCAAGACCGTGGTGATCGCCGAGCACCGCCTGTACTGGCTCGACGGGCTGATCGACCGCGCCTGGTATCTGCGTGGCGGGCGACTTGAGCGCGAAATGAGTGGTGACGAACTGCGCAATCTGCCGGACGACGAGCGCCGCGCCTTGGGTCTGCGACCGGTGAGGGCCGAGCAGATCGCCGGCGCCGCACGAATGGCCGGCATCGCGTCTCCAGCCGGATCCACGCGGGCAGGCCTCACGCGGAATGACGCCACACGAGCCGGCTCCACGCAGGCCGCCGGCGACGCGCACGCACTTTCCATGCCCGGTGCCTCATACGCCATCGACCATTTCTCCTACACGTACCGCCACGCCAAGGCCCCCACGCTGGACGTCCCGGAGGCACGCATCCCCGCGGACCGTGTCACGGCCGTCACCGGGTTCAACGGCGCCGGCAAGTCCACGTTCGTGCGCTGCCTGCAGGGGCTGGACCGCCGCTGCAAGGGCGATCTGGTGCCGCCCGCCGCTTCCGCCAAGCCGCTCGATCGCAAGGCCCGACTCAACGCCTGCTTCACCGTGCTGCAGGACGTCAACTGCGAGTTGTTCACCGAATCGGTGCTCGACGAGGTGCTGCTCGCCATGCCGGAGGACGGCGAACTCGGCAGCGAGGCTGATCGCGAGGCACGCGTCCGCGAGATCCTGGCCAGTCTGGATCTGGCGGAGGTGGCCGATCGCCATCCGCTGTCGCTGTCCGGCGGGCAGAAGCAGCGCGTGGCGATCGCGGCCGCACTGGCCTCCGGCCGTGACGTGATCATCTTCGACGAGCCGACCAGCGGTCTCGATATGCGCCACATGCGCGAGGTGGCCGGACTGATCCGCCAGCTCGCGGACGACGGCAAAACCGTGGTGGTGGTCACGCACGATCCGGAATTCGCGCTGGCCTGCGCCGATGACGTGCTTGCGATCGACAAGGGCCGGGTGGTGGACGCCTATCCGCTCGACGCCGCCGGAGCCGTGCGGCTGGCCGGGTTCCTCACCGCGAAGGTGTGACGCGGGGCGATCGCGGCAAGCGGCCAACCGCGCCGCGCCAACCCAACCGTGCATTTTTTGTAGGTTTCCACAATGCGCGCGCGCCCATCCTCCCCTATGCTTGAGTGTGGATAACCGTATAGCTTCCGAATCGAAGGAATGACAGGCATGCTGCAGGAATACACCACCCGGGCGAGTCGATGATCGTCAAGGATGACGAGACGCTGTTCTCGCTGCTCACCGAGCGCATCGCGCGCACCGGCGAGGACACGGTGATCGCAAGCCGCAAAACCGGCCCCGGCTCATGGGCCAACATCACCTCCGGCGAGTTTCTGGCACTGGTGCGTCAGGCCGCCAAGGGCTTCATGGCGTTCGGCATCGAACGCGGCGACGCCGTGACGATCTTCTCCCCCACCCGCTGGGAGTGGGGCGTGCTGGACTTCGCGCTGGCGGCGATCGGCGCGGTCAGCGTGCCAATCTACGACACGGACTCCGCCGAGCAGGCCAAGCGCATCCTCAACGATTCGACCGTCAAACTCGCCATTGCGGACAACGCCGAGCGATTCCACCGCCTGTACACGGTGATGGACGACTGCCCCGCACTGCGCCGCATCCTCATGCTGGACAACAACGCGATGGGCGCGCTGCAGGGACTGGGCGCCTCCATCACCGACGCCGAACTCGACGAGCGCATCGCGGCCGGCCGCGCCGACGATCTGGCCACGATCGTCTACACCTCCGGGTCCACCGGCGCCCCCAAGGGCGCGGAGCTGACCCACCGCAACTTCCTGTCGATCGTGCGCGCGGCCACCGAGTGCCTGCACGAGATGGTGGCCGACGACCACCCCCGTCTGCTGCTGTTCCTGCCGCTCGCGCACTGCTTCGCACGCTTCATCCAGTACGTGTCGATCGGCACCGATGACGGCGTGGTGGGATACCTGCCGGACACGCACTCGCTGCTGCCCGACCTGCGATCCTTCCAGCCCACCTACCTGCTGGGCGTGCCGCGCGTGTTCGAAAAGGTCTATAACGCGGCCTCCCGCAAGGCCGGCACCGGCGTCAAGGGCCGTCTGTTCGCCAAGGCCGCCGAGGCCGCGCGCGTCTGGTCGCGCACCGAGCAGGCCGGCGAAAAGCACACCGCCAAGCAGATCAGCGAGCACGCGATGTACGAGGCGCTGGTCTACCGCACCGTCCGCGGCGCCCTGGGTCCGAAGATCCGGTACGTGGCGTGCGGCGGCGCACCCCTGTCCGCCGATCTGGCGCACTTCTTCAACGGCATCGGCCTGCCCATGATTCAGGGCTATGGCATGACCGAAACCTGCGCCCCCTTTGCCGCCACCCGCGTCACGGACAACGTGATCGGCACGGTGGGCCAGCCCGCGCCCGGTTCCTCGGTGCGGCTCGCGGCCGACGGCGAGCTGGAGGTCAAGGGCCCGAACGTGTTCCGCGGCTACCACAATCTGCCGGAGAAGACCGCCGAGGCGTTCGCGCCGGATGGATGGCTCAAGACCGGCGATCTCGCGTCGATCGACGACGAGGGCCGCATCACGATCACCGGCCGCAAGAAGGACATCATCATCACGGCCGGCGGCAAGAACGTCTCGCCCATCCCGCTGGAGGAGGAGATCACCAAGTGCCCGATCGTGGAGCATGCGGTGGTGGTGGGCGACGCCCGCCCGTTCGTGGGCGCGCTGGTCACGCTCGATCCGGAGGGCCTGGCGGCTTGGCTGCCCACCCGCCGCCTGCCCGCGGACATGCCGATCGACGAAGCCGCCGTGAACGACGAGGTGCGCGCCGAAATCCAGACCTATGTAGACAAGGCCGACGCCACCGTCTCCCGCGCGGAATCCGTGCGCAAGTTCGTGGTGCTGGACCGCCGGTTCACGCAGGACAACGGCTGCCTGACCCCGTCGCTCAAGGTGGTGCGCCCGGCCGTCAACCGCGTGTTCGCCGAAGTGATCGACAAGGAGATCTACGGCGGCAAGCGGTAAGAATCGGCATGCCCCGGCCAGAACTGGGACGATCGGCGCCGACGTGCTGACCCGTCAGTGCTTTGGCGCGCACGTCGGCGTTCACCTCGCGGCCGTGCGCGCCAGGGCGACTCGTTCCAGCTCCTCGACCCGCTTCTCCAGCCGGTCGATCCGCTCGCGATAGGCGAGCAGCACCGCCTCCACCGAGTATTTGGAGGTGACGCGGGGCCTGTAGGGCGGATACGGCGGCATCGGCGGCGACTGCCGTTCGTCCGCGCCCAATCCGTGGCCGCATGCGATGCCCGAGTCCTCCGCACCCGGCTCACTCTCGTCCTCATCGTCCTCCTGCAGCCATCGCGCCGCGCAGCGTTCGATCCGTTTGAGGCCGATCACGCGCGGCCCAAGACCGGCGGACTCGAAGATCGCCTTGGCCGACTCGCCGGCCTTCGATCTCCTCCGGATTTCCTCGCGGAATGCATCCGTGTAGTAGATGCGCCGGCGCGACACCATGCGCACCGCGGGGATGCGGTTGAGCAGTGCCATTTGTTCGTCATCGAATTCGGTGTTCATTGTGCTTCCTTGCTTGTGATTTCTTGCTTATGGATAGTGCGCCGACTGCGGCGGCCGATCCCACTGCGGCCAGCGCGGCAAACGCCAGTCCTACCCGGCGCAGCCATACGCCGACCGGATCCGCCTGCCGCCGCACGGTCACGCCACCGGATATTGCGCTGTTGGTTTCCGCCGCATCGCCGTCCCGCTCGCCGGTGACGAGCAGCCGATGCGTGTTGATGCCGTAGGGCGTGCAGGTGACGAGTGTGATGAGATCACGGCCAGGTTGCGCGGCGAGTTTCGCCACATCGTCCGGTTCCACCACCTGAATGTCGCTCACCCGGTAGCGATGCGATTCGTTCAATACCGTGACCGTGAATGCGTCGCCGCGTTCCAGTTCGTCCAGCCGGGTGAACAATTCTGCCGAGGGCAGCCCCCGGTGCCCGGTCAGCACGCTGTGCAGCCCCGGACCGCCCACCGGCAGCGCGCTTGCCTCCAGGTGCCCTGCACCCTCGGCCAGCACGGTTTCGCCGGTGCCGTGGCGGATGGGCAAACGTGCGCCGATCCGTGGAATGGTAAGATACCCCATCACGCCGCTGCCGTCGATGTTGAGCACGGAACCGTACCCAATCGCAGCGCCCGCACCGTCCCTTCCGCCCGCGCCGCCGCCAGCTGCCAGCGAATCGTTGTATGCCCGCGCCAGCCGCCATTGCTCATCCAGATCGTCGCGACCCAGATGGGCGACGGCATTGCCGTAGTCGGCGATGGCCGCCGCCTGTGCCCGTTGCGCGACGAAGTTCGCCGCCATCGGGTACAGGGCCACGCCCGCGCCCAGCATGATAAGCAGGATGGCGGCCATGACGGGCAGCATGCGGCGTACGCGGCTAAGCGTCGTTCCGCCGTTGCGCCGGTTCCGATGCATCCGGCGCGCATGCCGTCCCGTCATCGCCGCTTCCATCCATGCCGTTGCGCGAAATCAGGCGCGAGCCGGGCCGTTGCGCCTGATCCGGGTGGCGATCAGGATCATGCCGCCGGAGACCAGCAGCAGACCGACCGCCACGAACATCACGGTGCCCACGCCGCCGGTGTTCGGCAGACCGCCCCTGAAATTCGCCACGCTGCCGAACGCGTAGCCCGGATGGCCCTTCTCCTCGTTCGCCACCGAACCGGTGAGCTCGCCGGAGCCGTCCCCGGTGGCGCCGGTGTCCGTGATGGTGAAGGACACGGCGGTGGAGGCGATCACATAGCCGTCCGGGGCCTGCTGCTCGGTGAGCGTGTATCCGCCCTGATCCAAACCGTCGATGGTCAGACGGCCCAGATTCGCCAGATCGGAGGACACGGCCAGCTCGTCCACCAGCACGATTCCGCCCGGGGCCCCGGATTCCCCGGCATCGCCCGCATCGCCGGTCTCGCCGGGTTCCGGCATCCGATAGTGGCCCTTCACCCCATCCACTTCCACCACCTGCAGTGCCTGACCATCGACGGTGGCGAGCGAGAACGTCACGCCGGTCAGCGGCTCGCCACTGGCACCGGTTTTGAGCAGACGCAGGCCGTAGGCGTACACCACCACCTCATCGTCCTCGTTCCTGTGGCCTTCAGCCTTGTAGGGGTTGTTGGAATACTGGAGCTTCACCTCGTTGCGGTTGCCGCCCGGACCGATCACCGCCGACTTGTTCACGGTGGCGGTGTAGCGCACATGCACGGTCTTAAAGCCCCGCACCGACGCATAATGATCGCCGCCCAGATCCACAAGGAAGCTGACCGGGTTGCCGTCCAGATCCTTGGCATCGGTGACGGTGAGCCCGTATGCGTCCGATTCGAGCTTGGTCTCGCCGCTGTCCGCCTGGCCGCCGTTGTCCTGGCCGCCCGTCCGGCCGGCCGAACCGTATACAGCGATCGAATCCGGATTGAGCGTAAGACCCGCATCCAGCCGATCGGCGATCACGAATCGCTTGCTGAGGGCCTTGGCTGGGAATACGGGCACATCGGCGCGCAGATCGAACGTCACCGTCTCGCCGATGCCCGCCGAATCGGAGCCGGTGCCTTTGCTGCCCCTGCCACTCACATGCCCCTCGGTCTGCTCGTTCACGGACTTGTCGATGCCCGGCAGCGATCGCTTCGCATCGATCGTCACCGGCTTGAGCTGCCAGCCGGCCTTGGGATCGTCGAGTCCAGGCGCGATGCTCGCCATCACCGCGCGGTACACGTAGGTGCCGTTGGTGATGTGAATCAGGTAGCCACCCATGGGCAGATTAAAAACGGCTGAATCGTCCTGCTCCCCCACGGTCTTTTCCCCGGCGGCTTCGGCCGTGGCCGTGCCCTGAGCGATGGCGGCGGACAGACCGTCGGCGAACGTGGCGATGTCCGTGGCGTTGGCGGGATCGGCCACCGGATCGTCCTCAAGGTCCGCGTATGGATCCGCCACGGCGCCGGCGTCATCCGCGTATCCGGCATGGTTGGCCTTCACCCATTCGGCGACGCCTCCGACCCACGTGTACTGGGGCTGGATGGGCCGGTTGGCGTCGAAATCGTAGTGGACGTCGATGACCTTGTGGACCGTGACTACGGCCCCCGGTTCCACGTTGTTGATGGTGATGGTTGCGGTGTCGTCGTGGCCGATGGCCATGGCCGGCGCGGTGAGGCCCGCGAGCGCGACGGCGGTGGCTGCGGCTGCGGCGAGGCCCGCTGCAACGGTGCGCGCGCCCGCGCGGATGATGGTCTGGATGGTTGCGATGGTGTGGTTACGCATGATGTCTCCTTCTCAAGACGGTTGCGTGATTGTGATCTGGTGCACTGCTTCGTGCGCTCGCCCATGGGGCGGAGAAAGACGGAATCCGCGACGGGCGGCAGCGAGCTCCCCCAATGGCCGCCCGTCCGTATGTGTCTGTGCCGTCTACCGGTGTCGCCTCCTTACGGTGATGATCAACGCCGCCGCGCCGCCTGCGAACAGCAGGCCGCCGATCAGCGAAAAGGCGAGGATGCCTCCGCCGCCGGTGACGGGCAGACGCTCCGGGCTTTGGACGGTGTTGGTGAAGGGAAGGCTGTCTGTGGGGAGGATCACCGCGGTTCGCGTGCCGTCGCCGGTGGCGACTTCGCGGCCGTCCACCAGCGCGCTGACCGTCAGACCGTTGGTGACGCCGGTTCCCGGTTCGCTCTCGCGCTCGCGCATGCGGATCTCCAGCGTGTGCACGGTGTCGTCGTACACAATGCCGGGTTCGCCGGTGTCCTCCTCGAGCACCCGGTAGGTCAGCGTCGCCTCGCCCTGATCGTTTTTGGCGGACTGCAGATAGGTCTGCCAGTCCAGCTGCGGCAACGTCCAGAAGGCGGTGCCGTCGCCGTCCACGTCCACGGTCGTTCCTTCCACCGGCTTCGGTGCACCGCCCTGCGGTTCGAGTGTGAAGCGGAAACGGCCCTGTTCCACGGGTTGCGGACCGGATGCGTCGTTGAGGTGCTTGTCCGCCTGCACGGTCACTTCCACGGGGTTGAATCCGTCGGCCTGGCTGAAGGCGTTGAGCTCGATGCTGCCTTCATCCCTGTAGACCACCGAGGTGTCCACCGTGTAGTAATCGTCGTCCCGTTCCATACCGCCGCGTTCGATGATGCCATTGATGGCCCGCTGCACCTGCGCGACGGAGTCCAAGGCCTCGCCGGAGAACGTCTGCGCCTCGTCCGCCCTCGTGCCAATGGTCAGCCGGCTGACGGAGTTGACCGGCGTCCATGAGGCGTCCGACTCCTCCACGGCCAGCGTGAGTTGCTTGCCGCCGTTCGCGATGAACACGTCAGCGTCACCGTAGCTGGATGCGGCGCGTGTCTCCGTGGCTTCGGAACCGTCCTGCGCGGTGAGCGTCATAGCCTCGCCGGATTGGGCGTAGTCGACCTGCCAGTCGTTGTTTTCGTCCAGTGTGCTCTGCGTGGACACCTGGGTCCAGCGGTCCGCGGTCGCGGTGACGCTGTCCTTGGTCACGATGGCCTCGGTGCCTTCGCCGCCACCGGCTGTGCCTTCCACGGTGACGTCATGCGACCGGACCGTGATGGGGATGGGCGTGGAGTCGCGCTGATAGCCCGCTGGGGCTTCGATCTCCGTCAGCGTATAGGGCACGCCTTCGGGGCTGGCGGGCAGACCGTGGACCGTGAAACCGCCATCCGGCCCGGTGATGAGCGTCATGACCCCGGCCTCGTTGGGCGCGGCGGCGGTCTGCAGCGTACCGTCGGGGTTCACCGCGGCCGTGTTGTTTGAGCCCGTATTGTCCGAGTCTGTATTGTCCGAGTCCGCGGCACTCTTCACATAGGCGCCGTCCGTGGTCTGCAGCAGATACTTGGCACCGGCCAGACCCTGGGAGGGCGTGGATGCGCTGACCTTCCTGAACGAGAAGTCGGCCAGCACCGTGGCTGTGGCGGTGTGCTTGACGGTGCTGAGGAAGCGGACGCCCAGGCCGTAGAAGTAGGCGAGGGAGACGCTGTCGGGGGAATTATTGACATCCGTATGCTGCACGACGTAGCTGTATTGGGCCATCTTCACGATGACGCCATCCTTGGATTGCGCGTCGAAGCCGGAGACCGTCCATGCGCTCGCATCGGGTTCCGACACGGTTGCGCCAACGGCCGTGCTGAAACTCCGATCCTCCTCGAACCTGGTCTGATCCAAGATCGGTTCGGTGACGAGTTCGGCAGTTGGATCCTCCTTGAGACGCTGGATACCCGCTTCCAGCCTCACGGTTTTGGGATGGGCTTCGCCCGCGCGCACGTAGGTAACGCCGGCGTGATGGTAATAGTCCTGATTAGGAGTAATCGCTGCAGTTCGCGTCGTCGGAAAGTTCTTCTCATACAGCTTCGCCGGCATGATGTGGAACGCGTTGCCACCCAGCAGCAGGTTCGGAATCCTGGTTTCCGCGGGCACGCCGGGCATGGCCAGCAGTTCAAGTCCGAGTCCTTCGGCGTTGATCTGGTACAGCCGCCCCAGATATTGCACGCCGTTGAGCATGCGGATGGGTTTGAGCCCACTGCTGCGGTATGCGGTTCCAAGGTCCCATACCAGTCGTCCTTCGCTGGTGCGACCGTCCCCGGTGAAGCCCTTGAGCACGTCCTTGGTGGGGGTGCCGCTGAGATCGCCGCCGGGGTTCTCCCGCTTGACTTCGTTGGTGATGAGTGCGCGGAGCGTTTCGTCCGGCACGAGTTCGCGCAGATCGTTCTCCCAGGTGGCGGGAAGGAGAGTGCTGCTTTCCTCGGCGACCAGAATCGCGGCTTCCGCCTTGTCCTTGCCGAGGGTGAGGATCAGCCCGCTGATCAGCAGGATGGTCGAGATGACAATGAGTACCCGTCTGAGGACGTCCTTGATGATTTCTCCGATGAGGTCCGACAGTCCGGTCCAGATGGGCTCCGGTCCGGGAGTGGGAGGCCCGTATGGCTCCTGGGCCGGTTCCTCGCGATGGTTCTGTGCGTTGATGTGGATAGCCGTCGGCATGGTAATCCCTACCCCTTCTGCTTGCGCCGATTCTGGGTTCCCTGGCTATCCCTCAACGCCGGAAATCCTTGGTCACCATAATCAACCGCCCCTGTGACACATCCCCTTCACAAAGGGGGTTCCATCATCGTCCCCGATCCCCCATGATCGGCCCCATGATTCCCTTCCTTCCCCATCACCCCCTATCCCCTTCACGACACGCCGAACGCCCCCAAAACGCAAGAAACCGCCCACCCCACAGGGGCAGGCGGTTTCCAAACGGGTTCAATAACCCCAAACCGACACGGAAATTTTCGCGGTGACGCGTGCGGCCTCAAGGCGTACCGAGGGAAGGCGTACTAAGTACGCCGACCGAGGAACAACGCCGAGGACGCTCCGTCACCGCGAAAATTTCAGTGCTGGTTGTTGAGACGGTGGTACATCTCGCTCAGCTGCAGTTCCTTCTCGAACTGAGAGGCGTTGGTGTTCTCGTCGATGACGGCGAGCTCGACGCCGGCGATGCGGGCGAAGTCCTCCCAAGCCTCACGGCCGACGGAGGTGGTCATGCAGGTGTGGTGGGAGCCGCCGGCGGTGATCCAGCACTTGACGGCGGTCTTCAGGGACGGACGCGGCTTCCAGACGGCGCGGGCGCAGGGCAGGACCTTGAGGGAGCCCTGAGGCTCGACGACGTCGACGACGTCCATGAGGAGACGGAAGCGCTCGCGCTCGTCGGCCATGGAGACGACGACGGCGCCTTCCTTCGGCTTGCCGGAGAAGACCAGGCGGACCGGGTCGGCCTTGCCGCCGATGCCGAGCGGGTGGATCTCCAGCTTCGGCTTGGCGATGGTGCCGATGGACGGGGAGACCTCGAGCATGTGGGAGCCCATGTCAAGCTCGTTGCCCTCGGTGAAGTTGTAGGAGTAGTCCTCCATGAGGGAGGCGCCACCCTCGAGGCCGTAGCCCATGACGGCGCCGATGCGGACGAGGACGGAGGTCTTCCAGTCGCCTTCGGCGGAGAAGCCGTAGCCGTACTCGGAGGGCAGGCGCTGGGCGCCGACGCCCGGGAGCTGCGGCAGGGTGCCGAGGTCCTCGAAGTTGTCGACGGCGGCGGTGCAGCCGTTGGCCTTCATCATGTTGACCATCGCGGCCTCTTCCTTGGCGGCGATGAACAGGGAGTCGTACTTGGAGTCGAGCAGAGCCGGGTCGACGTCGTACTTGGCCTTGTAGTCCTCGATGAGGTCCTTGACCTGATCGTCCTTGACGGCCTCGTAGGCGGCGACGAGCTCGTTGACGGACCAGGTGTTGATGGAGGCGCCGAAGACGCGCTCGGCCTCGGTCTTGTCGCCCTCGGTGACGGCGACGTTGCGCATGTTGTCGCCCCAGCGCATGACCTTCATGTTGTTGGAGGCGTCCCAGCCGGCGCAGGCGCGGGCCCAGGTGCCGATCTGAGCGGCGACGTCCGGATCGGTGTAGTGGCCGACGACGATCTTGCGCGGGATGCCAAGGCGGGAGACGATGTAACCGAACTCACGGTCGCCGTGGGCGGCCTGGTTCAGGTTCATGAAGTCCATGTCGATGGTCTCCCACGGGATCTCCTTGTGGTGCTGGGTGGCCAGCTGCATGAGCGGCTTGGTGAGCACTTCGAGGCCGCGGATCCACATCTTGGCCGGGGAGAAGGTGTGGCACCAGGCGATGACGCCGATGACGTTCGGGTTGGCGGAGGCCTCGACCATGAAGGACTTGACGCCGTCGGAGGACTTCAGGGTGGGCTTGAGGATGATCTTCGCCGGGATCTTGCCGGTGTTGTTGAGGTAGTCCACCATCTCGGCGGCGTTGGCGGCCACCTGGCGCAGAGCTTCCTCACCGTACAGGTCCTGCGAACCGACGCCGAACCAGATTTCCTTGCCCTCGAAGGGGTTCTCGATTGCCATAATTGGCTCCTTATTTACTTCGTTGTGGTTTGTTTCGCGTTAAGTATTTGGCGGGACCCCCAAAGGAGGGAGTCCCGGTTCGATCTCAGATCAGCTCAGTGCTGACCATACACATTTTGATAACGATCGTTCAGCTTATCGATATCCGCCTGCGGGATCTCGATGATGTCGCCAAGCTGGCGCGCCGCCCACATCGTGTGCGCGACCTCCTCGGTCATCGCGGCGGCCTTGACCGCGGCCTCCGCGTCCTTGCCGATCGTGAACGGGCCATGGTTCTGCATCAGCACCGCCGGGGACTTCGGGTACTTCTTCAGCGTCTCCACCACGCCCTCGCCGATCGCCTCGGAGCCGATCAGACGGAACGGGCCAACCGGCACCGGGCCGCCGAACTCGTCGCCCATCATCGTCAGGCCGCACGGGATGTTCTGGCCCGTGGCCGCCCACGCGGTCGCGTAGGTGGAGTGCGTGTGGACCACGCCGTACACGTCCGGCATGTTGCGGTAGATGTACGCGTGCGACGCGGTGTCCGAGCTCGGGGCCTCGGTGCCGTCGACCACGTTGCCGTCCAGATCGCACACGACCATGGAGCCCGGGGTCAGGTACTCGTAGCGCACGCCGGAGGGCTTGATCACGAACAGGTCGGCCGTGCGCAGGCGCTGCGACACGTTGCCGGCCGTCCACACGACCAGATTCCACTTGATCAGCTGCTCGTGCAGGGTCGCGACGACCTCGCGCACCTGCTTGACCTCGGCCCGCACTTCGGGACCGTAATCAGCCAACGTTGCCATATTCGGCTACCTTTCTACGTTGTTTGTTGATGTGGTTGAGTTTTGGACAGTCACTTGCTCTCGAGCTCGATGTTGCGCACGGCGCTCTTCTCGATCGCAAGGCCGGACTGGAAGCGGGCGAAGAAGTTCTCGAAGCCCTCGACGTCCGTGGGATCGGGCTCCTCGGTGGTGGACTGGGCGTCCTTGAAGACGCGCTGGTCGAGGTAGTCGGCCAGCGGCCACGGGGTGTGCCACAGGTAGTCGGCCAGCACGGCCATGCCCCAGGCGCCGCCCTCGGCAGCGGTGGACATGACCTTGATGGGGGTGTTGAACGCGGCGGCGAGGATCTTCTGCGCCACCTTCGGGGTGGTGAAGATGCCGCCGTGGCCCACGAGGGAGTCGATCTTGACTTCCTCGTCCTTGGTCATGACGTCCATGCCGATCTTGACCGGGCTGAAGGCGCTGAACAGCTGGGCGCGCATGAAGTTCGCGAGGTTCATGTGGGCCTCGGGGCTGCGGGCGAACAGCGGGCGGCCCTCTTCGAGGCCGGCCAGGAACTCGCCGGAGCGGAACGGGTAGTTAAGCAAGCCGCCGGCGTTGGCATCCGCCTCGTCGCTGATGGCCGCGCGGAACAGCGTGCCGTACAGGGCGCCGGTGCTGATGGGCTGGTCGATGGCCTTGGCGAAGTCGCCGAACAGGCCGACCCACGCGTTGAGGTCGGATGTGAAGTTGTTGGCATGGCTCATGCCGGCCAGATCGCCGGCCGGGGTGGTGACCAGATCCACTTCGGGGTGCAGGCGGGCGAGCTTCTTCTCGAGCACGACCATGGCGAAGATGGAGGTGCCGGCGGAGACGTTGCCGGTGCGCACGCGCACGGAGTTGGTGGCGACCATGCCGGTGCCGGCGTCGCCTTCCGGCGGAGCCAGCACGATGCCGGGCTGGAGGTAGCCGTCCACGTCGAGGAGCTTGGCGCCCTCCTCGGTGAGTTCGCCGGCCGGGGTGCCCGCCACGAGCGGGGTGGGCAGCAGGTCCTCGATCTTCCAGGGCTGGGCCTCGATCTGGGGCAGCGCGTCGAACTTGCGGATGAATTCGGCCTCGTAGGTCTTGGTGACGGGGTCGATGGGAAACATGCCGGAGGCGTCGCCCACGCCGAGCACCTTCTTGCCGGTGAGCTTCCAGTGGACGTAGCCGGCGAGGGTGGTGAGGAACGCGACCTTGGAGACGTGCTCCTCCTTGTTGAGCACGGCCTGGTACAGGTGCGCCACGGACCAGCGCTCGGGGATGTTGTACTGGAACAGGTCGGAGAGCTTGAGGTGGGCCTCGTGCGTGTTGGTGTTCTGCCAGGTGCGGAACGGCACGAGCAGGTTGCCTTCGGCGTCGAACGCGAGGTAGCCGTGCATCATGGCGGAGAAGCCGATGTGGCCGATGCGGGTCAGACGCTCGCCGTAGGCGTTGAACACGTCGTTGGCCATCTTGGCGTAGGCCGTCTGCAGGCCCTTCCAGACCTCGTCCAGATCGTAGCTCCACAGGCCATCCACAAGGTGGCTCGCCCACTGGTAGTCGCCGGAGGCGATGGTACGGTATTCGTCGTCGATCAGCACCGCCTTGATGCGGGTGGAACCGAATTCGATGCCAAGGGACGTGCGGCCACCGCGGATCTTCTCGGCGAACTCCTGCGGCGAAACCGGCTCTGCGTTTGCAGCCATCTGCGCTCAACTCCTTATATGTTGCCCGCGGCGGGCGGGCTGTCACGGAATGCGAAACCGTGTGCGCTAACAGACAATCGCAAGGAGCTGCAAGGCCTTGCCGGACGGACCGTTTCCGCCATAGCCCAGACCTTGCGCGCTCCTTGATTTCCCGAATTACGCCAATAGACGCCATTGTTGTTGTGAGCGCTCACAATTCCTAGTTATTAGGATACCTTATAACGCTTTGAATCGCATCGGCGAGTCTTCGATTCGCCGGGAAAATCGGCCCGACCACCCCGTTCGCGCCGAGGCGGCAACAGGATGATCGGGCCGATCGGATCACTTGGTCCAGAAGCTCTGGATCTCCTCCAAGGTCTTGCCCTTGGTCTCCGGAACGAGGAACCGCACGCCCAGGAACGCGATGAGATCCATCACGGCCCAGAAGATGAAGGTGCCGCCGCCCCAAGCGGAGAACATGACCGGGGTGAACTGGGCGACCAGGAAGTTGGCGCCCCACAGGAACACGGTGCACAGACCGGCCGCACGGCCGCGCAGATAAGTCGGGAACAGCTCGGAGATCATGACCCACGTGACCGGGCCCATGGAGAACGCGAAGGACGCGATGACCAGGCAGGCGAAGATCAGCGTGAGGACGCCGGGCCAGTTCAGCAGCATGGACAGGCCCATGAGGAAGTAGAAGACGCACATGCCGAGGGAGCCGGCGAGCATCAGCGGCTTTCGGCCCAGACGGTCGATGAGGTACATGCCCACGAAGGTGAAGACCAGCTCGACGAGGCCGATCAGGGTGGAGCACAGGAAGGAGGCGGTGTCGCCCTGGAAGATGGGCTTGAAGATGGTGGGCGCGTAGTAGGAGATGGCGTTCTGGCCCACGGCCTGGTTGAAGATGGCCAGGAAGATGCCCACGAGCATGGCGTGGGCCAGCGGGGCGCGGAACAGGTCGGACAGCTTGCCCTTGGCGTTCTCGGCGATGGAGGCCTCGATCTCGGAGGCCTCCTTCTTGGCGGAGGCGGTGCCGCCGATGCGCTCAAGCACGGCAAAGCCCTTCTCCTTGTTGCCGGACTGCAGCAGGAAGCGCGGGGATTCGGGCGAAAGGGCCAGCGCGACGAACAGGATCAGGGCCGGGATGGCACCGATGCCCAGCATCCAGCGCCAAGCGCTGTCGGCGAAGTCGGAGTGGATGCCGCCCATGCCGGCGATCCAGAAGTTGATGAGGTTGGTCAGGAAGATGCCCAGGATGGTGAGCAGCTGGTACATGGAGGAAAGCGTGCCACGGTACTTGGCCGGCGCGCATTCGGTGATGTAGGTGATGGCCAGCGAGGAGGCCAGGCCGATGCCCAAACCGCCCAGAATGCGGGCGACGATCATGGAGGTCGGATCGTTGACCATGGCGGACCACAGCGCGGCCACGAAGAAGGCCGCGGCGCCGATCAGCAGGACCGGGCGACGGCCGATGCGATCGGAGATGAAGCCGGAGACACCGACGCCGATGACGCCGCCGATCATGATGGAGGAGATGATGAAGCCCTCCATGGCCGCGGAGAGATTCCACAGCGCGGACAGGTACACGATGGCGCCCGAGATGCTGACGGTGTCGTAGCCATACAGCAGACCGGCCAGACCGGCGCTCACCGCCAGAATGACCACGTATTTCATAGAGCCCTGCTTCTCAACAGCGCCCGACTGAGCAGTCTGAGACATAGTTCTTCCTTGATTCGTTTCACCCTTTGCACGGACCCCGCGAGAGCCTGCCATGCCCTTGAGCCGGAGTCCGCGAGCAATCGATCATGATCGCTCAAGTACGATCACTCCCAACAGCCGACAGTTATGTTAGCGCTCACTATTCGTACTGTCAATTTGATAAAAAACCGCTGAAAACGCAAGGTTTCTACGGCGTGTCTTGCATATTGTCAGCGCTCTCATCAAATGATTAATCATTAACGATCATTGAACACGTAACCCTGCGTTCACCCGCGCGAGCCGACCGCCGACCACACAGCTGTCCACCCGCGTCGCTATATTGATGGGTTGCTGTGCCGAGCCGTGGGTGGCCGCATGATCCCATGGTTCAACAGGTCCAGCCGGGCGGAGCTCGCATACGGGAGCCCCCGTCTCCCGGCGGATTGGCAGGCTTCCCCAAGGCAAACCAAGGGGATTTCGCTTCGGCCGTCCGGCGCCACCGCGCCCGCCCGGCCACTGATCAGCGCTGACATGCGGCAGTGCGGAGGAACAACATGGTCAACTACATCGAGGCCTTCGACGCCAAGCACATGAAGCCGGCCGAGGAGATCCCGGCCTTCCGTCCCGGTGACACCGTCGACGTCAACGTGAAGATCAAGGAAGGCAACAACTCCCGTATCCAGACCTTCACCGGCGTTGTGATCGCCCGCTCCGGCGAGGGCGTGCGCGAGACCTTCGTCGTGCGCAAGATCAGCTTCGGCACCGGCGTGGAGCGCCGCTTCCCGCTGCACTCCCCGTCCATCGACTCCATCAAGCTCGTGCGCAAGGGCCGCGTCCGTCGCGCCAAGCTGTACTACCTGCGCAACCTGCGCGGTAAGGCCGCCCGCATCGTCGAGCGTCGCGACAACAAGGCCAACGCCTGATTCCAGGCCGATTAGCCTTCGCGGCTTCGCCGCATATCCAACGACCCGGTCCTCCGCCATGGAGACCGGGTCGTTTGCGTGGGGCGGCTGCGAGTGTTCCCGCAGACGCCTCCGCCATGGCTGCCGGAGTTACCGACTCGCCAGCCCCACCGAATCGCGCCTGACCAGTTCCGCCGTCACCAATCCGGTGCCATGCTCGGTCCGATCGAACTTCGGAGCCTCGGCCTCGCCCAGCAATGCGAGCAGGCATTCCGTGGCCAGCACGCCCACCTGCCTGAATCGCGGGTGCACGGTGGTCAGCGGCGGGTAGAGGTTGTCCGCACTGGGAATGTCGTCGAAGCCCACCACGCTCACATCCTGCGGGATGCGCAGCCCGTGCTCGTGGAGCGCGCGCATGGCGGCGGCGGCCTGATTGTCGTTCGCGGCCACAATCGCCGTGGGCAAAGCCTCACCGGCGGACCGCTTCTCATCCAGCAGGGTGGTCACCACACGGTAGGCGTCCTTGGCCTCCCAGGAATCCACGTCGAGGGCGCGCGTGGCCATGCCGAGCTTGCCGCAGTAGTGCTCCCAAGCCAGGCGTCGTGTGGTTGCATCGCGCCAATTGGACGGACCGTTCAGATACAGCGTGTCGCGGTGTCCCAGATCGTACAGCATCTGCACCACCTCATGGGTCGCGGTCCACTGGTCCATGCCCAGGAACACGACCGGCGACTTGGCGCCGCTGAGCGCCTTGGCCTCCTCCACGGTGATCGCCCCGTGCGTGGAGGTGATGATCACGCGCGGCACCACGGTCTCCATGCGCAGCGCGGCCAGCAGCGTCGCATCGGTGGGGGCGATGAACACCAGAGCGTCCACATCCTGCTCGTTCAGGCTGCGAGCGGCGGAATCGAAGCCCTGACGGATGAACTCCTCCTCCGGCACGATCACCACGGACAGGAACATGTCATGGTGGCGCACGCCGGTCTCTATGGAGGCAAGCGTGCTGATGGGGCCGTAATAGTCGATGGAGCAGGCGATCAGGCCCACGGTCCGGGAGCGCTGCGACGCGAGGGCCCTGGCCGAGTTTGAACGGCGGTATCCCAGCTGCGCGATGGCCTTCTCCACTTTGGCGCGTGTGGCATCGGAGACGTCCGGGGAATTGTTGATCACCCTCGACACCGTCTGATGGGAAACGCCCGCAAGACGGGCCACCTCGAACATGGATGGACGCTTATTGCCGCCGCGTCCTGCGCTGGCACCGCTCATGGTTCACTACTTCTTCCGTGTGCTTGCGTATTGACGTTCAAGCATACCATACGGCAAACGTTTTTCGTGAGCGTTCACTGCCGTGGCTGGCAGCGAAAACCCAAGAAAACGCTTTCATTTGAACCATACTTGCAGGGCGAATCGTGAACGCTCGCATGACCCGTCCGCCGTACGCCGACCGCCCGGCGAATCAATCGACCGCCCGGCGAGTCAGTCGGCGGCCCGGTTGTCGGTCAGATGCCAGCTCACGCGATGCAGCGGGGTCGGGCCCAGTTCGGCGATCGCCGCCCGGTGCGCCGCCGACCCATAGCCCTTGTTGCCGGCCCAGCCATACGCCTCCCATTCGGGATGATCGTGCGCGATGCCGGCCATCAGGCGATCCCTGGTGACCTTGGCGATCACGGCCGCCGTGGCCACCGTGGCGCAATGCCTGTCGCCCTTGACGCGCGTGACCACATGCGGGACCACGGGAACCACCGGGGCATCGAACGTGCCCACGGTTTTGGTGATGTAGTCGTACGGGCCATCCAGAATCGCGCCGATGCTGGGGGCTTTCTGGGATTCCGGGCCGCTTTGATGTCCCTGGTCGTTTTGGCGCTCCCGGCCGGCTTGAGTGTCGTCGCCCAGCCCCAGCGCTCGTTCGGCCTCATCAAGCGCCCGCAGCGCCGCCACGCCCAGCGCGTAGCCGATGCCCCACTCGTCGATCTCTTCGTTCGACGCGGAGCCGACGGCCCACGCCGCGCACCAATCGGTCAGCTCATCGTAGATCGCCTCACGCTTGCGCTCGGTGAGCAGCTTGGAATCGGCCACACCAGCCGGCACGTCCACGCGGCCGGCCAGCAGATCGGCCGACCGGATCACCGCCGCGCCCACCATGGCAGGGCCAGCCAGCGCGCCGCGCCCCACCTCATCGAAGCCCACGATGTAGTCCGCTCCCCCGGCGGCCAGATCGCGTTCCATGTCCAGTGTGGGGACAGGGATCGGGGCGGCTTTGCGCCCTGCGCGTCCGCCCGCGCGCTCCGTTGTGCGTTCGGGCATCAGACGGTGCTTCCGGACGCCGATGCCGATGGCACCGAGGCGAAGACTTCATGGTGTGAATCAAGCAGGCCGAACCGCCCCAGCGGCCAGTAGATCAGCCACGCCCTGCCGGACACGTTGGCCATGGGCACCAGGCCGTTGTTTCCGTCGTCCAGATGGAAGCGGGAGTCGGCGGAATGCGCGCGATTGTCCCCCATCACGAACAGGTTGCCTTCGGTCACTGTGACCTTGAACGCGAAGGCGCTCGGATCGCTGCCCTCCGCCACATAGGAGCTCTCGTCCACCGCCACGCCGTTGACGGTGATCGGGGAACCGGCTCCGGCGCACTCCACCACATCGCCGGGCAGACCGATCAGACGCTTGATCAGGTAGCCGTTGTGCCCGCTTGTATCCTCCTGCCCCAGCCAGTTGGCCGGATCCTTGAACACGATGATGTCCCCGCGCTGCAGCTTGGACGCCGGGCTGATGTGCGTGCTCAGTGTGGCCACGCGATCGTTCTTGAGGATCGTGTTCATCATGGACGACGACGGGATCCAGTACAACGGCAGGATGAACAGCCTGATGAGCAGCACCACCACCACGGGGATGCCGCACCAGATCAGGAAGTCCCTGAAACCGAACTTGTCGCTATTCGCGTTGTCGGGCTTCGCGGACTTCGCGGCTCGGATGCGGCTCCCCGGCTTGGCATGGGCCGGGCCGGATCCGGCGGCTTTCGCGGCGGGCAGCGGAGTGGGGTCGACGCCATGGTCGGCGACGGCGAACGTATGGGTGTCGCGCTCCGCGGCGGCCGGGCCGTAGGGCTGCTGAGGCTGATCAGACTGCATGTCCCTCCTTGGTGTTGTTCCCATCATACGCGCGGGGTGGCGGGGAGGCCGGTTGCGCGTCACTGATGTGCGCTGTGTCCTCTATACT
>NZ_RZNZ01000023.1 GCF_008698145.1 Bifidobacterium vespertilionis
GTACGACAAGCCCAGTGAAAGGATCCTCGCGCTCATCAACGCCTCATGATATGATCGCGTCATCGCGAAGACCACCGTTCGAGGTGGCAAATCACTCAGGTGTTGCAACCACCACTAAAATCCGCCGCGGGGAAGTTAAGGATCCTTCGACTCCGCGCTGCGCGCTGCGCTCAGGATGACGGGAGGAGAGTGTGCTTCGCTCAGAATGACGGAAGGCGCCCCACGTCATCCTGAGCGAAGCGAAGGATCCTTGGCCATTACGCACCAAAGTCATCATGCAGGAAGGTTAAGGATCCTTCGCTTACGCTCAGGATGACAGAAAGCGGCTCTCGACGTCACCCTGAGCACTGAGCCGTAAACGGACAACCCCTCATGTCGAACGCATGGGCGGGCGTGTGGCTGGGGGTGAGTTGTGACTGGGCGTGTGACATGGCGTGCCCATTCCCGGTCACAGGGATTTCAAAATGGCTTTATTTCAACGATTCCGACACCCCGTGACCGGGCGTGCCCACACCATGTCACACTCCCGGTCACATCGCACGCCATGTCACGCTCCCGGTCACACACCACGTCACGTTGAATTCCGAAATCGGCACAATCTGCCCAGTTCTTGCCCGGCTCGCGCCCGATCTGCCCAGTTCTCGCCCAGTTGCGCCGCAAACTGGGCAGATCGGGCCTCTCGCCGCGCAAACTGGGCAGATCATGCCGTCTGGAGGCCGAAAATCGGTCGCAGAATACCGGATCTGCCCAGTTTGCGAATCCAGTGTCCCGATTTGCCCAGTTTGCGGGCGGAACAGTGTGGTTGGGCATCGCAGGGCACACTCCCAACGTCATTCTGGGCGAAGCGAAGGATCCTTGGTTTTTCTGCACTGTAACTTTGTGTGGAATGGCGAAGGATCCTTCGACTGCGCGCTGCGGTGTTCGGCTGCGCCGGACCGTCGCCGCCTTGGCGGCGGCTCCCATCGCCTACGGACAGCCCACCGGGCTGTCCGCTTCACGGCTCAGTGCTCAGGATGACGTTCTTCCCCGGTCCTCCCAAGCGGGTCACCCATCCTGAGCAAAGCGAAAGCTACGCTCCGCTCAGGATAACCGCGCTGTACTCAGGATGACAAAGCAGCAAAATTGGAAAGCCCTCACTTCCATTCGGAGGTGAGGGCTTATCGTGCGCCAGACAGGATTCGAACCTGCGACCTGCTGATCCGTAGTCAGCTGCTCTAATCCGCTGGGCTACTGGCGCATGCTACCTGTTGATAGCTTCCTTTTCAGGAAAGAATCCCCACGCACTGCCGCACATGAGGACCCAACGTGCGCCAGACAGGATTCGAACCTGCGACCTGCTGATCCGTAGTCAGCTGCTCTAATCCGCTGGGCTACTGGCGCATGTTGACCATCTGAACGAGCACCTCTTTCGAAGTGCTTCCTTCAGGCAACTCGAATACAATAACGCATATGCCCCATATGCGCAAACATCGGCGTGTTGCCCGGAATTCCAACGTTTTACGCCACGTGCTGGTCGAACGGCACATCGATCGGGGCATCAATCAGCCCCTCCGCCGGCGCGTCCCCCATCACCAGCTGCGGCAGCCTGCGCCCCGCCACGGCATCGGCGTCCACCACCACGCGCGCCACGCCGGAGAGATCCGGCAGGCGGAACATCGTGTCCTCCAGCGTCTTCTCGATGATCGAGCGCAGCCCTCGCGCACCGGTCCCTTGGCTGATCGACTGCTCGGCGATCGCACCAACGGCGTCATCGGTGAAGACCAGATCCACGTCATCGGCGGCGAACAGCTTGCGGTACTGCTTGGTCAGGGCGTTGGCGGGCTCGGTGAGGATCACCTTGAGATCGTCCACGGTGAGTTCCTGCAACACGCTGTGCACGGGCATGCGGCCAATGAATTCGGGCAGCAGGCCGAACTCGGCCAGATCGTCCGCGTTGGCTTGGGCGAGCAGATCATGTTCGCTCACCTCCTGATCGCGCCACGAGGCTCCGAAGCCGCTTTCGTGACGACCCAGCCGGGTGGAGACGATGTCCGTGAGCCCCACGAAGGCGCCGCCGCAGATGAAGAGGATGTCGCGTGTGTCGATCTGCACCACATCCTGCTCCTTGTGCTTGCGCGTGCCGTCCACCGGCACGGAGGCGAGCGTGCCTTCGAGGATCTTGAGCAGCGCCTGCTGGACGCCCTCGCCGGACACATCGCGCGTCAGGGACGTGTTCTCCCCGCTTTTGCGGGCGATCTTGTCGATCTCGTCGATGTACACAATCCCATGCCTGGCCCGGTCCACATCGCCGTCGGCGGCCTGCAGGAGACGCTGGAGCACGGTTTCCACATCATCGCCCACATAGCCGGCCTCGGTGAGCGTGGTGGCGTCACAGATCACGAACGGCACGTGCATCACGCGCGCGAGCGTCTGGGCGAGGTAGGTTTTGCCCACGCCGGTGGGTCCCATGAGCAGGATGTTCGACTTGGCCACCTCCACGTCCGCCAGCGGGTCGGCCCGATGCGCTCCGGCCTGACGGGCGAGCGACCGCGCGGAGTCGGCGAGTTCCATGTTCACGCGCTTGTAGTGGTTGTACACGGCCACGGCGAGCGTGCGCTTGGCGGCCTCCTGCCCCACCACGTACCGGTTGAGGTAGTCGAAGATCTCATGCGGGCGGGGCAGCGAGATGGCGTTCTGGCGGGCGTCCTCGGCGCGCGTGTCGGAGATGATGGACACGCACAGCTCGATGCACTCGTCGCAGATCGCGCAGGTGGGCCCGGTCACGAGCTTCCTGACCTGCCGCTCGGTTTTGCCGCAGAACGCGCAGCGCGGCGCATCCTCGTTGTAGCTGATCACACGACCCATCGGCGATCCTCCCTGACTTCCCTGAATCCCTGGTCTCTCCCGCGCCTCGCCCGGGGCCGAGCGCCGAACATTCTGCGCCCATCCCGTCGCCTTCCCGGCGCCCGGATACGCGAAAGGCCCGCATATCCCCATTGTATTGGGGAATGCGGGCCCGATAGCCGACTACTTGCGGTGTTCGAGCACCTCGTCGACGATGCCATACTCCTTGGCCTGCGGGGCCGTGAGGATGGTGTCCACCTCAATGTCCTTGCGGATCTTCTCGGGGCTCTGGCCGGTGTGCTTGGCCAGCGTGTTCTCGAGCCATTCGCGCAGGCGGATCATTTCCTTGGCCTGCAGCTCGATCTCGGTGGCCTTGCCGAAGTCCTGGCCCATGGCAGGCTGATGGATGAGCACGCGGGCGTTCGGCAGCATCAGGCGCTTGCCGTGCGCGCCGGCGGCCAGCAGGATCGCGGCGGCGGAGGCGGCCTGGCCCAAGCACACGGTGGCCACGTCCGGCTTGATGTACTGCATGGTGTCGTAGATGGCGGTCATGGCCGTCATCGAGCCGCCGGGCGAGTTGATGTACATCATCACGTCGCGGTTCGGGTCCTGGGACTCGAGCACGAGCAGCTGGGCCATGATGTCGTCCGCGGAGGTGTCGTCCACCTGGACGCCCATGAAGATGATGCGGTCCTCGAACAGACGGGTGTACGGATCCTGGCGCTTGTAGCCGTACGGGGTCTTTTCCTCGAACTGCGGCAGGATGTAGCGGGCCTGCGGACCGGCGAGACGCTGGGCGCGGGCTACGAAACGGGCTTCTTCGCTTGCCATTGGTGTGTTGCTCCCCTCTTGGCTCAGGCGTTCTGGCCGTTGGACTGCGCGGCGTTCATGGAGCCGGCGTTGGTGACGAGCTTGTCCACAAAGCCGTACTCAAGGGCCTGCTGCGCGGTGTACCAGTGGTCGTATTCGTTGTCGCGGTAGATCTCCTCCACCGTGTGGCCGGTCTGCTCGGCCGTGAGCTCGGCCATGGTGCGCTTCATGTCCATGATCAGCTCGGCGTTGATGCGCACATCCGTGGTGGTGCCGCCCACGCCGCCGGAGGGCTGGTGCATGAGCACGCGGGCGTGCGAGGTCAGGAAGCGCTTGCCCTTGGTGCCGGAGCTCAGCAGGAACTGACCCATGGAGGCGCACATGCCCAGGCCCACGGTGGCCACGTCCGGCTCGATGAGCTGCATGGTGTCGTAGATGGCCATGCCGGCGGTGATGGAGCCGCCCGGGGAGTTGATGTACAGCCAGATGTCCTTCTTCGGATCCTCGGCGGCCAGCATAAGCATCTGGGCGCAGATGCGGTTGGCCATCGCGTCGGCCACCTCTTCACCCAGCCAGATGATGCGGTCCTTCAAGAGGCGGTTGAAAATCGGATCCATGGGGCCCGCGGGCGCATCCTCGCCGGCCATCATGGGAAGGGTTGCAAAATCGCTCACCTTGTCTCCTTCATACTATGCACAAACATATCCATCCTACCGGTTCCAACCGACGCGGGTCCCGGTTTCGACCGTCTTTCGGCTCCCCGCGCAACGGTTGGCGCACGCGAGCATCCACTTGGAGACCAGCGCGGATGCGGCGACGGCAAGCCCCACCGGCACAAAGAACGCCATTGGCGCCTCCGTCAGCTCCATGACCAGGCACATCGCCATAAGCGGGGCTTGCTGCGAGGCGGACAGCAGCGCGGCGGCTCCGATCAGCGCACAGGCAGTGAGGGAATCCACGGGGAACGCGAACAGCCACAGCAGTCCCAGCATCGCGCCCAGCGTGGAGCCGAGGGCGATGCCCGGCTGGAGCACGCCGCCGGACGCGCCCGAACGGATCGTGAGCAGCGTGACCGCCGCCTTGGCCGCGAACGCGAGCGCCAGCACGCCCAGCATCGCCCACACCTGCGATTGCGAGGATGCGGTCCCCGCGTTGACCGTCCAGCCCGCATCCGGACCGGCGAGCAGCGTCCACGGCGAGGCGGCGGTCGAATCAGCCGACTGGACCGCGCCGGAGGCGGCTGAGGCATCGGACAGGAAAGCGCTGAAACCAAGCTGCGCGGTGGCGCGGCCGTTGCCCATCACCTCGGGCACGATGATCGCGACAGCGGCGGTGACGACACCCGCCAGCGGCATCCACCACAGGATCGCACGGCCCTTGGCCCTGTGGCTTTCCGCCCACGACGACCCCCTGCGGAACAGCGCGCCGGCCACGCCGCACGCCGCGCCGCACAGCAGCGCGAAGAGCATGAGGGTCGGCGTCGATTCCGGCTGCATGGCGGTCACGTCATAGAACGTATGGCGCCCCTTGATGGCGGTGGCCACAAACGCGGCGACGGATGACATGCCCAGTCCAAAGGCCACCTTCTCGATCGTCACGTCCGCCAGCAGGATCTCCACGGCGAAGAACATGCCCGCCAGCGGCGCATCGTATACGCCACCCAGACCCGCGCCGGCGGCCACGGCGACCACCATGCGCCGGTCAAGGCCGTTCTCCCCGTCGATGCGCAGCAGATCGCAGAAGCGCTGGGCAAGCATCGCGCCAAGCTCTCGCGGGGCGACCTCGCGGCCGATCGAAGCTCCGGAGCCCACGATGAAAATCTGCAGCACCACATGAACGATGGTCTGCCAGACCGGCATGCGGTCGCCCGCCACGGCCTTCTTGACCGAGGGCACCGCCTTGGCCCTGCCGCGCAGCAGATACCATGCGACACCGGCGATCGTCAGGCCCGCGACCACCGAGACGCCTCTGCGCACGGCGGGCACGGCGAACGGCCCGGGCATGCCCGCACCTTCCATGTAGCCGAGCATCACGTGCTCAACGCCGTACAGCAACAGCGTCAACAGCCCCGCACCGGCGCCGATCAGCGCGCCCAGCACGACGACGGCCGCCGCAATCCAGCCAAGACGTGCGATGTCTGTGGTTCTCTGCATGTTCGTTCCTCAACGGGGTTTCGTGATTCCAGGAATCATCCAATCCATGAATTAGAAAGAAAGATGCATATTACTATGTTTCTTAACAATTTCACTATCCCATTTCCTTTTCTTAATATAAGATACAGCAAAAGCAAAGTTATTAAATTCATCCCCAAAAGAGAGACCTGAAGATTTAAATCGTTGAGATAGCAAAGCATCATTCTCGCAATCAGTGAAATAATCCACTATACTTATAAAATTTATTGTCTTATTTGAATAAGAAGTCCAATAATTCTTAAAATGAAGCATTAACCATGCATTCACGTAAGATGGCGCATCACACACTACAACTGATGACTCAGAAAGAATATTCAAAATTTTATTCTGCAAAGAAACATTCTCACTAAATATTTTTTTATCGTGCAACACGCGGGAGTAAAATTTTTCGCCAACATAATGATTATCTTCATCGTATTCAGGTTCTCTTTTAGTTAGATAACCTTTCTTAAATGAAAAACATTTATACGATTCATCATATATATCAATAGATACCACAGAACTACCTTCCGGATAATCTCCGGGTATGTGCAGCATAACAACCTTTGATAAATTGTACTGAATTTCATCCAAATCAGCAGGATTTATTTTTTTATAAGATGGCCAATACCTTTTTTTATCCAATTTAGGCATGCCTACAAGAGGGGAAATTAACGTATTCCATTCCACGAGATCTATTAAAGCAGCACTATAACCCTTAAGCTCGTCCAAAGTTAGGGAGCCTTCAGCCAATTTTTCCCAAGCTGCATACAGTGCAAGGCGGGTTTCAATACAATCCTTATAAATCTGTTTTCGATCACGATAAAGCCACACCCAGTTACCTTTGTCACATTTTTTCATACATGTAGCTCTTACCTGAGCGATCCTCAGAATCTCTTGTGTATCCAATTTTTGAAAGCTATAATTGTCAACATTTGCATTCACTCGGGTACAATAATCCAATTGTTTTTCATTTATTTGATTTTGTTTTTTTGTTATTTCACGTAAGATACCTAAATTACTCCTTAGGTTCTTCAACGTGAAAACTTTAAACGGTTTACCTTTTCCTTCAGCAATGCATCTTTTATTATATAATCTAAATTCCTTAAAATTACATATACATACATAATTAACACTAGGCTTATTGTCTAGATCATATACATAACGAAAAGCTTGCTGTTGCGGCGTAACGTCCCACCCCTGCCTGCTCTCTGGTCGATCTAAATCAATTGATGCGCTTTTTTGCTCAATTAAAAGACCAGAACATGGCCAAAATACATCAATTAGACCACCCTTAGGAGTTTGCATTTCAAAACGAATTTGTTGTGAAACATTTTCACAACCAAGGAGTTCTAACAAGTTTATCCAAAAAGGATGTGTGTCGGATTTCTCAGATCCCCTTCCACTCCATACCTCAATAAAAGTCTCTATGCTATCTCCCTTTTTTATAAGGAAGCCATTATTCTCTTTTAGAAAAGATGTCCCACATACAAAACAACTGGAGAAAGAATCTCTATTAGATGAGCCACAATGTTCACAGATTTTCACTATATCTCTCTATCTTAGATGCCAATATACAAAATGGAGCCAATGCATGATACATTGGCTCCATTTGTCAAGCTGCAATCAAGTAAAACAACTTATTACTGATATTACACTAATCTACTCAGCAGCCGGCTTCTCGTCGTCCTGCTTGGCGATCTCGTCGGCCACGGCGGCAGCGGCGGAAGCGGCCTCGACGGACTGCTCCTCCTCTTCCTCGGCGGCCTCGCCCAGGAACTTGGACAGGTCGAGCGCGTTGCCCTCGGTGTCCTTGAAGGTGACGGCCTTCATGCCGGCGACCATGCCCTTGGAACGGCCGACTTCCTGCACGGCGGAGCCGATCTGGCCGTTCTGGATGATGGCCTGGATGAAGCGGTTCGGATCCATGCCGTACTGCTGGGCGATGGAGGCGAGGAACTGGAAGACCTCGTTCTGGGAGACCTTCACGTCCATCTTCTCGGCGAGGGCGTCGAGGACCATCTGGTCGCGCAGTTCCTTCTCGACGGTCTCCTCGGCTTCCTTCTTCTGCTCGTCGGTGGCCTTATCCGGATCGGCGGTCACGTTCTTGAGCTGCTGCTCGACCATCTCGGCCTTGACGCCCTTGGGCAGCGGGATATCCAGGCCGTCCTGAATCTTCGCGATGAAGGCGTCGCGGGCGTCGGTGGCCTGACGGGCCTCGAGATCGGACTCGCACTGCTTGCGGATGTCCGCCTTGAGCTCGTCGAGGGTGTCGAACTCGGAGGCCTCCTGGGCGAAGTCGTCGTTGAGCTCCGGGAGCTCCTCGGACTTGACGGAGTTGACCTTGACCTTGACCAGGGCCTGCTCGCCCTCGTGGTCGCCGCCCTGCAGGGTGGACTCGAAAGTGGTCTCCTCGCCGGCGGACAGGCCCTCAAGGGCCTCGTCGATGCCGTCCAGCATGGTGCCGGAGCCCAGCTCGTAGCTCACGCCCTCCTGGGAGTCGACGGCCTCGTCGTTGATGGTGGCGGTCAGGTCGATGTTGGCGAAATCGCCCTTGGCGGCCGGGCGGTCCACGCCCACCAGGGTGCCGAAGCGCTGGCGCAGGTTCTCCAGGCGCTTGTCCACGTCCTCATCGGAGACGGAGGGCTTGGCGACCTCGATCTCCAGGCCGTTGAGCTCCGGCAGCTCGATGTCCGGGCGACGCTCGACGGTGGCCACGAACTTCAGCTTGGTCTCGTCCTTGGCGGAGGTGGGCACCTCCTGGACGTCCAGCTCCGGCTGGGCCATGGGGTGGATCTGCTTCTCCTCAAGAGCCTTGGAGTACAGCTCCGGAACCGCGGCGTTCACGGCCTCGCTGGCAACGGCGCCGAAGCCGATGCGCTGGTCGATGATCTTGCCGGGCACGTGACCCTTGCGGAAGCCGGGGATGTTGACCTGCTTGCCGATCTCCTTGCGGGCGGCGTCGAGGTACGGGTTGAACTCCTCGGTGTCAACGGTGACGGTGAGCTTCACCTTGGTCGGCTCGAGGTTACGAACGCTGATTTTCACGCTTACGCTCCAATTATTCTTGAAACCATACAGTTCTGCCAAAAGGCAACCGTTACATGATAGCGCGGGTCACGGACGCGGCGATCAAATCCACCTGCCAACGCCTGGCGCCCTGCCCGTGGAGGAATTCGGCGACGTCCCTGGAGCGGATGTCATCGGTCCAGCACAGGTTGCGGATCAGCTGCGGCTTGACGATCACATCCGCCGGCGTGCGGGTGTCGTCGGCGATCTGGTTGATCACCTTGCGCGCGGCCTGCAGACGGGCGTAGCGGGCCGGATGGTGATCCTGCCAGTAGCGCATGGATCGGGGGGCGTTGCCCTCATCGTTGCCGGACGGCGGGGACACGGGCAGATCGGCCGCCCTGAGGGCCAGAGCCTCGGCGATCGCATCCTTCCACACCACGGGTTTCACTTCCCGCTGAATCGGCGCATACCGCTCGAACATCTTGTCCTGCTCACCGCCGGTGTGCACGCGCACACGCTCGTTGAGGGAGCGGATAGCGCGGAACTCGCGGGCATTGCGCGGCTTGCGCTGGGCAGCCTCGATGATCGCCGCATCGGGCAGCAGCAGGCTGGGCGCGATGTCGTAGTGCCGGGCGATCTCATCGCGTCGGGTCCACAGTCCGCGCGCCACGGCCAGACCGCGCTGGTCCCTTGCCAGCGCATTGATGTGCGAGATGTGCCGCCACGGCTGAACCGGGCGTTCCTTGGGCTCCATGCCCTTGGCCAGCAGGTAGGAGAACTCCTCGCGGGCCCAGCCGTCCTTGCCCTGGCGCCTGAGCTCGGCGCCCATGCGGTCCTCCAGCTCGATGAGCAGCTCCACGTCCAAAGCGGCGTAGTTGCGCCAATCGCGCGGCAGCGGACGGTAGGACCAGTCGGCGGCCGAATGCTCCTTGGCCAGCGTGAGCCCCAGATAGTGCTCGGTGACGGCGGCCAGACCGAAGCGGGACAGGCCGAGCAGCCGGGCGGCCATCTCGGTGTCGAACAGCGCCTTGGGACGCATGCCCAGATCCGCAAAGCCGGGAAGATCCTGCAGCGAATCGTGGATGATCCAAGCCGAATCTCCCACGGCCAGATTGAAATCGGCCCAGTTGGCGCCTTGCTCCGCCAGAACCACGGGATCGACGAGTGCGATGCCCGCGCCTTCGCGCTTGAATTGCACCAGCCAATCCTCATGCCCGTAGCGGAATCCGGACGCCCGCTCCGCATCGGCGGCCACGGATCCGTCCGCCATGGCGAAGCGTAGGATCATGCGGCGGAAATCGTCCAGGGTCGTGATGACCTCCGGCACTCCCCCGCGAGGTTCCGCAAGCAAACGAGGCTCATCGGCGACGTTCACGACTGTGCTGCTCCTTGTTGTTCTGCCTTTACCGTCACAGGCCCGAATCGTCATGGATGGCCTCGGCCGCATCGTGCGCGAAACGCGCCCATGCGGCGACTTGCGCGCCAACGTCGGGATCCCGATCACCCATGGTGGCAGGAGTCCATGACACCCGCACCTCAAAGCCCAATGTCCGCACCGGGGCTCCCGGTCCCGCGCCCGCAGACGTCCCTGCAGTCCCGTCGCCGGCAAGAGCGCCATACCCCGCATTGCGCGTGATCGTCACCGTGCCGGCCGGATCGACGGCCTCCACGGATTCGAGGGATTGGGTCACCGCATCCCACACCATGTCCGCCGCAAGGGCATCGTGGGCCGGGCCGGGCAGGGGCGCACAGACGAAGGCCGCGCAACGCCAGTGCGATCGCCAGGCCTTGCGCGGCTCAAGATCGTACAGGGTCATGATCCAGCCGGAGATCCCCGACCGGATTGCGTCACCGTATCCCGGCTCATCGAGGGGCACGCCCAGCCCGACGCCGATCCCGTAATCGGCCAATCGCCGCGGGACGGGGATCTCCCGGTACTGCACGCCGTCGATGTGCATCATGCGCCGCACGGATTCCACGGCACGCAGCACCTCGTCCGGCACATCGGCATGCGCCTGCGCAGGGGCGGCTTCGGTTCGACCGTACGACTCCTGCGTCATCCGACCCGCCGTATCCGCCGCGTCCGCCGCTGCGATGCCATCGATGGCACCGGCGGGAAACTGGTAAATGTCGGCCATGATTCAAGGCTAAATGGCGAATGGTCGGTTTGCGCGCATTTTACGCGGATGCATGCAGCGTGTCGAACGGCATTTCCATGTCCGCCTTCCGTTTGCGTGAAGATAAAACGGAACAGCCCCCTATGCAAGGGGGCTTGTTCAACGCTGGACCGTCAGTAGACCGTCAGACCATAGTCCTTGAACTGGTTGGCCACGCGCTCGCGCAGCTTGGCCGACGGACCCTTCTGGTTCTCCAGCGGGTACGGGATGCGCATCTCATGCCACTTCGGACGACCAAGCTGGTGGAAGCCGAGCACATCCACGTGCTCCAGCGCGTCGCCGAAGGACTTGCAGATTCTCGCCACCTCGTCCACGTTCTCCTCGGAGTCCGTGAGACCGGGGACGAGCACGAAGCGCACCCAAATCTTCTTGCCGCGATCACGCAGGCGATGGCCAAACTCGATGGTCGGTGCCAGCGTGCCGCCGGTGACCTCCTTATAGGTCTCCTCATTGCCGGACTTGACGTCCAGCAGGCACAGGTCGATGTCGTCGATCATCTCGTCCGTGTAGTTGGCGTTGAGGAAGCCGGAGGTGTCCAGGCAGGTGTGCACTCCCATCTCCTTGGCTGCATGGAACACGCGGGAGACGAAGGCGGGCTGCATCATGGACTCGCCGCCGGAGAACGTGATGCCGCCGCCGGTGGCCTTGAACAGGTCCTTGTAGCGATCGACCTTTTTGATCATCGCATCCAGATACACGGGCTGGCCGTCGCGCATCTTCCAGGTGTCGGGGTTCTGGCAGTACTGGCAGCGCAGCGGGCAGCCGCTCATGAAGACGGTCATGCGGGTGCCCGGGCCGTCGACGGAGGTGTTGATGTCCCACGAGTGGACGAAGCCGACGTCGCCGGAGCGCAGCGCCTTGATGCGGTCGCGACGGTCGAGGCCGATCGGGGATTCGAATCCGGAGAGGCCACCCATCAGCGTCTGGCTGGCGTACTCCTTGGATTCCTTGAGCATGTGCCGGGTTGTGGTGCGGAACTGGGTGGTTTCAGACATCCTTGTCCTTTCTGCCGAATCTTCGGAAGTCATAAAGTCTGGAATACAAAAGGGGCGGGACCGATTATAGTCCCGCCCCTTAGGTTCTACCGTTTACGCGGTTCTACCGAGATCAGTCGGTGACGGAGCCCTGGTGGAACGTACGGGAGATGACGTCGAGCTGCTGCTCCTTGGTGAGCTTGACGAAGTTCACCGCGTAGCCGGAGACGCGCACGGTCAGGTGCGGGTACTTCTCCGGGTGCTCAACGGCGTCCTCCATGGTCTCCTTGCGCAGAACGTTGATGTTCGCGTGGTAGAGGCCGTGGCCGTTGCCGGCGTCCAAGATGCCGACCAGGTTGCCGATGCGCTCCTCCTCGTCGCGGCCAAGGCCATCAGGGGTGATGGTGTTGGTCAGCGAGATGCCGTCAAGAGCGTCGTTGTAGTCGATCTTGCCGACGGAGAACATGGACGGCAGCATGCCGTGGGAGTCCATGCCGTTCTCCGGGTTCGCGCCCGGGGCGTACGGGGTGCCCTTCTTGTGGCCGGACGGGAAGGAACCGGTGTTCTTGCCGTACTCGACGTTGGAGGTGATGGTCAGGATGGACTGGGTCGGGACGGCGCCACGGTACACGGGCAGACGCTTGACCTGGCCCATCACAGTGGAGACAACCCACTTGGCGATGGAGTCGGCGCGATCGTCGTCGTTGCCGTAGATCGGGAACTCGCCCTCGGTGCGGTAGCCCACGACCAGATCGTCGTCGGCGCCCTCAACGTACTCGTACTCGTGACCCTCAAGGTTCTTGGCGTCCTTGTTGTAGATCGGGTACACCTTGGCGTACTTGCAGGCGGACAGCGAGTCGGCGGCGATGGACAGACCGGACATACCGCAACCAAGGGTACGGTACACTTCCTTGTCGTGCAGAGCCATCTCGATGGACTCGTAGGCGTACTTATCGTGCATGTAGTGGATGATGTTCAGGGCCTTGACGTAGGTCTCGGACAGCCACTCCAGAGCCTTCTCGTAGTTGGCCTTGACCTTCTCGTAGTCCAGGGTGCCGTCGGCTTCCGGAGCGATCGGCTCGATGACGCCCTTGTCGATGACCTGCATGCCGGTCATCTCATCGCGACCACCGTTGATGGCGTACAGCAGGGCCTTGGCGGAGTTCACGCGGGCGGCGAAGAACTGCATCTGCTTGCCAACGCGCATCGGGGAGACGCAGCAGGCGATGGCGGCGTCGTCGCCCCAGTGAGAACGAATCTGCTTGTCGGACTCGTACTGGATGGCGGAGGTGTCGATGGAGATCTTGGCGCAGAAGCGCTTGTAGCCTTCCGGCAGCTTCGGATCCCAGAAGATGGTGATGTTCGGCTCCGGGCCAGGTCCAAGGTGCTCAAGGGTCAGGGTGTTGAGCAGACGGAAGGAGGTCTTGGTGACCAGAGCGCGGCCGTCATCGGCGAAGCCGGCGTCGGACCAAGTCGCCCAGTAGGGGTCACCGGAGAAGATGTTGTCGTAGTCCTTGGTGCGCAGGAAGCGGACGATGCGCAGCTTCATCACGATGTTGTCGATGATCTCCTGAGCATCGGTCTCGGTGATGAGGCCGTTCTTCAGATCGCGCTCGAAGTAGCAATCGAAGAAGGCGGAGTTGCGGCCGAAGGACATGGCGGCGCCGTCCTGGGACTTGATGGAGGCCAGGTAGCCCATGTAGGTCCACTGAACGGCCTCGTGAGCGTTCTGAGCCGGGCGGGACAGGTCCAGACCGTACTCGGCGCCAAGCTTGATGAGCTGCTTCAGGGCCTTGATCTGCTCGTCGTGCTCCTCACGGAAGCGGATCCAGTGCTCGATCTCCGGCTCAGTGAAGTCGTTGCGGTAGGGGATGGAGTCCTTGTCGCGCTGCTTGAACTTGATCAGGGTGTTGACACCGTACAGGGCGACACGACGGTAGTCGCCGATGATGCGGCCACGGCCGTACGCATCCGGCAGACCGGTGAGGATCTTGTTGTGGCGGGCGATCTTGATGTCCTTGGTGTAGACACCGAACACGCCGTCGTTGTGGGTCTTGCGGTAGGTCGTGAAGATCTTCTTGATCTCAGGATCGACTTCCTTGCCGGCCTCCTTGATGGCCTGCTCGACCATACGCCAGCCGCCGTTCGGCATCATGGCGCGCTTGCAGGGGACGTCGGTCTGCAGGCCGACGATCACGTTGTCGACCTCCGGGGAGTCAATGTAGCCAGCCGGGAAGGCGGTGATGCCAGCCGGGGTGTGGGTGTCCACGTCGTAGACGCGCTGCTTGCGCTCGACAGCCAGGTAGTTGTCGTCGAGGTACTTCCACAGGTGCTTGGTCTTCTCAGTGGCGTTCGCCAGGAAGGAAGCATCGCCCTCGTACGGGGTGAAGTTCTTCTGGATGAAGTCACGAACGTCGATATCCTTCTGCCAGTTACCCTCGGTGAAGCCAGCCCAGGCCTTGGCCTCGAGCTCTTCCTGAGAGACTGCGGTTTGTTCAACTGCTGCCATTACTCACTCCTTGGTGATTATCGTTGGCGCTTCCACGCGCCTCCGTCACTTGACTAGTGTAGCGGGAATTCTGAAAGAAATCCTCGGTTTTCCAGTGAGCTACCTCACATTTGTGAGTATTGTGACCGGAGTCACAGATGCCAATGTTTGCAACGGTTTTCGGGACCCGTGACTATTCCGGCTCAGTCCCCCGAGTGGTAGTCCGAGCCGTAGAACCTGCGGTCCTGCTCCTCCCACTTCGCATTGCGCTCCTTGACGATCTCCCACGCCCTCAGCGCATCCTCACGCGACTTGTACGGCCCCATCCGATGCTGCACCGGGGAGATCATGCCCAGCTCGGGCTGTTCGGTCACCGTATTGAAATACCACTGCTTGTCCGCCATCGTTCTGCTCCTTTTCCTCACGCATGCGATCGGCCTTGCGCATTGCATGCATATGAATGCGGCTCCCCGGTTTCGGGGAGCCGTGCATCCATCCATCAGCCTACTCGCAATCAGCCTACTCGCGGAATGCGCTAGTCACCGGCAGACGGCGATCGCGGCCGAACGCGAGGGCCGTCACCTTCGGTCCCAGCGGGTACTGGCGGCGCTTCCATTCGGCGCGGTCCACCAATCGCATCACCGTGTCCACGGTCTTAGCATCGAAGCCGTCCGCCAGCAGGTCCGCGCGGCCGTGCGCGTGCTCGATGTAGGCGGCCAGCACCTGATCGAGCAGCGCGTACTCGGGCAGGGAGTCGGAGTCCTTCTGGCCGGGCCGCAGCTCGGCGCTGGGGGCCTTGATGATCGAATTGACCGGGATCATCACGCCGGCCGCAAGCTGGACGCCGGGGCGGCCCTCCTCGTTGCCCACGACCTTGACGCCGCCCACGCCCACGCCGGCGGCCGCGGCCCTGTTGCGCCAACGGGACAGCTCCCACACGCGGGTCTTGAGCAGGTCCTTGATGGGCGCGTACCCGCCCACCGCGTCGCCGTAGATGGTGGAGTAGCCGCAGGCCAGCTCCGACTTGTTGCCGGTGGCCACGGCGAGCAGGCCTTTGGAGTTGGAGTAGGCCATCACGATCACGCCGCGGATGCGGGCCTGAAGGTTCTCGGCCGCCACGTCGTGCAGATCGAGCTGCTGCTGGAAGGCGTTGAACAGCGGCTCGATGGGCTGGACGTCGTAGTGGGCGCCGATGTTGCGGGCCAGATCGGCCGCATCGTCCTTGGAGCCGTCCGAGGAGTACATGCTGGGCATGGAGATGCCCCACACGTTGGATCCGCCGCAGGCGTCCGCGGCCATGGCCGCCACGAGGGCCGAATCGATGCCGCCGGACAAGCCCAGACACACGCCGGTGAAGTGGTTCTTGGCCATGTAGTCCTTGAGGCCCAGCACGCAGGCGGAATACACCTCCTCGTCCGGATCGAGCGCCGGGGCGATGTCCGCCGGCTCGGGGGTGCCGTCCGCCGCAAGCGTGAACAGGCTCAGATCCTCCACGAACTGCGGGGAGCGCTGGACCATCGTCCCGTCCGCGGCGAGCACGAAGGAGCCGCCGTCGAAGACCAGATCATCCTGGCCTCCCACCTGATTGACATAGATAATAGGAGCGTTCACCTCTGCCGCGCGCTTGGCCGCGATCTCCCGGCGCACGTGGGTCTTGCCCTCCTCGTAGGGGCTGCCGTTGATCGTGACGAGGATGTCGATCCCCTCGCGCGCGAGCTCGGCCACCGGACCGCCGTCCTGCCAGATGTCCTCGCAGATGGCCACGCCGAGCTTCACGCCCTCCACCTCGAAGGTGAGTGACTTCTCGCCGGGCGTGAAGATGCGGAATTCGTCGAACACGCCGTAGTTGGGCAGGAAGTGCTTGTCGTAGCCGGCCCACACCACGCCCTGATGCAGCACCACCAGGCGGTTGAGGGGCTTGGCCTCGCCGTGGGGGCCCGTGGCGTCCGCGGCCGTGCTGCCCACGGTGCCCGCCACCACGTACAGGTCGCCCAGTCCGTCGGAATCGAGCTCGACGGCCAGCCAGTTGGCCTTGTCCCACGCGGCCTTGCGGAACGTGGCGCGCAGGGCCAGATCCTCTATCGGATACCCGGTCAGCGTCATCTCGGGGAACACCACCACCTGCGCGCCACGCTTGGCGGCGCGGTGGGCGTACTCGAGGACCTTGTCGGCGTTGCCATCCAGATCACCCACGCAGGTGTCGATCTGGGCCAATGCAAAACGAATCTCACTCATGGATGACAGTGTAATTCGTTCCGGTGAACAGTTGCGGACGATTCCGGCAAGCGGGCCCAGGACGGCGACGGACTCCCCCTACAGCTTCGCATACCCCACGCGCTCGATGTATTCCTCCCACTGGTCCGGCTTCGGCATGCCCATCACGCCCCGGTACGTAAGGTACGGCAGCGAGAACACGACGACGCAGATCGCCAATGCGATGCAGGTTGCCTTCGTTCCCCAATAGTGGACCGCCAAACCGGACAGAAACGTGACCAAAGCCGCCAATCCGGATTCCAGCAGCGCTATGCCGGCGAAGATGCGGCCCATGTATTCCTTGCTGTACAGCAAGGCCGAAAAGCCGCCGCCCACCGCATTGCCGCACGGCAGCATGATCAGGGCTATGAAAAGGAACGCGCAGCGCAGCCACAGCGGCCCGGACAGGGCGGCGCCCAAGGAGCCAACGCCCATGAGCAGGAAGTACAGGAGAATAAGGACTCCTCCGTTGACGCGATCCACCACGCGGGAGGCGAACAGTGAGCCAACGAGTATGCCCAACGAAATGGACACGCCGAGCGTACTCGCCGACAGATACCCGTCGTTGTCCGCCTGCTGAAGCACCGCGATCAGCAGAATCGAGTTGAAGCATGCAGAGGTCATGGCGCTGGAGAACACGCCTCTGCGCTGGAAATCATCTTTGAGCAGCCAGATGATGCCGTCGAAGGCCCGTTTCCACAGCTCCCTGGAGGACTGACGCCGAGGCTGCGATCCATCCCCGTCCTTTTTCCAATAGCGCGTGATGCGTGAGGTGGCGACGGTCTGCATGAGCTCGCACACACCACACACCAAACACGGCAGCCATTGCGAAACCTGCATGAGGATCGAGGCGAGTGGGCCGCCGAGGATGTCGCACATCGAATCACGCGCGGAATTCGCAGCCATCGCCTTGGGAAGCTGATGGTCCGGGACGATGCCCCGCAGCATCACGTTCGTCGTGCTGCCGAGCAATCCGTCACGCACCGCAAGCACCACCACCGCCAACAGCAGCACCCACAATCCGGCGGATCCGGAATAACCCGCCGCGCCAAGCAGCACAAATACCAAGCAACCAACGACCCCTTCGATCATCAGCAGCTTCTTGCGGTCCGCCTGATCCTGAATCAATCCGCCCGGAATGCGCAGGCCCGTGACGATCCACTTGTTCAGACTCTCCAACAGCACCGCCGTCGATGGGGAGCCCGTCAATGCCTGCGCGATGAGCGGCATGAAGAATCCCTGCATGCTTTCCGAGATCGTCGTGCAGGTATCCGCCACGAACCACTTGCCGTAATCGGAGCCCTTCCAGAGGCTGTTTGTTTCGTCACTGCGCATTTTCACATTCCCCTTTGCGATAGTTTCATTTTTTCACGCCAACCTGTAAGCGTGCCTTCTAATGCTCCCAAAAGGAAAGAACACCCAACAGGAGACTTATTTGTGAAACGATGCGAAGCTGAAAATTCACCACCTGGGCAGCCACGACATATTCCTTGTAAAACACATCCATCACATTCTTGATGCAAAGAAGATGAACCTTGAAGTAAACTATCAATTACTGATTTTGGAACATTATCCTCATTTAAAGAATTTATATTATTTGACATTCTCCAGCGATCAGCTTCAGATAATAAGGTATAACATGGAACAACTGTACCATCTGCAGCAATAGTAATAGTTTGTTGTCCAAGCTGACACCATGATGTACCTAAATTTTCCTCAAACAGAATCGCAAGCATTTCCGTCATTAACGCATGCTTTGCCGGATATATTGAACTAACGGATTCGCGATACAATTCACTTGTATCAGAATATAGGGCGGAAAGAAATGCTGTAGATTCTGCCTCATCAGAATTTGTTAATGTATTTACATCAGGAACAACATGCACCCATTCAGCTTTTAATTCTTTAATTAAATAGTCAACAATGTCACCAATAGAGAACCCGTGTTGATACTCAAACAACGTATAAACACTCTCATAATTATTTATAATTATTCCTGAATCCTTATATTTATTTAGATTCTTCGTTATCAAATCATAGCTTCCTCTCCCATTTCGAAATTTTCTATATTTATCATGAATTTCCTTAGGCCCATCTATCGATACTGTAATATGAATATTATATTCTTTAATTATGTTAACATATATCTGACTATAAATCATCATGTTAGTAACTGTTGTAATAACAATATTCCGTTTTTGATTCTCACGAACGGCTTGACATACACCTTCAATAGCTCTTATATTCATAAACGGCTCGCCACCAAATAGTTTAATCTTTTTTAACGACGGAAACTTTTTGACAGCTTCAATTGTATACTTATACGCCTCTTCTTTTGTCATCCACCTACTCTCATGTCCATAAGAGCCTTGTCCCGCAAAACAGTAAGGGCAGGTAAGATTACATCCTTCTGATATGTTTAATACTAACTCTACGGGATCTAGTTTATACTGGTTATGAATCTCTGAGTTAACCAAGACATGTTTACGTATATATTTAAATATTTCTTTGTTTTCACTGGATATTGTGAACATAATCTACCTATTATAAATAAAACTGGTGTAGCTCTCTAAAAAAGCGAGCTACACCAATCATCTTATAACTCTCTACTCCTCAGCTGTAAGACCAGAGCAAAAGATACCACAGCTTTTATTATCGCCCTTGCCTACATTCATATATGCGTAACTCATTTCTTTAAACATGTCTTCCATGTTATTACTTCTTATATAATTTGCTGTTATGTTTTAACAGCAAATTATATTTTGCTTCCAATTAAAAAACTATCAAATCTACATATCCCCCTTTTGGGGGACAGCGTGTCTTCAAGCCAAAGTAATCGACACTATACTAAGTGATAGAATCGCATATACATATTTCAACCTTCACCAGATCATGTGGCAAGAAATCTCTTCTTGTCTTCGCCGAGACTTTCCGCGGGTGAGTGTGGTGCGCTGGGGGGCGTTCTCCTGTATGGTTTGTTTCCGCCAAGAAAGTAGAACCGGAACAAGGGAACGCCTGTGCCAACCATATCAGCCGGCGCGCTCAAGCGCATGCTCAGCCTGCCCTCCAACACCGTGGCCTCCACGCCCCGCGTCGAGGACGACCCGCATGGCGGGAGCGTCGTCATCGTGCCGGTGCGCCCGCACGCGCACGACATGGACCGGTGCGCCAGATGCGGCGGGCACGGCCGGTCGTACGACCGGTTGGGCGTGCGGCGCTGGCGCCACCTCGACCTCGGGTGCGCCAGGCTCCTGCTGGAGTACGCGCCGCCGCGCGTCACGTGCCGCAAGCAAGGGGTCACGATCGCGATGGCGCCGTGAGCGCGCAGGAGAAGAGCGCATACACGCGCGACTTCAAGCAGCAGGTCGCCTGACCGGGCGTGCACGCGCCCAGAAGCGCCATGTCGGCGCCGGTGCGCGTCGACTGGAAGAGCGTGGGCCCCGTATGCAAGAGGGTCGCCGACGACCTGCGGGCCGAACAGGGCGGAGGCCTGTTCGATCATCTGCGCTCCATCGGCGTGGACGAGACCAGTTACAGAAAGGGCCACAAGTACATGACGGTCGTCGTCGACCACGACCGCGGCAGGGTCGTATGGATGCACGAGGGCCACGGCCAGGGCGTCTTCCGCCTGTTCTTCGAGACGCCCGCCGAGGCGCAGCGCGCGTCCATCCGGGTCGCCGCCGGCGACGGGGCCCGGTGGATCGACTCTTGTATCGGGGAGTTCTGCCCGCATGCGGAGCGCATCCCCGGGCGGGTTCCACAACGTCAGCTGGGCCACCGACGCGCTCGACAAGGTACGCACCATGGTCTGGCGCGAAGCGCGGAGGACCGGCGAGGCCGGGAAAGGCGCGAAGGACCCGATCAAGGGCGCGCGCCGGGCCCTGCTGAAGAACGAAAGCGACCTGACCGCCGGGCAGAAGGCCCGGCTGGAGTACATCGCCGGCACGAACGAGACCCTCTGGAACACGTACAAGCCCAGGGAGGAGCTGCGCATGATCCTCCGGCAACCGGCCGACGAAGCCCGCGCCCTACTCCTGCGATGCAGTGGCAAGGCCGCCTCAAGCGGCATCGACCCGTTCACCGGACTCGGCGAGAAGATCGGCAGGCGCCGTGAGGACATCGTGCGGACCATCCGTTCCGGACTGTCCAACGCCAGGCTGGAGGCCGTGAACAACAAGATCAAGACCACCATCAAGATCGGCTACGGCTACCGCAACCTCAACAACCTCATCGCCCTCGTCATGTCCGAATGCGGCGGACTCGACCTCACACTCCCTGGACACCAATAACCAGTAGGAACAACCACTGACTCACACCCACACAAACACCCGAAGAGCCATAAAGATCGATATAATCACAAAATGTCCTTGGTTCATGAAATAATATAGCCAAGTTTTTTTAAGTATTAATATTCAGGGTTGAAATGAAAATAGGAATTATAGATAATGACACTCTTGCATTAGAAGCTTTAGCAACAAGACTAAATTATTATGATAAATATAATATTAGTTGGACTGAAACAAGCGGTAAAAGTGCTTTGCACATATTTTTCGATATGCATAAATATGTTGATGTTATACTAATTGATATGAGCATGGAAGATATATCTGGCGCAGAATTATGTCGATCTTTTCGCAAAAGATCTTCTTCTGTTGGGATTGTGGCAATAACTTCATTTAACTTGATCACATATAAAGAATCTGCTATTCGAAATGGTGCACAAGCCATTGTTTCAAAATCTGACATTAAGACAATAATGACATCTCTTGAATACGCTTCAAAAGGTCAATCATACCCACCACAATCACAGTTCCAAAATGCCAATGATTCTTTTTTACGCCTTCAACACACTCCAGAACCATTAATAATGCTCGTTACTTTACGCGAAGCACAGATATTGGATAAAGTGGTTCTTGGCATGACAAATAAAGAAATTGCTGAAGCATTAGGAATAGGTGAAGAAACGGTTAAAACGCATATCAAAAGTGCTATGCATAAAATCGGTGCAGCTAATCGAGTGAGAGCAAGCATTTTATGGTCAACTCTAGGGGATGATTATTTTGAACATTACAAATAATAGACTATTAAATATTACTATATGGTTTGTCTTTATTTTTTTAGTATCATTGATATTATTATATCCCCGGCATCTCATGCGATATCCTGGATATTAATTACAATTGAACTAACTAGCATGATCGCAATAATTAAATATCCGAATATAGCTTGTACAATTATTCTTATCGTATATATATTAGGATTAATTATTCCGTTATCAAATTCTGCATTATTATGGCCTTTTTTGTATGCCTTAATGTTACTTATGTTCAAAGATAGAAAAATACAAGTTTTTCTTTCTACATTAATTATGAGTGCAATCTATTACTATAAATGGTATTTTAGAAATACAGATGACTATAATCCCAGCGGCATAGTTGCAATATCACTTCTATTTATCATTTTAGGATATCAAGCCAATAACTACAATAAGAAAAACATCGAATTAAGGAAAACTCAAAAAATCAGAGAACTTGAGCTTAAAGAGAATATATCTATCAATCTCCACGATTCTATCGCAAATCAATTATCTTTTATAATTCTATTAGCCGAAAACGAACATAACGATAGTACAAATCATGGATTATCCTATTCATTAATTGAAAAAAGTGCGAAATCTGCTTTACAATCTACACGCCAAATTATCAATATGCTTATCGACAATAAGTATAACAGCGTTAATAATATACAATGGGTAGAAAAAATGCTAGACCTAACTACTCAAAGCAAATATAAACTTGACGCAATGAAAATTTATGGAAGATCTTCTATGCAATGGGAAAGTATTTCTCTTTTATCGCCCGAAAAACAATCATTTATTTTTTCATTATTAGAAGAAATATATTATAACATAATAAAACATTGTAATCAACAATGTGAATACTTTATCACCGTAAAACAGTTCAATGATTATATTTATATAAGTGAGATTAACACAGTAGATAAAGAAGGAAAATCATCTCCCATTTTTAAAAGTGGAAGAGGACTTTCCTTCAGAAAGAAACAAATAGAAAAATTCAATGGAACGCTTAACTATGGACAAGAGAATATGATTTGGTCATTATACGCTCGCATGCCTATTTCTTAGCAAAATAAATGCTGAAATATTTTAGGACACATCAAATCTATAGTTGCAACAATACCTTTTTCGACTATATTATCAGTTTTATTATTTTGATTATTTACAAATAAGCTGTTACAAATCAGTGCCACTACACAAGTCATAGATGCTAATATTTTCATGTGCATAAATATAACTGTTCTACGACTTAGACATTTTCCGTGAACAAAACACTCAAGAACAAAACGAGCGAAAACCGTGCAATATCAACGAAAACACCTCTCCCCCATGTGGGGGAGAGGTGTCAGGCACAATCAGCCGACTTACTCGTTACGCCAGTTCGCTCAGCAGACGCAGCGCGGCGTTGGCGTAGAAGTTCACGGCCGGCTCGATCGCGCCATCGAGGCCGATGAAGTTCGGGCTGTGCCAGTCGGGGCATCCGGGCTCGCCGTTGGAACCGATGAAGGCGAAGGCCACGGGGATGCGGTTGGAGAACTCCTCGAAGTCCTCGCCGGCCATGGACGGGCGGATCGGGCGCAGTTTGGCGTAGGCGTGCACATCGTCCGCGAGGATCTGGCTGAGCTTGGGATCCCCCACCAGCGGCTGCTGGAGCACATTCCAGTCGATGTCGGCGTTGATGCCGTAGGCGCGGGCGGTGGACTCCACCTCGTCGCGGAACCGGCGCTGGACGATCTCCTGATCGGCGCGGTCGAAGAAGCGGACCGTGCCCTGGAAGCCGGCCTCGGCGGGTACGACGTTCCACACATCGCCGCCGTGAACCTCGGTGATGGACAGGACCACGGCGTGGAACGGCGAGATGTTGCGGCTCACGATGGTCTGCAGGGACAGGATCATGCTGGCCAGCGCCTCGATGGGTCCGGTGCCCTTATGCGGGTAGCCGGCATGGGTGCCGGTGGCGTGCAGGGTCACGCGGAACTTGACGCAGCCGGCCATCATGGGCTCCACGCCCACTGCCACCTCGCCCGGCGCGTAGTTGGGGTTGTTGTGGGTGCCGACGATCGCATCGAGATCATCCGCCACGCCCGCCTCGATGCACCGGCGGGCGCCCTCCCCCAGCTCCTCGGCCGGCTGGAAGACGATCTTCACGGTGCCCGCGAACCGATCGCGATGGGCGGCGAGCCAGAAGGCCGCGCCCAGCAGGCCGGTCATGTGGAAGTCGTGGCCGCAGGCATGCATCACGCCGTCGTTGACCGAAGCGTACGGCAGACCGGTCTCCTCGCGCACGGGCAGACCATCGATGTCCGCCCTGAGTCCCACGCGCGGGCCCTTGGCGTCTGAGCCGTTCGCGGTGCCATGGATCAGCCCGATCACGCCGGTTTCGAGTGGCTTGGGCAGGTCCATCACCTCCACGCCGTGATCCCTCAGCTGCGCGGCCAGATACTTGCTGGTCTCGAACTCCTTGAAACTGCGCTCAGGATGGGCATGCAGATAGTGGCGAATCTCCACGAGCTCGGGATCGAGGGGGATGCGGACGGGGGTGAAGAATGCGGCGGATTGAGCGGATGCAGTGGTCATGATTGCGATTCTAGTCTTGGTGTTTGAATGGGTTGCTCGTCGAGCTGGGCAGTGGTCTCGGCAGCATGAGCAGTCCCCCGCTGTCATCCTGACCAGCCCCCGCGGTCATCCTGAGCGCAGCGAAGGATCCTTCGTCATTACGCGCGGATGGATTGGACGGGTAGATTAAGGATCCTTCGCTATGCTCAGGATGACGAGGGGGCCGCCCTACGGCTCAGCGCTCAGGATGACCGAAGAAGGACCGCTCAGGGGTGGCGGAGAGGCCGTCTACCGCTTGAGCAGGCGCTTGGCGATGGCGTTGGCCACGCCCTGCACCACCTGCACGAGCACGATCATGATCGCCACGGCAGTCCAGGTGACGCCTTGATCGAACTTCTGGTAGCCGTAGGCGATGGCGAAGTTACCCAGACCGCCGCCGCCGATGTAGCCGGCCATCGCGGACATGTCCAGCACGCCGATGAACAGGAACGCGTACGCGAGGATGAGCGGGGCGAGGGCCTCGGGAATGAGGACGGTCCACACGATCGTGAGCTTGGAGGCGCCCATGGACCGCGCGGCCTCGATGATGCCGGGGTCCACGGTAACGAGGTTCTGCTCCACCAGCCTCGAGGTGGCCATGGTGCACATCACGCACATCGGGAAGATGGCCGCGACCGTGCCGATCGACGTGCCGACCACCTTGATCGTGACCGGCTGCATGGCCGCCAGGAAGATGATGAACGGGATGGGTCGGATGATGTTGATGATGAAGTCGAGGATGCGGTAGACGATCGCGTTCTCGAAGAGGTTGCCGGGACGCGTGCCGTAGAGGATCACCCCCAGGACGAGTCCCAGGAAGCCTCCGATCAGCAACGTGGTGAGGACCATTTGCAGGGTCTGCACCACGGATTCGGCGAGGATGGGCTTGAGCACCTCCCAATTGGTGGTGCCGGCGGCGAGGGTGATCATCGTGCTGCTCCTTCCGTGGATGCAAGGTTGCCCGTGGATGCGTTCGCGGTCGCCGCACCAGCCGCCGCGCCGGCCGCCGCCACGACCTGCGTGCGCTGCTCGGCGAGGGCGCGATCGTATGGCACGGGGTTAGCCGCGGTGCCGAAATCGACCAAATCGCTTTCGCGGCCCAGATCGTCCAGGAACGCCGTGAGTTCGGCGTCCGGCCCGCTGAATTCGTAGGTGATGGCGCCGATGCCCTGCCCGGACACCGTGTCGATGCCGCCGTAGAGCATGGAGGTCCTCACGCCCGGATGGCGGGCGATCGTGCTGGAGATGTTCTGGCCGGAGGCGGGGATCACGCCGCCGTCGCGGGCCACGTCCTGCTGACGGATGATCACGGAGACGATGCGGCCGGCATTGTCGCGGCGCATGTGGTCCACGCGCTCCTCGTCCGGCAGCCCCCTCAGGGCGGTGGCGATGAAGCGCTTGGTGACGGGCTCATGCGGGGCGGCGAACACGTCGTACACATCGCCGCGCTCCACCACGCGGCCCGCGCTCATCACGGCCACGCGGTTGGCGATCTGCTGGACCACGTTCATCTGGTGGGTGATGAGCACGATCGTGATGCCAAACTGTTCGTTGACGCGCTTGAGCAGGTCCAGCACCTCGCTGGTGGTCTCCGGGTCGAGGGCGCTGGTGGCCTCGTCGGCGAGCAGGATCTGTGGGTTGGTGGCCAGGGCGCGGGCGATGCCGACGCGCTGCTTTTGGCCGCCGGACAACTGCGAGGGGTACTTGTCCGCATGCTCCTTGAGTCCCACGAAATCCAGCAGTTCGGCCACGCGACGGTCCTGATAGTCCTTGCGCCAGTGGTCGAGCTTGAGCGGGTAGGCGATGTTCTGCGCCACGGTCTTGGTGGAGAACAGGTTGAACTGCTGGAAGATCATGCCGATCTTCTGGCGGATGGGCCGCAGCTTGCCCTCGCTCAGCTTGGTGATGTCCGTGCCGAGCACGGTGACGGTGCCTCCGGTGGGGCGTTCGAGCGCGTTGATGAGGCGCACGAGTGTGGATTTGCCGGCGCCTGAGTATCCAATGATGCCGAAGATGTCACCCTGATTGATCGTGAGCGTCACATCGTCCACGGCCCGGGTGGACTTGCCGCCCTTGCCGGCCTCGCGGTCCTTGAATTCCTTGACCACGTGGTCGAACACGATGATCGGTTGGGCCATGCTGGGTCCTTTCCTTTGTTGCTGATGGGGCTGCCGGCCATGGGCGGACATGGAGGAAGGCGGCGCCTTGGTGTGGGCGCCGCCTTCCCGCGCACGGGACCGGTGCGTGTGATGGAACGGTTACTTGCTGGCCGCCTTGGCGTCCGCCTCGATGTCCGCGAGGAAGCCCTGCAGCTGCTCGGCGGTGTACTCGTTGGCGGAGATGGCGGTGTTGCCGGACTTCTCCTGAAGGGCGTCCTGGACATCCTTGGAATCCTGGAAGATCTTGACGAGCTTCAGGTAGGTGGGGTTGTTCACGTCGGCCTTGCGGGCCACGAAGGCGTTGATGTACGGGCGGGCCTCGGGGCCGTTGGCCTCATCCTTGAACACGGACTCGTCCAGCTTCAGGCCGGCGTCGGCAACGTAGTCGTTGTTGATGATGCCGCCCGTGACCTGCGGGTCGCTCAGCGAGTTGGCCACCTGCTCGGCCTTCAGCGGGGTGACCTTGACCTTGCTCTTTTCGGTGTCGATGTCGGCCGGGGTGGAGAAGGCGGTCCATTCGCCCTTGAGCTCGATCAGACCGGCGGTCTTGAGCACGCCGATGGCGCGGGCCTGGTTGGTCTCGTCGTTCGGGATGGTGATGGTGTCGCCCTGCTTGATCTCATCGACGGACTTGACCTTCTTGGAGTACAGGGACAGCGGGTAGGTGGCGGTGCCGCCGATGGGCTGCAGGTCCTTGTTGTTCTTGACGTTGTAGTTGGCGAGGTAGAGCAGGTGCTGGAACTCGTTGAGGTCGAGCTCGCCGGAGTCGAGCGCCGGGTTCTCGGAGGTGTAGTCCTGGAAGTCCACGAGCTGGATGTAGATGCCCTGCTTCTCCGCCTCGGCCTTGAAGGCCACGAAGTCCGGATCGGTGGCACCCACGACGCCGATCTTCACCGGGTTCTCCTTGGAGCCCTTCTCGGCGGAGGCCGCGTTGCCGGCGAAGGCGCGGTAGCCGAAGAAGCCGCCGAGCACGACGGCCAGGACGACGACGATGGCGATGATCGTGTTGCGCACAGTGTGGTTGACGCGGACCGGCTCCTGCGGATTGACCGGCTGCTGGGTTGCTGCTGTCATGTGATTTTCCTCTCTCGTTTTCCGCTCCCCTTGAGCGAAGCTGATACTAGGCTAAGCGCCGAGCCTCGTCAAAATGGCGGAAATCGGCCGATTGGCCTATATGCGCTGCTTATGGCGGCTTCCCAGCCGCTGTGGCGCCGGGGACTGATAACACGTTCAAACCCGGCTTTCGGCAATCTACATGATCGGATAATGAGATAATAATGATCGAATGGTGATCGATTGACGATTATCACCGCATGCCGCGGCAACAGCCGGCGACATCATACCGCTCATACTATCGGCGCTGATATCGTTTTACGCATGACCGAAGCAGCTCATACCACCTCATCGAACGCACCCCGCCAGCCACGCCACGTCACCATCGCGAACAGCGTGGGGTTCGGCATCGGCGACTTCTACGGCGGCGGGCAGACCACACTCACCGCCACCTACCTGTCCCTGTTCTGGACGCGCTTTTGCGGACTGGACATCCAGACCGCGCAGGGCATCATCGGCGGATGCACGGTATTGGGCGCATTCCTCGCCCTGTTCTTCGGCACCCTCTCGGACAACCTCTACCGCTATCCGGTGGGTCGGCGCTTCGGCCGCCGACGCCTCCTCATGCTGATCATGGCCCCCTCCCTGCTCGTGGGCGTATTCCTGTGGATCCCCGGACTGCCCGCCGCGGTCTACTGCCTGATCTACGTGGCATGGATCGCACTGTTCCAGATCTTCATGACCGCCTACAACGCGCTGCCGGGCGAGATGACCACCGATTTCAGGGGCCGCACGCTGCTGAGCACCACACGCCTGTACATCTCCAACGGGTCGAGCACGCTGATCCCGCTGATCGGATCGGCCATCCTGTCCGCGCGCGGCGAGGACCATCCGTCCAGCTACCAGCTGTTCACCATCTCCTTCACGATCATGTTCGCGCTGGCCATGTTCGTCTGCTGGAAGACCACGTGGGAGATGAGCCCCGAGGAGGCGGGCTTCGGCGCATGGGTGGGCGTGCCGCACGAGCACAGGCGCATCGGCTTTACGGGATGGATGCGACGGGCCGGGATTGTGGCGCACGACTACGCCTCCACATTGCGCATCCGCGCGTTCCGCCAACATCTGGGCATCTACCTGCTGCTCATGTGCGCGATGGACGTGTTCGGCCAGACCTTCGCCTACTTCGTGATCTTCGACTGGGGCCAGTCGGCCGCGTTCGCGTCCCTGCTGCTCACCATGACCGTGCTGGCCCTGCCGCTCATGCCGGTGTGCAACTGGCTGCTGCTCAACTTCGGTCCCCGGCGCGTGTATGCGATCGGCTTCACGGGCATCGGCACGGGCGCGGTCATGATGATCGCCGCATGGCTACTGCGCGTGACCGGGGTGCTGACCGGCACCGCGTGGATGGTGTTCACGGTGGCCGGCACCGTGGTCTTCTTCGCGTTCCGCACCTCGGCCGGTTTCATGCCCTGGCAGCTGTTCCCGCTCATCGCCGACGTGGATCAGATCGTCACCGAACGCAGCCGATCGGCCACCTTCGCCGGCGTGCAGGCCTTCTTCCGCCAACTGTGCTCCGGCGTGGTGGCGATGGGTGTGGGCGGCGTGCTGGCCCTGACCGGCTTCGACGCGACGCGCGACGCGCAGCCCATGAGCGCGCAGATCGGCCTGGCCTGCTCCACGGGCGGCATCTACCTGCTGGCCGTGACGATCGGCTGGGTGATCTCGCGCCGGCTGAGGCTGGACCGCGCGACCGATCTTGAGCTGCTGCGCGAAACCGACCGCCTGCGCGGCGGTGGAGCCAAGCGCGATGTGGACCCGCACACCCGCCGGACCGTGGAGGAGCTGACCGGCGTGAAGTACGAGGACGTGTGGCCCGACGCGAAGGCGTAGGGCGGACGTCATCCTGAATGGTCCACCCGGTCATCCTGAGCGAAGCGAAGGATCCTTCGACTACGCCCTCCGGGCTTCGCTCAGGATGACGAGGGGCCACTTTCTGTCATCCTGAGCGGAGCGCAGCGGAGTCGAAGGATCCTTCGCCATTCCGCACTGGTCATTCATGCGGGAGTGTTAAGGATCCTTCGCCTCCGCCCTATCGGGCTCCGCTCAGGATGACAGAAAAAGCCCATAGAATGAAGGCATGAGCATCACCTCCGCCTTCTTCGACATCGACGGCACGCTGACCAGCTTCACCGCGCACGAGGTCCCCGCCTCCACGCTCCGGGCGCTGAAGGCCCTGCGCGAGTCGGGCGTGCGCATCTTCATCTGCACCGGCCGCTCCCCCAGCCAGGCCATCAAGGTGCTGGACACCATTCCGGTCGCCTTCGACGGTTACGTGACCTACAACGGCCAGTACTGTCTGCTGGACGAGCATCTGGACGAGCAGGGCACCGCGCAATCCGCGGGTGAGGGCATCCGCCGCAGCCGCGTAATCGCCGAGCATCCGCTGGACCGGGAGGATCTGGCGCTCATCCTCGACTGGCTCGCCGCGCACCCCACGGTGGTGAGCAACTTCGGCGAGCGCGATTACGTGTACTTCAACCAGGTGGACGAGCAGATGCGCGCCACATGGAGGAGTCTGGGCAAAACCGCCCCGAAGGTGTACGTGGACAGTCCTCGGCGCGCGCTCGATCATCCCACGTATCAGGTGAGCCCGTACATCACGGCCGAAGAGGAAGCGGCGCTGGTCGCCACGCTCCCCCATGTCACGGGCGTGCGATGGCATCCGGCCTTCACCGACCTGATCCCCGCGGACGGCGGCAAACCGGCCGGCATGCGCGTGTTCCTGGACCACTTCGGACTGGACATGGCCGATGCGATCGCATTCGGCGACGGCGGCAACGACATCACCATGATCGAGGCGGCCGGCATCGGCGTGGCCATGGGCAACGCCACCGAGAATGTGAAAGCCGCCGCGGACCACGTGACGGATGACGTGGACCACGACGGCATAGCCAACGCGCTCAGGCGTTTCGGGGCGCTATAGACCGCGCTATAGGGTCCGCGGGCCCGGCGCCCGGGCGACGCTCAGTGCGTCTCGCCCATCGCGCCGGTGGGGTCGCCGGACTGCGCGGAGCCGAGCACGGCGGCTTCCACGGCGGCCTCAAGACCCTTGGCGATGGTCTCCAGCGGCAGGGACGGTGTGCCGTTCGGCTTGTCGATCAGCTGGCCGGGCTCGTAGGGCACGTGGATGAAGCCGCCCTTGACGCCCGGGAACTTGCGGTCGATCAGGTACAGCAGGTTGTACATGATGCTGTTGCACACAAACGTGCCGGCCGTGTAGGAGACGAACGCGGGCAGGCCGTGGTCGCGGATGTTCTGGACCATGGCCTTGACCGGCACGGAGGAGAAGTAAGCGGTGTCGCCATCCTCGCGAAGCGGCTGGTCGAGCGGCTGCTCGCCGTCGTTGTCCGGGATGCGAGCCTCGGCGAGGTTGATCGCCACACGCTCCACAGTGAGGGTGGAGCGGCCACCGGCCTGGCCCACGCAGATCACGATGTCCGGCTTCACGCGGTCCATCGCCTCCTCCAAGACGGTGGCGGAGCGGGTGTAGACGGTGGGGACCTCGAGCTTGACGATGTCCGCGCCGGCGATGGTGTCCGGCAGGAGCTTGACGGATTCGAAGGCCGGGTTGACCTTCTCGCCGCCGAACGGGTCGAAGCCGGTGATGAGTACTGTGGTCATATTGGTTTCCTTTCTGTTGTCCGGATCTGTTGTCAACCGCATTGTCTGCGCCGCAGCGCGCCGCGGCCAATGCTACTTGGCGATGAGCATGTAGATGATCTGCACGACGATCATGACGAGAGCCGGCAGGATCTGGTTCTTGATGACGCCGAAGCGGTCCTTCATCTCCAGCATGGCCACGGGCACGATGTTGAAGTTCGCGGCCATCGGCGTGAGCAGCGTGCCGCAGTAGCCGCAGGTGAGGGCGAGAATGCCGATCAGCGCCGGGTTGGCGCCGTACGCGAGCACGAAGGGCGCGCCGATGCCCACGGTCATCACCGTGATGGCGGCGAAGGCGTTGCCCATGATCATCGTGAACAGCATCATGCCCAGGGCGAACACGATGATGCCGATGGTCACGTTGCCCTGCGGGATCACACGGCCCACCAGGTCGGCGATCACATCGCCCACGCCGGCCTTGGTGAAGATCGCGCCCAGCGAGGCGAGCAGCATGGGCAGCATGCACAGCGCGCCCATGGCGGACAGCAGGCGCTCGGAGTCGTTGAGGAACACGATCGGCTTGTTGGAGCGGTTGTAGAAGTACAGGATCACCACGCCCACGATCACGCCGATCGAGCAGCCGGTCAGGGCGCCCAAGTCCTTGATCAGGGCGCCGATGATGGCGAACACGCCGATCGAGAGCGCGGGAATGAAGATCTTCATGCCGATGGCCTGGTAGTTGGCCTCGGATTCGGCCTTGGTGGGGCCCGGATCGCTGTTCTTCTTGACCTTCTGGAAGATGGCGGGCAGGACCATGACCACGATGATGACGCCATTGGCCACATTGGGGATCCAGCGGCCGAACGCCATCTCCACGCCCAGCAGGACCCAGAACAGGCAGGTGCCGTAGCGCGAGATCACGTCCTTCTTGTCGTCGCGGAAGTTGCGCACGCCGGCGTACACGGAGATGAGGCCCATGACGATGTAGAACACCTCCATGAGCTTGGTGCCGTAGGTGATCGACGGATCGGTGAAGAACTGCATGTCAGGCCTCCTTGGCGGTTGCGGACTGGGCCGGCGCATTGCCGTAGTACTTCGCGCGCAGGCGACGGTCCTTGACGATGTAGTACGCGGCGGCCACGCCCACGGCGATCACGGCCACGGGGATCTCGATCAGGGCCATCTGCAGCAGGTCCACGTCGTAGCCGAGCGGCTTCATGGTGGACTGGACGAGCAGGGCGCCGGACGTGCCCACGAACAGCACCTGGCCGAAGAACCAGGCGACGTTCTCCATACCGGAGGCCATGCCCTTGAGCTCCTCCACATAGTCGTCGTTGATCTCGCGGCCGGACGCTTCGATCGCGCCCGTGCACATGGGCATGATGATCGGGCGGACGAATCCAGCGACGCCGCCGAAGCTCACATTGAACGCGGCGAACACCAGGCGCATCACGCCGTACAGGGCGATGATCACGCCGGGCGTGGCGTTCTTCGCCTTGCCGATCAGCGCGGCGGCCGCGTCCTTCAGACCGTTGCGCTCAAGGGTGCCCACCACCAGCAGGATGATGATGAAGATGGCCATCGACCGGTTCGAGACGAACGAGCTGCCCAGCGTGGTCAGGAAACCGTCCACGCCGATGCCTCCGACGAGGGCCGTCACGATGGCGGCGATGAAGATAATCAGGATCGCATCGAGTTTGAGCGCGAAGCCCACGATGACGATCAGGATGCCCAGAAGAACCAGATAGTTCAAGGCACGTCCTTTCTCTTACTTTTCTGCGTAATCAACGTAGTTGCGCAGGTGCGCCAACAGTAGCGCGCCTGTGTTTCGCCGCCGACAACAATGTTCCGACGACTGACGTCACACCTTTTGGGCTTTGTATGCGCCGCATGCGAAACTGAACCACATGACTACCGTTATTATGCACACCTCCGAAGGTGACATCAAGATCAACCTGTTCGATGACAAGGCCCCCGAGACCGTGAAGAACTTCGTCGGGCTGGCCACCGGCTCCAAGGAGTGGACCGATCCGATCACCGGCGAGAAGAGCCACGACCCGTTCTACAACGGCCTGACCTTCCACCGCATCATCAAGGACTTCATGATCCAGGGCGGCTGCCCGCTCGGCAACGGCACCGGCGGCCCCGGCTACAACTTCGACGACGAGATCGACCCGTCGCTGACCTTCGACAAGCCGTACCTGCTGGCCATGGCCAACGCGGGTCTGCGCCGCAACCCGTTCACCGGCGAGGTGCACGGCACCAACGGCTCGCAGTTCTTCATCACCACCGTGCCCACCACGTGGCTCAATGGACACCACACCATCTTCGGCGAGGTCGCCGACGACGAGTCCAAGGCCGTGGTGGACAAGCTGGAGGCCCTGCCGACCGACCGTTCCGACGCGCCGCTCGAGCCGGCGATGATCGAGACCGTCGAGGTGCTGTAGGCAGCTCTCCCTTTCCCCGGTCATCCTGAGCGGAGTGAAGCGTAGTCGAAGGATCCTTAACCTTCGCACGAATGACCAATGCGACATGACGAAGGATCCTTCGACTCCGCCCTATCGGGCTGCGCTCAGGATGACAAAGCAGAACGTCATCCTGAGCGGCCCTCCCCGTCATCCTGAGCGCAGCGAAGGATCCTTAATCCCACACACACCCACAATCAAGGAGGATTCATGGGCAAGCCACTCATCAATGTGGCGATTCTGGGCGCGGGACGCATCGCGCACCACATGGCGGAAACGCTGGTCAAAATGGCCGCCGATCCGCGCTATTCCACTTTGGTGGCCCCCTACGCGGTGGCCGCGCGCGACGGCGATCGGGCCCGCGCGTTCGCCGACCAGTACGGATTCCCCGTCTCGTACGGATCGTACGAGGAGCTGGTGGCCGATCCGAACGTGGATCTGGTCTACATCGCCACGCCCCACAGCCTGCACGCCGAACAGGGCAAGCTGTGCGTCCAGGCTGGCAAGGCGGCGCTGGTGGAGAAATCGTTCGCGGCCAACGCGGCCCAGGCGCGCGATCTGCTGGATGCGGCCGAGAGCGCCGGCGTGCTGGTGACCGAGGCGATCTGGACCCGGTACATGCCCTCTCGCGCGATGATCGACGAGATCGTGGACGCCGGGCTGATCGGCGAGGTGAAGTCCGTGAGCGCGGATCTGAGCTATCCGGTGTCCTTCAAGGCCCGCATGACCGATCCCGCGCTGGCAGGCGGCGCCCTGCTCGACGTGGGCGTCTACCCGCTCAACTTCATCGACATGGTGATGCGCGGCCGCACGCCCGAGCGCGTGGCGAGCACGTTCGTACCGTATGAGACCGGCGTGGACGCCTCAAGCAGCACCACGCTGGTGTACGGCGACGGCACGATGGCCGTGGCCACCAGCTCCATGCTCACCGTGGGCGACCGCCTGGGCCTGATCCGCGGCAGCGAGGGCTACGTGACATGCGAGAACATCAACAACGTGGAGCGCGTCGACATCTGGAACAAGGATCATAAGCTGGTCGCCAGCCGCGAGGTGCCCGAGCAGCTCACCGGCTATGAGTACGAGGTGGCGTCCGCGGCCCGCGCGCTGCTGGACGGCCGGACGGAGTGCCCCGAAATGCCGCACGCGGACACGCTGCGGATCATGGAGCTCATGGATTCCATCCGCGCGCTGTGGGACGTGAAATTCCCGTTCGAGTGACGCATGTCCGCTGATGCGGCAACCTGATGCGGCAACGCGAATCGGCCGGGTTCCAGGACTGGAAAGCCTGGAACCCGGCCGATTCGCATTCTCCGCGCCGCTTGCCCTACCGGCGGCGGTTCCTGAGTTCCCGTCCGGCTACGTAGTTGACCACGTTCTCCAGCGCGATCGCGATGATGCGGTCCTCCGTGGCCTTGAGGTGCATGCCGCCGGCCACATGCGGGGTGATCACGCAGTTCGGCTCGCGCCACAGGGGATGGCCGGCCGGCAGCGGCTCCGGCTCGGTCACGTCAAGTCCCGCGCCGGCGATCCGACGCGCGCGCAGGGCCTCCAGCAGTGCATCGGGATCGATCGCATCGCCGCGGCCGGCATTGAGCAGGATCGCGCCCGGCTTCATCAGGGCCAAACGATCGGCGTTGATCAGATGATGGGTCTGCGGCGTGGACGGCACGATCGACACGACCACATCGGCCGCCGGCAGCAAAGCATCCAGCTCGTCGAAACCATGCATCGACTCGAAGCCATCGGCCAACTTGGCGGCATTGCGGCGCACGCCGATCACATGCGCGCCCACGGCGGAGGCCAGGCGGGCGAAGTGCGAGCCGATGTCGCCGGCGCCGATCACCAGCACCGTCGCGCCGTCCGGGCTCATCGCGCGGCCCTGATCGGCCCATGTGCCGGTGGCCTGCTGGTCGCGGTAGGCCGGCAGATGCTTCATCAGCGTCCACATCAGGGCGAACAGATGCTCGGAAACGGTCTGTCCATAGGCTCCCGAGGCGCTGGTGACCTTGACGCCCTCGGCCAGCACGCCCGGCTTGGTGTAGGCGTCCACGCCGGCGGACCACGTCTGGATCCATTCAAGGTTCGGGTAGTCGGGGGCGTCGGCGGCCGGGATATTGCCGATCACGGCAGTGGCTGCGGCACGGAGTTCCTTGGGCACGACGGCTTTCCAGACCATGCGTCCGCGCTGGTCGGGCTCCCCCACGAAGTGCTGGGGGATGCCGGGTGCGGCGGCGAGGAACCGGGCGCGCTCCTCGTCGGTGAGGGGCAGGCAGTTGACGATCACACGTGTTTCATTGTCATTGCTCATGCGCCCAGTGTACGTCACGGGGATGCCGGCCCGGGCGACGGCCGAACCGGCACGCCACCCGGCACGCGTCGGCTACCGCAGGGACGCCACGCATCGCGTTACCGCAAGGACGCCACGAAATTGCCCATGCGCTCAATGCCCTCGGTCAGAGCCTCGCGCGATGCGGCATAACTCAGGCGCACATGCGTGTCCGCGGTCGCCTTGCCGAAATCGCGTCCGGGGGTCAGCGCCACGTGGGCCTCGTCAAGCGCACGCTCGCAGAACGTCCAAGCGTCCAATCCGGTCGATTCCACGGAGAAGTAGGCGTAGAACGCGCCGTTCGGCTCCACGTCCACCGGCAGGCCGATGCGCTTGAGACCATTGACCACCAGCCGGCGACGGCCCAGCAGTTCCTGACGGCGCTCCTCGCACACGGCAAGCGTCTGAGGCGTGAAGCAGGCCAGCGCCGCGTACTGGGTGGGCGTGTGGGCGCACAGGAAGTAGTTCGTGGCCAGATCGTCCACCTCGTGCAGCATGTATTCGGGCAGTACGGCCCAGCCGAGCCTCCAGCCGGTCATGCCGAAAAACTTGGAGAAACTGTTGAGCGTGATCGCATCCGGATCGGCGGCAAGCACGGTCTTGACCTCGGTGCCGTCCGGCTCGCGATCGGCCAGATCCAGATAGGTCTCGTCCACGATGCGCCAGGCCGCGCGCTCACGGGCCAGATCACAGATGCCCTTCAGCGTGTCGAACGCGATGGTGGTGCCGGTGGGGTTGGACGGCGAGGTGATCATCACGGCCTTGGTGCGCTCCGACCAATGCGCGTCCACGCTCTCAGGAGTGAGATGGAACCGGGTGGCGGCGGAGGTGGGCACGTCCACCACCTTGCCGCCAAAGGATTTGACGAGCTCGCGGTTGCACGGATAAGAGGGATCGGCCACGATCACCTCATCGCCGGGATCCACGGTGGCGGCCACGGACAGCAGCAGCGCGGTGGATCCGCCGGCGGTGATGATGATGCGCTTGGGGTCGATGTCCACCTGATGGCGATCGTGGTAGAAGCCGGCGATCGCCTCCCTGAGCTGCGGCAGGCCGAACGCGGCCGTGTAGGGCAGCGGACGACCATCGTACAGTTCGCGCATGGCGTCGCGTACGGCTGGCGGGGCACCGAAATCGGGTTCACCGAGCGACAGTTTGATCACGTCAATGCCGTTCGCGATCATCTGGTCGGCCTTCTCGCCGAACACCATGGCCCTGAACGGCTCCGATTCGATCGCGCGGCGAGACATGGTCGGGTGGGGCACAGACAGGCTGGGCGCAGACGGGCTGGATGCCGCAGGACGCGGCTGCTGTGCGGACATCGTCGATTCACTCATGCTTCGAGTTCTATCCGCCGCATCAGACAACGGGCGCCGTGCGGCTGTTGCGACGTCCACCATACGGTTCGGACGCGCTCTTGCCGCGGTCATGCCACGGTCATGTCGCGGTCATGCCGCGGTCATGTCGCGGTCTTGTCGATTTCGGATGCAAATTCGGACGCAGAAGCCCCGGTCTGAGCCACCCGGTGTCACCCGGTCTGAGTCACCCGGTCTGAGTCTCAAAATGCATCCACTTTCAGAAATGGATGCAGATTCGGACGCAGGACACCCGGTCTGAGTCTCAAATCGCAACCCTTTCCGGAAATGGATGCGAATTCGGACACGCCATGCCCCATCCGTGTCTCATTTCGCATCCCATTTCAAAACTGGATGCGAAATCAGACACAGAGATACCGGCTTGAGTTCGAGATGTGTTCGGGATGTGTTCGGTCTGTGTCTCAAACCGCAACCCCTTTCGAAACCGGATGCAATTTGAGACACAGGATGCCCGATGCGCACCCGATTTGCGTCTCAAATCGCAACCCTTTCCGGAAATGGATGCGGTTTGAGACGCAGGCGGGGCGCTCAGCGTCTCAAACCGCAACCAATCATGCGCGGGCCAGCAGCGAATCGATCGCAGGCCAGACGGCGGCCGGCTACTTGACGCGGCGAACGCGCTCCCCCTTGACCAGATAGGCCCGGCGGGCCATGTCGATCATCGGCTGATCGTACAGGGCATCGGTGTAGAACTCGTCCACCTGAGTGCCCTCCCCCAGCATCTGCCGCAGCCGGATGCGCTTGTTGTCGCCGAAGTTGAGCCACGTGACCTCGTGCGTGACCGGGTCGACCGTGGACGCGATGCATGTGCGGATGCCGAGTCGCCGGCAGGCCTCCTCCACGATGATGTCGAAGGACGCGGTGAGCACCACATCGTCGTACCGGGGCGTGTACCAGCGCTTGATGCGATGGATGTTGCGATCCCAATACTCGTCGATGAGGCGGTACACGTTCGTGCCGGGAGTGGCGTCAAGGGCATCGAGATATCGCCGGCCGACCGCCGCGATGGCCACCTCGAGCCTGTCCAGGCTGGCGCGGTTGAGCTTGTAGTCAATGGCATTGTGCAGCACGGGCGGCATCACGGTGAGCACCTTGGGATACCGGCGTGCGGTGAACAGGTAGAAGTCGAACAAACTCTCACCGCGGTATACGGTTCCGTCGAAATCGACCACGCGCACTATGCAGTCCTCCCTGGCTCACCTATCCCTTGTTCTCCATCAGCACCATAGCATCGAACCGCGCAGACAGTTCTAAGACGGATGCGGAGACGGCGGTACGGGCATTTTTCATCACAAAACCATCACAATTCATGTCCGTGGTTCAACAGATTCCACCCTGGCGTCGATTCGTGCCTCAGATGCGGGCACGGACGCGGTGATCTCACTGTACAACCGCTCCAGCCGCTCCTCACGGGTGGCCTTGGCCAACTCGCACTCCCACACCACGATCACCCGCCAGCCCATCGCCTCCAAGGCCTTGTGCTGGGCCACATCCCGCTCACGGTTGCGCAGGAGCTTCGCGCTCCAAAACTCCACGTTGGATTTGGGCATGGAATGCTTGGAACAGCCTGGATGCATGTGCCAGAAGCAGCCATTGACGAACACGATGGCATGCCATTTGGGAAGCACCACATCCGGATGTCCCGGATAGCGCTTGTCGTTCTTGCGGAAACGCAGCCCGCGCGCGAACAGGTAACGGCGCACCAGCACCTCGATGGAGGTGTTGGTGGCCCGGATGTGCGACATCGTGTAGCTGCGCGTGCCCCGCTCGTATTTCTCCTGCCGTTCGCGCCCCTTGCCTTGCCCTTGCCCGCGTTTGGTCACGCGGCCATCCTAGACCCGCCTCCTGGCACGGATTTACGGGCACGATCGGCCCGAATGCGGAAGGCGACGGCCAAGCATGCCCAGCCGATCACGCAGATCAGCGTCATCACGCCGAAGGTCCACATACCTCCCACGGCGGTGGCGTGCGCGAATTCCGGCGTGCCCTCGCCGAATCCGACGGCCACGGCATGCGCCTGAGACATGGACAGGATTGTGGAGAACAGGGCGGTTCCGGCCGCGCCGCCGAACTGCAGACCGGTGTTGAAGATCGCATTGCCGTCCGGAGTGAACTCGCGCGGGATCTGGCTCAGGGCGCTGGTCATCACGTTCGGATTGCCGAGCGCATAGAAGAAACCGAAGATGAAGTAGAAGCCGGCCAGCAGCGCGGGGGTGAGCCGCAGGGCGAACACGCACAGCAGCAGGGGGCCCAGCGCGGCGATGGCCAGCGGGATCAGGATGGGCTTCACAGCGCCGAAGCGATCGTAGAACCATCCGCCAAGCGGCGAGCACACCGCGCCGACCAACGCGCCCGGCAGCACGAGCGCGCCGGCGAGGAAGGCGTCCGTGCCGAGCGACAGCTGCGCCACGTTGGTGATCACATAGCCGAAGCCGATGCCCACGATCGGCAGGATCATGTATTCCACCCAGTGCAGCAGCACCACGGGATCGCGCAGAATGCCCAGTCGCAACAACGGCGAGAACGCCTTGCGCGTGGCCAGGCAGAACGCGACGAGCGAACCGACGCCGATGACCAGACTCGCCACGGCGATCACGCCGGAACGCATGGCGGAGCGACCGGAGACCAGCGCGCCCACGGCGACGCCGCTCTGGTTGAGCGCGAGGATCATGCCCACCAGGGCCAGCACGATGAGCACCAGCTGAATCGGATCGAGATAGGCATCCTCGGTGGGGGCCTTCTGCTCGATACACATGACGCCGATCACCGCCGCCACACAGACCAGCGGCACGGCGGCCACGAAGATCGCACGCCACGGCAGCACACTGGTGACCGCGCCTCCCACGGTGGGCCCGATGGCGGGGGCCACGGTGATAACCAGAGAGCCCACGCCCATGAGCCGGCCGATCTTGCTGCGCGGCGACTGCTCAAGGATGATATTGACCATGAGCGGCGTGGCGATGCCCGAGCCGATGCCCTGGATCACGCGCGCGACGATCAGCATGGGGAACGCGGTGGCGACGATCATGATGAGCGAACCGACGATGGCGAGCGCCACGGCCGCGAGGAACAGCCGCTTCAGACGGAAACGGCGCTTGAGGAACGAGGAGACCGGCATGGTGGCGGCCACGGCGAGCAGGTAGATGGTGGTGATCCACTGCACGGTGGCGGTGTCGACGTGGAATTCGCCCATGAGCTGCGGGAACAGCACGGTCATGACCGTCTCGGTCAGGATGCCGATGAAGGCGAGCGATCCAACGGCGACGATGGCTCCGATGAGCTTGCCGGGGACGCGTTCGGATGCGGTGGAAACTGAAGGCGCATGGTCTGACATGGTTCACCTCGTGAAGTCGAAAAGGTTGCAACGATTGGAATGTGAGGCTTGCCAGCCGGCGCGAGGCCACGCATCAGTGTAGCATCATGCGGTCTAGGGGTCGGCGTGCCCGGGTTCTAAATAGAAGCGCAACACCCGCTCTATGGTTGGAAGTGTTCAAGTTCAACCCAGGAAGGTGCTGCGCCCATGAAGAAAGTGTATTCCCACCTGTCGGCCGAGGAACGCGTTCGGATCG
>NZ_RZNZ01000024.1 GCF_008698145.1 Bifidobacterium vespertilionis
CGCACATCTCGCCGCGCGTGGCGTATTCCACGTCCTCGAACACCCATCTGGCCGCGCTCTTCGTGTCCGTCTCCATCTGATCCTCCCGTCGGTCGGTCAGGTGTTGCAACGATCACTAGAGCCCGCCACGGCCGCGGGGCAAAGAGGGGGGGGCTGAGTGAGCGTTGTCATCCTGAGCGGGCGCTTTCCGTCATCCTGAGCGAAGCGAAGGATCCTTAATTTGTGCATATGGTTAAGGATCCTTCGACTCCGCCCTAAAGGGCTGCGCTCAGGATGACGGCGGGGGACTTCCGGTCTCAGGATGACGGGAAGCGCTCGCTCAGGATGACGGTGGCTGGCCTTTCGCTGCGCTCAGGATGACGGTGGCTGGCCTTTCGCTGCGCTCAGGATGACGGCGGGGTTCTACTTGTGGTTCAGGAACTGGGAGGCGGCGAACAGGATGGCCAGCCAGATCACGCCAGCGTAGACGGCGATGCGATAGCTGTCGGAGAAGCACATCAGCACCACCACGAGCGCCAGGAACGCGAGCACAATCCACGGGGTCACGCGTGCGAACGGCAGCTTGAACTGCAGCTTGGCCAGCGCCTCATCGCCCTTCAGGCCCGCCAGATCGTTCGGGCCGTCGCCGGCGGCCACGACCTTGCGGAAGTGCATTTCGGTGATCATGATGATGGTCCAGTTGATCACGCCGGCGATCGTGGCGATCGACATCAGGTAGTTGAACGCGAATGCCGGCCACAGGAACACGACCACCACGGCCAGCGCGGTGATCACGGCGGAGGTGAGCACGCCGGCCACCGGCACGCCGTGCGCGTTGAGCTTGCCCAGGTAGGAGGGCGCGTTGCCCTGCTTGGCGAGCGAATACAGCATGCGGGAGTTGGCGTACAGGCCGGAGTTGTAGACGCTCATGACGGCGGTGAGGCACACGAAGTTCAGGATGCCGGCGGCCGCGTGGACGCCCACGGAGTCGAAGATCTGCACGAACGGGCTGGATTCGCCGTCGATGGTGTTCCACGGGACAACGGCCATGATGATGCCGAGTGCGCCGATGTAGAACACGAGGATGCGCCAGATGATGTCGTTCGTGGCCTTGGGGATGGTGGTGCGCGGATTCTCGGTCTCGCCGGCGGTGATGCCGATCAGCTCGGTGCCGCCGAAGCTGAACATGACCACGACGAGGGCCATGAGCAGGCCGGTCCACTGTCCGTCCTCGGTGCGGCTCATAAGGCCGTTGGGCAGGAACCCGTCGCCCACGGTGAACCAGTTCATGAAGGACGGCGTGACGCCGCTGACGGTGGACACGCCCATGACGAGCACCACCAGACCGCCGAGGACCATGGCGATCACGGCCACGATCTTGATGATCGCGAACCAGAACTCGAATTCGCCGAACTTGCTCACGCCGAGCAGGTTCGCCGCGGTGATGACCATCAGGAAGAACACGGCCGATACCCACATCGGAATGCCAGGGAACCAGTATTGCACGAATTTGCCGACCACGGACAGCTCCACCATCGACACGAGGATGTAGTTGAACCAGTAGTTCCAGCCGGAGATGAAGCCCGCGCGCTTGGACCAGTAGCGGGTGGCGTAGTAGCTGAACGCGCCGGCCTTCGGATCCTCCACGGACATTTCGGACAGGGCGCGCACGATCATGAAGATCGCCAGGCCTCCGATCAGGTAGGCGACCAGGATGCTCGGGCCGGCCAGCGAGATCGACTCGCTGGAGCCGTAGAACAGGCCGGTGCCGATCGCGCCGCCCAGCGCGATGAGCTGGATGTGGCGGTTCTTCAGCGACTTGCGCAATGTGGCGGGCACGGGCACGTCGTCGGTTTCATGCTTGCTGCTCATGTTCTTCTTCTTTCGTCTTCCATTGGCGATGGCGAGACGCCCGCGGGATGCCCGCGTGGATTCCCGCGCAACAGGAGCATTGTACGGCCGGATGCCCGGATTGCGACCAAAACCGCTCAATCCGCGGCGATTGGGGTGGTGGGCAAATGCGCTGTGCCGGGCATGGTCATGGTGGCGGGCATGGTCATGGTGCAGATCGTGTGGGCCACTGCTTCCGGGGAATCCTGAAGATCGGTGTCCATCCAGTGGCGGATCAGCCCGATGCTGCCGGAGACCACGAAATGCGTGCGGCGGCTGGCCTCCGCGGGATCGGCGCGGCCGGCGCCCATCCGGTCGGTCACCGCGCGCCGGCTGTAGATCAGGCCGAGCAGCCGTTCAGGGAAGTCGATGCCCGCCTTTTGGCTCATCAGCACCTGCAGATGATTGCGGTTGCCGGCGATGTATTGGCAGATGCGCAGAATGTCGTCCTCGATGTCGGTGGGGTCCGGGCGGGCCGTGATGCGATCGAGCGCGCCGGTGACCCATGCCATCGCATCGTCCTCGATGTCCCTCAGCAGCTCCTCGATGGAGTCGTAGTGGGCGTAGAACGTGGACCGGTTCACGTCGGCGCGCTCGCACAGCGCCTTGACGGTGATGCCGGAGAGCGGGCGTTCGCGCAGCAGATCGATCAGCGCGTCGCTCATGGCCTGTCGGGTGTAGCGGGTGCGTCGGCTTTCGACGAGTTCCTTGGCCATGGCTGGCGTCCTTTCGCATATGGTGGCCTGATTGCTGCCGATTCTAGCGAGCGGGATGGTTTCCCATCCTGAGTAAGGATCCTTCGACTGCGCGCTGCGGTGTCCGTCTACGACGGACCGTCGCCGCCTTGGCGGCTCCCTTCGCCTACGGGCAGCCCACCGGGCTGCCCGCTTAACGGCTCAGTGCTCAGGATGACGGGGAGGGCGGCCTTGCGCTGCGCTCGGGATGGACGGCGCAGGCGGCACCGCAAACCCACATTATGCAAACCAGCTGTCGGTTGCGAAACCGACAGGGTGTTGGTTCACTGGAGGAAGACAGACAGGAGCGCATGATGGCATACATCGAGTTCAACCATGTGATCAAGGAATATCCCTCGGGTTCCTCGGCCATTCGCGCGCTCGACGACGCCAGCTTCACGGCGGATCGGGGGCGGCTGACCATCATCCTGGGTCAATCGGGTGCCGGCAAGACCACCGCGCTCAACATCCTGGGCGGCATGGACACCGCCACCTCCGGGACCGTGACCGTGGGCGATCGGGATATTTCCGGGCTATCCAGACGCGGGCTGGTGGCGTACCGCCGCGAGGACATCGGCTTCGTGTTCCAGTTCTACAACCTCGTGCCCAATCTCACCGCGCTGGAGAACGTGGAACTCGCCAGCCAGATCTGCCCCGATCACTTCGACCCGGCCGAAACCCTCGACAGGGTGGGGCTTGGCGACCGGCTCAACAATTTCCCGGCGCAGCTGAGCGGCGGCGAGCAGCAGCGCGTGTCCATCGCGCGCGCGATCGCCAAGAAGCCCAAGCTGCTGTTGTGCGACGAGCCCACCGGCGCACTCGACTACGAAACCGGCAAAGAGGTGCTGCGCCTGCTGCAGGACGTGGCGCGCGACGAGGGCATGACCGTGATGATCATCACCCATAACTCCGCGATCGCCCCCATGGCGGACCGCGTGATCCGCTTCAAGTCCGGCCGCGTGATCTCGCAGGAGGACAACCCTGCGCCCATGCCCGTCGCGGACATCGAGTGGTGACGGCCATGAACCGGGCGATGGTCAAGGACACGCTGCGCATGTGGCTGCGCGCGTGGAAACGGTTCGCGTCAATCGCGATGATCTCGCTGCTCGGCGTGGCCGTGCTCACCGGCATCTACGCCGGCTGCCGGGACACGTTCCTGGCCGCCGATCGGTTCTACGACGCCCAGCGGCTCACGGACGTGCAGGTGCTGTCCACGCTGGGGCTCACGGACGACGACGTGGCGGCCCTGCGCGCGGTGGAGGGCGTGGAGTCCGTGCAGCCGGAGCGTTCGCAGAGCGTGACCGTGAGCGTAAACGGATCGGACAAAAGCGCGACGATCACCGAGATCGGTGCGGCCGGCCTCAACCAGCCGCGTCTGGAGCGCGGCCGCATGCCATCGAAGGCCGGCGAGGTGGCCGTGACGGACAAGTTCATCAAGGACAGCGGGCTCGATGTGGGCGCCACTCTGAGCGTGACGGCGGACGCGGATGACGAGGAGGATGCTGACGGCGATGCATCCGATGGCACCGGCGATGCGTCCTCCGAATCCGCCCCGAGCTTTCCCACCGAACTCACCATCACCGGCGTGGTCCTCGATCCCAAGGACCTGAGCAACCCGTACGGCTACGCGGGCACCAACTTCCGCAACACCGCGGCCAGCGACTACGCGTTCTTCGCGCCGGGCGACGGCGTGACCGGCAACGTGTACACCGCGATCAGCCTCACGGTGTCCGGCGCGGCCGATCTGGACACGTTCTCCGCGCGGTACGATGCGACCGTGAAGACCGTGGCCGATCGCATCCGGGACTCCGTGCAGACCGATCGTCAGACCGCCCGGCGGCAGTCGCTCGTGGACGAGGCCCAGCGCAAGCTCGACGACGCCAAACGGGACGCCGCCGCGCAGTTCGACGATGCCGAGCGGCAGATCAACGATCAGCAGGCCACTTTGGACGAGAACAAGAAGACGCTGTCCGACACCCGCACCGAGCTGGAGGGCAAACAGGACGATCTTACGGATGGCCGTGCGCAGATCGCCGATGCGCGCACGAAAATCGCCAACGGGCGCAAGCAGCTCGAGGACGCGCAGCAGGAGATCGTCGGCGGATACGAGCAGGTCAACGGTGCCAAAAAGCCCCTCGCCGACGCCCGCGCGCAGCTGGAGGACGGCAAACGGCAACTGGCCGACGGCAGGAGGCAGGCCCAGGATGGGCTCGATCAGGTGGATCGGACCGCGGCCGGCGTGACGCAGCTGCGCGGGCAGGTGGCTGCGCTCGCCGGCGCTCCCGGGCCGATCGATCCGTCCGTCTGGCAGCCCATCGCCGCGGCGCTCGGGCAGCTGGGCATCAGCGTGCCGCAGGATCCGGCGCAGATCGAATCGTACGATCCGATCCTGAACCAGCTGGACGGCGTGAGCGGGCAACTGGGCGCGCAGCGCGATCAGATCAACGCCAAGCTGGATGCGATCGGGCAGCAGGAGGCCGCGCTGGCCGAACAGGATACCCAGCTGACCGCCAAGGAGCGGGAGCTTGCGGACAACGAGCGGAAACTGGACGAGCAGCAGGCCACCGTGACCGCCCAGCTTGAGGAGCTGGACCGCCAATCCGCCACGCTTGACGACAAGGCCAAGGAACTCAAGGACGGCCGGACCCAGTTGGATGACGGCTTCCGGCAGCTGTCCGAGGGCGAGACCCAGCTGGCGGACGGGCAGCGCAAACTGGACGATGCGCGCAATGAGCTCGCCTCCAAGCGCGCGGATGCCGACGCCGAATTCGCCAAACAGCAGGGGAGGATCGACGACATCGGCGAGGCGCGGTGGTACGTGCAGACCCGCAGCAGCATCGGCGGATTCAACGCGCTGGACTCCGACCTGAGCTCGATCGAATCGATCGGCCGCGCATTCCCCGTGGTGTTTTTGCTCGTGGCCGCGCTGATGAGCCTGACCACCATGACCCGCATGGTCGAGGAGGACCGCGGGCTGATCGGCACCTACACGGGTCTGGGCTACGGGGGCGCGGCGATCGCGATGCGCTACGTGCTGTTCGCGCTGCTGGCGTGTCTGGTGGGCGGCGGAATCGGCCTTGCGGTGGGATTCCTGGGGATCCCCGCGTTCCTGAAGCTCGTGATCGACGAGATGTACATGGTCCCGGACGTGCGCCTCGAATACGACTGGACGGTGGGTACGCTGGGCGTGGGCCTGTTCGTGGTGTGCGTGCTGGCGGCCACGCTGGTGGCGTGCGCGGGGGAGATGCGCCAGACACCGGCCGCGCTCATGCGGCCCAAGGCGCCCAGGGCCGGCGCGCGTATCCTGCTGGAGCGCATCCGCCCGGTGTGGAGGCGTCTGAGCTTCCTCAACAAGGTGGCCGCGCGCAACATCTTCCGCTTCAAGTCGCGGCTGGTCATGACCGTGCTGGGCGTGGCCGGGTGCACGGCGCTGATCGTGTGCGGGCTCGCGATCAACGACACGGTGGACACGCTGGGGCCGCGGCAGTACGAGGGGCTCTACCAATACGATGCGCTCGTGGTCGCCCCGGACGACAAGGCCGACGCGATGCGCCAGCGCGTTGCGGACGACGGGCGGGCCGCCGAGACGCTGGGCGTGAGGCTCGAAAGCGGCGAGATCACCAACGAGGCCGGCGGCAGCGGGACGATCCAGCTCATCGCGGTTCCGGACGGCGATGCGGCGCGTCTGGGCGACATGGTGGCGCTCAACCGCGTGGAGGGCGATCATGGCGAGGTCGGGCTGGAGGCCGGCGGTTCCGGAGGCGTCTCCGATGGTGGTTCCGATGGCTCCGGTTCCGGCGGCGTGATTGTGGAGCAGTCGGTGGCCAGCGCGCTCGGCATCCGCGACGGCCAGACGGTCACCCTGGCCGACGGGCAGGGCCGGCGCGCGCAGGCCACGGTGGCCGCCGTGACGCGCAATCTGATCGGATCGAACGTGTACATGGCCGAATCGCTGTACCGCAGCCTGTTCACGGTCGGCGGGACATCGGATTCCGGCGGATCGTCCGGGGCCGCCTCCCCGTTCACGCTCAACGCCGTGTTCGCCCGGTTGGACGGCGACGCCGATGCCCGGATCGACTACGTCAAGGCGCTTGGGCAGGATCCGAATGTGCTCAGGGCGATCAGCTGCGACGAGCTGGAACGCAACTTCCAGTTCGACCTCATGGCCGCCGTGGTGGCGCTGATCACCCTGCTCGCCGGCCTGCTGGCGCTCGTGGTGCTGTTCACGCTGGCCAACACCAACGTGTCCGAACGGGTGCGCGAGATGGCCACGCTCAAGGTGCTCGGCTTCTTCGACCGCGAGGTCCACCTGTACGTCAACAAGGAGATGACGATCCTCACGCTCATGGGCATCGCCGTGGGGCTGCCGCTGGGTCGCTTCGTGGGCGGGCTGCTCACCGCGGCCATCAACATGTCCGGGCTGTACTTCGAGGTGCAGGTCCGGCCGGCCAGCTATGCGATCGCCGCCGCGGCCACGCTGGGCTTCGCGCTGGTGGTGCAGCTGCTCACCAATCCGGTGCTCGCCCGCATCGATCCGGTCAGTTCGCTCAAATCGGTGGAATGATCGGGCAACGTGCCATACAATGGCGCATTATGTCCAAAACGCAAGCATCACAGTCCCAAATCCAAAGCGTGGACGCGCTCGACGAAACCAACCAGATGGCCCGCGGCCTCAACAACCGGCATGTGCAGTTCATCGCGATCGGCGGCACGATCGGCACCGGCCTGTTCCTCGGATCGGGCAAGTCGATCAGCCTGACCGGCCCGTCCATCGTGTTCGTGTACATCGTGGTGGGCGCGATCATGTTCCTGCTCATGCGCGCGATCGGCGAGCTCATGTACAAGGATCCCAGCCAGCACACGTTCATCAACTTCATCACCAAGTACCTCGGCAAGGGCTGGGGGCATTTCGCGGGGTGGACCTACTGGCTGGCGCTCGTGCTGCTCGGCATGACCGAGATCACCGCCGTGTCCACCTACTTCGTGACCTTCTTCGACACGTTCGGCATCGATCTGACCGCATGGAAGTGGCTGATCGAGCTGTGCTTCCTGGTGGCGCTCACATCGATCAACCTCATCGCCGTGAAGGTGTTCGGCGAGGTGGAGTTCTGGTTCTCCATGATCAAGATCACGCTGATCGTGGCGATGATCGTGACCGCCGTGGTCATGGTGGTGATCGGCTACCGCTACCCCTCCGTGACGATCCAGGGCATGGATCATGCCGGTCCGGCCGGTCAGGCGGGTCTGGCCAATCTGACCGACGGCTTCGCGATCGCGCCCAACGGCTGGATGGCCCTGCTCATGAGCTTCCAGATGGTGTTCTTCGCCTACCAGATGATCGAGTTCGTGGGCGTGACGGTCTCCGAGACGGAGAATCCGCGCCAGGTGCTGCCCAAGGCGATCAACGAGATCATCGTGCGCGTGCTCATCTTCTACGTGGGCGCGCTGCTGGCGATCATGCTCATCGTGCCGTGGCGCACGTTCCAGCCGAACGCCGACGGCTCCTTCGCCTCCCCGTTCATCATGGTGTTCCAGTACGCGGGCCTGAACTGGGCCAGCGCGCTGGTGTTCTTCGTGGTGATCACGGCCGCGTCCTCCGCGCTCAACTCGCTGCTGTACTCGGCCGGACGCCATCTGTTCCAGCTGGCTGGCGAATCGTCCAACCCGCGCGTGAACCGCATCGCCACCGTGTCCGATCGCAAGGTGCCGGCGCGCGCGATCCTCATCTCCGCGGGTCTGATCATCCTCTCGCCGATCATCAACGCCTTCCCGAAGGTCTCCAGCGTGTTCGTGCTGTTCGCCTCGGCGTCCTCCGCGGTGTTCATCTTCATCTACATCCTCACCATGCTGGCCCACCGTCGCTACCGCCGGTCGGCCGACTTCCTGCCGGACGGCTTCGTGATGCCGGCGTGGAAGGTGACCAACACGCTGGCCGTGGCGTTCTTCGCGTTCATCTACGCCACGCTGTTCCTGGCGGACGACACGCGCGGATCGGCCGTCGCGGGTCTGGTGTGGCTGGCGGTGTTCGGCGGGTACTGCCTGCTGAGGGAGCGTCGCCGGGCAGCGCGATAAGCGGGGTGCGTCCGGCGCGTGCTTTTGCGTACGCCGGGCGCTTTGGCTTGCGCTGTGTGGCGTGGCGGGCGCCGGGCGCTTTGGTCGCGCTGGGTGGCTTGGCTGCGTGAATTACGGGCCGGGCGGACCGAAATCGGCGATTCGCAGCACTTTTGGGTCGTTTTTGGGCTGATTTGCGACTCGATTGTGCTGTGAATCGGCCGGATCGGTCCGCCCGGCCTGTTTTTTTGTGGCGGGTTGCGGCCGCGGATTGGGGTGTTCGATGGGGTTCGATGGGCATTCGGCGGGTGAGCGGAAAAATTCCTCGAAATTTTGACCCTTTTTGATGAAAAATGTTCAAAGGTGATCAAAAGTGCGTGTATGATTGGAGATACGAGACAAAGCAGTCGGAGATAGATGGAGGACAACACAGATGCTTTACCCTCAGACGAACGACGCGCGCCTGGTGTTCAGCCTGGACGGCGTTTGGGACTTCCGGACCGCGGGCGAGACCGATTATCCGTCGGAGTGGACGGGCGCCGCACTGCCCGAGCCGATCCCGATGGCGGTCCCCGGATCGTACAACGATCAGAATGACATCACCGACCTGTACGGCGTGTACGGCTGGGTGGTCTACCAGCGCACCTTCGACCTGCCCGGCCGCGTGATCGCGGGCCAGCGCGTGGTCCTGCGCTTCGACGCCGCCACCCATGCGGCGGACGTGTACCTGAACGGCGAGAAGCTCGGCAGCCACAAGGGCGGCTTCCTGCCGTTCGAATTCGATGTGACCGGCAAGGTCAAGCCCGGCGAGAACCTGCTCACCGTGGCCATCGACAACCGCATCAACCAGTCCACGCTGCCCATCGGCAACGAGGGCAACGTGGCGTTCTTCGGATCGGACAACGCGGGCATCCCGTCCGTGGAGGCCGGCAAGCGCTACGCCAAGCCGCAGAACCGTCCGAACTTCGACTTCTTCAACTTCGCGGGCCTCAACCGCCATGTGGAGCTGTACACCACCCCGCTCGCCTACATCGCCGACGTGGCCGTGACCACCAAGTCCGTCACCGAGGGGTTGGGCGAGGGCGAGACCGGCCCGGCGACCATCGGCTACGATGTCACGCTGGGAGGCGATGCCGATCCGGCCGCCGTGAAGGTGGAGATCCAGGACGCGTTCGGCAACCCCGTGGCCCAGGCCACCGGTGCCAAGGGCGAGATCGATCTGCCCGCCGCGCACCTGTGGAACCCGGGCGCCGCCTACCTGTACACCGCGCACGTCACGCTCGCCGGTGCGGACGGCTCCGCGGCGGACGGCGACCAGTACGACCAGACCTTCGGCATCCGCACGGTCGAGGTGAAGGACCGCAAGTTCCTCATCAACGGCAAGCCCTTCTACTTCAAGGGCTTCGGCAAGCACGAGGACAGCTATTTCCACGGCCGCGGCACCGACCAGCTGCTCAACGTCAAGGACGTCTCGCTGATCCACTGGCTCAATGCCAACTCCTTCCGCACCTCGCACTACCCGTATGCGGAGAACATGTACGATCTGTGCGACCGCGAGGGCATCGTGATCATTGACGAGACCCCGGCCGTGGGCATGAGCTGGCCGCAGTACACCAACAAGCCGCTGTTCGAGCACCACCAGCAGGTGATCCGCGACATGATCGCGCGCGACAAGAACCACCCGAGCGTGGTCATGTGGTCGCTCGCCAACGAGCCGTGGTACGACCAGGGCGGCGAGAAGTCCGAGAGCGCGCTCAAGTACTTCACCCCGCTGTACGAGCTGGCCCACGAGGTGGACCCGCAGAACCGCCCGGTCACGATCGTGTGCTGCCAGAACGATTACACCAAGGATCTGGTCACCCGTACCATGGACGTGGTGTGCATCAACCGCTACTACGGCTGGTACAACCTGTCCGGCGATCTGGACGCCGCCTGCTACGCGCTGAACGTTGAGCTCGACTGGTGGGAGAAGATCGGCAAGCCCGTGATGTTCACCGAGTACGGCGCGGACACCATGGAGGGCGTGCACGGAACCCACGGCAAGATGTGGAGCGAGGAGTACCAGCGCGACTACTACGCCCGCATCAACGCGGAGATCGACAAGCGCCCGTGGTTCATCGGCGAGCAGCTGTGGAACTTCGCCGACTTCGTGACCATTCAGGGCACCATGCGCGTGGAGGGCAACCGCAAGGGCATCCTTACGCGCGACCGCCAGCCCAAGCTGGCCGCGCACTTCCTGCGCGACCGCTGGTCGGCGATTCCGAACTTCGGCTACAAGGCGTGATGTCCGCGTGACCTTCGCGCCCGCAGGCCGATCGAAAGGTTGGGGAACCGAAACGTACCCTTCCCTTTCCTAGCAGGGGCGCCGCGTTCGGAGCAATCCGGGTGCGGCGCCTTTTTCGTGCGCGGCGGGCGGGGTGGGGTGTGCGGCGCGGCGGGTGGCCCCGCGGTCGGCCCGTGTGGGTGACACGCGGTCGTCCTGAGCGGAGCCCGTCAGGGCGGAGTCGAAGGATCCTTAACCGTCTGCGCTATGGCTATGTGCGTAATATTAAGGATCCTTCGACTCCGGCTGCGCTGTGTCCGGCTGCGCCGGACCGTCGCCGCCTTGGCGGCGGCTCCCTTCGCCTACGGACAGCCCACCGGGCTGTCCGCTTAACGGCTCAGTGCTCAGGATGACGGTGTCGGCATTATCGCGGGCAAAATATCTCCGGGTAAGAGATATTATGGTGGTCATTATTGGATGAAAGGAGTGAACGTATGGGGTACGAGCAGGAGGCTGTGGATGCGCTGTTCGGCTGCATGAGGGGCAATCGGTCGAAGATGCAGAGCGAGATGGTGCGCGGGGCGCATGGCGAGCCGTTCGTGCTGCACGAGCTGCTGCGCAGGGGCACGCTGACGCCGTCGCAGATGGCCGCGTCGATGGGCGCCACGTCCGGCCGCGTGTCCACCGTGCTGGCGGCGCTGGAGAAGAAGGGGCTGATCACGCGCGATGTGGATCCGGACGATCGTCGCGTGGTATGTGTGAGCCTTACGGACGCGGGGCGTGAGCGGGCCCGGGCGGATATGGCCGAGATGCGCGATGCGATGTGCTGGATCTTCGCGCAGATGGGTGAGCGTCGCACGCGCGAGTTCGTGGATCTGGTGGAGGAGTTCACCACGTACATGACGATCTGCCATCCGGGCAAGCCGCGTCCCACGCCCGAGGAAGTCCGCGAGGCGTTCGCGGAGCGGCGGGACGCGCGGGCGGGACGGGTGTGATGGCCGTCGGAACCGACAGCTGGCCGAGGATCTGATCGTTCGCTCTCAGGAAATCCGAAGGTTTGCGTCTATTATCTTACACTGTAAGTAATTCAATACAGGGAACTAATTAATGGAGGTACCGTGCTTCGCATCATGAAATACCTCTCCAAAGCGGAGATCGGCCAGATGCTCATCGCGCTGGTCACGATCGTCGGGCAGGTCTGGCTTGATCTCAAGCTGCCCGACTACATGTCCGAGATCACCACGCTGGTGGAGACGCCCGGCAGCGCCATGTCTGACATCTGGATCGCCGGCGGCAAGATGCTGCTCGTCGCACTCGGATCGACCGCCTGCGCGGTGGTGACCGGCTTCATCTCGGCGCGCGTGGCCGCTTCCTTCGGCCAGCGCCTGCGATCGCTCGAATTCGCGCGGGTGGAGTCCTTCGGGCCGGCGGAGATGGGCCGCTTCTCCACCGCCAGCCTCATCACGCGATCCACCAACGACATCACGCAGATCCAGATGTTCATCACCATGGGCCTGCAGCTGATCGTCCGATCGCCCATCATGGCCGTGTGGGCCGTGGCGAAGATCGCGGGCAAGGGCATGGAGTGGACCGTCGCCACCGGCGTGGCCACCGCCGTGCTGCTCGCCACGATCGCGATCCTCATGGCGATGGTCATGCCCAAATTCAGGGCCATGCAGCGCCTGACCGACAACATCAACCTCGTGGCGCGCGAGAACCTCACCGGCCTGAGGGTGGTGCGCGCGTACAACGCCGAGGACTATCAGGAGGCCAAGTTCACGGCCGCCAACAAGGAGCTCACGGACACGCAGCTGTTCACCAATCGCGCGATGGCCGTGATGATGCCGCTCATGAACTCCGTGATGAACGGGCTCATGCTCGCGGTCTACTGGATCGGCGCGTATCTGATCGACGCGGCCGGTCTCATGGACAAGCTCACCGTGTTCTCCAACATGATCGTGTTCTCCAGCTACTCGGTGCAGGTGATCATGAGCTTCCTGCTCATGAGCATGGTGTTCGTGCTCTGGCCGCGCGCCGACGTGTCCGCCCAGCGCGTGATGGAGGTGCTGAACACCGAGCCGATGGTGAAGAGCCGTGCGGAGGGTGGTTTCACAGGCGGCCTCGCCGATGGTTTCACGGGAAACGCCGCCGGGGCTGTGTCCGCCGGAACCGTGGAGGCGACGGCAACGCCCGCCCCCGCCGGAACCGTGGAATTCCGCAACGTGAGCTTCGCCTACCCCGATTCGCGCGAGAACGCGCTTGAGGGCGTGAGCTTCACGGCCCGCCCCGGCCAGACCGTCGCGTTCATCGGCTCCACCGGCTCCGGCAAATCGAGTCTCGTCAATCTGGTCCCGCGCCTGTACGACGCCACCGGCGGCCAGGTGCTCGTGGACGGCGTGGACGTGCGCGACTGGGATCTGACGGCGCTGCGCGACCGGATCGGCTACGTGCCGCAGAAATCCGTGCTGTTCAAGGGCACGGTGGCCGGCAACGTGTCGTACGGCGACAGGCGGGACCCGGATCCGGACGCGGTGCGCAAGGCCGCCGATGTGGCCCAGGCCACCGAATTCGTGGAGCGTATGGACGAAGGCTTCGACTCGCCGATCGCGCAGGGCGGCTCCAACGTCTCCGGCGGGCAGAAGCAGCGCCTGTCGATCGCGCGGGCCGTGTATCGCAACCCGGAGATCCTGGTGTTCGACGATTCGTTCAGCGCGCTCGATTTCAAGACCGATCGCGAGGTGCGCGATGCGCTCGCCGTGCATGCCAAGGGCTCGACCAAGCTGATCGTGGCCCAGCGCATCGGCACGATCATGAACGCCGATCTGATCGTGGTGCTCGACGATGGCCGCGTGGTGGGCGAGGGCACGCACCGGGAGCTGCTGGAAAGCTGCGAGGTGTACCGGCAGATCGCCGAATCGCAGCTGAGCAGGACGGAACTGACGGCGTAGCGCCGGGCCGGAAAAGCCAGAAAAGAAAGGACTTGTGAAATGCCAGGACCTATGGGACGCGGACCGCAGGGCGGCGCACGCGCAGGAGCCGGTGCCGTGGCCGAAAAGCCGCAGGACTTCGGCGCCGTGATGGGCAAGCTCGTGCGGTACTGCCGCAATTACATCCCCGTGATCGTGATCGCGCTCGTGCTGGGCGCGGTCGGCACGGTCTTCCAGATCATCGGGCCGGACAAGCTCAAGGATATGACCAACGAGATCGTCCGTGGCCTGCCCTCGCTCGTGGACGGCAAGCCGGTCATGGGGACGATGGACTTCGACGCGATCGGGCGCATCGGTTTCACGTTGGTCGCGCTCTACGCGGGATACGCGCTGCTGGGCTATCTGCAGAGCTGGCTCATGGCCAGCGTCACGCAGCGCACGGCGCAGCGGCTGCGAGAATCGATCTCGAAGAAGATCAACAAGCTGCCGTTGAGCTATTTCGACAAGGTGAGCTACGGCGATGTGCTCAGCCGCATCACCAACGATGTGGACGCGATCGGCCAGACGCTGGGCCAGTCGCTCGGCTCTCTCATCACCTCGGTGACGCTGTTCGTGGGCGCGTTGGTCATGATGTTCCACAACAACGTGATCATGACGCTGTGCGCGATCGGCGCGAGCCTGCTCGGCCTGGTCCTCATGGGTGTGATCATGAAGGCGTCCCAGCAATACTTCGTCCGGCAGCAGATGGCGCTGGGCGACGTCAACGGGCATGTGGAGGAGATGTACTCCGGCCACCTCATCGTCAAGGCGTACAACGGCGAGGCCGATTCGATCCGCCGTTTCGAGCGGTACAACGACGACCTGTACAGCTCCGGCTGGAAGAGCCAGTTCCTCTCCGGCCTGATGATGCCGCTCATGATGTTCGTGGGCAACCTCGGCTATGTGGTGGTGTGCGTGGTGGGCGCCGCGCTCGCCATGGACGGGCAGATCGAATTCGGCGTGATCGTGGCGTTCATGATGTACATCCGCCTGTTCACCCAGCCGCTCTCCCAGTTCGCGCAGGCGTTCCAGAACCTGCAGCGCTGCGCGGCTGCCTCCGAGCGCGTGTTCGGCTTCTTCGAGGAGCCCGAGATGGCCGACGAGTCGGACAAGCCCGCCCTGCTGGGACACGACGCGAATGGGAATGCCAAGCCGGTCCGCGGCGATGTGGAGTTCAGCCATGTGCGCTTCGGATACGAGGCGGACAAGCCGATCATCCACGACTTTTCCGCCTCCGTGAAGGCCGGGCAGAAGGTGGCGATCGTCGGGCCCACGGGTGCCGGCAAGACCACCATGGTCAACCTGCTCATGCGCTTCTACGAGATCTCCGGCGGATCGATCACCATCGACGGCGTGGACACCCATTCCGTGCCGCGATGGAACGTACACGATCAGTTCTCCATGGTCCTGCAGGACACCTGGGTGTTCCGCGGCACCGTGCGCGAGAACATCGCCTACGCCCGCAAGGACGTGACGGACGAACAGATCGTGGCCGCCTGCAAGGCCGTGGGCCTCGATCGCTACATCCGATCGCTGCCCGACGGCTACGACACCATCCTCGACGACAACACCACCCTGTCCGCCGGCCAGCGGCAGCTGCTCACCATCGCCCGCGCGATGGTCCAGGACGCCCCCATCCTGATCCTCGACGAGGCCACCAGCTCCGTGGACACACGCACCGAGGAGCTCATCCAGAAGGCCATGGATGCGCTGACCGTGGGCCGCACCTCCTTCGTGATCGCGCACCGTCTGTCCACCATCCGGGATGCGGACATGATCCTGGTCATGAACCACGGCGACGTGATCGAGCGCGGCACGCATGAGGAGCTGCTGGCAGCGGGCGGGTTTTACGCCGACCTGTACAACAGCCAGTTCGCGCTCGCCGATTGACGGAGCGTCCCCTGCGTTACGGCAGGCTCGACGTACCGTTGTACGCCTTCGCCTGCCGCGCCTTGGGGCCGCACGCGTCAATCGGCTCGCTGCGCTCGCGATTAGTTTTTCGTCATCCTGAGCGAGCACGTAGCGCACCCCCTGTCATCCTGAGCACTGAGCCGTTAAGCGGACAGCCCGGTGGGCTGTCCGTAGGCAGGCCGAGCCGTGAAGCGAACGCCGGCGGCGTTCGCAGGCGAGGGCGAACGACAGTGAGCAAATGAAACCGCGGCCGCAGGCCGACCGCAAATGCTGTCGAGCCGCCGCTAAGGCGGCGACGGTCCGGCGTAGCCGGGCACCGCAGGGCGGAGTCGAAGGATCCTTGGCTTTTCGCCCATATTAGGGATCCTCCACTGCGTCCTTCGGCTTCCGCTCGGGATCACACCTTTCTCCGGAAGGTGGACCGGCGTGTGACCGGGCGCGTGTGACAGGGTGTGCGTTGTGACCGGGCGTGTGACATGGCGTGCCCATTCCCGGTCACGGGGATTTCAAAATGGCTTTATTCCAACGATTCCGGCACCCTGTGGCCGGGCGTGCCCACACCGTGTCACGCACCCGGTCACACCGCACGCCGTGTCACTCTCCCGGTCACACGCCGGGTCACGCCGGATCCCGGAACCGGCTCGATCTGCCCGGTTGGCGCCCGGTATGCGCCCGATCTGCCCAGTTCTCGCCCGCTTGCCGCGCAAACTGGGCAGATCGGGCCTTTCGCCGCGCAAACTGGGCGGATCCTGCCGTCTGGAGGCCGAAAACCGGTCGCAGAAGACCGGATCTGCCCAGTTTGCGAATCCAGTGTCCCGATTTGCCCAGTTTGTGGGTGGGACGCCGCAGGCGGCACTCCTGTCGCCATCTTGAGCACTGAGCCGTTAAGCGGACAGCCCGGTGGGCTGTCCGTAGGCGAGGGGAGCCGTGAAGCGAACGACAGTGAGCAAATGAAACCGCGGCCGCAGGCCGACCGCAAATGCGGTCGAGCCGTCGCCAAGGCGGCGACGGTCCGGCGCAGCCGGACACCGAAGGGCGAAGTCGAAGGATCCTTGGCTTTGTACACAAATTAGGGATCCTTCGACTCCGCCCTACCGGGCTCCGCTCAGGATGACGGAAGCAACGACCTATGCTGCGCTCGCTCAGGATGACGGAAGCAACGACCTATGCTGCGCTCGCTCAGGATGACGACCTGCGCTCGGAGTGCCGCCCTCCGGTCCATGGCGGCCGGCACAATGGAAACGCAACCAAACGGGAGCTCGACAGGGCTGAGAGGAAGCTTCGGCTTCGACCGTGAACTTGATGCGGGTAATGCCGCCGAAAGGAATCGGGTTGCGGGCGGCTTGTCGTCATGGACCGTCCGATCTCTTGAACTTCAAGGTTCCGTAGTCGCAACCAATAATCGAACATTGCACTACACCAAGGGTCAATGAAGGGGCGCACCACCTCACAGGGCGCGGTTCCTTCGGCGACCCTTGTTTGCTTTCGTGGGGAGGACTGGCATGGGCGTTGGCATGGACACGATCGAACTGGCCGGCAAGCGCATACCGCGCATCGGCACCGGCACAATGGCGTTGGCGATCGAGGGGAGGCCTGGCGGCGATCGGGCTGGCGGCGATCGGCCCGGCGAGGGGCGGGACGCGGCCATCGACGCCCTGCATGCCGCGCTCGACGCCGGCGTGCGCTATCTGGACACCGCGTGGTCGTATTACTTGCCCTCACGGCCGCCGTTCGGAGCGCCGGAGGACTTTGGCTACGGGGAGCGGCTGACAGCGGAGGCCCTGGCCACGTGGGACGGGTGGCGCGATCAGGTGCTCGTGGCCACCAAAACCGGATTCCTGCGCACGCTGGATGCGGACGGGACCGTGACGCTACCGGAGGAGGGCGGCGGTCCGCTCGAACGGCCGGTGTATTCGGCGCCCGGCAGCCGGTACGGGTGGGCGCCCGACGGCCGTCCGTCCACGATCGCGCGCGATGCCCGGCAGTCCGCGCGGCGATTGGGATTGGGCGATGATCCGATCGATCTGCTGTATTCGCACGGTTCGGATCCGGCGGTGCCGTACGCCGATCAGATGGGCGCGTTCCGCACGCTGGTGGATCAGGGCATTGTGCGGTATGTGGGCATCTCGCGCGTGAGCGTGGCGCAGATCGACGCGGCGCGCGGGATTCTGGGCGATGCGCTCGTGGCGGTGCAGAACCAGTTCTCGCCGTCGCATCCGGACACGGAGGGCACGATGGATCGGTGCCGCGAACTGGGGCTCGCATTCGTGGCGTTCAGTCCGCTCGGCGGCTTTCTCGACCCGGTGGACGCCCGCGCATACGATCGGTTCCGGGAAGCCGGGACGCGGCTGGGATGCTCGTATCAGCGCGCGGTGCTGGCGTGGGAGCTCACCCAATACGATCGTCTGGTCGCCATCCCCAGCGCGCGCAATCCGCATGAGGCGTGCGATTCGTTCGCGGCGACGGAGCTGGACGTCAGCTGGTGACGTGGCTCAGCTGGTGAGGAATCCGCCGGGGAAGCCGGGGGAGATTCGGGCCGTGCGGCCAGCGTTCAATATGGCGCAATCGTAAGCGAACGAGGCGCGCAGGGCCGAGGGGTTGGCGACGAACAGCGCGGTGGCCAGTCCATCGGCAGCTGCGGTCGGATGCGGCTCGGCGGTTTTGACGGTTTTATGCACGTTGGCCGGTCCCGCCACGAACGCCCATGTGGCCGCCACATCGCGTGCGGGTTGGCCGTCCAGCGCGTTGACGAGATGATGGACGTCGATCGGCCGCCCGTCGGGGCCGTCGATCCGCCAATGCCGGCGGCTGGGCGCGCTCGCGCAGAACGATCCGTCCGCCACATGAGCCACGCCCACCGCCCGGGTCGGATCGGCCGGATCCTCCATGCCGATCGTGATCGGTTCCGCCGTGTCCGCGTGTCCGTCCGTGTCCGTGCGGATGCGCAGATCGCCGCCCGCGTCGATCAGAAAGCCGCTGGTTTCCTCCATGAGCATGCCGGCGATGAGATCGACCAGATATCCCTTGCCGCAGGCGCCGAAATCCAGACGGACCGGCTGATCGGTGACCAGCGTGGCGTGGCCTGTCCGGCGCACATCGCGTCCCCACACGGGCCGATGCGCGGCCTCGCGTGCCAGATCGTCCCAGGAGAGCGGCCGGGGGATGCGGGGCGTCTGAGGCGATTGACGGGATGAGAGCTGCCAGGATGCGGACGGCGAGGGGCGGGGCGGCTCAGGTGATGGTTCGTGAGGCTGGTGACGTTGTGCCCACGTTGTGCCCACGTTGTGCCCATCCTGTCCCCGGCCTTGCGAACGGGCATGCGGGTGGCTGGGCGCAGCGGCACGATCGGGCTTGGGTTCGGGCTTGGGTCCAGGCTCGGGCTCGCCTCGGAACGCCCGGCCGAGCGTGGCCGCATACCCCAGGCGCTCCAACTCCCCGCCCACGCAGGGGTCGATGGCCCCACCGGTCGCAGCGAACAGGCGATCGTACAGATCGAACAGACCGGCCGCCCAATCGGGGAACTCGAAGGTGCCCCCACGCGGCGCGCGGGCCATGGCGGCCACCAGCGAATCGTCGCGGAATCGGGACAGGGCATGATCGTACCGCCCAATGAGCGCTTCGATCTGCGCGCGCAGCCGGCTGTCCATCGGCTCGGCGGTGCACAGAATGATCCCGCAGCCCAGCGCATGCGGAAATGCGGTGACATGCGGCATTCGTTGGCCCAAATCGCTCATGCGGCCATTGTATGCGGCGGGCGCGTGGCGGGGATCGCAAAGTGAGCGGATCGGATGCGTGCGTTGACCGCGTGTGCCGACCGTGTGCCCAGGATGAGCAAATCTATTGCGTTGGACGCAAAATCGGGATGCAGGCCATCGGATCTGCTCATTCTGGAGAACTTGGAGCGCGGAATGAGCAAATCGGATGTGCTGCGGGCTGGTTGGGACTGATTGGGGGGGCGTCGGCCATCGAATCTGCTCATTCTGGCGGCGCGGACTCCCAAAATGAGCGGATTCATTGTCCTGCGGCCGATTTTTGGCTCTTAGCCATCGGATCTGCTCATTGTGTGCGGGGCGGTGCGCAAAATGAGCAAATCCGATGTTAGGATGGGGCCCAGCGCCAAGCCCAGCGTCAAGGACGACCATGCGAACGTGAGGAGGCCCGCCATGAACAGGAGTACAAGCGGCATCGGCACAAGCGGCATCGGCACAGGCACGGACGAATCGCAACCCGGCGAATCGCAACCCGGCCGCGCGGTCCGGGATCTGCCCACCGGCAAGGTGTGGGCCTTCGCCACCGGCCAGTTCGGATGGGCGCTGCTCTCCGGCATCATCTCCAACTGGCTCGTGTACTTCTACCAGCCCGATCAGGAGACCATCGCGCAGGGGCAGACCGTGTTCGTGCCGCAGGGTTTGGTGGTGCTGGGCGTGGTGACCGTGGTGGGCGGCATCACGGCCTTCGCCCGATTCTTCGACGCCTTCGTGGACCCGGCGGTCGCATCGCTGTCCGATCGGTCCACGGCCAAGGCCGGCCGGCGCATCCCGTTCCTCAAGTTCTCCGCCCTGCCGCTGGCCGCCATCACCGTGCTCGTGTTCTGGAGCCCGATCGACGGCACCAGCTGGGTCAACGCGGCCGTGCTGTTCGTGACGGTGATCGGCTACTACATCGCGCTCACGTTCTACTGCACGCCGTACAACGCGCTGATCGCCGAACTGGGCCACGATTCCAAGCAGCAGCTCAACATCTCCACCGCGATCTCCTTCACCTGGGTGGTGGGCACGGCCGTCGCGTACGTGGCGCCCGTGGTGTGGGGCGGATTCGTGCCGGCGCTGGGCCGTGTGAACGCCATCCGCGTCACGTTCACGATCATGGCCGCGGTGGCCCTGGCGTGCATGCTCGTGCCGGTCATCGCCATCGACGAGCGCACATACGTCAAATCGCAACCCACCAGCGAGTCCACGGTCGAATCCCTGAAGCAGACCTTCCGTGACGGCGAGTTCCGCAAGTTCGTCTGCTCCGACGTGGTCTACTGGGTGGCCGTCACCACCTTCCAGACCGGCCTGCCGTTCTTCGTGACCAGTCTGCTCAAACTGCCCGAGGCCACCACCACCGTGTACTTCGTGCTCATGACCGGCGTCTCCGTGCTGTTCTACGTGCCGGTGAACCTGCTCGCCGGCCGCGTGGGCAAGAAGCGCCCGCTGCTGGTGGCGTTCGTGATCTTCACCTGCGCGTTCGCCTATGCCGCCGCTCTGGGCTCCGGCGCGCTCGCCGCCATCCCGGCCATGGCGCAGGGCGTGATTCTGGCCATCGCCGCAGCGGTGCCGATGGCCGCGTTCGGCATCCTCCCGCAGGCGATCGTGGCGAACATCGCCGATGCCAGCTCGAGGACCACCGGTCAGGATCGTCAGGGCATGTTCTATGCGGCCCGCACCTTCGCCATGAAGATGGGCCAGTCGGTGGCGATGCTGCTGTTCACCGGCGTGTCGACGATCGGCGTGTCGTCCGGCGCCGGCTACCGGATCGCGGCCATCTGCGCGGCCGTGCTGTGCGGGATCGGCGGCGTGGTGTTCGCGCTGTACGACGAGCGCAAGGTGGTTCGCACGCTGCAGAACTGACACGGAACGCCACTCTTTCCCGCCTATCCCGCCCATTTCCAACCTGCGCCCTGTTTTTCGCAGGTTGGAAGAAATCTGCGTTTTGGAGGCGAAATCGGGTTTCCAATCTGCAGTATTTGGCGGATTTTAGTGGTGGTTGCAACACCTGAGTGATTTGCCACCTCGAACGGTGGTCTTCGCGATGACGCGATCATATCATGAGGCGTTGATGAGCGCGAGGATCCTTTCACTGGGCTTGTCGTA
>NZ_RZNZ01000025.1 GCF_008698145.1 Bifidobacterium vespertilionis
CTTCCGATTCTCAATAAGCGACCATGAACGCCGCATCGCCAGCCGTGCGACATTCAAGTAGTTTTGTAAATTTACACATATTGATAAGATAGCCCCGTAGTAGGCGTAAGCCACTCCGAAACCAAGCTCCTCCGGCACCCTTCCGATTCTCAATAAGGAGGTATTTTGAGAGAGTCCAACACCCCCGACTTCTACCTCCAGACCCGGCAGGTCCTGTCGTCCTCCTATCCGGAACTTTCTCCTGTCGACTTCTATCGTGAGCTTTTTCCCGAGGGGTCCTTCGAGCTGCGCCGTTCTGAGCTGGACGGTCTGACCCGGGACGAGCGTCTGGAGTTCTACCGGTCACTGCCCGCTGACCAGCGTCGGCCCAACGGCATCGTCCTGGAGGTGCCGTCGCAGGACAGCGGGAAGGGTGCACGCCAGTGGACGGTCACGGACGATCTGCATGCCCTGGACCGGTTCACCCGGGACGAGCCGGTGTTCGCGTTGATGGCCCCGATCGGATACTTCGGGTCGAAACGAGACCTCGCCCACGCGTATACGCTCTACGCGATGGCGTTCGACCTCGACCAGCCGAAACTCTCCGGCCTGCTGCACCAGGCCACCCATCACATCATCCCGTGCCCCACGTTCATCGTCCTCAGCGGCCACGGCGTCCACCTGTACTACCAGTTCGAGAAGCCACAGCCGATGTACCCGCGCAACGCCGCCGCCCTGAACCTGTTCAAACGGCACCTCACCCGGCACATCTGGAACCCCTACACGAGCAGGATCGACCAGCCCCAATACCAGAGCGTCAACCAGGGATTCCGCCTCGTGGGAGGCCGCAGCAAACTCGGCAAAGGTTACCCCGTACGCGCCTACCGATGCGGCTCGCCCGTCACCATCGAAGACCTGTCCGACTTCCTCAACGACGAGGAACGCGCCGACGTGGGCCACCTGATCGAACTCAGCGACGACCACGTGACCCTCGAACGGGCGCGCGAACTATGGCCCGAATGGTACAAGAGACGCATCGAGAAGGGCGAGGTCGCCAAGACCTGGCACGTCAACCGCGGCCTGTACGACTGGTGGCTCAAAAAGATCCAGACCGACTCCAACGTCGGCCACCGGTACTTCTGCATCATGGCTTTGGCCGTCTACGCCGTCAAATGCGACATCGGCCGAGACGAACTCGAACGCGACGCCTACGGTCTGATACCGCTCTTCGACTCCATCAGCCCCGAAGACAACCGGTTCACCGAGGACGACGTGAAAGCCGCCCTTAAAGCCTACGAGGACAAGTACGCCACCTTCACCCGCGACGCCATCAGCTACCTCACCGGCATCAAACTCACACCCAACCGCCGAAACCACAGAAAACAAGACCTACACCTTGAAATGGCTCGTGCTGTTCGTGACGTTCACCAAAGACGTTTGGGAACGGTATGGGATGAAAACCGGAATAAGAATGGCCGCTCAACAAAAGAGAAACTTGTTTGCGACTACGTATCTGCTCATCCTGATGCCACGGCGTCGGAAGTAGCGAAAGCATGCGGCGTGAGTCGTCCGACCGCCTACAAGTACATGCCCAAGCAGGAACGCAAGCCGCGAGGTGTCAGCGTCGGCCGTTCGGACAAGAGACAGATCGTGTTCGACTGGCTGGACTCGAACGAAGACCACTCTCTCGAAGCGATCATGGACGGCTGCGGCGTGAGTCGTCCGACCGCTGCCAAGTATCTGGCTCAATGGGACGAACAGATCGGTTCCATCGAACATGATGGCAATCTTGTGGAGGCTGTGACCCGTATGGTTGAGGCCATACAACGAGGTGAATTCAGCGTCGAGGAAATGATAGATGACCCGAACGTTCTTCAGCGTCTCTCTCTCGCGCCGCAGCAAGAAACCGAGGGAGTGGAATAAGACTCCTTTCGAGATGGTTTCTAGTCGAGGAACAATGCTGTGCTGGCATGTGCATACGATGCACCGGACATAAATTACCGTTTCCTCAACTATTGCGACGAATTCATATGCAATGTATAATATTACGTGTTAGTCCATCAACTCAAAGGAGAGCGTCATGGAACGGTTATATAAAAAATCACTAGCGATTATACTTGCGGTTGTTGTTTCTTTCTTTAGTTTTGCAACGCCTGCAAATGCTCACGATACTCTTGGAACCAGATTCATTGACACCATTCAGATGGAGAATGGTTCCGTGTCCATTGAGGACATTAAAGCCATACAGAGTTCCCTCTCTCCTGGAGAAAAATCTCTCATCGGAACGATTAATGGCTATGATCTTTACGCTTGGAAAAATCTGCAAGGGTTTTCATCGTTCTTGCTGGTGAAACAGAATGCCGATTCTTCTGGTCCACAATTTTCGCGAAGAGCCAGTACTCCGTGTACTTTGGCTGTAACTGCTGCGATATGGGCATTAGGGGGTGCAGCTGTTGGTCTTTTGGCAGCTGCTGGCGCTGGCATTTACATAGCAGGGGTATTCATTACTTCTCAATCTCTTGGGGCTCTTGCAGCGGTTATGACAAGTGTTGCCGCTGTGGAAGAATTCGTTGCTCTTTATGTATGTTAAGAGCAATAGCGGTTAGTTTTGTGGAAAATGTAATCACATTTTCCACAAAACTAACCGCGGAAGGAGATGGATATGGACCTTCGTAAGATTTTCATTTTTGTCGCCCTTATATTGCTGATATTAAGTATTATATTCTGTGTTATTAACATTCTTTCTAGGAAGAAAGAAGAATCGGCTCGTAGAAGAGTATATGCTATATCGGCATGTCTCTCTTTAGTTGCGGCGGTAATAACTCTTATAAGTCAATTTTTCCTATAGCGGTTTTTATTTGCTCATTGTGCATAGGGCCTGTCAATAGTAGTACGCAAGACCTCGGGCACTACCTAGTTTGACCTAATCAGTTTGTAATAAAAGGCGGTACGCGAAAGCGTACCGCCTTCCTTTGTTTTCCGACGATTTCTTGTTTTATCAGGATTTCCGTGGTTGCTGTGCTTTCGGGTTTGATTGTCCGTCCAAAATCCGTCGGGTTCCACGTAAACCGGAAGGTGTCGGTGAGCATGTGGGAGTGGGGACGCTTCGACCCGTTGCCTGTTCGGAACGGTTCTAGGCTCGTCGGCTATACGACGGAGCTGGTATTTGCCGGGGCTGTCGCAGTCGCGGCGCGACCCGCGCCGCGACGTTGCCGGATAACGAAATAAAGGAGCACAGTTATGGATGAGCAGGCACAGGAATCCCGGACGGCCAAGACGAGGCGGACGCGTTCAAACGAGACGATACGTCGGGATCGTCTCGTCGGTAACCTCACGAGGAAGGACGACGAGCTGAGACGACGCAAGGAGAGCGACGCCCGTGATCTCGCCCGCGATCTTTTCAAGGCCCAGTCGATGGTGCAAGAGCTGCGCGAGAGGGTCGCTCGTTTTTCGGCCGATTATGGTGTGCCACGCGATGTGATGGCCGAGAACCTTGAACTGGAGAAAAGCGATGCACGGTTCTACCTGAAAAAACCGGTCAAAACCGTCGAGGAAGAGCCGCAGCCAGCATCTGTCGAAGTCCTGTCCTCAACCGACGTGACAGAAGCCGGGGGCGAGGCTTCCTCGGACGTGTCTGTAGAGACCGGGGTTTCGTCCGGGAACGAGAGCATGGACACTCCAGATGACGTGCCAGGCGCATCGTTGTTTCAGACATCCTTGGACGAGACATCATATATGCCCGTCCAATCCCGTGTATGGTAGGCCCGATGCGTGGCGGTTTTCGGGTGGAATGCCGATCCTTGCGGATCGGCGGCGACGCATGGCCCCGCCCGCCGAGAACATCTCGGGCGGAGCGGGCGGGGCCATGCGCGCCATCCTGTCGTCTTTCTCCGCCGGTGACACCTTTGGTGCTCCGAAAGCCGACAGGATTGCGAGCTAGTGCTACCGAATCGGTAGCGGCTCGCTCCCCGCTGAACGCGGGGAGTGCCGCACCCCTTGGTCGGGGTGCTCTCGGAACCCCTTGGTCGGGGTTCCTCACGCCGCCTGTTTCCGCCCGCGACGCGGGCGGAAACAGGCTCTCGCCGCACTGCTCCGCTGTCGTGCGGCTCACGTCCGCTCGACCCCGTTCCGGGGCCTCGCTCTCGCTGGCGGAACCGACGGTTCCGCCAGCTCACGCGCTGTCTCGGCTATGGTCGCCGAGACAGCGGGAAGGAGTTTCTCCGTGACTGTCGAAACACCTTCGTCAGCCGCCTCGCACATGAGGCGCGCCGCTGACGGTTCCCCGCGCCGGCATGTGCTGCTCACACGCCTGTCGGACGCGGAGATGCATTCGGTCGACGCCCTGGCCGAAGCGGCCGGCATGCGACGCGGGACGTGGGCGCGGATGGCGTTGCTGGACATCATCAACGACCGGAGCGCGAGCGTCCGGGAGGTCGCGTCGGCCGATGTCCTGGAACGGTTGGAAACCGGCCTCGCCCGGGCCGGCAACAACCTCAACCAGCTGGTCCGCCTGTCCAACACGTACGGCGGCATCGACCCGGAACGCGCCCTCGACGCGCTGGACGGGATCAACGCCGCGATCGAGGCCATCGAACGGGCGGTGGACGGATGATCGGGAAGATCAGCAAGGGCGCGTCCGCGCACGCCATCGCGAACTATCTGCACGGCCCCGGCAAACGCAACGAACACGTCCGTGCGAACGGCATGCCGGGCGGCGAGGTGATCGGCGGCAACATCGGAAGACGGGGCATGATCCACGGCGATACATGGGCGCGAACCATGACGCGCATAGCGTCGCGGCGCAAGGACATATCACGCCCGTTCTACGCGGTCAGCCTGCGCAATCCGGCCTCGGACCGCACCCTCAGCGACGCCGAATGGTCGGTCGTCGTGGCTCAATGGGCGCACCATATGGGCCTGGACGGCAAACCCTACGTGGTGGTCCGCCACGCGGACGACCACGTGCACGCGGTGTTCTGCCGGGTCGGATTCGACCGCAAGATCTGGAGCATACCCACCGGCGACCGGTATCGCAGCATGGAAGCCATCAGAAACATCGAACGCGACCACGATCTCACGCCGGTCCGAACGCCGGAACGCGGCACATACACCGACCGGGAAACCGGCCGGACGATGACCAGCCGATACACGGTGAAAACGACCATCGCCTTGGAGCGGCGCACCATCGCCGAGACCGAGATCGAATGCCGTCACCGGGCAGATCCCGCACGGCATCCCAAGGGAAGCTGGAAACAACGTATACGGGACATCATCGACCGGGTGATGTCCTCCCGCGACAGGTGGGGCGAGTGGGTCCACCGCACCATCTCCGACGCGTTCGACGCGTTCCACGAACAGGGCCTCGACCTCATCGAGAAAACCACCGACTACACCACTTGGCACGTCTGGCGATATAGGGAGCCGGACGGCCTCGTGCACGACATCGCGCCGGACGAACTCGGCGCGTCATACCAACCCGAAAGGATCACCGATGAACTGGCAAAAAGATACCGAGAGCACCAACAGCGAACCAGCCCCCACGAGGGAGCGCCGCAGCATCCCGAAACCCTCCATGAACTCCAGCGAGATGGCGGCACGCTCGATGGACCGGTCCAAGGAGGACTACCAGAAAGCGACGCTCATCCAGCTCGTGACGGAGATCAGGGAAGACCGGGAAGTGAACGCGAGATTCTTGACGGACTGGAGCGAACGAGTGCAGCAGTCGCAGAGGGAATCAGACGAGCGGTTGGAGACCTTGACGAACCAATTGAACCGGAGCCTGAATGCTTCGATCTCACAACAGAACCAGAGCATCAGCCAGCTCCGAGAATACGTCGAAGCCATGCGCGATAGCGTCGTCCGATACACCGACGACAACCTACGCGACCTATACGAAAAACAACGCCGGAACGCCATGGACCTGCACGACATGCAAACGGCCTCATGCTCCAGCATCATGAGCACCTACGAACAGATCATGGAACGAGCCGAACAGCGGGTCGGGAGGATGGCCGGACTGGAACGCCTGTGCCTCGCCATCAGCCGGTGCGCCCTCTACCTCGTCTCGACGTTCGCGCTCATGCTCATGTTCGTCGAAGGAGTCTTCGGCAGCCTGATCACGCGGGCGTTCGACAACCTCGACGGAGCGATCCCCCGCGAGGTCGCTGGATACGTCGAGCTTGCCCTCGTTCTGCTCATGTTCGCGGGAGTGACATTCGTATCCTGGAAAGCGACGAAACAGTGGAAAACGCCGGAACGCCGGCAAGAGGGCACTGTGATAGACTATAAATAAATATATTTATTGAGAAATAAATAAAGAAGGTGCAATGATGATCATTGGCGTGCTGAACATCAAGGGCGGAGTCGGCAAGACCACTAGTTCACTTGGCATCGCCACGGCGGCAAACCGTGACAAGCTCGACGTAACATTGGTGGACACCGATCCGCAGGGCAGCGCGACGCTCTGGTCACAGGCCGCCGAAGACAACGGCGACCCGCTCCCGTTCGCGGTGAAGTCGATGAACAAGGCCGAGATCCACCGAATGAGGGAGCGCAGGCCCGATGCGGACGGAGGCCTTGTAGTCATCGACTGCCCGCCGAACGGCGACGTCGTCAGTGAAGTGATCCGCACGGCGGACTTTATCGTGGTGCCCTCCAGCGCTTCGCCGATCGACCTGCAACAGACGATGGTCACCTGCGCGTCCTGCCAGGACGTGGGCAAGGACTACGGTGTGCTCATCGTCATGGCAAGAAAAGGCACGAACGCGCTGACGGCGTTCCGCAACGCCGTTGAAGACGCGGGAGCCGGCATCTTCGATACGGAGATCCCCCTCCGTGAGGACTTCAAATCAGACTTTGGCCACACGTTCAAAAGCAATCTTCATGGCTATGAGGACGTATGGCGCGAGATCAAGGAGGCGACCGAATGAAGAAACCAACGAACAATCGACTCGATATGACCGTCTATCGGCATGAGAATCACGCTGACGACGGGACGCGCGACATCATGGACGCGCAGGACAACCGCAACAGAGGCGACGGCGAAACGGTCTCCAAGGTCATGACCACGTTTCTGATGGAATCCGACCTGAAGGAGCAGATGCGGAGCCACTGCCGCGACAAAGGCCTGAAAATCGGCGACTTCATCAACCGGGCGATCAGGGACGCTCTCGAACAGCGGTAGCCGGGAAATGCATCCGGCATGGCCGCACCGGTGCCGGTGCGGCCATGCCGGCGCATAGGAAAGCAGCTCTACCGGATATCAATAAATATATTTATTGAATTTTCAATAATATACAAGGATACGGGAGCGGCATCGTTTTTTCCGGTAAGTGTTGTTTTGTGGTCGGCAAACCAACACTTATCAGGGTTCGTCTTTAAGTGTTGGTCTGTTGATGCCGAACAACGTTTACGCGTCGACGAGATGCGGTAATGTCAGAATGTCAATAAATATATTTATTGAAAAATCAATAAATATACACGAGCGCAAGAGCGGCGTCGTTTTTCGTAAGTGTTGTTTTGTGAGTAACAAATCAACACTTATCAAGGTCGTTTTTAAGTGTTGGTATGTTTATGCTAAACAACGTTTACGCGATGATGGCTGCGGTGCCGTCAGAGAATCAATAAATATATTTATTGAAAAAACAATAAATATTTAGGTTGGAATTTGACTTCATTAAACGTTGGAATGTAAGGTGAAACCAATCTTTAAGTTCGAAGGGGGCCGACGTGAGCAGGGGACTGGGCAAAGTGGAGCGTGAGCTGCTGTCCGAGGTCAAAGAGAGCGGAGAAGCCGTCAGAGTCACCGATCCCGGCTGGGAGCCGAAGCGAAACGAGGTCAGGCGGCGTGCGGCGAGGTCCCTCGAGGCCAAAGGGCTTATCGGCGTCTATATGAGGAAGTCCGGGAGGCACCGGCATCTGATGGTATGCAGTTTGGAATACCTCATAGAAAGAAAACGAAGCGATGCTCTCCATGAGCTGAACGAGACGAGAGACGCCTTCGAGGATGCCGTTCGACTCTGTGAAGAGGCAAAGCCGAACATCAGAATTCCCCGTATCGTCTATGACAACCAACCCATGACGGAGGACTACCCGGAGCAGGAACCCTTCGATGGAGAGGAATTAGATAGTTAACTGTTTATTTCACTGAATACAGTTATGGTGATGGTTAATCAGTTAACTGATTAACCATCACCACGTCATGACAGTGGCTCGGCGTCGGATCACGCCGCTTCCGCACGGTCGTCCCGCTGCGGTCTGCACCAGCGGGCCACGCACCGTTCGACGCGCTTGTATCCGATCTCGCGCGGCTCCAGGCCGTGGTCGCGGAAGATCCGCACCGGCGAATCGCCCTCCTTGTACCTGCGCACCACCTCGTCACGGAACTCCGGCGAATACTCGATGCGCTTCTCCGTCACTCCCCTGACCGCCGGCAATGCCGCCAGGCGTTCCCTCAGCTCAGAGGAGAGCAGCACGCCCCCCCCATTGCGTTTATCCGTCATACACAACTCCAACGGGTAGAAAAACAAACAAATCATGCCGACGGCCACGCGCCGGCCAGCGGACCGTCACCGAGACCAGGCATGTGTGATCCGACGTGGATCGGGCCGACGATTCCGTGGCTGGCGGTCTCGCTCTCCATCCGGTCCGCGTCGTCCGCGACCTGCCTCTCGGCCAATCCGAACAGTTCCAACAGCTCTCTGTCGCGTTCGCCGAAGCCGAACGGCGACGCGTCCGCCCTGGCGTCAGGCATGCTGGAGCCTGCGGACGCCGTAGCGTCGTCGTGCGGCCTCGGCCGTCACGCCGAGCGCCCGGCCGATCGTGTTCCACGACTGGCCGTGCTCGCGGCTGGCGTCCACCGTCCGCTCGATCTCGCGCTCCAACGCGTGCCGCTGGTAGTTCAGGCGGCGCAGCTCGCGCGAGGGGTCGTAGCGTGGGTCGAGCGTCGGATCGCCCGGCGACGGCGCGTCCTTCGTCTCCATCTCCGCCGCGATCTCGTAGCCGTACGCGGCCAGAGCCTCCTGCTCGGCCTTGGGAAGATCCTCGAACCTCATCGCAGCCCCTCCTTTCTCAGGTAGCTCTTGCGGGCCTTCATCGCATGCACGATCAGTTCCACGTCATATCCCGCCCTCGACGCGGTGCCGATCTCGTACCAGACCGCTCCCGAGACCCCGGGCCCCACGTACATGTACGTGGGAGGATCACGGTCGTAGTTGATGTCGACCGGCCCGCGCGACTCGCGCCACGCGTGCAGGATGTCGCTTTCCGACACCCCGTGCTTGAGCGCCGACGGCAGGATGATCGGCTCGTCGTCCTCGTTCTCAAATCTCACGACACAATCATACTTGACAACACATGTTGCCGTCAAATATTGTCATGTCTCAGCAGATACCCCGTCAACGCGACCGCCGCCAGAACCATCGCCCCCGTGCCCATCTCCGGATGGTCGTCCACCAGCGAGACCAATGCCATAAGAAAATCCATCATGCAGTCCTCCTTACGTAGCGCCTTCCACGCTATTGGTCTGCATGCGTCATTGGATGCGTGGGTTGAAAAAAATCTGATCAAAACCGGCGATGCATAACGAAACGGACAATACGTCAAACCATTCTGGGACATCATGACCCCATGATTGTTTTTTTAAAATATTGATAATATACGCCCGGTGGTAGGGTCTCAGACCCACTCAAAGTGCTTTCTCGGGAGGCTGTTTTGACTGTTGTTTCAGGTGGTGGTTCTTCGTTTCGACGGCGGACGAATAAGGCTCCCCGGGTCACGAAAATGGCGACCATGGAAAACGTCGAGCAATGGAACTGGACGTATGAGGAGCTTACCCGCCGGTTCGGCGAACCGGTATCCCCGATGGGTTTCTATCGTGACCTGTTTCCCGTGGGCAGTTTCGAGAGGAAGGGACATTCCGAGGACCGTCTGCCGAACGCGATCGTCATGGAGGTGTTCTCGGGGTCGAGAAGGAACGGGAACGGGGAGCGGAAGCCTGATGTGCGCAGGACCTCGTGTCCGACGGTTTGGATGAGCTGAAGGGCTTCGAGGACAACCGTTTCGCGTTCATGAGTCCCGTGGGATACATAGCGCGCAAACGTGACTCGGATCACGCGCGCCTTGTACGTGTTCGCCGTCGATCTTGACGAGCCGAAGCTGAGGGGGTCTGCTCTACCATTGCGATCCCCGCAACCCCGAGGGATGGAAAAGCCCCATGCCGACCTACATCATCAGCTCGGGCACCGGCCTGCACCTGTACTACCTGCTCGAGGAACCCATCGCCCTTCACAAGTCCAACGCGAAAGCATTGAAGGAGTTCAAGCACGCCCTCACCGAAATGCTATGGACCGAGGACACCAGCCAGCTCAAGGACCGCCAGCAGCAGGGTATCTACCAGGGATTCAGGATCGTGGGCAGCGCCAGCAAGCTCGGCAGCAGGTTCCCTGTTCAGGCATGGAAGACTGGGCCGAGATGGACCGTCCGCACGATCATGATCTGTAATCTGGCGAAGTTATCCACAACGCTCTCACGCCTACTGTCATAGGGGATTAGAGCATGTTTTTGACCCGTTTTAGCGCGACCTTTGGGGCATGGCAGGCAATTATTTTGGGGCACGAACTCCCCTTGAAAGCTATGGCAATTGATAGTTCTACTTAACCAATATTACGCCTTCAGAATGCTTGACGCAGCCCAAAGAATATCATATAATGAGCATCGCTGTTTCATAATTCAGACAAAGGAGTGATTATGAAAAAGATACCGCATATGATAAAAGTCCTTGTTGCATGGCTGTCGGTATTAGGGCTCTCCATGAGTGTGTGCGCACAGGCTTCGGCATCCGAAGTCACTGCCAACGAACCGTATTCGTCATCCGTCACCTCAACCAACAGGCCAGAAGTAGCGGCCACAGACAATATCATGAGGATCAAGGGCAGGGTGCTTGACGCATCCTCCCTCAAAGGAATCAAGCTCAGTTTGGCTGACGGGGACACCGTCGTAACCGAATCGGATTCCTTCCGTATCATCGACAGCGCTGGAAACACCGTCATAGGCTTGGCGACGCAGCTTTCCTCTGGTCAAAGAGTCGCATACGACGCGAGCACGAAAACCATCTACATCGAAACCACAGCAAGCAATGGCCTGAGATCATGCAACCCCTGGGCCAAATGGATCGTGCAGACTTGGGGCGATCTCGGCGTGTGCACCCCTGCAGCATTGGGCGCGCTCGGCCTTGGCGGAGGAATCGTCTCAGCCTTTGTCGCAGCCGGATGCTACGGTGGAATCAGCGCATTGCTCACCCTGATGGGATGCTGACGATACAAGGAGCGGCAATCATGAAGACAAGATTGCGCCAGATTCATGAATACAACGGAAGCCATAATTTGTTCGAAAACTGCAAAAAGACCAGCAATACACAGCTGAGCGCGATAATCGCCACACTGACAACCTGCGATCTGGTTGGATGCTCCTTGTCAGCGAGAAGCTATGCCATGCTTGTCACGTCCCTACTTACAGGAGCCGTTCTATTCCTCGCATGCGAAACTGTGTTCTACAATCTATCGACACTCAATAACGGTGATAATAAGTAAATTAGTTTTTCCCACTAATGACGGTCGTGTGGTCGTATAGTTATTCAGCCACACGACCGTCATTAGTTCTAAAAAAATTCATAGATGATAGGTGCCTACGCACCGCCGAGGTGAATGCTGCCGCCCGGAAAGCCCTCCGGCCCATGCGGGCCTGCGGTCTGCTTTCCGGTTGCCACGAAAACGACCCTGCCGCGTCCTTCGATTCTCAATAAGACCATAAGTGTTGGATTGTCCGTTGATGCAACGCTTAGGTGTTTTTGTTTTTTTAGAGGCTTCTGCTGTTTTCGTGGGTTAGTTTGTTGGTGTTGGTAGTTGGATGTTGAGTCCGCCGCATCTGAGCATGACGAGCGCGATGAGGTTGGTGACGTGGTGGAAGCCGTAGGCCATGCGGATGGTGACTTTGATTCGGTTGTTGAATGCCTCGAGCCTGGCGTTGGAGTAGCCCAGTTCGATCGTGCGTAGGATGTCGGGACGGCGCCGGCGGATCTTCCTGGCGAGTTCTGTGATTTCGGGGATGCGTGAGTGTGACGCCCAGAACACCCAGTGGTTCAACTCGGTCTTGGCTTGGTCGAGGGGGTGTTTGAGCAGGGTTCTCAACAGTTCCTTGAGCTGCCAGGCGCGGTAGAGCTGGCCCTTGGGATCCGTGTTGCGCAGGGCGTCGAATGCTTCAGACTGCTTGTCGGTCAGATCGCGCGGGTTCTTCAATACCGCGTATTTGACGCCGCGCATGCGTTTAGTCGTCTCCTCGTCGTGTTCGCGGCGTGCTTGGTTCCACAGGCGTTTTCTGACCTTGTCGAGCGCACCGGTCATCCAGGAGACGATGTGGAAGCCGTCGAGCACGCGTTCCGCGTTCGGACAGTGCTCGGCGACGCATGAGTCGATCCAACGCGCCCCGTCGCCGGTGACGACCCTGATGGACTTCTTCTGTTCGTCGGTGAGCTGCTGAAAGAACAGGTCGAACACGTCTTTGCCGTACCCGTCGTGCGCCCAGATCACGCGATGCCGCTCATGATCGACGACCACGGTGACGTACGTGTGACCCTTCCGGTAACTGGTCTCGTCCACACCAATCGCGGTGAGCCCGTCGAACGGCGACGGCATCCCCGTTTTCAACCGTTCGGCGACCCTATGGGCGATATCGCCCGCAGTCCTCCATGCGACGTGCAGGAACCCGCTGACGGTCTTCTGGTTGGCGACGGTCATCAGCCACGCGCACTCCGCCTCGAAATCCCTCGTAAACCTCGAGCCGGGCTCGGCCCACGACACGGAAGCGACCACCACCCCGCACTTCGGGCAGTCCACGCGCGGCATCACGGCGACCAGCTCCACCCGCCAGCAGCCGAAATCCTGATGCCGCCAACGACGCACACCACCGCCCCGGTCGTAACCGTGGCGTCTCCTGCCGCATCGGGAGCATCGGAGCATGCCCTTACGCGGGCGCACGCGGATCTCGAGCACGGGCACGGGACGCAACGGCGAGTCAACGATCCGCGCGTCCTCGACCACCATGTTTTTGACGTTGAGGAGCTGGTTGAATATGCTGTTCATCAGGCGCTTTTTGGTTGTTGTTTTTCTTGGTCGTTAAACATCCTACCCAGAAAGCGCTTTTCTCTTACTCCCTCAACGACTCAACAACGAACCCACACCCACGAAAACAGCAATAGCGCCTTTTTTTATCTGTATTGATAAGATAGCCCCGTAGTAGGCGTAAGCCACTCCGAAACCAAGCCCCTCCGGCACCCTTCCGATTCTCAATAAGCGACCATGAACGCCGCATCGCCAGCCGTGCGACATTCAAGTAGTTTTG
>NZ_RZNZ01000026.1 GCF_008698145.1 Bifidobacterium vespertilionis
TTTCCGAACCCGGTTGCTAAGGCCTGGCGCGGTGATGGTACTGCACTCGATAGGGTGTGGGAGAGTAGCACGCCGCCGCAATATTTCTTTGTTTGGCCCGGAGGGTGTTTGCCCTCCGGGCCTTTTTCATATTCGGAACGCGAACGCGCCCCGTCCCGCTATTCACCGCGCTTTTCGAGCAGCCAGTCTATGATGTTCACGCCCCGGATGCCATCGCGCGTCTGCGGGAATTCGTCCAGGCTGAGAACGTATTTGGGCCAGTTGTCGTCGAGGCCGTCGAATGCGCCGAATTCACGATCCGCTGTCTGCTGCGAACCGACGAGGTATGAGACTTGATAGTAGGCGGTCTCGCCGCCGCACCGGGCGATGAAGTCGATCTCTTTGCCGCCCACTTTGCCCACGCGGACATCGTATCCTCGCCGTCGAAGCTCCATGTAGACGATGCCCTCCAGAACCTGATCGATCGCGGTGGCGTTGTCGAGCCCTATGGCTCCGCGCAGTCCCTGATCGACCACGTAGTATTTCTCGTTGATCTTCAGCGCGCGCTTGCCCACTGCGTCCTCGCGCGGGACCCGATAGATCAGGAACGCCCGGCATGCGGCATCGAGATAGCTGGCGATCGTCTCGGCCGATATCCGGCGCTGCTCGCTCTTCATGTAGGCGGCGATGTTCGCAACGGTAATGAGATGCCCCTCCTCGCCGATGGCATGGCGAACGACCCGTTCCAAGGCATCCGCATCCCTAACGCCGGCATGGCGGACGACGTCCTTGAACAGGATGGTCGAGAACAGGTCGCTGAGATATTGCATGCCGGCCGCTTGATCGAACGCCAGATCGGTCTGGAAGGGGAATCCCCCCTGCGTCACGTATCGCCTGAACGCGGCACGCTCGTCGATCGGGCCGACTGATTGCCGGTACGCTGCAAGGAACTCCGCGAACGAGAATGGGTACACATCGATGGTGATGTATCGGCCGGTGATGTAAGTGGCCAAATCGCTGGAAAGCATGCGCGCATTCGAACCGGTTAGGTAGATGTCGGCGTCGTAATCGACCATGAAGGATCTCACGGCCTTCTCCCAGTGCTCCACCTCCTGGATTTCGTCGAGGAACAGGCGGATGGGCCCATCAACCGCGCCCAGCCGCTCACCGACGTACCCCACGAGGTCGTCGGCGTTCCTGATGCCGGCGGTCGCGCTTGACTCGAAGTTCAGATGGAGCATGGAGCGTTCCGGGGCACCATCGGCCAGCAGCTGTTCCCTGATGAGCTTGAGCAGTGTCGATTTGCCGGATCGCCGGGCTCCCACAAGAACCTTGATGATGTTCTTGCCGATGAAGGGGCGGATCCGATCCATATATGCGGGACGTTCGATCATGCGGAACTCCTTCCGATCACCGGCAAACCATAATCGATTCCTTATGCCCATGATCTACAGAAATCGATTATAACCGATTTCTGAAGTATTTTTGCCATCAAAATCGACTATGATGATTTTCCTGAATCGCTACCCGCAGCGCATGATGCCGATCGGCGTTCGCAACGTTACCTGAGCAGCGGAATCTCCGAATCGATCGTGGTCTTGCTGGTGAACAGGGTCCGACCGTTGCGCACGGAGCGCAGGATGCCGCAGCGCTCATAGACCGCATCGAAGACGGTGGGCGCGTCGAGCACGATGAAGTTCGCCGGCTTGCCGACCTCGAGGCCGTACTGGTCACGCAAATGCATGGTGGTGGCGCCGTTGATGGTGAGGAATTTGAGCGCGTCGTCGATCTCGGGGAAGCTCATCATCTGCGCAAGATGGAGCACGTAGTCGAGAATGATCATCATGTTGCCGTTGCCCAGCGGGTACCACGGGTCCTGCATGGAGTCCTGGCCTAGGGACACGTTGATGCCGGCGTCGGTGAGCTCCTTGACGCGGGTGATGCCGCGGCGCTTGGGGAACGTGTCCTGGCGGCCCTGCAGATACAGGTTCTCGGTGGGGGCGCATGCGAAGTTGATCTTCGCGGCTTTGAGCAGCTTGGTCAGATGGAAGAAGTAGCTGTTGTCGGTCGATCCAAGGGAGCAGGTGTGGCTGGCGGTGGTCATCTCGCCGATGCCCTCCGCGTACGCGAGGGCGCTGAGCAGCTCGACGAAGCGGGAGTTCGGATCGTCGGTTTCATCGCAGTGCACGTCGATGAGCTTGCCGTATTTGGCGGCCAGCTCGACGACCTTGTGCATGGAACGCTCGCCGAACTCGCGGCAGGTCTCGTAGTGGGGAATGCCGCCCACGCAGTCGGCACCCATCTTCAGGCCCTCCTCGACCAGCTCGTCGCCACCCTTGTATGAGTACATGCCCTCCTGGGGGAAGGACACGATCTGGATGGTGACGATGTCCTTCAGCTCCTCCTTGAGCTCAAGCAGCGCCTTGAGGGAGGTGAGGTTCGGATCGGTCACGTCCGCGTGGGAACGGATGTACTGCACGCCATGATGCACCTCCATGGCCACGGCCTTGCGGGCGCGTTCCTTGACTTCATCCACGGTCAGGTCGGACTTCGTGTCGCTCCACCGTTGGATGCCCTCGAACAGAGTGCCGGTTTCGTTGACGGCTCCGGGCTTGCGCGCGGTGAACACGTAGTCGAGGTGCAGGTGCGTGTCGCAGAACGGCGAGCTGACCAGCTTGCCTCCCAGATCCACCGTCTTTACGCCGGACAGGTCATAGCCCTGGGCGGGCAGGCTCTTGTCGAGATCCTCGCCGATGGCGGCGAATAAGCCATTCTCGACGAGCAGCTCCTGGGGCTTGTCGCTGCCTGCGAATCGTGCGTTGGTGTAGAGCGTGGCTGCGCTTTCGGATGCCATTGCGATCATCTCCCGTAATCAAGGATTGCATTGCCGTGATGGCTGCCAGTATCGGCATGCGCGGTTGCCGCTGTGTAAAGTGAAGACGTTGGCTTTCTGAGATGAATTGGACGTTTTGTCATGTCAGTAACGATGTGGGATGTGTTCCGCGATCCGGTGTTCCGCCAGTGCGACCCCTTGATCGCCGCGGGTCGGGCGGGACTGGATCATGAGATTCGTTGGGCGTACACACAGGAGCGCTACGACGTGACGAAGTTCCTGTCCGGCGGTGAGCTGCTGATCATCGAGGGCAGTTCTCTGGCGGCGCTGGACGATGCGGCATTGCAAGGCTACATCGATGCGTTGGCGGACGCCGGCGTGAGTGGGTTGGCCATCGAGCTGGTGGATTACTTCAGGGACGTGCCTAGCGCGATCGTCAGCGAGGCCGACTCCAGGGGCCTGCCGGTCATCGGCATGCGAAAACGCGCGCCTTTTGTGGACCTGTGTCAGGAGATCAATACCAGAATCGTGCGTGAACAGATGCTGGCCAACATCGAGATGGACACTTTGTCCACTTCATTACGGCGTAGATTGGCCGATGCCGCATCGGCCAGCGACGTGGCGTCCGTGCTGTACCGCGTGCTGGGGGAGCCGATTGTCATCTTCGGTACGGACTGCGGCATCGTCGCGTCCGCCGGTATGGATGGCGAGGCGCTGGCCGACCTGTGGAGGGAATGGTCGTTTCTGATGATTTCGGTGCGATCAGGCGGCGTGACCGTGGCCACGGTCGGTGTCTCCCAGCGGTTCAGCATCATCGGTCTGCCCGTGCGCGATGTCATCCGCGCTGAGCTCGACCGCTGTCTGCCCTCGTTCATCCCCCAGAGCATTGAATTCAAGATCCGTATGAAGCTGCTTGCAGGGGCCCGTGACGGCGTAAGCGCCAAAGATGCGGAGATCGTCGAGTCTGAGGAGATGATGGGCGCACTCGGATTCCTCAAGGGATCACGATGCTTCGTGTTCGCCCTGGTGTTCTCGGCCCCCGGCATACGCATCCCGCGCTTTGCCGCCGAACTGCGCGACAAGGCGCGGCACGATGGCGAGAACGGTCGCACCGACGTACTGTTCCTGATGGAAGGCAACGCCATATATGGCTGTTTCCTGTCCGATGACGCATATGCGACAAGCGCGGGGTTCAACGAAAGCTGCCGAACCCTGCTCACCACGTTCCTGTCCCTCGATGTGTGGGTTCTCGCCGGCGTGGCCACGACCGGGGCCGCCGGGCTGCTCAACGGACTGACGATGGTCAGGTACGCGGTCGCCCACGGTCAGCCGAACTGGGGGCACATCACACCGTTGAACGATGGCGTGTATAGCCGGATGTTGGACATCGAACGCACCGATGACGCCGTGGACATGCTCATCGGCCAGATCGCGGGCCGTCTGCTGCCCGGTGACGCCATGCTCGTGGACACGCTTCGTGTGCTCGCCGAAAGCGACGGATCCAAAACTGAGGCGTGTACCCGTCTTGGTGTCAAACGTCAGACGCTGTACAACCGACTTGACAAAGTGACGGAACTTACGGGGATCGAGCAGCGCGATCACAAGGCTTGGAATTCCTTGCTTACCGTCGCCCGTCTGATCGCCGCTCGCAGGAATGGACAATGATCGGCGATTGACGAAACGTCAACACGACTGTTGCATGGTCTTAACAGTCGCTTCACTGATGCGAAAACGACGCGGCGGATCGTGACAGTCACCAACGAATAGGAAGGTGACGATCATGAGCAGTGCAGTCGCTATAGGAAAGATCGGCGAGGATGTCGCGGATGCCTCGCTGCGCCCGGCGCCATCCGCCGACGGTACGGATGCGAACTGCGAGGACTTCCTGCAGGCGGTCCCGCAATCGGCCAAGACCACCAGCCTGTGGGGCCAGTTCTGGACCTGGTTCGGCGCCAACGTGGCCCCGATCAACTGGCTGCTGGGCGCGCTCGGCGTGCAGATGGGCCTGGGCCTGTGGGAGACGTTCGCGGTCATCCTCGTGGGCAACCTCATCGGCATGTCCGTGTTCGGCGTCATGGTCCTGCTCGGCCAGCGCACCGGCCTGACCGCCATGCTCCTCGGCCGCCGCGTGTTCGGCCGCTACGGCAACTACCTGCCCTCCGCGATCCAGGCGATCGTGGTCGTCGGATGGTGCGCCATCAACACGTGGGTCGTGCTCGATCTGGTGACCGCCCTGCTCATGAAGGTCGGTCTCGTGGACTCCATCGAGGGCCACTTCGCCCTCAAGGCCGGCATCGGCGCGTTCGTCATGGTCATCCAGGTCATCGTCTCCCTGTTTGGATACAAGGCCATCTCCACGTTTGAGAAGTGGACCGTGCCGCCCACCGTGGCGATTCTGCTGGCCATGACCATCGCCGCCTGGGGCTTCATGGGCATCGACTGGAACTACGCGGGCACGCTCACCGGTACCGGAACCGACAAGATCGCCGCCATCTCCTCCGTGATGACCGCCATCGGCATCGGCTGGGGCTTCACGTGGCTGACTTACGCATGCGACTATTCCCGCTTCGTGAGCACGAGCGTGCCGAAGCGCAAGCTGTTCGCCGCCAGCTCCCTCGGCCAGCTCGTCCCCGTCGTCTGGCTCGGTCTGCTCGGCGCGACCCTCGCGACCAAGTCCGGCAGCATCGACCCCGGCCAGCTCATCGTCGACAACTTCGGCGCGCTCGCCATCCCGGTGCTTCTGCTGGTGCTCCACGGCCCGATCGCCACGAACATCCTCAACATCTACAGCTTCACCCTGTCCGTCCAGTGTCTTGACCTGAAGGTCAACCGCCGCGTCCTCAACGTGTTCGTCGGCGTGTTCGCCTGGTTCGGCGTCTGCCTGTTCCTCAGCCTCAACGACATCGGCAACACGCTCGATGGCTGGCTGTCCGCCGTGGCCGGCTGGACCGCCGTATGGGCCGGCGTCATGTTCGTCCACTTCCATGTGGTCGAACGCATGCGCGACGATTTCACCTCCGTGCTCGGTCGACCCGGCTCCGACGGCATCCCGGTCGTTCGCTGGCAGTCCCTGGTGGCGTTCTTCGCCGGCCTGTTCATGAACTGGATGTTCAGCTACGGCAGCCTGCTGCAGGGCCCCGCCGCGGCTGCGATGGGAGGCGTCGACCTGTCCTGGCTGTTCGGCATCCTCACCTCCGGCCTCGTCTACTATGCGCTCGCCAAGGCCACTTCGCTTTCCGAGACCAATGCGGCGCTCGACTGATCGCCAGCCATCGCCGAATCTCACATGATGCGCCCTGCGGAACCGCTGCACTGCTCAATGCGTTCCCGCGGGGCGTACGCTTTTTTCTGAAATCACCACCCACGCATCCGCCGACCTCCGCATACGGCGTCGGCGTCCCGGAAAGGACCGGATCATGCTCATCCGCAACGTCCACATCGAAAACTCCCCGGACAGCTCCGACATCCGTGTCGAGAACGGCCTGATCGCCGGGATCGGGCCGAACCTTGTCCCGCAGGCCTCCGACACCGTGATCGATGGCCGCGGCGGCGTCGCCCTGCCGCCCTTCGTGGACCCGCACGTCCATCTAGATGCCGCCCTGACAGCGGGGGAGCCCGAGTGGAACGAGACCGGCACCCTGTTCGACGGGATCCGCATCTGGTCTGAGCGCAAGAAGTCCCTGTCCGTTGAGGACGTCAAGGCTCGCGCCCGGCGCACATTGGAGATGATGGCATCCCACGGCATCCAGTACGTGCGCACCCACGTGGATGTGACGGATCCCGACCTGACCGCGCTGCATGCCATGCTCGAGGTGCGCGACGAGGTCGAGCCCTTCATGAGCCTACAGATCGTCGCCTTCCCGCAGGAGGGCATTCTCTCGTTTCCCGACGGCAAGTCGCTCATGGAGCGCGCCGTCAGGGAGGGCGCCGATGTGGTGGGCGGCATCCCGCACTTCGAATTCAACCGCGACTACGGCGTCGAATCGCTCCGCTTCCTTGTGGATCTCGCCGAGCGATACGGCCGTCTCGTCGACGTGCACTGCGACGAGATCGACGATCCCTCCTCTCGCAACCTCGAGGTGCTCGCCACGCTCGCCCTGGAAACCGGCCTCGGCTCCAAAGTGACCGCGAGCCACACCACCGCCATGGGCTCCTACAACGACGCCTACACGTACAAGCTGTTCCGCCTGCTGAAGATGTCGCGCGTCAACTTCGTGTCCAATCCGCTGGTCAACATGCACCTTGGCGGCCGGTTCGACACCTATCCCAAGCGCCGCGGGCTGACCCGCGTCAAGGAGCTCAGCGAGGCCGGCGTCAACGTAGCGTTCGGAGAGGACGATATCCGCGATCCGTGGAGCCCACTCGGCGCCGGCAATATGCTCGACGCCGTGCACATGGGCGTTTACGCCGCCCAGCTCATGGGATACGGGCAGATCATGGACTCCTACCGGTATGCGACCGTCAACGGCGCCAAGGCTCTCAATGTACCGGAGAACGAGTACGGCATCGCCGTGGGCAGGCCGGCCAGTCTGATCGTTCTGGACGCCCCGGACTTCTACAATGCGCTCAACGAGCACGCGGAGGTCCTCTACAGCATCCGCCGCGGCCGCGTCATCGCGGAAACCGCGCCGCGCAGCACCACGCTGCACCTGTAAAGAGCCGTTTGCGTATGAGCCGTCGCCCGGAGACCTGCGATTGCGGTCTACCGGGCGTTGCGGGTGAACGCGCATGCGGGCCAGGCGCTGCAACCCCAGAAGGAGCGGGACGGGTCCCCGTCGGCCGTTCGCAGGGTCAGGGCTTCGCCGCAGTTGGGACATTGCGGGGCGAGCTTGACACCCCGTAATGCGTTGGGACAGTAGGCGCGCAGTTCGTACACGAATCGTGATGGGCGGGTCGTGTCCACCAGAAGGAACAGCTTTTTCCTGCAGCGGGTCATGGCAACATAGAACAGTCGGCGCTCCTCCGCATCGGGGAATGATTCCGCTTCGGGCAGCAGCAGTCCGATCGCCGGCTCCTCCGGGATCGCGCTCGGGAATCCCTTTGCGCCTCCCGAGCAGTTGAGCAGGAACGTGAAATCGCGCTGCAGGCCCTTCGACCGATGCACGGTCATGAACGTGATGTCCAGATCGGGGCGATCCGCGAAGGTCAGACGGCCATCGTCGCCATCCTCGGTTCCCTGTGCGGGGACGAATAGGCGGTTGCGGTCATTGCGGCGGATCAGATCCAGATCGGTGCGGTATCGGCCAAGCAGCAGCACCGTGGCGCGTTTGGGCAGTTTGGCCAGCTGCCCGGTGAGCGCTTCGAACAGTTCCGTCCCATCCGCGCCGCCCAGGGCCTTAATCGAATGATCCCTAGCATCCGGGTTTGGGCCGGTCAACTGCTTGGCATACAGGTGGGGATCGGCCATCGCGAATCGTCCGCTCGCTTCGATCAGACTCTGCTTGAACCGGCGTGTGACGGTGATGTGGAACAGTCTGGTGAGCCCCCAATCGGCCCATGCATGGTCGAAATCGAGGATCAGCCGCACGTCTCCGCCCGCAAACCGGTAGATCGACTGCCAGTCGTCGCCGACGCAGAACAGGCTGAAATCCGATTGCTCCCTCAGCGCGCGCAGCAGCTGGTATCGGGGTTGTGACATGTCCTGGTATTCGTCCACCAGCACGTAGCGGAACGCGTGCCTGTACCGGCCCGAGCGCACATGATCGACGGCCTGGGCGATCATGCCGGGGAAGTCGACGCTGTGATGCTCCTCCAGCAGTCGCATATAGTCGGCGTACAAGGGCGTGATCAGACGAATCATGGCCTCATTGCGGTCCTGCGATCGGCCTCCGCGTGCCCGGTTGAGACGTCGCAGCGCATCCGGCGTAAGCCCGTTCGCGCGCATGTGGCGGATGATGGTCTGCGCCGTGTCGATCAGCTTGGATGCGTGCGTCGCATACAGGGGGTCGGCGGGGATGCCCGCATTGGGCTCGCGTGCCCATTCGCGCAATTTGGCGGCCGCGGGCGAAGGCATCAACGACAGCACGAGACGGCGGTAGACCATGTCCTGCGTCTGCAGGGTTGCGAACGTCTGCTGCATCGCCTGCGACAGGCGGCCGGCGTCCGCCACACGCACCGGGCCGGACGACGATCGGCGGCAGATCTCCAACCCCAGGCTGTGGAACGTACGGGCCTGTACGCGATGCCCGGTCTGCGCGTGGATGCGTTCGGCCATCTCCTGCGCGGCGGCGCGGGTGAACGATAGCGTGAGGATCTCATCCGGTTTGGCGCGCCCGGTGTTGATCAGCCATGTCACGTACCCGTTGATCGTGGTGGTCTTGCCTGTCCCGGCTCCGGCGAGCACCAGCGTGTTGCGTCCGGCCCCGGCGATGGCGGAGACCTGCTCGTCGCTCAAATCGTGGCCCTCGATGGCGCCGATCGCTTTGCGTGCTGCATCGAGTCTTGCCGTGGACGGCCGGGGATGGGCCTTGAGTCTTGGCCGGGCGGAATGGGATGCGGAGCCGCTGGGCGTTGGTAGGGCTGCCGCCCGGGCTGCTGTTGTGGTGGATCGGGCATGTCCGGAAGGAGACTGCCGGCCTGCTTTGCGTGTGGCGCGGGTGCGGGCGTGGGCACGGTCAGACGCGGTTTGCCGCGCATGCTCCGACGGTCCGAATATCGCGCGGATCAGCCAAACGATCAGTCCCATGGCAAGCCTTCCCGTGCGTTTCCTGTATGCAAACGTCCGTCATTCTAGCGGACCTTGATGAGAATGAGCATCAAAATGAATATGGAAGAATCATTGATTATTCAATGTAGAATGAAGCTATGAGTGCTTTTGTTGCCCAGCCTGATGATGCGCGCGTCGCGTGGCTGCGTGCACATGTCGCGGGTCTTGCGGACGGTCTGGATACCGGATCCACGCTCGATCCTGACGAACCGGGGCAGATGCGGCATATCGGCGCGGATCTTTGGGTGCCCACCAGCATGGCCGCATTCAATTTGCCTGTGGAGAGCGCATCCGGCCTTGTGATTGAGTCGATCACCGTCGCATATGCGCTCGATGCCGATGATTTCGCCGTTTCACATCTCGCATTCGGCGCAGTGGATGACGGACATGATCCCGCCGGCATCGATGGACTGGCCTTGCGTCAGGTGCCTGTCGAGCGTCTTAAGCGCAGAGTGATCGGCAAGTGGATCCTGCGTGACAGGGGACCGGAGCCGGAGGATGGCGGGCCTCGGTGGGAATCCTGGCATGGTGTTGGGCAACCGCGCGCATCGCGTCGCGGTGCATCCCGTCTGGACCTGATCTACACGGCGCGCGTGTATTGCGCGGCGCGATACGGGGAAGGCGATGCGCACGAGGCGGTGGCGCGCGCATTTTCGATCAGCAAGGCCACGGCCGGCCGCTGGATCGCCAAGGCGCGTGACGAAGGATTCATGGAGGGGCTCGAGCCGGACAGGGCATAGATCAGATCCGTATCGGATCCAAAGCCCTGTGGATTGACATCCTGCCAACCGCCTCGTTTCTGGTCGCGACCATTTTTGAGCGCTCGGCAGGCTGTTTGCGACACGCCGTTGTTTTGTTGTGTTTTCAGTGGTTTTGGTGGTGTTGGTTGGGGTTGGGTTTGCGTTGGGCGGGGTTGTGGTGTAGGTTATTCCCTTGCTGCCGGTCGGCGCCTGGTTCCCTGGTTTTCATGGTTTCCTGGGTCGTGCCGTGTGTGGTGGTTTGAGAACTCAAGAGTGTGTTTGTACTACTTTATGCTTGTATTTTTCTGGTTTGCCAGTCCGGTTCCCGCCTGACATCATTGCTGGTGTCGGGTCCCTTGAATGGGTTGAAGCG
>NZ_RZNZ01000027.1 GCF_008698145.1 Bifidobacterium vespertilionis
TACCGCCTGTACAACCGGTGGAACGGCGAGCACCTGTTCACCACGGACAAGGCGGAGTCGGACAGGCTGGCCGGCCTGGGCTGGACGGTCGAGGAGTCCGGCTTCAGCGTGTACTCCCAGGCGAAGTGATTCCGCTTAGGCGGGAGTGTTAAGGATCCTTCGGCTGCGCTCAGGATGACGTTGCTGCTTCTGTCATCCTGAGCGCAAGCGGAGGATCCTTCGTCATATCGCACTAAGCCACAGTGCAGAAGGTTAAGGATCCTTCGACTGCGCGCTGCGCGCTTCGCTCAGGATGACAGGAGGGGAGACTCCGCACCGCTCAGGATGAGAAATCGCTTAGCTCGCCGGCGAGGTCGGGCCATAGGTCACGCCATTCGGGGTTGGCGGCCTCGATCAGGGCGTTCTTCTTGGCTCGGGTCCAACCCTTGAGCTGCTTTTCGCGCGCGATCGCCGCAATGGGATCGGGCGTGGTCTCCATGTACACCAGTTTCGACACGTTGTAGCGCGCGGTGAATCCGTCCGCCGTATGGTTCCGATGCTCATGCATGCGCCGGACGATGTTGTTCGTGACCCCGATGTACAGCACCGTGTTGTGCCGATTGGTGAGCATGTACACGGTCATCATGATTTCAGGCTAACAGGCGTGATGGTCATTCTGAGCGAGCGGAGGGCACCAACGTCATCCTGAGCGAAGCCCGTCAGGGCGGAGTCGAAGGATCTTTCGTCATTTCGCATTGAGTCAATGGTGCGGAAGGTTAAGGATCCTTCGACTCCGCTACGCTCCGCTCAGGATGACGGGGGACGACCGCCGGGGCGCCGCTCAGGATGACGGGAGGGGGCTGCGCTCCGCTCAGGATGACAGAAAGCGGCTCTCCGGTCATCCTGAGCGAAGCCCGGTAGGGCGAAGCCGAAGGATCCTTGGTTTTCTGCATTATGACCCTGTGTGGAGTGGCGCATTCTGTCACATCGCAAGTAATCTGGTACGAGTTGATCATTCCGGGACGGAGAAGCATGTCGTATTCGATTGAATGTATGTGCCGCGGCGACGGCAAGGGCTACGCGAAGATCACGGGCGAGGGGCTCAGGGCCGATCGTCTGGTGGCGGTGGCCGAGGCGAAGAACGGTCAGACCATCGTGTGCGGCATCTACCCGTACGCCTTCCCGAACGAGGATCCCACCGCCGTGCGCCGGTCGGGCGACGAGCACGCGCTGGACAACAGCGGCATCGGATCGTGCGTGGTGGCCATGCCCCTGCTGGACGGCACGGACCTGCAGATCAGGCTGTACGATCGCGGCACGGAACAGGAAGGCGGCACGGAGCAGAACGGCAGCACCGCCGTAGCCCCCGTCTTCGAATTCCCCTTCAAGGCGCTGGCCAGCAAGATCAAGTCCCGCCTCGCATACAAGTTCCATCCGGAACTGGCCTCCGAGATCCGCGGCTTCGACCAGCGCCGCCTCGCCGTGTCCCCATACCTCTACGTAACGGGCATCTTCCCCGTGAGCCCCAGCGAGGTGTCCGTGCGCTTCACGGTCCGCTTCCCCAAGCGGGACATGGCCAATGGGGACATCGCCATCCGCGTGCTGGACGCCTCCGCCACCCCCATCGACGCGACGCCGATGATCATCGAGGACACCGACGTGTTCACGCGCGGCGACTTCAACGCCCCCATGTGGGAGCGCGTGTACGCCGTGCGCATCCCCAAGGACCCCCGGACCCTGTGCATCGAGGCCACCCAGGACGGCCACGGCCACCCCTACGGCAACTTCACCTGCATCCTGGCCCCCATGTTCGAGGGCTTCGTCAACGGCACGCTCAACGGCACCCGCAACGCCTACCATGAGCCGTCGTACCCCTCCTGGTTCGAGCGCCGCCGTGCCAACGTGAACGATCTGGCCGCCCAACGCGACGCGATCAAGGCGTGGGAGTACCAGCCCAAGATCAGCGTCGTCTCGGTCCTGTTCAACACCCCGGCAGCATACCTGACCGCCATGCTCGATTCCGTGCTCGGCCAGTCGTACGCCAACTTCGAGCTCGTGCTCGTCAACGTGAGCGGCCGCAACGCGCAGATCGACGCGATTCTGGACAGGTACCGGGACCCGCGCATCCGCATCATGGAGGCGGAGAACAAGAACATCGCGGACAACACCAACGTGGGCATCGCCGCATCCACGGGCGACTACATCGCCTTCGTGGACCACGACGACGTGATCGAGCCGGACGCCCTGTACCAGTACGTCTCCGCACTGCAGGACGATCGCGGCATCGATCTGATGTACTGCGACGAGGACCGTCTGGACAACGGCGAATACAACCACCCGTTCTTCAAGCCGCAGTTCAACCGCGACTGGCTGTACGCGTACAACTACGTGACGCACATGCTCATGGTCAGCCGCCACGCGCTCTCGCAGATCGAACTGTCCGGCGCGGACGTTGCCGGCGCGCAGGACTACGACATGATCCTGAAGATCTCCGAGGTGGCCCGGTCCATCAGGGCCATTCCGTACGTGCTCTACCACTGGCGCATCCACCAGGGCTCGACCAGCTCCAATCCCGGCAGCAAGCCCTACGCGGACGACGCCGGCCGGCTGGCCCTGAGCCGGCACTTCGAGCGCATCGGCGTCAAGGCCACCGTGCGCGAGTCCGAGCTGCCGTTCCGCTACCGCACCGAATACGCGCGCGACCACGATCCCAAGGTCAGCATCGTCATCCCCACCAAGGACCATGCGGCCATGCTGGCCCAGTGCGTCGATTCCGTGCTCAGGAAGACCGAATACCAGAACTACGACATCACGCTTGTGGAGAACAACAGCGTGGAGCCGGAGACGTTCGCGTATTACGAGCGTATCCAGAAGGAGTCGGACAAGGTCAGGGTGGTCACCTGGGAGGGCCACGGCTTCAACTATTCGGCCATCTGCAACTACGGCGCCAAGCAGTCCGACGGGGAGATCATCCTGTTCCTCAACAACGACACCGAGGTGATTGCCCCCGAATGGCTGGGCGCGATGGTCAACTACATGGCCCGCCCGGACGTGGGCGTGGTGGGCGCGAAGCTGATCTGCCGCGATGGGATCGTCTCGCACGGCGGCGTGTGGGTGTCCGTGAACAACGTGGGCTACATGGGATACGATCTGGCCGCGGACGACAGCGGCTACATGGAGACCATGCGCTACCCGTACAATCCGGAGGCTATCACGGGCGCCTGCCAGATGATCCCGCGCGCGCTGTTCGAACAGCTCGGCGGGCTGGACGAGTCCCTGGCCGTGGTGCTCAACGACGTGGACCTGTGCCTCAAGGCCGAGCAGGCCGGCTATGTGACCGTGTTCGAGCCCAAGGCGCTGCTCTACCACAACGAGCACACGTCCCGCGGGCGCGACGAGAACGATCCGCGCAAGCAGCGCAGGGCGGACGACGAGTACGGCCGGTTCTTCCTCAAGTGGAACCCCGTGCTGCGCCCGGGCCGGTTCATCAACCTGAACCTCAACCAGTACGACGGCAACTACAAGATCCGGTACTGACCGGGTCCGTCATCCTGAGCGCGGCGCAAAGGCCGTCCCTTGTCATCCTGAGCGAAGGCCCAACAAAGCAGCAACCCCCGTCATCCTGAGCGGAGGCCCAACGGGCCGTAGCCGAAGGATCCTTCGTCATTTCGCGCCAAGGCATAGTGCAGGAGGCCAAGGATCCTTCGACTCCGCTGCGCTCCGCTTGGGACGGAGAACCGTTTCCGTCATCCTGAGCGAAGCCCGTCAGGGCGTAGCCGAAGGATCCTTCGCCATTTCGCGCCAAGGTCATGGTGCAGGAGGTTAAGGATCCTTCGACTCCGCTATGTCCGGCTGCGCCGGACCGTCACCGCCTTGGCGGCGGCTCCCTTCGCCTACGGGCAGCCCACTGGGCTGCCCGCTTAACGGCTCAGCGCTCAGGATGACGGAAGGGCTCCCCTTTGCCGCCCACCGTAGTAAGCTATGCCCTAGTTTGAACGCAATGTGGAAAGTGCATATGAACAGAATCGTTTCACGGATGCTGACGGTGCTGGCCGCCGTCGGGCTGGTGGCCGGCGTGGGCATTTCGGTGAGCCATGCGCAGGGTTGGGCGTCCTCCGGCACCGTCGCCGCGGCGGCTCCCACCGCCACCCAGGCCTCAGCCACGCAGACCAGCGCCACGCTGATCGACGAATCGTTCGACGCCCAGACCACGCCCGCGGACTTCGGCTTCTCGTCCGACGCCACGGTGAGCGGCGGCGCGCTGACGCTTGAGCCGCGCTCCGGCGCCGGCCATGCCGCCCACCGCGACTTCGATCCCGAGGTCATTGGCCAGAAGCAGTTCGATCTGGCATTCACATGGTCCGTGGACGCCGAGGACGACCAGTCCGGCAACGGCATCGAGCTGCGCGATCTATACGGCCGTCTGCTGTTCGCGCTGTCCGGCGGCGTGGACGAATCGGGCAACGAGCGCATCGGCGTGGCCACCAAGGGTGCCGCCGTGGACGAGAGCAGCGCCGGCAAAGACAGCGGCCTGCCCTCCTACACGTACGAGCCGGCCGATCTGAGCCAGACGTACGCCATCGCCCTGCATGCTGACTTCACCACCAAGACCGTGGAATACAGCGTCAAGGACAAGGACGGCGATGTTGTTGTGGGCGGCACGGCGGCCACCAAGGCGACCAGCCTGTACCGCATGTATGCCGTGGCCTATCAGGCCGGCGGAGAGGGCGCGCAGACCATCGACGACTTCACCCTCACCGGCACGGACACCTCCACCGCATACCCGCTCAAGGGCAAGCGCGTCTACGCGTTCGGCGACAGCCTGATCGACGGCTTCCTGTACGACCAGGCCGGCTTCGTCACCTTCGCGTCGTACGCAGAAGGCTTCAAGCTCAACGATTACGCGCGCAACGGCGCCACGATCCTGCCCAGCGAGATCGACGCGCAGCACGGCGGCCAGATCCTCAAACAGGCCGCGAACGTGTCCGCCAACACGCCCGATCCGGATGTGATCGTGTTCAACGGCGGTACCAACGACACCCCGCTGGACAACACCACCGCCGCGGATGAAGAGGAATACACACAGTACTTCGAGCAGACCATCCGCACGTTCCACGAGAAGTGGCCCAGTACGCCGATCATCTACGTGACGGCCGCGAAAATGGGCTACGTGGGCTCCTACGGCGAGCAACAGCTGCACGATCTGGAACTGAAGATCTGCAGGAAATGGGGCGTGACCGTGGCCGACGTGTACGCCAACTCCGGTCTGGACACGCGCGTGGACACGCAGCGCAAAAAGTACTCGTTCGACGAGCTCGACGCCAACGGCCTGCCCGGCACCCCGGAAACCGTCACCTATGACGACCCGTCCAAGCAGCCCTCCGGCATCCATCCGAACCTCGACGGCATCGAGAAGTTCTACCAGCCCATCTTCACCAAGACCCTGCGCGCGGTGATCGCCGCACCCAGCGCGCCCGTCGACCCGAGCACGGGCCGCGGCGAGCTGCAGGATTTGGTGGACACCGCCTCCGCCTTGTCCGAGGCTGATTTCGAGGCCGAGGAATGGCCCGCATTCGCCAGCGCGCTCGCCAACGCAAAGAACGTGCTGGGCTCGGGATCGGGCGGTTCCGGGACGACGGGCGGAGCGGCCGGGGCGAGCCTGTACGGTGGCGCGTCCGATGCCGCGGACGGCCGATTCACGGAGGCCATCTCCAACCTGCGCACCGCCATGAACGCACTCAGGCAGAAGGCCACCACGCAGCTGCGCGTGCTCTACAACCCGCACAACGGCGACCATCTGTACACCACGTCCCTGGCCGAGTACAACCGTCTGATCTCCCTGGAATGGCAGAGTCAGGGCCTCGACTCCGGCTTCCCCGTGGCCTCCAGCGCCGCGCCCGGATCGACAGCCCTCTACCGCGTCTACAACCCCAACAACGGCGAGCACCTGCTCGTTGCGCACGGCGAGGCCAAGTCCCTGACCGCAATCGGCTGGACCGCCGAAACCGGCGCCGACGGCATCACTGGCACCCCGTACTGCTATCTTCCCCAGAACGGCACCGTCCCGGTCTACCGCCTCTACAACCCCACCCAGTCCCCGTCCAACGCCGACGGCCACTACTACACGTCCTCCGCCACCGAGGCCAGTAGCTTGGTGCAGGCCGGGTGGGTGCTCGAGCAGACGCTCTACACCGCCGAGTATTAAGCACCATCCCCGTCATCCTGAGCACGCGGAGCCGGGCCACCCCCCGTCATCCTGAGCGGAGGCCCAAGCCCCTTCCTCCGTCATCCTGAGCGGAGCGCAGCGGAGTCGAAGGATCCTTCATCATTTCGCGCAAAGCCATAGTGCAGGAAGTTAAGGATCCTTCAGCTTCGCCCTGACGGTGTCCGGCTGCGCCGGACCGTCGCCGCCTTGGCGGCGGCTCCCATCGCCTACGGACAGCCCACCGGGCTGTCCGTTTCACGGCTCAGTGCTCAGGATGACGGAAAGACACCCCTGTCATCCTGAGCGGAGGCCCAACGGGCCGTAGTCGAAGGATCCTTAACACCCCGCCTCAGCATCTCACAGCATAACCAATCGCCGCACGCCCGGGATCCTGCGCATCAGCCAGCACATCGCGCAGCTGATAGCTAGGATGACAAGCGCCTCCGCGCAGCACGCCCACAGACCGGGACCCAGCATCGCGATGAAGTTGATGTGCAGCGCGCGGAACGCGGCGATCAGGATCCAGTGGATGAAGTACACGCCCAACGTGTTCGCGCCGATCAGCGTGAAGACCCACGAGGCGATCCGGGTGCGCAGGCGGACCTTGCGCAGCATATAGTACAGCGAGACGGTCATGATCAGTACCAGCGGGTTGCTGTAGCCCCACACCACGTCGTGGCCGGGCTGGCCGCTGAACGCGAATGTGAGGTTGTATCCGAAGTACACGACCATCGCCGCAATGAGGACGATCAGGGCCGGGATCCACTCGGTGCTGCGCTGATCGGCCCTGCGATGCCCGGGCTGGCGCTGACTGGACAACAGGCCGCCGAGCATGAAGTACACCAGCGAGTACCCCTCGATGCCCCTCAGCGGATTGAACTGGTTCCAGATGTCGACGGTCGCCTGATTGCCCACGTTGCCGTAGCGGAGGAACTGCCACACGTCGATCAGCATCTGCACGCCCACCACTACGAACGTGGAGAGCACCGCCACCACTGTAAACGCCTCGATCCAGCCCCGATGCTGATCGAACGCGCTTTTCATGAGCGGGAAGAAGCAGTACATCACGAACAGCGCCGGCAGGAACCACAGATGATTGTTCAGCTGGTTCACCGGCTGCCACACGTTATGAACGATCTGCCGTGCCGACAGACGCTCCCACTGTCCCATTGCCACGAACGCCACCTGCGTGCCCACGCTCCACACCACCGTGAGCGCGATGAGCGTGACCATCTTGCGGATGTGCCGACGGATGTCCAGCGGCCTGTTGAACAGCAGCACCCCGTTGACGAAGAAGAAGATCGGTATGCATGTGGCCAGCAGTCCGGTGGCGAAGTAGTTCAATTGGGAGATGACGGCGTGAGGCGCATCCTTCATAAGCGCGGCCGCGTACAGTCCCGCCCCGGCGTGGTAGGCGATCACGAAGAAGATCGCGAGGGTCTTCAAGATGTCGAGGCCGGCGATGCGGGCGGGGGCGTTTGGCTCGGTTGGACGGGCGGGCGCGGTTGGGCGAGATGGGATCGGAGCGGCATGGGCGGCGGCGGGGGGCGGGTTGGGGGGCGTGGTGGGCGGGTGCCGCCGGGGCTGTCTCTCTGTCCGCGCTG
>NZ_RZNZ01000028.1 GCF_008698145.1 Bifidobacterium vespertilionis
CCGAACCCGGTTGCTAAGGCCTGGCGCGGTGATGGTACTGCACTCGATAGGGTGTGGGAGAGTAGCACGCCGCCGCAATATTTCTTTGTTTGGCCCGGAGGGTGTTTGCCCTCCGGGCCTTTTTTGTATTCCCGGGTTGGGTTTGCGCGTGCGTGTGGTCCCGGGCGCGCGCCGTTGAATCGGTGCGTGATGGCGTGGATCCTGCGACCGCACGCTGGTGAACTCCACTCAGACGAGGGGAGCCTGTCCGGGATGAGTGGTGTTGTTCTCTAGCCCGAGGAACATGCGAATATCGTTGATCTCTTGGTCGTTGATGGAGTGGGCCATGCCCGCGTATTCGCGGTATTCAGCCCGTCCGCTGGCCGCCAGTACGTGCCGGGCGGTGTCCTGATCGGCCGCTGGGATCGTGCGATCGTCGGAACCGTACAGCAGCAGAAAGCGGGTGGGAGAGTCGAATGCCGAAAGATCAGTGGTCTTCTCGCCCTTGAATGATGGGCTCATGAGGATCGCCGCATCGAATGTCTCCGGATGTTCGACGGCCATGCGGTAGGACAGATAGCCGCCCTGGGAGAAACCGATGAGGATCCTTCGGCGGGAGGCGTACATCGGGGAATCCAGCAGGGAGACGACGGCGTCTCCCACGGCCGAGCATTCGCGCCGGCGTTCCTCGACACCGCACCCATCGGGATACCAGTAGGCGCCGCCCATGAAGGCGCGATCGTATGTACCGCGTAGGGACAGATAGGAGGGGAGCGACCCGGTTCCCGCGTATATAGCGTCGATCACGCGGATCATCTCCCGCTCGTCGTTGCCGTAACCGTGGAACATGACGAACAGGCGATCGTCCGCGCCCGGCGCGACCTCGATGCTGCTGGACATTCTAAACCTCATGCCATCACCGTACCATTGCGGCCGCGTTGCAGAGCCACCTATTATGCGTCTATGAGAATCACAATCATCGGCCTGACCGGCAGCGGCAAATCCACCCTGGCCGGTCGGCTCAGCGAGGCGTACGGCATTCCGGTGCTTCATATGGACACCGTCCAGTTCCTGCCCGGATGGCGCGACCGGCCGATCGGCGAGCAGCTCGACATGGTTCGCCGGTTCCTTGACGACCACGATTCCTGGGTGATCGATGGCAACTACACCAACCTGCACTACGAGGAGCGGCTCGGCAAGTCCGACGTCATCGTGATCATGCTATTCAATCGGTTCTCGCGTCTGCTGCGCGTGCTCAGGCGACTGCGCGTCTATCGCGGCAGGTCGCGTCCGTCCATGACTCCGGGTTGTGATGAGCGCTTGGACGCCGATTTCGTGTGGTGGATCCTCCATCGCGGATGCGACGCGAGACGACGACGCGAATACCGGCGGGTCATGGAACGGTATGCGGACCGGGTCGTGGTGCTCCGCACCCAGCGACAGCTCGACCGATTCGTGGCGGAACGGATCGGCGTCCGCACCGCCTGATCCGTGCGCAATCTGTGCGTGATCCGCGGTGTTGCGGGATGGACGCGACAAGATCGACGTGGAACGAATGTTCGAAAATGGGAAAGCCGCTGTCCACGGTGGGAAGTCCACCATATTCAAAACAAAGCGGAAAAAGTGGCATGTGATACATTTTTTACTAAGAAAAAGTGGCATGATGTTACACTTTTTAATGAGGAAAAGTGGCATGCATGTGGAGGGAAGCCATGAGACGCAAAATCGACGCGCAACTTGATGCATGGGCGGAAGACGATCGCGCGAAACCCTTGCTGCTGCGCGGCGCCCGTCGCGTGGGCAAGACCTATGCGCTGCGGCGTCTGGGACGCGAGAGGTTCGGCGAGGAGCATTTCGCGTACTGTGATTTCCAGACGGACCTCGAGCGGCTTGGCGCCATATTCCGCAACACGTCGGACATCGAGGGCATCGTCGCCGACCTGTCGATCTATCTGCGCAAGCCGATTCAACCCCATATGACACTGCTCGCCTTCGATGAGATCCAGCTGTGCGAGCAGGCGCTGAACTCCCTGCGGTTCTTCGCGAACAGCGATTACAGGGTGATCGCCACCGGATCCCAGTTGGGCGTGACGCTGCGCAACCGCACGCTGCCGTTTCCCAGCGACGTGCACCAGATCACGCTGCATCCCATGGATTTCGAGGAGTGGCTGTGGGCCACGGGCGACGATCTGATGGCCCAAGGCATACGACGCCAATTCGACGAATGCCGCAATTTCGCCCTGCACGACGAGGCCATGGAGCGCTATTGGCGGTATGTGATGGTCGGCGGCCTGCCGGCAGTCGTCGACGCGTATGCTCAGGGCGCCGACTGGCACGCGATCCGTGAGCTGCAGACGGACATCGACGCCACCTACACAGCCGACATCGCGCTTTACGCTCCTCCCGAAACCGTGGTCGCCACGCAGTCGGTATGGGCGAGTATCCCCAAACAATTGGCGCGCGAGACGACGCGGAAATTCAAATACGCGGACGTGCGCAAGGGCGGCAGGGAGCGTCAGTACCGGTTGCCCATCGCGTGGCTGGAATCGGCGGGTCTCATCGTGCTCAACGAGCAGACAAATGACCTGACGGCCCCCTTGGTCGCACGGGATGGGGGGTCGTTTTTCAAGGTGTACATGGCCGATACCGGTCTGATGTTCAGCCGGTACAATCTGGATGCCGGGCTGTGGCTGGACCCGCAGTCGCGTCTCCAGATATCCTCCCGTTTTCGCGGCGCTTTGGGCGAGAATGCCGTCATGCAGGCGTTGCACGCCAACGATGTGCCGACCTTCTATTGGACCCCGGACACGGGCGGCGCGCAGGAGATCGAGTTCGTGGCCCAGAACGGGTTCGGCCAGGTCATTCCCATCGAGGTCAAGTCCGGCACGAACGTGCGTGCGACGAGCCTGACCCGTTTCATGGCGAAGGCGCAGCCCCCATACGCCATCCGCATCTCGGCAAGGAACTTCGGGTTCGACAATGGCATCTGCAGCGTTCCCGCCTATGCGGCATTCTGCGTGGATGCCAAGGCGCTGAATGATCTGGCTGCGCGGGCGCAATGACGATCGATAACGACAAGCGGTCTCAAGCCACGCCCATAGGCCACATACGCCGAGGGCCCCGGTCCGGAAAGATTCCCGGCCAGGGCCCTCGATGGAGAGAAGAAGAGAAGAAGGAAGGGATTCAGTTATGTGGGCCGGACGATCGGGTGATCGCTCGGCCGATGTCTTCATATAACCGCGGTAAGTTTGGCGTTGCCCCGGCGGTTCGCTGAAAGAGCGCTGGGAGTGCGGTGCCGCAGACGGATCAGGCATCCCCGCATCCGAGCCGACTTTATTGGCAATATATTGATAATCGAATATTCAAAAGCCAAAGCATATGTCCAATTATTTGACTGCGGAATCCGCGGTTGGCCATCATCAATCCTCATGAAAACCGTGGCTACGGATGCGGTGCGTCAGGGCTCACGGCATATGCTGGAAAGCCAGTGGAGTACGTGCATCGTGGCGAAAGGTCTCCCATGGATTATGCGATCACCGACTTCGGCGCAGTGGCCGATGACGTTACCAACAACCGTGAGGCGATTCAGGCGGCCGTGGACCGCGCCCACGAGGCCGGCGGCGGCCGGGTGGTCGTGCCCACGGGGCGGTTCCTTTCCGGCGCGATCGTGCTGAAAAGCCATGTCACGCTGCACTTGGAGACCGGGGCGTGGCTCATCAGCAGCCTGGATCCGGCCGATGGCATCGACTTCGCCGCGGAGTTCGACGACGACACCGAAAACGCGGGCTGGGAGGGCGGATGCTTCCTGTTCGCCCGCCACGCAGAGGACATCGTGATCGAAGGCCATGGCGTGATCTATGGGCAGGGCGACAAGGTGTTCTACGACGACGATTCGGACAACGGCTTCCACGAAAGCCCCCTGGCCGTCAAGGGCGAGCTGTGGGGACGCCCGAGGACCACGTACTTCGAGGACGTGACGAACCTTACGGTGCGGGACGTGACGTTCCGCGACGCCGCGTTTTGGACCCTGCACATGGCCGGATGCCGTCAGGTTCTGGTGGACGGCGTGCGCATCTTCAACGACCAGCGCGCTCCCAACAACGACGGCATCGACCCGGACACCTGCCGGGACGTGGTGATCGCCAATTGCATCGTGAGCACAGGCGACGACGCGATCGTGGTCAAGAACACGCCGCCCATGGCCGCGCGCTACGGGGCGTGCGAGAACGTCGTCATCTCCAACTGCGTGCTCGCCTCGCGCGACTCGGCCCTGAAGATCGGCACAGAGACCGGTTCGGCGATCCGCAACGTGATCCTGTCCGACTGCGTGTTCCGCGACTGCTCGCGCGGCGTGGGCATCTGGGTGCGCGACGGCGCGACCGTGGAAGGCATCCATGTGCATCATGTGTCCGGGTCGACCCGCCAGTACGCCGACTCGTGGCGTGGCGGCCGGCGCGGCGGTTGGTGGGGCAAGGGTGAGCCGATCTTCGTCTCCGCTGTGCCGCGATCGAGACCCACCGTGCCGCACCCCGGCGTGATCCGCGACGTGACGTTCGACCATGTGTCGATGGTGAGCGAGTCGTGCGTGTTCATCGCCGGCGAGGTGGGCGAGGCGAGGCCCGACGGATCGGCCGGCCCGCTGATCGAGAACGTGCGCGTCACGGATCTTGACCTGACCATGCGCGCCCAGGGCACACAGCCGGCCAGGTGGTTCGACGAGCAGCCCAGCGCGTACGGCGTCTACGAGCATGAGATCCCCGCGGTCTACGTGCGCGGAGCCCGCGATGTCACGGTCTCGGGTCGACTGCGCCGCGAGGGGTTCTATGCCGATGCGCCGGTGGCCCTCACCGAGCACGCCGAGCGGGTCCACGTGGACCTCGACGAACGCTAGGAGATGAAATTATTAGAGGCTCCTGTTGTTTTCGTGGGTTAGTGGTTGGGCTTTGGTAGTCGGATGTCGGGGCGCCGCCTGCGGATCTTTTTGGGAGGCTGCTGTTGTTTTCGTGGGTTGGGTGTCGGGTTGAAGTGGCCGGATATCATGAGCCCCGATCGCGGACGAACCGTAGTACGGCACCCATTCGGCCGCGGTCTACAATGGTCCCTGCGTTTCGTCGCGCGCGGCGATGATGTGGTCGCCCGCCTGATCCAGCTGGGCGAGGGCCTGCCTGATGGCGCTGCGGTCGTATGCCACCCGCGCCTGGCTCGCGTACTCGCCGGCCTGCAGTGCCTCGTTGGCCACGCGCTGCGCCGACCGCCGATGATGACATTTCGGTTCCGCAGAGAACATTATTGGTTGCGCAGGTACGCGCGCAGCCCGCTGGCCGCCCAGAGCGGGATGTTGATGAGCCAGTCTTTCTCCCCATATCCGCTCAGACTCAGACGCAATGCGCGCTCGAGACCGAAGTGGTCATGCGCGTAGCGCAGGCTTTTGGCGCGCAGATTCTGGTCGTCCTTTACCTCGATGGCCCTCATGATTCCGTCCATCTCGATGGCGAAGTCGATCTCCGCGTGTCCTTTCGGGTTGGCCCAGTATGCCGGTTCGTATCCTTGGACAATAAGTTGCTGGCATACGTACTGCTCGGTCAGCGCCCCCCTTGAATTCGGTGAACAATCGATTCCCGTCGACGATGGTCGCGGGAGAGAGGTTCGCCAATGCGCCCAGCAGTCCGACGTCCGAAGCGAACAGCTTGAACGTGGACACGTCGACATAGGCGCTGAGCGGGGAGCGCAGCGCATCGACGCATGGCACACGAGCGACGATGCCGTAATCGCGCAGCCACATGAGGCTTTCCTCGAAATCGCGTGCACGAGCGCCTGGTCGAACCACCCCGTACACGAATTTACGGTTTTCCTTTGCCAGTTGCGCGGGCATTCCTGTATCTCATCGAGAAAGATCAACGTATCGCCGGGATCGACGGGCACGCCGGTGCACATTGACAGATTGTCTACGATGGCATGGGGATCGAGATTGCCGGAGAAGAACCCCTGAGCGTCGCTGTCCCGCATGAAATCAATGCGCAGGACGTTTCGATAGTGTTCCTGACCGAACTCGGTGACCAGCCAGGTTTTGCCCCTCTGCCGGGCCGGCCGTCACCATACGTGGCGGAACAGGTAGGTGAGATCCTCCGGGGAGGTGTCGCCGTAGGTTTCCCGGACCAGGTTGCGGATCGCGACGATCGCGTCGACGATGCCATCGCCGTACCAGCGCCGCGTGGCCTTGGACTCGCCGAACAGGCGGGTGATCTCATCGAAGTCGTTCGGGAACGGAACCAGCCCGCGCTCGCGCTTTTCCTCATCGGTGAACGACGCCGGGATGCCCTCGGTCGGATGGAACAGCGGCTGCGACTGCGCGATGCCGTCCAGCGCGGCGGACAGGAGGCCCGCGAGGGCGAGATACGGATTGGCGGCCGCGTCCCCCGTCTTGATCTCGATGTTGGCGCCGCGCGGGTTGCCCAGCGTGGCCGCGGCGTAGCGGATCGCGACCTCGCGGTTCTCCAGACCCCAACCGATGGCCGCGCCCGACCATGTGTCCGGCTGCAGGCGCAGCAGGGAGACCGGCGAGCCGGACAGGATCGCGGTGAGCTCGGCCAGATGAGCCTGAACGCCGGCGATCGCATGGCCGCCCTCCGATGTCAGCCCGTAGACGCCGTCGCCGCCGGAGAACAGATGCGTGCCGGTGGCGAGTTTGGTCAGGGAGAAGTGGATGTGGCCGCCGCTGCCCGCCTGATCCGGGAACGGCTTGGGCGAGAACACGGCCCTCAGCCCATGCCGGGCCGCCGTTCGCTTGACGAGCAGCTTGAACAGGACGGCCTTATCCGCCGCGGCGACCGGCGTATCCGGGGCGACCGACACCTCATACTGACGGGTGCCCCATTCGGTGTGCAGCTGTTCGAGCTCGATGCCGGCCGCATCGGCCGCCACGGTCAGATCGGCGAAGAAGTCGTCCTGTTCGATGAACGGTTGCGCGCCGTAGCCAAGCCATGGGGTGGCGAAGATGTCGGGACGGCGTTCGTCGGCGATCGACTCCGGCAGCAGCAGGAACTCGAATTCGAAGCCGAACTGCGCGGAATAGCCCGCCTCCTCGGCCCGGCGCTCGGCGATCGCCAGCGTGGTGCGCGGATCGTATTTGCTGGGGGTTCCATCCTGATTGGCCAGGTTCGTCGGCCCCCACACGATGTGCTCGTCCAGGTGGCGCAACGCGGACGTGTCGAGCCGCAGGCGCAGATCGCCGGTCACGTTGAACGTGTCGTTTTCGGCGAAGTTGTTGTCAGCGTTGAACACCACCCACACCTTGGGAGCGCCCAGTCCGTTCTTGGCGAACACCTCACGGCGGCGGGCCGGTACGTTCTTGGCGCGGGTCACGCCTGCCAGGTCGACGAATGTGCCCTGCACGAGTTCCGGGGCGTGCGGGGCTGGCGCGGAGGATCCGCCGGGCTGATCGGTCGTGATGGAGGATGCGCCCAATGCGGCGTTCTGGATGCTCATGAGATGTCCTTTCGGTCGGGTTCAGGGTCGGGTGCGTTCCCTGGCTGGGATTGCGATTGGACTACATCCAACCAGCGCACCACCGCCGACACGCGCCTTGCGGTATTGGCGTTCGTTGGACGAGGCCATAAGCGGTTCCGATGGCGATTGGCTCGTGTTGTTGTGCGATTTTCCAGTTGCGTTTCCGCTGTTTGCGACACGCCGTTGTTTTGTTGTGTTTTCAGTGGTTTTGGTGGTGTTGGTTGGGGTTGGGTTTGCGTTGGGCGGGGTTGTGGTGTAGGTTATTCCCTTGCTGCCGGTCGGCGCCTGGTTC
>NZ_RZNZ01000029.1 GCF_008698145.1 Bifidobacterium vespertilionis
GTGTGGTGGTTTGAGAACTCAAGAGTGTGTTTGTACTACTTTATGCTTGTATTTTTCTGGTTTGCCAGTCCGGTTCCCGCCTGACATCATTGCTGGTGTCGGGTCCCTTGAATGGGTTGAAGCGGGGCCGGGGTTTTTCGTGCGGATCCCCTTTCCTGATAAGGGGGTCGCGTCAGATTTCTTCATTTTTGATGGATCTAAATTGTTTGGGAGCCTTCAATGGTTCTCTTCATGAGTTTTTTGTGGAGGGTTCGATTCTGGCTCAGGATGAACGCTGGCGGCGTGCCTAACACATGCAAGTCGAACGGGATCCCGGGTGCTTGCACCTGGGTGAGAGTGGCGAACGGGTGAGTAATGCGTGACCAACCTGCCCCAAGTTCCGGAATAGCTCCTGGAAACGGGTGGTAATGCCGGATGCTCCGCTCCTCCGCATGGGGGTGTGGGAAAGCTTTGGCGTCTTGGGATGGGGTCGCGTCCTATCAGCTTGACGGCGGGGTGACGGCCCACCGTGGCTTCGACGGGTAGCCGGCCTGAGAGGGCGACCGGCCACATTGGGACTGAGATACGGCCCAGACTCCTACGGGAGGCAGCAGTGGGGAATATTGCACAATGGGCGCAAGCCTGATGCAGCGACGCCGCGTGCGGGATGGAGGCCTTCGGGTTGTAAACCGCTTTTGTTCGGGAGCAAGGATCCCTTTCGGGGGGTTTGAGTGTACCGTTCGAATAAGCGCCGGCTAACTACGTGCCAGCAGCCGCGGTAATACGTAGGGCGCAAGCGTTATCCGGATTCATTGGGCGTAAAGGGCTCGTAGGCGGTTCGTCGCGTCCGGTGTGAAAGCCCATCGCTTAACGGTGGGTCTGCGCCGGGTACGGGCGGGCTGGAGTGCGGCAGGGGAGGCTGGAATTCCCGGTGTAACGGTGGAATGTGTAGATATCGGGAGGAACACCAATGGCGAAGGCAGGTCTCTGGGCCGTTACTGACGCTGAGGAGCGAAAGCGTGGGGAGCGAACAGGATTAGATACCCTGGTAGTCCACGCCGTAAACGGTGGACGCTGGATGTGGGGCCCTTTCCACGGGTTCCGTGTCGGAGCTAACGCGTTAAGCGTCCCGCCTGGGGAGTACGGCCGCAAGGCTAAAACTCAAAGAAATTGACGGGGGCCCGCACAAGCGGCGGAGCATGCGGATTAATTCGATGCAACGCGAAGAACCTTACCTGGGCTTGACATGTTCCCGACGACCGTAGAGATGCGGTTTCCCTTCGGGGCGGGTTCACAGGTGGTGCATGGTCGTCGTCAGCTCGTGTCGTGAGATGTTGGGTTAAGTCCCGCAACGAGCGCAACCCTCGCCCCGTGTTGCCAGCATTTCGGATGGGAACTCACGGGGGACCGCCGGGGTTAACTCGGAGGAAGGTGGGGATGACGTCAGATCATCATGCCCCTTACGTCCAGGGCTTCACGCATGCTACAATGGCCGGTACAGCGGGATGCGACATGGCGACATGGAGCGGATCCCTGAAAACCGGTCTCAGTTCGGATCGGAGCCTGCAACCCGGCTCCGTGAAGGCGGAGTCGCTAGTAATCGCGGATCAGCAACGCCGCGGTGAATGCGTTCCCGGGCCTTGTACACACCGCCCGTCAAGTCATGAAAGTGGGCAGCACCCGAAGCCGGTGGCCCAACCTTTATTGGGGGGAGCCGTCTAAGGTGAGGCTCGTGATTGGGACTAAGTCGTAACAAGGTAGCCGTACCGGAAGGTGCGGCTGGATCACCTCCTTTCTACGGAGATTTCAGGGCCACTGGTTGGTGGCCCGTCGTGTGGCCCGAGCGGCCGGGGGATCGTCCCCCGGGTGGTTGGGCGTGCTGGCGTGGAAGAGGATCGGAAGATGCAAGGGCGTGGCGGGCCGTTTGGGCTCGCGGGGGTGTCTTGGCGTCGCGCCGGGGCGTCCCGCGTCGAAGTGGTTTGAACATGCTTTTGGGTTCCCGGGCCGCCACGGCCGCCTGTTGGTGGTTGGCGGGTCCGTTCCGTCCCCTTGGGTTTGGCGCTCGTCCTTGTGTGGGTGGGTTGTCTGGCCGGGGGTGCGGCGGTGGTTTGAGAACTGGATAGTGGACGCGAGCGATGCCTCGCGCCGTGCGGGTCGTCTTCCCTTGTGGGGTTGGTGGCGTGTGTGGTGTGGTGGCGTCGTATTTGTTTTTTCGATCCGGGCCGCGCCCGGCCCCCCTTTTTTGGTGGGGGTTGGGTGTGGTTTGTGATTGCTTGTATCGTTTGATCGTTAGTGTGATGATGTGTCGTCTTGACGTTTGCCGGTAGTGCTCTGGCTTTCCCTGATCCTTTTGTTGGGGTTGGGGTTGCCGGTTATGGGCGTGTGGTGGATGCCTTGGCGGACAGGACCGATGAAGGACGCGTGGGGCCGCGATAGGCCTCGGGGAGCCGCCGACAGGGCTTTGATCCGAGGGTTTCCGAATGGGGCAACCCGCCGGCCGTTATGGGCCGGCACCACCTTTGGGTGGGGGGTACGCAGGGAAGTGAAACATCTCAGTACCTGCAGGAGGAGATATTCCGTGAGTAGTGGCGAGCGAAAGCGGATGACGACCAAACCCCGCGCGCGTGATACCCGTCGGGGGTTGCGTGTGGGGTGTTGCGGGAGGCCGCTTTCCCGGTTCCGACGGGCCGGGCGTCAGTGACAAAGCCGTGTGCGAGGGGAACCGGATTGGATTCCGGGCCGTAGAGGGTGATGGCCCCGTACCCGTAGGCGCATGGTCTGGCGTGTGGTGTTCCCAAGTAGCGCGGGACTCGTGGAATCCCGTGTGAATCGGCCCGGACCGCCGGGTAAGTCTGAATATTCCTGTCCGACCGATAGCGTACTAGTACCGTGAGGGAAAGGTGAAAAGCACCCCGGGAGGGGAGTGAAAGAGTTCCTGAAACCGTGCGCCTGCAAACCGTCGGAGCCTCTTTGATGGGGTGACGGCGTGCCTATCGAAAAATGAGTCTGCGAGTCAGTGATGGGTGGCGAGCGTAAGCCGTGTGGTGTACGCGTAGCGAAAGCGAGTCCGAAGAGGGCGTTTTTGAGTCGCTTGTCCTGGACCCGAAGCGGGATGATCTAGCCCTGGGCAGGTTGAAGCGCGGGTAAGACCGTGTGGAGGACCGGACCCACCTGGGTTGAAAACCGGGGGGATGACCTGGGGCTGGGGGTGAAAGGCCAATCAAATTCCGTGATAGCTGGTTCTCTCCGAAATGCATTTCGGTGCAGCGTCGTGTGATTGCATCCGGGGGGTAGAGCTACTGGATGCTTGAGGGCCCGTATGGGGTACCGACAGCAGCCAAACTCCGAATACCCGTGATGTGTATCATGGCAGTGAGTCGGCGGGGGATAAGCTCCGTCGTCGAAAGGGAAACAGCCCAGACCGTCGTCTAAGGTCCCTCAGCGCGTGCTAAGTGGGAAAGGATGTGGGGTCGCATAGACAGCCAGGAGGTTGGCTCAGAAGCAGCCATCCTTGAAAGAGTGCGTAACAGCTCACTGGTCTAGTGGTCCCGCGCCGACAATGTAGCGGGGCTCAAGCACGCCACCGAAGACGCGGCAGCAATGTTTTGTTGTTGGGTAGGAGAGCGTCCCCACGGGGTCGAAGCGCATGGCGTGAGCCGTCGTGGACTTGTGGGGAGTGAGAATGCAGACATGAGTAGCGAGAGCGGGGTGAGGATCCCCGCCGCTGGATGACCAAGGGTTCCGGGGCCACGTTCGTCGTCCCCGGGTGAGTCGGGTCCTAAGGCGAGGCCGACAGGCGTAGTCGAATGGATGAACGGGTTGATATTCCCGTACCGGCTTCTGGCCGTTCGAGCGCGTGGAGTGACGCAGTGGGGTAGCCGGCCGCGGAGGTGGTTTTCCGTGGCCAAGCGTGTGGCCCGCATCCCAGGCAAATCCGGGGTGCATATGGGGTGAGGCGCGATGGTGGGGGTCTTGTGGCCCGAATCCGGTGATCCCGTGCTGCCGAGAAAAGCTTCGGCGCGAGGCTGGTGGCCGCCCGTACCCGAAACCGACACTGGTGGTCTGGTAGAGTATACCGAAGCGAGCGAGCGAATCCTGGTCAAGGAACTCGGCAAATTGCTCCCGTGCCTTCGGCATAAGGGAGGCCCCCCGGGGTGAAGGGCTTCGCGCCCGGAGCGTTGGGGGGTGGCACAGGCCAGGGGGTAGCGACTGTTTACCAAAAACACAGGTGCATGCGAAGGCGCAAGCCGCTGTATATGCACTGACGCCTGCCCGGTGCCGGAAGGTTAAGAGGATCCGTCAGCCCTTTGGGGTGAAGCGGTGAATTCAAGCCCCGGTAAACGGCGGTGGTAACTATAACCATCCTAAGGTAGCGAAATTCCTTGTCGGGTAAGTTCCGACCTGCACGAATGGCGTAACGACTTCCCCACTGTCTCGACCAGGAGCTCGGCGAAATTGCAGTACGAGTAAAGATGCTCGTTAAGCGCAGAAGGACGAAAAGACCCCGGGACCTTTACTATACCTTGGTATTGTCGTTAGGTGTGGATTGTGTAGCATAGGCGGGAGACGTTGAGGCCGTGGCGCCAGCCATGGTGGAGTCGTAAGGTGAAATACCGTTCTGTTCATATCTGGCGTCTAACCTCGGCACGTGATCCGTGCCAGGGACAGTGCCTGGCGGGTAGTTTAACTGGGGCGGTTGCCTCCCAAAGAGTAACGGAGGCGCCCAAAGGTTCCCTCGGCCCGGTTGGCAATCGGGTGTTGAGTGTAATCGCACAAGGGAGCTTGACTGCGAGGGCGACGGCCCGAGCAGGGACGAAAGTCGGGGATAGTGATCCGGTGCCGGCGCGCGGGCGCGGCATCGCTCAACGGATAAAAGGTACCCCGGGGATAACAGGCTGATCATTCCCAAGAGTCCATATCGACGGGATGGTTTGGCACCTCGATGTCGGCTCGTCGCATCCTGGGGCTGGAGCAGGTCCCAAGGGTTCGGCTGTTCGCCGATTAAAGCGGCACGCGAGCTGGGTTCAGAACGTCGTGAGACAGTTTGGTCTCTATCCTCTGCGCTCGTTGGAATCTTGAGGAGTCCTGCCCATAGTACGAGAGGACCTGGGTGGACGGACCTCTGGTTTGCCGGTTGTCGCGCCAGTGGCATGGCCGGTTGGCTACGTTCGGAAGGGATAACCGCTGAAAGCATCTAAGCGGGAAGCCTTCTCCAAGATGAGGATTCCTTGACAC
>NZ_RZNZ01000002.1:0-113455 GCF_008698145.1 Bifidobacterium vespertilionis
ACTGTCGACGAGGCCGTCGTAGGCAGCGTCAGATGTGTAAAAGAGCCGGCGGCCCCGCCTGGCCGCGGCCCCCGCATGCCCTGCCCGCTCGCCCAGCCCCGGACAATACCGCGCGGTACAGTGGAACCCATGACTGAATCCGGGAACTTCGTGCATCTGCATAATCACACGCATTACTCGCTGCTCGACGGTGCTTCGAAGATCCCCAATCTGGCGAAGAAGGCCGCGAGCCTTGGCATGCCGGCCGTCGGCATCACCGACCACGGCAACATGCACGGCGCCTACGAGATGTACACGAACTGTGTGAAGAACGGCGTCAAGCCCATCATCGGCATCGAGGCGTACGTGACGCCGGAGACCGCCCGTCAGGACAAGTCGCGCGTGCACTGGGGCACCGAGGCCCAGCGGCGCGACGACGTCTCCGGCGGCGGTTACATCACGCACCTCACGCTGTGGGCGCAGAACGATCGCGGCCTGGTCAACCTGCTCAAGGCGAGTTCGGTGGCCAACCTCGAGGGCCGCGTGATGCGCTATCCGCGTATGGACAAGGATGTGCTGTCCACGTACCACGAGGGCGTGATCTGCGGATCGGGCTGCCCCTCGGGCATCATCCAGACCAGGCTCGCGCTGGGCCAGTTCGACGAGGCCCTGCGCGCGGCGGGCGAGCTGCAGGACATCTTCGGCAAGGAGAACTTCTTCATCGAGCTCATGGACCACAACCTCGAGATCGAGCGGCGCAACGTGCCCGGCCTGCTCGAGATCGCCAAGCGGCTCAACGCGCCCCTGCTGGCCACGAACGATTCGCACTACGTTGAGGCCCAGGACGCGGAGGCCCAGGACGCGATGCTGTGCATCAACTCCGGCGAGCGGCTGGACAACCCCGATCGCTTCAAGTTCGACGGCACGGGCTACTACCTCAAATCCGCCGAGGAGATGCGCGAGCTGTTCAAGGACTTCCCCGAGGCGTGCGACAACACCCTCGAGATCGCCGACCGGTGCAACGTGATGTTCGACGACGGCGAGGACGGCGCGTTCATGCCCAAGTTCCCGTGCCCCGAGGGCTGGGACGAGACCTCCCTGTTCCTCAAGAAGGTGGAGGAGGGCCTGGAGCGCCGCTACGACGGCAACCCGCCCGCCAAGGTTTTGAAGCAGGCCGACTACGAGTGCGGCGTGATCTGCCAGATGCAGTTCTGCGGCTACTTCCTGGTGGTGGCCGACTACATCCAGTGGGCCAAGGACCACGGGATCATGGTGGGCCCGGGCCGTGGATCCGCTGCAGGATCGATGGTGGCGTACGCGATGGGCATCACCGAGCTGGACCCGCTGGAGCACGGCCTGATCTTCGAGAGGTTCCTGAACCCCGAGCGCGTCTCCCTGCCGGATATCGACGTGGACTTCGACCCGGAGGGCCGCCTCGACGTGATCAAGTACTGCGGCGAGAAGTACGGCACGGACAAGGTCGCGCAGTGCGTGATCTACGGCGTGATCAAGACCAAGCAGGCCCTGAAGGACTCGGCGCGCATCATGGGCTACGAGTTCTCGATGGGCGATCGGGTCACCAAGGCCCTGCCGCCGAGCAAGAACGGCAAGGATGCGTCCCTGAGCGAGATCTTCGACCCGAACTCGAAGCGGTACGCCGAGGCGCGCGAGTTCCGCGAGCTGTACGATTCGGACCATGATGCGCACATGATCATCGACAAGGCCAAGACGATCGAGGGTCTGATCCGCCAGACCGGCGTGCACGCGTGCGCCACGATCATGGGTAGCGAGCCGATCACGGACACCTCGCCCCTGCTGGAGCGCACCGACGGCACGATCACCACCACGTTCGAGTACCACACGTGCGAGACCCTGGGGCTGGTCAAGATGGACTTTCTGGGGCTTTCCAACCTCACGGTCATCCACGACACCCTGAAGAACATCGAGGCGAACGGCAAGGAGCCGATCGACTATACGAAGATCCCGCTGGACGACCGCGAGACGTACAAGCTGCTTTCGCGCGGCGACACCTTGGGCGTGTTCCAGCTCGATTCCGACGGCATGCGAAGCCTGCTCAAGAGCCTCAAGCCGGATAACTTCAACGACATCTCGGCACTGATCGCCCTGTACCGCCCGGGCCCGATGGATATGGACTCGCACAACAACTACGCCAAGCGCAAGAACGGGCTGCAGAAGATCGAGCCGATCCACCCCGAGCTGGAGGAACCGCTCAAGCAGGTGCTCGACGAGACGTACGGTCTGATCGTCTACCAGGAGCAGGTGCAGTCCGCGGCCCGAATCCTGGCCGGCTACTCGCTGGGCAAGGCCGACGTGCTGCGCCGAGCGATGGGCAAGAAGAAGCCGGAGGTGCTGGCCAAGGAGAAGGTCCCGTTCTTCGCGGGCATGAAGGAGCACGGCTATTCCGAGGAGGCCGCGCAGGCCGTGTGGGACGTGCTGGTCCCGTTCTCCGGCTATGCGTTCAACAAGGCCCATTCGGCCGCGTACGGCCTGATCTCCTACTGGACCGCGTACCTCAAGACCCATTACCCGGTCGAGTTCATGGCCGCCCTGCTTCAGGGCACGCGCGACAACAAGGACAAGACCGCCCTGTATCTGGGCGAGGCGAGGCGCATGGGCATCCAGGTGCTCTCCCCGGACGTCAACGAGTCCCGGTTCGAGTACTCGGCCGTGGGCGATGTGGTCCGCTTCGGTCTGGGCGCGATCCGCAACGTGGGTGAGCGCGCGGTGGCGGACATCATCGCCGAGCGCGAGGGCCCGCGCGGCAAGTACGTGAACTTCATGGACTTCGTGCGCCGCGTGCCGATCACCGCGCTCAACAGGCGCCTGGTGGAATCACTCATCAAGGCCGGCGCGTTCGATTCGATCGACCCCAACCGCCGTGCCCTGTTCACGATCCACGAGTCGGCGATCGAGTCGGTGGTGAGCATCAAGCGCAAGCAGGCGGAGGGCCAGTTCGACCTGTTCGCCGACGAGGATGCGGGCGCGGACGCCGCGGCGATGGGCGACATGGAGATCACCGTGCCGGACATCGAGGAGTGGGACAAGAAGACCAAGCTCAACTTCGAGCGCGAGATGCTGGGCCTGTACGTGTCCGACCATCCGCTTTCGGGCATGCAGTCGGTGCTGGCGAGCCTGCGCGAGATGTCGATCGCGCATCTGATCGACCGTGCCAAGACCATGTCGGACGGCCAGCAGGTCACGCTCGCCGGACTCATCACCGGCGTGGAGCGGCGCGTGTCCAAGAAGGGCAACCCGTGGGCGATCGTGACGATCGAGGACATGGAAAGCTCCATCCAGTGCATGTTCTTCGGCAAGGTGTACGAGGCCGCGGCAACCGAAATGGCCGTGGACACCGTGGTGCAGATCCGCGGCCAGGTGGAGAAGCGCGACGAGACCGTGAGCCTGAGGGCCACGGAGATGCAGATCCCCACGCTGGAGGCGGCGGACGAGCGGCCGTTGACGATCACGCTGCCGCAGGTGGCCCTGGACCGCGGCAACATGATGCAGCTCGGGCAGGTGCTCCACAGCCATCCCGGCACCTGCGAGGTCAAGCTCGCGATCATGGACGAGCGGGGCAACGCGCAGGTGCTCACGTTCGGCGACCGGTTCCGCGTCAAGCGCGACACCTCGCTGTTCGCGGAGATCAAGATCATCTTCGGCCCGAGCTGCCTGCCGGCGGCGTAGGGGATTTCGCTTCTTCATCCATAGTGCAAGCTGGCCTTTCCAACGTCATCCTGAGCGAAGCGCAGCGGAGTCGAAGGATCCTTAGCTTCCATGACTTGGTGCACAGTGGCCAAGGATCCTTCGACTTCGGCCTGACGGCCTCCGCTCAGGATGACGGAAAAGGCTGTCTTGCACTCATGATGACGAAAGAAAGGGAGAGGGCTGTGACCATGGACGAGACCGAGCAACGCTGGATCGCGGACGCGCTGGAACGTCTCTCGCATTCCGCGTTCCGGGCCAAATTCACGCTGAGCGAGCGGGATCGTGCCTACGCGCGGGACAAGGGTCGCGATGCGATCGCCGATCATGCTCGCGATCTGCTGCGCAAGCGCGTGGGGGACGCCGAACCGCGCAACGACGGCCGGCAGACCCCGTGGCGCGGGCATCCGGTGTTCACGGCCCAGCACGCCACCGCCACCTGCTGCCGCGGGTGCATCGCCAAATGGCACGGGATCCCCAAGGGGCGTCCGCTCACGGACGATGAGGTGGCGCGGCTCGCGGATCTGGTCATGGCGTGGATCGATCGCGATCTGGCGGCGCATCCGGACGATGAGCTGCGGCTGTTCTGAAGGCCATATGGGGCAATCCAAGCGCGAAACCCCCGCTGGGAGGGCGGTTTGCGTCCGTTTCGGCGCGTAAATCGAGTGGTAACCGGGCGGGGAAGTCCGAAATGCGGGGATTGTACGCCGTTCGTCACATTGCGACCCTACACTTGGACCCATGAGCGACAATTACATGCGAATCATCGACCTGAGGGGCAAGTCCCTCACCCGCGCCGAGCTGCTGGCGGCCATGCCGCGAGCCGACATGGGAACCTCCGAGGCGTCTGATCTGGTGCGCCCCATCCTCAACGACGTCAAGGAGCGCGGCGCCGCGGCCCTGCGCGACTTCGAGGAGAAGTTCGACCATGTGCGCCCCAAGCACCTGCGCGTGCCCGCCGAGGCGATGACCGCCGCGCTCGAGACACTTGATCCGGAGGTCCGCGCCGCCATCGAGGAGTCGGTGCGTCGCGCCCGCGCCGTGGCCGCCAACCAGGTGCCCAAGGATTTCCACACCGATCTGGCCCCCGGCGCCCGCGTGGCCGAGCGCTGGATCCCCATCCAGCGCGTGGGCCTGTACGTGCCCGGCGGCAAGGCCGTCTACCCCTCCAGCGTGATCATGAACGCCGTGCCCGCCCAGGCCGCCGGCGTCGAATCGTTGGCCATCGCCACCCCGCCGGCGCGTGACGACGCCGAGGGTCTGCCCAACAAGACCATCCTCGCCACCTGCGCCATTCTGGGCGTCACCGAGGTGTACGCGGTCGGCGGCGCCCAGGCCATCGCCATGTTCGCTTACGGCGCCAAGGGCTCCGAGCCGCAGGACGGCGAGGTGCTGTGCGATCCGGTGGACAAGATCACCGGCCCGGGCAACATCTTCGTGGCCACCGCCAAGTCGCTGGTCTCCGGCTTCGTGGGCATCGACGCGGTCGCCGGCCCCACCGAGATCGGCATCATCGCGGACAAGACCGCCAACCCGAGCCTGGTGGCCGCCGACTTGATCGGTCAGGCCGAGCACGACGAGCTGGCCGGCTCCGTGCTGTTCACCGACTCCACCGAAATCGCAGACGCGGTCCAGGAGAACCTCAAGTACCGTGTGCCCAGGACCGAGCACGCCGAGCGCGTCGCCACGTCCCTGTCCGGCAAGCAGTCGGCCATCGTGCTCACCGACGATCTGGACCACTCCATCGACGCCGCCAACGCCTACGCGGCCGAGCATCTGGAGATCCAGACCACCGACGCGGACGCCGTGGTCAAGCGCATCAAGAACGCCGGCGCGATCTTCCGCGGCCCGTTCTCCCCGGTGCCGCTGGGCGACTACATGTCCGGCTCCAACCACGTGCTGCCCACCGGCGGCACCGCGCGATTCGCGGCTGGCCTGGGCGTGCACACGTTCATGAAGCCCGTCGAGGTCATCGAATACGACGAGGAGGGTCTGAAGGCCCTGGCCGCGCGCATCAACGCCTTCGCCGTCTCCGAGGATCTGCCCGCCCACGGCGAGTGCGTGCTCTCCCGCTTCGTGGAGGACCCGTACAACAAGGAGACGCTGCGCGAGCAGGAGAAGGAAGCGGGCCTTCGATGAGCACGATCCCCGCAAGTCTGCCGCTGAGGAACGACCTGATCGGCGAGGAGCCATACGGCGCACCGCAGCTGGATGTGCCCGTCTGCCTCAACGTCAATGAGAACCCGTACGCGCCGGAACCGGCCGTGTGCGACACGATCGCGCGCCGCGTGCGAGAGATCGCGCCCACGCTCAACCGCTATCCGGACCGCGAGCACATCGAGCTGCGCCGCGCATTCTCCACGTATCTGGAGCGCGAATCCGGCGTGAAGCTGGACGTGGACGAGCTGTGGGGCGCGAACGGCTCCAACGAGATCATGCTCCAGCTCTTTCAGGCGTTCGGCGGACCCGGGCGCATCGCGCTGGGCTGCGATCCCACGTACTCCATGTACCCGGAGTACGCGCGCGATACCTTCACCACCTGGAAGCTGGCCCATCGCAACCCCGACTTCACGCTGAACGTGGAGCGCACCATCGAGGCGATCCACGAGGTCAAGCCCGCGATGGTCCTCATCACGTCCCCGAACAACCCCACCGGCACGCCGCTGGCCATGGACGATCTCAGGCGCCTGCTCGCCGCCTGCGAGACCGCATCGGTCACCGGGGCGCCCGAAGGCGTCCACTCGGTGCTCGTGGTGGACGAGGCGTACGTGGAGTTCCGCAACCCCGGCACGCCCAGCGCCGTCACGCTCATCAAGGACCACCCGAACCTGGCCGTCAGCCGCACCATGAGCAAGGCCTTCGCCTTCGCCGGCGCTCGCGTGGGCTACCTCGCGGCGAACAAGGGCATCATCGACTGCGTGCGCATTGTGCGCATGCCGTACCACCTGTCCGCCGTCACGCAGGCCGCCGCCCTCGCCGCGTTCGAGCACACGGACGAGCAGCTGAGCCGCGTGGCCCATCTGCGCGAGACCCGCGAGGCCACCGCCGAATGGCTGCGCGCCCAGACGTACAAGGGCCAGCCGCTCGAGGTGGCCGAATCCGAGTCGAACTTCCTGCTGTTCGGCGGGCATTTCGACGACCGCGACCGCATCTTCGAGGAGCTGCTCAAGCGCGGCATCCTCATCCGCGTGGTCGGCCCCGAAGGCTGGCTGCGCGTGTGCATGGGCACCGACGAGGAGATGGCCCGCTTCCGCGAGGCGTTCGCTCAGGTGCTGCGGCTGGTCGAGCAGGCGTAGCCCGCAGACCCGATCGCGCGGCCCCACGGCATCGCGCGGCAAACACATACAAGGAGTTTTCGAATCATGGCAAGAACAGCGACGATCGTTCGCAAGACCAGCGAATCCTCGGTCGAACTGAGCCTGAATCTGGACGGCACCGGCAAGACGGACATCGACACGTCCGTGCCGTTCTATAACCACATGATGACCGCCCTCGGCAAGCACTCGCTGATCGACCTGACCATCAAGGCGCATGGCGACACGGACATCGACGTGCACCACACCGTTGAGGACATCGCGATCGTGTTCGGCGAAGCCCTGAAGCAGGCCCTCGGCGACAAGCGAGGCATCCGCCGGTTCGCCGACGCCACCGTGCCGCTGGACGAGGCGCTGGCCAAGGTCGTGGTCGACATCTCCGGCCGGCCGTACTGTGTGTGCAGCGGCGAGCCCGCCGGCTACGAGTACTGCATGATGGGCGGCCACTTCACCGGTTCGCTCGTGCGCCACGTGATGGAGTCGATCGCCCTGCACGCCGGCATCTGCCTGCACATGCAGGTGCTCGCCGGCCGCGACCCGCACCACATCGCCGAGGCCGAATTCAAGGCGCTGGCCCGCGCGCTGCGCTTTGCCATCGAGCCCGATCCGCGCATCGAGGGCCTGATCCCCAGCACCAAGGGGAGCCTGTGATGGCGGACGATTTCAAGGGCCGCGGCGGTTCGTCCGACGACTTCAAGTCCGACGACTTCAACCCGGACGACGCGCATTTCAGCGACGAGGAGCTCGAGGCGGCGCTGGCCGGCTTCGAGAAGGAGTTCGCCGATGCGGATGCGTCCGAGGATGCCGGCGCAAATGAGAATTCATCCGCAAATGATGATTCAATCAGCTCCCATGACTCGGATGCTCCGGAGGTTCCGGACGTGGAGGCCGGATTCGACGATGAGCTGCAGGGCCTGATCGGCAACAAGGCCAAGGTGGCGGTGATCATCACCCAGCTCGCCTCGGCCGACCTGCTCGCCGCGTTCTGCCAGCTTTCGGACATCTCCGCCAAGTGCGTCGCCTCCAAGGAGGGCGCGGTCGCCGTGCTGGACAACCTCAACGGTGACGGACCCGAGGCCGCGGCCAAGGACCTGACCACCGTGGTCTCCGGCATGGCCGTGGTGCTCGCCGTCAACCGCGCGGACAAGCTCGAGGCCAACCTCTACCTGCACGGCAAGCCGGGGGAGAGCTTCGTGCCTCCCGTGCTGTTCAGCTCCACGGCGCCGTTCGTGGAGGATCTGATGCTTGGCATCACGAACCTCGACGCGCTGCAGTCGCAGGGCTTCGCCGTCACGCCCACGTCCAAATTCGATCGCGACGCCGCCTTCCAGGTTATCGCCCAGCACACCAAGTTCGGCCGCGGGGCGCGCACGGAGTAGCGCGCCCACGCAGCAATCCACGGCAGCAATCGCGAAGCAGAAGGAGTAAGTCGTCATGGTCAAGATCGTCGTATTCGATTATGGATTCGGCAACGTCCGTTCGATGGTCCGCGCCCTCGCCAACCTTGGCGTGGACGTGACCCTCACCTCCGACTACCGCCAATCGCTTGAGGCGGACGGCCTTGTGGTGCCCGGCGTGGGCGCGTTCGGCGCGTGCATGGAGGGGCTGAGGCATGTCAGCGGCGATCGTGTGATCTACGATCGCGTCCGTTCCGACCGTCCGGTGCTCGGCGTGTGTGTGGGACAGCAGGTGATGTTCGAGCTCGGTTTGGAGCATGGCGAAAACGCCAGGGGACTGGGTCTGATCGGCGGCACGGTCGGGCCGCTGGACGCCCCCGTGGTGCCGCACATGGGCTGGGACACCGTTCAGGCTCCGGCGGACAGCGTGCTGCTCAAGGGCGTGGAGGACGAGCGCTTCTACTTCGTGCACTCCTACGCGGCCATGGACGCGCGCCCGGCGGACCTGAGCCGCGAGCAGATCGATTTCGGCGATGCCGAACAGCGCGTCACGTGGTGCGAATACGGCAATAGCCGGTTCGTGGCCGCCTACGAGCGCGGTCCGGTGTACGCCTCCCAGTTCCATCCCGAAAAGTCCGCCGAGGCCGGCGCCCAGCTGCTTCGCAATTGGATCGCCGCGCTGTAGGGACTTCGCGCGTTTTCCGGGGCTGGACCGGGAGCCCTCCCGGAAGACCCTCTGGGAAAGACCATAGAAAGGATCACAACATGTCGTTGACTTTGCTTCCCGCTGTCGACGTGCGCGACGGCAAGGCCGTGCGCCTTCGCCAGGGCGAATCCGGTTCCGAAACCGACTACGGCTCGCCGCTCGAGGCCGCGCGTACGTGGGTCGAATCGGGTGCCGAATGGATCCATCTGGTGGATCTGGACGCCGCGTTCGGCACCGGCGACAACCGCGCCCAGCTGCGCGAGATCGTCCACGAGCTGGGGGACAAGGTGAAGATCGAGATGAGCGGCGGCGTGCGCGACGACGCTTCGCTCGACGCGGCTCTGGATGCCGGCGCCGCCCGCGTGAACATCGGCACCGCGGCGCTTGAAAACCCCGACTGGACCGCCTCCGTGATCCGCAAGTACGGCGATCGCGTGGCCGTGGGCCTCGATGTGCGCGGCCACACCCTCGCGGCCCGCGGCTGGGTCAAGGAGGGCGGCGACCTGTTCGAGACCATGAAGTTCCTCGACTCCGTGGGATGCTCCCGCTACGTGGTCACCGACGTGGCCCGCGACGGCATGATGAGCGGCCCGAACCTCACACTCCTCAGGGAGGTGGCCGAGCGCACGGACGCGAAGGTCACCGCATCCGGCGGCATCGCCAAGCTCGACGATCTGCGCGCCATCCGCGAACTGTCCGATCTTGGCGTGGACTCCGCCATCCTGGGCAAGTCCCTGTACGCTAGGGCGTTCACCCTGGAAGAGGCCCTGGTCGTCGCCGGCTGACGGTCGTCGCCGGCTGACGGCGCGTCTTCGGCGTTGCTCCTCGGTCGACGTGCCTCGGCACGCCTTCCCTCGGTGCGCCTTGAAGCCGCGCGCGTCAGCCGGCTCCTCCGCTGACTTGAGGTGTTCTCCCGTTATCCTGAGCGCTGAGCCGTACATAGCGGCGTCGAAGGATCCTTGAACCCTGTCAATTGGCCGTCGGCAACGTGTTTTCGATGCGCGTGGCAGCTGTTCCGCGGCAATTTCGGGGCTATGTTGCATAGTGGGGGCGGATTTCGGCCTTTGCAGAATGCTATACATCAAAGTGGGGGCGTGAAATCCCGAGCATCCGCCATATTTGTCGCATCAGCTTGGCGTTTTTCCGCGGTTTTTCAATGGCCGTCGTTCCCGTGCGCCCGTCATGGCATGGCGGGGACGCCCCCACTTTGACGTATATCGCTCGGAAAAGGCCGAAATCCGCCCCCACTTTGCGAGATATCGAGTCGGAACCGTGTCATCCCGAGCAAAGGCCGAAGGCCGGAGTCCGGCTTCGCTCAGGATGACGAGGGTGACCATAGCCGCGCCTCGCTCAGGATGACGGAACAACTCCGCTTAACGGCTCAGCGCTCAGGATGACGATGACGCCTTTTCCGGTCAGCTGGCGCAGGGCAGGTCGCCGTTCGCGATCAGCGACTTGAACACCTCGTAGTCGGCCTCGTTCTGGTCGGCGTAGCTCACCGCGAACGAAGCGATGGCCTGATCGAATTCGTCCGAGCCTCCCAGATAGTTTGCGATCGCCGTGGAGTCGCCGGTGCGCGCATGCGCGTGCGCCAGACTCCACGCGCACATGCGGCCCAGATCGGACAGCGCCAGATCGTTGAGATGGTCGATGTCGATCGACCCCTTGCCGTTCCACAGCTGGCGCACGTAGTAGTCGCGCGGCTGGCCGTCCTCCGCGGTGAACGACGACCATCCAAGCAGTACGTCGGCCGTGGACTGGATCAGCTTCTGGCCCTGCACCACGCGCTCGCCATGCGTGGCGTACGGGCTCTTGCCGCAGAACCGTTCCAGCACCGAATCGGTGGCCTCCTTCATCTGCAGGATCAGTGGGTCGTCGATGTCGCGTCCGGTGAGCATGGCGATCCACGCGCGCTGGCCCACCGAGCCCACGCCCACCACCTTGCGGGCGGCATCATGGTAGCGGTAGTGCTCCAGCACGTGGCGGCGATCGTCGTACAGGCTGTCCTTGTAGTTCTCCAACAACGTGAAGATGCGCTCCCGCAGCGCGTCTGGATCGGCGTAGGAAGACAGTCGGTCGATCGGCACAAGCTCGGGCGGATTCTCGTTGAAGCGCAGGCGATCGCCATCATAATGGGCCAGCTTGGCGGCGGCCGCATCGGAGTCCTTGGTCTTGGCCTTCATCGCCGCGGTCCGCAGCGTGCGGTTGCGCCGGCCGTCCTGCGTGCTTTCGTAGCGGTCGAGCGTGTGCTCCACATCCAGATGGTCGTACCAGGCTTCCAGATAGTCCATCTTGGAGAACTGGTCGATGCGGTTGCGGTACGTGTGCACGCATCGGGCCACGGCGGCCCTGCGCGCCTTGGGCTTGATGCCGTTCGCGCGTCCGCAAACCTCCACGCTCACCGCCAGACGCTTGACATCCCACTCCCAGGGACCCGTGGCCGTCTCGTCGAAATCGTTGACGTCGAACACCAGATGGGCCGAAGGGGAGCGGAAGATACCGAAGTTGCCGATGTGCGCGTCGCCCACGGCCTGCACCGGGATGCCGGTGACCGGAGTGTGCGCCAGATCGTACGCCTGGATCAGCGCGGTGCCGCGGTAGAACGTGAACGGGCTCACGCTCATGCGCGCGTATCGCAGGGGAATGAGATCGCGCACGCGCCGGGCCGACTGCTCCTCCAGCAGGCCGATCACCTCGCGGCGGCCTTCGCGCACCTGCCACAGCGCGTGGCTCTCCAGCGGGGCCTTGGCGCGGGCGGCGATGCCGGCCCTGGCCCGCTCGCGCGGATCCGGCGCCTCGACCCACGAGGTCACGTCGATTTGCGGATACTCGTGCGGCGCCTCGGCCGCCAGCACGGCCGGATCCCAATGCTTCATGCTCTTCTCGCTGCTCATAGGCCCCAAGCATACCCGTCCGCTGTACGGCGATGGTTCACTTTCCCTTCATCCTGAGCGCATGTTGGCTTTCCCGTCATCCTGAGCGAAGTCGTCCTCCGTCATCCTGAGCGCAATCCTGAGCGCAGTCGAAGGATCCTTAATTCCATGAGTACAGTTAAGGATCCTTCGACTCCGCTGCGCTCCGCTCAGGATGACGGCGGGGAAAGCCGCTCGCTCAGGATGACGGCGGGGAAAGCCGCTCGCTCAGGATGACGCCGCCTTTACCCACTCCACGACATGTTAACGGCGGATGAAATAATGTCATGCCACCATGGTCCGCATGGATAAACAGCAAGAGTTTGCGCTGCGCACGGTCGAGGAACGCGACGTGCGCTTCATTCGTCTGTGGTTCACCGATGTGTTGGGCACGTTGAAGTCCGTGGCGATCGCACCTGCGGAGCTGGAGGCCGCGTTCGAGGAGGGACTGGGCTTCGACGGCTCCGCCATCGAGGGTATGACGCGTGTTTCCGAGGACGACATGATCGTGCAGCCGGACCCGTCCACGTTCCAGATCCTGCCGTGGCGCGGCGGCCCCCAGGGCACCGCCCGCATGTTCTGCGACATTCTCACGCCGGAGGGGGAGCCGAGTCTGGGGGACCCGCGCCACGTGCTCAAGCGCGCGCTCGCCAAGGCGAAGGACAAGGGCTTCACGTTCTACGTGCATCCGGAGATCGAGTTCTACCTGTTCGAGAATCAGGACGACTGGTCCCAGGCGCCCAAGGCTATTGATGATGGCGGCTACTTCGACCACGTGCCGCGCAGCCCCGGCATGGACTTCCGCCGCGCCACCGTGAACTTGCTCGAGCAGATGGGCATCTCGGTGGAGTACTCGCATCATGAAGCCGGCCCGGGCCAGAACGAGATCGACCTGCGCTACGCCGACGCCCTGACCACCGCGGACAACATCATGACCTTCCGCACCGTGGTCAAGGAGATCTCGCTGGAGCGCGGCATCCACGCCAGCTTCATGCCCAAGCCCTTGGCGGACAAGCCCGGTTCCGGCATGCACACGCATCTGAGCCTGTTCGAGGGCGACACCAACGCCTTCTACGAGGCCGGCCAGGAGTTCAACATGTCGCTCACGGCCCGCCAGTTCGCAGCCGGCATCCTGTACCATGCGGCGGAGATCACGGCCGTGTGCTGCCAGTACGTCAACTCGTACAAGCGCCTGTGGGGCGGCAACGAGGCGCCGAGCTACATCTGCTGGGGCCACAACAACCGCTCCGCCCTGCTGCGCATCCCGCAGTACAAGCCCGGCAAGGGCAACTCGGCGCGCATCGAGTTCCGCGCGCTCGACCCGGTCGCCAACCCGTATCTGGCCTACTCGCTGCTGCTCGCCGCCGGTCTGGACGGCATCGACAAGCAGATGACGCTGGACGAGCCGACGAGCGACGACGTGTGGGAGCTCACCGATCCGGAGCGTCAGGCCATGGGCATCCAGCCGCTGCCGAGCTCGCTCGACGAGGCACTGAAGATCATGGAGCGCTCCGACTTCGTGGCCGATGTGCTCGGCGAGCACGCCTTCGAGTACTTCCTGCGTAACAAGCGCCAGGAGTGGGCGGAATACAATTCCCAGGTCACGCCGTACGAGCTGAGCAAGTATCTGCGCAGGCTGTAGGGGCTGCGGCTTCAAGTGCCGGTCGGGCCGTGCGGGTTCATTGGTTCATCCGGGCCGTGCGGGTTCATCCGGGCCGTGTGGGTCATTCGGCTCCACACGGCCCGACATGTGATGTGCTCAGCTTTGAACCTTCTGTGCGATCGGCAGCGTCGCGCTGATCGTTTTTTCATCGGTCGAGCTGCTGCCGGTCAGCGTCACCTGCACGTCCTGAATGCTGTCGGCATCCATGCCGTCGGGCGCTTCGAACGCGATCGTCGCCGTGTGAAGAATGCCGGGTTTGATGCCGCGCAACGTCGAATACATGTCGTACTGCGGATCTGGCTCCTTGGACGTGTCCGCATAGCCTTCGGTGAGCTCGACATCCCGGATGCTGGCCTTCAAATCGAAATGATAGAAGAATGTGGTGGGCCGGCCCAGATCGTTGATCCACGCCACGCGGACCACCACCATCGGGCGGATCGCCCCGCCAACGGATGGGGCACCGCGATGGGCGTCGAGAATCGTCGCGTGCAGATCGCCCCACACCGTTTCGAACGTGGTCATGCCGGCCCTGTCCTCGTCGGTCGCCGTCGCATCGGAGCGGATCGGATCGTCGGCGCGCTCGGCCGCCAGCTCGGTCGGGGGAACGTTCGCGCTGCTGGACACGGTCCCGGCGACGGGGAAGCGGCGGACCACAGCGTCGTCGAAGCGGTAATCGCCGATCCACACCTCCACCGGCGTCTGCTCGTCGGCAAGCGAATACACCAGCGTCACATTCTTCGTGGCACCAGGCTCCACGGCGACCATCCAGGACTCGCGATCATACGATTCCGGTACGCCCGCATCGCCGTGTTCGGGGTAAAGGTAGGTTTGATCGAGGGCGACACCGTGCTGGAACGCCCCCGCCGAGCACAGGTTCTGGAAGAAGGCGGACGCCGATCCGGTATTGGTCCATGCGTAGGTGACGATGACCGTGGGCTTCCGGTCGAATGTGTCGATCGGTCCGCGCGTGGCCGATACGATGCGGAACGTGCCAGATACGCCGTCATCCCCGTTCAGCTCGACCTGATCATCGTGGATCACGGTGTCGCGGGTCTGGCGGGCGGAGGACTGTGAGTCCCCGTCCCACGTCATGGAGCCGATACCGGGGATGGACAGGTGCTTGCCACTGAGCGGGTTGCGGACGTTGATCGTCCCCGGTTCCGTCTCGATATATCCGCTCATCAGGCCCGCCGCGCACAGCAGCGCGAGGATGGCGCGGACCAGCCCGCCGCGCCTGCGATCGCGAACGTAAATGGCGATGGCGATCAGGGCGATCACCGCCGTGGCGACGGGGGCTATCTCCATGAACTGGGTTCGATCGAAATCGGTCTGGTCGACGGACCCGACGGCGGGAATCACCATTGCCGCGATCGCGCTCAGCAGCGCTATGGTGGCGAACAAATTGGATTTTCGGCCGGTTTGCTGCTGGGGTTGCGCATGCCGGCCGGAAGGTTGGCCGGATGCCTGGCTGGATGCCTGATCGGACGTTTGGCCGGATGTCTGGTTTGTGGACGAGCGATCGACGCGCGTCGCTGGGTTCGGGGCATATGGGTGGTTGCCCGATTGTCCGGACTGTCTCGATTGTCCGGATTGCTCTGTTTGCCTTGTTTGACTGGGCCGCTGCGGTTGCGCGGATTGGGGCGTGGACGGTTTCGGCGACTCCCGCTCCTGATCCGTGTGCTCCCGATCCAACGACTTTGATGGATCGACGTACGCCTGCGTCTCATCGGCGTCGAATGGGGAGACGTATCCGTCGTGGTTGAGGTCCCTGCCATCGTCTGAAAACAATCCCATATGAGCCCCCTTGCCGTCTTTCGCGCTGCTGCGCCCTCCATACGTCCAGTGTACGGCCCGGGGCGTTGGGACACCAGTGGGGTCAGTCGTGAAGTCGGTGCGGGAGGACTTGCGGCGGGTATAGTGGACGGGACGAATCGGGCACGGGCCAGGACGCGTGAGCGATTCGGACCTGTGAGTGAATCGGATCTGCGAGCGAATCGGATAGGGGAGCGGCCATGGAGTACACGTTCGAGGTGAATTGGGAGGCATACCGGCGCTGGTACGCCTCGCGCGACGCGAAGGAGATCAGGCGGGGCTTCCGCATTTTCGCCGCGTACTCCACGGTGTTCATGCTCGTGGGCGTGGCGTGTCTGGCGCTACTGCTGGCCGGGAAGATCACCAATGGCATGGGTCTGGGTGTGTGGATCGTGTTCGGCGTCACCATGGCGCAGTGGATCGTCTCGCTGATCGGCCTCGCCCGGCCGCGGCTGGTGATGATCAGCAACCGCCGGCTTGTGGAGCGCTGGTATGCCTCGCGCGGCGTGAATGTGGAGGCCCTCAAGCTGATCGAACCGGACTATAGACAGTGGAGCGTGACCGTGCGCGGAAATGTGACCGATCTGGGCGTGGAGGAGACCATGGCCGATGGGTACCCGCTGCGGGTGCCCTTCGCCGTGCTGGATCCCCACGCCGAGACGATCGACGGGGCACTGTGCTACCGCGTGGCCGCGGATAAGGAAGGGCTGCGCATCTGGCGCGCGCTGAATCCGGTGTTGCATTTCCCCACGGGGCTCATCAACGGCACGGTGGTGGTGCCCATCCGCGCGATCGGTGATCCCGAGTTGTTCCAGACCGACGTGGCCCGTCGTATCGAGGCCCAGCGCAAGTCCGTGGTGGCGGAATCGACCGCCGCGGCCACCGGCAAGCGGGCCCAGACCCCGGTCATCGACGATCTGGCCGACTGGACGGACCGCTGAGGGGCGCGAAAAGCCGTCGGTGAGACTCCGAATCGCCAAACTACATCGGTATTTCCGAGTTGTGCATGCGACTTTCAGCAGAAGCCATATATCATCGCCGATATTCGGCTATTTTCCGCGGCTGCTATTCGCGGTAGGGCGGAAATGGCATGCACAACTCGGAAATACGTTTGCCCCGCTCTTATCAAGTCGCATTGCAGCGCATAGTTTGGCTCAGAACAACGTAGTGTTGATTCCGGCTGCTGAATTGTTCCAACCTGCATCGCCAAAATCATGGATTGGAACGAATCCGCGTCTAAGCGTTCCCAAATGACCTCTGCGCTGCGGATTTCTTCCAGCCTGAGATTCTAGGGCTGCAGGTTGGAAAGAATGGGCAGGAGGGGTCTCGGAGGGGAAATAATTGGATCGCGTCACTCCCGCGGATCGCCGAACCATGACGCGTAGATGATCGAGAAATTCCGGTTCCCATAGCTCGAACAGCCGTCGCCGGTGCCCGTGCCCGCCGCCAGCGCCGCCGCATTGGGCTGGTACGGCGTGTAGATGTACAGCAGTCGGGTCGCGTCGTTCTCGATGAACACGTTGCCGGTGCCGCACACCACATTAGGATGGTATTGGATGGCATTCACCCTGCCCGTGCGGAATTTGTAGCGCTCGCCGTTGGCGAGGTAATACCGGAATCGTCTGGCCGAGCCGATCACCTGATTCACGAACCCGGCGTACTGCGGGTCACAACTTGCGTCGTCCGGGCAGCTCAGGCCCATCGCCGCCTGATAGTTCCAATCGCTGGGAGGGGCGGCCGTGACCAGATGCTGTTCCTTCTGCATGAGCGTGAGCAGCACTTTCGGGCTCACGCCGCACGCCTTGGCGGCCGTGGACACCACCTGCGCGGCGCTTTGCCCGGTCGCGCCCTCGACCGCACCGCACAGCCCGTCCGCATCCTGCGCCTCCACGTCGAAGGTCTTGGATTTCAGGCACTGGTCGCCGCTGCATTTGGCACCCTTGACGTTGATGAAGTCCTGGATCTGGTCCACGCCCATCGATTCCGCGTCGAAGAACTGCCGGTCGGAGATGATATCGCCGGGATTAAAGTCGTATTCCACCGTGAACTCGCGCTGTTGCTCGCGCGCGGTGGCCACAAGCCGCTGGTACTCCACCACGCGGATCAGGGCCAGGACCAGCGCCACCACAAGCACCGCGGAGACCATGGCCGTGCCCGCCATGATCGTCTTCTGCGCCACGCCGGCGTTGTGCCATGTGCTCCGCCAGCGCGCCCAGCTGGCAGGGTCCGTCAGATCGGGGCGACGGACGGACCCCCTCCGTGCCGTTGCACGCCGATTGCGATTGCCGATGTTCTTGCCGTTGTTCATACCGGGCGACATTGTAGCGGCTCCGTCTGGGAGCGGCTGGGCGGTCGGCTAGAATGTCCCGCATGAGAAACAAGGGAGGATCGATGGCCGTTACCTGGCTGCTGCTGTTCGTGACGATCATGTGCGAGGTGGTGGCGACGCTGTCGTTGCGCGCGTCGGCGGGCTTTTCCAAGCCGATCTGGGCGATTCCGGTCGTCGCCGGCTACGTGGTCTGCTTCTATCTACTGTCCGTGGTGCTGGAGCGGGGCATGCCCACGGCGCTCGCCTATGGCGTGTGGTCGTGCGTGGGAATTATTCTCACGGCGATCGCCGCGCGCGTGATCTTCCACGACCCGCTCAACTGGAGGATGGCCGCGGGCATGGCGGTGATGATCATCGGCATCGCGATCATGCAGTGGGGCACGCATTCGGCCGGGTGACGGCGAGGAGCACAATGGATCGCCCTACATGCTCATGCCCAGCAATGCGAGACCGGGAGGCGTGAGCGGGAACACCAGCACGCCCACCAGCAGCAGCGCGCCGGCGACCTTTGTCCCGAACAGGTAGAAGTCGGTCGGCTCGCCGCCGCGGACGTCAAGGAAATGCTCGATTGTCCAGAGGGCTTCGGTCTTGAACAGGCAGAGCAGGCCGGACGCGAGGAGCAACACCTCGATGGCGATGAATGCGACGATGCTCATGGCGACCCTCCTTGGTCGTTCGCGGCCGTACGCTGTCTTTCGCTGCCGTTCGCTTTCGTTCGTTGCGGATGCGGGGAATGGGCGCGGCACAGCGCAGGTGCATCCAGTATACGGGTGATCCGCCCGTGACTCACGAACAAGCAGACTGGGAAAACCGGTGATTCCAAGCGGATTGCCGCGCAAAATCACCGGTCGCAATGCCGGTCCGCCGCCTAGCCCAGCAGCTTCCTCAGCCGTTGCATGCTCACGGGCTTGGCGGTGCCGAGCTCCTGCGCCCACAGGGAGACGTAGAATTCCTCGAGCAGCCAGCGGGCCTCGGTGGCGGTTTTCATCAGCGTTTCGTGCCGCGGTCCGGCCGGTTCGGCCTTCGCGCGGGACATGGCCTTGTCCACCAGCTGCTTGGCCTCGTCGGCCTCCCACGCCCAGCGCACGTCGCGGTTCTTGTCCGCCTTGGCCTTGGTGAGGCGGGTCAGATCGGCGCGCAGGTATCGCTCCACGTAGCACAGCGAGTACGGGGGAGTGGCCCCCACGAACCCGGGGTAGACCAACGTGGTGATGTGCTCGCGGATCGACTGCAGCACCGAAAGCATGGGCAGATCGGCCGGTCCGGAGACCGCCTTGTCCACTTCGGCATACCGCTTGAGGATCTCGACCACATCGCGCGCCACCGCGTACACCGTGTCCTCGAACACTTCGGTGACGCCCAGCACCGCGTCGCCCAACGCGTCGTCGTCCGGCAGCTTGTCCACATCCGGCAGCAGCCGCTTCACGGCGGCCAGCTGGATGTCCTCCACCAGCGCCTTCGTGGACTTGTACGGGGCCGATGCGAGCATCAGCGCCTCGCCGCCCAGCCAGCGGGAGGACACGCGCTCGGAGGGCAGGCGCAGCGCGTCCAGCGCGCCCTTCCACAGCATCTCGGCGCGCGAAAGGGTGGTGGCGCCGGCCTTGTGCAGCAGGTTCGCCTGCTCCACCAGCTTGCCCTGATCGCCCGCGGCGGCGGCCTTGCGCTCCACCATCCTGCGGGCGGACGCCTCGGCCTGCGCGGCGAACTCGCGCTGCAGGGCCTTGAGGTCCTTGCCCTGGCCCATCACCTTCACCGGCGCACGGCCGCGGCCCCGGCGGTTCTTGGGCTGCGGCAGCTGCTGCTCCACGGCGAATGTCATGCGCAGGTACGGCGTGAGCTTGCCCCACAGTTCGGCGTTGAGCACCTCCGGATGGATCTGCGCGCCCACCGTGGCGATGGCCGCCTGCGTGAACAGATGTGAGAAATCCGGCACGGGGGAGGCGCCGGCCAGCGCCGGCTTGCGCATGTCCCCGGAGCCGGGCAGGGACGGGTACCGCCCGTCGATCCACTCGCGGATCTTCCTCGCCGCGTCCGGCGCGGGCACGAACTGCACGCGCAGTTGCTTGGGTAGGGCCTTGATGAGCCCCACGATCAGCTCGTCCAGCAGGCCCGGCACATTCCATGTGAACTGGTCCGGCGTGAGCCTCGAGAGCACCTTGAGGGGGATGTGCACGGTCACGCCGTCGGCGGGATCGTGAGGATCGTACACGTAGCTTAATCGCAGATCGATCGGCGTGCCGTCCGTGCCGGTGGTGTGCCAGTGGTCCGGGTAGTCGGACAGGCTCACTGAATCGGCGTCAGCCAGACGCTCCACCTTGTCCGGATCGAAGTTGAGCAGGTCGGGATGCTCGTCATGCTCGGTCTTCCACCACTTGGCCAGATCCGCCACGCACGTCACGTCCGCCGGGATCACGGCGTTGTAGAAGTCGAACAGGTCCTCGTCACTGACGATCTCGGCCATCTGGCGCGTGCGGTTCGCGTCCTCGGCCGCATCCTCCAGGATGTCGCGGTTGCGGGCCACGAACTCGTCGTAGCTGAACCGCTGCTGGATGTCGCCCTCCACCAGGCCCTGGCGCAGCAGGAAATCGCGCGCCTCGGCCGGGTTGATGCGGCCCCACTGCACCGTGCGGTCCTGCACGATCGGCAGACCATACAGCAGCACGCGCGCGCTCGCCACCGCGGACCCGCGCGAGCCCGACCAGTGCGGCTCGGCGTACGTGGTGCGCGTGAGGGAGCCGGCCAGCGGCTCGGCCCACGCCGGGTCGATCGCCGCCGAATAGCGGGCCCACAGACGGCTGGTCTCCACCAGCTCGGTGCTCATCACCCACGGCGGGGTGGCCTTGGCCACCGCGGAGGCGGGGAACAGGGCGAAATGCGTGCCGCGTGCGCCCTGATACTCGTTCTTCGACTGCTTCTGGGCGCGCTTGATGGCCCTCGCGCGTGCCGCGCCCGTGAGCCCGGCGAAATCGGACGCCTTCGGTTCGCGCACCACCTGCATGCCCAGATTGGACAGCAGGCCAGCGAGCATGGCGGTGTGGATGCCCCGGTCGTCCCAGGAGCAGACCATGCTGTGCGCCGGCTGCTGGTTCAGGGGCAGCTGACGGGCCGCAAGATCCGGACGGGACGCCGGCTGCGGCTCGCCCACGTTGAACTTCAGCTCGTGGCACATTTCCGTGAGCTGATGGACCAGATCGCGCCACTGGCGCATGCGCAGCCAGCTCAGGTACTCGGTCTTGCAGATGCGGCGCAGCGCGGAATTGCTGGGCTCGCCGTCCGCCTGGAACACGCGGTCCCACAGGTTCAGGGCGGTCAGGAAGTCGCTCGACGCGTCCGCGTAGCGGTTGTGGATGCGGTCGGCCTCGTCGCGGTTCTCGTCCGGGCGCTCGCGCGGGTCCTGCAGGCTCAGGAACGCCACGATCACCAGCACCGCGGCCAGCGTGTCCGGCGTGGACTTGGCCGCCTCGATCACCATGCGCCCCAGACGCACGTCGATCGGGATGCGCGCCAGCTGGCGGCCGATGTGCGTGAGCGTGACCTCGCCGCGCTTGCGTCCGATCGCCTTGAGCTCCGTCAGCTCGTTGAAGCCGTCCGACACGGCCTTCATGTCCGGCGGGTCGATGAAGCCGAACCGCGTCACGTCCTCGGCCGTGCGCGCCACGCCCACGGAAAGCATGTGCAGCACCACCGCGCCCAGCGACGTGCGCAGGATCTCCGGCTCGGTGAATCGTGGGCGGGTCTCGTAGTCCTCGCGCGAGTACAGGCGGATCGCGATGCCGTCGGCGATACGGCCGCATCGGCCGGCCCTCTGGTCGGCGCTCGCCTGGCTGATCGGCTCGATCGGCAGGCGCTGCACCTTCGCGGTCTTGGAATAGCGCGAGATGCGCGCGGTGCCGGGATCCACCACGTAGCGGATGCCGGGCACTGTCAGGGACGTCTCCGCCACGTTGGTGGCGATCACGATGCGCTGGTGGGTGTGCGACTCGAACACGCGATGCTGGTCCTTGGCGGACAGGCGCGCGAACAGCGGCATGATCTCGATCGCATCCGGCCGGCGCATGTCCTCGGCTCGCGGGCCGTAGTGGCGGCGCAGCGCGTTCTCGAAGTCGTGGATGTCGCGCTCGCCGGAGGCGAAGACCAGGATGTCCCGGGCGCCGCGCTCGTGGCTCGAATGGATGACCAGCTCGGCGCAGGCGCGGGCCACGGCGGTGGGCATGTCGGTGATGCCGTCCTCATCCGCGTGCGACCGGTTGCCGCGTCCGGGCCGGGCGTCGTCCTCGCCGGCGATCGCGCTGGCCAGCTCCTCGTAGTCGGCGTCGCCGGGCCTGGCTCCCACGGCGAATCCCGGCACCTCGCGCATCAGAGCCGGCGCGGTGCCCAGCGGCTCGTACACCACCTGCACCGGGTACGTGCGGCCGGACACCTCGATCACCGGCACCTTGGACTTCAGCGCATGCTCGAAGTGCTCCTGGAACTTCACCGAATCGATGGTCGCGGAGGTGATGATGAGCTTCAGATCGCGCCGCTTGGGCAGCAGGGCCGTGAAATAGCCGAGCAGGAAGTCGATGTTGAGGCTGCGCTCGTGCGCCTCGTCGATCACGATCGTGTCGTACTGGCTGAGCTTCGGGTCGCGCTGGATCTGCGCGAGCAGGATGCCGTCCGTCACCACGCGCAGACGGGTCTTCGGCGAGCTTTCATCGGTGAATCGCACCTGGAAGCCCACCTCGTCGCCCAGACGCACGCCCAGTTCGGCCGCGATGCGTTCGGCCACCGTGCGGGCCGCGATGCGCCTCGGCTGGGTGTGCACGATCTGCCGGCCATGCGTGCCGCGTCCCATCTCCAGGAGGATCTTCGGGATCTGGGTGGTCTTGCCGGATCCGGTCTGGCCGGAGACGATCACCACCTGCGAGTCGCGCACGGCCCTGGCGATGTCGTCGCGCGCGGCGGAAACCGGCAGTTCGCCGGGGTATTCGAACTTCATTCCTTCGTCGTGTTCCTTTGTGTTCCCTTTATTCCTTCGCCACTTCGATCACGCGGTAGCCCTTGGCGGAATGGTATTTGGACACCGCGTAGCCCTCGCCCAGCGCGTTCGCCAGCCAGGGGATCAGGGAGTCCGCGCCCAGATTCTTCTGCACCACCAGATACGCTTCGCCGCCCGGGTTGAGACGGGGCAGCCAGGCCATGAGCAGATCGTGCAGCGCGTCCTTGCCGATGCGGATCGGCGGATTGGACCAGATCACGTCGAACGTGAGGTCCGCGGGCACGGCGTCGGCGGCCATCGTCTCCACATTGGCGCAGCCGTTGGCCTTTGCGTTCTTCGCCGTCAGCTCAATCGCGCGCTCGTTCACGTCGATCGCCACCACCCGGGCTTCCGGGCTCGCCTTGGCGAGGGCGATCGCGATCGGCCCCCAGCCGCAGCCGACGTCCAGGAACGTGCCCTCGGCCGGCGGCTGAGGCGCCTGCTTGAGCAGCACCGACGTGCCCAGATCCACGCGATTGCCGGAGAAGACGCCGTTCGATACCTCCACCGCGCACTCCTCGCCGCGCAGCGTCACGTTGAGCGTGCGGCGCACGTCCTCGGAGGAGGGGGCGGCGTTGAAGTACTGCTCGCCGTCCGCGGCCTTCTGGCGGGGCGGGCGGGGCTGCCTCTGGTCCTTCTGGTCCTGCCGGTCCTTCTGATTCCGGAGACTCCGCTTTGCCCCGCTCTGCCGTCCGGGTTTGTTCTGTCGCTGCGGTACGTTCTGCGGCGCGCCGCCATTCTGCCTGCTCATCGAATCCAACCTATTTCCGTTTTTTCTTGTCGTTCCGCCCGCCATGCCTTGCGGGTCCCGTTCACATGTACGGATCCATGATAGTGACAGGGACGGTCCACGGCGCGGACGTTCTGCGGCGCAATGTCTGGCAAATTGCGAATAATGGGGAAAGCAACAATCCAATCGTGTATCAGGGGTGCCATTGAGCCAAGACCAGTCGATTAGCAACGACGACGCATTGAACGACCGGACGATGTCGGGGGACATCGAAACAACACTTCCGCAGGAGCATGCTGCACCGGACGACAACGTGCTGGCGAGCCAGTCGGACGTCCTGCTCGACCAGCCGCTGGATTCGGGCGCAGAAACCCATGATCTGGCCTGGCAGGAGCGTCAGCAGCGCAACGAGCTCAAGCGTGTGGCCGGTCTGGGCGAGCTCAAGGACGTCACCGAGGTCGAATACCGCAAGGTGAGGCTTGAGCGCGTGGTGCTGGTGGGCGTGTGGTCCAGCGCCGTCACCACGTCGGCCAAGGCGGAGGAGTCCCTGCGCGAGCTGGCCGCGCTGGCGGAGACGGCCGGCGCCGTGGTGTGCGACGGTCTGCTGCAGCACCGCTTCAAGCCGGATGCGGCCACGTACGTGGGCTCCGGCAAGGCGCGCGAGATCGCGGACATCGTGGCGCAGGACGAGGCTGACACGATCATCGTGGACGACGATCTGGCCCCCTCCCAGCGACGCGCGCTCGAGGACGTGGCCAAGGTCAAGGTGGTGGACCGCACCGCCGTGATCCTGGACATCTTCGCGCAGCACGCCACCAGCCGCGAGGGCAAGGCGCAGGTGGAGCTCGCGCAGCTCGAGTACATGCTGCCCAGGCTTCGAGGCTGGGGTGGTTCGCTGTCCCGCCAGGCCGGCGGTCGCGCTGCCGGTGCAGACGCGGGCATCGGCTCGCGAGGCCCCGGCGAGACCAAGATCGAGATGGACCGCCGCGTGATCCGCAATCGCATCGCGCGTCTCAAGCGGCAGATCCGCGAGATGGCGCCGGCCCGCGAGGTCAAGCGCGGGTCACGCCGCCGCTACGGTCTGCCCACCGTGGCCGTGGTGGGCTACACCAACGCGGGCAAATCGTCGCTCACCAACCGGCTGACCGGTTCCGCCGAGTTGGTGGAGAACGCCCTGTTCGCCACACTGGATACGGCCGTGCGCCGCGCCACCGCCCGCGACGGCCGCTATTACGCCTACGTGGATACGGTCGGGTTCGTGCGCCGGCTGCCCACGCAGCTCGTGGAGGCGTTCAAGTCCACGCTGGAGGAGGTCGCCGAGGCGGACATCATCCTGCACGTGGTGGACGGATCCCACCCGGACCCGTTCTCTCAGATCGACGCGGTCAACGCCGTGCTCGCGGACATCCCCGGCACGGAATCGATCCCGCGCATCGTGGCGTTCAACAAGTCGGACCGGATCGACGGGGCGACGCGCTCGCGGCTCGAACAGCTGGAGCCGGACGCGCGGATCGTCTCCGCGTATTCGGGGGAGGGGATCGACGCGCTGCGCGATGCGATCGAGGCCCTGCTGCCCACGCCCAACGTGCATGTGGAGGCGATCCTGCCGTACACGGCCGGGTCGCTGCTGTCCCAGATCCGCGAGTACGGCAAGGTGGGCGCCGTGGAATACCTGCCCGAGGGCGTGCGCGTGGAGGCCGATGTGAACGATCGCATGGCCGCCAAGGTGGTGGAGCAGTCGGTCGGATAGGGATGTGGCGCGATGGCGGGGGACGCGCGGCGGCGCCTTGGCTGCGCGTGCGGCCGCGGTCTGGCGGCCCCGTGCCCTGCAGGGCGATGTAATCGATAGAATTGTGAGCGGTAACAGCCAAGCGAACATGCGTGTTGTGCGTGTTGCCCTCAGTTGCTTTTTCGTCACCCGTCTCGGTTATTGTGTGTATCGAGTGAAATGCAATCCCGCCCTCTTGCGGGTCGTTTCAAGGAGAGGTTAACTATGTCCAATTCGACCATCAAGCCCACGAAGCTCGCCATCATCGGTGCGGGTGCGGTCGGTTCCACCATGGCTTTCGCGGCCGCCCAGCGCGGCGTCGCTCGCGAGATCGTGCTCGAGGATATCGCCAAGGAGCGCGTGGAGGCCGAGGTGCTCGACATGCAGCATGGTTCCAGCTTCTATCCGACCGTCTCCATCGACGGCTCGGACGATCCTGAGATCTGCCGCGACGCCGATATGGTCGTCATCACCGCCGGCGCCCGCCAGAAGCCCGGCCAGTCCCGCCTGGATCTCGCCGGCGCGACCATCAACATCATGAAGTCCATCATCCCGAACCTCGTGAAGGTCGCCCCGAACGCCATCTACATGCTCGTCACCAATCCGGTTGACGTCGTGACCCACGTCTCCATGAAGCTTTCCGGCCTGCCGGCCAACCAGATCTTCGGCTCCGGCACCAACTTGGACTCCGCTCGTCTGCGCTTCCTGATCGCCCAGCAGACCGGCGTCAACGTTAAGAACGTTCACGCCTACATCGCCGGCGAGCACGGCGATTCCGAGGTCCCGCTGTGGGCGTCCGCCACCATCGGCGGCGTGCCGATGTGCGATTGGACCCCGCTGCCCGGCCGCGAGCCGCTGGACGCCGCCAAGCGCGAGGAGATCCACCAGGAGGTCAAGAACGCCGCCTACAAGATCATCGAGGGCAAGGGCGCGACCAACTATGCCATCGCCATGTCCGGCGTGGACATCATCGAGTCCATCCTGCACGACACCAACCGCATTCTGCCGGTGTCCTCGCTGCTGGATGACTTCCACGGCATCTCCGACGTGTGCATGTCCGTGCCGTCCGTGCTGAACCGCAAGGGCGTCAACACCCACATCAACACCCCGGTGTCCGACCACGAGCTGGCCGCCCTGAAGCGCTCCGCCGAGACCCTGAAGGAAACCGCCGCCAAGTTCGGCTTCTGATCCTCTCCGTTTCGCTGGCATATGAAGGGTCCCCTTTTGGGGACCCTTTTTTCGTACTTGGGGTTGGAGTTGCTGGAGTCGCTGCGGTGGGGTGCTTAGGTGGGGATGTATCGGACTGTCCGGGGTGGGGCCTGTCTTGAGGGCTGTCTCGGCGGGGCTGTCTCGGTGGAGCTGTTGGAGTCTGATGAATGGTGCTTGCGTGTTGCGTCGATCGGGTCTATTCTCAATAACGTTTTGTTATTGAGAAATTAGGTATGATGAACCGAGGTGGCGCATGGCGCACGATCATTCCGGGATGATGTCGGGGGATGCGAAAAATGTGGAAGATGGCGGTGCGGGGCATCAGCGCAGGCTGATGATGACGCTGGGGCTTACGGGCACGGTGTTTGTGGCCGAGGTTGTGGGTGCTGCCATCACCGGATCCCTGGCCCTGCTGGTTGATGCCGGTCACATGCTCACGGACATGTCCGTGCTCATCGCATCCACGATCACCGCGGTTCTGATGCGCCGCAAGCCCAGCAGCAGTCGTACATGGGGATGGGCGCGCCTTGAGGTGCTCACGGCGGCCGGAGGGGCGATCGTGCTGTTCATTGTGGGCGTATATGCGCTCGTGGAAGCCGGCATGCGGTTGTTTGGCGGTCGATCCGATGGCGTGCACGATGTGAATCTGCTGCTGTTCTTCGGCATCCTCGGTCTCGCCGCGAATCTTGGATCGATCGGGATTCTTGCCTCGCAGCATGCGGACAATATGAATATGCGCGCGGCGTTCCTTGAGGTGATGAACGATGCCCTCGGCTCGGTGGCGGTAGTGATCTCCGCGCTGGTCATGATGTCCACAGGATGGGGTGGCTTCGATGCGGTGGCCGGTGGCCTGATCGCGATCCTGATGATCCCGCGTGCCGTCAAACTGCTGCACACCGCCGTCCGCGTGCTGCTTGAGGAGACGCCCCAGGGGCTTGATCTCGATGCCGTGCGTGTGCATCTGGAGGGCGTGCCGCATGTGGTGGCCGTGCATGATCTCCATGCGAGCACGGTGGCGACCGGAATGCCGCGGTTGACAGCCCATGTGGTTGTGGAGCGCGGCCTGACCATGGAGCAGGCTGCCGAGGTGCTCCATCAGCTGCAGGATTGCCTGCGCGAGCATTTCCCGGTGGCGATCGAGCACACCACGTTCCAGCTCGAGCCTGATGGATATGAGGCGAAGAATCCCGAGGAGGCCATACATTCCTGACGGTTCGATTGACGGTGGCGGTCGTCATTCTTGTGGTCAGCCTGCCATGGTAGTTGGCTGCTTGCCGCGGAGCGAGGCTGTTTGCCATGGCGGTTGGTTGCGCGCCATGACGTCTGGCTTTCTGCCTGTCTGCCATGGCGGTTGGTTGCTCGCCATGATGGCTGGCTATCTCTGCCTGCCGTGACGGCTGGCTGCCTGCCATGACGGCTGTTGTGATGGCCGATTCTGAGCGATCGCTGTAGCGGTTTCCCGTTTTGGCGGTCAGTCGCTACAGTCTGCCGCTACAGGCGTTGGTAGTTAGGCACTCAGATTTTGCGCAGTACGGTCACCACCTTTCCCATGATTTCGGCATGGGTGCCGTCAATGGGGGAATATGCGGGGTTGTGTGGCATGAGCCAGATGTGGCCGTTTTCCTTGCGGAAGGTCTTTACAGTGGCCTCGTCACCAAGCAATGCGGCAACGATATCGCCGTTGGCTGCATTGTGCTGCTCGCGCACCACCACGAAGTCGCCGTCGCAGATGGCTGCATCGATCATGGAGTCGCCGTGGACCTCCAGCATGAACAGGTTGCCTGTACCGGTGAGTCGCTCGGGCAGCCTCATAACATCCTCCACGTGCTGTTCCGCGGTGATCGGCACGCCGGCGGCGATGCGACCGACAAGCGGCACATCCCGCGACTGTGCAATGGAGGCAGGCTCTCCATCTGTGGGCTGCTCGCCGGCGGCAAAAGGCAGGATCGCGGCGAGACGTGGTGCTTCCGCCATATCTTCCGGTTGCTCGATGATTTCAATGGCCCTGCCCTTATTGGCGTTCATGCGGATATAGCCCTTGTCTTCCAGGGCCTCCAACTGATGTTTGACCGACGACGGGCTTTTCAGCCCCGCAGCTTCACCGATTTCCCTGAATGACGGTACGAACCCAAATCGGTCCATGTGGGTGCGGATGGCATCCAGCACCTTTCGCTGACGGTCGGTGAGTGTCCGCTCGGTCTTGCGGGTGCGACTGCGTGAGGGATCGAACGGATTCGTGCTCACTGGAATCTCCTTTCGTGCTGTGCTTTCGTCCAGTGTAGCGTGATCGGTGAAAAAAAACAAACATCTGTTCGAAGCGTGTCGGGCGTGTCGTAGAACAGATGTGCGATAATCAAACAGACGTTCGATAGCACATCAGTTCGAAAGGAGTGGTCCGATGGTATGGGGACACAAGACTGCTATGAACATGGTTGGCTCGGAGGCTGCGGCATTGCCTCTCCGTAAGTGGTTGGCTGCACTGCTGATGTCTGCGATGCTGTTGGCTGGAATGCTGATGGCCGCGAATTCCACCGCATGGCGGGTTTCCGCGGCTGGCACGGAGGATATGGTCAGCTATACCGTTCGCCCAGGGGACACATTGTGGGAATATGCAGCTCAAGCCACGCCGGAGGGAGGTGACGTCAATGACACCTTGGATGAGCTCATGCGGCTGAATCATTTGGATTCGGTGCAGCTTTCCGTGGGACAGCGCATTATGGTGCCTTCCGGGGATGATTAGCATGTTTTTCGGTCAGGACGCAACCCGCCGGTGGCGTGTGAAAGGGTTGACGGGTTACTGTAGGGATATGCATTGTCCCTTTTGTCAGAACCCCGACACCAAAGTCGTGGATACACGTATCAGCGAAGACGGCCACGCCATCCGCAGGCGTCGTGAGTGCCCCAAATGCGGCAAACGTTTCACTACCATGGAAACGTCCACGTTGCTGGTAGTCAAGCGCTCCGGTAATGTGGAGCCCTTCAGCCGCGACAAGGTTATCTCCGGCGTGCGAAAGGCATGTCAAGGTCGTCCCATTCGCGAGGAGGACCTGAAACTGCTGGGGCAGCGCGTTGAAGAGGATCTTCGGTCTCGGGGTCTTGCCCAGATTCCTTCCGAGGAAGTCGGGCGGGCGATACTGAAGCCGTTGCGCGATCTCGATGAGGTGGCGTATCTGCGATTTGCCAGCGTATACCAGAACTTCAGCAACCTTGCTGATTTCGAGAATGCGATAAGAGAACTCAAGGTTCGCTGAAGCAACGCCGGAAGCCGCAAGGCTGGAAGCTGGAAGGCCGTTTACGGGCTTGTATAGCAAGAGGCTCTGTCTCCGGTATCGAATCGGAGACAGAGCCAGCGGAGAAAAACCGACGCTGTGTGCGTAGGTTATCTTGTCACTTCACAATGCGCATGCGAATCGTGCCATCGAGATGGGCCAGACGATCCAGCGTGGCCTCGCTCGGCATGGTGGCCACATCGGTGACCACATAGCCAAGCTCGCCTTCGGTGGCCAGGGACTGGGCGGAGATGTTGATGTTCTCATCGCCGAGCACGTGGTTCACGCGGGCGAGCACGCCGGGCAAGTTCTCGTGCAGGTGCGCGATGCGCGCGACGCCGGTGTGCGGACCCAGATTGAGCTGCGGCACGTTGACGGACAGGGAAGTGGAACCCTTTTCGACATAGTCCTCAAGGCGCTGGGACACGAAGTGGCCGATCGCCTCCTGGGCTTCGAGCGTGGAACCGCCGATGTGCGGGGTGAGGATCATGTTGTCCTCTTCAGCCAGAGGCGTCTGGAACGGATCGCCGCTCTTCTTCGGCTCGACCGGGAACACGTCCACGGCTGCGCCGGCGATGTGACCGGAGTCGAGGTGACGCTTCAGGGCATCCAGATCGGCCACAAAGCCACGGGAGAGGTTGATGAAGATGGCACCCTGCTTCATATGTGCGAACTGGTCCTCGCCGAAGAAACCGGTGTTGGACTTGCGGCCGTCAACATGCAGGGTCACGGCATCGGACTGCTCAAGCAGGTCGTTAAGGGTCTCGCAGCGCACCGCGTTGCCGAGGGCCAGCTTCTCCTCAAGGTCGTAGAACACCACGCGCATGCCCAGAGCCTCGGCAAGCACCGAGAGCTGGGAGCCGATGTTGCCGTAACCAATGATGCCCAGAGTCTTGCCACGCACCTCGTGCGAGCCGGAGGCGGACTTGTCCCACGTGCCGTGCTTGATGTGGTGGGTGTGGGCGGGGATGCGACGCATCAGGCAGATGATGTCGCAGATCACCAGCTCAACCACGGAGCGGGTGTTGGAGTACGGGGCGTTGAAGACGGCAATGCCCTGCTTGCCGGCGGCGGTCAGGTCAACCTGGTTGGTGCCGATGCAGAAGCAGCCCACGGCGGTCAGGCTCGGACGGGCCTGAACCACCTTGGCGGTGACGTTGGTCTTCGAGCGCACGCCCAGCAGATCAACGCCATCAAGAGCTTCGATGAGTTCGTCCTCGCCGAGGGCGCCCTTCATGGTCTCGACTTCAAAACCATGATTGCGCAGGCTCTCGGCGGCGAAGGGGTGGATATTCTCCAATAGTAGAGCTTTAGGCATGGCACCTACTTTAGAGGGGAAGGTCGTCCGCGTCGCGTTCGGTCCGCACTATGGTCAGGCGCTGCGTCGGTCGGGTCATCGCCACATACAGGTCGGATGCGGCCACCAGACGGGATGCGGCCTCGTTTTCGATCTCGCCGGGCTGCACCACCACCACGGCGTCGTATTCGAGTCCCTTGACCTCTTCGGTATCGCACACCACCACCTGGCGGTCCCATGTGCCCTGTGCTTCGAGACGTTTGGCGTTCTTGTCGCCCAAAGTCCTGACGATGGCTTTGGACACGGCACGGCGCAGCGCGGGGAGCCGGTCAACCGGGGCGATTACCGCCACACGGCCAGTGCCGTCGGCGGAGACGAACTCCTGGGCCAGTCGGGCTGTGGTCTTGGCCGTGCGACGGATCAGATCGTCGTCGTCCTCGGCAAGCAGTCGCTGGACCGAGCCGGGCACCTGACGGACCGCGTTGACCGTGGAGATGTACAGGCCCTCCGCGGTGGCGAACGAGGACGCCATCTCCGAAACCTCCTTGGGGTTGCGGTAGTTGATGGTCAGCTCGTTGAGATCCCAATTGCCCGCGCCGAACAGGGGGTTGAGCGTCTTCTCCCAGCGGCGTGTGCCGCCCAGCGCCGAGGTCTGCGCCACATCGCCAACGATCGTGAAGGAACGCGAGGGGCAGCGGCGGATCAGCATGCGCCAATCCATGGCCGTGAGCTCCTGCGCCTCGTCCACCACGATGTGCCCATACGTCCACTCGCGGTCCGAGGCCGCGCGCTGGGCGGCCGTCTCATCGTCCACGCCGTTGATCTGATCGATCAGCATCTGCGAGGTCACGATGCCCGAGCCGATGCCGGCCTGCGCCAGCGTATCGCGCGCGTACTGTTCCTCGGCGGCGCGCTGGGCGTCGGCGGCGGCGTTGCGGTTCGCGAGCTTCGGATCGGGGCCCAGCAGTTCGAAGGCCTCGTCGAGCAGCGGAATGTCCGAACGGGTCAGGGGAGCGCCCTTTTCGCGGGTGAGCTCCGCCACATCGTCATCCGTGAGCCACGGGGCGAAGCGCTTGAGCCGCTTGGGCTTGGAGAACATGTTGTCGATCAGCCACTCGGCGTTCATCGGCAGCCAGCAGAGGTTCAGCGTGGTGCGCACCTTGTCGTTCATGCGCAGCAGCGAGGTCACGCGGCTCAGCTCCGACTGCTCGGGCGTGTAGTCGAGCTGTTCGGCATAGCGTGCGGTCATCGCGCGCAGCATGCTCTTGACGAACGTCTCGCGGGCCTTGTTGTGGGGCTGGCGGGTGCGCTTGGCATCCATCTGCGCCTGCTCGATGTCCACGGCGCGCATGGGCACCTGAAAGCCGTTGACCGGCACGGTCGGCAGATCCTTCGGAATGCGGACGCGGGACGCCACGGCATTGGCGACGGCGGAGGCCATGCGCTTGTCTCCCTTGAGCTGGGCTGCCCGCGGGGTGTCGGTCGACTTCGCCTCGATATCCGGGATCAGATCGGCGATGGTGCGGCTCACCACGCCGGTCTCGCCCAGAGACGGCAGCACCTGGTCGATGTAGTGCAGGAACGCGGACGACGGTCCCACCACCAGCACGCCCGAGTGCTCGAGTGCGCGTCGGTGGGTGTACAGCAGATAGGCGGCGCGGTGGAGCGCGACGGCGGTTTTGCCGGTGCCGGGACCGCCCTGCACCACCACGGCGCGCTTCAGATCGGTGCGGATGATGCGATCCTGCTCCGCCTGGATGGTGGCGACGATATCGGTCATCTTGCCGGTGCGGCGGGAGCTCAGCGACGCCAGCAGCGCGCCTTCGCCGGTCAGTGTTCCGGCCGAGGACGCCTCGCCCACCTGATCGGAGTGCACGTCGAGCACCTCGTCCTCCACGCCCACCACCTTGCGGAAGCTCAGCGTGATATGACGTCGCATCACAATGTCGCCATGACTCGAGGGGGTGGCCTCGTAGAACGGACGGGCGGCCTCGGCGCGCCAGTCGGTCAGAATCGGCTCGTGCTGCTCGCTGGACAGGCCGATGCGGCCGATGTACCGGCGCTCGCCGGCGGACGTGTCGAGCCGTCCGAAGACCAGACGATCCTCAACGGCCCTGAGCTGCGAGAGACGATCCTCATACATGGTGGCGAAGGAATCGCGCTCGGTGCGCTGGGTGGGCGAGCCGTGGGAGCCGGCCGCGCGCACCTCGCTCAAACGTTCGCGCGCCTGGGAGCGCAACGAGTCCAGACGCCCATAGGCGCGATCGACCGACTGCTGTTCCTCGCTCAACTGAGCCGCGTAACCGGACATAAACGGGTTCCCTCTCCCTAACGAATGCAAAAAACTAGGAAAACAAGCCTACTCCGACCTCCCTACGGATCGATCGGTTGCCGTGCGGCCCAGATTGAATTTTGAGTGAACTTGCACACATGGGGCCTTTGGAAGGCCTTTGGAAGACATGATGCATCGATGACGCAGGCCGCAAACCGCATATTCCGTATACGCGTATACAGAAAGTACGGTTTAGAGGCACCAAATGGTCGTTTCTGTATATGCGTATACAGAAACGACGTTAAGACGGTCGCAGATGGCGCAAATTGTATCGGCCCGTACCAAAACGTACGTGAGAGTTTTTGGACGGCTTCGGTCTGTGGGTCTGTGGAAGGCAACGGCGGAAACTCGCGCGAGGAGGCGACACGGAAACGTGCGTGGGGCGGAAGGTTTGGCGGTGGAAGGTGTGGCGGAAGGACATGGCCTCGAAACGCCCTAGAACCGCCCTAGTAAACGCTCCTCGTCGTTCCTGGGCCGTCCCTAGGTCGTTCCTATGCCGTTCCTAGGTCGCCTCTGGGTCTTCCCCGCCCCAACTCGCCGCCTCCGTGCGCAACGCAGTGCATAACCCGTCCCGCTGCCCGCGCTCTTGTGCAGGAAAAGGGTAGTTTTCTCCCCAAAGTGGGGATAACTGGTGAACTGTGGGGTAGAGTGGGGAACGTTGTGAGCAGTGTACCCATTTCGGTGTGAATAACCGCCAAATCGATCGAAATCCTAAGGAGGTGGGGCGTGACGGACGAACTCGACGACGCATTCGACGCGCTGCCCCCGCTCCTGCTGGGCACCTACACGCCGAAGATCGATGTCAAGGGCCGCATGGCGCTGCCCGCGAAGTTCCGCTCCCAGCTGGGCGCCGGACTGGTCATGGCGCGCGGCCAGGAACGCTGCGTGTATCTGCTGCCGATCAGCGAATTCCGTCGCGTGGCGGCGCAGATCCAGCGCACGTCGCTGGGCAACAAGGCCGCCCGCGAGTACCTGCGTGTGTTCCTGTCCGGCGCCACCGACGAGGTCCCGGACAAGCAGGGGCGCGTGCTGGTGCCGCAGATGCTGCGCGATTACGCCGATCTGGGGGACGACATTGTGGTGATCGGCGTGGGCACGCGCGCCGAGGTGTGGAACCGTGCGGCGTGGGAGGAATACCTCAAGGAGAAGGAAGAGGCGTATTCCGACATCGCCGATGACGTATTGCCGGCGATGGACTTCTGATGGGTGGATTGCGGATGAACGAACAGAATGTGACCGAAACGAACATGACCTTGAACGATCAGGCGAACAGCCAGGTGAACAGTAACAGCCAGCTGAACGATCAGGCGGATAACCAGACGGCCGGCGGCCCCGAGCCCGATCTGAGCGCGATCCATCTTCCCGTCCTGCTGGAGGACTGCGTGGATCTGGTGACCCCCGCCCTCATGCATCCCGGCGCGGTCGTGGTCGACTGCACCCTGGGGCTGGCGGGCCATTCCACGGCCTTCCTCAAGGCCGCCCCCGAGGCACGGCTCATCGGCATCGATCGCGATGCGGAGGCGCTGGCGCTGGCCACCCGCCGCATCACCGAGGCCGGATTCGCAGACCGGTTCACGCCGGTCCACGCGGCCTTCGATGAATTGGCCGATGTGCTGGACGCCCATCACACCAAGGCGGACGCGGTGTTCATGGATCTGGGCCTGTCCAGTCTGCAGATCGACGAGACCGATCGCGGCTTCTCCTATTCGCACGACGCTCCGCTGGACATGCGCATGGACGCCACGCAGGCCGTCACCGCCGCCGCGATACTGGCCGATTATTCGGCGCAGGATCTGACCCGCATCTTCCGCGAATACGGTGAGGAGCGGTTCGCCCGCCAGATCGCGAACCGGATCGTGCGCGATCGCGAGACGGAACCGCTCACCACCTCCGGCCAGCTCAATCGTCTGGTGGACGCCGTGGTGCCCCAGGCCCATCGTCCGGCCGGCAACCCTGCCAAGCGCGTGTTTCAGGCGCTGCGCATCGAGGTCAACGGCGAGCTGGACAAGCTCGCGCGCACCCTGCCGCAGGCCGCCTCCCATCTCAATGTGGGCGGACGCATCGTGGTGGAGTCGTACCACTCGCTGGAGGACCGCACGGTCAAGCGCTTCATGGCCAGGGGACTGACGGCGGACGTGCCGGCGGGCCTGCCGGTCATCCCGCCGGATGCCCAGCCGTTCTTCAAGGAGCTCACGCGCGGCGCGGTCAAGGCCGATCGCGCGGAGATCGAGCGCAACCCCCGTTCCGCGTCCGTCAGGCTCAGGGCCGTGGAGCTCACGCGGGAACTGCCCGCACGTTGGATGAAGCGTTTCGTTCAGGAAGGGAGGGGCTGATGCCCGCAGCACTTCGCAGCACGCGGTCGGCGTCCGGATCGGCTCGCACCGCAGGCTCCGCCCGCACCGCCGCATCGCAGCGCACCTCATCCTCGCAACGCACCGCGGGAACGGCCAGGGCGGCCGCTTCGGCCCGCAGCGCGGCCAATCCGGCCAAAAGCCGCCCGCGCACCGAGTCCGCCGCCAGCGCGCGCCCGGAACTGCATGTGATCCAGGGTCGCAAGAAGTCCCTGGATGCGCAGGCCGTCACCGACGGCTTCCAGCGGCTGCTCTCCTGGGTCCTCAACCGCCGTTCGCCGTTCATCACCACCGTGGTGGCGGCCCTGTTCCTCATGGGCACGCTGCTGGGCACGCTGGCCCTGCGCACGCAGATGATCGAGAACTCGTTCGAGGCGACCAGGCTCAACAGGTCGATCGCCATGCTCACGCAGGACTCACAGACCTATGAGAGCGAGCTCAACCGTCTGGAGGCCCAGCTGCCGCAGAAGGCTCAGGAGATGGGAATGGTCCCGCAGTCCGGTTCCATCTCCATCGACCTGCAAGGCTACCAGCCATCCGACGCGGCATCGGATGCTGCGTCGTCGGGCGCAGCGGCGTCGGACGGTGCCGGATCGGACGCCGCCGCTTCAGCCGGCTCGGCTAATGGAACCACCGACGCCTCCAACACCACCGCGGAAGGACGGTGACGCCAATGCCCATCGTCAACTGGTTCAAGCGACGTCTCGCCAAGCACACGCCGTTCTACAACCGCGTGATGGCCGTGGTGATCGTGTTCGCCGTCATCGCCTCCATCTCCGTGGCGCAGCTCGCGCGCATCCAGCTGCTGGATGGATCCTCCACGGCCCAGGCCGCGACCAACAGCCGCACGGCCAAGGCGGTGCTCACGGCGCAGCGCGGATCGATCGTGGACACCAACGGCAACGTGCTGGCCCAGAGCGTGGAGCGCTACATGATCATCGGCGACCCGCTGGTGGCCAGCACCTTCGAACCGGTGGACTGCGGTACCACGAAAGCCAAGAATTACGGCTACTGCCACAGCATCGACGGGCAGAACGTGGGGGAGACCGGCCCGGCCGCCGTGGCCCGCCTGCTCGCGCCCGTGCTCGGTCTCAACGCCATGGAGCTCGGCGCCAAACTGACCGGCACCAACCGGTATGTGATCCTCGCCAAGGACGTGGAGCCCGCCGTCAAGCGCCAGATCGACCAACTGCACATCAGCAGCGTGGTGAGCGCCAAGAACACCAGCCAGCGCACATATCCCAACGGCACGCTGCTCGGCGCGCTGCTGGGCGGCGTGGACGACAGCGGCACCGGCGTCTCCGGCCTGGAGCAGATGGAGAATGACACGCTCACCGGCACCGACGGCTACCAGATCTACCAGCAGGGCAATCTGGGGCAGAAGATCCCGGGCACACAGACGCAGTCCGTCGACCCGGTCAACGGCTCCACGGTCAAGCTCACCGTGGACCGCGACGTGCAGTGGTTCGTGGAGAACACCATGGTGGAGGCCAAGAAGCAGTACAACGCCAAATGGGCCATGGCCGTGGTCTCGGACGTCAACGGCAACATCCTCGCCCTGGCGGATTCCGACCAGTACGAGGCCGGCAGCACCGAGGCCAAACTCAACACCTCGCGCGTGGGCACCTATCTGTTCGAGCCCGGATCCACCGGCAAGGTCATCGCCATGTCCGGCCTGTTGCAGGAGGGCCTGCACAAGGCATCCGACCAGTTCACCGTGCCCTCCACGATCACCGAGGACGGACAGACCTACAAGGACTCGCACGAGCACGGCACCAGCAAGTGGACGCTCGCCGGCATCCTGCAGAACTCCTCGAACGTGGGCATGATCATGGCCTCCAAAAACCTCTCCGACGCCAAGCGCTACGAGTACCTCACCAAGTTCGGCGTGGGCCACACCTCCGGGCTCGGGCTGCCGGGCGAATCGGCCGGATGGCTCAGCCCCGCCGACAAGTGGGACCGCCGCACGCGCAACACCGTCCTGTTCGGCCAGGGCTATTCGGTCACGGCCCTGCAGCTGACGAACATCGGTGCCACGATCGCCAACAAGGGCGTTCGCCCGCAGCAGAAGCTCATCAAGTCCACGATCGACGCGAACGGCAAGGAGATCGCCACCCCGTCCGACGGCGCCACGCGCGTGGTGGACGAGGGCGTGGCCAATGAGATGCTCAACGCCATGGAATCCGTGGCCGAGAACTATTCCAAGACCGTTTCCGTTCCGGGATACCGCGTGGCCGCCAAGACGGGCACCGCCGAGGTGGCCGGCGATTCCGGGGCCCTGACCTCGATCGTGGCCGACTGGGTGGGCATCCTGCCCGCCGACAACCCGCAGTTCGTGGTCACCGTGGTCATGAAGGACCCCACGGGCACCTACGGCGGCGTGACGGCCGGCCCGGTGTTCGCCAAGATCGCCCAGTTCCTCATGCAGAAGTACGAGGTCGATCCGTCGTCGCCGCGCACGGACGCCATACCGACGGAATGGTGACATGGCATGATGGACGGTGGAATCCGCTCCAACGGCGGATACAAGGAAGGGAATGCCGATGGGTTCGGTCAGTGAGTCGCTGATGCAGCACATGACGCTCGGCGCGCTGTGCAGCAGGTACGGGCTGGTGCTCCAGCCTCCGTTCGCCTCCCCGGTCACGGTCACGTCTCTGGCCGATGATCTCGATTCGGTCCGTCCGGGGTCGCTGTACGTGCCCACGGGCACCGATCCGACGCCCGAGCTGCTGCATCAGGCCCTGGAGCGCGGCGCCTACGCGGTGCTGGCCCCCATGGCCGTGCGCGGGATGCTGGTGAACGCGGATCTGCCCGTGCTCTACGGCGATCTGGATGCGGCCCAGCTGGGCGCGCTGGCGTCGGGGATCGCCGGAGGTCCGTCGGACGCGCTCGCCATGTTCGGCGTGTGCGGCCCCAAGGCCGACGAGACGATCCGCGTGCTCGCCGAGTTCCTGCACGTGCTGGGCAATCCGGTGGGGCGCATCTCGGCGCAGGGGTCGTTCGCGCTCGACCGCGAGCTGAACATCGAATACCCGCTCAACACCTTCGAGGTCCAGCACGTCCTGTCCGTGTGCGCGGAGGACGGCGCGGCCGCGGTGGTGGTGGCGATCGACGAGCGCACGCTGCACCGCGGGTCGCTGAGCGCAGTGAACATGGACGTGTTGGCCGTTGCGGACGACGACAGGCTGAGCGTGGACACCCAGCGGCACCTGCTGGCCGCGGCGGCCGCCGAATACGGCTTCGCGATCGGCGAGGACACCCATGTGACGTGGCGGACCAGCGAGTCCGACGCGATGGCCATCCAGGCGAGCTCCACGGACGATCCGCTGAGCGTGAACCGGCTGTCCACCAGCATCGCCATGGTGATGGCGGCCGGTGTGCGCAAGGGGAACATCAGGAACGCGCTGCGCGTCTCGCGAGAGCTGTCCTGACGGGCTTGCGGCCCGGCTCGCGGGCGGGCGCGGACCCGGCTCACGGGCCTGAACGAACAAGTGAAACGAACGAGAACGAACAGATTGCTGAAAGGTTGGTTGCGACTGTGTGCGAACCGAATATGATGCCCATGTCCCTTGCCGAGATTGCCGAGGCGGTCGGCGGCAGGCTGGCAGGAGTCCCGGGGGACGTCGGCGAGGCCGTCGCCACCAGCGCGGTGAGCGATTCCCGCCAGGTGCGCGCCGGCTCGGTCTTCGTGGCCATCAAGGGCGAGCGCGTGGACGGCCACGACTTCGTGGCGTCCGTGGGGGACAAGGGCGCCGCGGCGGCGATCGTGGAGCATGAGGTGCCAGGCGCGGCCGTGCCGCAGATCGTGGTGGACAACAGCGTGAAGGCCTTGGGCGCGCTGGCCCGGCACAACATCGAACGCCGCCGTGCATCCGGCGAGCCGTTCCGGATCGTCGGCATCACCGGTTCCGTGGGCAAGACCACCACCAAGGACCTGCTCAAGGCCATGCTGGCCGAGCTGGGCCCCACCGTGGCCCCCGTCGGATCGTTCAACAACGAGATCGGCCTGCCGCTCACCGCCCTCAAGGTGGGCCCGGCCACCCGCTACTTCGTGGCCGAGATGGGCGCGAACCATCTGGGCGAGATCGCGTACCTGACCACCATCGCACCGCCGGACATCGCCGTGGTGCTCAAGGTGGGCTGCGCGCATCTGGGCGAGTTCGGCTCGGTGGAGCGCATCGCCCAGGCCAAGAGCGAGATCGTGCGCGGCGAGCTGCCCCACGGCGTGACCGTGCTCAACGCCGATGACGTCCACGTGGCGGCCATGAAGGACATCGCCCCGGGCGACGTGGTCTGGTTCGGCCGTGAGAACGACCACGACGGCCGCGCGCTGGCCCTGAGGGCCCTGGACGTGCTCCACGACGAGCTCGACCACCCGTTCTTCGAGCTGACGGATGGCAAGGACACCGTGCCGGTCCATCTGGCTATCTGCGGCGACCACAACGTGATGAACGCGCTTGCGGCCTCCACCGTGGCCGGCATGCTCGGCCTGCCGTTGGACGCGATCGCCCGCGTGCTCGAGGACCAGAAGCACATCAGCCCCCATCGCATGGCCGTCAGCCGCGTGAGCCGCGAGGGCGCCGACTTCACGCTGATCGACGACTCCTTCAACGCGAACCCCGATTCCATGCGTGCCGGCTTGGACGGCCTGGCCGCGTGGGGCGCCTCCCGCGCCGCCCAGCCCCATCGCGTGGCGGTGCTGGGCGCGATGCTCGAGCTCGGCGCCGACGGCGACCGGCTGCACCATGACATCGGCGCCTACGCGGCGGATCTGGGACTGGACGTGGTGATCGCGGTCGGATCGTCCTCGGACGCGTCGCTGGACGAGCTGGCCGGGCGGATCGCCGACGGTGCCCGCGAGGCCGCCGAAGCCCGTGCCAAGGCGGGCAAAACGGCCGCGAAGGTCCTGCTGGTGCACAGCGCCGACGAGGCGGACAAGGCCGTGATCGCGGACGCGGCGGACGCGCAGGATCCGGTCGTGCTGCTCAAGGGCTCGCACGCCTCCGGTCTGAGCGCTTTGGCCGAACGCTGGGCGTAGGATCCAAGGCAGAGGACCCGAAGGATTTCAATCCAAGGAAGAAGCAAAGGAACAAGACAATGAACTGTGGGGTGTGGCTGTGATAGCGCTCATCGTCGGAATGCTGGTGTCGCTCATCGTGACCCTGGTGGGCACGCCGCTGCTGATCAGGCTGGTGCACAGGCTGCATTACGGCCAGTACATTCGCCAGGACGGCCCGAAGTCGCATCAGGTCAAACGCGGCACGCCCACCCTGGGCGGCGTGGTCATCAACCTCGCCGTCCTGCTGGGATGGGGGTCCTCGGCGCTGTTCCGCTACTTCCGGACCGGCGACCTGCCCTCGTGGTCGGCCGTGCTCGTGCTGTTCGCGATGCTCTCCATGGGCCTTCTGGGCTTCATCGACGACTTCGCCAAGGTGCGCAAGAAACAGAATGAGGGCCTGACCATCCACGGCAAGTTCATCGGCCAGTTCATCTTCGCCACGGCCTACGCGGTGCTCGCGCTCATGGTGCCCACCAAGTCGGGCATGCCGAGCGCCCAGGCCGGCATGAGCTTCATCGAGACGCCGTTCGTCAGCTTCGACTTCGCCGGGCGCGCGGTGGCGATCGTGCTGTTCGTCATCTGGGTGAACCTGCTGCTCACCGCATGGACGAACGCCGTCAACCTCACCGACGGCCTGGACGGACTGGCCGCCGGCAGCTCCATGATCGCGTTCGTGGGCTTCGCGATCATCGCGTTCTGGGAGAGCTACCACATCAAGGGCGGCACCCACGAGGGCTTCTCCTACGCGGTGTCCGATCCGCTGGACCTGACGATCATCGCCGTGTGCGCGGCCGTGGCCTGCTTCGGCTTCCTGTGGTACAACGCCAACCCGGCCGAGATCTTCATGGGCGACACCGGCTCGCTGGCCCTGGGCGGCCTGTTCGCAGCCCTGTCGATCGCCACGCACACCGAGTTCCTGGCCATCATCCTGGGCGGCCTGTTCGTGATCGAGGTGTGCTCCGACGTGATCCAGATCACCTCGTTCCACCTCACCCACAAGCGTGTGTTCAAGATGGCCCCGATCCACCACCACTTCGAGCTGTGCGGATGGCCGGAGACGCGCGTGGTGGTGCGCTTCTGGATGATCGAGCTGATCTTCGTGCTCGTCGCCCTGGTGATCTTCTACTCCGATTGGGCCGCGCGATCCGGCCTGCTGTAGCGGGTCCCGCGGGTTGATGGTCCGGCCGGTGGCGGGCCGCGCCGGACCTGTGGTAGACCGTGACTGTAACAAGACCGCGCAAGAATGCCGGTGGACTGACGAATATGCCGGTGGGATGAACGGGTCGCGCGACCCGGATGGGAGTGACAAGCGATGATCGATCTGAGTGACAAGACCGTGATGGTGGCCGGCCTGGGCGTGTCCGGACGCAGTGTGCGGGAGGTGCTGGCCGGCAGGGCCAAGCGCGTGATCGGCGTGGACGAGCGGCGCGACGACGCCGATCTCAAGTCCTTCGAGAACCTGCCGTGGGAGGAGATCGACATGGTCATGACCTCCCCGGTGTTCAACCCGCGCACCCCGTTCATCCTGGAGGCCCAGCGCCGCGGCATCCCGGTGGTCAGCGAGGTGGAGCTCGCCTGGATGCTGCGCGCGGACAACGCGAGGACCGGCCGGCCGGCCGGATGGATCGGCATCACCGGCACCAACGGCAAGACCTCCACCACGGAGATGACCTCCGCCATGCTCACCGCCGCGGGCCTGACCGCGCCGGCCGTGGGCAACATCGGCAAGGCGGTCTCCCACGCGGCCGTGGATCCCGCCAACGACGCGCTGTGCGTGGAGCTGAGCTCCTTCCAGCTGCACTTCACGGACTCCCTGGAGCTTGACTGCGCGGTCATCACCAACCTCGCCGACGACCACCTCGACTGGCACGGCGGCTTCGAGAACTACGCGCACGACAAGTCCAAGGTCTACCGGGGCGTCAAGCGCGCGCTGGTCTACAACGCGGACGACGAGCGGGTCTCCGCGATCGCGCGCAAGGCCCAGCCTGCGCCCGGATGCCGCATGGTCGGGTTCACGCTGGGCGAGCCCGATGCCGGCCAGATCGGCGTGAAGGACGGCTGGGTGGTGGACATGAGCGGCGTGGCCGGACAGCCCGTCGGCGAGCCCGTCCGTCTGGCCCCCGTCGCATCGTTCACGCATCTGACCGAGCCGGACGGCACGGTCTACCCGCATCTGCTGGCCGACGGCCTGACCGCGTTGGCGCTGGCGCTGGGTTACGGCATCGACGCTGAGCCGGCCGTCAGGGCCCTGCAGGGCTTCGCGCCCGGCGGCCACCGCATCGTCACCGTCGCCACGTCCGCCGACGGCATCCGCTTCGTGGACGATTCCAAGGCCACCAACGCGCACGCCGCCCATGCCTCCCTGTCCAGCTTCGGCCCCAAGTCCGTGGTGTGGATCGCCGGCGGGCTGGCCAAGGGCAGTCGATTCGAGCAGCTGGTGGCCGATCAGGCGCACACCATCGCCGCCGCCGTGATCATCGGCAAGGACCAGCAGCCCATGCTGGATGCCTTCGCGGCCAGCGCGCCGGATATCCCGCTGACCGTGATCGACCCGGAGCCGAACGACACGGTCATGGAGCGCGCGGTGGAGGCTGCGGGCCGCTTCGCCAAGCCGGGCAATGTGGTGCTCATGGCCCCCGCCTGCGCATCGATGGACCAGTTCAAGTCGTACGCGGATCGAGGTGACCGCTTCGCCGCCGCGGCCGCGCGTTGGGTTGGCGAGCATGGCGCGCGCTGATCGGGCCGAACGCACGGAACGCGACGGACGCACGGAACGCGATGGGCGCCGGACCGCGTCGTCGTCCGCGAACGCCGCCGGGTCCGCGAACGCCTCATGGGCGGCGCGCGTCTCCGGATCGGACGCGTCGCGGGGCAGAGGCAGGTCCGGGTCCTCGCCGTCCGCCGGGGCTTCGCGCTCCGCGCGGGGCGAGAGCCGCTACACCGGCTGGCGCACGCTGCTCAACCCGCTGTGGTGCTACTGGGGATTCATGGCCTCCGTGATCGTGGTCACGATCTTCGGCCTGCTCATGGTGTTCTCCAGTTCCTCGGTGGACGCGGTGTCCAACAACCAGTCCCCGTGGTCCGAGCTCATCGACCAGGGCATCTTCTGCGCGGTGGGCTTTGTGGCCGCGGGACTGGCCATGCGCATGCCCCAAAAGTTCTACCAGCGGCTGGGCGGCGGCATCATCGTCTTCGCATGGCTCCTGCAGGCCCTCACCTTCACGCCGCTCGGCAAGTCCGTCAACGGCAACAACGGCTGGATCCATCTGGGACAGCTGTCCTTCCAACCGGCCGAATTCCTCAAGCTCGCGCTGTGCATCTGGCTGCCCGCCGGCATGATCCTGTGCCAGCGCAGGCTCAGGAGCCACAAGCTCCTCAAGGCGTACGCCCCCGCCCTCGTCGTATCCCTGATCAGTTTCGGTCTGGTGATGGCGGGCAAGGACCTGGGCACCGCCATGATCATCGTGCTCCTGTGCGCGTTCGCGTTCCTGATCGGCGGATTCCCCATCAAGGTGCTGCTGGCGGCCTGCGGCGCGGGCGTCGTGGGGATCGTGGCCATGTTCGTGCTCGGCAGCAGCAACCGCATGCAGCGCATCCTGGCCACCTACGGCAGCTGCACGGCCGAGCAGGCGCAGGGCGTGTGCTTCCAGTCCATCCACGGCACCTTCGCCATGGGCTCCGGCGGCCTGTTCGGCGTGGGGCTGGGCAATTCGCGCGAGAAGTGGAACTACCTGCCGGAGGCGCACAACGACTTCATCTTCGCGATCATCGGCGAGGAGCTCGGCTTCGTGGGCGCCACGCTGCTCGTGCTCGGCTTCGTGACCATGGGCTGGTGTCTGGTGAGCGTGGCCCTGCAGTGCAGGGACGCCTACGCGCGCATGGTGATGGTGTGCATCGCCGGGTGGATCGTGGGACAGGCGCTCATCAACATCGCCGTCGTGCTGGGCATGCTGCCGGTCATGGGCCTGCCGATGCCGTTCGTATCCTCCGGAGGCTCGGCGCTGGTCATGTGTCTGGCGGCCTCCGGCGTGGCCGTGCGGATGATGCGCGCGCAGCCGGACATCAAGGCCGCCCTGGCCAAGGCGTGACGCCCCGGGTTTCCGCGAGGGTCCCTTGGGGGCTAAGCTGACACTCATGAGTGAAAAGAAGGTTCATGTTGTGCTGGCCGGCGGTGGCACGGCCGGGCACGTCAATCCGCTGCTGAGCGTCGCCAACGCCATCAAGGCCAAGAGGCCGGACGCCGTCGTCACCGTGCTGGGAGGCACCACCGGACTGGAGAACCAGCTGGTGCCCGCGGCGGGATTCGAGATGGACACCATCGAAAAGGTGCCCTTCCCGCGTTCCATCAACGCAGCCGCCTTCCGATTCCCGTTCCGCTGGACGCGCGAGGTGCGCAAGGTCAAGGCCATCCTCACGGCCCGCCAGGCGGATGTGGTGTGCGGCTTCGGCGGCTACATCTCCGCGCCCGTGTACCGCGCCGCCAAGAAGATGGGCCTGCCCATGGCCATCCACGAGCAGAACGCCCGCGCCGGCATGGCCAACAAGCTGGGCGCACGCTGGGCCGACTACATCGGCACCGCGTATGAGAACACCGGTCTGAAGCCGGGGGAGAGGACCCGCGTGGAGCGTGTGGGCCTGCCCCTGCGCCCGGCCATCGCATCCCTCGCGGCCCGTCTCGAGGCCAATCCGCAGCTCGCCCGTGTGGAGGCCGCCTCCCAGCTGGGCGTGGATCCCACGCGCCCGCTCGTGCTCGTCACCGGCGGCTCGCTGGGCGCCCAGAGCCTCAACGAGGCCGTGGCCTCCAGCGCCAGGCAGCTGCTCGCCCACGCCCAGGTGGTGCATCTGACGGGCCGCGGCAAGCTCAAGGAGGTGCGTGAGCTGGTCGCCAAGTCCGCCGGCAAGGACGTGCTCAACGACCTCGGCATCGACCATGTGGGTCAGGGCGACTACCACGCCGTCGAATACCTGGAGCGCATCGACCTCGCGTTCGCGTGCGCCGATCTGGTGATCTGCCGCTCCGGCGCCGGTTCCGTCAGCGAGATCGCGGCGCTCGGCCTGCCCGCCGTCTACGTGCCGCTGCCCATCGGCAACGGCGAGCAGCGCTTCAACGCCCAGCCGGTGGTCGAGGCCGGCGGCGGCATCATGGTGTCCGACGCCGATTTCACCACGCAGTGGGTGCTTGCCAACGTGCCGTCTCTGCTGGCCGACCACGATCGTTTGTCCGCGATGGGCAAGGCGGCGTGGGGCTACGGCATCCGCGACGCAGCCGACGTCATGGCGGACCGCGTGCTGTCGCTGATCCGGTAGCCGCGTTCCGCGTGGCGACTTGTCCGCCCGGCGCACGACTGGCCGGGCGGACGCCGGTCTGGGCGCATGACCATAATGTGTACAGCCCTGTCATCGTTTCAAGGAGTGTCCCCGTGACCGAATCCACCGTTGTGCTTGACCCCACCCATGCATCCTTCGCCCCCGGCGAAACCGTGTCGGATCTGGGCGTCACCCATTTCATCGGCATCGGCGGGGCCGGCATGAGCGTGCTCGCCGAAATGCTGCACGAGGAGGGCGTGGCCGTCGCCGGATCGGACCGCGAGGAAAGCGCCAAGACCGATCGTCTCAAGGAGCTCGGCATCGGCGTGCGCATCGGGCAGAAGGCGGAGAACGTCGCCGGCGCGCGCACCGTGGTCTTCTCCAGCGCCATCAAGCCGGACAATCCGGAGATCGTGGCCGCGGCCGCCGCGGGGGAGAGGATCGTGCATCGCAGCGACATCCTCGCCCTGCTGCTCAACGCCAAGCGCGGCGTGACCGTGGCCGGCGCGCACGGCAAGACCACCACCAGCGCCCTGCTTTCCCATATTCTCGTCAACGCCGGCACTGGCGACCTCGCCGATCCGAGCTATGCGATCGGCGGCTCCATCCAGACCCCGGACGGCGGCGTCAAGGACGGCGGCCACGCGGGCCGCGGCGGCGTGCTCGTGGCCGAGGCCGACGAATCGGACGGCAGCTTCGAAAAGTACACGCCCGAAATCGCCATCATCACCAACGCCGAGCCCGATCATCTGGACCATTACGGCGATGCCGCGCACTATCACGCCGCATTCGTGGAGCATGCCGGGCACGCACGCGGGCATGTGGTGATCTGCGGCGACGACGCCGGCGCGCTGGACGTGATCGCGCAGCTGCCCGACGACGTGGCCGCGCGCACGATCGTCTACACCACCGCGCCCGCCGATCTGCCCGCGGCGGTTTCCGGCCGCGTGGAGGCCGTCGTGGCGATCGACCACGAGCGCGAGGCGGCCGAATCCGGCGCCGAACGATTCTCCATCGCCATCCCCGCCGGTTTGCTGGACCGGGAGGCCCCGGCCAGCGCCCCGGCGCGCATTGTGCCCGTGTCGCTGGTCATCTCCGGCATCCACAACGCCCGCAACGCCACCGCCGCCATTCTTGCGGCCGCGTTGCTCGGCATGGATCCGGACGTGGCCGCCAAGGCCGCCGCGGACTTCCGTGGCGCCGCCCGCCGCTTCCAGATCCGCGGCGTGGTGGAGGGCGTGACCGTGGTGGACGATTATGCGCACCACCCCACCGAGATCGCCGCGCTGCTCGACGCCGCCCGCCGCCGCTACCCCGGCGCCACGCTGCGCGTGCTGTTCCAGCCGCACCTGTTCTCCCGCACCAAGTTCTTCGCGCGCGAGTTCGCCGAGGCCCTGTCCAAGGCCGACGATGTGATCGTCACCTGCATCTTCCCCGCCCGCGAGAAGGCCGAGGATTTCCCCGGCGTGGGCGGCCAGACCGTGGTGGATGCCGCCGCGGGCGTGGCGCACGATCCTCAGGACGACTGGATCCACGCCGTGCCGGACATGTGCCAGGCCGCCAAGATGCTGTGCATGCGCGCGCATCGAGGCGATGTGCTGTTCACCGTGGGCGCCGGCGACGTGACCCAGATGGCCACCGTGATGCTGCGCGTGCTCGAGGCGCACCGCGAAATGCATCAGATCCACGATTCCGCGTCCTCGGCGGAGCGGCAATGACCGGTCGCGTCGTCTCCTCCGGCTCCTCCGGGGAACCGCGCACGGCCAAATCGTCGGGGCGAGCTTCTTCCTCCTCCGGGGCTGCCGGAACTTCCAGAGCTCCCAAGGTTTCAGGTGTTTCCAAGGCTTCCGGGGCTTCCGGAACTCCGCGGTCATCCTCCGGCGCGGGGGTTTTCGGCGCTTCGGGATCCGGCGCCCCCTCCGGCACGTTCAAGGCCGCGCGCAAGCGTTCCGCGATGGCCGCGCGCAACGCCGCCGCCACTGCGGGCCGCAGCGCTTCCGCATCGCGCGTGAAGCCCGGCAAGCCGGCCGCCCAGGGCAAGGTCTCGCAGACCAAGCGCCCGTTCCCGCGATTCCCCAAATTCCCCGGGGCCGTGGAGGAGCCGCATAGCACCGGAAACACCCCGCAATCCGGCCGTTCCGTGCAAACCGGACGTTCCATGCAATCCGGCCAACCCGCCCGCGTCGGCAGGGCCGTCGGATCGGCAGGGGCGCAGACCCCCGCGGCGCGTCCCACGCGATCCCAGCCGGGCGGATTCGTGGATGCGCGTCATCTGGGCACCGACCGCACGGTGGGCGAACGTCTGCGCGACGAGGGATCCGGCCCATTCCGCCGGCCCAAGGTGATCGGCTTCACCGCCCGCGCCAAGGAGGAACGCAAGGCCCGAACCCTGTCCATCCTCATCCGCGTAGGGCTGGCTCTGGCCGTTGTGGCCGTGGTTTCCGGCCTGACGTGGCTGCTGTTCTTCTCCCCGGTGCTCAAGCTGCAGGCCGGTCAGATCCGCGTCGAGGGTGCGAACGAATGGGTCACCGAGGAGCAGGTCTCCCAGATCGCCGCCAAACAGGCGGACAAGTCGTTGCTCGTCGTCTCCACCGGGTCGATTGCCTCGGAGCTCAAGGCCATGCCCGGCGTCACCACCGCCGATGTGGCCAAGCAGTGGCCGCACGGCCTGTCCATCACCGTGGCCGCCCAGAAGCCCGCCGCCGTGCTCAAATCGGCCGACGGGTCGATGACGGCCGTGGACAGCCAGGCGCGCGTGCTCAACGCCGTGGGCGCCTCCGTGGCCGGCATCCCGGTGATCGACGTGGATGATGTGGACAGCGGTCTGCAGAACCGTGCCGTGCAGCAGGCGCTGCAGATCCTGGCCTCCCTGCCCGAATCGATGCGCCAGCGCACCACGTCGGTGACCGCCAAGACGCAGGACTCGGTCACCACCGTGCTGGATGGCGGCAACTACACGATCGTGTGGGGCGACGCCTCGCAGTTGGAGCTCAAGAAGGCCGAGGTGGACAAGATCATCAACGATCCGGCCGTGATCGGCGACAAGCACCAGGTCAACGTCAGTTCGCCCAAGAAGCCGATCATCAAGTAGCCGGGCGTGGGGTGCGCCTACGCTTTGCGCATCAGCTCGTCGGTGTCCATCACGATCGTCACGGGCCCGTCGTTGACCAGCCCCACGCGCATATGCGCGCCGAAACGCCCCTCGCGCACCGGTATGCCGCCCGACCGCAGCGCCTCGTTGAACTTGATCCACACGATGTCCGCGTGATCGGGCTTGCCGGCCTTCACGAAGCTCGGCCGGTTGCCCTTGCGCACGTCGGCGAACAGCGTGAACTGCGAGATGGACAGGATTTCCCCGCCCACGTCCTGGATCGACTGGTTCATCTTGCCCTGCGCGTCCTCGAACACCCGCAGGTTCAGGATCTTGTGCGCCAGCCATGCGATCTCGTCGTCGCCGTCCGAATCCTGCACGCCCACCAGCAGCACATATCCCAGGCCGATCTGCTGGGGTTCGAAGGTGGGGTCGATCTCGCCGCTGGCCTCGTCGACCACATCGACGCTCGCCTGACTCACACGCTGCAATACGATTCTCATGCGTTCCACTGTAGCCGATCGGACGGGCGGGGCGGCTGGGCTGCTCAACCGGGCCGGGCGATCGGACGGGGCGGGCGATCGGGCTGCCTAACCGGAGGCATTGGTCGGAGGCGTGGGTCGGAGGCGTGGGGCGGAGGCATTGGCCGGTCCGCCTGTGCCGTGACGCGGGGTGTGACTGGGCGTGTGACGCGGGGTGTGACCCGGCGTGCGTTGTGACCCGGCGTGTGACATGGTGTGGACGCACCCGGTCACGGGGCATCAAAAACGTTGAAATAAAGCCATTTTAAAACCCCTGTGACCGGGAATGGGCACACCCGGTCACACCCCGCGTCACAACGCACGCCATGTCACGCCCCCGATCGCGCCCGGCCCCGCCTGCCCACTCCCGACTGCCCACACCCGATCGCGCCCGGCCCCGCCTGCCCACTCCCGGCCACGTCCGGCCGCAAACTGGGCAAATCGGGATCATCGCAACGCAAACTGGGCAAACCAGGACGTTCGATTTGCAAACTGGGCAGAACGGAACATCTGGAGGCCGATTTTGGCGTCCAGACGACCAGATCTGCCCAGTTCACAAAACAACAGTCCCGATCTGCCCAGTCTGCGACACAACAGGGGGCACAAACATTACAACCGGACAGAACCCGAAACCATCCCCCCACGATGTGGAAACGGGGGATCCAAAAGCCGGGCCGCATTCGCCCCGTGGCGTCCTCATCCGTATGCTTGACCGGGCCAATTGAACAAGTACGTAGTCAAGATTGAATCTACGATGCTATTGCCAAGGAAAGGAATCCGATGAAGAAAACCATCAGCGCGATGCTGGGCGCGGCCATGCTCATTGCCCTGGGATCCTGCGGCGCCGGCGAGCCTGCGGAGCAGAAGAGCGAGGCGGCGCAGCCCACGCTCTCCTCCATCACCGTCAACTACACCGGCTCCACCGATCCGGACACCACGATCAGCGATCTGAGCAACATGGAGGTGACCGGCCAGTACAGCGACGGCGCGACGAAGACCCCGGAGGGATGCGAGCTGCTGAGCCCGGTGACGCTGAAGCCCGGCACCACCTATCTGGTGACCGTGGTGTGCGGCAGCGTGACCGGCGACACGACCGTGACCGGCAGCGGCGAGGCGCAGTGATGCGGAGTCGGTGACGGCGGGCATTTGGCGGGCCGGTGGCGATAGTACGGCGGCCCGCCGCGCGATGCCCAAGGTGTGCGCAATATGACGCTCAATAGCGCGCAATATGCGCGGAATATGAAAGAGGGCTTGGAATCGTTGGTTTTTCAACGTTTCCAAGCCCTCTGGCTTTGTGGAGCTGCGGGGAATTGAACCCCGGTCCGATGACCGAACCCTCAGTCTTCTACGTGCGTAGTCTGCTGGCCGTATGGCATTTTTTCTGCCCCCATCTGTGTCGCAGACAACCGATGGCGGGCATATCCACAGTTAAAGTCCCGACGTCGCCCTGCGGCCCGGCGACATCAGCAAGTCTTCTAAACGACGCTCAGCTTCTCCCCGAAGACATGAGAGAGTGAACGGAGCGGCTGCTCACTGGTTAATCCTGGCGCGAAGCTCAGGCAGCGAGAGCGAACTCAGTGCGGTTAGATTTAGCACTTATTCTTTTGCAGGGGACATCCACGAGCGGACCCTGCGTTCTCGGCACGCTTCCCTGCGACGAACAGGTCACCGTCGAAACCGATCAGCCCCAATCTTGAATTATCAAGCTTCCGACCATTTCCGTATGGATCCGGACGGACATTTCAATTTACCACAGTTGATACAACAAATCAAATCGGACGATTATTCCCAAGGCCTTCCCATCGTCCCCTCGGGCGGGTAGGTTGGAACCCATGAGTTCCAAAGCATTACGAATGTCCACCATGTTCCTGCGCACTCTGCGCGAGGACCCCGCGGACGCGGACGTCGATTCGGCCAAGCTGCTCCAGCGCGCCGGCTACATCCGCAAGGCCGCGCCCGGCATCTGGACCTGGCTGCCGCTGGGCCTGAGCGTCCTCAACAAGATCGAGGCGATCATCCGCGAGGAGATCAACGGCATCGGCGCCCAGGAGGTCCACTTCCCGGCCCTGCTGCCGCGCGAGCCCTACGAGGCCACCCACCGCTGGGAGGAGTATGGCGACAACATCTTCCGTCTCAAGGACCGCCACCAGGCCGACTACCTGCTCGCGCCCACCCATGAGGAGATGTTCACCCTGCTGGTCAAGGACATGTACTCGTCCTACAAGGACCTGCCCGTCACCCTGTACCAGATCCAGACCAAGTACCGCGACGAGTTCCGCCCGCGCGCCGGCCTGATCCGCGGCCGCGAGTTCATCATGAAGGACGCCTACTCCTTCACCATCGACGAGGAGGGCATGCGCAAGGCGTACCACGACGAGCGCGGCGCCTACGAGCGCATCTTCCAGCGCCTCGACCTCAAGTACGTGCCGGTGTTCGCCATGTCCGGCCCCATGGGCGGCTCCGCCTCCGAGGAGTTCCTGGCCCCCATGGCCATCGGTGAGGACACCTTCGCACTGGCCCCTTCCGGCAAGGCGTGGAACGTCGAGGCCCTGACCACTCCGGAACTGCCCGAGATCGACAGCTCGAACACCCCCGCCGCCTCCAAGCGCCCCACCCCGGACGCCAAGAGCATCGAGAACATGATCGCGCGCGCCAATGCGGACAACCCGCGTGCGGACGGCCGCGAGTGGCAGGCTTCGGACATCCTCAAGAACGTGGTCATCACCGTCAAGCACCCCGAGGACGCGGACCACGACGAGCCGTGGCGCGAGGTCATCGTGGTGGGCGTGCCCGGCGACCGCACGGTGGACATGAAGCGTCTGGAGGCTCAGTTCGCGCCGGCCGAGCTTGAGGAGGCCACCGAGGAGGACCTCAAGAAGCATCCCGAGCTGGTCCCCGGCTACATCGGTCCGATGGTCCTCGGACCGCAGGCCAAGGCCGCCGGCGTGGAGGAGCCCGTGCGCTACTTCGTGGACGCGCATGTGGTCAAGGGCTCCGCATGGTTCACCGGCGCCGACGAGAACGAGGTCGACTACTACGATCTGGTCTACGGCCGCGATTTTGAGGCGGATGGCCGCGTGGAGGCCGTCGAGGTCCGTCACGGCGACATGAGCCCGGACGGCTCCGGCCCGCTCAGCTTCGAGCGCGGCGTGGAGATCGGCCAGGTCTTCCAGCTGGGTCTCAAGTACTCCAACGCGCTGGACCTCAAGGTGCTCGACCAGAACGGCAAGACCGTCCCGGTGTGGATGGGCTGCTATGGCATCGGCGTCTCCCGCGTGCTCGCCTGCATCGCCGAGACCCATCATGACGACGCCGGTCTGGCGTGGCCCGCGGTCATCGCCCCGGCCCAGGTGCATGTGGTGGCCACCGGCAAGGATCAGGCCGCCTTCGACGCCGCCGAGAAGCTGGTGGACGAGCTGGAGGAGCGCGGCATCGAGGTCATCTACGACGACCGTCCGAAGGTCTCCCCGGGCGTGAAGTTCAAGGATGCCGAGCTGATCGGCGTGCCGCTGATCGCCGTCGCCGGCCGCGACACCGTGAACAACGGCACCATCGAGATCCGCAACCGCGACGGTTCGGACAAGGTCGCTGTGGCGGCGGCTGACGCCGCCGCCACGCTGGCGGACCGCCTCGCGGCCCTGCTGCAGCGCTGAACGAAGAGCTGAAAGCGTCGATAGCGCAACAGGCCCGCCCGGAAAAACCGGGCGGGCCTGTTTCATGTCCTTTTTCATGTTCGCACGGTCTATGGAACGAGGTGCGGTTGATGGGTGCGGCTGGGTATCGGGCGGTTTCTGCGTGGTATCTGCATAATCAGGGGTACTTTTGCCCTTTTGCAGACACCTATCTGCATAATCGGGGTGATCGACGCGGCCGCTTCGGCCGATGAGCGCCGAATTGAAACGTTTGAATTAGTTTGTTCGGCATCGGGGATGAGGATGACCGTCCCTGATTATGCAGATAGGTGTCTGCAAAAATCGAAATGTACCCCTGATTATGCAGTTGTGGCCCATGGTGCCCTCCACAGGTGACGGGGCACGACATCCCAAAGAGGTTTGCGGGTTCTTCTTCGTCCGTCGCAGATCTGACGAACGGTCATTCTCGGGCGCAGGGGTACCGGGACGCCGAGCACGGCCTCGCATTTCGTCGCGATGCGTTGTGCCAGTCGTTCCTCACCCTCCTCGCTGCGCAGATCCACCACCGTGACTTTGATGTAAATCCATCCCAGATCTTCCAACTCCTCCCGCCGTTGGTCGTCGCGCAATACCTGATCCCCACTGAATCGATGGTAGTTCCCGTCATATTCAATGGCTATGCGGAGCTCCGGATAAGCATTGTCCAGAAAGATAATTCGGCCATTGGGCAGCCGAACCGGATGATTCACCACCGGTTCGGGCAGGCCGTACATCATCGGGACCAATCGCGTGCGCGTCTCCTGGGAGGAGTCGGTGCCTTCCTGCATCAGCGCGAGCGCCCGGTGGCAATTGCGAATGCCGTGGAAATGATCGGCTCGCCCAAGATAGGCATGAAAGTCCTCCAAGGAGGCGCGGGTCAGCCGCCTGTCCCGACGCATCAGGGATTCTCCCAGCACGATGAGTTCCTTGAGAGTCAGTATGCCGGCATAGTGCGCCCATGTGCACACGGGCGTGGTGCACAGCACGGTCCTTCCGATGGGTGCCGCTTCTATTGGACCCGTCCATGACAGGAAACGCACGCCTTTGATCCGGCCCTTGCCGTTCTGATCCGCCACCACCACATCCATGTCGGTGCGGCGACGTTCGGCCTCGGGCTCGATGGGCTTCTCCACGGCGAGCAGCTCCAAGGCGTCGGACCTTGCGAAGACCAGCGGATGCTTGGTGCGGCGCTGCAGGGCGTCGCATGCCTCGAAACGACGGCGCTTCAGATCGGTGAGTGCTTCCAGTGAGTATGATTCGGTGCTCATGCCTTCGACGCTATCCGGTTCTTCCATCCGGCGAAAGCCCGAACCGTCCCGCGGTGCACAAGTGGATATCTCGTGTCGCTGTGGATGAATGTGGCCCGAAATGGCGGGGTTATGCAGGGGCTTATCCACACAACGCGCTACGACACGCGCGAAACCATGGCTTGGGGGGACACATTCGCGCACATCGGCCCGCGCGGCTTGAGGGCGGCGGCACCGATGGGGCACAGTGGGCATCACCGCTCAGGACGCGGCGCCGGACGGCACGGCGGGGAAAGGACCATCTCAGTCATCCCTCACTCTTCCCCATGCGTGTCCCTGCTGAGACGCCGCGGCCCGAAGCGGGCCAATGTCATCCCGGCCAAGACCGGGACCCTATAACCGCAAACAGCCACAAGGAAAGGAACCAACATGGCACAGCAAGGCATCGTCACCATCAACGGATATGTGGGAGGCAAACCCCGCCGCCTGGGGCAGGAGGGAGGCACGCCCATCAGCGTGTTCAACATGGGCACCACGCGCAGCTTCTTCAGTCAGGCCAGCGGACAGTGGGTGGATCTGCCCACGCTCTGGGTCAAGGTGAAGGCGTTCCGTTCGCTGGCCCTCAACGTGCTGGATTCGGTCCACAAGGGGGAGCCAGTGATCGTGACCGGCCAGATCGGCATGGAGGAGTGGACCGATCGCGACGGCCGGCAGCAGACCACCATCGTGATCAACGCCACGAACATCGGGCACGATCTGAACACCGGCCGGTCGGTGTTCACCAAAATGCCGCGCAATAACCAGAACGGGCAGGGCGACCAGCAGAATGGCCAGAATGCCCCTGGAGATCCTCAGCAGAACGGCGAGGGCCGGGATCCCTTCAATGAGTCGCAGGGGTACGGTGCCAACCAAGGATACGGCGGCAACCAGGGCTACGGCGGCAACCAGGGATTTGGTAATCAGGGCGATCAGGGTTACGGCGGCAATCAACAGTGGAACAATCAGCAGGGCAGCAACCAGCAGGCCAGTGGCGGCCCGGGGTACGGCAATCAGGGGTATGCCAACCAGCGAGGATATGGCGTCGGCGATGGGGGCGGCGCGTCCGGTCCGATGAACGGGATGCCGGGGCCGTCCGGGCAATCCGCGCCGGGTGCCTTCGATCGGGGCGTTGCCGATGCCGGCCCGTCGGCATGGTCCCAGCGCAATCAGCAGTCCTCGCAGCAGCCGCCCGTCCGCGCTCAGGAGCAATCGTCGCAGACCGGCATTCAGACCACGCAGACGTCGTCGCTTCAGTCCGGCGCCGCTCCGGGCTCGCAGCCGGGGGATGCTGCGCAGTCGGGGGAGTCCTCGCAGTCCACCACGGTTCAGCAGTCCGCCTTGTCTCAGCAGTCCGCCCCCGCACCGGCGGTTCAGACCGACAGCTTCGGCACCGAAACGGAGAATGGGAATGAGGAATTCTGAGCGCGGGCGGCGGGCTCGAGGTCGGCTGCGGAACGAAACCAAGACCAGACCGCGGACCAGATCCGGCGATCAACCCCGCGGCGGTCGATCGCCGAGGTCGCCGCCCCTCGCCGGAAGCCCCGCGGGCGCCCGCCCGCTTTCGCTCTGAATTGTGTACCATCGCGAAAGCCCCTCCGAAACGCCGAAATGAGAAGGGATCGGCGCCCCGGAGGGGCTTTCTCGCGTCAGTGCTGAGTCAACGATGCATCAGCACTGCATCAAGCGATGCGTCGGCGCGACTACCAGATGCGCACGCGATCGGCCGGGTCGAGCCACATGCCGTCGCCGGGCTTCACATCGAACGCCTCGGCGAACAGGTCCACGTTGCGCACGATGCCGTTGGTGCGGCACTCGGCGGGGGAGTGCGGGTCGATCTGCAGGTACTGCTCGGCCAGCTCGTCGCGGTTCTTTGTGCGCCAGATCGAGGCGTAGCTCAGGAAGAAGCGCTGCAGGCCGGTGAAGCCGTCCATCTCGGGCGCCTCGGCGAGCGCGGCGCGGATCGCCTCGGGGCTGCCGGATTCGGCGCTGGCCGGGTCGATCGCGAAGGCGTAGGCCTTGAGCGCGATGTTCACGCCGCCCAAATCGCCGATGTTCTCGCCGATCGTCAGCGCGCCGTTGACGTGCGGGGCCTTGCTCGGATCGTCCGCGTACTTGGCCTTGAGCTGCTCGGGCACGAAGGCGTTGTACTGCTCGATCAGCGCGTGGGTGCGGGCCTCGAAGTTCTTGCGATCCTCGTCGGTCCACCAGTTGTTGAGCTTGCCGTCGCCGTCGTACTGCGAGCCCTGGTCGTCGAAGCCGTGGCCGATCTCGTGGCCGATCACCGCGCCGATGCCGCCGTAGTTCGCGGCGTCGTCCGCCTCCGGGTTGAAGAACGGGGGCTGCAGGATGGCCGCCGGGAACACGATCACGTTCATGGTCGGCTCGTAGTAGGCGTTCACGGTCTGCGGGTTCATGAGCCACTCGTCCTTGTCCACCGGCTTGCCCACCTTGGCGAGCTGGTAGCCGGTCTCGTACAGGGCGGAGGCCTTGGCGTTGGCCGCGTAGGGGGCATCGGCGCTCACGTCGAGGGCGGAGTAGTCGCGCCAGTGGTTGGTGTAGCCGATCTTCGGGGAGAACTTGGAGAGCTTCTCCAGCGCCTTGGCCTTGGTGGCCTCGCCCAGCCAGTCGGAGTTCGAGATGGAGACGCGGTAGGCGTCGATCAGGTTGGCGACGAGCTGCTCCATGCGCTCCTTGGAGCTCTCCGGGAAGTGACGCTTCACGTACTCGCGGCCCACGTCCTCGCCGCAGGTGGCGTTGACCAGGCTCACGGCGCGCTTCCAGCGGTCGCGCTGGGCCTTGGCGCCGGAGAGCACCTTGCCGTAGAAATCGAAGTTGGTCTCGTCGAACTGCTTCGACAGGCCGGAGGCGGCGCCGATGATCGCGTGCACGCGCGCCCACAGCTTCAGATCCTCCAGATCGGCGGACTTCCAGAAGTCGTTGAGGCCGGTCAGGAAGCTGGGCTCGTGCACGATCACCTTGGCGAACACGGCCTTGAGGTCGATCGGCTGGGCCTTGGCGGCGCTGGTCGCGTCGTAGGCGGTCTGCCAGGCGTCGATCCAGGCGGCCAGATCGAAATCGGCCAGCGTGGCGGCCAGATCCTCGAAGGAGGTGGGGTTGTAGGTCTTCACGGAGTCGCGCGTGGCCACGTTGTCCCAGTGGTGCTTGGCGATGCGGGTCTCCACATCAAGGTAGCGCTTGGCGGCCGCGTCGGCCTCGTCGCCGGAGGCGTAGCCGGCGTTCTCGAGCTGCTTGGCGACCATGGCGACGTAGGCCTCGCGCACGGGCGCGTAGTGGTCGTCGCGGTAGTAGGCCTCGTCGGGCAGACCCAGACCGGCCTGCTCGATGTGCGCGATGTTGAAGTCGGGATTTCCCGGGTCGCCGAAGATGTACAGACCGAACAGGTCGGGGCCACCGGTGGGGTTGAGGATGCCGAGCACGCGGGTCAGCGCGGCCTTGGACTCGGCGGCGTCGATGTCGTCAAGATCGGGGCGGATCGGGTTGATGCCGGCGGCCTCGATGGCGTCGGTGTCCAGGAAGCTCTTGTACAGGGCCGCGGACTTGGCGGCGGGGCAGTCGTCCTCCTCGAGGATCTCGCGCACCTGCTTTTCGGCGTCCTCGGCGAGCTTGTCGAAGGAGCCGTAGCGGGAGCGGTCGTCGGGCAGACGATAGGTGTCGATCCACGGGCCGTTCACGTAGCGGAACAGGTCCTCGGATGGCTTGGTGACGGAGGAGAAGGATGCCGGATCAAGGCCGGAAGTCAGTGCATTGGTCATGGTCCCAGCCTATCCGCGTTCGGCGACACGGGCGTGCGGGCGTGCGGGCGTGCGGTGGGCGCGCGGCCGGGGGTGTTCCCCCTGTTGTATTGCAAACTGGGCAGATCGGGACTGTTGTTTTGTGAACTGGGCAGATCGGGACTGTTGTTTTGTGAACTGGGCAGATCTGGTCGTCTGGACGCCAAAATCGGCCTCCAGATGTTCCGTTCTGCCCAGTTTGTGTTGCGATGATCACGATTTGCCCAGTTTGCGGCCGGACGTGGCCGGGAGTGGGCAGGCGGGGCCGGGCGTGACCGGGTGTGGTCGGGCGCGATCGGGGTGTGACATGGCGTGCGTTGTGACGCGGGGTGTGACCGGGTGTGCCCATTCCTGGTCACAGGGGTTTAAAAATGGCTTTATTTCAACGTTTTTGACGGCTCGTGACCGGGTGCGTCCACGCCATGTCACACGCCCGGTCACAACGCACGCCATGTCACACATCCAGTCACACGCCTCGTCATGCCATTGAGGGGGGCTCCGTCGCTCCGGATCACTCGACAATCTGTTGTGTGATGTTCAGATTTTAAGCCAGTTCCCAAGAAACGTTCATAGGTTGACGTTCAGAAGGCGGTTGGAGGGTCGTCGCCCGAGACACGGCGACGGCGGCCGGCCGCCCGAGAATGCGAAACCACTGATAGTTAAGGAGTCTCGATGACTGGCAACGATGATCGTAAGCCCACCGCGGACGACCGCGGCGAAAACGAAGGCAATGGGAATCCGAAGGAGCCGTATGTGGAGAACCCCAACGGCTACGGCGCGAACTATGTGAACCAGCCGCCGCAGGGGCAGTATGGCCAGCCCCAGCCGGGGCAGACGGCTGACCCGAACGGCCAGGGGACTCAGAATGGTCAGAATGCCCAGAGCGGTCCGAATCCGTATGGCGGTCCGTATTACGGCCAGCCCGGCCAACAGGGCCAGCCCGGCCAACCCCCGTATGGCTATGGTCAGCCTTATGGCGGTCCGTATTATGGTCAGCCCTACGCCGGCCAGCCCTATGGCCAGTACCAGCAGAATCCCTATGGCGCTGGGTGGTATGGTCAGCCGGGCGCCGGTCCCGCCGGCGGTCCCGCGCAACCCGGTTCGCAGGGCCAGCAGGGCCCGCAGTACGGCCAGCCCTATGCCTACGCGCCCCGGCAGCAGCCCGGTCAGCCTGGCCAGCCCGGCGGGCAGGGCGGCCAGAATAACCCGAACGATTGGTACGCCGAATTCTCCCGCACCGACTTCAATCCCTTCAAACTGATCGAGGAGCGGCTGCCGCAGAAGGCCAAGAACTGGATCAAGGCGGTCTATGCGGTGGTGGGCGCCGCCGAGCTGCTGATCGGCCTTGCCCTGCTGGTCTGGCCCGGTCCCACGCTGGTGGTCGCGACCATCGCACTCGCGATCTACTTCATCATCTCCGGCATCGTGCGCGCGGTCACGGCCTTCGCGGTGCAGGGCGTGCCCGCCGGCTGGCGCGTGCTGGATGTGGTGGTGGGCGTGCTGCTGGCGATCGGCGGCATCGTGATGCTCAAAAACACCACGCTGTCCGCATCCACGCTGCTCATGCTCATCACCTCGCTGGTGGGCATCGGCTGGATCATGGAGGGCGTGATGAGCCTGGTGGAGTCGTGGCGCGTGCCGTCCTCCGGCTGGGCGGTCGCCTACGGTCTGATCTCCGTGTTCGCCGGCTTCGTGGTGCTGGTCTCGCCCATGCAGTCCACGGTGTTCCTGGTGGTCTTCGCCGGATGCGCGCTGATCGTGATGGGCGTCACGGCCATCGTCCGTGCCTTCAAGTTCGGGCGGGTTTCCGGAAAGTGACGCGGCCGGCCGGTTGTTGGGCGTTCGCGCTATGGTTATGTTCTAACTGAGAACCATGTTCGGTAGAAAGAAACTCATGATTGAACTCAAAACGCCTCAGGAAATCGAAGAGATGAAGCCCGCCGGCCGTTTCGTCGGCAGCATCCTGCGCGAACTGCGCGACATGACCAAGGTCGGCACCAACCTACTGGAGATCGACGAATTCGTGCACAAGAAGATCGTCGATCGCAAGGGGGCCTCCTCCTGCTACGTCGACTACGCGCCCGATTTCGGCACCGGCCCGTTCGCCCACTACATCTGCACCTCCGTGAACGACGCGGTCCTGCATGGCGTGCCCTATGACTACAACCTCAAGGACGGCGATCTCGTCAGCCTCGACCTCGCGATCAACGTGGACGGCTGGGTGGGCGATTCCGCCATCAGCTTCGTGGTCGGCAAGGATCAGGCCGCCGATGATCTGCGTCTGATCAAGTGCACCGAGGAGGCGCTCGCCGCCGCCATCGAGGTCGCGCAGCCGGGCAATCGTCTGGGCGATGTGTCCTCCACCATCGGTGACATCGCGCGCGAGTACGGCTACCCGATCAACCTCGAGTTCGGCGGCCACGGCGTGGGCCACATCATGCACGGCGATCCGCACGTGCCGAACGACGGCCGCGCCCACCACGGCTACAAGCTGCGCCCAGGCCTGGTCATCGCCATCGAGCCGTGGTTCCTCAAGACCACGGACGAGATCTACCAGGATCCGAAGGACGGCTGGACCCTGCGCGCCTCCGACGGCTCGCGCGGCGCCCACTCCGAGCACACCATCGCGATCACCGAGAACGGCCCGGTGATCCTCACCGCGCGCGACTGATTCGCTCGCGAATTCTCAAGCCCCTTCCGCGCTTGGCGTCTCCCAGCGGGTGGAAGGGGCTTCTTGCTATTCGGAGCCGGTCCCGCTGTCATCCTGAGCGGAGCCCGATAGGGCGGAGTCGAAGGATCCTTAACTCTGCGCACCAAATGATTGGTGTGTAATGGCCAAGGATCCTTCGCTGCGCTCAGGATGACAGCGGGGGCACATCGCTCAGGATGACCGTGCGGGCACGTCGCTCAGGACGGCAACTGCGCATCCGGCCTCCCGGTGTGGCGCGGACGGGCGGCGCGGACATCCCATGCCCGCATTTCAAGCATGAAACATGCCGTTTTACAGGCGGTTGATATGGTGGGGGCTCAATATCACGCCGAAAGGGGTAGCAATGGCCACTGCCAAGCTGGATGTCGATGCAAGCAAGTATGAGCTGCCGGTCGTCAAAGCGACCGCCGGGCCCGACGGCATCGTGGTGTCGACCCTGCGCAACGACGGTTGGGTCACGCTGGATCCGGGATTCCTCACCACCGCGCAGTGCGAGTCGAAGATCACCTACATCGACGGCCAGCATTCCATCCTGCGCTACCGGGGCTACCCCATCGAGCAGCTGTGCGAGCAGTCCGACTTCCTGGAGGTCGCCTGGCTGCTGCGCTACGGCGAGTTGCCCACCCAATCGGAATTCGACAAGTTCGTCAAGGACATCAACCACCGCACCATGGTGGGGGAGGACTTCCGCACCTTCATGGGCTCGTTCCCGCGCACCGCGCACCCCATGAGCGTGCTCGCCTCGGCGGTCAACGCGCTGGCCACGTTCTATCCGGACACCACGGACATCAACGACTCCGACCAGCTGGACGAGGCTGCCACGATCATCATGGCGAAGGTCCGCACGATCGTGAGCTACATCTTCCGCCGCCGCCGCGACGAGCCGATGCTCTACCCGGACTACGCGCGCGGCTATGTGGACGATTTCCTGCGCATGTGCTTCGCGGTGCCGTACGAGCCATTCGATTCCGATCCGCTGTACGTGCACGCGCTGGGCCGTCTGCTCATCATCCACGCCGATCACGAGCAGAACTGCTCCACCTCGGTGGTGCGCATCGCCGGTTCGGCCCACGCCAACCTGTATTCGGCGGTGGCCGCCGGCATCAACGCGCTGTCCGGCCCGCTGCATGGCGGTGCGAACGAGGCCGTATTGCGCCAGCTCAAGGCCATCCGCGATTCGGGCAAGACCGTACGTGAGTTCGTGGAGGACGCCAAGAGGGACGGCGTGCGCATCTCCGGTCTGGGCCACCGCGTGTACAAGTCGTACGATCCGCGCGCGGCCATCGCCCGCCAGTACATGGACAAGATCATGGAACGCGAGGACACCTCGAAGCTGCCCAGCGACGAGCGTGCGCTGTTCGATGTGGCCAAGGAGCTGGAGAGCATCGCGCTGAGCGACGATTACTTCGTCTCGCGCAACCTGTATCCGAACGTCGATTTCTACACCGGCCTGATCTATCGCGCGATCGGCTTCGATCCGGCCATGTTCACCACGCTGTTCGCGCTGGGCCGCATCCCCGGCTGGATCGCGCAGTACCGCGAGATGCTCGCCGATCCGGCCACGCGCATCGGCCGTCCGCGTCAGGTGTACACGGGCGCCACGCTGCGCGATTACGTGCCGATCGACCAGCGCTAGGCCATCGCCCGTCCGGCGGCTGTCGGATCAGGTTGGATCAGGTCGGATCAGGTCGGATCGCGGTCGAATTAGTTCGGATCAGTGTCAGGGCTTCGAAGGACGCCGTGTTTGGGCATGGGAAACCAAGGCCGCAAACACGGCGAAACCAGCCCTGATCCCCGAATGTCCCCAAATGCCGGGCGCGAAGGGTGTGCGCCCTCGCGGTTTCAACGTTGAAACCTTTCAGTGTTAACGATAATGTGCATTGATATCCGGCCGCAATCGACCACTTTCCGTTTCCGTGAAGGTGATGGGGGTGTCTGTTGCCTTCCAAGCCGGTATTTCAACGATTATAATGAATGATGGGGTACGAGATGTGACGTAGATCACACCGGAATGCGGGCGTAACAGTTCCATTGTCGCTTGCCCGATCGCCACACCATGTCGCCGCCGAGCTGCCTGACGACAGTCTGATGCGCGTTAAGGCCATGCCCGCCCAATGCGGCGTCGTCGCCATCGGACTCGTTGGCGTCCCGCAAGTCCGCATCGTCGGTTCTCGAAGCGTTCCACATGCACTGCTCGTTGATCTCCACAACCGTGCCCGCCGCATGCACGGACAGATCGTAGACGCTGTCCTCGGGTCTGCAGTGCTTGTTCACATTGGCGCACAGTTCGTGCAGCAGGGCCAGGATCTCGTCGCCGGTCACCGCATCGGGCACGCGGCTGAGCGTTCCGGTCACGCGCATGGTGCCATGGAAGCCCAGTGCGGACAGGCGATCGTGCTCGTCCTTGGCGTCCTGACGCAGGAGGCCAAGGAAAGCCTCCGTGCTCAGGCCCCGTCCGTGTGTGGGGGAGATGATGCGGTCCGGTTCGTCCGCAGCGCGCGGACGGGCATCCCGGGTGTCCGGGCCGTGAATCTCAGGCTCCCCGGGACGATTCCCGGCGATGCTCTCCCGCGCGTCCAGCAGCTGTTCGATCAGCTCGTGCAGGTTGCGCAGGGCTTGGGTGATGGCCTCATTGACGCGGGTCCATGCCTCACGCTGCTCCTCATCCGTCGCCTCGCGGGCCTGGCGCTGCGATTCTCGCGCGGCCAGCGACAGACGGTTGCTCACCTCGTCATGGATGCGCGCCGCAAGCTTGGCCCGCTCGAGTTTCCGGTTGTCCGGAACGATGGGCTCAGAGGGCATAGCGCCGTCCGTTCTTCTCGCTGCCGGTCCACCGCAGCAGGGCCTGCCAGCGCGTGTTGACGCCCAATTTGTGCATGGAGGTCTGCACGTGCTTGCGCACGGTGTCCCGGCTCACGTTCAGCCGCTGCGCGATCGTCTCGTCGTCCAATCCCTCGGCGAGCAGATCCATGGTCTGCGCCTCGCGCGTGGTGAGCATGTCCTGCACCGTGGCGGGGGCGTTCTCAAGACGGAAGTGGGCCATGGGCGCGGTCTCGAAGCCGTCGCCGCCATAGACCCCGCCATCCGCAACGGCGGTGAGGCCGGCGATCAGATCCTCCTCGTCGTTCTTGGTGGCGATGCCCTGCGCACCGGCGCGGCTGGCGTCGGCGGCATAGACGGCCAGTGCGAAGGAGGTGATGGCCAGCAGCGACACCTCGTCACCGGCCCGGCGGATGCGCCGGCACACCGTGAGGCCGGAGAGCACCTCCATGGACATGTCCACCATCATCACATCCGGCTGCATGTCCGGATTGGAGGCATAGGACAGCGCTTGGGAGCCATCGCGCGTGGTCCACAGCAGGGTCGCCTGGGGGATGCGCTCTCTGATGATGCGCTCCAGCGACCACAGCGACATCTCGTCGTTGTCGACCATCCCGAGCGTGAATGCCGCAGGTCTGCCGGCACCATCCATTGCGCAACCTCCGTGTGTGTGACGGAAGGCTCCCCCTCTTGAGCGCCTTCTTTACTACCAAAACCCAGTATAACCGCGGTTTTCGGCGGCTTTCGGGCAGTCCCTCACGGAAACGGAAGGTTGTGCGTTGCCGGGGCGAAGATGGCCGGATTATTCTGAAGGTGACGGATTTCGCAGGTGAAATCCCCTGGCAGGGAGGCTCGGATGGGCGGGCGTGGCATGGGACGCGGATGGCGCGTGGCGACGGGGACGATAGCATTCGCATGCATGATCGCGCTCGCCGGCTGCGGCGGGGATGCCGGACGGGGGCAGGAGGCGGATCGCGGAGCGGTGCTCAACGGCATGCGGTCCACCTACGCGCAGTACGCCGATTCGGTCGAGATCAACGCCAGCCGCAGAAGCCAGATCGATTACATGCTGGAGTGTAACAAGCAGGGCAAGGATGTTGTTGAGTCGGTGCTGTCGGACAATGTCATCACCGCCGACGAGATGAACGATGTGGAGCGTCAGGCCGTCGGCTGCTTTGCGCGCTACGGCTATAAGGTCAATGTCGATTACTGGTTCGCGAAGGGCGGCGGCATCGGGGCGGGCAATGAGAAGACGATGCCTGTTGGTGATCCCAAAGTGCAGGATATACAAGCCGAATGCGAAAACGGCACCGGGTACAACATATTGGTCAACGCATACTACAGCGCCTATTACAATCCCGACGACATCGATCTGGACCCATATCGGTTCCAATGCTTCGTCGAGCATGATCTGGTGGACAAATCCATGTCCTACGACGAGTTCAATCGTCTGCGCAAGGAAAGCAAGAACCCGTACATCGGCAACCCGCAAAGTTATGGCAGTCCCGTGCATGACGTGTGGTTCTCGTGCACGTCCGACCCGCTGCACAACATCAGTGACTCGCCGCTGAAGAAGCGAGATAATGCTGTACAATAAAGTTAAAGGAGATCCAATGAAGATTTCGACAATGCTACTTATGGTTATCCTTGGGGTTGCAATTCAGTGTCGGCTATCACATCTGAGATAGATAGTGTGGATCAATTCGCCATTTTACAGCTCAGATAGTATATGTGAATTGGCCTCCATGGTTAATGTGGATATGTGGTCAGTGACGGTGAAGGTCTTCCTTATGCTTGGCTGCCGTATTTATGACTCCTTGGTGGCTTTCACATCAAGTCTAGTAGGGCCTCGAACGGGTTGGACGTGTACCATTCACGTTCTGCCACCGGAGGCGCTTGCGTCATTCTGGAACGAATCGTACGCTGAAGGTATTGGGATTCAGTGGTGAATCCCACGGATGACTGGCTGTGAAGCTTACTGAAGAGCTTGAGGCCAGGGAAAGGATGTAATTATGAACACATGTCGTGATCGAGGTGGGCGGCGATCTCGAAGGGGACTTAAGGTAGCTGGTGCCGTGGCCTCGGTGGCGGTGGTGCTCTCGATGTCCGGAGTATTGGTAGGAGGGGCATATGCATCCATTGATGCAGAAGCTTCTACTGGTCAAGCCGCTACGGTGTATTCCGCTCAATGGGAATGTGACTTTAGGCAGGAAGATACGCCTGCCCCCATTGGTGATCATCGCTATGTCATCAACAACACTTGTGACCAAGGACTGCGTCATTGGGTCATCATTGGTGATGATTATTGCTTTAGGGGACAGCAGTATCGAGTATATCCTGCCAGTAAATCTGATGATTGGTGTGATTGGTACATCAACTATCGAACTCCAGGAAAGGTTCCATCGATTTCTGCGAGCTGTGTCAATGTCGATGCTGATCTTAGTCTTGCTATTAATCGTTGGGGAAACTACTTTGGTTAATTTGTAGTTTCTAACAATTGGCCATCATATTATATATGATGGCCAATTATAGTTCTTAAGGATATATAAAATGTATAAGCGTAGATTGCTTGTTTTGGTATCAATGCTGGTCCTTCTATGCACTTCCTGTGGTTCAAATGATAATGCGATTATCAATCAAGATTCTTTGCTTAATGGTATGAGATCGACTTATGGGCAATATACTGATTCAGTATTGGTTAATAATACATACAAAAATGAAATTAACTATCAATTGCAGCATAATGAATTAGCAAGAGATGCGGTTCAGGAAATAATGTCGGACAGTGTTATTACTGCCGATGAGATGAATGATCTTGAACGTCAAACTGTAGGTTGTTTTGCGAAATATGGATACAAAGTCAATGTAGATTATTGGTTTGCAAAAGGTGGTGGAGTTTCTGCAATGAAAATAAAAACAATGCCACCTAATACACCTAAAATGAATTCAATTGAAGATGAATGTGAGTCAGCTAATGGTTATAGCATAATTGTATATGCATACTATAAAGCTCTGTATAATCCAGATGATATTGATCTAAATCCATATCGGTTCCAATGTTATCAAGAACATGATCTTGTTGATAAGGATATGTCCTACGACGAATTTAATCGTCAGAGGAATGAGAATAAAAATCCTTTCATCGGCAATCCGCAAAGTTATGGCAGTTCCGTGCACGACGTGTGGTTCTCATGCACGTCCGACCCACTGCACAACATCAGCAACTCGCCGTTGAAGAAGTAGGCCGCGCCATGCCTTCCGTGCCATGCCACGCCGGTTCGCCGGCTTGTCGTCCGAATGGTCGGAATCGGCGCGATCGACGGTCTGTCAGCGAGGCGGAACTGTAGACTGAAGGCAACGTAGGGCGCGAGGACGCGCGGGAAGGAGACCGTCATGTTCGGACATGGGAAGGACGGCGGGAAAGATGGCATGGGCGGCAGGGCCGCGGCCAAGGGCAAGGGACGCGGCGGCAGGCCGGGAGGCGGGTTTGCGATCGGAAGGCAGATGACCGCGCTCATCGCGGTGGCATGCCTGCTGATCGGCGCGGGCGGCGCGGCGGTGATGTTGGCACCCCATCCGCCACAAGTGCTGGCGCAGGCCAATGCGAACGCGGCCATGACCATCGAAACCCAGCAGGTCAACGACGGGCGATCCATCACCATCAGCGCCGAGGAGATCTCCATGGCGCCCGTGGTCGCGCCCCGGTCCGGCATGGTCACATCGTCGAACTGCAAGCCCGGCACGACGCTCGCCTCCGGCCAGTCGATCATGTCCATCGACGGCGCGGGCGTGCTACTGCTCGCCACCGCCGAACCGCTGTGGCGTCCTTTGAGCGTGGGGGAGAAGGGCGCGGACGCCGAAGGGCTCAACAACGCGCTCAAGGCGATCGGCGCGGGGGATGTGTCCGGGGACACGGTCACGCGCGCGACCATCGAGGCCTTCGCGGCCGCGGCGGACAAGGCCGGCGTGACGTGGGACAAATCGCATAACGCCATCACCATGCAGGACGTGGCATGGCTGCCCGCCGACGGCGTGACCATTTCCGGATGCCCCGCGCCCGTGGGGCAGATGATCGGTCAGGGCCAGCCCATCGCCCAGCTGCCCGCCATGGCCGGCTCCGCCAAGGCCCAGTCGCTGCCCGAAGGGGCTGTGGCCGGCGAGCGCGTCATCCAGTCCGGCGATGCGACGCTGGACATCAGCGAACAGGGCGACGTGGCCGATCTCGCCGCGTTCTCCCGCACGCGCGCGTTCGCATCGTCCGGCAGCATGCAGGGCGGCACCCGTCAGGTCTCCGTGCAGTGGATGCTCAAGAACCCCGTCACCGTGGGCGTGGTGCCCGCCTCCTCCATCGGGACCATGAACGGCGAGCGGTCCGGCGGCGCGCAGGCATGCATCGTGGTTGCCGGCGGCTCAGAGAATACCACGGGAGACAGGGCCGTGGGCGTGAACATCGTGGGGTCGATGCTTGGGCGCACCTACATCCAGGGCGCGGACGGAAGCATTCCGTCCGGCAATGTGCGGCTCACGCCCAACGCCGGGGGATGCGCATGAGCGGGTCGGCGGGCGTGGTGAGTGCGTCGGCGGACGTGGCTGTTGGTGCGGCGATCGCCGGTGAGGCCACCGCATACGTGCACCTCAACGATCTGGGCCACGCCTACACGCCAGGCGACTTCCTCTTCCGCCACCTCAACGCCACGCTGGTCGCCGGGCGCATCCATGCGCTGATCGGCCCCTCCGGTTCGGGTAAGTCCACGCTGCTCGCGATTCTGGCCGGTTGGCTCGAACCCACCGAGGGCGCGGTGGAACGCCATCATGCGGACGCGATGAACTGGGTGCCGCAGCTGCCGCTCGGCGTGGCCGGACGCAACGTGCTCGACCATGTAGCCCTGCCCATGCTGGTGGCCGGCGTGCCGCGCGAGGTGGCGAACGGCGAGGCGCGGCGGATTCTGGGCCAGTTCGGACTCGAGGACGTGGAGGACCATCCCTACGGCAGCCTGTCCGGCGGCGAGGCGCAGCGGCTCATGCTCGCCCGCGCGGCCGCCACCAAATGCGACCTGCTGCTGGTGGACGAGCCCACGGCGTCGCTCGACCGCAACAGCGCGCGCACGGTGATCGCGCACATCCGCGGTCTGGCGAACCGCGGGTGCGTGGTCGTGGTGGCCACGCACGATCTGGAGCTGCGCGACGCCTGCGACGATGTGGTGGATCTGGCGGACGCGCAGGACCGGGGCATTGATGAGCCCGCCGCGGGGAACTCCGCCACAGGGAATTCTGCTCAGGGGGAGGCGGCATCATGAGCGGGCGACACGGCGACGCATCCTGGTACTGGCCCCTGTCCGAGGCCATGCGCGATCTCAAGGCCGGCGTGGGCAATCCGGTGCTGTGGGCGTGCGTGCTCATGGCCATCCTGCTCATGTGCGGGGGCGCCGACGCGCTGGGCGTGCGGCAGATCACGGACACCGCGTGGACCTACCGGGAATCCGGCGGCGACATCCTGACCATCAGCTCGCCCGGCGGCATCCGCGGACGTGACTGCGCGGCCCTGTCCTCGATCGACGGCGTGGAGGGTGCCATGGCCATGCGCGGGGCCGATGCGGTCACGCCCATCGCGCTGCCTGACGCGCCGTACCCGGCCTACGAGGTGACCGGCGGTGCGCGCAATCTGGTGGACATCACCGGCGACGACGGCTTCGTGATCGCGGACAAGGTGGCCCAGCAGCTCGGACTTGCGGCCGGGGACGATCTGGTCACCGAGGACGGCGTGCGGCACCGGGTCACCGGTACCTTCGCGTGGCCCAGCGACGGCAGACTGCCCCAATACGCCTCCACCGTCCTGCTCGCCGTGCCCGCCACCGACCTCGACACCATGTTCGATGCCTGCTGGGTGCGCGCCTGGCCCATGACCACGCAGGTGCGCGACGCCCTGAACTCGGTGGTCTCCAAGGCGGACGCCTCCGTTCCGGGACTCGGCGACATGCCCACGCCCGCCAAACTGAACCCGCTGCTCGCCGGCGTAGCGCCCGGTGCGGCCGACTATAAGGCGCGCTTCACCCGGTTCGCGGTCATCCCGGCGATGCTGCTCGCCGCCGTGACGGGTGCGGCGAGCGTACTGCAACGTCGCGTGGAGATCGCCATGCTCAGGCAGTTCGGAGCCTCCGGTCCGCAGGTCGCGGAGAAGATGCTCGCAGTGGCGCTCGGCTGGTCGATTCCGGCAGCGCTTGCGTCCCTGGGCGCTCTGTGCCTGATGCTGGCGCCCGGTGCGGGATCGCTTCCGGATGCTCTGGCATTGGTGTGCGATGTGGGCCTGCGCGTGGTCGCGGGCGGGCTCGCCGGACTGTATCTGGGCGTGATCGCGGCGTCCTGCTCCGTCAGTCCGAGCGCTCTGCCGTCGCTGGTGAGGATCCGGTAGCCCTCGGTCCGTTCCAATCTGCGTGTTCGTTCCAATCTGCGCCTTCGAAATCGCAGATTGGAACGAGTCTGCGTCTAGCGGCCTTGATTGGCTTTCCAATCTGCAGTTTCTTTCCAATCTGCGAAAATCGGGGCGCAGATTGGAAAGGTTGGGAAGATTGGAAAGGTTGGAATGATCGTGCGGCTGGAACAATCGGCCAGCGGCTGGAGTACTGTGGGTGTATTGGACCGAGACCCAAGGACTGGAGGGGAACCATGGTTCAGGAATCGTTCCGTATCGGCGCGGATGGAACAACCCGGGAGCTGTTTTCGTTCGAGGATGCGATCAGGCAGTTCGTGTACGTGGAGATGCCGTTCGACGGCGACGGCGACGGCAAAAACGATCTGATCCGCGTGGACATCATCCGCCCGCGCGAGCTTGACGAACACGGCCGCGTCCCGGTGATCTACGAGCCGAGCCCCTACTATGGCCAGTTCCCCCGCCACGGCGAGCGCAAGACGTACCTGCACGATGATGACAAGTGGAACAGCCCGCTGGTCACCTTCCCGCTGTTCTACGGCAACTACTTCGTGCCGCGCGGATATGCGGTGGTGCTTTCGGACAGCGCCGGCACCGGCCTGTCGCAAAGCTTCTGCGACATCGGCGGCAGACGCGACGTCGCCTCCGTCACGGCCGTCATCGACTGGCTCAACGGGCGTGCCAACGCCTACTGGTCGCGCGACGATCGCAGCGAATCGAACCGCGCCACCGCATACTGGGCGTCCGGCGCGGTGGGCATGCTCGGACAGTCGTACGACGGCACGCTGCCGATCGGCGCCGCATCCACCGGCGTGGAGGGACTGAAAACGATCGTGCCCATCTCCGCCATCTCCAGCGAATACGATTGGTACCATCCCAACGGCTGCCTGCTGGACGGCGACGACGCGGACGGCGGCTGGTACGAGCCGTACAACTTCGCCGAAAGCCTGATGTCCACCGCGAACGGCCTGCTGCAGCGCTTCGAGGTGGCCCCGAACGGGTACAAGGAGCTCAAAGAGGGATCGGACAAGGCCCACCGCAGCTACAACGACTTCTGGCGCGATCGCAACTACCGGCTCCGCATGGACCGGTTCAAGGCGAGCGTGTTCATCGTGCACGGCGCGAACGACCTCAACGTGATGATGAATCAGGTCGAGCCGTTCTGGAAGCTGCTTGGCGAGTACGGCGTACCGCGCAAGATGTGGCTGCACCAGTACGCGCACGACGACCCGTTCGACTTCCGCCGCGCCACGTGGGTGAGCACCATCCACCGCTGGTTCGACCACTGGCTGCTGGACGTGGACAACGGGATCATGAGCGAGCCGGCCGTCTCCGTGACCGATCCGCAGGATGTGTGGCTCGACTACCCGACCTGGCCGGTGCCGGGAACGCGGATGCATGACTGGACCGTACGCGCGGGGAATGATGGCCCCGTCACCCCCGCGTCTTCCCCTGCGAAGAGCGATTGCCCCGCGTCGTCCGCGTCGTCCCCTGCGAAGAGCGACTGCCCCGCTGCTTCCCCTGCGAAGAGCGACGGTCCCGCGTCTTCCCCTGCGAAGAGCGACTGCCCCGCGGCTTCCCCCGTCATCCTGAGCGAAGCCCGTCAGGGCGAAGTCGAAGGATCCTCGGCAGGCCCTTCCGCAACCATCGCCGCCGAACCGTTCCATTTCAAGGGCGCGCGCGTCAAGGAATTCGTGCCGTACTTCGATCTGGACAAGCCGCGCGACGATCGCATGCTGGCCCTGAGCGCGCCGATCGAGCGGGACATGCACCTGTCCGGCTCCCCGCGCATCAGCCTTCGCGTGAGGCTTGCGGCCACCGGCCCCGAGGCCGCGAAGACCACCGAACTGGACACGAACATCGCCGTGAGCCTCGTGGAGTACGGCGAGGGCAACTACGTGCAGCCCGATCCGGACCTGCATGTGATGACCGAGATCGCGGACAGGGCCAGCACGTTCGGCCAGTGCACCCCGCAGGACAAGGCCACCTACAAGGTCAAGGTGCCGCGCAGGGCCTACGAGATGGAGTACGTGGTCACGCGCGGATGGCTCTCGCTCGCGCATCGCGAGTCCTTCGAACGCTTCGAGCCGGCACCCGTGGGCCGGTGGCTGGAGGTGTCGCTGCCGCTTCTCGCCTGCGACTGGACCGTGCGCGCCGGCCACCGCCTGGGCCTGCAGATCGCCAACACCACCACGCGCCTCGCCAAGGTCCCGCTGGCCGACTTCGACGTGGACGTGGCCTCGGTGCGGCTCGAACTGCCGTACTGAGGCCGTGGCCGGCGGCGTCCGGCGGCCACGGCTCCGATGCGGTCGCGTCAGTCGAAAGTCTGCACCGGATCGACGTCGAGGTAGACGATTTGGACGTTGTTGGCGATCTGGCAGGAACGCACATTCGGATCCAATCGATCGAACGACGGGAACTTCAGGTCCTTGCTGTCCTTTGCATAGTCCTTTGCCGTGTATGACATCGGCACCACGTTTGCCTTGTGCAGACAGTCGACGATGGCTTCGTCGGGATCCTGATACAGGTTCGGATTGCCGATCAGAATCCCGTACAACAAATCGACGTAGTTGGTTTCCTTCCACTCGCAGGAGGCATACGAGTTATTGCCCTTCATGCTGGCGCCGTCGATGGCGGCCTGCGAGATCATGCCGTTGGCATACCGTATGAGCACTGGTTCGGGGTCGCCCTTCGCCGTGACGCATGAGGTGTAGTTGGACCACGCGCGCGCATAGTCCCCGGGGGTTACGGTGCCGGTATCCACTATGCGGCGGAGGATTTCCAGCTGGGCGTCGGAGGTTTGCCATTCGGGGTTCTGCCCGCGTTGCGCATAGACGAGTTGACGCGCCGCATACTCCTTGAAGGATTCCGCCAGCTTGGGCTTGGATGTGTTGGCTGGCGATGATGATGTTTCAGCGGGCGATGCACCGGTCTGAGTGGCATCCATTCCCGTTTGGCCGACCGTTCCGTTCGCGTTGCCCGCGCACCCCGCCGCGAGTGCGGTGATCATCGCGATGATCGTTGCCGCTGCCGTGATCTTGTTTCTCATGCTGTTCACGATGCCACCCCCGCGTTCCGCATTGATCTACCTCGATCAACTGAGTCCAGTATACAGTATGGGGATGTTCGTGGATCGTGGAATGATGCAAGCCAGACCGGTAGTAAAACGTGAATGGATACACGTCCAACCCTTTCTCGGTATGTCTACACTGGTGTAGAAGCCACCAAGGAGTCATAAATGCGGCAGCCAAACTTAAGGACGACCTTCACCGTCGCGATCGTGGACAATGATCCGATGTCCCTCAAATCCATCACATCGCTTGTCGCATCCTCCCTGCCGCAGGTTCGGATCCTGTGGGCTGTGGAACAGGGCAGTCAAGCGGTCTGCCTTGCCACCAAGTCCGATTCCCAGCCCGATGTGCTGCTGGTGGACATGTCCATGGAGGACATGCCGGGATCCATGGTTTGCAGACGTATCCGTCGGGCCACGGATCAGGTGTCCCTGCTCGCAATGACGTCATTCTCCGTACAGATCTACGCAGACCAGGCTTGGCGAAGCGGTGCGCAGGGCATCGTCGGCAAAGGCGATGGCGATGAATTGATCCGGGCGTTGCTGGCCGTGGCCAATGGAAGCACGTACGGCGACGGGGGATTCGAGTCCGGGGCATTATCGCATTTTCGCATCCAAAGCTCTCGTCCCACGAAAAAGGATCTGCTGAGTGACAGGGAAATACAGGTTATGGATCTGCTTGCCGAGGGACTTGAAGATGATGAGATTGCGGAAAAGCTGAACATAGGGCGTACCACGGTCCGCAAGCATCTGCAGTCCGTCAAGCAGAAACTTGGCGCTCGAAATCGAATTCAAATGGTACTTCGATGGATGAAATCTGAATAACAATAAGTTTAAAGCAATAATAGAGATTTTGGAAAAAGATAGTATATGATGCAGGTATTTCAATCAATAAAAGAACATACGAACGGTATCGTACTATTTGTGTTACCAATTCTGGGACTATCTCTATGGGAAGCAACGGTTGCACCGCCAAGCAATGCATTAAGTGCAATTATGTATGTGATATCGCTTGTTGCGCTGATCTTGCTGACTTGGAGACCCCTGCTGTTCAGTCTACTACTGTTGGTAGTAGATATTGCATGCAGTATTACTCCCTTCATTAACTCAACATCGTCTCAATTCTGGACAACATTGTTAGCCCTTGGATATATAGGGTACACATCTCGTATTTTATTAATAACAGCATCATTAATGTTAGGCGTCATTGCTCAAAGTGTCCAAAGATATTTACAAATAGGAAGTGCCTCATCCGATAATCTACTATTTTTTATAATTATGATGTCATTTGCTGTACTGGCAGGATATGCTCTTCAGCAAAAGAATAATATATTGCAATTACAATTAGAAAAGAAGGATCAGGATCGGAAGCTTCAAATTGCTTTGCAGCAAAACCGTATTGCAGAACAAATACACGATATGGTGAGCAATAATCTTTCCACCATTGCCCGTGAATCGCAGCAACAGCTACATCAAGACAGAAATCCACAATATCAATCTTGGGTAACTGTTAATCATTTGGCAACTGATTCAATATCGCAATTACATCAACTCATTGATGAACTACTTGAGTTTGCAGAACCATCTTCCGTTGATTCATCAGCGGCTGAATTTTCTAAGGCATTAGTGCAATTAGTTCGTGAGCAGCAGTATATCCTCGAAAGTCAAGGATTCCCATGCTTGATGAATGTCACTGGTAATGTGAATCATACCCCATCTCTTGAAATACAACGCGAAATATTCAGTTTAATCATTGAGCTCAGTACGAATATCAAAAAGCACTGCCAGCAGGGAACGGACTGCGAACTGTCCATACATTGCTTACCGGACACTATCGTGCTAAGCGAACGCTGCGTCTTCGCAAATACCGTCAATCAACAAGAAAAGCGGCACAACTTAGGAGGCTATGGTTTGAAAACACGAAAACAACTCATTGAAAAGCTAGGTGGTCAATTTGTTTGGGAAGAAACAAGCAATGAGTGGACTTGTTATGCTAGCATACCTTTATAAATGTCTTCACCGTCGTGAACTACATAACCACATTAACCATGGAGGGCAATTCATGTATACTTGCTGAGATGTAAAACTAATCACTTGATCTATGTCATCTATCCCGGATATGATATTTGATACTGGATTAACAAACCCAAGGATGATCACAAGCAATGTTGCTGAAATCTTCATTGCATCTCCTTTCAGCTTCATTCTTTATGCTACAGCATAATTTCACTTCTTCAACGGCGAGTTACTGATGTTATGTAGTTGCTCTTCACGTTTTACCACCGACTTCACGGACACGGAAAGTCCTGTCTTGCGTATGGCGTGGCCGTCTGCCTATGCTTGGATCGTGGGCAACAAAGCGGTACCGCCCACATGAACAACAAGTTAACCGAGATCATAGTCATTACTATTCTTTTACAGAAAGCAGGTCATTATGTCTACCAAGAAAGCTATCAGTGCTCTTTCCGCATTGCTGACGATCGGCCTTGTCGGCTGCATGACGCTTCCCGCAAGCGCGCTTTCCGAATTGCCTTGTGATTTTCGCTGCACTGCGGAAGTCAACGTTTCCGATTCGCAGGATTATTCTCTTGCCATTTCGCGAAGCCATGTTGAAGTTTCTGTATGGGCTCGCGCGATTCAGGATGGTCGAGTGGATTATGACGGAGCTGAGCCTGGAGGGCTTGCGCTTGCTGAAATCTGGGGTTCGCCGGTCTATCTGAATGATTCTGCAGATGCCGGACGAATGGGATAGTCATTATCCATATTCTGAGGTTGGCGTAGCACATCCGTGTGTTGCGTCAACCTCCTGCGTAATGATTCGTCGTCTGAAAGGGAAAGTCATGAATGGGCATGTGGAGGTTCGATCTGTTGTAGCGACCTTGATGATTGTTGTGATGCTGGGCTTGGCGGGTTGCGCCGCCAATGGCAGTTCCCAGGCCGGTCAATCCGCGCCGTCGGTGCAGGCGTCGTCCGATTGCGGTGGTGGTTCGTCTAACTCGTCCGCGCAGGGACAGCGGTTGGCATCCAGTCTGGATGATTATATTTGTCAGGCCAGTACGTGGAAGGACATTTCGGAAAAGCAGCGTAAGATCCTTCAGGAGGCGCGGGCAAACCATGGCGTCACGACTGCGCAGTATGAGAGGGCGTGGTCGGACTTCCGCACATGCCTGATCAATCGAGGATACAAATCATTCGATCTCATCAAGTTCCCGAATGGCGTATATAAAATGCCCCTGATCACTTCGGCGCCAACGGAGGCGCAGCAGAATAAATACTATTCGGATTACACTGACTGCCTTCAAGAGGAAGTCATGGGCATAGATGCCGTATTCAATAAGCAGGTCGGCAATCCCTCGCTGTACCGGGAGCCGGAGGATGGGGTGGCCGACTGCCTGCGCCGAGAGAATCTGGTGCCCAAGGACTACACCGCGGACACGCTGCGCAAGGAGCATAGCGCCCGGAAATATGAGCATTTCAATATCCGCGATATGCGGGTGCGGGGATGCTTCGCCGCGAACAACTGGAATGTCAACTTTGCCGATGAAGGGGCGGCGGACATCTGGTAGGTGGGTGCGCCTCTGACGTGCCATGGGTTGGGCCGCGGTATGGGGCGGTCCAACCCATGATTGCCTGGTACAGCTTGTTCGCTGCGCGCGGCCGTTACTTGTGGTACGGCTCGTGGGCGTTGATCTTATAGGTGCGGTAGATCTGTTCGAGGAGGATCACGCGCATGAGCTGATGGGGGAAGGTCATGCGCGAGAAGCTCAGCAGGTAGTCTGCGCGTTTGAGGATCGAGGGATCCAATCCGAGCGACCCGCCAATGATGAGCTGGATGTGGCTCACCCCGCGCAGGCCCAGATCGGCCACCTTCGCCGCCAGCTCCTCGGAGCTCAGCTGCTTGCCCTCGATCGCCAGCGCGATCACATAGGCGTCGGGCGCGATGTGCCTGGCGATGCGCTCGCCCTCGATCTCCTTGATGCGCCGATCGGTGCCCTCGCTGGCGTTCTCCGGCGTCTTCTCGTCGGCCACCTCCACGATGCCCAGCCTGCAGTAGCGCGACAGCCGCTTCGAGTATTCGGCGATCGCGTCGCGCAGATACGATTCCTTGACCTTGCCGACGGTGATGAGCGTGATCTTCATGGAGTCCACTCTAGTGGCAGTGGCGGTTCAGCGGGCATGTCCTTGCGCTGTCATCCTGAGCGAAGCGAAGGATCCTTCGTCATTGCGCATTGGTCATTGGTGCAGGGGTGTTAAGGATCCTTCGCTGCGCTCAGGATGACGTTGGGTGGGCTCGCTCAGGATGACGGGGCAACGTCATCCTGAGCGAGCGGAGCGGAGCCGAAGGATCCTTAATTTCCTGCACTATGCCTCTGTGCGTAGTGGCCAAGGATCCTTCGCTTCGCTCAGGATGACATTGATGGTCTGATTTCGACGCCACCCCCGGATGATACGATCGTTCCAATTTGCGGATGAATCGGGCCACTGGACGGGAGGAGAATCGCATGCGCACCGTTTTGGCGAGATTCCGGATCAAACCGGGGAAAGAGGATCTGGCGCGCGAGTGGATGGGATTCCTGGCCGATCATCTGGACGAGGGAAATGCGACGTTGCCGGATGAGGGCGCGCATGTGGAGACATGGTTCCTCAATGAGGAGCCGGATGGGCTGTGGTCGTATGTGTACACGATCGTCGATGATCCTGACGCGCAGCAGGAGCGGTTCCAACATAGCGAGCATGCGATCGATGCCAAGCACGCCGAATACATGAGGCAGTGCGTCGATTACCACACCTTTACCGAGTTGACGCCCGCCGTGGCGCTGGGCGACTATTCGGTGTTCGAAAGCTGACTGTCGGCGGATGCCTTGACCGTGACATGGCGTGGGGCGTGACCGGGTGTGTGACGCGGGGTGTGACCGGGCGTGCGAGTGTGACATGGGGTGTGACCGGGTGGTGTACACTCCCGGTCACGGGGTTTTGAAAACGGCTTAATTCCAAGGTTTTTCGAGGGCCGTGACCCGGTGTGGCCACCCCATGTCACGGTCGCGCACGCCCCGTCACGCCCCGCGTCACGGTCGCACGCCCGGTCACGCTTTCGCGGTCATCCTGAGCGAGGCGAAGGATCCTTAACCTTTCGCATGGGCGACTATGTGCGTAGTGGCCAAGGATCCTTCGCTCCGCTCAGGATGACGTAGGGTCTGGTTTGTCATCCTGAGCGAAGCGAAGCGGAGTCGAAGGATCCTTAACCCTCACTCCGTTATTGCACAATCAGTTCTTATGCCGAGCCGTGAAGCGGGAAGCCCGGTGGGCTTCCCGTAGGCGAGGGGAGCGGCCACTACGGCCGCGACGGTTGCATAAGAACGTCAGTTCTTATGCAACTTGGCGTTGAGCTCAATGCCGGTCTTGCGGTAGCGGGCCTCGATGCGGCCGTTGACCGAGTTGCGGATGAAGAGGATGTTGTCCTTGCCGGACAGATCGGCGCCCTTAACCACCTCGAGGGGCTCGCCGGCGGCGGCCTTGGCCTTGTCCCAGATGGTGACCTTGGTGCCGGCGGTGACGTACAGGCCGGCCTCCACGACGCAGTTGTCTCCCAGGGAGATGCCGATGCCGGCGTTGGCGCCCAAGAGGGAGTGCTCGCCGATGGAATTGCGCAGCTTGCCGCCGCCGGACAGGGTGCCCATGATCGAGGCGCCGCCGCCGATGTCGGAGCCGTTGCCCACCACGACGCCCTGCGAGACGCGGCCCTCGACCATGGAGACGCCCAGTGTGCCGGCGTTGAAGTTGACGAAGCCGGCGTGCATGACGGTGGTGCCCTCGGCGAGGTGGGCGCCCAGACGGACGCGGTCGGCGTCGCCGATGCGCACGCCGGTGGGCACAACGTAGTCGATCATGCGCGGGAACTTGTCCACGGACAGCACGTTGACGTCGGCGGTGGGCAGCGGGGAGCCGGCGACGGCCTTGAGCACGTCGAGCTTGCGCAGGGCGAAGTCCTCCACGGCGAACGGGCCGTAGTTGGTCCACACCACGTTGTTGAGCTTGCCGAAGATGCCGTCGAGGTTCAGCGTGTTCGGCTTGGCCAGGCGCATGGACATGAGGTGCAGCTTGAGGTAGGCGTCGGTGGCGTCCTCGATCGGATCGTCGAGCTTGGAGACCGTGAACACCGGGACGCGGCGGACTCCGCGGGCGTCGGCGTCCTCGCGGGCCAGCGCGCCAAAGTCGTGGTTCGGACGGTCGGCCTGTGCCGGGGCCTCGCCCAGGGTCAGCTGCGGATACCACACGTCCAGCGTGTTGCCGGCGGCGTCAACGCTCGCCAGACCCCAGCCCCACGCGGTGCGTTCGTTCGTCATTGGATCGCTCCTTACATATATTGGCAATATGATCGGCATGCCCGGCCGATTGGTCCGGACCGATGGTTCCAGTGTAGGGCGATTCGCCGGCCATGAACGGTTTTGACCGAAATCCAGCGTGATCGGTACAATGTCTCACCGTGAGTGATTACCGGACCGAACGAGAGCAGCGCGAACGCCGCCGCCGCAATGTGATGCGCGCGGTGTGCGTCGTCGTGGCCGCGGCCATGCTCGTCAGTCTGGTCATCCCCGCGATCTACGCGGGTCTTTGACGTCCCCTCGTCCCGGCGGCTGAAGCGTCCCAGACCGCTGATGAGCCCGCATGCGGGTGCAGTGTGCAAACAATCAGGTTTTTCACAACTAGAAATGTATGGTGGTAACGATGGCAGAATTTGATTTCTCGCAGGCGATCGGCGAAGCCCGATCCAAGTACGACACGATCGCCGAGGCGCTCGACGTGGACAAGCTCAAGGCCCAGATCAAGGATCTTGAGTCGCAGGCCAGCGAGCCGGGCCTCTGGGACGATCCGGACAACGCCCAGAAGATCACGAGCAAGCTGTCCGCCGCGCAGTCCCAGCTCAAGAGGCTCACGGACATGAACACGCGCATCGACGACGTGGAGACGCTCGTGGAGCTCGCGCGCGAGGAGGAGGACACCGACTCCCTGGCCGACGCGAAGACCGAGGTCGAGTCGATCGCCAAGGATCTGGACGACCTTGAGATCCAGACCCTGCTGGACGGCGAGTACGACGAGCGTTCCGCGGTCGTCACGATCCGCTCCGGCGCCGGCGGCGTGGACGCGGCCGACTTCGCCCAGATGCTCCTGCGCATGTACCTGCGCTACTGCGAGCGCAACGGCTTCAAGGCCAAGGTCATGGACACCTCCTACGCGGAGGAGGCCGGCATCAAGTCCGCCACCTTCCAGGTGGACGCCCCCTACGCCTACGGCCGACTGAGCGTGGAGGGCGGCACCCACCGCCTGGTGCGCATCAGCCCGTTCGACAACCAGGGCCGCCGCCAGACCAGCTTCGCCGCCGTGGAGGTGGTCCCGCTGGTGGAGGCGACCGATCACATCGACATCCCGGACACGGACATCCGCGTGGACACCTACTGCTCCTCCGGCCCCGGCGGCCAGGGCGTGAACACCACGTACTCCGCGGTGCGCATCACCCACCTTCCCACCGGCCTCGTGGTCACCATGCAGGACGAGCGCTCGCAGATCCAGAACCGCGCCGCCGCCATGGCCGTGCTCCAGTCCCGACTGCTGGTGCTGCGCCACGAGGAGGAGGCCAAGAAGAAGAAGGAGCTCGCGGGCGACATCAAGGCCAGTTGGGGCGATCAGATGCGCTCCTACGTGCTGCACCCGTACCAGATGGTCAAGGATCTGCGCACCGGCTACGAGACCAGCCAGACCCAGGCCGTGTTCGACGGCGACATCGACGGCTTCATCGCCGCCGGCATCCGCTGGCGCCACCAGCAGCGCCGCGAGGCCGCCGAGGAGTAAAACCGACGGCAGCGGCGGGCGCGCGGATGACGGGTCGCGGCCGCAGTACGGCGATGGCACGAGCTTGAAGGAATGAGGCATATGGCACTGATTGCATTGGATCATGTGAGCAAGATCTATCCGAAGGGTTCGCGCCCCGCGTTGGACGACGTGAGCCTTGAGATCGAACGCGGCGACTTCGTGTTCCTCGTGGGCGCGTCGGGCTCCGGCAAGACCACGCTGCTGAGCCTGCTGCTGCGCGAGGAGGAGGCCACCGAGGGCGAGATCCGTGTGGCCGGCAACGATCTGCGCCGCATGCCCGCGCGCCAGATCCCGCAGTACCGCCGCTCCATCGGCTTCATCTTCCAGGACTACAAGCTGCTGGCCAACAAGACCGTGTGGCAGAACGTGGCGTTCGCGCTCGAAGTGATCGGCACCCGCCGCTCCACCATCAAGTCCCTGGTCCCGCAGGTGCTCAAAACCGTGGGTCTGACGGGCAAGGAGCGGAACTTCCCGCACGAGCTGTCCGGCGGCGAGCAGCAGCGCGTGGCCATCGCCCGCGCGTACGTGAACCATCCGCAGATCCTGCTGGCCGACGAGCCCACCGGCAACCTCGATCCCACCACGTCGCTGGGCATCATGGAGGTGCTGGACGCGATCAACCGCACCGGCACCACGATCGTGATGGCCACGCACAACGAGGAGATCGTCAATTCCATGCGCAAGCGCGTGGTGGAGCTCAAGGCCGGTCGGATCATGCGCGACGAGAGCCACGGATCGTACGATTCCGCCCTGTTCTTCCCGGACGTCGAAGTGGCGAGCCGAGCCCACGAGGCGATCCACGGCGACGGCACCCCTGCCGCCGAGCTCTCCCTGCCGGAAGGATCCGCCACCGATCCGTCGGCCGTCACGAACGTGTCCGTGCCGGACGCTTCCGGGGACGATGGCATCGCGCGCCTGGCCAATTCCGTGCATTCGGGCCGCACCGGCCGCTACGGCGAGGTCTTCCAGTCAGTGGAGGACACGCTCACGTGGGGCAAGGGCTTGGATCTTGAATCGATGGCCGCCGCCCAGGCAGCTGCATCGGAGCCCGCCGCGAAGGCGGAGAAGGACGCGGTCGATTTCGAGACCGTGGAGCCCGTCGCTGCGCAGTCCGATGATGAGCCCGCCGCCGCGGAGTCTGCCGTCCAGGAGACATCCGCCCCCGAGCCCAGTGCCCGGACGGCTTCGGAGCCTGTCCCGGAGCCCACGTTGGCCGAGACCACGCAGGCCATGAATCCCGCCGATCTGTTCGGCGACGGCACCTCGGCGGACGATCCGGCGCCGGATGCCAAGCCCGCCGCAAGCCCGTTCGCCCCGCCCGCCCCGCCGGCGCCACCGGTCCCGCCCGCGCAGGGCAGGGGAGGCCGCTTCGCCCACCGCGCGGGTGGCAGCGACGATCCGAACGGAAGCCGGAACTTTGATCCGAAGGGGAACAACTGACATGAGGACCCGTTTCATCCTGTCCGAGACCTGGACCAGCCTCAAGCGCAACGGTTCGATGATCCTGTCCGTGATGCTGGTCACGTTCATCTCTTTCCTCTTCATCGGCTCCTCCGCGCTCATGCAGGCGCAGATCACCAAGGCCAAGGGCACCTGGTACGACCAGGTGGAGGTCGTGGTCTACTTCTGCCCGGACGGCACCAGCCAGGCCGCCTCCTGCGCATCCGGCAAATCGCCCAGCCAGCAGGAGATCGCCGATGTGATCGACCTCATCCACGAGGAGCTGCCGAACGATGTGGCCAACATCACATACGTGAGCAAGCAGGACTTCTACAACGACACCTTCCTCAAGGAGTACCCGAACGGCGAGTACAACGGGCGCACCCTCACGGCGGCCGACATGCAGGATTCGCTGCGACTGAAGCTCAACGACCCCACCAAGTATCAGGTGGTCTCCGAGGTGCTCTCCGGCCGCACGGGCATCGAGGAGGTGGTGGACCAGCGGCAGATCTTCGACCCGATCTTCAAGGTCCTCAACCGAGCCACCGCCGTGACCGCCGCGCTCGCCGTGGTGATGGTTGTGGTGGCCATTCTGCTTACGGGCACAACGATTCGCATGTCCGCCGCGTCGAGGCGCAACGAGACCGAGATCATGCGTCTGGTGGGCGCGTCCAACTGGACGATCCGCCTGCCGTTCATCCTCGAGGGCATGTTCGCGGCCCTGCTCGGCTCGCTGCTGTCCGTGGGCGCGTTGGTGGGGATCGTGAACACGTTCATCACCAACTGGCTGGCCCAGACGGTCAGCTGGATGCCGTTCGTGAACCAGACCACCGTGCTGCTCATCGCGCCCGCACTCGTCGCCGGAGCCCTGCTGCTGTCCGCACTCGCCTCGGCCGTGTCGCTGCGGCGTTATCTCAAAGCGTAAAACTCCCAGCTCGCTCCTGTACAATCGGCCGGGACCCTGACGGATTAAGGAAGTTGACCCATATGATGACTCGACGAACCAAAGCTTTGGCGGGATGGGTGCTGTGCGGCATCACCCTGATGGCGAGTGGTCTGGCCACGGTGTCCACCGGCGTTGTGGAGGCGTCCGCCGTGCCCAGCTATTCGGACTACCAGCAGAAGCTCGCCTCCGCGAACGCCCTCAAGGCCCAGCTCGCCGGCGCCAGCCAGGATCTGCAGGATCAGATCGTCGCACTGGACGATCTGACCGAAAACCAGATTCCGGCCGCCCAGACCGCGGCCGATCAGGCCCTTGCCGCCGCGCAGGCCGCCAAGGAGGCCGCCGACGCAGCAGCCGAACGGCTTAAGGCGGCCCAGAAGGACAAGGACGATCTGCAGGCCGCGATCGACAAGACCGGCGCCGACTACGATGACGCGCAGGCCGCCGTGGCCCAGATCGCGCGCGAAAGCTTCCATGGGTCCAACGCCTCCAAGGTGATGGACGTGGTCACCAACGCCTCCACCGCGGACGACTTCGTCCAGAAGATGCAAGCCGACGCCGCCGTGACCCGCTCCGAGGCCGCCGCCGCGAATGACGCGGCCACGAACCTCAACACCTCCATGAACCGCAAGCAGCGTCTGGAGGCGATCGAGCAGGAGATCACCACGCTCAAGACCAAGGCCGATCAGGAGGCCGCCGCCGCGCAGAAGGCCGCCGAGGACGCGCAGGCCAAGCAGCGGGAACTCGCCGCCCTGCGCGACGAGGGTGACAAGAAGCGCGCCGAACTGGAGTCCAAGGTGGCCCAGCTCACCGACGCCTCCGCCAAGGAGGCCGCCGAGGCGGTGCTCATCAAGTCGCAGATCGACGACTACAACAAGAAGATCGCCGCCGAGCAGGCCGCGCGCGAGGCCGAGGCCGCCAAGCAGGCCACGCAGGGTCAGGATTCCAGCGCGAACTCCTCGTCCAAGCCTTCCGTTTCCAAGCCGAGCAACAACTCCGGCTCCTCGAACTCCGGCTCGTCGTCCAATTCCGGCAACTCCGGCAATTCGTCGAACTCCGGTTCGTCCGGCTCCGGCGGCGCGAGCGGCATGAACTACGCGGTGCCCGGCAACTGCGCCCCGCACTCCAAGACCTGCTACGGCCACGCCACGCACGACTTCTCCAGCACCTACCCGTGGAGTGAGTGCACGTGGTACGCCTACAACCGCCGCCACGACCTGAACCTGCCGGTGGGCACGCAGTTCGGCAACGGCGCGGATTGGGCCAATTCCGCCCGCTCCTACGGATACCTCGTCAACAACACCCCGCACGTGGGCGCGGTGATCGTGTTCCGCCGCGGCCAGAACGGCGCCAGCGCGCAGTACGGCCACGTGGGCGTGGTGGAGCAGGTCCGCTCCGACGGCACGATCCTGATCTCCGAGTGCGGCGCCCGACTGCAGGGCAAGGCCAGCACCCGCGTGATCAAGGACCCGTCCAACTACCAGTTCATCCACTACTGATCCCATTCTCTACTGATCCGGCGGCTTGGTCCGGCCTCGAATGCGTCGCCTCCCACGCGGGGGCGGCGCATTCGTGCTATGGTGGTAGGCCGAACCGATCACGGACCAATGATGACCAACATGGACCAATGAATGCCGGCCAACGCCGGCTGACACCGGCCAACGTCGAAAGGAGGGCGAAATGGCCAAGGAACAGGGCACGAAGCTGATCGTGCAGAACCGCAAGGCACGGCACGACTACACCATCGAGGACAAGTACGAGGCGGGCATCGCCCTGACCGGCACCGAGGTGAAGTCGCTGCGCGAGGGGCGCGCATCGCTCGCGGAGGCGTTCGTTTCGATCGACCGCCGCGGCGAGATCTGGCTGGAGAACGCGAACATCCCCGAATACCTCAACGGCACATGGAATAATCATGCGCCCAAGCGCAAGCGCAAGCTGCTGCTGCATGCAGCGCAGATCGCCAAGCTGTCGCGTCAGATCGAGGCGAAGGGCTACACGATCGTGCCCATCAGCCTGTATTTCAAGGACGGCCGCGTCAAGGCGGAGATCGCCCTGGCCAAGGGCAAGCGCGAGTTCGACAAGCGCCAGGCCCTGCGCGAGGAGCAGGACAAGCGCGAGGCGCTGCGCATCATGCGCTACAAGAACATGCGGTAACGTCGCGGTGGCGCGTGATCGGGCCCCATCGGTCGGAAGACGAAACAATGGGGTAACGCCTTCGTATCACGCGATTCCTATGGTTTCCGGTATCAAGCCCGGTGGATCCTTCCCGGGCTTCGACTCGAGAGGAAGCCATCATGAAGATCAATGCCTTGAAATCCCTTGCCGCGGCCGCCATCAGCGCGGCCATGCTCGTGTCCGTCGCCGCGTGCGGCACGTCCGATCAGCCCGCGTCCGGCGGCAGCACGTCAGGCGGTGGCTCGGCGTCCGGATCGGCGGCCTCCTCGCAAGGGTACGATGTGAGCGCCGTGGCCAAGGACGACGCGATCGCCGCGCTGGTGCCCGATTCGGTCAAGTCCGACGGCAAGCTCACCGTGGGCATGGACACCTCCTACGCGCCCGCCGAATTCCTCGACGACTCGCAGAAGCCCGTGGGCTACGACGTGGATCTGGCCAAGGCGCTCGGCAAGGTGATGGGGCTCGAGACCGAACCGGTCACCTCCACCTTCGATTCGATCCTGCCGTCCATCGGGTCCAAGTACGACATCGGCATCTCCTCCTTCACCATCACCGACGAGCGCAAGGAGGCCGTGGACTTCGTGAGCTACTACAAGGCCGGTTCCACGTGGGCCGTGAAGAAGGGCAATCCGGAGAAGTTCGACTCCTCGAACCTGTGCGGCCTGAAGATCGCCGTGCAGACCGGCACCACGCAGGAGGAAGAGGTCAACACCGCCAACGACGCGTGCCCGGCGGACAAGAAGATCGAAGTCCTCTCCTCCAAGCTGCAGACCGATGTGACCACCAACGTGGTGACCGGCAAGGCCGTGGCCTTCTACGCCGATTCCCCGGTGGCCGGCTATGCGATCAGCCAGACCGGCGGCAAGCTCGAGGCGTTCGGTGAGGACGTGGGCGTGGCCACGCAGGGCGTTGCGATCAAGAAGGGCGACTCCCAGATGGACGAGGCCGTGCAGAAGGCCGTGACCAAGCTCATGGAGGACGGCACCTACGGCAAGATCCTCGCGCAGTGGGGCGTGACGTCCGGTTCCATCGACAAGTCCGAGATCAACCCCGCCGCCGACTGACGGGCGGCATTCGTCATTCTGGGCGGATGTTTTTTGTCATCCTGAGCGCAGCGCGTAGCGCGGAGTCGAAGGATCCTTAATCTGTGTTCAGGGATGACCGGGGAGGGCCCTCGTTGCCCATTCCGCCCCGTCCCATGCCACTTTTGTAACTTTGTTACAGAAACGACCTTGTGGAGACCCTCTCGCGGTCCCTTCTGTAAAAAAGTTACAGAAACGACGTACAGCAGGTGCCTACGAGGTCCTTTTTGTAACGGAATTACAGAAACGACGTGAAAGTCGGGGCGTGGGTGACCGTGCGGGCAATGACGAAGGATCCTTAACCTGTGCGCAGGAATGACCAAGTGTGCAATGGCGAAGGATCCTTCGGCTCCGCCCTGTCGGGCTTCGCTCAGGATGACCGGGAAGTGCTGACGTCATCCTGAGCGCAGCGCGTAGCGCGGAGTCGAAGGATCCTTAACCTTGGTGAAGGATCAGACGCCTCGATGCGCCGAACCGTTAACTTTGTCGTAGCGGAACGTCATTATGGTATTTTCCCGAAAGAAAGACCAGAGAAACGAGGATCAGCCCCATCATGCAGTTCAGCAACCTCAAGACCGCCGTCTCCGCCGTGGCCGCCGTCGCCAGCGCGGCCATGCTGCTTTCGCTCGCCGCCTGCGGCACCACCGACGAGGGTGACGCCACCGCCAACGGCTCCGCGACCGGCGGCGCCACGTCCGGCTACGATGTGAGTTCCGTGGCCAAGGACGATGCGATCGCCGCGCTGGTGCCGGACGATGTGAAGTCCGACGGCAAGCTGTCCGTGGGTATGGAACTGAGCTACGCGCCGGCAGAATTCCTTGCGAACGACGGCAAGACCCCGCTCGGTTATGACGTGGACATCTCCAAGGCGCTGGCCAAGGTGATGGGTCTGGAGGCGGACATCGTCTCCTCCACCTTCGATTCGATCGTCCCCTCCGTGGGCTCCAAGTACGATCTGGGCATCACCGCCATGACCATCACCACCGAGCGTCTGGACGCCGTGGACTTCGTGAGCTACTACAAGGCCGGCTCCACGTGGGCCGTCCAGAAGGGCAACCCGAAGGGCGTGGACACCAGCAACCTGTGCGGCCTGAAGATCGCCGTGCAGACCGGCACCGTGCAGGAGCAGGAGGCCAACGACGCCAACGCCAACTGCCCGGCGGACAAGAAGATCGAGGTGCTGTCCAGCAAGCTGCAGACCGACGCCGCCACCAACGTGGTGACCGGCAAGGCCGACGTGTTCTACGCCGATTCCCCTGTGGCCGGCTATGCGATCAGCCAGATCGGCGGCCAGCTTGAGGCGCTCGGCGGCAACGTGGGCACCGCCAAGCAGGGCATCGCGATCAAGAAGGGCGACACCGCCATGGACGAAGCCGTGCAGAAGGCCGTGACCAAGCTCATGGACGACGGCACCTACATGAACATCCTCAAGCACTGGGGCGTGGAGTCCGGCGCTCTGGACAAGGCGGAGATCAACCCGACCGACCTCGAGTAGTCGCTGCAGGACCCGCAGGAACGGACAAACAAGGGAAGAACCAACATGGCGAAGAAAGAAGTCGACGGCGAGGGCCTGAACATCCCCAACTGCATCAAGGCGCGGCCCGTGCGTCGCACCGGTCCGATCGTCGCGGCCGTGATCGTGGCGCTGCTCGCGGCCATGCTCATCCAGGGGCTCGTCACCAACGAGCGTCTGGACTGGCCCACCGTCTGGAAGTACCTGTTCAACGAGAACGTGCTCAATGGCGTGGGCAAGACGCTGGAGCTGACCGTCATCTCCATGGTGGTGGCGATCATCCTGTCGGTGATCCTGGCGATCATGCGCAAGTCCATCAATCCGGTCCTCAGGGGCGTGAGCTGGTTCTTCATCTGGTTCTTCCGCGGCACGCCCGTGTACACCCAGCTGGTGTTCTGGGGCCTGTTCTCCGTGCTGATCCCCAAAATCTCGCTGGGCATCCCGTTCACGGATGTGGCCTTCTGGAGCATCGACTCGTCCGTGGTGGTCACCGCGTTCAACGCCGCGTGGATCGGCCTCGCGCTCAACGAGGCGGCGTACCTTTCGGAGATCGTGCGCGCCGGTCTGGAGGCCGTGGACACCGGTCAGACCGAGGCGGCCGAGGCGCTGGGCATGAACCGCACGCTGATCATGCGACGCATCATCCTGCCGCAGGCCATGCGCATCATCATCCCGCCCACCGGCAACGAGACGATCGGCATGCTCAAGAGCACGTCCCTGGTGCTCGCCGTGCCATACACGCTCGATCTCCAGTTCGCCACGAACGCGATCGCCAACCGCCTGTACAAGCCGATCCCGCTGCTGCTCGTGGCCTGCATCTGGTACCTGTTCATCACCTCCGTGATGATGATCCTCCAGGCGCAGCTCGAAAAGCACTTCGGCAAGGGCTTCAACGCGCGTCCGGCCGGCGCCAAGGGCAAGCAGCCGCCGTACGATCCGCCCTATCCGGGCAAGTCCGACGGCGAGCAGAAGGACAACGTGAACAAGCTCAACGAGGCCACCTTCACCGGGCTCAACGCATAAGGGGAATGAGACATGACTGACACCGCAATTCCGCGCACCGCCGCCACGCCGGCCATCAAGGCCACCGGCGTGCACAAGGCGTTCGGTTCCCTGCACGTGCTCAAGGGTGTGGACCTGACCGTCATGCCCGGCACGGTGACCGTGATCCTGGGGCCCTCCGGCTCCGGCAAGTCCACGTTCCTGCGCCTGATCAACCAGCTCGAGACCCTGACCGGCGGCGAGATCGACGTGGACGGCGAGATGATCGGCTACAAGTATGTGGAGCGCCGCGGCGAAAAGGTGCTGCAGACGCTGAACGACCGCGAGGTGGCCGCCCAGCGCGCCAAGCTGGGCATGGTGTTCCAGCGCTTCAACCTGTTCCCGCACATGACCGCCCTCGAGAACGTGATGGAGGCCCCGGTCCACGTCAAGCACATGAACAAGAGGGAGGCCCGTGAGCTGGCCGTCGCCGAGCTCAACCGCGTGGGCTTGGCGGACCGGATCAACTACTACCCGGTGCAGCTGTCCGGCGGCCAGCAGCAGCGTGTGGCGATCGCGCGCGCCCTGGCCATGAAGCCGGAGATCATGCTGTTCGACGAGCCCACCTCCGCGCTCGACCCGGAGCTGGTGGGCGAGGTGCTCAACGTGATGCGCTCGCTCGCCAGGGACGGCATGACCATGGTGTGCGTGACCCATGAGATCGGCTTCGCGCGCGAGGTGGCCGATCAGGTGGTGTTCATGGATGGGGGAGTCGTGGTGGAGAAGGGCGGCCCCGAGATCATCACGAACCCCAAGGAGCCGCGGTTCAAGGACTTCCTGCAGCACGTGCTGTGAGCCGCCTCGCGTCCCGCGCCCCGCATCGCTCATCACGCCGGCCGCCGCATTCTTCCAACCTGCGACCTGAAATTCGCAGGTTGGAAATAATCTGCAGATTGGAACGCCAATCAGGGCCGCAGCGTGCAGCATTTTTCCAATCTGCGCCGGAGGGGGCGCAGATTGGAACGGAGTGGATTGAGACGGCTGTCGAATTGCGCGAATTGTGCGGATAGCGTGAGGCGGCGGGTTGCGGGTTGGGGTTGCAACATCCATCGGTTACGCTGGGATGCTATGTGTGGAATCGTTGGATATGCAGGATCAATCACCACGGCGTGCGGCAAGCCCCTCGACGTCTGCCTTCAGGGCCTGAGGCGGCTTGAGTACCGCGGCTACGACTCGGCCGGCGTGGCCCTGAGCGCGCCCGGCATGGATCAGGTGGCGGTGCGCAAGAAGGCCGGCCGTCTGGACAACCTCGTCGAGGACATCGAGCGCAACCCCATGCCCGCCGCCACCGTGGGCATCGGGCACACGCGCTGGGCCACCAACGGCGTGCCGAGCGACGTGAACGCCCACCCGCACACCAGCCGCGACGGCAAGGTGGCGATCATCCACAACGGCATCATCGAGAACGCCTCCCAGCTGCGCCTCGATCTGCAGGCCGAGGGCTACCGCTTCTCCTCCAGCACGGACACCGAGGTGGCCGCCAAGCTGCTGGGCAAGATCGTGGACACCATCATCGCCGAGGAGGGCGCGCCGGATCTGTTCAAGGCCATCCGCCGCCTGGCGCGCATGCTCAAGGGCGCGTTCACGATCCTCGCCACCGATTGCCGCCAGCCGGACATTGTGGTGGGCGCGCGCCATGACTCCCCGCTTGTGGTGGGCTTGGGCGATGGCGAGAACTTCCTGGGCTCCGATGTGGCCGCCTTCGTGGCCTACACCAAGCGGGCCATGGAGATCGATCAGGACCAGGCCGTGTGCGTGTCCGCCGATTCAGTGGTGGTCACCGACTTCAACGGCAACGTGGTGGAGCACCCCAAGACCTACACCGTGGACTGGGACGCCTCCGCCGCGGAGAAGGGCGGTTGGGACTCGTTCATGGACAAGGAGATCCACGAGGATCCCGCGGCCGTCCAGCGCACTCTGCTGGGCCGTCTCAACCGCAACGGCGACCTCAATCTGGACGAGGTCCACATCGACGAGCACGACTTCAAGGCCGTGGACAAGATCATCGTGATTGCCTGCGGCACCGCCTCCTACGCGGGCATGGTGGCCAAGTACGCCATCGAGCACTGGGTGCGCATCCCCGTGGAGGTGGAGCTGGCGCACGAATTCCGCTACCGTGACCCGATCCTCACGCCGCGCACGCTGGTGGTGGCCATCTCGCAGTCCGGCGAGACCATGGACACGCTCATGGCCCTGCGCCACGCGCGCGAGCAGGGCTCGAAGGTGCTGGCCATCTGCAACACGCAGGGCGCCTCCATCCCGCGCGAATCGGACGCCGTGCTGTACACGCACGCCGGCCCGGAGGTGGCCGTGGCGTCCACCAAGGCGTTCGTGGCTCAGATCACCGCCGCCTACCTGCTGGGTCTGTATCTGGCGCAGGTCAAGGGCGCCATGTTCCGCGACGAGATCCACCAGGTGCTCGACTCCCTGAAGCACATGCCCGCCAAGATCCAGTGGGTCATCGACACGCAGTCCGGCACGATCTCCGACGCCGCCAAGCGCATGGTGGACGCCAAGTCCTTCCTGTTCCTGGGCCGCCATGTGGGCTATCCGGTGGCGCTTGAGGGCGCGCTGAAGCTCAAGGAGATCGCCTACACGTTCACCGAGGGCTTCGCGGCCGGCGAGCTCAAGCACGGTCCCATCGCGCTGGTGGACGACGGTGAGCCGGTGGTGTTCATCGTGCCGCCGGAGCGCGGACGCAACGTGCTGCACGCCAAGGTCATCTCCGGCATCGAGGAGGTGCGGGCCCGCGGCGCGTTCGTGATCGCCGTGGCCGAGAAGGGCGATCCGGACGTGGAGCGCTATGCCGATGTGGTCTTCTGGCGGCCGCAGTGCCCCACGCTGATGAGCCCGCTGGTGGACGTGGTGCCGCTGCAGCTGTTCGCCATGGACATGGCCAAGCTCAAGGGCTACGACGTGGACAAGCCGAGGAACCTCGCCAAGTCCGTCACCGTTGAGTGACGGTTTGGGCGGCTTCGTGGCGGCCGGGGGAGCCGGTGCGCCCGTCCGCCCGCACCGCTGGGTGACCGACGAGCCGACGATCCCGTTCGAGTACGGGGTGCTGTACGAGGACGATCGGATCATCGTGATCGACAAGCCGCACTTCCTCGCCACCACGCCGCGGGGCATGTGGTACCGCCAGACCGCGCTGATCCGATTGCGATCGGCATACGGCGAGCCGGACATCACGCCGGCCCACCGCCTCGACCGCCTCACCGCCGGCGTGGTGGTGTTCGTGCGCGACCCGGCGTACCGCGGCGCCTACCAGATGCTGTTCCAGAACCATCTGGCCGTGAAGACCTACGAGTGCCTGGCCCCCTGCGCGCCCGTCTCGCGTCCCCGGTACGGCACCGTCGAACGGCTTGAGCCGCCGCGCGTCTTTCCGCTGCGTCGGCGGTCGCGGATCGTGAAGCGGCGGGGCATCCTGCAGGCGTACGAGGAGCCGGGGGAGGTCAACGCGGAGACGGTGATCGAGTTGGGCGCCGGCGTTCCGGGACGATCGGACGTGCGCGCGTACACCCTGCATCCGCGCACCGGCAAAACCCATCAGCTGCGGGTCCACATGGCCTCGCTGGGATTGCCGATCGTCGGCGACGACTTCTACCCGGTATTGCGCGACCCCAAGCCCTACGACGATTTCTCCGAGCCGCTGGAACTGGTGGCGCGGTCGCTCGAGTTCGCCGACCCGGTGTCCGGCGAGCCGCGGCGGTTCGTCTCGCGCGTGCCGTTGGGGGAGGCGGCGATCCGGCGGGCCGTCGCGTGGGGTGCCTGCCCGTCATCCTGAGCGGAGCGAAGGATCCTTGGCCATTGCGCATGTATGAGGGTGCCAACCAGTGCACAAGATTAAGGATCCTTCGGCTGCGCCCTATCGGGCTTCGCTCAGGATGACGGGACGGGCTGCGCTCCGCTCGGGATGACGGAAGTCCCCCTCGTTGTCATCCTGAGCGAAGCGAAGGATCCTTGGCCATTGCGCATGTATGAGAGTGCCAACCAGTGCACAAGATTAAGGATCCTTCGACTGCGCCTTATCGGGCTGAGCTCAGGATGACGGGACGGGCTGCGCTCCGCTCAGGATAACGGAAGGGAACCCCTCATAGCCGTTCGGCGACTTCGAAGTGCACCAAGACGACGGGTGTGTCATCATCGCATTCATTCTCATCCATGATTTGCCGGTCGTCCATATCGCTGAGATGGATCACTTCGATCGCATCGGTAATGAGCACCGCCACATTCCGACCGGAGGAGGTCGTCAGTACGGATCGGCTTCCGACGCGCGGCAATGGACTGCCACACTCCAAATAATCATGCAGCGGACTGGCAGCGGCAGTTCTTGTGCCATCGAGAATAAGTTCAACCATTTGATCAGATTCCAGGACCTTTGCCATGAATTTGGCATTCGGCAACGCCGACAGCTCCGCCACTGTTCGAATGGGACGTATCTTGCGTAACTCAGGTACCCTCGATCTGCCACGAATCCAATCGCCGGCTTTCGGATCGATGACATCGGCAAGCCACAGCAGATTTTCCCATTGGGCGTCGAGATAGTCTCGCTCATCCACGGGGTTCTGCTGGATCAGCGGTTCCTGGTGACTGCATCGATTGCGCATGTCCAACAATCGGATGACGTGCGCTTCGAATTCCTTGCGCCGCCGTGACTTGTAATGCGGCATGCCGCCATTGGTCTGATCTCGCAATGCTTTCCACACGGTCGGCTCCAGCTTGCGTACGAGCAGAAATCGCCATGAATCCAGTGACAATCCTGCAATCACGCGATCCGGGGTAACGTCGTGACCGGCGCAGTGGATGCGCTTCTTGACACGGTCGACGGCTTTGCGGAACTCGTAGTCGAAGCCGAAAAAATCAATCTGCTCATACCAGTCCGCGCATCCGCATGCGGCGGAGAGGCGAGCGGCGATGAAATTACGCAGCATGACCTCAACATGTGCGATGTCTTCAAGATATGCCTTGGACATGCGTGTGTTCCAGACATACAGGGCAACCGGATCCACGGCGGATTCCTCGTATCGGCGCATGCGCTCGGAGGAAAACCATCTGCGAAGGTCGTTGGCTGTGGCTTGCGATTCATCGCTCATGAAGTCTATACTATCCATTGCAAGGCCCCGTGAAAGTCACTCATGCGAAACATCATGAAACTCCGGGGTCATCGTATTTTGGCCATTGCGCATGTATGAGAGTGCCAAACAGCGCACAAGATTAAGGATCCTTCGACTGCGCCCTATCGGGCTTCGCTCAGGATGACGGGCTGCGCTCCGCTCAGGATGACGAAAGTCCCCCTCGTTGTCATCCTGAGCGAAGCGAAGGATCCTTGGCCATTGCGCATGTATGAGAGTGCCAACCAGTGCACAAAGTCAAGGATCCTTCGACTGCGCCCTGACGGTGTCCGGCTTCGCCGGACCGTCGCCGCCTTGGCGGCGGCTCCCCTCGCCTACGGACAGCCCACTGGACTGCCCGCTTCACGGCTCAGTGCTCAGGATGACGGGATGGGCTGCGCTCCGCTCAGGATGGCGACTTGTGGCGGCTCGGCGACCGACCCTCGCTCCACGAGTTCGCAGGGGATCACCGTTTTGACGCCCACCGGCACGCGATCGCCCTCGCACTGGCGCATGACCATCGAGAACGCCTCATGGCCGATCGTATCGAACTTCATGCGCATGGTGGTCAGATCCAGCCGCGGCACCATGCCCACCAGCGAATTGTCCACGCCGATCACGCTCACGTCCTGAGGCACCCGCCTGCCGGCCGCGCGCAGGCCCATGATCGCGCCGTACGCCATTTGATCGTTCGCGGCGTATACCGCGGTGCACTCCGGGTCGCGGGCCAGGGACAGCCCGGCTTGGTATCCGCTGTCCGCCTCCCAATCGCCCACATAAGTGGGCGGGATGCGCAGCCCCAACTGGCTGAGCGCGTCGCGCCAGCCCCTCGCGCGACTTTCCGCGGCCCTTGAGGACGATGGCCCCGCGATGTGATAGACGGTTTTGTGCCCCTTGCTCAGCAGATAGTCGACGATCGCGGTGGAGCAGCCGTACTGGTCGGCGTCGATGGTGGGGCAGTGATCGGCCGCGGCCTCGGTGATGAGCACCACCGGCAGATCCTTGGGCGGCTGGAAGTCGTGGAAGTCGGCGATGCGCTGCTCCAGAACCACGATCATGCCGTCCACGGGCAGCTGCTTCATGCGGTTGACGGCCTCGGACAGCGTGCGCTCGCGTCCCTGTCCGATGGTGAGCGTGGTGATCGCGTAGCCGTTGTCGTTGGCGGCGGCGCAGATGCCGTTGAGGATGCGGATGTTGCCGAAGTTGGTCATGTTGAACAGCACCACGCCCACATCCCGGAAGCGGCCGTGCTTGAGGGCGCGGGCCGCGTAGTTGGGGCGGTACCCCAGCTTCTCCATCGCCTCCTGCACCCGGCGGCGGGTCTCCGGCCGCACGGCGTCGCTGCCGTTCGCCACGCGGGAGACGGTTTGGGGGGAGACGCCGGCTTCCCTGGCCACGTCCTGCATCGAGACGGTTGATGCGCGTTCCATGAAAGTGCACACTCCATTGCATGGTCGTATTCCGATAACGCTCCCACTGTAACATCGATCCGCGCGAAATCGGATGATCCTCTGCGTGTATTTTCCGCGCGAATGCTATTATGGCAACGCAAACATCCATATCATATGGCGACCGACAAGGAGGTCTCATGGGCGCACGCAGGCAATACCGCTGGCCCCAGCCGCTCGAGGGCCAGAAGGCCCGCGTCTGGTACGGCGGCGACTACAATCCCGACCAATGGCCCGAGGAGGTGTGGGACGAGGACATCCGCCTGATGAACCAGGCGGGCGTCAACTTCGTCTCCGTGGGCATCTTCAGCTGGGCGAAGATCGAGCCGTCCGAGGGCGTGTTCGACTTCGACTGGCTGGACCGCATCATCGACAAGCTGGGCAAGGCCGGCATCGCCGTGGACCTCGCGTCCGCCACCGCCTCCCCGCCGCTGTGGCTCACCCAGTCCCACCCCGAGGTGCTGTGGAAGGACTACCGCGGCGACGTCTGCTGGCCGGGCGCCCGCCAGCACTGGCGTCCCACCAGCCCGGTCTTCCGCCGCTACGCCTTGGCGCTGTGCCGCGCGATGGCCGAGCACTACAAGGACAACCCGTACGTGGTGGCCTGGCACGTGGGCAACGAGTACGGCTGCCACAACCGCTTCGACTACTCCGACGACGCGATGCACGCCTTCCAGGACTGGTGCAAGAAGCGCTACAAGACCATCGAAGCTGTGAACGACGCTTGGGGCACCGCCTTCTGGGCGCAGCACATGAACGACTTCTCCGAGATCATCCCGCCGCGCTTCATCGGCGACGGCAACTTCATGAACCCCGGCAAGCTGCTCGACTTCAAGCGCTTCAGCTCCGACGCGCTCAAGGCCTTCTACAAGGCCGAGCGCGACGTGCTCGAGGAGATCACCCCCAGCCGCCCGCTGACCACGAACTTCATGGTCTCCGAAACCGGCACCACGCTCGACTACGACGATTGGGGCGACGAGGTGGACTTCGTGTCCAACGACCACTACTTCAGCCCCGGCGAGGCGCACTTCGACGGCATCGCGTACACCGCATCCCTCACGGACGGCATCGCGCGCAAGGATCCGTGGTGCCTCATGGAGAACTCCACGTCCGCGGTGAACTGGCGTCCGATCAACTTCCGCAAGGAGCCCGGACAGCTGGTGCGCGACGCCCTGGCCCACCTCGCCATGGGCGCGGACGCGATCTGCTTCTTCCAGTGGCGCCAGTCCAAGGCCGGCGCGGAGAAGTTCCACTCCGCCATGCTGCCGCACGCGGGCGAGGACAGCCAGGTCTACCGCGATGTGTGCGAGCTGGGCGCGGACCTCAACAAGCTCGCGGACGAGGGCCTGCTGGGCACCCGTCTGGTCAAGTCCAAGGTGGCCGTGGTGTTCGACTACCAGTCGCAGTGGGCCACCGAGCACACCGCCACGCCCACGCAGAAGGTCCACCATGTCACCGAGCCGTTCGCATGGTTCCGCGCGCTCGCGGACCACGGCGTCACGGCCGATGTGGTGCCGGTGCGATCCAACTGGGACGAATACGACGCCGTGGTGCTGCCGAGCCTGTACCTGATCGACGAGGCGACCGCCCGTCGCGTGCGCGAGTACGTGGCGCAGGGCGGCAAGCTCCTCGTGAGCTCCTACACCGGCATCGCCGACGAGAAGGACCACATCTGGCTGGGCGGCTACCCGGGTGCCATCCGCGACGTGGTGGGCGTGCGCAGCGAGGAATTCGTGCCGCTCGCCAAGGACGACGGCACGCTCGACCACATCGACCTGAGCAACGGGGCCGTGGCTTACGACCTCGCCGACTGCATCACCTCCGTGGCGGACACCGCCAAGGTGCTCGCCACGTTCAAGGCCGATCCGGTGACCGGCATGGACGGCCGCCCGGCCATCACCATCAACGAGTACGGTGACGGCAAGGCGGTCTACGTGGCCGGTCTGCTGGGCCGCTGGGGCCTTTCGAAGAGCCTGCCCGAGGTGCTTGGCGAGCTCGGCGTGGACACGTCCAGCGAGGAGGACTGCGGCGATGTGCTGCGCGTCGAGCGCGCCGACGAGTCGGACGAGAACCACTTCGTGTTCCTGTTCAACCGCACCCGCGAGGACGCCGTGGTGGATGTGGAGGGCGAGCCGGTCGTCAGCTCCCTGGTCCATCTGACCATGAGCGAGCACTCCGCCGTCATCAAGCCGAACGGCGTGCTGGTCGTGAAGCTGTAGCGGTTGTCCCCGCCATAATCGCGGGTTGGCCACCGGTCATCCTGAGCACTGAGCCGTTAAGCGGACAGCCCGGTGGGCTGTCCGTAGGCGAAGGGAGCCGCCGCCAAGGCGGCGACGGTCCGGCGCAGCCGGACACCGTAGCGGAGTCGAAGGATCCTTAAGCGTATGCACAAACGTCAAGGATCCTTCGCTCCGCTCTTTTGTTTTTTCCCTACCGCGCGGCGAGCGTACGCTGGTGGATGATCGCCATGCCCTTGAAGATCAGGTCCGGATCGTACACGTCGATCAGATCGGTGTCGTCGGCGAACACGCGGCCCAGGCCGCCGGTGGTGACCACCTGGAAGTCCTCGGGGATCTCGTGGCGGAACTGGCGGATCGTGCGCTCGATGCCGCCCAGGAAATTGTAGTACAGGCCGGCCTGCATGGCCGTTTTGGTGCCCTTGGCGAGGATGGTCTTGGGGCGGGTGATCTCCACCTCGGGCAGCTGCGCGGTGCCGTTCCACAGGGCCGCGGCGGCCGTGCGGATGCCGGTGGTGATCAGTCCCGCGGTGATCGTGCCGCGATCGTCCACGTAGTTGAACGTGGTGGCCGTGCCGAAATCGGCCACGAGCACCGGGCCGCCGTACACGTGGTAGGCGCCCGCGCAGTCGGCCAGGCAGTCGGCGCCCATGGACTTGGGATCGTCCATGCGGATGTTTATGCCGGTTTTGACGCCCGGGCCCACCACCATCGGCTCGATGTCCAGGAACTTGACGATCGACGCGCGGAACGAGTGCATGACCTTGGGCACCACCGAGGCGATGATCACATCGTCCACGTCGCCGGGTCGGAATCCGGACATGTCCAGGAACTCGGTGAGCAGCAGGCCGTACTCGTCCGACGTGTGGTTGGCCTTCGTGGTGATGCGGTAGGTGCCCACGATCCGTGAGCCCTCCAGAAAACCGAGCTTGATGTTGGTGTTGCCGATGTCGACCGCGACGAGCATGCGCGTCCCCTTCCTGATGGTGTGTTGAGCCTGATTGTACGTTGCGGGTGATGGTGTGCTGCGCGGCTACTGCAGCCGCGAGTGGATGATGGCGAGTCCCTTGAAGATCAGGTCCCTGTCGTACACGTCGATGGACGATGTGGCGTTGGCGATGACGCGGCCCATGCCACCGGTGGCGACCACCTGGAAGTCGACGCCGGTCTCCCGCCGGAACTGGCGGATCGTGTACTCCACGCCGCCCAGGAACCCGTAGAACAGGCCGGCGCGCATGGCCGCGACCGTGTTCGTGCCCATCACCGTGCCCGGGTCGCCCAATTCCACCTCCGGCAGCTGCGCGGTCCCGCCCCACAGGGCGTTCGCCGCGGTCTGCAGGCCGATCCCGATCGCGCCGGAGCGGAACGCGCCCTTCGCGTCCACGTAGTCGTACGTGGTGGCCGTGCCGAAGTCGATGACCAGCACCGGCCCGCCGTACAGCTCGTAGGCGCCCACGGAGTCGGCGATGCGGTCCGCGCCCACGGCCTTGGGGTTGTCCAAGCGGATGTCGAGCCCGGTTTTGACGCCCGGGCCCACCACCACCGGGTCAAGGCCCAGGAACTTGATGATCGAGCCGCGGAAGGCGTGCATGACCTTGGGTACCACCGAGGAGATGATCACGCCGCGGAACTCGCGCGGGCGGATGGACGACATGGCCATGAACCGCTTGAGCATGAGGGCGTACTCGTCCGCCGTGTGATGGCTTTTGGTGGTGATGCGGTAGGTGCCCACCACCTCGCCGCCGTCCAGAAAGCCGACGGAGATGTTCGTGTTGCCGATGTCGACCGCGAGGAGCATAAGCTCACGCTTCCCGGACGAAATCGGCATCGAACATGGGCTGCTCGGCCAGCTTGTTCGCGTGGATCACCGCGAGGCGCCCCAGAATCAGGCTGGCCAGATCGGCCTTGCCCATGAGCGTGAGCGGCTCGGGGGCCGCGCCGGGGGTGAGCACCGTGACTACGTTGGTGTCCGTGGCGAAGCCGGCGCCCCGGTCGTTGAGGTTGTTGGCCACCAGCATGTCGCAGTGCTTCTCGCTGAGCTTCTGTTCGGCGTGCTCCACCAGATGCTCGGTCTCCATCGCGAAGCCGCACAGCACCTGCGGGCGTGGGTCGTCGCTGCCGGCGATCACCCCGTCGCGCTTGTGCGAGCCGGCCCAGGCGAGGATGTCCGGGTTGGAGACGAGCTTCAGCTCCAAGGTGTCCCGGCCCTGCTTCTTGATCTTCTGCGGGTGGATGTTCTCGGCGCGGAAGTCGCCCACGGCGGCCGCCATGATCGTGATGTCCGCGTTTTCGAAGCGCGCGGACACCGCGTCGAACATGTCCTGCGCGCTGGTGACGCGCACGGTGTCCACGCCCTCGGGCGCCTCAAGGGCCGTGGGGCCGGAGACCAGCGTGACGGCCGCGCCCATGTCCCGCGCCTTCTCGGCGATCGCGTAGCCCATCTTGCCGGTGGAATGGTTGGTCAGGTAGCGCACCGGGTCCAGCGACTCCTGCGTCGGGCCGGCGGTCACCAGCACGTTGAGGCCCTTCAGCGGCAGCGTGGACGGATCGGCGTTCGCGCGCAGCAGGGCGGCCGCGGCCTTCTCGATCACCGCAGGCTCCTCCATACGGCCCTTGCCCACGTCCTGGCAGGCCAGCACGCCCGACTCCGGTTCCACGATCGACCAGCCGTCCGCGCGGCAGGTCGCCAGATTGCGCTGCGTGGACGGGTTCGCGTACATGTGCGTGTTCATGGCCGGGCACAGCATCTTCGGGCCCTCGTACGCCAGCACGGTGGAGGTGAGCTCGTCGTCCGCTATGCCGTTGGCGATCTTGGCGATCACGTCCGCGCTCGCCGGCGCGATGACAAGCAGATCGGCCCACTTGGCGTCCTCGATGTGGCTGATGCCCGCGGCCGGGCCCGCCTGACTTGCGCCCGCGGCCGGTCCATGGCCGAACATGGCCGTGCGCACCGGGTTGTGGGTCAGCGCGTTGAACGTGAGCGGCGTGACGAACTGCGCGCCGGCCGCCGTCATCACCACGCGCACCTCGTGGCCGGCCTTGGTCCAGTCGGACGCCAGATGGCATGCCTTGAACGCGGCGATGCTGCCGGTGACTCCCAGAAGAATGTGCGCCATGAAACCCTCCCTGCCTCGTCGCCGAGGCGTGCGCGTGTCTTGTGTGTCCGGTCGCCGCGGGTCGTTCCCGTCGGTGCCTTGTGCCGTCAATGCCGCCCACCAGTATAGCGGCGGCGGGGGAACGGGCGGGCGGATTGCCCGGCGTTGCAATGGGATGAGGGGCTCCTCACGTCATCCTGAGTTCTTCCCCCGTTTAAGGATCCTTCGCTTCGCTCAGGATGACGGAATAGGGCTGTTGTCATCCTGAGCGGAGCGTAGCGGAGTCGAAGGATCCTTAACTGTATGCGCAATGGCCAAGGATCCTTCGCTTCGCTCAGGATGACGGGGAAGAGGCTTCGCTCAGGATGAGGGGTGGCTGCAGAGGGCATATTGTGACGAATCTCTCATTAGGTGGTTTGCGCAGGGTTGGGTAGGATGGTCGGCGGCGATGGTCGACCCGATGCGGCGGCCAATCGCGCACAGGGCCAAAGCGGCCCAAACGAACAACACCTACATGCACAAGGAGAGACGAGGCATGTCTCAGAACAATGGTGCGCACGGCAAGCCCGGCGCAACCAAGCAGAACAACGCGTCCGCCAGCACCGACGCAGCACTCAACGCCCGCGCCAAGAGCCCGAAGGGCGGCAAGCCCAAGGGCTGGCTCATCTCGCTCATCGCCGTTCTCGTGGTGGTGGCGATCGTGATCGGCGTGACCGTGTTCTTCAATAACAAGGCCGCGAATGATTCATCAATCGCAGGAGATGACTCAAATGCTTCCAAGACCTCGGACACCGTGACCGTGGGCATCAAGCTCGCCCCGGTCAACCTCGACATCCGCCACCAGTCCGGCTCGGCGCTCGAGCAGCTGCTCATCGGCAACGTGTACGAGGGCATCGTGTCGCGCGACTCCAACAACAAGGTCCAGCCGGGCCTGGCCAAGAGCTGGGAGATCAGCGACGACGGACTCACCTACACCTTCCACCTCAACGAGAAGATGAACTTCTCCAACGGCGACGAGCTCAACGCCGACGACGTGGCCTGGTCCATCAACGAGCTCAAGGCCCAAAAGTACTACAACTACGACCAGGTCAAGAGCCTGGACAAGGCCGAGGCCGTGGACGCCAACACCGTCAAGCTCACGCTGACCACGCCGGACTCCAACCTGCTGTGGAACCTCACCGGCCGCGCGGGCCTGGTGTTCGACAAGGACGCCCAGTACGATGCCAAGACCAGCGCGCTTGGCTCCGGCCCGTACACCGTGGTCTCCTTCGACTCCAGCGACAAGCTGGTGCTCAAGGCCAACGAGAAGTACTGGAACGCCGACCGCAAGGCCAAGACGGCGAACATGATTGTCCGCTTCCTCACCGACGACAACGCCGCGGTCAACGCCCTCAAGGGCGGCGATGTGCAGGTGCTCACCTCCGTGCCCGCCACGCTGACCAAGCAGTTCCAGTCCGACTCTGCCAACTACACGGTGTCCACCAGCGACGGATCGGACAAGTTCGTCCTCGCCTTCAACGTGACCAACCCGAAGCTCGCCGACCAGCGCGTGCGCCAGGCCATCCGCTACGGCATCGACCACGATCAGATCATTGCCTCCCGCGGCGGCGTGGACGCGCCCCTGGGCGGCCCGATCCCGTCCGTGGACCCCGGCTACGAGGACCTGACGAACCTGTACCCGCACAGCGTGGACAAGGCCAAGGCGCTCATGGCCGAGGCCGGCTACACCGCGGACAAGCCCCTGCAGCTCACCCTGACATACGCCAACGTGTACGGCACAGAACTGGGCGACCAGTTGAAGAGCCAGCTGAGCCAGATCGGCATCGACCTGAAGATCAACTACGTGGAGTTCTCCACCTGGCTGCAGGACGTGCACACCAACGGCGACTACGAGCTGTCCTTGGTGGACCACGCCGAGAGCCACGACTTCTACAAGTGGGCCACGCCCACGTACTACTACCACTACGACAACAAGCAGGTGCAGGACCTGTACGCGAAGGCGCTCGCCGCCACCAGCGACGACGAGGCCGACGGCTACCTCAAGCAGGCCGCGAAAATCGTCTCCGAGGACGCGCCCGCCGACTGGCTGTTCGGCTACCGCGTCACGGTCGTCACGGCCAAGGGCGTGGACGGCTTCCCGCAGCAGCTCAGCCAGAGCGTCCTGCCGCTGTACGCCGTGACATACCGCCAGTAGGCCCGTCATCCTGAGCGGGGCGTAGTCTACCCGTCATCCTGAGCAAAGGCCGCAGGCCGGAGCCGAAGGATCCTTAACCTTGTGCACAGTGGCCAAGGATCCTTCGACTCCGCGCTGCGGTGTCCGGCTGCGCCGGACCGTCGCCGCCTTGGCGGCGGCTCCCCTCGCCTACGGACAGTCCACCGGGCTGTCCGCTTCACGGCTCGGTGCTCAGGATGACGGGAAAACAACATCCCTCTCAGGATGAGGGGGTTATTCCGCCTAGGAAGACAATTCGATAAGGTTGGACATATGCGCTTTCTCGCACATCGATTGCTGCTGTTCGTGGCGGCGCTGTTCGGCGTGTCCGTGCTGGTGTTCGTGGCCCTGCGCATCCTGCCGGGCGACGTGGCGGCCGTGATGGCCGGCACCGCGGCCACCCCCGACCGCATCGCCGCCCTGCGCACCCAATTCGGACTCGACCGTCCGCTCATCACCCAGTATCTTGATTGGGTGGGCGGCCTGCTGCACGGCGATCTGGGCACCTCCGCCCTCACCGGCCGCGCGGTGGTCGCGCAGGTGGGCCAGCGCGCCTCGCTCACCTTCCCGCTGATCATCCTGAGCCTGTTCATCGCGCTGCTGATCGGTCTGCCGCTCGGCTGCGCGTCCGTACTGGCGAACGGCCGCCGGATGCGCGGATTCCTGCATGTGCTGGCCATCGTGGGCGGCGCGGTCCCGGCCCTGTGGAGCGGCCTGCTGCTCATTCTGCTGTTCTCGCGCGGCACCGGCCTGATCGGCATCTTCCCCTCGCAGGGCTTCCCCTCCGAGGGATGGCATAATCCCGGTCGCGCGCTGTCCTCGCTGGTGCTGCCGGCCGTGGCCACCGGCATCGTGGCGGGCGCGGGCATCATGCGCTACACGCGCGCCGCGGTGGGCGATGTGATGGACGGCGGCGCGATCGACATGGCCATGGCATGCGGCATGACCCGCACGCAGGCCGTATTGCGCGTGGGGCTGCGGCTCGCCACCCCGCAGCTCGTGTCCGTGGCAGGTCTGACGTTCGCGCAGATGATCACCGGCGTGATGGTGGTGGAGAGCCTGTTCGCCCTGCCCGGACTGGGCGCGCTGCTGATCGGCGACGTGGGCAACCGCGATCTGATCGCCGTGCAGAGTGAGCTGTTCCTGCTCGCCGCATTCTTCCTGCTGCTGGGGCTGGTGATCGATCTGATCCACCGCGCGCTCGATCCGCGGCTCAAGGCCGCCGATGCGACGGGAACGGACGCCGGCGACGGCACGACTGGCAGCGCCGCTTCGAAGGGAGGCGAATGACATGGAATCCGAGGGAATCGGCCGCGTGTTTGCGGCATTGCGCGCCTTGTGGCGCCGCGGTTCCGGCCGGTATGCGCTGATTGTGCTGGGCCTGTGGATCGCGGTGGCGATCGTGTCCCTGTTCTGGACCCCGCAGCCGCTGCTGGCCACCGACGGCTACCATGTGTGGGCCCAGCCGTCCGCCGCGCACCCGCTCGGCACCGACGGCACCGGCGCGGATGTGCTGAGCTGGCTGATGGCCGGATCGCGCACCAACCTGGTGATCGCCGTGCTCACCGTGATCTGCTCCGGCGCGCTGGGCCTGCTGCTGGTGGGTCTCATGGTCTCGCGCTCCGCCGGCCTCGCCTCCACCACCGTGGCCGTGGTCGACGCGCTCATCTCCATTCCCACGGTGCTGATCGCCCTGCTGCTCACCGTGCCGTTCGGTGCCTCGGTCGGCGTGATCGTGGGCGCCTGCTCCATCGCGTACGGCCTCAATCTGGCCCGCATCGCGCGTCCCTCCGCCATGCTCGCCGCGCGGTCCGACTACGTGGAATCGGCTCTGGCCGGCGGCGCGTCCGGCTGGTACGCCTTCACCCGTCATGTGGTGCCGAACATCATGCCCGTCCTCACCGTGCAGCTGACCATCTCCGCCGGCACCTCCGTGCTGGCCGAGGCGGGACTGACTTATCTGGGTGTGGGCGTGGGCGCCGGCGTGCCCAGTTGGGGCCACTCGCTGTCCACGTCCGTCAAGCTCATCAACGTGTTCCCGCTGACCGTGGTGTGGCCCGGCCTGGTGGTCACGCTGGCGGTGGTGGCGCTGAACTTGCTGGGCGACGCGTTCAATTCGGCCATGGATGAGGGGAGTCTGTAATGAGCGTTGAGATTCGCGGACTGAATGTGACGATCGGCGGGCATGCCGGTTCGGCGCGCGGCGGTTCCGGGCGTGATGGCTCCGGGCGTGATGGCTCCGGCAATGCCGTGGTGCGTGACGTGGACCTGACCGTGGGCGACGGGGAGCGCGTGGGGCTGATCGGCTCCTCCGGTTCCGGCAAGTCAATGATCGCCAAGTCCATGCTGGGCCTGCTGCCGCGCGGTGCCCGGGCGACCGGCTCGATCGACCTCGGTGGCACCGAGGTGATCGGCGCCTCGGACCGCACGCTCGCCGACCTGCGCGGGCGCTATGTGGGCGTGGTCTTCCAGAACCCCGGCACATCGCTCAATCCGGTGTCCACGGTGGCCAAGCAGATCGAGCTGCCGCTCAGGCTGCACTACGATCTGACCGCATCCGAGCGGCGCGACCGCGTGATGGCTATGCTGGACAAAGTGGGACTGACGGCGGATATGGCCGGCAAATACCCGCACGAACTCTCCGGCGGGCAGCAGCAGCGTGTGGGCATCGCCACTGCGCTCATCACCTCGCCCAAGCTCATCGTGGCCGACGAGCCGACCACCGCGCTCGACTCGATCATCCAGCGGCAGATCGTGGACTTGCTCGTCTCGCTGGTGGACGACGCCGGCGCCTCGATGCTGTTCATCACGCACGATTTTTCGGTGCTCGCCCGCGCCACCACGCGCTGCTATGTGATCGACGACGGGCGTGTGGCCGAGGAGGGGGCCACCGCCGATCTGCTGGCCTCGCCCGGCACCCCCGTCGCGCGCGAACTGGTGGGTTCGGCGAGGCGGCTGACGCTGTCGGCTGTTGGTTCGCCCGCTGTGTCGTCCACTGTTTCGTCCGATCGGGGAGGTGCCCGGTGAACGCATTGTTGTCCGCGTCGCACATTGTGAAGAGCTTCCCGGTTGCCGGACGCGGCCGTCAGCAGGTGCTGTTCGACGTGTCCGCTTCGGTGGATGCGGGGGAGTGCCTCGCGGTGATCGGCGGTTCCGGCTCCGGCAAATCGACGCTGACGCGCATCATGCTGGGTTTGGAGACCGCCGACTCGGGAACCGTGACCTATGAGGGCTCTCCGGTGGTCGCCGGTCGCGGCGGGCGCATCGCGGGCTCGTCGGAGGGCTTCCGCGCCCTGCGGCATGAGTCCGGGCTGGTGTTCCAGAACCCGTTCGCCTCGCTCGATCCGCGCTGGGCCGTGTTCCGGTCCGTCGCCGAGCCGCTGGTGCTGGCTGGGGGAGCGGGCCGGGGAAACGTCTCCCGTGCGGAGCTGGTTGAGAAGGTCTCGAAGGCCCTGCGCACGGCCGGGTTGGAACCCGGCGACATGCTCTCGAGGCGGCCTCGTGAGCTGTCCGGCGGGCAGGCGCAGCGCGTGGCCATCGCCCGTGCCATCGTGGCCTCGCCGAAGGTGATTCTGGCCGACGAGCCGATGAGCGCGATCGACGTGACCGTCCGCGTGCAGATCCTCGACGCGCTCGCGGCCATTCGCGCCGAGCGGCCGGACATGGCGCTGATCATCGTCTCGCACGATCTGGGCGTGGTCCAGCATCTTGCCGACCGGATTCTGGTGCTGCACAACGGCCATGTGGTGGAATCCGGCCCGGTTGGAGCGGTTCTGGGCCATCCCCAAGCCGACTACACCCGCGATTTGGTGGCCGCCGCGTCCCTATAGCGCGGCGGGCGTCCCCTCCCGTCATCCTGAGTCTCCCCGTCATTCTGGGTCTCTCCCCGTCATCCTGAGCGCAGCGAAGGATCCTTAATCTTTCTGCATCATGGCTTTATGCGAAATGACGAAGGATCCTTCGCTGCGCTCAGGATGACGGGGAGCGCGCTCCACTCAGATGACGGCTCAGGATGATGCACCATAGGCCCATTCCCCGGGCCAAAACTGGGCAAATCCGGTCGTCCGATTTTCAAACTGGGCAGATCCGGTCATCTAGAGGCCGATTTGGGGGTCTAGATGACCAGATCTGCCCAGTTTGCGAATCAATCGTTCCGATCTGCCCAGTTTGCGCTGCAAACCAAGCGGAACCGATCGCCAACCCATCCTGAGCGCATCGGACACCCCCGATCCTGCGCTATGTCTTTGTGCGTAATGGCCAAGGATCCTTCGCTTCGCTCAGGATGACGGGGGAGACTCAGGATGACCGAATCAGGCGGCGAGCTCGGCTTTGAGCGCCTTCAGATCGGCCAGAATCGCCTCGTGGCATGCCTCGTTGGAGTCGAAGGCGAGGTGGCAGAACGCGCACTCGTGGCCTTCGCGGTTTTCGTGGCAGGTGTGGATGCAGGCCTTGCCCTCGCACTGCTCGTCGGAGCCGCGCATGCAGTCGTTGTCGTCGCAGCAGTCGCCGGTCAGGCAGCAGCCGCAGCATCCGCAGGCGGCCACGCCGTGCGTGTGGACGGAGACGTCGAACTTGGCGAGCGTGTCCTTGCAGACGGCGAAGGTGCCTTCCTCGGTGATGATCTCGTAGGCGTGCTGGTCGATGGTCTTGATGGTCATTGGTTGTCCTTTCAATGTGTTGGTGATTGAAAGGATAGGGTCGCCCGCGGTGCGTGCGAAAGTTAGTGAAAGTGGTTACCGGTCCCGCTGACCGTCGCCATTTAGGGTGTCCTCGATGGCCTTCCGAGCGCAGCGGGGGCACAGGCCGTAGATCTCCAATTCGTGGGTGACGTTGATGTAGTGCAGTTTGGCAGCGGCCTGCTCAATCCATTGCTCCAGCCCCGGAATCTCGATCTCTATGGTCTTTCCGCAGCCCCGGCACATGATGTGATGGTGGTGGCGATGATCGATGCAGGCGCGGTACAGGGTTTCGCCGTTGAGGTGGATGACGTCGAGCTTGCCCTGATCGGCCATCAATTGCAGGTTCCGGTATGCGGTGGTGGTGCCGATGCGCGTGCCGCGGTTGCGCAGAATGTCGGTGATCTCCTGGGCGGTGGCGAAACGCGACAGCTCGGACAGCGTCTGCTCGATCAGCATGCGCGGTCTGGTGATGCGGGGGTTCGAGGGCTGCTGCATGTGTGCGTCGGTGCGGCGCTCCTGACGATCGGACACATTCCCCTCCTTTATTTTCTACTAATGATACTTGTTATCGTTAATGAGGCAAATTGTGTGTTTCCGTGGACGGCGTCGCCGCGCACAAGTCATCGCATTCGGGCCGCCTCGCAAAAGGATGCGCCCCGATCGGCGGAGAACGATGTACCGATCGGGGCGCAAGTGCTGTTATGGGGGGTGCTTCCGTCATCCGGGGGCTTCCTCGTCATTCTGAGAGGGGATTCCCTCTCCGTCATCCAGAGCGCTGGGCCTCTCCCCGCCGTCATCCTGAGCGCAGCGAAGGATCCTTCGTCATTACGCGCATAGCCATGATGCGGAAAGGTTAAGGATCCTTCGCTTCGCTCAGGATGACAGGAAGACCGCTCAGGATGACGGAGGTGACTTCGCTTCGCTCAGGATGACGAGACCGCTCAGTGCGCGAGCATCTCCGTGGCCACTTCCTCGGCGCTCAGCGAGGCCGGGTAGTAGGTGGGCCAGTTGTCCATCTCCTTCAGGGTCTCCTCCTGCGAGGAGTCACCCATGAAGATGTGGAAGTGGGCGGACTTGCCCGGCGCGATGCCGTGGTCGGAGAACTGCACCACCTTCGGCGCGCCTTCGGGCACGTCGCCCACGGCGGTGAACAGGTAGCGCACGCCGCGGTTGCCCTTGGCGTAGTCGAGGATCCTGTAGCCATCGTACTTGTAGGTGGCGGTGGCGGTCTGGCCGCCTCGGGTGAAGCTCATCTGGTCGCCCTTGATGGAGATTTTCTCCACGTCGGTCTTGTAGCCGGTGTCGTAGTACTGCTTGTACTCCGCGGCCGTCATGTCGCCCTTCTTGGCCTTGGCCTCCATCACCGTGTCCAGCGTGCCGTCCGTGAGGTACGGGTAGACCGACTGCCATTCGCCCTCGTAATCGGACAGCGTGCGGTCCTTCACGTCCTGCGTGAGGAAGTAACCGTTCGTGGTGTCCGTGGCGATGGCCTGCTTGGCGATCAGCGTGAGCCATCCGAGCAGCGTGGACTGGTTCTCGGGCAGCTGCTCGGTGGCGGAGATGATCGTCTTGTGGCTGGAGACGGCCGCGTCGTTGAGCTTCTGCGCGAATCCGCCCATTTCCTGCGGGTTGACGACGAGGATGTCCACCTCGTCGCCGGAGACGATGTCGATCGCGGCCTTCAGATCGGCCGCGGAGGGCTCGGCCTCGCTGTTCATTGCGTTGGTATAGGCGGCGGGGGTGTGGTCCTCGGCGCCCAGATAGTCGAGCAGGTAGCTGATGATCGACTCGGTGGCCGCGTAGGTGCGCTTCACGTTCTTGGCGCGTGCCTGGTTGACCAGGGCCACGAAGTTCGCGTACTCGCCGTTCCACTCGTTGAAGTGGCGCTGGGCGGTGGCCGCGGTGTCCGTGCCTTCGCCCGCCTTGGACGTGTAGGCGGCGTTGATCGCGTCAGCCGCCTTGAGCACGGCCTCCGGGCTGAACCACAGGTGGGGGTTCGTGGAGCCGTGGTGGTGATGGTGGTGGCCCTCCTCGGAGCCCTCCTCGTGCTCGTGCTCGTGCTCCTCGGTGGCGGTGATGCCCATGAGGTCACCCACGTTCACGATCGTCTGGCGGCTCGTGTCGAACTGCGCCTTTTCGGCCCAGCCGTCGTAGCCGGCGCCGTTGAGCACCACGATGTCCGCCTTGGCGAGCTTGGCCATGTCCGCGGCGGTGGCTTCGTAGTCGTGCGGGTCGGCCGCGGTGGAGTTGATCAGCGATGTCACGTTAGCGCACTTGCCGCCGAGCTGCTGGGCGAGCGAGCCCCACTGGTTCACGGAGGCGACCACGTCGAAGGTGGTGCTGCAGGCGTCGTTCGCTCCCGTGCTCGTTCCCGCGGCGGCGACCGTGCCGGCGTTGCTGTCTCCTGCGGCGGATCCCGATCGGCTGCGGTTCGCGAAGGCGAATCCGCCTGTGATCAGTCCGCCAAGCAGCGCGCCGATCACGGCGACGATGATCAACTGGATGATCGTGCTGCGTCGGTTCGCGACGAGCTGGGCGGTGGGGCCGTTTGCGGCGGCCGGCTCGGGGGTTGGTTTGGGGGATTCAGGGGTATGGCTGGCGTTCTGACCGGTCATGCTCTCTTCTCTTTTCTACCTATGTTGTATTTGTGAATGGGCGATTGGGATGGTTGGCGGATCGCCGTTCATGGCTTCCAGTAGCCGCGACGCACGGCCGCGGCAAGATTCTGGGGAACCCGGACCGTTTCGCCTTCCGGGGTTTGCACGGTGGCGAGCTGCTGGACCTTTGCCTTCCAGTTGGATCTGCGGGTGCGCGTGTTCGCGCGGGACGTTCTGACCTTGGGCAGTGCCATCAGCCTTGCCTCGCCTTCCATCGGGGGTTCTTCTTGTTGATCACGTACAGGTGTCCGCGGCGGCGCACGACGACTGAGCCGTCCTTTCGCGCCAGCGAGCGGATGGATGCCTTGACTTTCATGGGATGTTCCTTTCCGTGTGTATTCAGTCCCCGCGCCCGTAGCGACGGTTGAACTTCTGCACCTGGCCGGCCGTGTCGAGTACGACGTTTCTGCCGGTGTAGAACGGATGGCTGTAGGAGGAGACCTCCACGTCGACCAGTGGGTATGTGTTGCCGTCCTCCCACTCGATGGAGGGCAGGCTGGCGGCCTTGGCGGCCAGCGTGGACCTGGTGAGAAACGCCGTGTTCGACGACCGGTCTCGGAAGACCACGTAGTCGTATGTGGGGTGGATGTTGGATTTCATGGGTGTTGGTTCCTTTGCTTTTCTGACGGGCCCGCCGCCTGTCACCAGCTCGACTTCACGACGCCCGGGAGTTCCCCGCGGTGCGCCTTCTCGCGCAGATTGATGCGTGACAGGCCGAATGCGCGATTGAAGCCGCGCGGCCGGCCGTCGATCGCATCGCGGTTGCGCAGTCGGGTCGGGCTGGCGTCGCGGGGGAGCGACTGCAGTCGGCGCATGGCCTCCGCTCGTTCCTCGGCGCTCAGATGCGGATTGACCGAGTCGCGCTTGTATTGCGCGCGGCGCTCGGCGTACTTCGCCACGGTCAGCTCGCGTTGGTGCTGCTTGGCGATTTTGCTGGTTTTAGCCATGGTGTTTTCCTATCGGTGGTGATTCCTATCGCGTTTCGCGAAACAGGACGCGCTTGCCCGCGACGGGGTCGAACTTCATGAGTTCCAGTCGGTCCGGGGTGTTGCGCCGATTCTTGGTGGTGGTGTAGGTGAATCCGGTGCCGGCTGTGGACCTGAGGTGGATCACCGGGCGGATCTCCGCGGATTTGCTGGCCATATGGCCCTTCCTTCTTTCTGATGATGCTGGCGTTGGCTTAGGCCACGTCTTCGCCCTGCTTGGCGATGCGCACGATCGCCGCCTCGATGCCGATGCGGTCGATGGTCTTGATGCCCCTGGCGCTGAGCGTCAGTGTGACGCGGCGGCCCAGCGAGGGCACCCAATAGCGCTTGGTCTGCAGATTCGGGTTGAAGCGCCGGCGGGTCTTGCGATGCGAATGGGAGACGCGGTTGCCGGTGCCCGCCCGCGTGCCCAGAATTTGACAATGTTTGGTCATGGGTGTCACTATATCATAATAATAATCATTCTCAAAACAGAAAGGTCGATATGATTCATCCGACATTGAAATCATTGGGAAACGCGGAACATGGCGATGAGGGGAGCGCGCCCGCCGTGGTGCTGCTGACGGGCGCCGATCGGCTGAGTCTTGACTCGGTCGCCTTCTCATTGCTTGATGGCCGTCCGGATGCGGGCATGATCGCCTATGACGTGCGCGTGGATGACGCGGCTTCGGCGGGCCTGTCCGTTGTGCGTCGATGCCTGCCGCCGATCGGGCGGGGAGTGGCCTGTGATCCGACTGCGGACGTGCTCGGCGTGCGTACGGGCGGGACGGAGTCGCTGCCTGTGGACGAATGTTGCCTGAGCTGCACGGTCAAGCACGATCTTGAGCGGCAGCTGGGCTTATGGGCGGAGTCCGGGGTGTGGCGTGATGGTGGCGCCGTTGGTGCCGAAACGCCCGCGGTGCTGGTGATGTTGCCTGTGGGCGTGGAGGGGGTGCCGATCGCGCAGTACCTTGAGGATGCATTCCAGCTGCATGAGTGGGGCGCGGGCATGCGTGTGGCGGCGATTGCCAATGCGGTGGGACTGGATGAGTTTGAGGAGCGGTTCTATGACGATGCCCCGCTGATGCTTGCGGGAGGTCTTGGCGGGGAGGCTGGCGACGATGGCGTATTCGATGAGCGTTCGACCGGTGTGGTGGTCTCACGGCTCATCCACGAGGCCACGCATGTGCTCGAACTGCCGGTGATCGGTCGCGGATGCCTTGCCCGGCATGTGGATGCGTCGGGGGAGTGCATGTGTCGCGCGATCATCCGGGCCATTGCGGCCGGCGGTGATGGCGTGGTGTGCGAGGATGCCCACGAAGTGACGTTGGATGCGCTGGTGAGGGGTGAGGCGACCGTGGATGTGTGAATGAATGGCTCACCGCTCAGGGTGACATGGTCCTGTTCCGTCATCCTGAGCGCAGCGC
>NZ_RZNZ01000002.1:113553-315006 GCF_008698145.1 Bifidobacterium vespertilionis
CGTTGGATGCGCTGGTGAGGGGTGAGGCGACCGTGGATGTGTGAATGAATGGCTCACCGCTCAGGGTGACATGGTCCTGTTCCGTCATCCTGAGCGCAGCGAAGGATCCTTCGTCATTTCGCACAGGGGCATGGTGCAAGAGATTAAGGATCCTTCGACTCCGCTGCGCTGCGCTCAGGATGACGCAAAGCAATCACGCCGTCATCCTGAGCACTGAGCCGTGAAGCGGACAGCCCAGTGGGCTGTCCGTAGGCGAAGGGAGCCGCCGCCAAGGCGGCGACGGTCCGGCCAAGCCGGACACCGTCAGGGCGTAGTCGAAGGATCCTTCGCTTCGCTCAGGACGACAGAGCGACCACGTTCCGGCTACAGATCCTGCGCGCGCATGCGATCGAGTTCGTGGCGCACATTGAGGCGCTCGCGCTGGTGCAGGTAGATGCCCGCGAACGCCGCGGCGGGTATGTTGAAGATCAGGAACGTGGCGACGGTCGCGGTGATCGCTGGCCATGGGCCTCCGGAGGCGTCCAGGGTGATCGCCGGTCCCGCGGCCGCGAAGATGGCGAACAGCAGCGAGATGGCGGGCAGGACCAGTCCGGGCCATCGGTCGTGCGCCCGTGACAGGCGGAATTGCAATGCGATCAGTCCGGCGAGGATCAGCAGCAGGATGGCGATCGTGGCGAGGATGGCGGGGGTGTCGAGTCGCATGGCGTGCTCCTTAGGATTGCGGTGTTTGCGCGGGTGCGGGCGGTTGGGCGTGTTGGCGCCGGTATGCGTCGATGAGCATGCGCGCGGTGTCGAGGCTGAGCTTGTCGTCCACGGCGAGGCGCTTGATGAGGTCGATGTAGGGATCGTCCCCGGTCTGGTCGGCGAGGCGGATCTTCTGGATGAGCCGGTCGAGCCGGAGCCGGACGGTGGGGTAGGAGACGCCGTATTCGCAGGCTACCTCCTTCATGGATCCGGAGGCGAGCAGGAAGCGTTTGGCGAAGGCCAGGTCGTCTTCGTCAAGGCCGGCGATCCAAGCGGGTGGTTCGGTTGGGGACATGGGCTGCCTCCTTGCATCAGTGCGTTTCTTCATGTGCGTCTTCATTGGCTAAGTTGAATAATATTAAATATATCATAAATAAAATTAAAGTCAAAAGACAAGAATGATTGAATAATCGTAAGAATCGCCTGTATCGCCGGAGGAAGGTGAACTTTGCGTTATCCGGTGGTGAGTTCTTGGTTTACTGCCCGGCATGCCGCCTGTCACTGCGGTACAACAGAAATTGCTGAAAATGCGAATGATATCCATTAGGAAAATCAGACGCATCCGTGACCATACCTCAGCAAGGAGTGGAACATGATGAAGCAGAACAAGAGGAAGTCCACGGCGCTCACGGGCGCGGTGGCCGGCGTCGCCGCCCTGGCGATGCTCGTGAGCGGTGGTTCGGTTGCGAACGCCGCCGAAACCAAGTACCCCTCCGACGCCGCGCAGCCCGATCTGGTCAAGCTGCTGGCCGACTACGAGAACTACTACAAGCCCGCCAACACCTACGACAAGAACGATCCGTCCAAGCCGTTCGGCAAGGGCGAGGTCAAGGACGCCGCCACGCTCAAGAACGACGACGACATGACGCTGGCCATCAACCAGGCCGCCGCCAAGGCCGACGCCGATGGCGATGGCGTGAAGACCGCCACCACCCAGCAGCGCCGCGCCCTGATCGACGCCGACTACAAGATGGCCGAGACCCTGCCTGACTCCCTGGGTCCGGTCCTGAGTCAGTACTTCACCGAGGGCCTTGAGAACGGCTCCCTGCCTCGCACCAAGTCGCTGCTTGTAGAGGACCATCAGGCCGGCGGCTACGCCTACGCGCTCATGTCCGACTACCTGAGCACCGGCACCGCCAAGGTCACCTTCAACCACACCCGCCCGCTGTACGACCGCACCGACGGCGGCTACGTGGCGGCCGGCCTTGAGAAGACCGTCCCGATCACCCACGTGCCCGACTACACCGACGCTCAGGGCACCACCCACAAGGCCGGCTACGACGAGTTTGCCACCTCCGGCTCCTTCCCGTCCGGCCACACCACCTACGCCTACTCCGGCGGCATCGCCCTCGCCACGCTGTTCCCGCAGCTGGCCCCCGAAATCGTGACCCGCGCCTCCGAGGCCGGCAACAACCGCATCGTGCTCGGCGTCCACTACCCGCTGGACATCATGGGCGGCCGCATCGACGGCGAAGTCTCCAACGCGACCCGCTGGTCCGATGAGCAGTTCCGCAACGAGCAGATCCTGCCCGCCTTCGACGAGCTGCAGTCCTACATGGCCGGCAAGTGCGTCGCCGACGGCCACGCCACCAAGCAGGCCACCGATGTCGCCACCGTTCAGGACTGCGTGAACAACCTGGGCGCCAACGACACCAAGGGCTACACGAACAGCTTCGTCGACCCGGTCTCCAAGCTGGCCGTCACCGACCGCAAGTCCGCGATCGAGGTCTTCACCAACCGCATGACCTACAACTTCAAGCAGACCGGCAAGGCCGGCCAGGCCCCGGTCGTCCCGGATGAGGCCGCCAACCTGCTGATCACCGCCTTCCCGACCCTGAGCGCCGACCAGCGCAAGCAGGTCCTGGCCGCCACCGAGATCGACTCCGGCTACCCGCTGGACGCCTCCTCCGAGGGCTACCAGCGTCTCAACCTCGCTGCCGCCTACAGCGCCAAGGTGACCGTTGACGCCAAGGGCAACGTCACCAAGGTTGAGCCCGGCCAGAAGGAAGCCTCCGTGGTCTACGCCGCCGAGCAGCCGGTTCCGGTCTACCGCCTGTACAACCCGTTCATGGCCGCCGGCGCCCACCTCTACACCACCGACGAGTCCGAGTACGCCTCCCTGCAGACCAAGGGTTGGAAGGCCGAGGGCATCGCCTTCTACGGCACCGCCGACAAGACCAGCACCCCGGTCTACCGCCTGTACAACCCGTACAACGGCTCGCACCACTACACCGTGGACGTGAACGAGTACAACGGCCTCAAGACCTCTGGCTGGAACGACGAGGGCATCGCCTGGTACGTGCCCACCTACGCCGCCTCCGACGTGTACCGCGCCTACAACCCGTTCACCGGCGAGCACCTGTTCACCACCAGCAAGGCCGAGATCGAGAACGTCAAGGCCAATGGCTGGAACGACGAGGGCGTGGCCTTCAAGGCCGTGCGCAACGACTGATGGCAGCCGGGGCTCTATTCCAGAGCCCTGAGCTGACCTGACTGGCTTCCTTTCCCTTTCGGCTTGCGGGCCGCTCAGTCCTGTGGGGTTTCCTGTGAGGAATCCCATGGCGATTGGGCGGCCCGCAGGTTTTCCTCGCGTTGCGCCGCGAGACGGACAGCCGCTCGACGGCGGCGGAAGCGGACGATCAGGGCGATCGAATAGGGAAGGATGAACACTATCCCCAAGATGCTCCCGATGATGGCGAAGCCAAGCCAGGAGTTGTCGCCGATGATGATGTATTCGCTGGGGTTGCTCGGGTTGTAGCGGATCGCGATTTCGTCGCCGACCTGGTATTTGCCCTCGGTGGAGGTGCTGACGGCGCCGGGTTTGGTGTACTCCAAACCACCGTCGGCCGTGTATTGGATCGTCGCTGTCCAAGTGTCGCTGTCATCCTCGTCGACTGCGGGTTCGTATCGCACATCCACGATTCGCGCGGAGGATGGCTGGGTGCAGACCTGACTCAGGTGCCAGTGTTGATAGCCCGCGTATCCCGAACCTAGAAGTATGAACAGACCTACTACAAAGAAAATCCGGAGTATGGTGGAGGGCGATATGCCGCTGTCTCCATTCCCCGCGGAGGCTATGGTCAACTCCGATTCATACGATGATGACATGGGACCCCGTCCTTGTCGATGGGCGCGTCCCCTGTGGCGCGATCCCCTTACCCACATTGTAGGGCGGTCCGCAGGATGATCACAATGCGAGACGGGCCGACACGCCGGTGCGGACGCGGGTGGTATGGTGAAGTTATGACTTATCTCATGTGTTGCTGTTGTCGCTGACCGACGCCTTCGGGCGAGCGGTTGACAACGCATAACTTGAGATAGGGTTCCTTTCCGCCGGCATCACGGCTTCACTCGTAGTATCACAGCCCGGCAATTTCGATCATCACAATCTATCGGAACATGAGTGTATGTGCGTATGCATTCGCATTTGAATACGCACTTCAGCGCCCATCATCCATACCCTTCCAGGGAATCCCGTTTCACAGCTGCACGGCAACCGGTTCGCCTTCCGCTCTCTGCAATCCCCTTCGCAATCCCAATCAATCGAACCGATCCGATCGAATCACCACAGGAAACCAGCCAATCCACAGCAAAGGAAACGAGACATCATGACCATCCACAACTCCGTCGCGGACCTCATCGGCAACACCCCGCTCGTCAGGCTCAACCACGTCACCGCGGGCGTGAGGGCCACCATCGCCGTCAAGATCGAATACCTCAACCCCGGCGGATCGTCCAAGGACCGCATCGCCGAGCGCATCATCGACGCGGCCGAGCGCTCCGGGCAATTGAAGCCCGGCGGCGTGATCGTGGAGCCCACCAGCGGCAACACCGGCGTGGGCCTGGCGCTCGTGGCCCAGCAGCGCGGCTACCGCACCATCTTCACGCTGCCGGACAAGGTCTCCGAGTCCAAGCGCGCGGTCCTGAGGGCCTACGGCGCCGAGGTGGTGGTCACCCCCACCGACGCCGGCCCCGGCGACCCGCGCTCCTACTACGACGTCTCCGACCGCCTTGCCGCCGAGATCCCCGGCGCGTTCAAGCCCAACCAGTACGACAATCCGAACGGCCCTCTGAGCCACTACTACACCACCGGCCCCGAGGTCTGGGAGGCCACCGACCACAAGGTCACGCACTTCGTGGCCGGCATCGGCACCGGCGGCACGATCTCCGGCACCGGCAAGTACCTCAAGGAGGCGTCCGACGGGGCCGTCAAGGTGATCGGCGCCGATCCGGAGGGTTCCATCTACTCCGCGCTCAGCGAACAGGACGTCCACCAGTACAAGATCGAGGGCGTGGGGGAGGACTTCTACCCCAAGGCGTTCGACCGCAACATCACCGACGCGATCGTCAAGGTGAACGACGCCGAGGCCTTCGAGATGACCCGGCGCCTGGCCGGCGAGGAGGGTCTGCTGGTGGGCGGATCGTCCGGCATGGCCGTGGCCGCCGCGCTCAAGTACGCCCGCCTGTACAACCTGGACGAGGACCAGCTCGTGGTGCTGCTGCTGCCCGATTCCGGCCGCGGCTACCTCGAGAAGATCTTCGACGACGACTGGATGCGCGCCAACGGCTTCGGCGAGGTGGTGGAGCGCACCTCCAGGCCGTCGCTCGTGGCGCAGTACCTCTGAGCCGGTTGCCGGATCGCACCGATCGACAGCATCCCAATCACACCAATCCGCAAGAACCCCACAAGACCCCCACCAACAACGCAAAGGAACCAACATCATGACCATCTCCACCAACGCCGCAGCCCTCGCCGCCTCCGCCTCCGCCACCCGCGCCATCCACGCCGGACAGGAGCCCGACCCCACCACCGGCGCCGTCGTCACGCCCATCTACATGACCTCCACCTTCAAGCAGGACGGCGTGGGCGGCTTGCGCCACGGCTACGACTACAGCCGCTCCATCAACCCCACGCGCAACAGCTTCGACGCGCAGCTCGCCTCCGTGGAGGGTGCCAAGTACGCGCTGTCCTTCGCCTCCGGACTCGCCGCGATCGACGTGCTGCTGCGCGCCACCGTGAAGCCCGGCGACAACATCCTGCTGGGCAACGACGTGTACGGCGGCACCTACCGCCTGCTGTCCAAGGTGTTCGTGCCGTGGGGCGTGGGCCTGGACGTGGTGGACATCACGGACACCGCCGCCGTCTCCGCCGCGCTTGATGGGAAGGATTACGCGTACATCTGGGTGGAGACCCCCTCCAACCCGCTGCTCAACATCACCGACATCGCCGCCACGGCCGCCGTGGCCCACGCGCACGGCACCAAGGTGGTGGTGGACAACACCTTCGCCTCGCCGGTCCTGCAGCACCCGCTGGACGATGGCGCGGATGTGGTGGTCTACTCCACCACCAAGTACATCGGCGGTCACTCCGACGTGGTCGGCGGCGCGGTGGTCCTCAACGACGAGGAGGTGCGCGACCAGGTCGCCTTCCTGCAGAATGCGGCCGGCGCGGTGCCCTCCCCGTTCGACTCCTGGCTGGAGATCCGCGGCCTCAAGACCCTCGACCTGCGCGTCAGGCAGCACAGCCGCAACGCGTTGGAGGTGGCGCAGTGGCTCGAATCCCTGCCGTCCGAAGTGATCGAGCGCGTGTGGTACCCGGGCCTCGAATCGCATCCGGGCCACGAGATCGCCGCCCGCCAGATGCACGGCGGATTCGGCGGCATGATCTCCGTTGAGATCGCGGCCGGATTCGAGGCGGCCAAGCGCGTGGCCGGCGCCACGCAGATCTTCACGCTCGCCGAGTCCCTAGGTGGCGTGGAGTCGCTGATCGAGCACCCGGGCGCGATGACCCACGCCTCCGTGGCCGGTACCACGCTGGAGGTGCCCGCCAACCTGCTGCGCCTGTCCGTGGGCCTTGAGGACCCGCAGGATCTGATCGCCGACCTGAAGCAGGCGTTCCAGGCGATCTGAGTCACGGATCCCGGGAAGCCGGTCCCCGGGAACGCCGCGCGGTCGCCGCTCACGGTACAGTGGAGGCCATGACAGACAACGCGGCGGCGCTGGGGGCGCTCAAACAGTACTTCGGATACGATTCGTTCCGTCCCGGCCAGTCGGGCATCGTCGACGCGCTGCTCGGCGGGCGGGACGTGCTCGGCGTCATGCCCACCGGCGCCGGCAAATCCGTGTGCTACCAGATCCCGGCCATGCTGATGGACGGCGTGACCGTGGTGGTCTCGCCCCTCATCTCCCTGATGCGCGACCAGGTGGACGGCCTCAACGACGCCGGCATCCCGGCCGCGTTCATCAACACCACGCAGACGCCGGACGAGCAGGGCATGGTCCTCTCGCAGGCGGCCCATGGCGAGGTCAAACTCCTGTACGTGGCCCCCGAGCGTTTGGAAACCCAGCGGTTCCAGTCCTTCGCGGCGCACACGTCCATCGCGCTCGTGGCCGTGGACGAGGCCCACTGCGTCTCCCAATGGGGCCAGGACTTCCGCTCCAGCTACCTGGGAATCGGCGACTTCATCGCGGGACTGCCCGTCCGGCCGGTCGTCGGCGCGTTCACCGCCACCGCCACCGAGCGCGTGCGGCGGGACATCGTGGCCATGCTGGGACTGCGTGACCCGGCCGTCACCGTGACCGGATTCGACCGCGAGAACCTGTACTTCGACGTCATCAAGCTGGAGACCAAGTACAAGGCCGCGTGGGTGGCCCGGTACGTGGCCGAGCACCCGGACGAGTCGGGCATCGTGTACTGCGCCACGCGCAAGGAGACCGAGGCGCTCGCGGAGGCGCTCAACCGCACCGTGCCCACGCTGCGCGGGGGAGCGAACGGCCGGGGCGGCGCGGCGGATGACTCGGCGGGCGGCCAAAGCGCCCCGATCGCCGTTGCCTATCACGGGGGCATGTCCCCGGATGTGCGCGAGCGGGCCCAGCGCGACTTCGTCACCGACGCGGTGCCGGTGGTGGTGGCCACCAACGCGTTCGGCATGGGCATCGACAAGTCCAATGTGCGTTACGTGATCCACCACAACATGCCCGAATCGATCGAGGCCTACTACCAGGAGGCCGGCCGAGCCGGGCGAGACGGGCTGCCCAGCCGGTGCACGCTGCTGTGGAACGAGTCGGACATCGTCACCCGCCGCCGGCTGCTGGACAACGACTACGAGAACGACCGCCTGAGCCCCGAGGAGCAGGAGATCGTGCGCATGTCCAAGCGCCGGCTGCTGGACGGCATGGTGGGCTACTGCCGGACCACCGACTGCCTGCACGTCTACATGACCCGCTACTTCGGCGAGACCACGCCGGCCGGCGACGGCACGGATGGCACGGGAGGCCCGGCCAAATGCAAGGGTGGCTGCGCGAACTGCGACGGCACCTTCGAAACCATCGACGTGAGCGATGTGGCGCGGGCGGTGAGCCGCTGCGTGCATGACGTGATGTACGACTACGACGAGTCCGGCCGCCCATCCCGCACGGCCGTGCGGCAGGGTCTGGGCAGCGGCAAGATCGTGGCCGTGCTGCGCGGCTCGCAGGCGCAGGACGTGATCGACCGCGGTTTCGACCGATGCCCCAGCTACGGCCGTCTGAAGGACGTGCCGCAGGCCCGCGTGCGCGATGTGCTCAGCCAGATGGCCACCGACGGCTTCCTGTTCATCTCCGAGGGCCGTCTGCCGATCGTGGGCTTCGGCCGGCGGGCGGCGGAGACCGTGGCGCCGGACTTCCACTACGAGATCAAGCGGATCGAGCGGCCCAAGGCGGCTGGAACTTCCAATGGCCGGAAGTCGGCCGGAACGTTCGGCGCATACGGCGCATACGGGCAATCCGGTGCGGCCGCGCTGTCCGACGGCGGCGAGCCCGCCACCGAGGCCGACGAGGCGCTGTTCCGCAAACTGCGCGAACTGAGGCTCGAGATCGCGCGCGAGGCCGGCAAGCCGCCGTACATCGTGTTCACGGACAAGGCCCTGCGCGATATGGTCCGTCTCAAGCCCACCACGCCCGAGGCGTTCCTTGAGGTCAACGGCGTGGGCGAGAGTAAGCTCAGGCTGTACGGCGACCGGTTCATGGAGGCCATCGCGGCCGAGGGCTGACCGGGCCGCATGGCCGTTATCCATTTTTCCAATACCGACGCGCTGGGATCGCACGATCCGGCGCGGAAAGCCGGAGTAGCATGGGGCTCGGTTACCGTTTTCCCATGGAATGGAGGACTCATGGCGGAGAACACCGAACACAACGCCGGCAGCAAGCCGGTGCCCGAAAGCTTCCAGCTCGACCACACCAAGGTCAAGGCTCCCTACGTGCGCTACATCGACACCGAGAAGGGCCCCCACGGCGACGTGATCTCGAACTACGACCTGCGTCTGGTCCAGCCCAACGAGAACGCGATCCCGACCGGCGGCCTGCACACGATCGAGCACACCATCGCCGTGCTGCTGCGCGAGCGCATCCCGGGCTACATCGACTGCTCGCCGTTTGGCTGCCGCACCGGCTTCCATCTGCTCACCTGGGGCGAGCACTCCACCGAGGACGTGGCTCGCGCGCTCAAGGAGTCCTTGGAGTTCATCGCCTACGAGGCCACGTGGGACGACGTGCCGGCCACCACGATCGAAAGCTGCGGCAACTACCGCGACCACAGCCTGTTCACCGCCAAGGAATGGGCCAAGGACATCCTCGCCAAGGGCATCAGCTCCGACCCGTTCGAGCGCAAGGTGGTCTGAGGCTTCTCGCGTCGCCGGGGCGTCCGGCGGCGGCGATGCGCGTGATCACGTCTGCGGATTGCCTGGCGACGGGCACCTGAATTCGAAGGCCCATGGGAATACGACACCCATGGGCCTTCTCGTTGGGTCCCTCTGGCTTTCCTCTGATGACGCGTATAGAATGGGCCCCACGCGCGGTCAAGACCAATCGCGCGACCCGTCGACGACGACGGGCACACCAGACGGCAAAGGAGTCGCAATGGCACATATCGCATTGGTCGGCGGCATTCTCATCGACGGCAACGGCGGGGAACCGATCCGGGATTCATTGGTATTGGTGGAGGGCAGGACGATCGCCTACGCGGGTCCCCGCGACGGGCATCCGATCCCCGGGGACGCCGAGGTGGTGGACATCGGCGGCAAGGCCGTGATGCCCGGTCTGATCGACTCGCATCTGCACTTCACCGGCAACGAAAGCGATGACGACACCCAATGGGTGCTCGACGACGTGACCCTCAAGACCGTGATCGCCGTGCAGCAGGCGCATGACGCGCTCAACAGCGGTCTGACCACCGTGGGTGAGATCTCGCGCTCCGGCGTGGCGATCCGCGACGCGGTGAACGCCGGGATCATGAAGGGTCCGCGCATGGTGTGCACCGGGCTGGGATTCTGCCGCACCGGCGGCCACGGCGATTCCCATAAGCTGCCCCTGGCGTACAACGAGGCGTCCCATCCGTGGGCCGAGCGTGTGGACGGACCGTGGCCGCTGCGCGCCGCGGTGCGCCGCCGCCTGCGCGAGAACGTGGACGCGATCAAGATCTGGTCCACCGGCGGCGGCATCTGGCGTCACGACGACAAGCTGCTGCAGCACTACACGTTCGAGGAGATCAAGGCGGTGGTCGACGAGGCCTCGATGTGCAACATCCCGGTCTGGTCGCACGCGGAGGGCTACGGCGGCGCGCTCGCGTCCGCCAAGGCCGGCGTGCACCTGATCATCCACGGCCAGACGCTCAACGACGAATGCCTGGACATCATGGCGGACAAGGGCATCTACTTCTGCCCGACCATCCAGTTCCTGGAGCAGTGGTTCAAGACCTACCCGCCGGAGTACAACCCGGCGCAGGACGCCTATCCGGGCGGCACCCGCGTGGAGCGCGAGCTCAACCGCGTCTACGACAACCTGCGCAAGGCCAACGACAAGGGCATCACGCTGGTGACCGGCTCCGACTCGTTCTGCTCGTCGCTCACGCCCTATGGCACCACGCTGCTCGGCGAGGTCTACTCGTTCGTGGAGAAGGTTGGCTTCTCGCCGTTGTTCGCCATCAGCTGCGCCACCCGTAATGGCGCGCGGATGCTGCGCGTGGACGATGAGACCGGCACGCTGGAGGCGGGCAAGTCCGCCGATCTGCTGGTGATCGACGGCGATCCGAGCGCCAACATCCGCGACCTCGCGGTGGAGAACATGACGATGATCATGAAGGAGGGCGACGTCATCCGGCGCCGGTAGCATCCGGTCGCCGTCCGATCGCGTCGTCCAATCATCCGGGCCGGCCCGGCCGCATCCAGTCCGCGCCGGCCCGGCACAACCGGCCAAAGGAGGCCCGTCATGTCAAAGGCATCGTCACCCGCCGCGACCGGCGGCGGTGGCATGGTCAAGTCGCTGAGCCTGTGGAACTACTTCACCATGGGCTTCGGCGCCATCATCGGCACCGGGTGGGTGCTGCTCGTCGGCGATTGGATGATCCTCGGCGGCGGCCCCGTGGAGGCGATGATCGCATTCATCCTGGGCGCCGTGTTCCTGCTGCCGATCGGCGCGGTGTTCGGCGAACTCACCTGCGCCATACCCATCTCCGGCGGCATCGTCGAATACGTCGACCGCACGTTCGGCCCCACCGCCGCGCACATCACCGGCTGGTTCCTGAGTCTGGGCAACGGCATCCTGTGCCCGTGGGAGGCGATCGCGATCAGCTCGCTGCTGACCACCATGTGGAGCCGCCTCAACGGTTTCGGCTGGCTCACCTCGGTCAAGCTGTACGACATTGCCGGCTCCGGCGTCTATCTTTGGCCGCTGGTGATCAGCGAGGCCGTCTGCGTGCTCGTGATCACGCTCAATTTCCGCGGGGCGAGCGCCGCCGCCAAACTGAGTTCCTTCCTGTCCAAGGCGCTGCTGGCCGGCATGGTCCTGGCGATGGTCATCTCGCTGTTCAGGGGCGGTCCGGGCAACCTGCTGCCACTGTTCGACCAGGTGCCCGCCGGAGAGTCCGGCTCGGCGTCCGGCGCGGCGACCACGGCCGGCTCGTTCCCGCAGGGCGTGCTCGCGGTGCTGGTGATGACCCCGTTCTTCTACACCGGCTTCGACACGATCCCGCAAAGCGCCGAGGAGGCCAGCGAGGGTCTCGACTGGAAGCGTTTCGGTCGCGTCATCTCCGCATCCCTGCTGGCGTCGGGACTGTTCTATGTGTTCTGCATCTACGCCTTCGGCACGATCATGCCGTGGCGGCAGGCTGTGGCCATGCCGGTGCCCGCTCTCGCGTCGATCGAGAGGATCAGCATGTGGCTCTACCTGCCCATGCTGGTGATCGGCACGCTGGGTCCGCTCGGGCCGATGAACTCGTTCTACGGGGCCACCGCACGCATCATGCTGGCCATGGGGCGCAAGGGGTATCTGCCGCGGTCCTTCGCGTCGATCGATGAGCGGACCGGCACGCCGAGGACCGCGAACATCGTGCTCGCCGTGGCCACGGTCATCGGCCCGTTCCTGGGCGGCAACCTGCTGATCCCGCTCACGGAGGTCTCCTCGCTGGCCTTCGTGTTCGCGTGCACCATGGCGGCGGCCGCATGCATGAGGATGCGCCGGACCGATCCCGATCTGCCACGGCCGTACACGGTTCCCGGCGGGCGCTTCGGCATTGGGCTGGCCATTGCGGCCGGCGCGGTGATCATCGGTCTGCAGGTGCTGCCGTTCTCCCCGGCCGCGCTCAAGCCCGTCTCCTGGGCGATCGTGGCGGTGTGGGTCGCGCTGGGGCTGATGCTGAGGCTGGCGGTGCGACGGCGCTGAAAACCGAGGGTCACCCGGCGGCGATGCGCGTGATCGCGTCGGCGGATTCGTCCACGATCCGCCGCATCGCCGCCTCGGCGCCGGCCCCGTCGCCCCTGCGGATCAGGGCCGCGACCTCGACGTGGAGGTCCAGCGCCTCCTGATTGGCGACGGACGGCATCAGCTCGTGCGCGGTTCGGCCCTCCAGCGTGGAGGCCACCACATCGCCGAGCGCCGCGAACATGAGGTTGCCGGACGCTTCGAGCAGCGTGCGGTGGAACAGCATGTCCGCGTTCAGATATTCGCTTTCATTGGCCCGATCGGCATGCGACACCATGCCCACGGCCGCCTCGGTGAGCGTGCCCCACTGCTTCGGCGTGGCGGCTGCGGCGGCCAGCCGCGCGGCCATCGGCTCCACGGCGGCCCTGAGCTGGGAGAGCTCGTTGAGGGCGTTGAGGCGGTATGCGCCGCCCAAGCGCCACCTGATCACCTGCGGATCGAAGACGTTCCACATGTCGACCGGGTTCACGGTGGCCCCGGCCTTGCGCCGCACGGTCACCAGCCCCATGGATTCGAGCACGCGCGTCACCTCGCGGGTGACCGAGCGCGAGGGGGCTGTACGCGTGGGTGCCTCGTGCGCGGGGGTGTGCGAGGGGTCGCCGCCGTCGGCCATGACGGGTTCGGGCAGCCGGTCGCCGGGGGCGATGGCGCCGCCGATGATGGCCATGCCCCATTCATTGAGCAGCCGGTCGTGCAGGGAAATGTCGTCGGTGGGGGAAGTCATGCCCTGATTATCGCATGGGCGGCGGTCGTTATGTCATACATATTCGACACGCCGATCTGCAATCGTATTGCGTAATCCGTAATCGAGTCATATATTTTATTACGTCATACAAATGCAGACCATGAACCAAAGATGGCATGCATATAACACACGTACTCAAAGAAGAGATGGACCATGAATGATCTGATCCTTGCGGCGGCCGAAACCGCCGTCCAGCTCAACGGCACCCAACTGGGCATCAGCGTGGTGGCCAGCATCGTCGTGCTGATCCTGCTGGTGACCGTCGCCAAACTGCACCCCTTCGTCTCCCTGCTCATCTCCGCGCTCGTGGTGGGCATCGGCTCCGGCTACGGCCCGGTCGCCACCGTGGAGAGCTTCTCCGCCACGTTCGGCTCCACCATGGCCTCGGTCGGCATCCTCGTCGGCCTGGGCGCCATGCTGGGCCGCGTGCTCATGGACACCGGCGCCGCGGACAGCATCGTGGGCACGCTGCTCGCCAAAACCTCCACGCGCATGATCCCGTGGACCATGGCCCTGATCGGCGCGCTGATCGGCCTGCCCATGTTCTTCGAGGTGGGCCTGGTGGTGCTCGTGCCGGTGATCATCCTCATCGCCCGCCGCTCCAACCTGCCGCTTATGCGCGTGGCCATCCCCACCCTCGCCGGCCTTTCGGTCATGCACGCCTGCATGCCGCCGCAGCCCGGTCCGCTCGCCGCCCTGAGCAACTTCCCCAACGGCTCCGTAGGCGTGACCATGATGTTCGGCCTGCCGATCGCCGTCATCACCGCCGCGCTCGTGGGCCCGCTGTTCTCCTGCATCGCCGCCAAGTGGGTGCCGGTGCCGGCCCCCGAATCCCTGGGCGACGAATCCGCCGCGGCTGCCGCGGCCACCGCCGCCAAGCCGCAGAACCGCACGCTGCCGCCCTTCTGGCTGTCCGTCCTGTGCATCCTCGTGCCCGCCATCCTCATGCTCGGCAACGCGATCTTCGAGATCGTCGCGCCCGATCAGGCCGGCTCCTCCGCACTGCACGCGCAGATCCTCGCCTTCTTCGGCAAGCCCGCCATCGCGCTCGTCACCGCCGTGCTGTTCTCCATGATCGCGCTCGGCAAGGTCACCCGCATGTCCTGGAAGGACGTGAACGACTCCCTCAAGGCCGCGCTGCCTCCGATCGCCGGCATCCTGCTCATCGTGGGCGCGGGCGGCGGTTACAAGGGCGTGCTCGTGGACACCGGCATCGGCGACATCATCGGCCGCTTCGTGGAAAGCTCCTCCGTCTCCATCTTCCTGCTCGCCTGGCTCATCGCCGCCTTCGTGCGCGTGGCCACCGGATCGGCCACCGTGGCGATCATCACCACCGCCGGCATCCTCGGGCCGGTCGTGGAGCAGATGGGGGTCACCACCCCGTCCATCGCTCTGCTGGTGATCGCCATCGGCGCCGGCTCGGTGTTCCTCTCCCACGTCAACGACGCCGGCTTCTGGCTCATCAAGGAGTACTTCGGCCTGGAGGTGGGCGAGACCTTCAAGACCTGGTCCGTGCTCGAATGCCTGCTGTCCGTGGTCGTGCTCGCGCTCGTCATGATCTGCAGCATCTTCGTGCCGCTGGTGTAGCGCCGGCCGCGACCCGTCCGTCCTTTTACCCATCCCATTCCGTCCCAATCGCGGTGCAACCTGTAATCGAAAGAAGGAACCATGACCACCGAAACCACCATCATCGCCGCCAACACCATCCCCGCCGGCTACTTCGCCGGCAAGGCCCCCGTCATCGTCATGATGGGCGTGTGCGGCTGCGGCAAGACCACCGTCGCCGAGCACCTGGCCGCCAAGCTGGGCCTCAAGTCCGCCGAGGCCGACGATTTCCACCCGCAGGCCAACATCGCCAAGATGTCCGCCGGCATCCCGCTCACCGACGACGACCGCTGGCCCTGGCTGGACACCCTCGCCGCGTGGATCGACGAGCGCATCGCCGCCGGCGAGCCCGCCGTGGTCACCTGCTCGGCCTTGAAGAGGGCGTACCGCGATCGGCTGCGCCGCGATGGTGTGGTGTTCGTCTACATGAAGGGCTCCTTCGACGAGGTGCTGGAGCGCCTGTCCCATCGTCAGGGCCACTTCATGAAGCCCAACATGCTGCAGTCCCAGTTCGACATCCTCGAGGAGCCGGGCGCGGACGAGGTGCACGTGGACGTGGAGATCGGCCACGGCACCACGCCCGAGCAGGAGTGCGACGCGGTGATCGGCGCGCTGAAGCGGGGCGGCTTCGAGGCGGGTGCCGGGCACATGACCATGGGCATGGTCGGCCTGGGGCGCATGGGCGGCAACATGGTCCGCCGACTGCGCGCCGGCGGCCACACGATCGTCGGCTTCGACATGAACCCCGAGTCCGGACGCGACGTCGATTCCCTGGAGGCGTTGGTGGCCGCCCTGTCCGCTCCGCGCGTGGTGTGGATCATGGTGCCGTCCGGCAAGCCGACCGACTCCACCGTGGAGCGCCTGGGCGAGCTGCTCGAGCCCGGCGACATTGTGATCGACGGCGGCAACTCCAAGTACACCGAGGACCGCGAGCATGCGGCCGCGCTGGCCGAACACGGCATCGGGTTCCTGGACTGCGGCGTCTCCGGCGGCGTGTGGGGCGCCGAACGCGGCTATGCGCTCATGGTGGGCGGCGACGACGAAACCTACGCCAAGGTCCTGCCGATCTTCGAAACCCTCAAGCCCGAGGGCGAATACGGTCTGGTCCACGCCGGTCCGGTGGGTGGCGGCCACTTCGCCAAGATGGTGCACAACGGCATCGAGTACGGCATGATGCAGGCGTTCGGCGAGGGCTTCGCTACCATGATGCGCAGCGAGTACATCACCGACCCGGCCAAAACCATGGAGTCGTGGCGCTCCGGATCCGTGGTGGTCAGCTGGCTGCTCGACCTGTTCGAGAACGCCGCCGCGCACGACCCCGAACTGCGCAACGTGCCGGCCGTCGCCAACGAGTCCGGCGAGGCCCGGTGGATGGTCGAGGCCGCGATGGAGCTCGGCGTGCCCACCCCGGCCACCGCGGCGGCCCTCTGGCAGCGCCAGACCTCGCGCGGCGGCGCCGACGACATCCTGCGCGTGGTGACGGCATTGCGCGCCCAGTTCGGCGGGCATGTGACCAAGGTGGACGAGATCGCCACTTGGTGAGCTGCGGCTAGTCGCCTTCCCCTAGTCGTCGCCCCCTAGTCGCCTTCCCCTAGTCGACGCCCTCGCCTCCCAATGCCGCCCGGTTCTCGCGGCGGTATTGGGAGGGCGTCATGCCGATCGTGCCGAAGGGGCCGATGCTTTTTTGACCCGAACGGGCGGCGTTTCTCGGCCTGGAGCGGAACGGCCTTCGGGCGGGCATGCCGGCGCGTGACAATGATGGGGACGCGATCGCGGGGCCGTGGGCGGCGTGCCGTGCGGCCGGATTGCGGCGCGTTGCAACGATTGGTTCCGTACGCGGAAAGGATGATGATTATGGCTGATCAGCGTGTGAAGGTGGGCGGCAGCGACCTCGAGGTGTATCCGCTGGCCTTGGGCGGCAACACGTTCGGATGGACGAGCGACGAGGCGACCAGCCGCGCGGTGCTCGACGCCTACACGGAGGCGGGCGGCAACTTCATCGACACCGCCGACGTGTACTCGGCGTGGGCGCCGGGCAACGCGGGCGGCGAATCGGAGATCATTCTGGGCCGCTGGCTGGCCGTGCGCGGCAACCGCGACCGCGTGGTGATCGCCACGAAGGTCAGCGAGCACCCGCAGTACAAGGGCCTGTCCCGCGCGAACGTGCTGGCCGCCGCGGACGAATCCCTGCTGCGCCTGGGCGTGGAGGAGATCGACCTGTACTACGCGCACTTCGACGACGCTTCGACTCCACTCGAGGAGACCGCCGCCGCGTTCGACGAGCTGGTCCGCGCCGGCAAGATCCGCGCGATCGGCCTGTCCAACTACACGGCCGAGCGCATCGAGGAGTGGTTCCGGATCGCCCGCGAGCACGGCTACGCGCTGCCCGTGGCCCTCGAGCCGCACTACAACCTGGTCCACCGCGGCAACTATGAGCGCACGCTCGCGCCCATCGCCGCGCGCGAGAACCTCGCCGTGTTCCCGTACTTCTCGCTGGCCGCCGGGTTCCTGACCGGCAAGTACCGCTCCGCCGCGGACGCCGAGGGCAAGGCGCGCCAGGGCATGGTGGCCGACTACCTGACCGCCGACGGATTCGCGCTCGTCGACGCGCTGGACGAGGTGGCCAAGGCGCACGGCACGGCGATCGCCACGGTCGCGCTGGCTTGGCTGCGCCATCGCCCGCAGGTCGCCGGCCCGATCGCCTCGGCCCGCACGCCCGAGCAGCTGCCCGCGCTCCTTGCCTCCACCGCGCTCGACCTGACCGCGGACGAGGTGGCTGCGCTGGACAAGGCCTCCGAGCCGTTCACCAAGTAGTTCCTAAGGCCCTAAGGCCCTAAGGTCCTAAGGCCCTAAGGCGGCGGAAGATCATTCTCGGTTCTGCGGGTTGCGGGTTGGGCAGTGGGCTGGGCAGTGCAGACCGGGCAGTGCAAACTGGGCAGATCGGAACGCCTGATTTCCAAACTGGGCGGATCCGGTCATCTGGAGGCCGATTTTGGTGTCCATATGACCTGATCTGCCCAGTTTGCGACGATCGGGTTCCGATCTGCCCAGTTTGCGGAAGGGCACGGGCCTAGCGACGCGGGTATTTCGCATAGTCGGGGCGGATCAGCATTTCCAGGGCGTCTTCATGCCGACAGGACCGGTTCGACGCCGACCGGACATGATGGAGATCGGTGGAATTCCGCGGTTTTTCCTTGGCACGCGGTTGGCATCCGGGCGGTATGCGGCTGATTGGACGCCCTGAAAACGCAGATATCATCCGGAGAAGTCGAAAATCCGCCCTCAATCATGATGTGATTGCCTCCCGCAGTTCGCCCGTCTTGGTGCGCAGACGCTCATGGGTGTCTTCGCGGGTGGTCCCCGTGAACCCCGTTAGTCCCTCTGCGTCACCGTGCGCCCCTCTGCGCCACCGTCCGCCCCCCGCGTCCGAATTCGCATCCATTTCGAGAATCGGATGCGGGTTGAGACACGGGGGACCCGGCTGGCGTCTGAATTCGCATCCTTTTCGAGAATTGGATGTGACTTGAGACGCGGGGGACCCGATTTGCGTCTGAATTCGCACCCATTTCCAGAATTGGGTGCGGGTTGAGACACGGGAGGTCCGGTTTGCGTCTGAATTCGCATCCTTTTCCGGAATCGGATGCGGGTTGAGACACGGGAGGTCCGACTTGCGTCCGAATTCGCATCCTTTTCCGGAATCGGATGCGGGTTGAGACACGGGAGGCCCGACTTGCGTCCGAATTCGCACCCATTTCGGGAATCGGATGTGACTTGAGACACGGGAGGTCCGACTTGCGTCCGAAATCGCACCCGAAATGCCGGCGGGGAGGCGGTGTGGTACGTTGTCGTCAGTCGTTTTACGTCAGTTTCCGGAGGGTTCGGCATGCAGTCCAAGTCCAACGTAGCCAACGCGCTCGGCAAGTCCGGTTCGGGCAAGTCCGCGCATGAGTTCCGCAAGGCCACCAAGGCCGATCTGCCGGCGATCCTGGCGATCTACGCGCGCGCCCGCAAGCTCATGGCCGCCAATGGCAATCCGACGCAGTGGGGCAAGACCTTCCCGCGCGAATCGGTGATCCGCGACGACATCAAGTGCGGCCGCTGCACGCTGCTCGTGGATCATCTGGGCGGCACCGAGGCGGATGCGCCGGCCGGATTCGGTGCGGTCAAGGCGACCGCGCGCACGCTGAGGGTCTCCACGCCGGGCAATCCGCAGGGGTATCAGGCAGGGAAATCCGGTGCAACCGGCGCGGCCGACCCCAAGTCCGGCGCGAAGGCCGGCGCCAGCTCGAAGACATCCGGTGCCGAGCGCATCCTCGCGGTCTTCGCCGTATGCCCGGGGGAGGACCCCACCTACAAGACCATCGACGGCGCCTGGCTGGATGACGACCGGTATGTGACCATCCACCGCGTCGCCTCCGCCGGAATCATCAAGGGCGCGGCGCACATCATCTTCGGCTGGGTGCTCAGCCACTACGACAACGTGCGCGTGGACACCCATCCCAACAACAGGGCCATGCAGCACGTGCTCGCCACCAATGGCTTCACCCGCTGCGGCACCATCCAGCTCATCGACAGGCCCACGGACACCCTGCGCATCGCCTTCCAGCGCCACAACCGCAAGGCGGCCTGATTCGCGCGCCCGCAAGGCACGCAGAATGAGCAAATCCATTGCGCTAGCGTCCCTTTGGAGCCTGCACCGCAGTGGATTTGCTCATTCTGCGCATTCATCGTCGCAAAGTGAGTAAATCCGCTGCCGTGGAAGCGCCGTGGAGCGCGCTGCGGAACAAAATGAGCGGATCCATTGCGCTGGAGGCCCCGAAAGGCCCATATCGCAATGGATCCGCTCATTCTATGCAGTTGTCGTCGCAAAGTGAGCAAATCCATTGCGGTGGGAGACATCTGGAGCCATCTGAATCCTCCACCGCAATGGAATTGCTCACTTTGCCATTGTCTTGGCCGGCCGGCCGAACCCGGGGATCAGTCCGCCGCGTTGAGCTTGGAGCGCTTGCGGCTGTACGCGAAGTACACCACCAGACCGATGCCGAACCAGACCGCGAACCGCACCCAGGTCTCCCAGTTCAGGCCGGCGATGAGCACGAAGCAGAAGATGATCGCGCAGATGGGCGTGAACGGCACGAGCGGGGCCTTGAAACCGCGGTGGGCGTCGGGCTGGGTGTGGCGCATCCACAGGATGCCCGCGGACACGATGATGAACGCGGACAGCGTGCCGATGTTCACCAGCTCGAACAGCACGTTGATGTTGATGAAGCCGCCGGCGACGGCCGTGAGGATGCCGAAGAACCAGGTGCCCTTGAACGGGGTGCGGTACTTGCTGTGCACGTGGCCGAAGAACTCCGGGAACAGGCCGTCGCGGCTCATCGCGTAGCAGATGCGGGACTGGCCGTACAGCTGCACGAGCATCACGGTGGTCATGCCCACCAGCGCACCCAGGTTCACGATGAACGCGAGCCAGTTCATGCCGGTGGCCAGGATCACGCCAGCCACGGGCGCGTCGATGAAGTTGGCGAACTGCTGGTAAGGGACCACGCCGGTCATGATCAGCGTCATGATGATGTAGAACACCGTGGAGATGATCAGGGACAGCAGGATGCCCTTGGGCAGCGTCTTGTTGGGATTGACGGTCTCCTCGGCGGAGGATGAGACGGCGTCGAAGCCGATGAAGCTGAAGAACACGATCGATGCGGCCGGCACGATGCCGTACGGCTGGGTCGATCCGGGCTGGAATGTGTAGATGCCATAGGGGGAGAAGGGCTTCCAGTTGGCCGGGTTGACGTACCAGACCGTGCACACGATGAACAGCACGATGATCACGAGCTTGATCATCACCATCACGTCGTTGGTCCTCTTGGTCTGGTTGATGCCGATGGACAGCACCCAGGTGATGAGTAGCACGATCACGAATCCGGGCAGGTTGAAGTACGTGGTGACGCCCGGCGTGGTGCCGTATGCGGCCGTGAGCTCAACGGGCAGATGCAGCCCGAAGCCCTCCAGCAGCTTGTTGAAGTAGCCCGACCAACCGGCGGACACGGTGGCCGCCTGCAGCGCGTATTCGAGGATAAGATCCCAGCCGATGATGAATGCGATGAGCTCGCCGAACGCCAGGTAGGAGTAGGAGTATGCGGAGCCGGACACGGGGGCCATGGAGGCGAACTCCGCGTAGCACAGGCCCGCGAAGCCGCAGCAGATGGCGGCCAGCAGGAACGAGACCGACAGCGCCGGGCCGGCGGTCAGCGCGCCCTTGCCGGTCAGCACGAAGATGCCCGTGCCGATGATCGCGCCGATGCCGAGCATCGTCAGATCGAATGTGCGCATGGTGCGCTTGAGCGGGGTGGATTCAGCGACCAGCTGATCCACCGACTTCTTGCGAAAAAGATCCATTGTCTTCTCTCAATATACGGAATGGATATGGGCTGGACCGGACGGAGTTCCGGGACCTCGGCACGCCTTAAACGCCGGGAATCAGAATGACCGCGCGTGAAACAGCACCGCGCGAACATGTTGAGCAAGCATAGGGCGGCATGGGGACAGAAGGCCGCATCGCGATGGACTTCGTCTCGGAATGCGGGCTCACGAAAACGTCATAGTGCCGCGCCACAATGGAGCGCATGAGTTTGAATGCGGCCCCGGAATGGGTTTTTTCGAGTGAACAGGGCAAGGCCAACTACAAGGCGGCGTGCAGGAGATATCCCGCGCAGTGCATCGTCGATCTCAAGGCGCTGCGGGACAACATGGCCCGTCTCGTCGAGATCTGCGGAGGGCCCGATTCGGGCACGGCCGTGATGGGCGTGGTCAAGGCGGACGCCTACGGCCATGGCCTCATCCCGTCAGCCCTGGCGGCACTGGCCGGCGGCGCGACCTGGCTGGGCACCGCCCAAGCGCACGAGGCGCTCGCCCTGCGCGCGGCCGGCATCGGACCGGATCGCTGCCACATCCTCACCTGGATGTACTCCGGCCTTGAGGTGCCCTTCGACGAGCTGATCGCCGCGGACTTGGACGTGTCCGTCGGCTCCCTCGCCGGCATCGCGCGCGTGGCCGAGGCCGCCCGCAAGGTGGGCCGCCCCGCCCGCGTGCATGTCAAGTGCGACACCGGCTTCGGCCGCAACGGCTTCACGCCGGCCGCCTTCGACGAGGCCCTGCGCGAGCTGCGCGAGCAGGAGGCGCTGGGGCTGATCCGGATCGTGGGCCAGTGGAGCCACCTCGCCGTGGCGGATGCGCCCGACGTGCCTGAGTTCGTCGCATCCACGGACCGTCAGATCGAGGTGTTCGACGAGTTCACCGATCGCATGCGCGCCGCTGGTCTGGAGCCGCAGATCCGCCATATCGCCAATACGGCCGCCACGCTGGACCGCCCGAAGGCCCACTACGAGCTCACCCGCCCGGGCATCGGCCTGTACGGCTACGAGCCCGATCCGGCCATGGGAACCCCGCAGCGCTACCATCTCAAGCCCGCCATGACCCTGCAGGCCCAGCTTGGCACGGTCAAGGACGTGGAGGCCGGCCACGCCATCTCCTACGGCCGCACCTATCTGGTGCCGCAGAACACGTCCACCGCCATCGTGCCGCTGGGCTATGCGGACGGCATCCACCGTTCCGCCTCCGGCTTCGACATGCAGGGCGCCAAGCACGTCGAGAAGCTCGGCGGCCCGGTCCGTCTCATGACCAGGCAGGGGCCCAAGCTGGAGCGCGTCTCCGGCCGCGTGTGCATGGACCAGTTCATCCTCGACCTGCACGGGTCGGCCGCGGACATGGGCATCCAGGAGGGCGACACCGTGGTGTTGTTCGGCCCCGGCCGCGGCGAGGCCGTGTGCGAGCCCACCGCCGACGACTGGGCCCGCGCCGCCGAAACGATCAGCTACGAGATCTTCACCTGCCTGAGGAACCGCATCCCGCGCCTGTACCTCAACGCCGCCGAGGTGCTGCCGCCCGAGGACCTGAAGCTCCTCGACCCCGCGTCGATCCTATAAGGGGCGAGCAATGGAAGCCGGTGCCATCGGAGCGTTCGAACGCATACCCGCGGGCGAGGGGTACGGCCCGCGCGACGAGGAGCGGTGGGCGCCCGAACCGCCCAAATCCAAGTCGCGCACGGCGTTCGAGCGCGACCGGGCCCGGCTCATCCACTGCTCGGCCCTGCGCAGGCTGGGTGCCAAAAGCCAGATCCTGGTGGCCGGCACCGACGACTTCGCCCGCACGAGGCTCACGCACACGCTTGAGGTGGCGCAGATCGGCCGGCAGATCGGCGCGCTGCTGGGCTGCGATCCGGACGTGGTCGACTGCGCCTGCCTTGCGCACGATCTGGGACACCCGCCCTTCGGACACAACGGGGAGCGGGCGCTCGCGGCCATCGCCGGCGGCATCGGCGGGTTCGAGGGCAATGCGCAGACCCTGAGGATCCTCACGCGCCTGGAACCCAAGGTGTTCCATCCGGACGGACTGCGATCGGCCGGCGTGAACCTTACGCGCGCCTCGCTGGATGCGGCCGTCAAATACCCGTGGACGCTGCGGGATGCGCCCGCCAAGCCGGACGGCAGCCCCGGCACCAAGTTCTGCGTGTACCCGGACGACGAGGACGTCTTCCGGTGGCTCAAGGACGGCGTGCCCGAGGATCTGCGCCGCACCAAGCCCATGGAGTGCCGGATCATGGATCTCGCGGACGACATCGCCTATTCGGTGCACGATGTGGAGGACTCCATCGCCACCGGCGCGTTCAATCCGATCGTGCTGGACGATCCGCGGATGATCGACCGGATCGTCGACAGCACGCGCGAATGGTACGGATCGCAATGGGACGCGGACGGGCTGGTCGCGGCCTACGGACGGCTCAAGCGGCTCAACATGTTCCCGGACCATTTCAACGGGTCGCGCCGGGCGCTGGCCCAGCTCAAGAACATCACGTCGGACCTGATCGGCCGGTTCGCGTGGAGTGTGGAGGAGGCCACGCGCGAGACGTACGGATCCGGCCCGCTCACGCGCTATTCGGCCAGTCTGGTGATCCCCGAATCGACGAGCTACGAGATCGTGGCGCTCAAGGGCATCGCCGTGCATTTCGTCATGGCCCCGCGCGAGCGGGAGCCGTTCCACCGCGAGGAGCGCACGATCATCGGGGATCTGATCGACGTGCTCATGCGCGACTCGCCCAAACCTTCGGAGGCCTTGGAAAGCCAGTTCCTGGACGATTGGTACGAATGCTCGAACGATGACGAGCGGTTGCGCGTGGCCGTGGATCAGGTGGCCAGCCTGACCGATGGCTCCGCGCTGGCGCTGCACTCCATCCTGTGCGGCTGAGCCCGGCCTGCCTGCCCGCCCGGCCGCCCTGCTCTGCCCGGCCGCCCGCCCGGCGCATCCCGGAACGTTTGGTCCGTTTTACGCCGGTTTTTCGGGCCGAAAACGAACCAAACGTTCCGGGCTGTCGAATGCGCCGGAATGCGCCGGAATGCACCCGGCCGTGCGCTACTGTAGTGAGCTATGGCTGGAATGATTCTGAAGGAAGACGTGGAGAAGGTGCGCGCCGCCGCGGACCTGTACGACATCGTGTCCGCATCCGTCGCCCTCAAACCGTCCGGTACCGGCACGTACGTGGGCCTCTGCCCGTTCCACGACGAGAAGACCGGAAGCTTCAACGTGCGGCCGTCGCTGGGCGTGTGGCACTGCTTCGGCTGCGGGCTGGGCGGCGACGTGTTCAAGTTCGTCGAGCAGCAGGAGAACATCGACTTCCGCGAGGCCGTGGAGCTGCTCGCGGACAAGTACCATATAGAACTGCATTACGAGCAGAACGGGCAGGGCGCCAACCGCGAGGCCGCGCACGGGACCAGACGCGCCCGTCTGCTGGAGGCGAACGAGGAGGCCCAGCGATTCTTCGTCTCGCAGATCATGAGCAAGGAGGCCCTCGCCGCGCGCAAGCTGCTGGGCGGCCGCAACTTCAGCCAGGCCGATTGCGAGCGCTTCGGCTGCGGCTACGCGCCCCAGGGATGGGACAATCTGGTCCGCCACCTCGCCTCCAAGGGCTTCACGCAGAAGGAAATGCTGGATGCCGGCCTCGCTCGTCAGGGCCAGCGTGGCGTCTACGACTACTTCCGCGGCCGAGTCACGTGGCCCATCCGCGATTCGACCGGCCGCACGCTGGGCTTCGGCGCGCGCAAGCTGTACGAGGACGACACGATCGCCGCGAAGTACATCAACACGCCGGACACGCAGCTGTACCGCAAGACCCAGGTGCTCTACGGCATCGATTTGGCCAAGACGTCGATCGTCAAGAAGCGCCAGGTGGTGATCGTGGAGGGCTACACGGATGTGATGGCCATGCATCTGGCCGGCGTGGACACCGCCGTGGCCACGTGCGGCACCGCGTTCGGCGCCGATCACGCCAAGATCGTCCGCCGCCTGATCGCCGACGATTCGCTGGGCGCGATCCAGCTGATCGGCCCGCGCAAGGTGGACGGGCAGGCCCTCAGCTCGCGCGTCGTGTTCACATTCGATGGCGACGCGGCCGGTCAGAAGGCCGCCCTGCACGCCTTCGGCCTCGATTCGGCGTTCCTGTCGCAGACGTTCGTGGCCGTGGCCGACGACAATCTCGATCCCTGCGATCTGCGCATCCAACGCGGCGATCAGGCCGTGCGCTCGCTGGTGGAGCATGCGCGCCCGCTGTACGATTTCGTGATCGAGACGGCGATCGACCGGTTCGACACGCAGTTCACCACCGGCCAGATGGGGGCCGTGCATGCGGTGGCGCCGGTGATCGCGCAGATCCGCGACCGGTCCCTGCTGGACATCTACACGCGCAAGGCCGCCCGCCGCATCGGCGTCGATCTGGACATCCTGCAGCGCGAGGTGGCCTCCGCCCGCCGAGCCGCCCATGTGCGCGACGAGGACGCCTATGCGCCGCGCCGCCGTGGTGGATCCGGTGGTTTCGGCGGTTTTGACGGTGAACGCGAGTTCGACCGGGAGCGTGAGCGCCAGGGCGAGAACCCGTTCGCCAATCCTGCCGCGCGAAAGTTGCTGGAGCGTCAGGATGCCAAGAACCAGACGTACCATCGCATCGACGACGCGGTGTTCATCTGCGAGCAGCAGTTCATGGCCACGCTCATCCAGGTGCCGCGCGCGGTGGACCGGTCGCTGTTCGGGGCGCTCACGGTCGACAGCTTCACCACGCCGGTGTTCCGCACGCTGTTCCAAGCGCTCGAGGCGGCGGGCGGACTGCCATCGAACGATACTCCGCAGGGGCTGTGGATGCACGCGCTGTCCAAGGCGGGCGGGCCCATGCTCGATCAGGTGATCAACGAACTCGCCGTGATGCCGCTGCCGCTGCCTCCCTCGCCGGCCGGTGCGGGTTCCGAGGGCCCGGGCGCGCAGGATGCGGCGGGATCGCAGAACGCGGCGGCCGTGCAGTTGCGCGCGCCCAGCCAGGCCGAGACCCGGTACGCCACCGAACTGCTGGTGCGACTGATCGACATGGACTACATGCGCCGGATCGCCGCCGCGCGCCGCCGCATGGCCCAACTGCCCGACGGCGACGAGAAGTTCGCGCTGCTGGGCCGCGTCGCCAAGCTCGAGGCCGCCCGCAAGGACCTCCAGTCGCAGGTCTACAACAACAACGTGGCCTAGTTGAGCCGGCTCTCTCGTCATTCTGAACGAAGCGTAGCGGAGCTAGCCCTCCCTTGTGCCATCCTGAGCGAAGTGTGGCGGATATGCCCTCCCTTCTGTCGTCCTGAGCGGTGCACGTCGGGCCCCTCCCGCTGTCATCCTGAGCACTGAGCCGTGACGGGCAGCCCGGTGGGCTGTCCGTAGGCGAAGGGAGCCGCCGCCAAGGCGGCGACGGTCCGGCGCAGCCGGACACCGTAGCGGAGTCGAAGGATCCTTCACTTCCCGCACAAATCTCCGCCGAGTTGCAGGATCTGCCAGCAACTTACTGAGCTTACCTGTTTACTGGCAAAACCTGTATCTGAGAGCCCCCAACAGCCCGCTAAAATGCTAGATCTGCCAGCAAACAGGAAAGACGATCGACTTGCTGGCAGATCCTGCAACTCGGTTCGACAGCGGGCGCTACAGGGTACTCTCTCATCCTGAGCAGAGTGAGGACTCCCAACGTCATCCTTAGCGAAGTGTGGCGGAGTTGGCCCTCTCGTCATCCTGAGCGCGCAGCGGAGCGGAGTTGGCCCTCTCGTCATCCTGAGCGGAGCGTAGCGGAGTCGAAGGATCCTTAATTCGCGCACAGATTTGGTGCACAGCGGGCAAGGATCCTTCGGCTTCGCGCTACGCTGTCCGGCTTCGCCGGACCGTCGCCGCCTTGGCGGCGGCTCCCCTCGCCTACGGACAGCCCACCGGGCTGTCCGCTTCACGGCTCAGTGCTCAGGATGACGGTCAGGCGACGTCGCGTAAAGACAGGATCGTTTCCCCATCTTCGTACGTACAATAGATGTGTTGTCGGCTGCCTGATGACGACAGATTGGAGGGAACCATGTCCACCATGACGTTGAACATTCCCAATGTGGATACGGCGCGATACGTCGATGCGGCTAACGCCGCGCGCGCGGCGGGCATCGATCTCGATGAGTATCTGCGCCACGTGATTGATACGTTCGCCCAGCGCGACGACATCAAGGGCAGGATTGCTCATGCGCTGCCGACCGATACCGTGCTGCGCACGGATTCGGATTTCGACGCGTTTGAGCGTGAGGTGCTGGGCGATGCTTGACGTCGCCTATTCCGAATTGGCCAAGGCCGATCTCAAACGGCTTGCGCGATACCGGCGTGACTATGCCGCGGAGGTCCTTCGCATCGTCCGTGAGGAACTGCGTGTGGATGGCAGGGTGTCCGACGCCTATGCACCGCATATATTGAACAATCCGAACGGACATTACTCCGGATACATGGAGTTTCACGCATGCTGAGCTTCATGATGGTGTGTTCGGAATTGAGTGGCCTCATTCCTGATGTGCTGAGCCGTCCCTTGGTCATCCTGAGTGAAGTGTGGCGGAGTTAGCCCTCTCGTCATCCTGAGCGGAGCCGAAGGATCCTTAATTCACGCACATGTTTGGTGCACAGTGGCCAAGGATCCTTCGACTCCGCTCAGGATGACGGAGAGGATCTGCCAAGGAGGGCCGCTCAGGCGACGAAACAACCGGGATCCGGTATCATGGAGTCATAGCGGCGGTCTTCCGGAGGCTGCGCCCGATGCGACGTGGAGGTTGCATCATGAGCAAGAGGTTTGGGAACGGCAAACTTGATTTCACGCGACTCAACGGCATCGTGTACTGGGCGTCGGTGCTGATCGAGGTGATTTGCTGGATCGGCGCGGCGGCGTGCACGGTCATGCTGGTGCTCACCGTCATGGCGGGCGGCGTCGCGGACCGCATGCCGAATGGCGGATACGGCCAAGAAACCGGGCAGGGCTCGTTCGGTGTCGGCGTGGCGGATACGGTCGCCGGCTTCACGTTCACGCTGCCGGATCCCGCAACGGACTCGCAATACCAGGCGCAATTGTGGCGCATCGACTGCGTGCCGGCGACGAATACGATCAACGGCATGGATCCTGACCAGTACCGGATCATGCTTCAGGAGCAGGCCGAGGCGCGCGCGGCCAACCCCGCTGCGCTGTTCACGCTGATCGTCCTGCAGCTTGGCTGTGCGATCGCGATGGCGCTTGTGATGCGCAACATCCGACGCATCAGTCAGGTCATACAGTCGTGGCTGGATCGCGCCGACCTGTTCAGTCCGTTCGATGAAGGATTCGTCGAATCCCTGAATCGCATCGGCTGGCTGCTCATCGCGATGCCCGTGGTCGCGGGGGCTGGCTCACTGCTGGCGGTGGTGCTTTCGTCGATTACCGGCCGGTCGAATCTTAACATCTCGCCGCAATTGAGCGAGATCGGCATGTACCTCGTGGTCGGCGCGCTGGCGCTGCTCATCGCGCACGTGCTCGACTACGGCGGCGGAAGGATCCCGCAGGGGGCGCGGGCAGCGGCATCATGAGGGGAATGCGCTTTATGCCATTCTGAGCGCTGAGCCGTGAAGCGAAGTTGGCCTTCTCGTCATCCTGAGCGGATCGCGTAGCGCGAAGTCGAAGGATCCTTAACTTACGCACGTGATTGGTGCACAGTGGCCAAGGATCCTTCGACTTCGCTCAGAATGACGGGGCGGTTCGCCGTGAAGACCGACAGATCGTAGTTACTGTCAGGTCAGCGTATCCGTGCGCAACCCGGATGCGCTGGAACGGGAGCTGTCGTCGTTGCGCGCGGTACGGGTCAACTATCCGAAGATCCTGATCACGCTGGATGATGAACGTCCAGCCTCATACGAGGGCATCGAACAGGTCTACGCCTTGAAGTGGCTGGTCGGCTAGTGTTCCTGAAGGCACTGAAACAGCGTTCCCGCTATCTGCCGTTTCGGGTATTGTGGAATGATCGGCGGGGATGATGGAGGGATGCCGGGATGAATGATGCACCGCTGCAACTTGACGACATCAGGCCGGGTCTTGTCCTTTCCGGCGTTGTGTCCGGCCAATCGGTGACGGTAGCGGCCGTGATGCCGATGAGCGATGATGCCGTGGACATGTTTTATACGACGGCCGATGGCGGCACCGGCAGGGAGATCATCGGATCCGACGGCATCGCGCGTCTGCGGGTTGTGCAGCCGGAGCATGGCGGACCGCGGTTCGACGCAGATCCTGACGAATTCCGGCTGGCGGCGGAGGCGCTGCGCATTAGGTACGCCGCATTGTATGACCCGATGGCGGCGGTGTACTCCTCGGACATCGATCCGCTGCCGCATCAGATTCGCGCCGTATACGAGGATATGTTGCCGAAGGTGCCACTAAGGTTCCTGTTGGCGGACGATCCGGGTGCGGGCAAGACCATCATGGCGGGTCTGTACGTCAAGGAAATGCTGTTGCGTTCGGCCGCCGAGCGCGTGGCCATAGTGTGTCCCGGCGGGTTGGCGGAGCAGTGGCATGACGAGCTCGCGCAGAAGTTCTCGCTTGATTTCGAGGTGTTCCACCCGTCCATGCGGTTTGCGTCGCCGTCGGGCAATCCGCTCCGCGACCATGACCGGCTCATCATCCGCATGGATCAGGTTGCGCGCAATAACGAGTTGATGGACATGATCGGAGAGGTCCGGTGGGACATTGCCATCGTGGATGAGGCTCACCGCATGAGCGCCCATTTCCGGAACCAATATGGCGATGTGGAGCGCACAAGCCGATTCAGATTGGGCGAGACGCTGGCTGCAACGGCCGAGAACCTGCTGCTGATGACGGCAACGCCGCACTCCGGCAACGAGCGGGACTTCCAGTTGTTCATGTCCTTGTTGGATCGTGACCGGTTCGCGGGGCTGTACAAACCGGCTCGTCACCGCCGCACCGATACCCAGGGCCTGATGCGCCGCATGGTCAAGGAGGATCTGCTCACTTTCGAAGGCAAGCCGCTATTTCCCGAACGCCGGGCCGAAACCGTCGCCTATGAGCTCTCGGCCGGAGAAACGGATCTGTACCGGGCCGTGACGCAATACGTGCGTTCGGGCATGAATGCCGCGGCCAGACTGTTGCAAGCCGACGGCCGACGCGCGAACAGCATCGGCTTCGCCCTGACGATTCTGCAGCGCCGTCTGGCATCCAGTCCCGAAGCCATTCTTCGCTCGCTGGTTCGTCGTCGCGATCGCCTGTCGGAACTGCTGCGTCGCCTACGGGAGGACCCCGATTCCATTGCAACTATGTTCGAGCCGGCGGCCAACCAGCCGACCGACATCGATGACTATGAAGACATGTGGAATGAAACCGACGAGAACGGTCAGGGTAGACTTGAACTGGAACTTGATCAGGTGGTCGATTCGGCCACGGCCGCGCGCACCGAGCAGGAGCTTGCCGCGGAGATCGGTGTGCTTGACGGTCTCGTGAGTAAGGCCAAGGCGGTGCGCATGACAGGCGTGGATGCGAAGTGGTCACAGTTGACGGACATCCTCCAGCATCGTGTGCTGGATGCCGGCACCGCCGAACAACCGCACAAGATGATCGTGTTCACCGAGCACAGGGATACGCTCGACTACCTGTCTCGTCGGATCGCTTCGCTGCTGGGACGGCCGGAGGCGGTGACGGTGATCCACGGCGGCATGAACCGCGACGAGCGCAAGGCCGTGCAGGAACGGTTCATCAGCAACCCCGACGTGCGCATTCTGGTGGCCACGGACGCAGCCGGCGAGGGACTGAACCTGCAGAGAGCCGACTTGATGGTGAACTACGATCTGCCGTGGAACCCGAACCGCATCGAGCAGCGCTTCGGGCGCATTCACCGCATCGGACAGAAACGCACCTGTTTCCTGTGGAACCTCGTGGCGAAGAACACTCGCGAGGGCGAGGTGTACGGCAAACTGCTGGGCAAGATCGAAACGATGGGCAAAGCCTACGGAGGCCGTTTGTTCAACGTGTTGGGCGACGGCAGGGCGTTCGACGGCAAGCCGCTCAAGGACCTGATGCTGCAGGCCATCCGGTATGGCGATGACCCCGAGGTGCAGGCCAGACTCGACCGGGTCATCGACAGCGGCGTGAGACAGAAACTGGACGAGCTCATTGCGGAACGGTCCGCCCATCCGGAGATGTACCCGAGCCTTGACGTGCGCGAGGTTCGCGAGCTCATGGAGAAGACCCGCGAACGCAAGCTCCAGCCGGGTTTCATCTCCGCGTTCTTCCTGCCGGCTTTCCAGCGGCTTGGTGGCACGGCACGGCAGCGCGAAACCAACCGGTGGGAGCTGACCCATGTGCCGTCCGCCATTCGCAGACGTGCGGAGCGGATTGACCGTCATCGGATGGTTGTGGACGCATATGAGCGCATTACCTTCGATCCGGGCCTTACGCATCTCGGCCACGGCAGCCCGGATGCGGTGCTGGTTGCGCCGGGTGTGCCGCTACTCGACGCCGTCGTTGATTTCGTCATCGACAGGTACGGCGAGGCCTTGGACCGAGGAACCGTGTTCGTAGACCGTACGGATACGCAACCTGACGAGCCTATTCTGATGGTTGCCGCTGAACAGACCATCATCGATGCGAAGGGCAGCGCCGTCTCCAGGCATTTCGACTACCTTCAGCTCGGCGAACACGGCGAGCCGGCATTCTCCCAAGCGCCGCCGTACTTGGATTACGACGGTCCGCGGGACGAGGAACGCGGCAACATCGAATCGTTGCTCGCCGCTCCGTGGCTGCATGACGACCATGCCGATGCGATGCGCCGTATGGCATACGAGCGGGGCACCAAGCCTCGCTTGGCCGAGCTGCAGGCGCGCCGGACGGTGGAGAACGAACATGTGCTCGTACAGGTCAGGAGTCGGTTGAACGCGGAGATCGACTACTGGTACGGCGAGTACAACAAGCTGCGTGATGACGAGCGGAACGGCAGGCGGGGCGGGCGCATGACCTCCGGCCTTGCCCTCAAGCGCGCCCGGGAGATGGAGGAGCGGCTCGACCGGCGCGAGCGGGATCTGAGCGAGGACGTGCGACTTCGTGCCAAGCCTGCGGTGATGCGCGGCATGGCGCTGGTGGTTCCCGAACGTCTCATCGTCATCGGGGCGAACGACAACGAGGCGGCGTCCAGACCGTTCGCGCGGAACACCGAGGAAGTGGACCGGCGGGCGGTCGCCCTGACCATGCGCATGGAGGAGCTGCTCGGCAATGCGCCCACCGAGATGCCGCACAACAACAAGGGGTTCGACATCCGTTCCGTTGACTGGCAGGGTTACGTGCACTTCATCGAGGTCAAGGGGCGCATTGACCTGCCCGAGGCGGATACGTTCACCGTGACCGCCAACGAGGTGGCGTTGGCCCAATCGCAGGGGGACCGGCATCGCCTCGCCCTGGTGCGTGTCAGTCCGGACGGGCCGGAGCATGACGCCATTCGGTACGTGGCGCATGCGTTCGACCACATCAGCCCCGCGTCCTCCACGCGATCGTTCAATGAACAGTGGGCCGACTACTGGGATCGGGGGTACGCGCCGATCAAGGTTACTTCGTAACATTGTCTGGTTTGCATACAATAGAACGGATAGAAAGTAATAGGAGAGTAGAGCCATGACGGATACGCCACGCAGGAAGAAGCTCATTGAGACCGGCATTCCGCTCAAGAAGATCAATGAGGAGTCCGCCCGCGAGAAGTCGCTTCGGCATGGCTTGCCGTCCACACTGCACCTGTACTGGGCGCGCCGGCCTCTGGCCACCACGCGTTCCATCCTGTTCGCACAGCTGGTCGATGACCCGTCCGCGCACCCGGACCGATTCCCCACGGCGGAGGCGCAGGACGCCGAGCGCAGCCGTCTGCACCAACTGATGGAACGGCTCGCCCGCTGGGAGAACGTCACCGACGCCGAGCTGTACCGCGAGGCCAACCGCCTGATCACGGAATCGTGCGGGGGGGGCTTGCGGTATTGGACCCGTTCGCGGGCGGCGGCTCCATTCCATTGGAGGCGCAACGGTTGGGCTTGGAGGCTCATGCCTCTGATCTGAATCCGCTGCCGGTTATTCTTAACAAGGCGCTCATCGATTTCCCGGCGCGATTCCGCGGGCAGGCGTCCGTCAATCCGGAGTCCGAGGTGTCCGCTGTCGACCGTGCCGAGGGCATGGCCGACGACATCCGTTATTACGGTCAGCTGCTGCGTGACAAGATGTTCGCCAAGGTGGGCCATCTTTACCCCAAAGTCACGGACGATCAGGGAAATGAACACGCCGTCATCGCGTGGATCTGGGCGCGCACCGTCACCAACCCGAACCCGGCCAACCCGGTGCAGGTGCCGCTCGTGCGCTCGTGGTGGCTCAGCAAGAAAAAGGGCCACGAGGCGTGGATCAAGCCCATAGTCGAGGATGATGGATCGATTCGGTATGAGGTGCAGCATAATGCCGATGGGCCGAAGGGGGATGACGAGTGGACCATCAAAAATGGTAAGGGTGGCAGGTCCATTGTCGATGGCACTCCATTCACGTATGACTATGTGCGTGAAGAAGGAGAGGCGGGACGACTCGGAGCGGTGCTCATTGGCGTAGTTGCCGAGACCAATCGTGGACGTCTGTATTGTTCGCCGGATGCCTTGCAAATTGATGCCGCGAATGTTCCGCGTATAGAAGATGCTGGCCTTGACGTGCCCATTGCCGAGAATCCACGTTGGTTCTCGCCTCCGCAATACGGTATGTGTACCTTCGCGGATCTGTTCACCAACCGGCAGTTGACGGTGTTGACGACATTGGCGGATACCGTGGCCGAGGTGCGCGAGCAGGTGCTTGAGGACGCGCTCGCCAAGGGGCTGCCGCAGGGCGAGCCTCTGGATGCGGGTGGCACCAGCGCACAGGCGTATGCGGATGCCATCAGCGTGTATCTGTCCCTCGCCGTCAGCCGGCAGACCGATAGGTGCTCGTCTATCGCCAGTTGGCAGAATATTGGTGAGAAGATTCGTAACGTATTCGCTCGCCAAGCCATTCCCATGACATGGGACTTTGCCGAGGCTAATCCATTTTCATCATCATCAGGTAGTTTCTCAAGCAATGTGAATTGGGTTGCTGAGGCCATCCAGAACGTTCCCGCCCATCCCCAGTGCGAGGCGCATCAGGCCGATGCAGCCACGCGCGACTACACGAACGTGGTGGTGTCCACCGATCCGCCGTACTACGACAACATCGGCTACTCGGACCTGTCCGACTACTTCTACGTATGGCTGCGTCGTATGCTCAAGGGTGTGCTCCCGTCCACGGTGCGCACCACGCTCACGCCCAAGGCGCAGGAGCTGGTCGCCAACCCGTACCGTCACGGCGGTAGGGAGGGAGCGGCCGAATTCTTCGTGGACGGGTTCAACCATGTGTTCGCGCATATCCGCGAGACCGCGAACACCAGCGTGCCGATGACCGTCTACTACGCCTATAAGCAGCAGGATGAGAAAAGCGGTACTTCAACAGGTTGGTACGCATTGCTCGATGGCCTGATCAAGGCGGGCTGGGAGATCACCGCCACATGGCCGGTACGCAGTGAGCGAGGCGGACGTATGATCAGCGTCGGCACGAACGCGCTTGCCTCCTCCATCGTTCTCGCCTGCCGCCCGCGTCCGGAGGATGCGCCGTCGGTCACGATGCGCATCTTCAACAGCCTGCTGCGTTCCGAACTCACCGAGGAACTCAGAACTCTGATGGCGTCCGGCATCGACCCGGTGGACCTCAATCAGGCGGCGATCGGCCCCGGCATCAGCGTGTACTCGCGTTACGCGCGCATCCGCGAGGCTGACGGCACCGACATGCCGGTGCAGAAGGCGTTGGAGATCATCAACCGCACCGTCGACGAGGTCATGGGCGACACCGACTCCGATTACGACCCGGACACGCGCTTCGCCGTGAAATGGTATCAGTCGTACGGCTGGGAGCAGGAGAACACAGGCATGGCCGACCAGCTGGCCCGCTCCTGCGGCACCTCGCCCGACGCCTTGGTTCGCGGCGGCATGTTCGAGGCCGCCGGAGGCAAGTCGCGGCTCCTGACCCCAGCGGAGATGGACGATACGAACTGGCATCCGCTGCAGGACGACCATGTGAGCCTGTGGGAGGCGTGCATCCGCATGGCCGGCATCCTCGATGCCAAAGGCGTGGACAAGGTGGCACCCGTCATGGCCGAAGCCGGGGAGCTGCTGCCTCTGGACAGCATTCGTGCACTGGGATTCCGCATGTACCACGAGGCCGAGAAGCGCAAGGACACTGAAGGTGCCATCCGCTTCAACAACCTTGTCTCCATGTGGGACGATCTCTCGCTCATGGCGGCGAAGGAAACTGTCGTGCTGCAGGGCGAACTGGACGTGTGAACGGCAATACACAGGATTTGGGGATAAAGGAGTTCCATCATGGCGATCAACAACAGGGACCGTGTAGGCAAGGCGTTCGACTTCCTGTCCGAAGGGCTGGTCGACCCGGTCGACGAGGTGATGACCAAGGTCTACGGCACATTGGATTGGCCTGACGCATGGGCGCTCGCCGAGCAGCAGAAGTATGGATCGCCGTTGCGCAAGATGAGCAAGACGGACGTACAGGTGCAGCTGCATGCCATCACCGAGTACGGGCGCAACTTCAACGACATCCTCTCGCGTGCACAGCAGTCGTACGCATCCGAACTGCGTGAAACGCGCAACCAGTGGGCGCATCTGGAGCCGTTCACGTCCGACGAGGCCATTCGCGCCCTGAGCACCATCGAGCTGCTGCTCAACGCGGTCAATGCCCCGGATTCCGCGGCGGACGTGCGCAAGTTGCGCGACACGCTGCAGCGCACCGTGTACGAGGACCACACGCGCAAGGTGAGCCAGCGCAAGATCCTGTCCGTGGATGCCACGCAGGGCATGAAGCCGTGGCGCGAGGTCATCGCGCCGCACGAGGACGTTGCCAGCGGTCGGTTCACCGCATCCGAGTTCGCTGCGAATCTCTACGATGTGGCGGTTTCGAAGACCGCGTGCGTGCCCGGCAACGCCTACGGAGACCCGGTGGAGTTCTACAACCGGACCTACCTCACCGAAGGCCTGCGCGACCTGCTCACGCGCGCCATCCGCAGGCTGGTGGGGGATAATAGCGGTTCTCCCGTGGTGAACCTGCAGACCAACTTCGGCGGTGGCAAAACCCACTCGCTGCTCGCCCTGTACCATATGTTCGGTGAGAAGTCGGTGGTGGATCTGTCATCCGACGTGCAGAACCTCGTCGCCGGGCTCGGCATCCAAGCATGGGCTCCGGGACTAGTGCATCGCGCGGCCATCGTCGGCACGCAGCTCAACGTCGCCAAGCCTAGCGTCAAACCCGACGGAACGCAGGTGCACACCATCTGGGGAGAGCTCGCATGGCAACTGGGCGGTGTCGAAGGCTACGCCATGGTCGCCGAGAATGACCAGGCTGGCAAACCGCCGGCGGATTCCCTCGACCAGCTGCTGCGCCGGTACAGCCCGTGCCTGATCCTCGTCGACGAATGGGTCGCATACGCCCGTCAGCTCGTTGGCCGTGACGATCTGCCCGCAGGCACATTCGACGACCAGTTCACATTCGCCCAGACCCTGACCGAAGCGGCCGCCTCGGTGCCCCATTGCATGCTGGTGGTCTCCATCCCCGCATCCGAGGACGGTGGCAAGGCGTCCAACATGGAAGTGGGTGGCGAGAACGGTCAGGAGGCACTGAAGCGTCTGCAGATGATCGTGCGCCGCAAAGCCGACCAGTGGCGTCCCTCTACGCGCGACGAGTCTTTCGAGATCGTACGCAAGCGCCTGTTCGAGGAGCCGGACGCGCAGGCACAAGCGCAGATAGCGCTCACGGCCAAACAGTTCATGGCCATGTATCGCGCCGAGCCGAAATCGTACCCTGCAGAAGTGACGAGCTCCGATTACGACAAACGCATCCGGTCCTCGTATCCGTTGCACCCCGAACTGCTGGACCGCTTGTATGAGGACTGGTCGAGTTTGGAGAACTTCCAGCGTACACGCGGCGTGCTGACACTGGTGTCGTCCATTATCCATGAACTGTGGGCGTCAAACGACTCAAGCCCGCTGATCCTGTCCGGCAACGTGCCGTTGGATTCCGAAACCGTTTACTCGAACCTTGCCCAGTATCTGCCCGACTCGTGGAAGGCCATCATTGACACTGACGTGTCCGGACCGCAGTCCACGGCCGCGCAGATCGACAACGACCGTCCCGCGCTTGGCCAGCGTGTGCTGACCCAGCGCGTGGCGCGGACCGTGTTCATGGGTTCTGCGCCTCGCGCCGGCCTGCCCAACCGTGGATTGGGAGTTCAGCATGTGTGGCTTGGCACCGCCATGCCCGGCGACGTTCCCGGCAACTTCGGTACCGCCGTCAGCCAGCTGGAACAGCGCTCCACATACTTCTTTGCGGAGGGTTCCGCATACCGGTATAGTCTCCAGCCGTCCATCACCAAGACCGCGCGTGACTATGCGGAACGGCTGCGTGAAGACCCGGCGAGCGTCTACAACGAGATCGTCTCCCGGCTCCAGCCGGAAGGGCTGGCGGGCAAGCGCGGCAAGTTCCGTCGCGTCTGCATTGCCCCGGAAGGCACAGACGGTATTCCGGACACCGATCAGGCCACGCTCGTCATCCTGCATCCCCGTTGGACGATCACCAAGGGCGAAAGCGACACCTCCGAAGCCAAGCAGTGGGTGCGCGACGCGATCGAGCATCGCGGTTCGGCGCAGCGATCCAACCGCAACATGCTCGTGTTCCTCGCGGCCGACCGCAGTCAGCTCACCTTCACCGAGGACGCGGCACGCTCCTATCTCGGCTGGAAGCGCGTGGCCGACAGCGAGGTGCAGCTCAACCTGACCCATCAGCAGATCGAACAGGCTAGGAACGCGATGGCAGGATTCGACAGGACGTTGAACGATCGCATTCGCAACGCCTACTGCTGGTGCGTATATCCCGAACAGATCGACGCCAGGAGCGCGTACCGCCTGTCCGACGTCCGCATCCCCGACAGCGGCGGCGACTCCATGGCGCAGCGCACCGGCAGCAAACTGGCGACCGACGACATGCTCGTCGAGCATTACGCCTCCAGCTCGCTGGGAGAGGACATGCGCAAGTATCTCTTGTCCGCGTTCACCGACGGCGTGCTGCCAGTGAAAACCGTGTGGGAGTGCATCACTCGGTTCCCGTACATGCCCCGACTCGTCGACCGTGAGGTATTCGACCATGCCATCGAGGATGCGCCCAGTGCCATGCTGACGCCTGACGATCGCTTCGCGGTTGCCTCCGGACGGTATGAATCGGGGCATTTCCAGAACCTCATCGTCCCCGGCGTGACGGACACGGCACAGGCCGTGGTGCAGGTGACCGACTCCATGCTCATCGTGGACTGGGATACGGCACTGGCCGATCTGGAGGCCGTCAAGGCCGAACGGGAAGCCGAAAGCCTGCTTCGCATCAAGGAGCAGCCCGCCGAACCCGCCGTGCGGCGACCGAAGCATGCCACGCCCGGCTCCCAGCCGGTTGAACCGGCGGACGCGGTCGATCCGTTCCGTGAACCGGCTCCGGCGAGGAAAAGGCGCTACTACGCCACCGCCGAGCTCGACCCGGATTGGTTCAGCCGTGACCTCGCACGCATCAACGAGGGCATCCTCGACCAGCTCAAGTATGCCGGTGCGAGCATCTCCCTCAGTCTGGAGATCCATGCCGAAATGCCGGGCGGATTCGACGACAACACCATCCGCATCATCGACGCCAGCGCCAAAACCCTGAAACTCGGCAACTCCGGGTTCGAGGAGGAATAACATGCTACAGGAATCAGATCAGCAATCGGAGCAGCAACAGGCGCGGGCGATCCTCAAGGACAGAGGAAGCCGCTTTCTGGACTATCTTGCGGCTGTGGCGCAGACCTTCGCCACGCGGACTCCGCGTCGGCTGGAAAACAGCGAAGCATTCATCCTGTCCTCGCAGATTCCCGACCGATCGAATCTGGTGAGCGTAGGGCCTTTGGGCACTGACCGTACGTGGCTGTCCATGAGACAGCCGAGCAAGCCCAAGCCTGTTGATGTCCCCCCGACGCTGGAACCGTATATCAATCGTCTCACCATTGTCAGGAGCACGCAGACGCCAAAGCTGAACCAACGCTTCGACGAACTGGAAGCGGCATGCGAACTCGGGACTCCGCACCCCTCGGCGGACGCATTCAAAGCTCGAGCGGAGACGAAACACGTTCGTGAGGCGTTTGCGACGTGGCGGGAAACCGTGTGGGCGCAGTGGAAGACCAGCGTGAAACCGCTGGAGGCGGCGCTGGACCTCTATCAGAAACTGTTCAACATGTATCTGCGGTTGGACAAGGACGCGGATTACGTGGAGCTGCTCTTTGGCCATTGCATCCTCACCTGGTCGGGACGGCATGCTGTCGACTACCCCTTGGTGTTGACCGGCGCCCACATGATCTTCAAGGAAAGTACGGGCACCATACTCGTCGAGGCAACCGGGCCATCACGGATGTCCGTGGCGCCGTTCGAGGGCGCGGATCTGCTTGGCTACAACCTGCTCGCCCGGTATCAGGACACCTTCAACGACCATCCTGCCGACGTATGGGACGAAACAGAGTCGAACGAGCTGAGGCGCGTCATCGTCAGTCAACTGGGAACCGCTGCGCGCATCAACGATACTCTGGACATCAAGCCGGGGAACGAACCCGTGCTGCAGCGAGGATGGTGCCTGCTGATGCGCAAGCGCGTGGACAACACGAGCGCGTTCTACGAAGGGCTGTCCAGAAAGCTGCAGACATCTGACTACCTGCCCGAGGCGTTCTCCTCGATGTTCAGCGATGTTAGCACGGTACGGGCTGCCGTGGGTGACAAACACGACGACGAGCATGCCGACCGGCTGCTCATGCCGTTGCCCGCCAACGACGAGCAGCGACGCATCGTGCGCCAGCTTGACCGCAATTCGGGCGTCACCGTGCAGGGGCCTCCCGGCACAGGCAAGTCCCATACCATCGTCAACCTGATCTCCCACCTGCTGGCGCAGGGCAAGCGCGTGCTCGTCACCGCGGAGAAAGCGCAGGCACTTGCCGTCTTGCACAACAAGATGCCGAAGGAAATCCAGGACCTTGCGGTGGCACCGATCGGCGACTCCGTGGCCGACGCCGAAATGCTGCGCCTTTCCGTGCAGCGCATGCAGGATTCCCTGACGGATCTGGACGTTGACGACGCGCGCCGACGCCTCGACGAACTGAACCGAACCATCGATGCGGCGGACGGCAGGCTTGCCGAGCTGAACCGCGGCCTCGCACAGTGCCTCGAGCGTCAGATGGACGAGTTCGAAACCACGGAAGGCTCCCTGACTGCAGCCCGCGTCGCCCAATGGGTGACGGCGAACGCGGCGCACAACGTCGTTCCGGACCATGTGCCGTCATCCGCGTCCGTGCCGCTGCCCTGGAACGAATACAGCGAATATGTTGCACTCGCGAGTCGCATACGGGACGACGACGCCAGGGAAAGTTCCCTGAACCTGCCGAACCCGTCCGTGCTGCCCACCGGAGCGGAACTGGCATCGCTGCATGCGAAGCTCGAACGGATCCGAACCAGCGTGGAACACCTTGCGCACAGCGGTCTGGACATGCATGCCATCGACGCCTCGCCCGTGGAACACGTGGAATCCGTCGTAGAGATCGTACGCCCGTTGCTCGCGGAACTCACGGCACTGGACGGACCATGGGAGCGAGAGCTTGGAGCAACGCTGCGCGACAGCCCCGAGCACCGCGAATGGCTGCGCAGCAGCCTTGCCCTGCTGCAGGATCAGTTGGACTCATGCATGCAGCTGTCCGGCCGTCTGCTGGGGCACACCGTGTCCGTTCCGGACGGCAATCCGAAGGACCAGCTCGATCTGCTCGAACAGTGGACGCAACGAGCACGTCAGGGCAAGCGACTGCCGCGCTTCCTCAACAAGGAGCTGCGCGAATTCGGCGAATCCGTAACGGTGGACGGCTATACGCCGCAGACTGCTGATGAGCTGCAATTGGTCGCGGCATACATCCAAAGCCGGCAACGGCAGTCGGCGCTTCCGGTACTGGTGCAGCAGACCTTTGCAGGCCTGCCCATTCCCGTCCCGGAGTTCAACGGGTCATACCTGATGGCTTTGGCCAGTCTGACGAAGAGAACGTCCGCCATCAACGCATGGTGGCATGAGCGCTATGCTCCGGCGCAACGGTTGTTGCGCCCGTATTTCCCGTTTGGGGATCCGGTCGCCGATCTCGATGCGTTGCGCCACGCTGTTGAAGCGCTGGAATCGTCGGTGGCTCGGCGCAGCGAGCAGGAACTCGCGCAGCGGCTCGACGACGTGCAACGGTTGCTGGATGGGCACGCAGGAGCCGGAGAATCACATCTCTGGCGATCTCTGAACGAATGCCTTCATGCCAAGGATTACGAAGGCTGGCAGCGCGCACTTGACGAGGCGGTGCGTCTGGCAGGCGTGGCGCGGGATGCCGCACGCTTGCAGACCCTGCACGATCGTCTGGGTGCAGTGGCTCCGCAATGGGCCGATGCCATCATGGCATCCCATGGCAAGCAGGCCGTCTGCGAATCCGAACAGGATTACACGCTCGCCTGGCGTCTGGCGCAGGCCTGCGCATGGCTTGCGGAAATCTCGCGCGAAACGGAAACCGGACCGTGGATCGACGAATCCAGAACCGTCAGCGAAACACGGCGCAAGGCGACGGTGGCGGCGGTGAGCCTCGCTTCCCGCATGTACCTGAAACTCACGCGTAACCCGGACGACCGCACGGCGTTGAACATCTGGCTTGATGCGATGAAACGCTACGGCAAAGGAACTGGCAAAAACGCGGGCAACTATCTGACCACCGCCAGACGGGCCATACCTCAAGCCATGAATGCCATGCCGGTATGGATCATGCCGCTGCACAAGGTGATGGACAACTTCGATCCGGCGGTATCCCAGCTGTTCGACGTGATCATCGTGGACGAGTCGTCGCAGTGCGACCTGCTGTCGGTGGGCGTGCTGGCCTTGGCGCGAAAGGCCGTGATCGTGGGCGACGACAAGCAGACTTCACCGTCCAACGCCTTCAAGAGCGTGGACAAAATGGTGAAGCTGCAGGAGCAGTACATTCCCGATTTCCTCGGCAAGTCCCTCCTGACGTTCGACGAATCGCTGTATTCGCTCTCGAACCGCGTGTTCCAGTCACAGATCATGCTACGCGAGCATTTCCGGTGCGTGCCGGAGATCATCGACTACTCCAATCGCTTCTACGACAGTCAGATCTTCCCGCTGCGCGAGCGCGACCATCCCGAGATCGGCTCTCCGCTGCGGGCCGTGCGCGTGGCGAACGCCCATGTGCAGAAGTTCGGCAAGGACACCGTTAACTTCAGCGAGGCGCAGGCCATTGCCGAACAGATCCGCGCATGCTGCGCCGACGCCCATTACGACGGCATGACGTTCGGCGTCGTGACGCTCATGAGCAGCGAGGCGCACCAGAAAATCGTCAGCGACAGGATCATCGAGGCCATAGGGGCGGAGGAATACGCGAAAAGGCGGCTGCGCGTAGGCAACCCTCCCGCATTCCAGGGCGATGAGCGAGACGTCATATTCCTGTCCTTCGTCACCGATGCCGCAGGAGGCCACGCCTATGCCGCCACGCGCATCAGCGACGCCCAATGGATGAACGTCGCGGCATCCCGTGCCAAGAACCAGCTCTGGGCGTTCTATTCCATGGATCCCGCGGCGCTGAACGCCAACGATCTGAGGCGGGGGCTGATCGAATACATCCGTGACTACGCGGTGGAGGAACCTGACAGCAGTCCCATGGCGACGGCGCATACCGATTTCGAACGGGACGTGATCGAGAACCTTACCGCGCATGGTTACCGGGATGAGCTGCGCGCCCAATACCGAGTCGGCAGGTATGCGATCGACTGCGTGGTTGACCTGGGGCAGGGGCAGCGGCTGGCGATCGAATGCGACGGTGACGAGAGCAAAACCGCCGAACAGTTCTCCATGGACATTGCCAAGCAACGTGTGCTCGAACGACTGGGATGGCATTTCGTGCGCCTTGCCGCATTGGATTACTATCTGGACCCGGAATCGGCCATGGCGCCGGTGTACTCCCATCTGACAGAGCTGACGCGGATGCGCGACGCGCTTGCCGCGGATGCTTCGGAGCCGGACGTTTCGCGGCAGGATAAGGGAGACGAAGGCGGACGTGGCGCGTCCGGAACGGACGATCCCGATGAATCGACGGACCGCGCCGAGCCCGAACCCTCTTTAGCCGACAGTACTCCGGCAACGGATGAATCCATTTCCGACACGCATCATGCGCGCCATGCGCGCCATGCCAAGGGCATCGCCGACTATGAAATGGAAGCGGAGTATTCGCTCCTTGAATACGGCAATCTGCTCAACGAATCAGACATTCCGAAGCAGTCAGATGGAGAATCTGACGTGGCATGGCTGCAATCCACGGTGCTCATGCTGGTGGCCAACGAATTCCCGCTATCGGTCGATCTGCTGAATCGACAGGTCATCCCGCTCATGCGCGAAAAAGGTTACTCCGCTTCCTATGCGCGTCGCCGTGTTGCGGGGGCTCTGGAATACCTTGTCACGAAGCGGCACATTGCATGTGTGGTGGGCTATTGCTATCCCATGCCTGTGGACGTGCCGTTCCGCATCATACGGGGCAGAGGCGTCAAAGACATCAGCGCCGAGGAAGTCGCCTTCGTTATACGGCAGCTCTCGTTCTTCCCCGAAGGCAAGAGAAGAAGCGTGATCGAAACCCAGTTGGATCGCATCTACGAGTGGAGCGGCAGAGATATGGGTAACAGCGCGCTCGTGGATCAGGCATTCCAAGTGATAGTGGATTCCGGTCTGGCGACCATCGAACACGATGTGGTCGTTCCCACGCAGCATTCGCTGCTTATGGGTACGCAGACGGCATCCGTCTGGCAAAGCATGATGGTGGCGGCATCGGAGAACGAACAAGCGCAAACCGTGACGGAATCCATCCCCGAGCATTCCGCAGACGTTGACGGTGGGGAAGCCGAATCCGAGGATGTTCAGGATATTCAGGACACGGGAGACCCCGATCTGGGCGATCGCAGACGCACGATCACCACGTACGGCGAACGGTATCATCTGCGGTATGCGGAACCCGTAGCGGTGAAGGATCTGCCGTTGCGCCGAGACTATGACAGTGTTGAGGATTGGCTAACGGACGTCATTATCAAACTTGTGTATATGCAGTTCCCGATCTGCCGTGCCATGCTGAGCCGGCAGCTGGCTGCCGTGCTGCGGCGTGCCGGCATTCGTCAGGGCGTGCTTGACGGATTGCTGACGGTTTGCTTGAAGCAGTGCGGCGAACGAATCCGGCAAGGGAAGGATGGCTTCTATTCTCCTCCGAAGGGCAAGGGCTTCCCATTCCGCATCATACGGCATCGGGAGATCGAATTCATCAGCACCCAGGAGCTCTCATTCGTCATGCAGTGCATTCTTCGGGATCGTCCGGATGGCGGCAAAGCGTGGCTGTTCGAGGAGACCCGTGCGGTGTATGGATTCCGAGGCATCGGGTCCAAGATCCGCGATGCCTTCGAATCCGCGTATCGGCGGCTTCCCGCATCACAGACAGATGCCGGGGAATAATGCCGCGAAGCATGTGAAAACCGCTGCCCGCGGTGTGTCATGAGGGGAATGCGCTTTTCGTCATCCTGAGCGTAGCGCGTAGCGCGAAGTCGAAGGATCCTTAACTTTACGCACAAGGTTAAGGATCCTTCGACTTCGCGCTACGCGCTACGCTCAGGATGACGGAGGACCCGCCAAGGACCGCTCAGGATGACGGAAAGCTCACGCGATCTGGCGCAGGAGGGCGGGCAGCTCGGCCATGGTGTCGATCACGGCGTCGGCGCCGGCGGCAGTGAAGGCGTTGCGCGCGGCGGTGCGGGCGGCGGCCTTGTCGGCGTCGGACAGGGCTTCGAACTCGTCCTGGCTCAGGGCCATCTGGGAGCTGCCCTCGGTCACGCCCACGGTGAAGACGCCGGCGTTCTTGCCTTCGCGGATGTCGGAGAGGGTGTCGCCCACCTTGACGGCCTTGCGCACATCGGTCACGCGCAGGGTCTTGAGGTTCTCGAACACCATGTACGGGTAGGGGCGGCCGAAGCCGTCGGTGCCGTCCGGGCTGATCCAGAAGTCCGGCGCGTAGCCCTGCTCGGCGGCCTTGGGGACCACGATCTCCATCATCTTGTCCGTGTAGCCGGTGGTGGAGCCGATCTTGAGGCCCATTTCGCGCAAGGTCGCAACGGTGTCCACCACGCCCGGCTTGGGGGTGGCGAACTGGTCGAGGATGGACAGCAGCTTCGGCTCGAAGTGCGCGTACACACTGTCCACGTCGGCCTCGGTGGGGGCGGCTCCGTGGGCGTCCTCCCAGGCGCGGGCGATGCGGTCCATGTGCAGCATGGTGGAGATGTGGTCGTGCTTGAGCATGCCCATCGGCTTGCGGGTCTCGTCCATGGTCGGCTCGATGCCGAACTCCTTGAACGCCTCCTGGAAGGCGCGCACGGGGGCGAAGCAGCCATAGTCCACGGTGGTGCCGGCCCAGTCGAAGATGACGGCCTCAAAACGGGTGCTGGTCATGATGGTTGTTCCTTTCAGCAAGATTGGATTCGATCGGCTGCGGCTCACGCGGTGAGCTTCACGGTGACGGGGGCGGCGGCCTTGATCGGGGCACCGGCGGCGTCCATGGCGGCGATCGCCTCGGGGACGGAGGCGGAGCCGGTGGCGGGCTCGAGCAGGCCGCGCTCGCCCATGTACATGGCCAGCAGCTCGGTCACCTTCTCGATGTCATCGGTGTAGATCTCGCCGATGTTGCCCAGGCGGAAGGTCTCCTCGTCGGTGAGCTTGCCCGGGTAGATGGCGTAGCCGCGCTCCTTGATGAACTCGTACATGTCGTGGAAGTCGAACTTGGTGTTCTGCGGGTAGAGGAAGGTGGTGATGATCGGGCCCTGGTGGTCGTGCAGGAACAGGCGGAAGCCGAGGGCCTTCATGCGGGCGATCAGCAGCTCGTTGTTGAGCGTGTAGCGGGCGGAGCGGGCCGGGATGCCGCCTTCGGCGAACATCTCATCCAGCGCCTTGGAGAAGGCGAGCACCACGTGGGTGGGGGAGGTGAAGCGCCACTTGCCGTTGGCCTTTTCCAGGGTGTTCCACTGGTCCCACAGGTCCAGGGACAGGCTGCGCGCCTTGCCCTTGGAGTCCTCGAGCTTGGCCTTGTTGCAGATGATGAAGCTGAAGCCGGGCACGCCCTGGATGCACTTGTTGGCGGAGGAGACCAGGAAGTCGATGCCCCAGTCGGCCACGGGGATGTCCACGCCGCCGAAGGAGCTCATGGCGTCCACCATGAAGGTCTTGCCGTGCGCCTTGGCCACGCGGGCCACGGCCTCGATGTCGTTGAGCAGGCCGGAGGTGGTCTCGGAATGGATCATGGACACGTGGGTGATGGACGGGTCGGCGTCCAGGTATTCGGCCACCTTGGCGGCGTCCGGGATGCGGTCGTACGGCTCGGCGTACTGGGTGAAGGCGATGCCGGCGTGGCGGCAGATGTCCGCCTGACGATCGCCGTACGCGCCGTTGGTGCACAGCAGGACCTTCTCGTCCTTGCCGATCACGGAGGTGAGCACGCTCTCCACGCCGAAGGTGCCGGATCCCTGCATGAGCACCACGGTGTAATCGTCGGCGTTGCAGTGGGCGAGCTCGAGCAGCTGGCGGCGGATCTTCTGGGTGATCTGCTGGTAGTCCTCGTCCCACGTGCAGTGGTCGAACAGCATCTCCTCCTTGACCGTGCGGGTGGTGGTCAGCGGACCGGGGGTGAGAAGCTTGTATTCGGTGTTCATCATTGCTTCCTTTCTTGGGGGTTGGAAGAGCGCTGTTCCGGAACTTTCCGGGCGCGATTCTAATAAACTATGAAGTTTTTGGTAAATCTACGTAGTCTACAAAAGACCAATGGAGTGTCATTTGTAGTTGGCGTAAGGGGGCGGTTGCGGTTGCGGGGCTGGTGACGATGTGGGCACAATGGACACCCGTTGTGCCCACATCGTCACCAGCGTTTGGGAGGGGCCCGCCCGCCCGGACTGGTCGGCCCGGACTGGTTGGCCCGGACAGGCGGCGGCTACCTCGGCGGACTACTCGTCCTGCGCGACGCGCTTGCAGGCCGAGGAGAAGTCCTGATGCTCCTGGAGCAGGTCAACCGTCAGGGGCTTCGGGAAGTTCTTCGGGTTCTTCGAGGCGTTCGACGCGGCCTTCTCGCCCTGGTAGAGCGGGGTCGGGTAGGTCTGCAGCAGCTCGGCGCGGCCCTTGTCGATGATCACGGCGGCCATCTGCTGCGCCTTCGGGTTGGTGGCGCGGCCCTTGTCCAGCACCGCCACCGACTCGGTCAGCGCGTAGTTGCCCTCGGTCGGATCCACGAAGTCGATCGGCAGGCCCTTGGCCTTGTCCGCCACGGCCTGGTGGCGCAGGCCGAAGCCGATCGCCACCTCGCCCGAGCGCACGGCCTTCAGCGGGCCGGAACCGGACTGCTCAAGGTGCGGGCCGGCGTTGCGGTAGATGTCCGTGAGGATCTTCCTGCCCTCGTCGCCGGTGCCGTAGGCGTCGGCGATCGCCTGGACCATGAGCCAGCCGGTGGAGGAGCCCTCCATGTCCGGCACGGAGATCAGGCCCTTGTACTTCGGATCGGCCAGATCCTTGAGGCTCTTGGGCTCGGGGACGCCGGCCTCGGCGATCGTCTTGGTGTTGACGATGATCGCACCCTCCTGCGCGGTGGTGGGGGAGCGGTACGCCGGAGCCTTGGAGTTCTCCGAGGTGCCCAGCAGCTTCGACTTGACGTCCGTCAGATCCGCGAACATGTGGTTGCGGTCCTGTGCGGAATCGACGTAGTAGGAGCTCATCGTCAGCATGTCCGCCTCGAGCGCCTTGCCCTCGGCCAGCATCTTGCCGCCGAGCTCGGAGGTGCCGAAGCTCTGGATGATGTACTGGTTCTTGAACCCGTTGTTGTCCAGCGCGTTCTGGAAGGCCACGATCGCCTCGTCGTCGGCGTTGGTGTAGATGACCACCTGGCCGTTGGCGGAGGAGGCGGTCGCACCGAATCCGAACGCCACCAGCAGGACGGCCAGCACGGCGGACAGCGCGCCCGTGAAGATGTTGCGGGCCTTGCGGTTGCCGGAGGTGGGCAGCGGGAAGTCCGGGTTGCCGGAGGCGCCGGTCTGCTCGATCGCGGTCTGGCGGGCGTCCGGACGGACCGCGGCGGAGGCGACGGCCACCTGCGGGGCCTTCACCTTGACGGCGGCCTTGGCCTTCTCGCGGCTGCGGTCGCGGGTCAGGAAGGCGGTGAGGCCCTTGACGACGAGGTTGGTGACCAGGATCAGCAGGGACAGCGCGAAGATCTCATCGAACTTCGCCACGTGCTGCAGCGCGGAGATCTTGGTGGTGATCACCTGCGTGCGGGCGCCGGTCAGGAAGACCACGGCGGAGATCGTGACCATCGCGTTGACGAAGTAGTAGCTGAACACCTGCAGGATGGTCGGTAGGGCGTTCGGCGTGACCACGCGCACGATCGTCTTGATCCAGTTGTCGCCCATGAGCTTGGCCGTGGTCTCCCACGAGCCGTTCATCTTGGTGAGCGAGTCCTTGATCATCTGGTACGGGGTGGCGAAGTAGTGCACGATGTTCGCCGCGATCAGGATCCAGAACGTGTTCTGCAGCGAGGTGCCGGAGAAGACGAACAGGAACGCGATGCCCAGGACCATGCCGGGGACCGTGTTGATGATCGAGCTCATCGCGTCCACCGTGCGGCGGGCCCAGTTCGGCAGCTTGGAGCGGGAGGTGACCAAGCCGGCCGCGTAGGCGAACAGGCAGCCGATGATGGCGCTCATCACGGCCACGTACAGCGAGTTCGTGTACACCTGCGTGAGCTCCGAATCGGTGAACAGCGCGGTGATGTGGCTGAACGTGAAGCTGGTGTTGAACGGCCACTCGGAGACGAACGGGATGAGGATGATCACGGCGAACAGGGACAGCACGCACACCAGGGTGACGATGGAGCCGATGCCGCACAGCCAGTCGCGCTTCTTGCCCTTGGGCAGCTCGACCTGCGAGATCTTGTTGTAGCGGATCGCGAAGCGCTCCAGCACGGTCACCAGGATGATCGAGATGATCGACGGGATCAGCATCACGACGGCGATCACGGCGCCTCGGTTGAAGTTCGGGATGGAGCCGAGCATCTGGTTGAACAGCGTCATGGCCAGCACGTCGTACTCGCCGCCCACCGAGGTCGGGATGCCGTAGTCGGTGAACGCCAGGAAGAAGGACTGGATGAACGCGATCGCCATCGTGCCGATCAGCGGGCGGACCACGGTGTTGAGGAAGGTGGTCCACGGCTTGTCGCCCATGATGTGCGAGACGATGATGAACTTCTTGTCCACGAACTGGAAGCTGTTGTTGATCAGCAGGAAGCAGGTGGGCAGCGTGTAGATCACGTAGCCGATCAGCAGGCCGTTGAAGCCGTAGATGTCGAACGGCTGGAAGCCCAGGAGCCTGGTGATCAGGCCCTGCTTGCCGAAGGAGTAGATGATCGCGAAGCCGTACGTGATGGTCGGCAGCAGCATCGGCACCTGCGTGAGCAGGGTGATGGCCTTCTTGAGCCCTTTCGGCACGTTGGTGCAGTTGACCGTGTAGGCCAGCAGGAACGCCAGCAGCACGGCGACCAGCGCGGAGGTGGCCGCGACGATCAGCGAGTGGGCCACCGAGGTGCCGAATTCAGGGCGGGAGAGCACCGCCCAGTAGTTGGACATGGTGGCCGCGCCGTCGCCGGTCTGGAAGGACTTGACGATGACCGTGACCAGCGGGACCACGAGGAAGGCGAGGAACGCCACGGACACGACCACCAGCAGGGTCCACAGCTCGGTCTGCTTCGGGGCGCGCGGCCTGCGCTCGTGGTTGGAGATCTCCGGGGCTACGTTGGGCAGTTGCTTGCCCGCCTGGATGGATTCGACCGACATTGGGGATCAGGCCTCCGTGGTAGCGGCGACGGGCTTGACGTCGCCCTCGTTGAACAGGGTGTAGATGTTGTTGCGCTTGACCTCGAGCTGGTGGAGGATGAACTTCTTGACGAAGTCGTTCGCCGGGTGCTCGATGATGTTCTCCGGGGTGTCGTACTGGGCGATCTTGCCCTGGTTGATGATGAGGACCTTGTCGCTCATCGTGCAGGCCTCCTCCGGATCGTGGGTGACCATGATGGTGGTGAGCTTGTACTGCTCCACGATCTGCTTGATCTTGGCCTTGATGGACTCCTTGATCACGCCGTCCAGGGCGGACAGCGGCTCGTCGAGCAGCAGCAGCTTCGGCTTCATCACGAGCGTGCGGGCCAGGGCCACGCGCTGCTTCTGGCCGCCGGAGAGCTCGTCGATGCGCTTGTTGAGGTGCTCCTCAAGGCCCAGCAGGGAGATGAGCTCCTTGATCTCCTTCTCGGAGGAAATGCCCGGGTTGTTGCGCAGGCCGTACGTGATGTTCTCGTAGGCGGTGAGGTTCGGGAAGAGGGCGTAGTCCTGGAACACGATGTTGAAGCCGCGCTTCTCCATCGGCACGTCCGTGAGGTCCTCGCCGTTGTAGATCAACTGGCCGCTCGTGGCCTCGGTGATGCCGAGGATGATGTTGAGCAGCGTGGTCTTGCCGCCGCCGGAGGGGCCGAGGATGGACATGATCTGGCCGTTGTCCAGCGTGAGGCTGATGCCGTTGAGGACGTGGGTGTCCCCGAACGATTTGGTGATGTTCTTGAGTTCGAGCATATTCCTTGACCTTCGTGCTTCTCTGTTGGTGCGCGGCCGTCCCCCTCCGAAACTGCATGGACGTTTCGGGTCGCGCTGGATCGGTATTCAGTTATGAGGTTGTGTGTTTTGGTTGGTTTGGTTTTGGTTTTCGGTCCCTTCCGGGGCCAATTCCATAATCGCGCGGCGAAGGGGGCCCATTCGGGTTGCCGGGGAAAAGGTTGTTCAAACTACGGTAAACAGCAAGTTAATCTACGTGGAAAGTGTGTAGTCTACGTAGCCTTTGGGGAATGCTGCGCCGTGGTCGGATCCGGACAATGGCTGGGTCCGGCGGTTTCCTGCGGCTCGCGGCGCATGGTGGCATGCCTTGCGGCTCGCGGCGCGCTTTGTGCTGTCCGCTGTGCGATCAGTCGGCGGCGTTGCCGGGCTGGAAGGCGCGGTCGGAGATGGCGCGGCCGGAGGCGTCGAGAACGCTCGCGTACCGCGTGTAATCGGTGAGGATCACGCCCATGTAGAGCATGTCCACCACGGCCGAATGCGAGATGCGCGAGAAGATCGCGTTGCCGTAGATCGTGTGCGAATCGCGGCCGGCCAGCAGGGTCACATCGGCCCAGTTGGCCACCGGCGTGCCGGCGTTGTTGGTGATGCCCAGCGTGGCCGCGCCCTGGTTCTTGGCGAGCCGCAGGGCCTTGACGGTGTCCGACGAGCTGCCGGAGTAGGAGATGGCCACGGCCAGATCGGCCGGCGTCAGATGGCTGGCCGAGATCTGCTGCAGGTACGGATCCTGATGCAGACGGCACTGCAGTCCCAGATAGCTGAGCTTGACGTTGAGGTCGGCCGCGGGCGCGAGCGAATCCTCCACGGCGTAGATGTCGATCACGCGCGCCTTGGCGATCTGCGTGACCGCACGGCGGAAGGCCTTGATATCCAGCGTGCCGAGCATCTCGTTGAGGATCGTCGTGGCGGCCGCGACGGTTTTGTGGGGCACATCGTCGGGATTGTCCCACGGGTGAAGATTGAAGCCCTCGAGCGGGTTGAATGCAGTATCGTCGGCCGATTCGAGGCTTGTGGCCGGATGCGCGACCGCATAGCGGAACTCCCGGTAGCCGTTGAACCCGAGCTTGCGGGCAAAGCGAATCACCGTGGGTTGGCTGACCTCGCACTGCTCGGCCAGTTGCCCTACGGTGAGCGAACCGATGACGTCGAGGCTGCTGCGCACAAAGGCCGCAACCTGCTTCTCCGCCGGATGAAGCGTGGGGTAGATACGGTTGATGCGCTCGATGATGTGCGATGTCGAACCCATTGCTCCTGACTCCATCATGTTGGACGGCTCTACGTCTCCCAGCATAAAAGAACGCGGAGGTACGTTGCGCCGCCGTAGTTGAAGCACAGGTGAACTTTTTCGGAAGATCGGCGCACGGGCGAGGCGGCCTTTCGCCGCCCCCGTCATCCTGAGTCGGTCCCCTGCTATCCTGAGTCGGCCTCTCGGTCATCCTGAGCGCAGCGAAGGATCCTTAACCTTTGTGCATTGCGTCATCGCGCATCCAATCCGCTCATTTTGCGCTCCCGGATTCGCAGAATGAGCAGATTCCTTGCGGTGGGGCCGGTTTAGGGGCCGCAGGGCATCGGATTCGCTCATTCTGTGTCTGCGGATTCGCAGAATGAGCGGATCCATTGTGATGGAGCCGGTTTAGGGGCCGTAGCGCATCGGATTTGCTCATTCTGTGTCTGAGAGGTTTGGCCGGGTTCGGTTAGGCGTTCGTCGGCATTGGATTTGCTCATTTTGCGTGCCGATGAGTCGTCTGATGAGTCGTCCCGGCGCCGTGCGGTTGCCGTACGATGCAACATTGCGGGCTGTGCGGGCCGGAATCGGGAATTCGCAGCACTATCGGGTCGTTTTTCGGCCGGATTTCGGCCCGATAGTGCTGCGAAGAGCCGGAATCGGTCCGCACAGCCCGCAATTATCCGGTTCGGTGACGATTGTTCGGTCATCCTGAGCGGAGCGAAGGATCCTTCGTCATCGTGCAGAAAGTATTAGTGCACGAGGTTAAGGATCCTTCGACTCCGCTGCGGTGTCCGGCTGCGCCGGACCGTCGCCGCCTTGGCAGCGGCTCGACCGCAACTGCGGTCGGCCTGCGGCCGCGGCTTCATTCGCTCACTGTCGTTCGCCCTCGCCTGCGAACGCCGCCGGCGTTCGCTTCACGGCTCGGCCTGCCTACGGACAGCCCACCGGGCTGTCCGCTTAACGGCTCAGTGCTCAGGATGACGCGAGGGCAGTCATCATCCCCAAGGATGAGGCGCCGCGCGGGTCGCCTTGTCATAATCATCCCGACGCATGAGGGCGGGGCGTGGGAGAATCGGGCAGACTGTAATCACTGGGCGGGCAAGGGTTGCCGGCCCCGGACAAACGGCCGAAAGGAGGCCATGATGTTGGATGTGAATCTGCTGTCGCAAATGGGTCTGCTCGTGGTGGGAGGCCCGCTGCTGATCTTCGGCCTCGTGTCGTTCGTGCTCTCCGGCGTCGCGTATGGGGTGCGCACGATGCGCAGGCTGCCCGCGTGGGAGGGCATGACCCGCCCGCTCATCTTCCTCGGCGTGCTCATGGTGATCTTCGGCGCGGCCGTGGTGATGCCCGCCCTGCCGATGCTGCTGCGGATCATGGCGTAGTTTCCCTACGTAGTTGTGTGCACGATCCGGCGGTCGATGGTGATCGATGACGTTGCCGGCCGACTGTAAAATGGTCGGAATACAAGCCCTTGGCGCTCATGGCGTCAGGGGCTTGTTTTGTTCCGACCGTCGGAAAACTACGTAAAATACATAGTGCTACGACGTCTGATGTCAATGTAGCGTTCACTTTCGTTTGAGTGTGTTGGTTGCCTTCCGTTCACTTTCACGCTGTTTCATCAGGAGCCGTCGGAGAGAAAAAACGAAGTCAAAACAAGTCAGGCGGAACATCTGTGTCTGAAATCATTCTTAGGAACGTCGGGAAGACGTATGACGGCCATACCTATGCCGTCAAGGGCGTGAACCTCGACATCAAGGACAAGGAATTCGTGATTCTCGTGGGCCCCTCGGGCTGCGGGAAGAGCACCACCCTGCGCATGATCGCGGGGCTGGAGGACATCAGCGACGGCGAAATGTGGGTCGACGGCGAGCTGAACAACTATCTCGACCCGCAGCAGCGCGGCCTGTCCATGGTCTTCCAGAGCTACGCGCTGTACCCGAACATGAACGTGTACGACAATCTGGCCTTCTCCCTCAAGATCCGCGGCATCGCCAAGGATCAGATCGACAAGCGCGTGCGTCAGGTGGCCGAACTGCTGCAGATCACCGACTTCCTCAAGCGCTACCCGGCGGCCCTGTCCGGCGGCCAGCGCCAGCGCGTGGCGATCGGCAGCGCGATCATGCGCAAGCCCAAGGCCTTCCTCATGGACGAGCCGCTGAGCAACCTGGACGCCAAGCTGCGCGCCCAGATGCGCGTGGAGCTGCAGAAGCTGCACCGCGCGCTCGGCACCACGATCATCTACGTCACGCACGACCAGACCGAGGCCATGACTCTGGGCACCCTGATCGTGGTCATGCGCCACGGCGTGGTTCAGCAGGCCGACAAGCCGACCGTCGTCTACGACCACCCGGCCAACATCTTCGTGGGCGGGTTCATCGGCCAGTACAGCATGAACTTCATCAACGCCACCGTCCGCCAGGAGGAGGGCCGCACGGTCCTCGTCTTCGAGAAGGAGGACGGCCGCACCGATCGCGGTGAGGTCGAGGTCCCCGGCGAGCGCGGTGCCCTGCTCAAGGAGCGCTACAACAACCAGCGCGTGATCCTGGGCATCCGCCCCGAGCACATCTACGACCGCGCCGACGCCGAGCGCCTGGGCTTCGCGTCCATGAGCCGCGGAATTTCCGAGACCGTGACCGCGCGCGAGATGCTGGGCGCCGAGGTGATGCTCTACTTCATGCGCCAGGGCGTCAAGCAGTCCGCCCGCATGCGTCCGGACAACAGCACCAAGGTGGGCGAGTCGATCGACCTGTTCTACGACCCGTCCCAGATCCACGTGTTCGATCGCGAGACCGAGGCCAGCGTGTTCGCGGAGCTCGACGCCCGCGACGACGCGGCCAAGGCGGCGGACGACGCACAGAAAGAGGAGGTGGGCGCATGAGTGACGCCCAGTCGGCCGCCAAGGCCGTAAGCGAGGCGCGCGCGGACAAGGGCGCGGCGCCGATCAAGGACAACCCGCCGCGCAAGAGCGGCATCGCCCCGTACCTGTATTTGGTGCCGAGCTTCGTGATCTTCGCGGTGTTCCTGTTCTACCCGTTCTTCAAGACGATCTGGCTGAGCCTCTACAAGACCAACAAGCTGGGCCAGGCCAAGATCTTCTACGGCATCGGCAACTACGTGGACCTGTTCATGTCCGACTGGTTCCGCAACTCCATGGTGGTCACGCTGGTGTTCGTGGTGATCGTGGTGGTGGGCGCGATGGCGCTGGGCCTGATCACCGCCGTGCTGTGCAACAAGGCCTTCCCGGGTCTGCGCGTGTTCAGCACCGCGTACGCCCTGCCGATGGCCATCGCCTCCAGCTCCGCGGCCATGATCTTCCAGATCATGCTCCACCCCTCGGTGGGCATCGTCAACAAGCTGCTCGGTCTGGACATCAACTGGCTGAACGACCCGAAGACCGCCCTGTGGTGCGTGGCCCTGGTGACCGCGTGGCTCAACAGCGGCATCAACTTCCTGTACTTCTCCGCCGGTCTGGGCAACATCGACGAGACGATCTACGAGCGCGCCTCCGTGGACGGCGCCAACAGCTGGCAGCAGTTCGTGCACCTGACGCTGCCGGGCCTGTCGCCGATCATGTTCTACACGCTCGTGGTCAACATCATCCAGGCGTTCCAATCCTTCGGCCAGATCAAGATCCTGACCGAGGGCGGCCCCGGCGAGGCGACCAACGTGATCGTCTACGCCATCTACCGCGACGCGTTCTTCAACTACAAGTTCGGAGCGGCCTCCGCCGAATCCGTGATTCTGTTCATCATCGTCATGATCATCACGCTGATCATGTTCCGCATCGAGAAGAGGGGTGTGAGGTACTGATGACCAATCCAGTCCAGGGACTCACCGTCAACGACCCGGTGGCGCCCGCCTCCGTGGTCCTGCATCTCAACAACGCCACCGAGGAGCAGCTCAAGGCCCTCAAGGAGACCATGCGCCAGAAGGCCGTGGCCCGCCGCCGCGCAAGGCTCACCGGCCGCGTGCTCATCAACATCCTCGTGGCCCTTGTGGTGCTGCTGCCGCTGCTGTACTGCCTGTCCGTGGCGTTCATGCCCTCCGGCGAGCTGTTCACCACCGAGATGAACCTGCTGCCCAAGCACCCCACGTTCGAAAACTTCGTGGCCGCGTTCAGGAACATCCCGCTGCTGCGCTTCATCATCAACTCGTTCGTGGTCTCCGCGGTCATCACGATCGGCCAGGTGCTCACCTGCTCGCTCGCCGCGTTCGCGTTCTCCTTCCTCAACTTCAAGGGCAAGAACGTGCTGTTCATGGTCGTCATGGCCACGATGATGGTCCCCGGCGAGGCCACGATCATCTCCAACTACCTGACCGTGGGCGGCTGGGGCATGCTCAACACCTATGTGGCGCTGATCGTCCCGTACCTGACGAGCGCCATGGGCATCTTCCTGTTCCGACAGTTCTACATGTCCTTCCCGATGTCGCTGTACGAGGCGGCCAAGCTCGACGGCTGCTCCGACCTGCGCTTCATCTGGTCGATCCTGCTGCCGCTGACCAAGGGCGCGATCGGCGCCATGAGCGTCTACACGTTCATCAACGCCTGGAACATGTACATGTGGCCGTTGCTGGTGACCGGCACCGACGACATGCGCACGGTGCAGATCGGTATCGCCATGCTCGACTCGGTCGACTCTCAGTCGATCACGCTTATGCTGGCCGGCGTGGTGATGGTCATCGTGCCGTCCATCCTGATCTTCATCTTCGGCCAGAAGCAGCTCATCCGCGGCCTGTTCAGCGGCGCCGTCAAGGGCTGACCGGATCAGCCGGCAGTCCGGTGGACTGCCGGCCCGGTCGGCCGAGCGGCCCGCCAAGGGACGCGAGGTGGCATTGAGCCCCGCCGGAAGGCGGGTCGCTGATTGCGGCCTGATCTTCAAGATTTACCCCATCAATTGGCAATTACAGGAAAACAAGGAAAAGAAAGAATCATGCAGTTCTACAAGAAAGCGATCGCCGCTCTGGCGTCCGTCGTCATGATCGGCTCCGTCGCCGCCTGCGGCCAGTCCGTCTCCGACCAGCAGGCCGGCGGCACCGGCTCCGACGCCGTCGACGCCACCATGGCCGCGGCCAACGAGGTCTCCGGCACCAACATCACCTTCTGGCACTCCATGGGTGGCGTGAACGGCGAGGCCATCAACACCCTCGTCAAGAAGTTCAACGACGAGAACAAGCTCGGCATCAAGGTCACCGCCCAGTATCAGGGCGACTACGACGACTCGCTGAACAAGCTCAAGAGCGCCCAGATCGGTAACATGGGCGCCGACCTCGTCCAGATCTACGACATCGGCACCCGCTTCATGGTCGACTCCGGCTGGATCATCCCGATGCAGGAGCTCGTGAACGCGGACAACTACGATCTGTCCAAGATCGAGCCGAACCTGGCCGCCTACTACACCGTGAACGACAAGCTGTACTCCATGCCGTTCAACTCCTCCACCCCGCTCATGTACTACAACAAGGACATGTTCGCCAAGGCCGGCATCACCGAGGTCCCGGACAGCCTTGAGGGCATCGAGAAGATCGCCGACCAGCTCGTCAAGCAGGGAGGCGCCGGCGAGGCCATGTCGCTGAGCAACTACGGCTGGTTCTTCGAGCAGTTCCTGGGCAAGCAGGGCCTCAACTTCGTGAACAACGGCAACGGCCGCAAGTCCGCCGCGACCGCGGTGGAGTTCGACTCCAACGGCGGCGGCAAGAAGATCCTCGAGACCTGGAAGCGCCTGTCCGACTAGGGCTTCGCGCCGAACGTGGGCAAGGGCGGCGACGCCGGTCTGCCCGACTTCTCCTCCGGCAAGTCCGCCATCACCTTCGGCTCCACCGCCTCCCTGAAGCAGGTGCTGCAGGACGTCAACGGCAAGTTCGAGGTCGGCACCGCGTACTTCCCGAAGATCTCCTCCTCCGACAAGGGCGGCGTGTCCATCGGCGGCGCCTCGCTGTGGGCCCTGCAGAACAAGGATCCGAAGAAGCTGCGCGCCACCTGGGAGTTCATCAAGTTCATGATCTCCCCGGAGTCCCAGGCATACTGGAACTCCCAGACCGGCTACTTCCCGGTCACCGTGGCCGCCCAGGACGAGCAGGTCTTCAAGGACAACATCGCCAAGTACCCGCAGTTCCAGACCGCCATCGACCAGCTGCACGCCTCCTCCAAGGAGTCCGTGGGCGCTCTGCTGAGCGTGTTCCCGCAGGCCCGCCAGACCGTGCAGGGCGAGATCGAGAACCTCCTCGGCGGCAAGGAGGACGTGGACACCGCCGTCAAGAACATGGCGGACAAGATCAACAAGTCCATCACCGACTACGCCGAAGTCAACCAGTGATCATGATCCGATGATCTGATTCCGGTCCGGCCGGATTTCACGGAAAGGCTCCCTTCGCGGGGAGCCTTTTTGCTGTGAGGGCGGGGTGGTGCGGGCCGTGCTCTGCGCATGCCTTGTCACACGCCGCGTCACGCACCCGGTCACGCACCATGTCACGCGCCCGGTCACGCCTGTAGTAGAAACGGACGAAAAAGGCCATAAAATCGTCCGTTTTTACTACATAGGCGTGACGCGGGGCGTGGAATCGCCAACACGGGACTCCTCCGCATCCCGATCTGCCCAGTTTATGGCGTCATGATGCAACCTGGACAGTGCAAACTGGGCAGATCGGGCCGCATGATTTACAAACTGGGCAGATATGGACGTCTAGCAGCCAAAATCGGCCTCCAGATGACCGGATCTGCCCAGTTTGCAGACGCTGCATCCCGATCTGCCCAGTTTGCGCAGAGTGGCGGGCTGAGTGGCTGCGGAATAATGAGCGAAGCCTGCCTACCCCCGTCATCCTGAGCGCAGCGAAGGATCCTTAACTATCCGCACAAGTCTAAGGATCCTTCGACTCCGCGCTTCGCGCTCCGCTCAGGATGACCGGGCTGTCCGATTCACGGCTGAGTGCTCAGGATGACCGGGCTGTCCACTTCATCCAGCATGACCGGCGTGCGGACCGCCGCCCGATTCGCTCATTCTGCGATGCCCGAAGCGGGACTCCGGCGGGGGAAGGGGCTATCATGATCCGGGCGCAATCCGGGCGCAATCCGGGCGCGACCGGCTCTCGGCAATCGCATGGTCATGGCACACGGCAAGGAGGGACATGGGCACGACATCCATCAGACGGGACGCATTCAGGGCGGCCTTCCCGCTGACCGTGCCGATCGCCGCCGGCTTCCTGTTCCTGGGCTGCTCGTATGGGCTGCTCATGCACGCCAAGGGGTTCGCGATCTGGTACCCGCTGGCCATGGCGTATTTCATCTTCGCCGGGTCCATGGAATTCGTGACCGTCAATCTGCTGCTGTCCGCGTTCAACCCGGCGGCCGCGTTCCTGCTCGCGCTCATGGTCAACGCGCGGCATCTGTTCTACGGACTGTCGATGCTCGGCAAATACCGCGGGCTCGGCTGGAAGAAGCCGTATCTGATCTTCGCCATGTGCGACGAAAGCTTCGCCATCAATTCCAGCGCGCGCATTCCCGACGGCGTGGACCGCGGATGGTTCATGCTGTTCGTCTCGCTGCTCAACCGCTGGTACTGGATCGGCGGCACGGCGCTGGGGTGGCTGGTGGGCGGTGTGCTGCCGTTCAGCACGCGGGGCATCGAATTCGTGCTCACCGCCTTGTTCCTCACGATCTTCCTCGACCAGTGGATGGGGGAGCGCCGCCACATTCCGGCTCTGGTGGGCGTGCTCGCCTCGGTGGTCTGTCTGGCGGTATTCGGTCCGGGCGGGTTCATGATCCCGGCCATGGTCGCGATGCTGGTGCTGTTTCTGGTGCTGCGGCCGTATCTGGACGATGCGCCCAAGGCGGGGTCCGCACAGGCCGTCGGGCCCGCAGGATCCGCAGCGTCCGGCGCACCCGATCCGAAGGGGGATGCGCGATGACGATGACCGTCTGGCAGGCTGTGGCGACCATTGCGGTGGTCGCACTGGGCACGATGCTCACCCGATTCCTGCCATTTCTGGTGTTTCCGGATTCCAAGCGCCCACCGCGGCTGGTGGAGTATCTGGGCCGAGTGCTGCCCTATGCGATGACCGGTCTGCTGGTGGTCTACTCGCTCAAGGACGTGCAATTCGCGTCCGGATCGCACGGCATCCCGGAGGCGGTCGCGATCGCGGCGATCATCCTGCTGCACTGGTGGAAGCGCAATATGCTGCTGTCGATCGGCGGCGGAACCGTGCTGTACATGATCCTCGTGCAGTTCGTGTTCGTGTGACTGGTGGATCGGGCGGGCGGGCAAGCCGGCAATCCGCGGCCAAAAATGCGGGCTGCGCGGGCCGACATCCGCAATTCGCAGCGCAATCGGGCCGTTTTTCCGCGGATTTTCGACCCGATAGTGCTGTGAATCGGCGATTTCGGTCCGCGCAGCCCGTAAATCGGCCGTAAATCAGACGTAAATCGGCCGTAAGTCAGCCCGTCATTTCATACAAACCTGCTACAGTGCGCGGCATGAGCGCACACATCGAACACATCGACCCCGCGGATGGTCGCAGCCAAATCATCGCCCGCCGACCGGTGATCGGCATCACGCCGCTGATGGACATCGAGCGGGACAGCTACTGGATGCTGCCCGGCTACATGACCGGCGTCGAGGCGGCGGGCGGACTGCCCATCATGCTGCCCTTGACCGCCGATCCGGGCCAGCTGCGCCAATTGGCCGGACTGTGCGACGGCCTGCTGTTCTCCGGCGGGCAGGACGTGAATCCGGAACTGTACGGCGAGCGGCCCGCGGACAAGTGCGGGGCGATCTGCCCGCAGCGCGATGCGATGGAGCGGGCGCTGCTGGACATCGCCCTTGAGGCCGACAAGTCGGTGCTGGGCATCTGCCGCGGTCTGCAGTTCATCAATGCGGCGCTTGGCGGCACGCTTTGGCAGGACCTGCCCTCCGAACGCCCGGACAGTCCCGTCGACCACGATATGAAGCCGCCGTACGATGCTCACCAGCACCAAGTGGATCTGATCGCCGGCACGCCGCTGGCTGATCTGCTGGCCGATCTGCTCACGCCGGATAGGCCGGACGGATTGAACGCGCAGGGGATGCCGGCTGCGCAGGGGATGCCGGCCGCGCCGGGCGGGCTGAACGGGCCGGATGTGCGCACGATCGGCGTGAACAGCCGCCACCATCAGGCGGTCAAACGGCTCGCCGACCCGCTCAGGCCCATGGCTGTGAGCGAGGATGGGCTTGTGGAGGCCGCGTGGATGCCCGGCAAGCGATTCGTCTGGGGCGTGCAGTGGCATCCCGAGCACGCGTGGCGGACCGACGCCGCATGCCGCGCGATTCTTGGCGCATTCGTGAAAGCGGCCGGGGCAGATGTGGCCAATGCGACCGGAATCGACGGAATCGCCGGAATCATCGGGACGCCCGAATCCGGATCGGTCAGGACTGCACGATGAGCGCCGCCAACTCCTTGGATGCTCAGATCCGCCCGATCACCGGCCGCCGGCGCATCATTGCCGCGGTGTGCGTGCTGGCGATGCTCGCCATGCTCTACTGGTGGGGCTGGGGCACAGGCATCGAGGTGGCGATCCGCGATCTGGTGGCCGACTCCGGCGCGAACACGTCGGGCACGGTCACTCTGGCCGGGCAGATGAGACGGCTCGCCGGCAACCTGCTGTTCACTGCTGTGGCTGCCGTGGCATTCTGCACGGTGCGCCGGCTCGCGTGCGGATTCGCGTTCATCCGGCCCGCCAAAGCGGTCGAATCCGCCAGTCCGGTCGGCGGTCCCGTCTCAGGCCCCACCTCCGCCCTCCGCCGCTGGTGGGACGCCGGCTTCGCCTACTGCTTCTGCATGCTGGCCGGTTTCGCCGCCATCGACGTCGCATCGGCCGTCCTTGGCACCACGTTCCACAGCTATCCGTTCGGCACGCGGTATGAAAGCGCTTGGGCCGCGACGATCTACCTGATCAACATGTTCTTCGCCGGGCCCACGGAGGAGCTGGTGCTGCTGGGGCTCGCGGTGATCGGTCTGAGATGGGTGGGCGCGCCTTGGTGGCTTGTGGGCACGGTGGCGGTGTGCCTGCGCGTGCCGTTCCATCTGTACTACGGATGGGCCGCGTTCGCGATCGCCGTGTGGCCGGTGCTGGCCGTGCTGCTGTTCCGCCGCGTGGGCATGATCACCCCGATGATCGTGGCCCATGGCATGTACGACGTCTCCACCTCGATGACCAGCCTGACTGTGGTCTTCGGCTCGAACTGGCCGCTGGTCGTCTCCGGGCTGATCGTCGCCACGCCGGTGGTCTGGCTGGTGGCGACGATCGTCGTGCGCATCCGCGATCGTCGCGGGCGCGCGCGGGCTGCACGAAAGGGCAACGCGCGTCGGGCTTGAGCGCTAGGCCTCCTCGTGCCAGCGCGGATTCTGGCCGAAGGTGTAGCCCTCCGGATTATCCATCGCGGCGATCGCGGCCATGTCCTCGTCGTCCAAGGCGAAGCCGGTCAGATCCAGATTCGCGCGCTGGCGGTCGCGGTGCGTGGACTTCGGGATCGCCACGTCGCCGAGCTGGATGTGCCAGCGCAGGATCGCGGCCACGGGGGAGACCTGGTGCTTCTCCGCGATGCGCAGGATCGTGGGATCTTTGAGCATCTGGTTGGCGCGGCCGAGCGGGCTCCACGCCTCGGTGATGATGCCGTGCGCCTCGTCGTACGCGCGCTGCTCGGCCTGCTGGAAGAACGGGTGCAGCTCGATCTGGTTGACCGCCGGGGTCACGCCGGTGGCGCGGATGAGCAGATCGATGTGGCCGGGCAGGAAGTTGCTCACGCCGATGTGCCGCACAATGCCCTGTTTCTGGGCATCCACCAGCGCCTGCCACGCCTCCACGAACTGGTCCTGGGACGGGTTCGGCCAGTGGATCAGGTACAGGTCGATGTAGTCGAGGCCCATGCGCGCCACACTCTCCTCGATGGTCGCGCGGGCTTGGTCGTACTGATGGTGGCGGCCGGGCAATTTCGAGGCGACGATGATGTCCTCGCGCGGCACGTCGGATTCGCGGATCGCGCGGCCCACCACGCCCTCGTTCTCGTAGTTGAACGCCGAATCGATGAGCCGGTAGCCCACTTCGAGCGCAGACTTGATCGCCTCAACGCCGGCGAAACCGTTGACCTTGTAAGTGCCGAAGCCGATCGCGGGCAGTTCGAGACCATCGTGTGCGCGGCGGGTGGGAATCGCCGGCGGTTCAAGCATCGTCATGCCGTCCTCCTTGGAAATGGCTGGAATGGAGTGTCCCCTTCATGGTAATACTGGGAGCATGTCGAAATCCGGGGAATTCCAATGGGCGCAGTGGCGGGTGGCGCTGGACGCCAAGCGCGGGACGAATGCGGGCGCGAGCGTTGTGGCGAAGGGGAGCGCGGCGACGCGAATCGCACAGCCGTTCCGTTCCGGCGCATTCCCCTCGAAATCCGGCGGCAAGGGCTTCATGCCGTTCAAGGCCACCGGTCACAAGGGCGGCATCAGTCGTCAGCACTGAGAATGGCGGACTTTGCCTCTTGCAAGCCCGTTTCGCATGGCTCAGCTGCACCTATCTGCAAAAGTGGGGGCGGATTTCGCGGTTTGCATGATGCTATACATGCAAGTGGGGGCGTCTCAACGGTGATGCACGGCGGCTAGCGGTCAAACTGAACGGACAAAACCGCGAGATTTCAATATCGCATCCATCAAAATCGTTCTCGTCTACTCGGCGAGACGCCCCCACTTGCATGTATAGCGTCGCGCAAAGGCCCAAATCCGCCCCCACTTTGATGAATAGCACGCGTGCTGCGCCCAGACGAGTGCACAGACGAGCCGCAACCCCGTCCCGGCAGCGTCCAATGAAGTCGCAATTGGGGCCGCAATGGAGCCGTTCGGATGGCAGCGGCCCGCACGGTGCCCTCACCGCACGTCCGCGCCGAAGGGAAACAGGGCCAGCTTGGCCATTTTGAACGACTGGATGCCGAACGGGATGCCGATGATCGTCACGCAGTTGGCCACGCCGGCGAGCAGATAGCTCAGCGCGAGCACCCAACCGGCCAGGACCACCCACACCAGATTTGCCAGCGCGGAACCGAACCCGCCGCCGTAGTCCACGGTCTTGCCGAACGGGGTGAGCGTCAGAGCCGCCATTTTGAATGCCTGCAGACCAAGCGGGATGCCGATGATCGTCACGCACAGCAGCAGTCCCACCACGGCCCACTCGATGGCGATGAACAGCCCGCCCAGAATGATCCACAACACGTTACCCAGAAATCTCATGGCACCAAGGCTACCGGTGCGCGCCAGCCGGCGGCATCCGGGAACACCCTGAACGGTCCCTGAATTTCTAGAATTTCTAGAATTCCTAAGCCCGGCGTTCGCGGATTGCCTGCAGCGTGGGCCGCAACATCAACGTGAACCCGGTCAGTCCCACCACCCATAGTGGGTACTGGATGAGCGTGGCCATGCGCATCGCCTGCGCGGTGTACAGACTCGGGTCGGTGGCGCCCTGCATGTCCAGCAGCACGCCCACGCCCAGGAACACGATCGCTGAGGACAGGAATCCGCCGGTGTTGGCGAATCCGGTGGCCGCGCCCAGATTCGCGGGACGGTTGGTGTCCCGCACATAGTCCATGGCGATGTTCGATGCCGGGCCGCCGCTGGTCAGCGCCACGAGCAGCAGGACCATGAACCACATCGGATGCGGGCCGGGCGTGAGCAGCAGGATGGTCCACAGCACAATCTGCGCGCCGATCGAGACATACACCACCGCCGCGCGGCCGTGGATCGGGTGGACGCCCGCAAGCCGGCCCATCAGCGGGCCGAACACCATGTTGATGACCACGCCGGCGCCCAGAAACGCGCTGGCCGTCCCGCGCGACCATCCCTCAACGGCCAGCAGGAACGGGATGCCCCACAGCTGGTTCATCATGTTGACCGGGAACCAGGTGGTGGCGTGCACGAAGAACCCGCAGATCGTGCCGGGGGAGTGCAGGGCGCTGCCCAGCCCCCTCACCGCGGACTTGAGTCCTCCTTCCGGGCGCTCATGGCGGCGGGAGGATTGGTGCGGGTCGTCGCGCACGGTCATGAGGATCGCTGCCGCCACACACACGCCGGTGCCCGCGGCGGTGAGGAACGCGGTCTGCCATCCCGCCAGCCGCAGCAGCCACGCGAAGGGGTACAGGGAGATGATCTGCCCTAGTCCGCCGGTCACCGAGGTCAGCTGGGTGAGTAGCGGCGCCTGACGGGTGGGGAACCATGCGGAGATGAGCCGTACCACCGAAATGAACACGAGAGCATCGCCCATGCCCACCACGCCGCGGCCTACCACGGCGAGCCATGTGACGGGCGCAAGGGCCACCAGCGACTGCCCCACGGCCATGAACAGGCCACCGCAGGAGATCAGGATGCGCGCGCCGAAGCGGTCCAGCAGCACGCCGGCCGGCACCTGCATGATCGCGTAGACGAACAGCTGCAGGTACAGGAATCCGGACAGCGCGGTGCTGGTGGTGTGGAAGTGGTTGGCGGCCTCGATGCCCGCTGCGGACATGGAGGACCGGCAGATCACCGCGAACAGGTAGCCCAGAAGGCCCATGCCCCACATGAAATAGGCGCGGGGCCCGCCAAGCCGGATTGGTGCGTTCTTCGTCGTCTCGCTCACCCGGACATCATATCTCGCGGGGGTGGTTCAGGCGTTGTCCGGGCCGATCCCCAGCGCGTCGGCGCGCGTGCGCCCGGCGTGGATGGCCGCGTTGATCGAATCGGCCTGGACCTGGTCGACCGCGTAGTCGCGCCCGTCGAGCGAGCGGACCGGGATCACCCAGCCGCCGTGCGTCATGTACAGCGCGTCGGCCTCGCGCAGCCGCTCGACCGGCATGCGGCGGGCGTACGAGAACGACTTGCCCTCCTGACGGGCCCATGCGAACAGCTCGCGCTGCGTGGTGCCGTGCAGGATGCCGATCGACGGATCCGGGGTGACGAACTCGTCGCCGTAGCGGGCCACGATCGTCGCGTTCGGGCATTCGAGCACGTAGCCGTCGTCGGTCACGAACACCGAATCGTCCACGCCGCGGCGGGCGCACTCGCGATGGGCGGACTGGTTGACCGCGTAGCTCAGCGTCTTCGCGCCGCACAGCAGCCACGGGGCGCGCTCGGCCACATCCGACGTGTAGCCGCGGCTGAGCGTGGTCATGGTGATCGGCGCGTCGGTGTGCAGGGCGGCTTTCGCGTCCAGGAACATCCACACATGCGGCTGGTCCGGGGCCGCGGCGCCGATCCCGGTGGCCCGGTCGGGCCCGCGCGAGACGAGGATGCGCATGATCGGCCCGCGCTCCGGATCCGCGTACTCGTCGACCAGCTGCTCCACGGCGCGCTCGAAGGCGGGCAGGTTCGGCGCGGGCATGTCGATCATCGCCGCCGTGTGCGCCAGACGCTTCAGATGGTTCTCCAGCGAGACCGCGTAGCCGTCCCACACCACGGTCGCCTCGAACATGCCGTCGCCGCGCGTGACCGCGAAGTCGAACGGGGAGACGACCGCCTCATGGGGGTCCACGATCTGAAGCGGTTCGGCCGATCCCGCTCCCGCATCCTCCCCGAACAGCGCGTCGGCGTCGCCCACGCCCAGCACGATCGATCCCGCATCCGTCGTCATGTCCGATCCTTTCGCTTGCCGCCCGGTCGTCCCGCTCTCCGGCGCGCCCGGTCCGTATGTCAATCGCGCATCGTACCCGACGGATGTTTCGGCGGTGTCGACCGGGCGCTGCCGACGTTTACCGTTGCTCCTACAGTGGGGGCCATGTCATGCACCACTATTCTCATTGGAAAGAACGCGAGCTACGACGGGTCCACGATCGTGGCCCGCAATGACGACTCCGGCTCCGGGCGGTACGATCCCAAGCGGTTCGTGGCGGTCCGCCCCGAGGATCAGCCGCGGCACTATGTGAGCGAGCTGAGCCACATGACCAAGGACCTGCCGGACGATCCCTGCCTGTATTCGATCGTCCCCAACGCGTTGCCCGGCCGCGGCATTCTCGCGGAGGCCGGCGCCAGCGTGCGCAACGTGGCCATGAGCGCCACGGAGACCATCGCGGTCAACGAGCGCGTGCTCGGCGCGGACCCGATGGTCGCGTTCAAGCCCGCCCAGGGCGAACCCGGCACCCCCGAATACCGCGCCGAACAGCCCGGAGGCATCGGCGAGGAGGATTTCATCACGCTCGTCCTGCCGTACGTGCACACCGCGCGCGAGGGCGTGGAGCGGCTCGGCGCGCTGCTGGAGCGCTACGGCACCTACGAGGCCAACGGCATCGCCATCTCCGACGTGGACGAGATCTGGTACGTGGAGACGATCGGCGGCCACCATTGGATCGCCCGCCGCGTGCCGGACGACTGCTACGCCGCGATTCCCAACCAGCTCGGTCTGGACGACTTCGACCTCGAGGACGCGCTCGGCGACCAGCGCGAATTCATGTGCAGCGCGGACATGCGCGAGTTCATCGAGTCGAACCACCTCGACGTGTCCATGGACGCCGATCCGCACCATCTCAACCCGCGCCGGCTGTTCGGCACGCGCAGCGCCAAGGACCACATCTACAACACACCGCGCGCCTGGTACATGCAGCGCTACCTCAACCCCAGCGACGACTGGGACTCCCCGTCCGCCCGCTACACGCCCATCTCCGACGACATCCCATGGTGCCGCCGGCCGGAGAGCAAGATCGGCATCGAGGATGTGGACTTCCTCATGAGCTCGCACTTCGAGGGCACGCCCTACGACCCGTACGGCACCGAGGGCACCGAGGAGACCCGCCGGCGCTACCGCCCGATCGGCATCAACCGCAACGGTCAGCTCGTGGCCCTGCAGATCCGCCCGTACGTCTCCGAGACGAACCGGTCCGTGATGTGGATCTCCTACGGCTCCAACCCGTTCACGTCGCTCGCCCCGTTCTACGCGAACGTGAGCCAGACGCCGGCGTACCTGAACAACACCACCGCCGAGGTCACCACCGACTCGTTCTACTGGACGAACCGCATCATCGCGGCGCTCGCCGACCCGCACTACGTGGCCAACAGCAACCACATCGAGCACTACCGCGAGAACGTGCTCTCCTACGGCCACCGGCTGATCGCGCGCACCGATGAGGCCGTGGACTCGGCCGAGGCGGATGCGCAGGTGAACAACATCGCGCGCAGCGAGGAGCCGGGCGAGGTGTTCGGCGACCTTGAGCTCGCCAATCAGGCCATGGCCGACTACCTCAAGGCCCAGACCCAGGATCTGCTCTCCAAGGTGCTGTACACGTCCAGCAACCTGATGCGCAACGCGTTCGCCATGTCGGACAGGTGATGGTCGCGCGATCCGGTGATCGGGACATATGAAGGGGCTTCCCCGGGAAATGGATCCCCGGGGAAGCCCCCCCTTTGCGTTATTTTTGCGTTATTTGCGACGAGCGCCGCGTTTCGCCACCTGCGTTTCGCTGTTCGCGTTTCGTTACTCGCGCACGAGCTGGATGTGCTCCACGTCGTCGCGCTTGGAGCGGCGGTAGAGCACCGCGCGGTTGCCGATGGTCTGCACGACCTCGGCGCCCAGTGCCTCGGCCAGCTGCTCGGCGGCCTCCTTGGCGGTCACGCCGGAGCCGTCCTGCACCTGGCACTTGACGAGCTCGTGGCTTTCGATGGTCTCGTCGGCCTGCTTGATCACGGAGTCGGTCAGATCGTTCTTGCCGATGTACACGAGGGGCTTGAGCTGGTTGGCCATCGCCCGCAGCTGCTTGTTCTGTTTCTTGGTAAGCGTCATGGGGATCAGCATAGCGAATGGGATGCCTTAGCCTCGCGCGGCCGTGCGCGACCGTTCCAACCTGCGTCGCGATTTTTGCAGGTTGGAACGATTCTGCAGATTGGAAGCGCTTTTGAGGCCGCAGGATGCAGATTTGTTCCAATCTGCGCTATTGAGGGCGCAGGCTGGAACGATTGGGACGGATTGTGTCGCGCCCGTCCGCTGCTGCGCCTTGCCGCGCCTTGCCGCGCGAAACCAAGGTATGGAATGATGGTGCCATGGCAACGATTTCGATTGGCGAGCCCCTCCACCCGGTCTCCCCGCGGCTCTACGGCGTGTTCCTCGAGGACATCAACTGCGCGGTGGACGGCGGCCTCAACGCCAACATGGTGAACAACTACAGCTTCGACGGCACGTACCTGTGGCACCGCAGCCTGCATTTGCACGGCCGTGAGCGCTGGCAGTGCGAGGCCGATCCGCTGCGCTTCTGGCGGTTCGTGGGGCTCAAGGCGGAGAGCTTCGGCACGCGGGTGCGCGGTTCGCACGGCCAGTGGGTCGACACGTCCCGCCAGTGCCCGGCCGATCCCGTGCATCCGAACAGCCGGTATGCGCGCATCACGCGGCTGTCCCACACCAACAAGTCGTACATCGAGAACTTGGGTTACAACGGGGGAGACGATGGCGAGGCGTGCGCGATGGCCGTGGAGGAGGGGGAGTCCTATATCTTCGAGGCGCTGGTGCGCACGGTGTCCGGACGCGGCCGCCTTGGCGTGCGCGTGATCGACGAGGACTGCGTGGCCCTGGTGGAGGCCGAGGTGATCGCCCTGCCCGCGCCGGCCGCCGGATGGACGCGCGTCTCCTGCACGCTTGAGGGGACGATCAGCCGCTACGGCAAGCTGCGCATCGACGTGCTGGACGATCATGCGGCCGGGCCAGCGGGGCCGGCCGGGCAGTCCGGGCAGTCCGGCGTGGGCGTCGGTGGCGGCGGTCCGATCGCCGACGCCGCCCAGGTCGACGCCGCCCAGACCGCACCCGGCGACGCCGCGGACGAGCCGCTGTGCGTTGACCTCGACTGCGTGAGCCTGATGCGCGCCGATCATTGGGGCGTCGGCGATCCCAAGTGGCGTCACGGCAAGCTGCGCCGGGATCTCGTCGAGACGATCGCCGCTCTGAAACCCGCCTTCGTGCGCTTCCCCGGCGGGTGCATTGTGGAGGGTGTGACCCCGGGCAACGAGTACCGGTGGAAGGACACCGTCGGCGCGCTGCCCGCCCGTCGTCAGAAGCCCAACATGTGGGCCTACAAGACCCCGGACGGATCCAGCTATTCGCAGAGCTACCAGATCGGCTTCTATGAATATTCCTGCCTGTGCGAGGATCTGGGTGCCAAGCCGCTGCCCACGCTGTTCGCCGGCGTCAGCTGCCAGTCGCCCTATCGCGATCCCAAGCACATGCCCATCGACTCTGAGGCGTTCCGGGCCGTGATCGACGACTATCTGGACCTCATTGACTTCGCGAACGGCGACCCGGCCACTGGCCAGTGGGCCCGCATTCGCGCGGCGATGGGCCATCCGGCCCCGTTCGGACTGGATATGATCGGCGTGGGCAACGAGAACTTCGGCGCCGACTACCAGGCCAAGTTCGATGCGATCAGCTCCGCCATCCACGATCGGTACCCGGACATGCTGTGCGTCATGAGCGCCGGGCTGTTCCCGTTCGCCCTGCCCATGCGCCCGGCGTGGGACCATGCCCGCGCGATCGCCGCCGGCGGGGTGCCCGGGCGGACCGGCGAGCTGCTGGGCGCGACCGGATCGGCCACCGGGGACGCGATCATCGTGGACGAGCACTCGTATCATTCGCCCGACTGGTTCATCCGTCAGTCCACCCGGTTCGACGACTACCCGCGCGACGGGGCCGGCGCGTACTTCGGCGAGTACTCAGCCAACGGGTTCTTCGCCGCCCAGCCGCAGACCGAGCGGGCCGCGAACCAGTGGCGTTCCGCGCTTGCCGAGGCCGCGTTCCTCACCGGGTGCGAGCGCAATTCGGACGTGGTGCGCATGACCTCCTACGCGCCCCTGCTCGCACTGGTGAGCGGCAAGGTGTGGAACCACAATCTCATCGAATTCAGCCCGTCGCGCGTGTCCGGAACCGTCAACTACGAGGCGGAGCGGCTGTTCTCCGCACAGGTGGGCGGAACCGCGTTCGGCGTCGCGCTGCGGGACGGCGACGGGCGCGACGGCCGGCTGTTCGCGTCGGCCACCGGCGGGGACGAGCCGTTCGTAAGGATCGTGAAGATCGTCAACGTGTCGGCCGATCAGGTGCCGGCGACCATCGAGATGGCCCTGTCCGCCGCGGCCGTGGATGCCGCCCGGTTGGATCTGCGCGTGGAGACCCTGATGGGCGATCCGCACGGCAAGAACCTGCTGGACTTCGAGGGTGAGCCGATGGAGGCGCTGAAGCGGCGGATCAATGAATCGCGGCTGCCGGTGGACGACGGCCGGCCGCTGCGATTCGCGCTGAGCCTCAAGCCGTATTCCATCACCGTGGTGACGCTGCGCGCGTAGGCCCGCCGGGGCCGGGCCGTCCGCCGGATCCGTTCCGTGCCGGGCGGCCGGTCTACGCGCGCCGGCCGCGGCGGACTACGCGCGCAAACTCACACGATGGCCTGATATTGCGTCGCCCGCGAGTTGCCGATGCGGCGCACCTTGCCCTCCGCGGTGAGCTTGCGCAGTGCGTAGTTGGTCTGGTTCTTCGTCAGGTGCAGCGGCTCCTGGATCTCCACGCGCCGCAGGGGTATGCCTCGTTGGATCAGGTATGCGAGGACGAGGGGCTCGAGCTCGCTGCGGTCCAGTTGCCCGGTGTCGGGCTGCGCGTCCGGGGCGGTGACCGGCTTGGCGGGCAGCGGAGCAAGCGCCAGCGGCGTCGCGGGGGTGGCGGATCCGGCGTTCGGTGCGGTGCGGCGCAGTTCCAGCTGGTCGACGCCCTCATTGTGGTCGATGCGATGCGTGAGCCGGCCCTGCGGCATGTCCGGGAAGCGGTACTTCGTGGCGATGCGGCCGGTGTCGCCCGTGCCATTGGAGGCATCGCCCCCGTTGACTCCGCTGCCCGATCGTCCGTCGTCCTCGGATGCGTCCCGATTGCCTCGATGGCTGCCGCCGTCGCCGATGTCCGGCACCTCCACGCGCAGCAGCGGCAGGATGACCGCCACGGAGGCGGGGGCCACGCGCAGCTGCGGGGCGTCGATGCCGTCGTCGTACGCCTGCATGATCTGCTGGATGCCGTTGCCCAGATTGTGCACGAATCCCAGCTGTTCCAGCAGTCCGGCGAGTTCGATGTTGCGCGGTTGGTTGGCGCCGTTGATCAGATCGTTGATCTTGAGCCCGCCGAACAGGCCACCCAGCGAGATCACCTCCACGGAGGCCGGCGTCACGTTGACGATGGTGGACCCGGTGTAGGTCGCATAGTCGCGGTGGGCGATCGCGTTGATCAGCGCCTCGCGCACCGCCCGCCAGGGGACCGGCTTGGCGCTGATCCCGGGTTCGTCCGCTTCGGCGGCGGCATGATCGGGGCTCAGCTGGGGCAGACTGCGAATGTAATGGAACGCCCCGTCAAGCTGGCCGATCACGCTTCCGCTGAAATTGCGATGATCCTCCAGCGTGGTCTTGTCCGCGTCGCCGTAGGATGCCACCTTGAGCGCGAACGGGTTCTGATCGCTCATCACGGTCCTTGTGATCGGATCGGCGCAGGAGTCCGGATCCCATGCAATATGCGCGGTGGCGAAGGCGGCCTGCGCGGCGTCGAAGGTCTGCGCGCCGCCCGTTGCGCCGGCGCTTGAAGTCTCTGTCCCCATACCCCGAGGGTACCGTCGGATTGCGACAGTCAGCGCTGAATCATCGCTCCAAGATACTTTCCATGATGGAAAGACACGCCGAAGAGTTTTCTGAGGCAGTCGCGTTTGACTTTCCAAGTGGGAAAGTGTTATGCTTTCCATATCGGAAACAATCGAAGAGCAAGGTCAAAGGCAAGATCGGAGAACGTTTCCGGACCGGTTTTCCAGTGCAGCACAATCCTCAAATCCCATCCGCAAACCAATCGTCCATCCGTGACATATTCCAAGGAAAAGAGATGATCGCCATGAACACGCCACTGCAAACCAAGCCCCTGCCCGCCTCCCCGGACGCCCGGCTCTCCGCGGCCGACGCGCTCTCCTCGCTCACCTCCACGCGCGAGGCCGTGGCCAATCGGTTCACCACCCCGATGTGGTACAAGGTCTCCGTATCCGTCGGCTTCGCGATCGCGACCATGCTGGTGTGGGCGCTGTGGGGCGGCATCTTCTCGTCGCTCTCGGATCTCCAAATCATTCTGTGCGGCGTTGCCATCACCGCGGTCGGCGTGGTGCTTGAAGTCGTGCTGGTCTGGAAGATGGAACGCCGCGGCATCCACTGGCTCACCATGCCGGCGACGCCCAGTGGATGGCTGTACGGCGTCATGGCGCCGTTCGTCGGCATTGGAACGATGACGGTTCCCATCTGGTGCAACGGCATGGCGTGGTGGATGGCGCTGATCGCCGCCGTCATCGGGGGAGTCGCGACCCTGCTGCTGATGAATATGTGCGACGCCGCAATGCGTGATTACATTGTGGCCGGCGGTTCGATGGACAAGGTCCGGCTCGACGGCGATGACCGTCGCGACGACAAGGGCAACGAACTGTGGACCCGCGCCCGTCTGCTCGCCCTGCCCGATGAGGAACGCCGTGAGACCGCCCGCCGACTGACCTCCCCGTACTGGCTGCACACGGCCATAGGCCTTGAGGCGATGCTGTGCATCGTGAGTGCGCTGGAAGTGGTCTCCCTGTTCAAGATCGGGTCCCATGCCGGTGGCTTCATCATCCCCGTGGGGTCCTTCGTCCTGATCTACGCGCTGGATACCACCGTGACGCGATGGACGCGCAACGCCAAGGTCGACACCCGCATGATGCCGGCAAGCCCCGTCAGCTGGGTGCTGTTCTTCGCCATGGCTATCACCTGCCTCATCCCGGTCTACCTTGCCGGATACGGTTTTGGCTTCACGTTGCGATCGGGCAATGTGCCCCTTGCCAAACTGGCGGTGGGCGGATTGGTCTTCGTGGTGCTCTTCTCCATCTTCGGCCAGTTGTATGATCGCCGCCGGTACAGCGACATCGTGAAAGGGGTGTGATATGGCATGGCGACTCCCGTCATCACCGCGCAATTCAACGAAGTGATCCACGCCCCCATGCGACTGCGCATCTGCGGCCTGCTGCAGGGGGCCGGCGAAGTCGAATTCGCCGCCATCCGCGACATGCTCGGCGTCAGCGACGCGGTCTGCTCCAAGCACCTCAAGGTGCTTTCGGACAACGGCTACGTCACCCTCGCCAAGCGCCCCGGCCAGCGCAACGGCCACGACGTCACCTGGGTCTCTCTGACCGACGAAGGCCGCGAGGCGTTCGAGTCCCACATCGCCGCGCTACAGGCCATCGCCGGACTCGGGTGAGTTCGCTGGGTGATGTTTGCAAAGCCCCGCAAAGCCAAATTCACAAGGCTTTGCGGGGCTTTCGTATGTTTTTCGCGACGCCTTTCTGGTCGTCCTGAGCGGGGCGTGGTCCCTTCCGTCGTCCTGAGCGGGGCGTGGTCCCTTCCGTCATCCTGAGCGGGGCGTGGTCCCCTCCGTCATCCTGAGCGGAGCGTAGCGGAGTCGAAGGATCCTTTGCTTTTATGCATTGGTCATGATGCACGAGGCTAAGGATCCTTCGTTGCGCTCAGGATGACGAGAACCCTGCCCGCGACCCATGGCCCGTGACCCGGCGTGTGACCGGGCATGCATTGTGACAGGGCGTGTGACATGGCGTGCCTATTCCCGGTCACAGGGCTCTCAAAATGGCTTCGTTTCAACGATTCTGAAACCCCGTGACCGGGCGTGCCCACCCCTTGTCACACACCCAGTCACATCGCACGCCGTGTCACACACCCGGTCACACGCCGTGTCACGTTGAGTTTTGGAACCGGCCCGATCTGCCCAGTTCTTGCCCGGTCCACACCCGATTGCGCCGCAAACTGGGCAGATCGGGCCTCTCGCCGCGCAAACTGGGCAGATCCTGCCATCTGGAGGCCAAAAACCGGTCGCAGAAGACCGGATCTGCCCAGTTTGCGAATTCAGCGTCCTGATTTGCCCAGTTTGTGGATGGGGCAGTGCAGGTGCACTTCCAACGTCATCCTGAGCGTAGCGCGAAGCGCGGAGTCGAAGGATCCTTGATCTGCGCATATGGTTAAGGATCCTTCGCTGCGCTCAGGATGACAAGAACAGAACTTTTTCTCCAAACGGTGACTCGTGTCTCACCGCATGCCTCGTCATGGTCCGTGTCATGCCGCAGGACGCACTTCCAACGTCATCCTGAGCGCAGCGCGAAGCGCGGAGTCGAAGGATCCTTAACCTGCGCATATGATTAAGGATCCTTCGCTGCGCTCAGGGTGACAGCAATCCCATTCCCAAACGTGGCCGTCCCCAATCATCATAAAACCCCGCGAAGTCAATGTTTCCAATGCTTCGCGGGGTCCGGCGAGTGCCCCCAGCCGGACTCGAACCGGCAACCTGCGGATTAGAAGGCCGATGCTCTATCCATTGAGCTATGGAGGCAAACCTAGCCCAGTGTAGCGGCACGGGTGAACGAATCCGGCGTTGCTCTCAGGCCAACGCCTCGCGCACGCGCTGCACGATCGACTCGGGGGTCAGACCGTAGCGCCGCTGCAGATCGGGCAGGCTGACGCGATCGGTGAACTCCTTGAGGGCGCCCGCGTTGATCACGCGCGGATTGCGGGACGGGCCGGACGCGGAATCGGGCATGCGATGGTTCGCGTAATAGGCCGTGATCTTCTCGCCCCAGCCGCCTTCGAGCTGCCCGTCCTCCAAGGTGACGACCAACTCGTGATCGCCGCGCAGCGACTCGAGCGCATCCGTGTCCAGCGTGGAGCACTGGCGGGGGTCGATCAGGGTCACGGGGGAGCCCAGCTCGTCCTCCAGCGAGCGGGCCGCCTGCGCCGCCGCGGGATACGTGTTGCCGAGGGCCAGAATCGCCACGCGGGAGCCATGGATCGTCGTCGCATAGCGCAGAGGATCGGAGACGGACCGGTCGGCGGCACCCCCGGCGGTGGACCAAGCCGCGGCCCCGGCGCTCAGAGCCTGCGGCAGATCGATGCCGGCGCGCTCGGCGTCCAGAATCGGGGAGCCGGGCACGCGGATCACCACCGGGCCGGTCGCATGGGACGCGGAGCTGCCGCGGCCATCGGCGTCATCGGGCGCGGTCGCCCATGCCAGATCGGCCAGGAACGCCTCGCGCGAGGTGGGCACGAGCACGGTCAGATCGGGCACGTTCGCGAACATCGTCAGATCGTATGCGCCCGAATGCGTGTTGTCCGATCCGGACAGGCCTCCCAGAAAATCGAGCAGCGTCACGCGCGTGCGGTTCAGGGCGAGCTCCTGGAAGAACTGGTCGTAGGCGCGCTGGAAGAACGATGCGGTCGTGGCCACCACCGGCATGCCGCCGGCCTTGGCGATGCCGGCCGCGAACGCCACCGCGTGCGACTCGGTGATGCCGGTGTCCACGTAATGCCGTCCGGCGCGCTCTCGGAAGGCGTGCGTGACGCCGTTCGATCCGGGCGTGGCGGGGACCACCACCGTGAGCCCCGGCTCGGTGCCGAAGCGGGCCTCCAGCGCGGCCATCGCAAGTTTGCCGTAGTGCTTGCGCGGATCGTCCGGTTTGCCGGCGGCGCTGTCCGGGTTGAGCCAATGGCTGGCCTCGCAGCGGCCGGCGTGGGCGTGCGCGTCCGAAAGATCGCAATGGTCGGAGTGCCACGGGTCGCGCTCGGCGGCCTCGGGATCCGGCTCGGTCTCCAAGCCCAGCCCCTTTGTGGTGTGGATGTGCACCACCACCGGTTGGTCGATGTCCTTCACGTCCCGGAATGCGGCGATGAGCGCGTTCACGTCGTTGCCGTCGGCCACATAGCGGTAGTCGAGGCCGAAGGCGTTGAAGATGTTGGGCTGCGCGGTGCCGTTCGATGCGCGCAGGCGGGCGAGCGGGCCGTACATGCCGCCGAAGTCGCCGGCGATGGACATTTCATTGTCGTTGAACACGATGATGAGGTTGCCGCCCTGTTCGGCCGCGTTGTTGAGCCCCTCGAACGCCACGCCGGAGCTCAACGATCCGTCGCCGATGAACGCGATCACATTGCCGCTCCCGCCCGTGAGATCCCGGGTCTTGGCCAGTCCGCAGGCCAGCGAGATCGACGTGCCGGTGTGGCCGAGCACGAACTGGTCGTGATCGCTTTCGTCCGGATTGGTGAAGCCGGTGACATCGCCGAAATGCGCCGGATCGGTGAACGCCGCCCGGCGGCCGGTGAGCATCTTGTGCACGTAGCTCTGATGGCTCACATCGAACACGATTTTGTCGTTCGGCGAATCGAACACGTAGTGCAGGGCGACCGTGGCCTCCACCACGCCCAGATTCGAGCCGATGTGCCCGCCGTGGCCGTGCCGGTAGCGCAGCAGCGCGCCGCGGATCTCCGCGCACAGTTCGGGCAGCCGGCCGGCATCGAGCCGCTTGAGATCGTCGGGGGAATCGATTCGATCCAGCAATTCCAATCCGACGGCCATGGCGGCTCCTTCCCTTCGCATGTTCACTTGACGTACGCCAGTGTAGGCGAAACGGCACGACCTGCGCGCGGCAGGGGGGAACCACCCCAAAATCTTCGCTCATGCGCGCCCGCCGGGCTGCCTTGCTCTTCCTCGCTCACAGCGCGGAACGATCGGTTCGTTTTTCGCTTCAAAAACGGCCCGAAAACGGACCAAACGTTCCGGGCTGCGTTGATAGGTCGGCTGGGCGGTCGGCTGGGCGGTCGGCTGGGCGGTCGCAGGACGTGCGCTAAGTGGTGCGCACATGGTGCGAAGATGGATGCTGTCAATGCAATCTGAGCGAAAGGCACGGCGATGAAGGCGGTATACGCGGCTGGCGTGGATCGGGACGATCCCCTGAAGGAACTGACGGTGGGAGATCTGCCCGAACCGGCGGCCCGGCCCTACTGGTCCACGGTGGGCGTGAAGGCGGTCACGGTCAACCATCACGATCTGTGGAGCCTCATGGGCGTGGGGCTCGCGGCCGAGCAGACCCCGATGATCCTCGGCACCGACGCGGCCGGCACGCTTTTGGAGGACATCCCCGGCAAGCATGGCCTCAAGGCCGGCGCGGACGTGGTGCTCTACACGTTCATCGGCACCGACGGCAACGGTGTGGCGCCGGGGGAGCGGAGGTCGATCCTCTCCGAGAAGTACCCGGGCACCATGGCCGAGCGAACCGCCGTGCCGAGCGCGAACGTGTTCGCCAAGCCCGCGAACCTGGACTTCGGCGAGGCCGCGGCGCTGGGCACCAGCTGGCTGACCGCCTACTCGCTGGTCTTCCGCGCGGCCGGCGTGCTGCCCGGCGACTCGATCCTCATCCAGGGCGCGGGCGGCGGCGTGTCCACCGCAGCCATCCAGCTTGCGCATGCGGCCGGTCTCGAGGTGTTCGTCACCTCGCGCTCCGAGGCCAAGCGCGCCAAGGCCGTGGAACTCGGCGCGGATGCGGCCTTCGAGACGGGTGCCAGGCTGCCGCGCAAGGTTGACGCGGTGATCGACTCGGTGGGCGCCGCCACATGGGGCCATTCCGTGCGCTCGGTCCGTCCCGGTGGCGTGATCGCCACCTGCGGCGCCACCACCGGTGACCAGCCCGGCGCCGAACTGACCCGCGTGTTCTTCCAGGACATCCGCGTCCAGGGCGTCACCATGGGCAGCCGCGACGATTTCGCCCGTCTGCTGCGTTTCGTGGAGCACAACGATCTGCATCCGGCGATCGACGCGCGCTTCCAGGGCCTAGACGCGGCCCCGCAGGCCTTCGACAGGCTCTCCGGCGGCGATGTGTTCGGCAAGGTGGTCGTGGAGCTGTAGCCCGCGGACTGTGGCGGACTGGCGGGCGCCGGAAGGGCAACCCCGCGTTGTACAGTGGTTGTTATTCTCATTAAGTTCTCGATTGAGCGGAGGGTTGCCGTCATGGCAGAGGAACAGAAGCCCGAAGTCGCCGTGGTCATGGGATCGGCGAGCGACTGGGAGACGATGAAGCATGCGTGCGAGATGCTGGACCGGTTCGGCGTCGCATACCACAAGCAGGTGATCTCCGCGCACCGCACGCCGGAGCTCATGGGCGAGTTCGCCCACTCGGCGCGCGCCAAGGGCTTCAAGGTCATCATCGCCGGCGCGGGCGGCGCCGCCCATCTGCCTGGTATGGTCGCCGCCCAGACCACCCTGCCGGTGATCGGCGTGCCGGTGCGCTCGCACGCCCTGTCCGGATGGGACTCGCTGCTGTCGATCGTGCAGATGCCCGGCGGCATCCCGGTCGCCACCACGGCCGTCGGCAACTCCGGCGCCACCAACGCCGGCCTGCTGGCTGTGCAGATCCTGTCCACGAACGACGATCGTCTGGCGCAGGCCCTTCAGGATTACCGTGACGAACTCAAGGAGAAGGTGGCCGAATCCAATGCCCAGCTTGTCTGAGGAAACCAACGGCGCGGTGACCATGCTGCAGCCGGGCGCCACGATCGGCATCATCGGCGGCGGACAGCTGGGCCGCATGATGGCCCTGTCCGCCAAGTACATGGGCTTCCGCATCGGTGTGCTCGACCCGACCCCCGACTGCCCGACCGCTCAGGTGGCCGACTTCCAGGTGGTGGGCGAATACGACGACAAGACCGCCATCCACGACTTGGCCGAGAAGTCCGACGTGCTGACCTACGAGTTCGAGAACGTGGACGCCGAGGCCATTGACGAGGTGCGCCATCTGGTGGCCGCGCCGCAGGGCACCGATCTGCTGCGCGTGACGCAGGACCGCGTCCATGAGAAGACCTTCATCAACGAGCACGGCACCGAAACCGCACCATGGCGCGAGGTCAACAACTTCGACGAGCTGGATGCGGCGATTGACGAGCTGCACTACCCGTGCGTGCTCAAGACCCGCTCCGGCGGCTACGATGGCCACGGCCAGCACGTGCTTCGCAACGACTCCGACCTTGAGAAGATCCGCGCGCGCGGCGACCGCGGCGGCGGCTTCCCGCCGTCCATCCTCGAGAGCTTCGTGGACTTCGCGTTCGAGGCGAGCATCCTGGTGTCCGGCAATGGCAAGGACTTCGTGACGTTCCCGATCGTGCGCAACGACCACCGCAACAACATCCTGCACATGACCATCGCCCCGGCCGAGGTGAGCCCCGAGATCGAGAGGGAGGCCCACGAGCTGGCCCTGCGTCTGGCACGAGGCTTCGAGCTTGCCGGCACGCTCGCCATCGAGCTGTTCGTCACCAAGGACAACCGCGTGATCGTCAACGAGCTTGCCCCGAGGCCGCACAACTCCGGCCACTACACCATCGAGGCCTGCTCGATCGACCAGTTCGACGCCCACATCCGCGGCATCGCCGGCTGGCCGCTCATCCAGCCCAAGCTGCTGAGCCCGGCCGTCATGGTCAACGTGCTTGGACAGCATGTGATGCCCACCCGCGCGCAGATCGCCACGCACCCGGAGTGGAATGTGCACGACTACGGCAAGGCGCAGGTCCGCCATGATCGAAAGATGGGCCACATCACCGTGCTGACCGATGACACCGCGGCGACCGTGGAGGCCCTTGAGGCCACCGGTTGCTGGGACGATCTCAAGCCGTACAAGAAGCAGGACTGAGGCCGGCTGTATGGCGATTGAACGTGTGGAACGGCAGACCAAGCAGAAGGAGAGCATCCGCGAGGCCCTGAAGCGGTGCGACGAGTTCATCTCCGCGCAGGATCTGCACCGCAAGCTGGAGGATGACGGACTGCATATCGGGCTGGCCACCGTGTACCGGCAGCTCAATGCGTTGGCCGATGCCGGGGCCGCCGACACGATCCGTCTTGGCGGTCAGCAGATGTTCCGTCTGTGCGGCGATGACGAGCATCATCACCATCTGGTGTGCACGCGCTGCGGTCGTACGGTGGAGATCGAGCCTCCGAGCGAGACGTGGGTGCGCAAGACCGCGGCCAAGTACGGTTTTACGGTTTCCAGCCATACGGTGGAGGTGTTTGGCCTGTGTCCGGAATGCCAGAAGGAGCAGGGCTGAGGGGATTGGCTGTTTGATTGGCCTGCATGGGCTTGCATGGATGAACCGCCCGGTTCGCGATGGATTCGCGGCCGGGCGGTTTTGTGTGTGTGTGTGTGTGCCGGGCAATTGCATAATCAGGGGTACTTTTCGGCTCGCGCGGACATCTATATGCCTAATCGGGGACGGTGCGCGGCGTTAGAATCGTGGTTGAATCGATTCATTTTAATTTGAATCGATTCAGTATAAGGCGGCGTTGACTTGGGGGCCCCTGATTATGCAGATAGATCCTCGCAGATGGTCAAAATAACCCCCGAATACGCAGTTGGCGCAATCTCGGCGCCTTGCGACACGCTAATGATAACCGATTTCAATATCGTGGTATGGTAATTGGCCGAAGGAAACAAACCAATTCGTCGGAAAGAGGAGACGAATCATGTCCATTGCATCGATCATGTCCGCAACCAAGCGGATCGCCGCAGCCGCCATTGCCGCCGGAACGCTGTTCGCGGTCGCCGCGTGCGGAAGCGCCGAAGCGGGCCAGTCGGGTTCGCAGGCCGCCGCGGAGGGTGGAGCCTCGAGCCAGCCGGCCAAGATTGAGGTCGTCGCCAGCATCAACCAGTGGGGCTCCGTGGCCAAGGACCTCGGCGGCGATCTGGTGGACGTCACCGAGATCATGACCAATACCAATGTGGAAGCGCACGACTACGAACCCACCAGCCAGGACGTCGCCAAGTTCACCGGCGCGAAGGTGGTGGTGGTCAACGGCGCCGACTATGACCCGTGGGCCTCCAAGGCCGCCTCGTCCGCCAAGGCCACCGTTGTGGACGCGGCCGAAACCGCGGGCGTGAAGGAGGGTGACAATCCGCACGTCTGGTTCTCCGCCAAGGCTCGTGAGGCGACCGCCGATGCGATCACCAAGGCGTACATCGCCGCCGAACCGGCCAACCAGGCCAAGTTCGAGGAACTCAACAAGGCGTGGAAGGATCGCGAGACCAAGCTCGAATCCAAGATCAAGGACGCCTCCGCCAAGCTCTCCGGCCAGCCCTACGCCGCCACCGAGTCCGTGGCCTGGTACCTCGCCGACGATCTGGGCATGACCGACGCCACCCCGTCCGGCTACGCCCAGGCCTCCGCCAACGAGAGCGAACCGAGCCCGTCGGATCTTAAGCAGTACACGGACACGCTCGCCGGCGGTTCGATCAAGTTGCTCGTCTTCAACACGCAGGAGGCTGACGCCACCACCGATCAGATCACCAACGCCGCCAAGTCCGCGAACGTACCGATCGTGGAGCTCACCGAGCAGATGCCGAGCCAGTACGATGATCTGCTCGACTGGATGGACGCCCTCGTGGACCAGTTCGCCGCCGCGGTGAAGTAAGCGGGGCGGCGAACTGTCAGGGTGCCACGTGAGGCAAGAAGTCCTTACGTCATCCTGAGCGTCGCATAGTTCTTACCTTGTCATCCCGCGCGTCGCATAGTCCTTATCTTGTCATCCCGAGCGTCGCATAGGCCTTACCCCGTCATCCTGAGCGGAGCGTAGCGAAGTCGAAGGATCCTTAACTGTCTGCACAGATCCGAACCATGATTGCGTGCTTGATGGCCAGGGATCTTTCGGCTCCGCTATGCTTCGCTCAGGATGACGAAAAGTTTTTGTCACGCTCAGGATGGAAACCGCGCCTCGCTCAGGAAGACTTGCTGGATTCTAGGCGTATCTTGCAAATGTGATTGTTTGGTGGAGAATGATTGAAAGCTAAAATCGATTTTATTCACAGAGTCAAAATAGTAAATCGTTTGTCGTCTAGGATAGTATGTTGTTATTAAATAATCTACGTAGATGAGATTTGTATCTCAAAGATGAGATACTTGAATATTTCAATGCTAGGACGTATATTTTTCCTGTAAGCTTAACAAGCTTACAGGAATGATCAATTCACGACGAAGTCATTGATTGAAAGAGGAATACTATGAATGGGGAAAAAAGTTGCAGCTATTGCTGCGGCTCTTGGATTTGCTTTGACGACTGGCATCGGGGTGTCCATCGCTCAAGCCTATGAACTGACTCCTGAATTTGGTGAATCTGGTGTTGTGTACGATGTTCCTGAAGGAAATTTCGTAATTGGAGCCAACAATATGGAAGAGGCAGTTCCGCTCACAACGGTGAATGTTGGAGGTGGAACGTGGAATTATGGTTCATATGCTAATGGGTTTAATGTGAAGCGCTGCTATTCTCATTATATTCATAAGGATAAGTATCATTCTGCTGCAGTTGCAATCAGTGATCGAGATAAAACTGACTATGCTGCTGCGAGGGATTGGGCAAAAATTGATCTTGATGGTGGATGGTTTGATACGTGCAACACCTTCTAGTGGCATGAGCCTTAATGCCTGATTTCCTGTTGTGTGCGGCAATGAATATCATTGCCGCACACCTTAGTTCGAGAGGTTAGTGATGAGACGCGTACTTGCTTCCTTACTCGCAGTTCTATTCTTTGCAATGCCGGTGATTTCTGCAATTCGACTCATGATGATTCGTGAAGAACAAGATGCGAATGTTGCTCAGGAAATAGGTATGCCCTTTGTGTGGCCTGCTGAGAAGAGTTTGTCCGATCCGAAAGTAGCTCTGTCCATTTTTCGTACTATTGTTACGGATCAACAGGTTAACATCTTGCGAGCCTCTTCTTTGCGCCTTCCCTCGGGGAGAAATCAAATCAACACATATGTCATGATGAGTAAAGGTACGACATTATTTCGTGATTACAGCTTGCATAGTGGCAGATGGATCACTGCCGAGGAGTCTCAGAATCGTAATATCGCGGTAAGCACGTTGTCTGCACAGGCCTTGGGTGTGGACGAAGTGGTTGGTGTGCCGAATGTGGTTGGTGATCGGTATGACCTTACAATTTCTTCTTTGCAATATGCTTTTACCTCTTTGACCACTTCGGGAACATACGTTCTGGAAACACATGACGTCGGTCAATTTCATAATGCAATGAAGTATCTACTTCAGCTATCATTAGAGTATGAGCCAAGTTTGACAATTGAACAATTTGAATACAAGAAAACACAGCAAAAAGAAATAAATTATGGAATAGTTATTATTACTGCTGTTTGTATTATCGCTGCATTATGTGCTTTAGTATTATCTATTATTTTAGTGGCAAGATATGGTAAAGGGATAGGTGTAATGAGGTTGTTAGGTTATTCTAAACGAAAAGTTTGGTGGCAAATCAATGGGCGGTACATTTCACTTTTTTCTTTGATTTCGATACTGATTGGTGCAATAATACTGGCTGTATTACATAATGTTGATAGACGTTTCGTGTTCCATTTGTATGGTAGTATGATTGTTTCTCTATTATTCTGTATAACTGCTGCATATTGCACAAGTATGATAATAATATCTCGTATTAAAATAAGTGATTTAATTAAAGGATATCTGTGATGAGGAAAAAGGTAAATGTTGAAAGTCGTTCAAATGGCTTGAATGGCCTTCTTGTTGCTGTGATGATCTTTAAGATTCTTTGCATGGGAATAATGGCTGTTATTATACTCATTGCGGGAAGTCAGTTATCTGAGTTTCGTGTTAAGCAAGCTGAAGCTCAATCATGGTCTAAAACAAACGATTACGCTGTATTTTATCCTCATATGATCGGTTATGATACGTATGAAGGGCAAAAGCGTCCTGCTTTTCCTCAGAATAAGGTTAATGAGGCTACCACTTTATATGAAGAGCTTAATCGTCGTGGATCAATTTTCATTGATGCAGAGCCGTATGAGGATGCTTCTTTGAATAAGCATATTGAGGGTTTGCCTACTCCTTCTATTCAGGTCAATATAAACTATCTCAATCAATATCCTGTTTATGATGTTGGTGGTTCTACTGTAAAAATTGGCGAGGATGACTACAGTTGGATTGTTCTTGTTCCTGATAAATACAAATCGCAAGAAACATCCATTAGACAAACCATAAAAACTAAGCGTGAGGATCTTATGTCATCCGAAAAGGAAATTACAGGACGTGATCCTTCGATTCAAGTTCAACATGTAAATATTCGCATCATATGGATTCAGTCAAATCAGAAAATCTTTAGTTTTGATACGACTGTGAATTCATCCGACAATAATATGATTACTGATCCAATTATTGAGGTAATGACGAATAGTAATAGTCTTACTTGGGACAGATTGAATTCCATTAACGGTGAAATTGATACTAGACTTAAAGTCAAACTTGTCAATGGAAGTGTTCAAGATACTATGCGTGATCTTCAGCCATTACTCAAACAATTGCAGCTTGATGATAATCTTCCGTATTTGGTGCGCGTCAGTGATGCCAAACTGCAGGAAGCCTATGATTTGCAGCAAACGGCAACCTCATTAGGTATTGCTTCCATTGTTATGCTTCTTGTTGCATTGCTATTGGAAATTGTCATCGTAAGTATATCTTACGCTTGTTATGCAAAACGGTGTGTTGTACGTCGCCTTCTTGGTTATGGGAAGATGGCTTCGCAACGTGAATCTATCCGTATGATCATCATCAGTTGGATTATACAAAATGCTTTAGGTATTGTTCTTGCTTTTTGCTTCAGCAAATTTGCTGGACTGGAGTTATTGCCTAGGTTTGCTGTGCCGCTCGTCTTGATTCTTTTTGCTGTTGGTATTGTTGAATTTCTTGTTATGTTTGCAGCTATGAGCCTTGTTGAATCCCGTTCCATGGTTCGTCAGTTAAAGGAGTTTTGATAGCCATGCCCAGTCCTAATTCTAACGTCCCTGCGTATGTCCTTACCGGTATTGGTAAGACGTTTGACGGTTCATCTGTGTTCAATGATGTCAATTTACGCATTGAACAAGGTGAAATGATTGCTTTGACTGGTCAGAGCGGCTCCGGTAAGTCAACATTGTTGAACATTCTGGGTCTATTGCAATCCCCTGATCGTGGACGAATCCGCATTTTAGGGCAGTCGGCACCTAAACCACGTAGTGATAAGGCGACCCAATATCTGCGTTATAGTATTGGGTATTTGTTCCAAAACTATGCTCTCATCGACGATGCCACCGTCAAATACAACCTCGGTCTCGCATTGGCCTATCGGCCCAAGGAATCGTCGGGCCGATCGGACGGGAAGCAGCTTATGGTCCAGTCGTTGCAGAGCGTGGGTCTGAATGCCGGTTATCTTGACCGACCCATCCACACTCTGTCCGGCGGCGAGCAGCAACGTGTGGCCATTGCCAGACTGCAGCTCAAACCATGCTCCATCGTGCTCGCGGACGAGCCGACTGGATCGCTGGATGAGCGTAATCGTGATGGTGTGCTGAATCTGCTGCATCAGCTTAATGCGGCGGGCAGGACGATCATCATCGCCACGCATGACCCCGTGGTGGTTTCCCAGTGCGGTCGTGTGATCGCTCTGGAGCAGTACAAAGATCAGTAGATGATCTGAATCGCCAAGCGGTGGGATGCCCGAATGGGGTCACTGGTAACAGGATGTGCGATGGTAAGGATCCTTCTACTTGCGAGCGAGATAATGAGCAATGCGAAAACACGAAGGATCCTTCGCTGTGCTCAGGATGACGGGAATGGGCTTCGTCATCCTGAGCGTTGCATAGGCCTTACTCCGTCATCCTGAGCGGAGCGTAGCGAAGTCGAAGGATCCTTAATTGTGTGTATAGTTAAGGATCCTTCGACTCCGCCCTGGCGGGCTTCGCTCAGGATGACAGAAGGGGAACCGCGCCGCGCTCAGGATGACGGCTGGGCGACCACACTCGCCCAGAATGGCGGTGGGATTGCCGATTCGCGCGGGCGCCGGCGGTAGAATGGCTGGCATGAAACGGTCTGATTGGAATCAGGGATGGGAGTTCCGCAAGGTTGCGGACGAGATGGGCAGGCGTCTTGGCGACGGGCCGTGGCGGGCCGTGGCGCTGCCGCACGACGCGATGGTCCATGAACGGCGTGATCCAAGCACCCGCAATGCGTACAACACCGGGTACTACCCGGGCGGGGAGTATGAGTACCGCAGGCGGTTCGAGGCGGACGGGGATGCGTGTGGCGTCTCGTTAGCCGCTGAAGACGCCGACCCGTGGCTGCTGGAATTCGAGGGGATCTACCCCGGCGCCCGCGTGTGGATCAACGGGCGGATCGCGGCCGACCAGCATTACGGGTACGGGGACTTCACCGTGGACGCGCGGCCGTTCCTTAAACCCGGCGCGAATGAGATTGTGGTGCGTGTGGACAACGCGCAGGTGCCGAACAGCCGGTGGTATTCCGGTTCAGGCATCTACAGGCCCGTGTGGTTGTGGCGGCGGGACGGCGATAACAGTGATTATCTGAGTGCATATGACGATTCAGCAGGCATGGCCTTCTCACAGGTGATCCGTCCGGATGCGGTGCGGGCGCGCACGATCGGCGTGGATACGGATGGAACGGCCACGGTCGGCGTGAGCGTGGAGGGCGTAACTGGAGAAACAGAGGATCCGATGCCGGACATCGTTGTGCGCATGGACGGACCGGACAAGGGATCGTACGCCTTCGTCGCCACCGGACCGGCGGATCACGAGGTGCGCATCGCCATCCCGCGCGCAAGGCTGTGGTCACCGAATGAGCCGAACCTGTACCAGCTGCACGTGGAACTGCGCGATCCGCGCACTGGAGCGATCATCGACCGCCACGATGAGCATTTCGGCATCCGCACGCTGACCTGCGACGCCCGCCGCGGGCTGCGGATCAACGGCCGTCGCGTGGCGCTCAACGGCGGTTGCGTCCATCACGACAACGGCATCCTGGGCGCGGCCACATGGGATCAGGCCGAATTCCGTCGCGCGCGCATCCTCAAGGCCGCCGGATTCAACGCGGTCAGGTCCGCCCACAATCCGCTCTCCAAGGCCTTTCTGGACGCCTGCGACCGCATCGGACTGATGGTGATGGACGAGGCCTTCGACATGTGGTGGATGCACAAGACCAGCCACGACTTCGCCTCGCACTTCCGCGACGAATGGGCCAAGGAGCTTGCGGCCATGATCCGCAAGGACCGCAACAGGCCCAGCGTGGTGCTCTACTCGATCGGCAACGAGATCGCGGACACCAAATCGCCGCGCGCCGCCGTACAGGCCCGTCGCATGGTGAACCTCATCCGCACGCTCGACGGCACCCGGCCCGTCATCGACTGCGTGAACACCATTTCCCTCATGCTCGCCGCGAAGACCCGCGCCAAGCCGGACCAGTCCGATCCGCGCGTGGAAGGGGAGCCTGGACTCAACACCACGCTCGAGCACGCCTCCGGACCGGCCATGCTCACGCTGATCGACCGGCTCATGCCACTCGCCCTGCGCACCGGGATCATGGGCCGGCAGACGCGCGACGTGTTCCGCAAGGTGGATGTGGCCGGGCTGAACTACTGCAAGGAGGGACCGGCGTACTTCCACCGTCGCAATCCCGAGCGCGTGTTCTGCGCCAGCGAGACCTATCCACAGGACATCATCCGCAACTGGCCGGAGATCAAGCGGCTGCCGTACGTGATCGGCGATTTCGTGTGGACCGGTTGGGACTACATCGGCGAGGCGTCGGTGAGCGCCTGGGCGTATGCGGGCGCGCGCGAGGCCGGGGGATGGGAGCGGCAGTTCGGCGACCGGCTTGGCCTCGCCGGCATCCGCACGGCCCCCTACCGGCGCTACCCGGCCCTGCTGGGGGCGAGCGGACTCGTCGACATCACCGGCCGGCCCACCGAGCAGGCCTACTACCGCATGATCGTCACCGGCGTGCGGCACGCGCCCTACATCACCGTGCGACCCATGACCCTGCTGTACGGCGGTCCGGTGGGCGGGCACAACATCGGCTCGCGCATCCTCGACGGCGTGCTCAACACGCTGCGGCTGAGTGGCTATGATCGCCGGCACGGGCTCAACCGGACCATGCGGTTCATCGAACGCGGGCATGACGGCGTGCGCAGTTGGTCGTGGCGGGGTTTCGAGGATCGCACGGCCGCGGTGCAGGTGTTCTCGGGCGGCGACCGCGTGCGGCTGGAGCTCAACGGCCGGGTGGTTGACGAGCAGCCGGTGGTCCGATGCTGTGCGGAGTTCCTGCTGCCCTACGAGCCGGGGGAGCTGACGGCCGTGACGTTTGACCGGGATGGCAACGAGCTCGGACGGGATGCGATCCGGTCGGCCGGACGCGAGGTGCGGCTGACCGCGACGGGCGTGGAGCGGCTGGCGTCGCCGTATGCGCGGGGTGATGGGCGTTTCCGTGAGGGGACGCTGATCTACATTGATCTGGCGCTCACGGATGGCGATGGCGTGGTGCAGTCGGCCGATGATCGTGATATCGCGGCGGCGCTGAACGAGTCCGCACGGAACGCCGGCGTGGTGTTGGAGGGCGTGATGAGCGCGAATCCGATCACGCCGGACGAGTTCGCCGACCCGCGGTGCACCACGTACTTCGGCCGGGCTCAGGCCGTGCTCCGTATGCCGGGGGAGTTGGCCGATCTGCCGGCCGATGCGGCGATCGACGTGCGCGCCGATGGGCTGCCGGGGCTGAGCGTTGGGCTGGGCGCTCCGTCATCCTGAGCGCAGCGCAGCGGGCACTCCGTCATCCTGAGCGCAGCGGAGCGGAGTCGAAGGATCCTTAACTTTATGCGCAATGGCCAAGGATCCTTCGACTTCGCCCTAAAGGGCTCCGCTCAGGATGACAAAGGCTGCCCGCTTAACGGCTCAGTGCTCAGGATGACAAAGAGGACGCTCAGCCCAGCCGGCCGTTCTCCATGGTGAGGATGCGGCTGGCGTGGGCGAGCACGGCGGGGCGGTGCGAGACGATCAGGTAGGCGCGGCCGTGCTGCTGGTCGATCAGCGCGCGCATCACCTGACCCTCAGTGAGCGCGTCCATGTTGCTGGTCGGCTCGTCGAACAGCATGAACGGGGCGCGGCTCAGGAAGGCTCGGGCCACGGCCACGCGCTGCTTCTGGCCGTCGGACAGCTCCGAGCCGTTGCGCAGCAGCATGTGGTCCAGACCGTCGGGGAACTGGTCGATCACCTCGTCCAGGCAGGCCGCGTGCGCCGCATCGGCGATCTCCTCGCGTGTGGCGTCCGGGCGCGCGACGGCGATGTTGCCGGCCAGCGTGTCGGAGAAGATGAACGTGTCCTGGCTCACCAGCGTTTCGGCGGCGCGCAGCGAGGCGGTGTTGATGTCCTCGATCGGTTGGTCGGAAACAGTGACCTTGCCGCCGGTCACGTCGCGGAAGCGCATGAGGATGTCGATCAGCGTGGACTTGCCGGCGCCGTTCTCGCCCTGAATGCCGATCACATCGCCCGGGTTGATCGTCAGATCCAACCCCTTGAGCACGTTGTCGCGGCTGTCCGGGTAGTGGAAGGTGACGTCCTCGGCCTTCAGGCCGGTGAACGCGCCCAGTTTCGCACCCTCGTCGCTCTCATGCTCGCGCACGGCGGGCGTCTCATCCATCAGCGCGAACACGCGGCGGGCGGCGGCGAACGTGGGCTGGATGCCGGAGCCCAGACGGGAGACGGCGATCAGCGGCGGGAACGACACGGCGAATCCGCCCAGCGCGGCCAGCGCCAAGGCCGGATCGGCCAGCGAACCGGACTGGATGAGACTCCACGCGATCGCGGCGAACGCGACCAGGCACAGCAGGGTGAGCGCGTCGGTGATGATCGAGTTGAGACCGGTGACCTTGCGGGTCTTGCGGCGTGCGTTGGTCATCGCATCCGTGTCCGCCTTGAGACGATCGCGCGTGTTGCGGCTGGCGCCAAGGGCGATCAGCTCGCGGCGGCCATCCAGCGACTCCAGCAGATCGGTGTGCAGCTGCCCCTGGCGCTCGCGCTCCTGCAGGGCCGTGCGGAACGTCACGTCCTTGAACGCGAACGGCAGCGCCAGACCCACCAGCAGGTAGGCCACGAACGCGGCCAGGCCCAGCCACGGGTTGATCACGGCGAGCACCACGCTGTTGACCACCGTGCACAGTGCGGCGATCGCGATGGGGGAGAGGGTGTGCGCGTAGAACAGCTCCAGCAGCTCGATGTCCTCGGTGAGCATGGTCACCAGATTGCCGCGGCCGCGCTCCTTGAGCTTGGCGGGCGCGAGCCGGCGCATCGTGTTGAACACCTCGGTGCGGATGTCGCGCAGGAGGCGGAAGGCGAGCTCATGGTTGTTGAGCTGTTCGCCGTAGGCGCACGGACCGGCCAGCAGACCGCAGACGATCGCGGCGACGACCTGCGGCCAGAACGCACGGCCCTCGTACCACGAGACGGCCCCGTGGACGCCCAGCATCACCGCGAAGACGGCGAGCAGATGGCCCAGCGAGCCGCAGGCGATCGCCTTGAGCTCCACGCCGGCCAGAGGACGGATTTGCTTGAACATGCGTGCGATCATCGTGCCGCCTCCGTGCTGTCGATCGTGTTGGCCGTGTTGGTTGAGTTGGTTGAGTTGGCTGAGTTGGCCGCGCCGGCGGCCGTGTTCTCGATGCGTTCCTGCTCCTGCCATTCGGCGGCGAACAGGCCGTTGCGGGCCAGCAGCGAGTCGAAATCGCCGCGCTCGGCCACCGAACCGTGGTCGAGGACGATGATCTGGTCCGCATTGCGCACGCCGGCGAGCCGGTGCGTGATGGTCACGACCAGCGCGTTCTGCGCGAGGACGGTCATGAGGTTGGCAAGGGTCTCGTCGTGGTCGCGGTCCACGGCGCTGGTCGCCTCGTCGAAGATGTAGATGGGCGTGTGGCGCAGCAGGCCGCGTGCGATCACGAGACGCTGCTTCTGGCCACCGGAGAAGTTACCGCCCTGCGGGCCCACCTTGGCGTCGTAGGCGTTATCATCACCGGCTCGACCGGCGATCTCGCGGTCCATGTCCACGCCACGCAGCACGTTGTCGAAGGCCTGGGCGGAGTAGCCGTGGGCGGCCGGATCGAGGTTGTAGCGCAGCGTGCCGCTGAACAGGTGGTCGGTGCCGCGGATGGGCGTCTCCACGTCGATGAGCTGTTGCTGGGTGAGGTCGCGCAGCTCCACGCCGCCGATCCTCAGGCTGCCGGTGTAGTCGCGGCGCTCGCCGGTCAGCAGGCTCACCAGCGTGCTCTTGCCGGAGCCGGAGGGGCCCACCACGGCCACATGGCCCATGACCGGCAGGTCGAGGTCCACATCACGCAAGGCGGTGAAGCCGTTCGGATAGGCGAAGGTGAGGCCCTTGGCCTTGATGCCGTCGTTGATGTTGAGCGGCTGGGGCTTGGCCGGGGCTTCGGCGGGCTGAGCGGCTTCGTCCGTGTTGTTGTTGGCTTCGTCTGTGTTGTTGTCGACTTCGTCCGTGGCGTCCCCGTTCCGGCCGACGGCGAGGGCCGCGGCGATCGCCTTGCCCTGCTTCATGGCCACGACCGCCTGATGGGTCAGGTACACGAGCTGGCGCTCCGGGGCGAACAGACGCACGCCGGCGATCACCACGATCGCCGTGGTCATCAGCGCCTCGGGGCTGCCCGAACCGGTCAGCGCGGCGATGAAGGCGGCCAGAATCACGGAAACGTAGATCACCAGATCGGAGGCGATCAGGGAGCGCAGCTGCCCGGCCAGCACGGCCATCGTGATGCGGCGGAAGCCCTCGGAATCGCCGTACAGACGCTCGGCCTCGCGCTCGTCCGCGTGGAAGATCTTGAGCGTGTTGAGACCGCGCAGGGCCTCCTCGAACCGCAGGCCCACATGCTCGTACTGCTTGAGCTGCTTGGTCTGCACGGCCACGTCCTTCTTGCGGGAGGCGTTCGCGGCCATGGGCAGGACGCCCATGCCCAGGATCAGGATCAGGCCGGCCGCCCAGTTGAGCGGGATGATCGTCACGGCGGTCACGACCATCATGGCCATGACCTGCACGAAGTTCGGGATGTAGCCGGTGAAGTAGTTGATGATCGCCTTGACGCCCTCCACGGACAGCATCGCGAGGGACTGGTTGGCAAGCGGCTTGGCCTCATCGTCGCGCTGCGCGTTGCCGGACTCGTTGCGATCGGCCTGGAACATGCCCATGTACATCGCGTCGGCGAGGGCGTCGTTGATCGCGCCCGCAACCTGCGTGGACAGCGCGTTGGCCGCCCATCCAAGCGCGAATTTCACGATCAGCAGAATGATGAGGACGATCAGCGCCACCGTCGCATCGCCGGTCACGGGACGCGTCCATGCCGGGACGCCCAGTCCCAGCAGATCGCCCGCCGTGAAGCAGATGACGAGCACCATCGCCACCTCAATGAGCGACCCAAGGGCCGCGAACAGACCAATGAGGACCGACCGGCGCATATCCGCGCCCGGCAGTCCCGTCAGAACTATGGAAATCATGCAATACCCGTCTTGAATGAGCGAAACTCTTCCAAGATTTCAGACTAACAGGAGCGCATGGGAAGCTCAAGAGGCATTTGGGACGCACGTGGAAAGGGGAAATGGCCTTTCCCTTTTCCCCTTTCCACGTGCGCCGTATGCGTTGGATGCGTGTTGGATGCGTGCCAGAGGCGTGCCAGAGGCGCGCGGATCTACAGCGTGACGGTGGCGGGCCCCTCCACGCGGGAGGTTGCGCCGTCGACCGTGACCTCGGCCGTCGTGAACGCGGGCACGGTGAGCGTCAGGGCGGTCCTTCCATCCTTGCCCTTGGCCCGTGCGGCCGCAACCGAGATGGGACCGTACGGGGTCGGGATGGTCGCGGAGGCCTCGTGGTTCGGGGCGAGCTGCGGGCGCACGGCGAACACGCGGTATCCGGGTTCGATCGGACGTATGCCCAGCATGCCCTGCGGCAGCAAGTACGTCGGGCTCGCCGCCCACGGGTGCGAATAGGTGGTGTTGCCCTTGATCGACACATCCCATCCTTCGGAGGTGCCGCCGGCGCCGGAGAGGATCATGTTCCACCAGCTGCGCGGATGCTCGTGCGAGGCGATGAGCCGGTTGGCCGTCTCGCCGAAGCCGGCGCGGTACAGGCCCTCAAGCAGCACGGCGGCCGTGTACACGCTGCACGCCATGCCCTTGGCGGCGAGGAATCGGCCGATGCGCGGGATGCGGTCGACCGGGACTTCGGCGAAGGCCAGCGCGAACGCCGAGGCATGCTCGGCCGCATGATCGATCGGCCTGCCGTCCGCGCCGGTGTCCAGACCATCCACATAGGCGCCCTGGAAATCGTCGAACAGCTTGGCGTGGATCGCCTCGCGCATGCGCTTGGCCACGGCTGCATAGCGATCGGCATCCTCGGCATGACCCAGCGCGCGGGCCAGATCGGCCATGTCCGCATAGGCCTGCGATGACAGGGCATTGATGACCGTGTTGACGCGGCCGAACGTGAAGCCGTCGCGCTCCGCCGGCGGCCAGTCGACCAGATCGCCGTCGGTCATGCTCGAATCGCCCGGATCCTTGACGATCAGGCCGGACGTCTCGTCCAGATACCTGTCCGGCAGCAGCGACTGCAGATGGCTGTACTCGCGGCGGGCCTGATCGAGGCTGTCGGTGGACATCCATCCGTCGTGCACGGCGAGGATCAGATACAGCGGCCATTCGGTGGGCCAGGTGCGGTTCGAGATAAGGTAGTCGATCGAGTACTCGCCCAGGCTTGGCGCATCGTCCAGCGCCAGATGGGACCGCCACTGCAGCCACGCGTCGGCCTCGTAGGCGGCGCGCTCGCGGGTCCAGGAATCGGCGTAGATCGGGCCGTTGAAGGCCTCGATGGTGTTGCGGCAGAAATTCCACACCGTGTTGATCGTGCGGTTGTCGGCATGGAATTCGGCGGAGGCGTTGTTGATGGGGTAGACGATCGCCGCCGCGCTCACGGATTCGGGATGGCTGGCGATGGCCTGGACCGCGGCCTGAGAGGCGGGGTCGTCGGCGCCGATGATCTCCACGTAGCGGAAGACCTTGAGGCCCCAGGATTCGAGATCCTTGCGGGATTCGGCGGCTGCGTGGGATTCGGCGGCGATGCGCCAGGTCTCCTCGTAGGTGTTGAAGGCGCTGAGCTGGTATTTGACCGAGCCGTCGGCGTTGAGGACCTCGCCGTAGCGGATGCGCAGGGCGATCGGGGCGGGCTCGGTTTGCGCGGTGGGCTCGGTTTGCGCGGTGGCGGACGTGACTTGCGCGGCGGACCCGGTTTGCGCTGTGTTCTCGGTTTGCGCTGTGTTCTCGGTTTGCGCGGCGGGCCCGAGTGCAGCGGGGACGTAGCGGATGCCGCCCATCCACGCGCGGCCGAAGTCGAGGATCACGTGCCCGTTGTCCGTCAGCGTGGCCTTGGCGGCCGGCTTGTACTCGACCGCGACCTTGTCCGTCGGGGTCGGGACGAGTTGCGCGAACGCGGGCTTGGCGATGGCGGCCGGCCAGTCCGTCGGGACGGATGCGGCTTCCTGGTCGGTCGGGACGGTTGGGACGGCGATTGGGGTCGTGGCGGCGACCGGGGTCGTGGCGTCCGGGTCGCTCAGGGCGAAGGGATAGAAGCGGGTGTCCAGATCCTCGGCGGGGGATTCGCAGTACTGCGTGCCGGTGGACAGGGAATCGGGATATGCGGCGTTGCCGACAATGCCGGTCCATTCGCCGGTGATGATGTTGTCGCCGGCGTCGTTGCTGCGGATTGGTGATCCGGCGCCCGTGCCGAAGTGGAGCACGCTGCCGTCCGCAAGACCCAGATCGAGCTGGGCGAGGAACCGCTGATCCTCCAGCGTCCAGGCGATCACGCCGATCGCGTTGCGCTTGCCGGAGCGGATGAGATCGGTCACGTCGAAGCCGTCCGTGCGGGCCTCGTCGCCGATCGGGAATGTGGGGCCGAGGCCGACGAACGCGTTGTTGAGCCACGCACGGTACACGAACTGGCGGCCCGGCTTGACGCTGGCGGCGGTCATGTGCAGCGTGGCCCACAGGACAGGCTGGTCCGGCGCGGTGAAGACGCCGCGGAGGAACGCCCATCCGAGGCCGTTGTGCTCGGTCTGCTTGATGGTGGGACGCTGGAAAAACGCATCGCCGGCATCGCTCGATTCCTCGGTGAGATGAGAGAAGACCGGCTCGTACTGGTCTGTTCCGGACGGCGATTCCGCTTCGGACGGTGACACTGCTTCGGACGGATCGGCCGCGGTGGCATGCTGGATGGCGGTGGACGGATCGGCCCAGATCGGGGTGGCCTTCCAGTCGTTTTCGGCCGGTGCCGTGCCGAACGTGACGACGGCGCTGTCCTGCGTTGCGCCCGCCGAGGCGTCATCGACGGTCAACCAATAGCGGCTGGAGTCGAGGGGATGGAATCCATCGAGGTCCAGCGTGGGGAGATCTACGGTGGCCGACTGCCAGATGGGCTTCAGGCTCGTCACGTCGGGACGGCTGTAGATGCTGACGCGCCACGGGCCGGTCCCCGATTCGGCGGCTGGCCACCATCTGACGCGTATGGGCTTGGCCGGATCCAGATCCACCGGCTCGATGCGATCGTTGATGCGGATGTGGCGGACATGACTCGCTGTTGTGCAGCTCATGGCAATCCCCTTTGATCGGTTTTGGTCATCTTCAATCAAGTATAGACGATGAGGCGATGCGTCCCATTTTGGATGCAGGACGCTCTACCTGTCGCTCTACCTGTCGCTCTACCTGTCGCTCTACCTGTGTCTCAAACCGCAACCCTTTTCGAAACCGGATGCGAATTCGGACACGCCATGTCCCGTCCGTGTCTCATTTCGCGTCCCATTTCATAACTGGATGCGAAATGAGACACAGAGACCCCGTTTTGTGTCTCATTTCGCAACCCTTTCCAGTCCCATTTTGGATGGGTATTGTTCGCTGGCTGGCGAGGCTCGCCAGTGGGTGTGGTCCGGCGGATGGCGTGGTTTGGCGGATGACGTCTCGGTATGGGATTTGGCATGGGACGCGATGTGGAGTTTCGGTGGGAAACTGTGACGGCGTCTGGCCGGAAGGGGTCGAAAGGGGTCTGCGCCAAAAACAAATTGGACCATCCGAATCTGATGGGTTCGGATGGTCCAATGGACAATGGACTTGGACGGACTCGGTTTTTCATCGGAGAAGCCGTGGGACGTCGCCGCCCGGCTGTGTCTTTCCTTCGTCCGTTCTCGTCAGTTCTCGGCTAGCCGATGGAAATGCCTTGCGGACTTACTGCAGTGCCTTGGCGCCGATGTCGTGGCGGTAGAACATGCCGGTGGTATCCAGTCCGTCGATGATGCCGTACACCTTGTCCTGCGCGGCCTTGATGCTGTCGGCATGCACCTGCACGAACAGTACGCGGCCGGAGTTCGCCACGAGCGAGTGCTTGTCTTCGCCGGCGGCGACGCCTGCATAGTAGACGTGGGAGTCCTCATCCACGGGGATATCCGGGATGTGGGCGCCCTTGATGACGTTGTCCGGATATCCGTCGGAGGCAAGCACCACACCGAGGGTGGCACCCTTGTCCGTCCACGTGAACTCGGGGGTCTCGTTGTTGAGGATGGCGGTGATGCCGGCGTTGAGGTCGGAGGTCAGGCGGGGGAGCACGACTTCCGTTTCCGGATCGCCGAAGCGGGCGTTGAACTCGATGACCTTCGGACCATCGGCGGTGGCGATGAGACCCGCATAGAGAATGCCGGTGAACGGCACGCCCTCGGCGACCATGGCCTTGCACATCGGCCGCACGATCGTTTCGATGGCGGTGTCCACCACATCCTGACCGATCTGCGGGACCGGGCTGTATGCACCCATGCCGCCCGTGTTCGGGCCCTTGTCCCCGTCATAGGCGCGCTTGTGATCCTGCGAGATCGGCATGGGCCAGAACTCCTCGCCGTTCACGAAGCTCATGAGTGAGAACTCCTGTCCCTCGAGGAAGTCCTCGATGACGACCTTGGCACCGGCAGCGCCGAAACGGTGGTCCACGAAGATGTCCTCAAGCGCCTTCAGCGCGGTTGCCTCATCCATGGCGACGGTCACGCCCTTGCCGGCGGCCAGGCCATCGGCCTTGATGACGATCGGAGCGCCATGCTCGCGCACGTACTGCTCGGCGGGCGCCAGCTCATCGAACGTGCGGTAGGCGGCGGTCGGGATGCCGTAGCGTTCCATGATCTGCTTGGCGAAATCCTTGGAGCCCTCGATTTGGGCGGCGGCCTTGGTGGGGCCGAACGCCTTGATTCCAGCGGCTGCGAAGTCGTCGACGATGCCTTCCATCAGCGGCACCTCGGGACCGACGAACACCCAGTCGATGCCGTTGTCCTTGACGAAATCGCACAGTGCGGCGTGATTCGATGTGGACAGCTGCGAGGTCTTGATGCCGTCGCGCTCCATACCGGGGTTGCCGGGGATGACGGTCACCTCGTCGACAGAGGGGGAATTGAGCAGCGTGTACGCGATGGTGTGCTCGCGCGCGCCCGAACCGATGACCAGAACCTTCATGTTTGTCTGCCTTTCCATATGGCCCGGAGTGGACGGCTTCGATCGTGTCCGCCGCCCGACTGCCGGACCTTCTTTACTCGTTTTACGGCTTGTGCGTGACGTCCGTGGAGGGGATTCCGCCGCCGATCCGCGTCACAGACCCTTGTGCAGCTGGACACGAGTGCCGTCCACATCCTTGACGATGCGGCCGACGGTGTAGTGGGTTTCGTTCTCGGCATCGAGGATGCGCTCAACCTCTGCGACCTTGTCCGGATCGACGACAAGCACCATGCCGACACCCATGTTGAAGATGTTGTACATCTCCAGCTCATCGACGTTGCCGAGCTTGCGCAGCAGCTGGAAGATCGGCGGAACCTGCCAGCTGGTGATGTCGAAGGCGGCCGCGAGCCCCTCGGGGATGATGCGCGGAACCTTCTCCACGAACGCGCCGCCGGTGATATGCGCCACGCCGTGCAGCAGATCGTCGCCGGCGAACAGCGGCTTGAGGGCCTTCGCATAGATGCGGGTGGGCTTGAGGATTTCCTCGCCCAGCGTCTCGTCGCCCAGTTCGGGCAGCTTGGAATCCACGGTCAGGCCATTGTCCTTGAACAGGATCTTGCGGACCAGCGAGTAGCCGTTGGAATGGATGCCGGAGGAGGGCAGGCCGATGAGCACATCGCCCTCGGCGATCTTCGTGCCGTCGATGATCTTGGAACGCTCGACCACGCCGACGGTGAATCCGGCCAGATCGTACTCGTCGGGATCGTACATATCCGGCATCTCGGCCGTTTCGCCGCCGACGAGCGCGGCCCCGGCCTGCACGCAGCCGTCGGCCACGCCCTTGACGACCTGTTCGAGCAGCTGCGGGTCGTTCTTGCCGCAGGCGATGTAGTCGAGGAAGAACAGCGGCTCTGCGCCCTGGGCGAGGATGTCGTTGACGCACATGGCCACGCAATCCTGGCCGATGGTGTCGTGCTTGCCCATCATCTTGGCAACCATGAGCTTGGTGCCCACGCCGTCGGTGCCGGAAACCAGGACCGGCTCCTTGTAGCCGAGGGACGCCAGATCGAACAAGCCGCCGAAGCCGCCGATGCCGCCGGCGCCCGGGCGGGCGGTGCGTGCGACGTGCGACTTGATGCGCTCGACGACTTCATAGCCGGCTTCGACGCTCACTCCGGCGTTTTCATAGGCTTTGGGCATTGATGGTCCTTTCTTGGTGCCACTTGTTGGCGTACTTGTTGGTTGAAATTATTCGGAGACGGTCTCGTCGGTGATTTCGGGATGCCATTCGCCGGGCTTGAGACCTTGCTGGCAGGAGTATTCGTTGCCTTCATAGCGGCTGCTGTCCAGGGCGAACTTGGGCAGGCGGACGCGGTCCTCCGGGGTCAGCGACTCGAGGAATTCATGCTCGTAGTCGTCCAGTGCGGTGGGATAGTCGCCGTTGAAGTAGGCGACGCACAGTCCTCCATACGGGGCGTCCGCATTGAGGCCGATGGATTCGACCAGACCGTCGAGGCTCAGGTACGCGAGGGAATCCGCCCCGATGTACTCGCGGATCTCCTCCACGGACTTCTTTGCGGCGATGAGCTCCTTGGTGGTGGAGATGTCGATGCCGTAGAAGCAGGGGTACTTCAGAGGCGGGGAGCTGATGCGCATATGGACTTCGGCGGCGCCGGCCTCGCGCAGCAGCTGCACGATGCGCTTGGACGTGGTGCCGCGCACGATGGAATCGTCGATGACGATGACGCGCTTGCCTTTGACCACGCCTCGCACGGCGGACAGCTTCATGCGCACGCCCTGCTCCCTCAGCTCCTGGGTGGGCTGGATGAACGTGCGGGCCACGTACTGGTTCTTGATGAGACCCATCTCGTTGGGCAGTCCGGTGGCCTCGGCATAGCCGGATGCGGCGGAAAGGGAGGAGTTCGGCACGCCGATCACCATATCCGCGTCCGCAGGCGCCTCCGCGGCCAGACGGGCGCCCATGCGCTTGCGCGCGGAGTGCACGTTGATGCCGTAGATGTCCGAATCCGGGCGGGCGAAGTAGATGAATTCCATGGAGCAGATGGCGAGCTGCGTCTCATGCGTGTACTGGACGATCTTGTAGCCGTGGTCGCTGACCACGATGATTTCGCCGGGGCGGATGTTGCGCACGAGTTCGGCGCCCACCACGTCCAGCGCGCAGGTCTCGGAGGCGAGCACGTAGGCGCCGTTCTTCATCCTGCCCAGCGACAGCGGACGGAAGCCGTTGGGATCCAGCGCGCCGATCATCGCCGTTTCGGTCATGAGCAGATAGGCGAAGCCGCCATGCACCGTGTTGAGGGCTTCCTTGAGCTTGTCCATGAACGTGGGCTTGGAGGAGCGGCGGATGAGATGCATGAGCACCTCGGTGTCGGAGTTCGAGTGGAAGATGGCTCCCTCATCCTCCAGATTGCGGCGCAGTGTGCGGCAGTTGGTCAGGTTGCCGTTGTGGCACAGGGCCATGTCCCCGTCGTGGAAACGGAAGATGAAGGGCTGGATGTTGTCCGTGCTGCCGGATCCGGATGTGGCGTAGCGGACGTGTCCGATGGCGCGGTCTCCCTTGAGACGCTCGATTTCGCGTTCGTCACCGAAGACCTGGGTGAGCAGACCCAATCCGCGGTGCCCGATGAGGTGACCATGGTCGTTCGAGACGATTCCGGCTCCCTCCTGCCCGCGGTGCTGCAGGGCGTGGAGGCCGAAATACGTCAGACGCGCGGCGTCGGGATGGCCCCAAACGCCGAAAATACCGCATTCCTCATGGATGTCTTCAAGCTCGGCCGACATATAACCGGCATCCTTCCATTGATCGTAGTTCCCGAGGTATCGCCGTTTCGATACTGCTCCACGTTACCAATCACCGGCTACAACAATGTTCTGGAAGGTGCGACACTCCTTGTGCCTCAAGGAAATTCGCCGCGTGTCGAACTTTTGTTCGAGGAGTGTGGTAAGCTGAATGCAGATTCGAACAAAGGTTCGAGTTTGTATCGCCGTTTCGATGTTGTCCGTTGTCGAATTGGAAAGGAGGATGATATGGAACAGCGCACGTATCTGGCCATTGATCTGAAGTCGTTCTACGCGTCCGCGGAATGCGCATCTTTGGGACTTGATCCGTTGACCACCAATCTGGTGGTGGCGGATGTGAGCCGCACGGAGAAGACCATATGTCTGGCGGTGTCGCCGTCGCTCAAGGCATATGGCCTGTCGGGGCGTGCCCGGCTGTTCGAAGTGGTGGAGAGGATGCGCGCGGTCAATGAGGGTCGTCGCCTGCGGGCGCCGGGCCGTGTTCTTCGCGGCAAATCCTGGGATGCCGGACGGTTGGCGGGCGAACCGTCTCTGAAGGCATCGTATCTTGCCGTCAAACCGCGCATGGCGCACTATCTGGAGGTCAGTGCGCTCATTTACGGCATCTACTTGCACTATGCGGCGCCGGAGGACATCCATGTCTATTCGATTGACGAGGTGTTTATCGATGCCACGCGGTACCTGCGGTACTTCGGCATGACGGCGCATGATTTGGCGAGAACGATCGTCCGCGAGATCCTGCGACGGACGGGCATCACCGCGACGGCGGGCATCGGCACCAATCTGTATCTGGCGAAGGTGGCCATGGACATCGTCGCCAAGCACATGCCGGCGGATCGCGATGGCGTGCGCATCGCGGAATTGGATGAGCGGTCGTATCGGCGTCTTCTATGGGGGCATCGGCCGCTCACGGACTTTTGGCGGGTCGGTCGGGGCTATGCGCGGCGTCTTGAGGCTCATGGATTGATGACCATGGGGGATATTGCGCGGTGCTCCCTTGGGCGTGCGAACGAGTTCTACAACGAGGATCTGCTGTATCGCATGTTCGGGGTGAATGCCGAGCTGCTCATCGACCATGCGTGGGGATGGGAGCCATGCTGTATCTCCGATATCAAGAGGTACAAGCCGTCCGAGAATTCGATCAGCTCCGGTCAGGTGCTGCATTGCGCATGCGCCTACGAGCGGGCGCGGCTGATCGTGCGGGAGATGGCGGATGCCATGGCTCTGGATCTGGTGGATAGGGGTCTGCTGGCCGGTCGCTTGGGCCTGTACGTGGGCTATGACCGGAAAACGGGGAGTGAGGACGCCGTGGAGGAGAAGGGAACCGACCATTATGGAAGGACGGTTCCCAAGGCGGCCAATGCCGTCGTCTCACTGCCCAAACCGACGGCATCCAGTCGTGTCGTCATCGCCGAGATCGAGCGGTTGTATGACCGCATCGTCGATCCGCGGCTTATGGTCCGGCGGATCACTGTGGAAGCCGGAAGCGTACGGCCTGAGGGTGGGATTGATGAGGCTGAGTGCGGTGTTGATGAGGAGCACGCCTCCATGAGTGCGGAATTGGGACGATCATACCGGCAGCTTGATCTGTTCGCCAACATGGATGAAGTCGATGACTCCGGCTGTATGAATGCGATCGGCGAAACCGACGGGTGCCCGGCTTTGCTGAAAACGGACGGGCATGAGCGACGGGAGATCGATGCGCAGAAGGCCATGCTCGCAGTCAGGAATAAGTTCGGAAGGAACGCCGTGCTGCGTGGAATGAATTTCGAGACCGGCGCCACCGGACGCATGCGCAATGAACAGATCGGAGGGCATGCCGCCGGAGAATCCCGTGTGGGGCTCGCCATGAACGGAGATGAAAGATCTGGTGGCGCAGTCGTGGTCTCGCGTAATGGGAATGGCCTGGGGATGCGACCGGTGTGGATTGATGGTGAGCGGCAGGTATTCATGCCCGAACGCCAATGGCCGCTCGATCGGAAAGACTCGGCAAAGTCGGAGGCTATCCATAGTGGAATCCCCGTCGGCCCAAGGCAGGGGAGTGATGCGGCTCCGGCGATGCGGAGAACCGACCGATACAACGACATCCTTGGCGTTCCTCATCATCGCTCCGATCGGCATCCTCCCATGGGCAGATCCAATCGTGCGGCGCAGTTCATGCCGTTCGCGGCCCTGACTGGGTACGAGGCCAAATTGGAGGCCATGATCGAGCGCATCAATAAGGAGTACCGGGAATCGGACGGATATGAATCCCCGGAGATCCGTGAGCAGATCGCCAGTGAGCGCAGGGAACGGATCGAGCAGCTGGCTCGTCGTCTGCAGGCAGTTGGCGATCGGCCGCATTCCGTTGCCGCGCAGAGGGACCGGCGACGGTTGGGAGAGGTTCTTGAGGAACGCTACCGCGAATACCTCGAGGAGTTCGGCACGGGAGAAGATTATGCGGGAGAAAACCATGAAGGACAAGATTGCATGGGAGAAAAAACGTGGGAGAAGACAAGAAGACAGCAGGGGTGAAAACGGCGCGGGTGAAGAACGCGGAAGAGAAGACCGCGGGAGACGGGAGAGAAGACGGCGCGGGAGAAGGCCGCGATGCGCCATGCTGACCCGGAGCCGGGTCGCACAGGCCCCGGAACGGACTGGCATTACCCGGAAGCATGAAGGCGGGTAGCCGATGCATGGCCCATGTGACGCATCTCATATGCCGGGATGCGTGGCGAAATGAAGAACACTGGCAGACTGGAATCGTGAGGAAGATGCAAAATAATACATTCGAACAATCCCGGAATCCATTGCAAACGCCGGAACCGGATGACGTGACGACGGCAGATGCAACCCCAACCAAGCCGAAAAGCAGTGATGGCGGCGCCCCGATCGCCGGTGTGGCGGCCGCTCCCGCCCCGCAAATGCACCCGTTGTTCCCCGGTCGCACATTCATCAGCACCGTGCTCGACGCGCTCGACAGCAAGGAGGAGATGACCGGCAAGCTGCGCGGCAAGTACCTGCAGCGCGCGGTCATGGCCGGATTCTTCGTGGGCCTGTTCTTCACCACGTTCTTCGCCATCAGCGCCACATTCGCCGTGCTTGGCCCCCAGATGGCCATCGCCGGCAAAGTGCTCGCCGCGCTCACCTTCGGATGGGCGCTGGTCCTCATCTACTACACCAACTCCGAGCTGCTCACCTCGAACATGATGGTCATTTCGATCGGCGCCTACCACAAGCGCATCGGCTGGCTGCACTCCTTCCGCATCCTGGGTCTGTGCCTGCTCGGCAATCTCGTCGGCGGATTCATCATCGCCGTGCTGATGCGCTTCTCCACCATCACCGGAGGCAACATCCTGCCCACCATGACGGCCGCAGCCCTATCCAAAACCGACTATCTCCTGCAGGGATTGCCGGGCATTGCGGATCTGTTCGTGCGCGCCATCCTGTGCAACTTCTGCATCAACATCGGCATGCTCATGGTTTACAACGGCAAGCTCATCAACGACTTCACCAAATGCGTGATCATGGTGGTCGCCGTGTTCGTCTTCGCCTACCTTGGACTTGAGCACTCCATCGCCGACTCGGTGCTGTTCCTCATCGTCGGCCTGCATGGCACGCTTAACCCCTGGCTGTGCATCGGCACGATCATCGTGGTCCTGCTTGGCAATTTCGTGGGAGGTGGCATCCTCATCGGCATGAACTTCGCGGTCATGAACGACATGTCCCGGCCGAACAACAAGCATCCTCAGGTCGCCGATTTTGACCATTCCGCGCTCGAAACCCTGGAGGCCCCGCATCCGGCCGGATTGTAGCCATTCATCGGCTGTCCGCCTCTAACGCCCAGCCGGCCCATCGGCCCATCCCATGGCCGGCCAAACAACATGGCCAACCAAATCATGGCCAAATCAAATGGGGTCCGTTCCCAATCAAGGGAACGGACCCCATTGTGCCATCCGCGGCCATCCGCGGCCATCCGCGCGAATCGGCTAGCGCGAATCGGCTAACTCGAACCGGCCGATTCGCACGGATATGCGTCACGCCGTGAAGTACTCCACGCCGGCCTCGAAGATCGGCTGGTACTTGTCGCCGGGCACATTCGCATACAGGCCGTTGCCGGAGCGCTCCGAATGGCCCATCTTGCCGAACACGCGGCCGTCCGGGCTGGTGATGCCCTCGATGGCGAGCAGCGAGCCGTTCGGGTTCACCGAAAGGTCCATGCCCGGCACGCCGGCCTCGTCCACGTACTGCGTGGCGATCTGGCCGTTGTCGCGCAGGGACTCGAGCACCGGCTCGGAGGCGACGAAACGGCCCTCGCCGTGGCTGATCGCCACCGTGTGGATGTCGCCGACGGCCGTGCGGGACAGCCAGGGGGAGAGGTTCGACGCGACGCGCGTGCGGACCAGACGGCTCTGGTGGCGGCCGATCGTGTTGAACGTCAGCGTCGGGCATTCGGCGGTCATCGGCACGATGTCGCCGAACGGCACCAGACCCAGCTTGATGAGCGCCTGGAAACCGTTGCAGATGCCCAGCATCAGACCGTCGCGGTTCCTGAGCAGATCGCGCACGGCCTCGGTGACCTCGGGCGCGCGGAAGAACGCGGTGATGAACTTCGCGGAGCCGTCGGGCTCGTCGCCGCCGGAGAAGCCGCCGGGGATCATCACGATCTGGCTCCTGCGGATCTCCTCCACGAGGGCGGCGGTGGACTCGGCCACGGCCGCGGGCGTGAGGTTGTTCACGATCAGCGTGGTCACGTCCGCGCCGGCGCGCTCGAACGCGGCGGCCGAATCGTACTCGCAGTTGTTGCCCGGGAACACAGGGATCACCACATGCGGCTTGGCCACCGGGGCGCCCGTGTACACGGTCTTCTGCGGAGCGTCGTAGGACACGGCCTCGACGGTCCTGCCCGCATCGGCCGCGGCGGCCGCCACACTCTTGGAACGGTACGGGAACACCGACTCGATGCCGGACTCCCAAGCCTCCTGCACATCGTCCAGATCCAGCGTCTCGCCGGCGGCCACGAACTCATAGGCCGCGGTGGTCACGCCGATCTCGCTCACCTCGACGAGGTTGGAGGACGCCGGGATCTTCTCGTTGTCCGCAAGCTCCACGATGAACGAACCGTAGGCCGGGGCGAACAGGTCATCCGCCGTGATGCCCTCGTTGAGGGTCAGGCCGATGCGGTTGCCGAGCGTCATCTTGAACAGCGCCTCGGCGGTGCCGCCGTAGCCAGGCGTGGAGACGGCCAGCGCCACGTGATGCGACGGGTCGGTGAGCTCCTCCACCAGGGCGAACGCGTCGAGCAGCGCATGCCTGTCCGGCGTGAGGCCGTCGGCCAGATAGCGCGGGGCGATGCGGAAGATCCGGTGTCCGGCGCCCTTGAACTCCGGGGACGTGGTGCGCTTTACGTTGCCCACGGCCACGGCGAAGGAGATCAGGGTGGGTGGCACGTCGAGGTTCTCGAAGCTGCCGGACATGGAGTCCTTGCCGCCGATCGCGCCGGCGCCCAGATCGATCTGGGCCATGAGCGCGCCCAGCACGGCGGCCGTCGGCTTGCCCCAGCGCTCCGGCTCGTCGCGCAGCTTCTCGAAGTACTCCTGGAAGCTCAGATACGCCTTCTCATGCTCGAAGCCGGTGGCCACGAGCTTGGCGAGCGATTCGACCACGGACAGGTACGCGCCCGTGAACTGGTTGCGCTCCATGAGGTACGGGTTGAATCCCCATGCCATGGCGGAGGCGGTGGTGGTCTCGCCGAACACCGGGATCTTGGCGACCATGGCCAGATTCGGGGTGAGCTGACGGCGTCCGCCGAACGGCATGAGCACGGTACCGGCGCCGATCGTGGAGTCGAAGCGCTCGGAAAGGCCCTTGTTGGAGGCCACGTTGAGATCGGCGACCATGGCGTGCATGCGATCGGCCAGCGAACCGGTGGTCCAGGCGGACGGAACCGCGTAGCCGCGCTGCGCCTCGACGTGCACGATCTGGTGCTTGGAGGCGCCGTTGGAGGCAAGGAAGGAACGCTTGAGGTTCACGATCTCGTCGCCGTTCCAGGTCATCACCATGCGCGGATCCTCGGTCACGGTGGCGATCACGGTGGCCTCAAGGTTCTCCTCGCGGGCGTACTTCATGAACTCGTCCACGTCTTGGGCGGCCACGTCCACGGCCATGCGCTCCTGGGATTCGGAAATCGCCAGCTCGGTGCCGTCCAGACCCTCGTACTTCTTCGGCACGGTGTTGAGATCCACGTACAGGCCGTCCGCGAGCTCGCCCACGGCCACGGACACGCCGCCCGCGCCGAAGTCGTTGCAGCGCTTGATCAGACGGCAGGCGTCGCCGCGGCGGAACAGGCGCTGCAGCTTGCGCTCCACGGGGGCGTTGCCCTTCTGCACCTCGGCGCCATCGAGCTCCAGGGACTCCACGTTGTGGGCCTTGGACGCGCCGGTCGCGCCGCCGATGCCATCACGGCCGGTGCGACCGCCCAGCAGGATGATCTTGTCCCCGGGAGCCGGGGTCTCGCGACGGACATGGTCGGCCGGGGTGGCGGCCACGACCGCGCCAACCTCCATGCGCTTGGCCACATAGCCGGGGTGGTAGATCTCATCCACCTGACCGGTCGCCAGACCGATCTGGTTGCCGTAGGAGCTGTAGCCGGCGGCGGCGGTGGTCACGAGCTTGCGCTGGGGGAGCTTGCCCTCCAGCGTCTCGGACACCGGGACGGTGGGGTCGGCGGCGCCGGTGACGCGCATGGCCTGGTACACGTAGGAGCGGCCCGACAGGGGATCGCGGATGCAGCCGCCGATGCAGGTGGCCGCGCCGCCGAAGGGCTCGATCTCGGTGGGGTGGTTGTGCGTCTCGTTCTTGAACAGGAACAGCCAGTCCTGATCCTCGCCGTTCACATCCACCTTCACCTTGACCGTGCAGGCGTTGATCTCCTCGGACTCGTCGAGGTTCTTCAGGATGCCGTTGCGCTTGAGCCACTTGGCGCCGATCGTGCCCATGTCCATGAGGCAGACGGGCTTGGCGTCGCGGCCCAGCTCGTGACGGATCTCGAGGTAGCGGTCGAAGGCGGCCTTCACGGTCGCGTCGTCGATGCTCACCTCGTCCAGCTCGGTGCCGAAGGTGGTGTGGCGGCAGTGGTCGGACCAGTAGGTGTCGATCACCTTGATCTCGGTGATGGTGGGCTCGCGGCCCTCCTCGGCGAAGTACCGCTGGCAGAACTCCAGGTCGGCCAGATCCATGGCCAGGCCGCGCTCGTCGATGAAGCGCTGGCCGGCTTCGGTGTCCATCTCGTTGAAGCCGGCGATGGTCTCCACCTTGCCGGGGACGGGCACCTGCGTCTTCAGCGTGGTCTTGGGCTCCAGACCCGCCTCGCGCGCCTCGACCGGGTTGATCACGTAATGCTTGATGGACTCCACGTCGGCGTCCGAAAGCTCGCCTTCAAGGGCGTACACCTTGGCGGAGCGGACGGTGGGGCGCTCGCCTTGGGAGATGAGCTGGATGCACTCGCTGGCCGAATCGGCGCGCTGGTCGAACTGGCCGGGCAGGAACTCGGTGGCGAACACCCTGGCGTCGCCGAAGTCGGGCAGATCGGCGGACACGTCGTCCACCTGCGGCTCGCTGAACACGGTGGGGGTGGCCTGACGGAACAGCTCATCGCTGATGCCCTCCACGTCGTACCGGTTCACGATGCGCACGGCCTTGAGGCCGGCGATGCCCAGAATCGTGCGCAGCTCGCCTGCAAGCTGCTGCGCCTCGACGTCAAAGCCGGGCTTCTTCTCCACGTACACGCGAAAAACCACTGCTGTTTTCCTTTCTTACAACACTCAAAACGCGACAATCAAAAAGAGGCCCCCTCTGTTGAGGGAGCCCCACGACGTTTCAGTCGATCTCGATGCCCTCGGACTTGGCGAGCTCGGCCAGACGACCCTCGATCTCCTCGTAGGCCGGGATGATGCTGCCCAGACCGCGGCGGAACAGGTCCTTGTCCAGATGCTCCACCTTGCCGGAGTGGTCGCGCTGATCCCACAGGCGGCAGGAATCCGGCGTGATCTCGTCGGCCAGCAGCAGCGTGCCGTCGGACGCGCGGCCCATCTCGATCTTGAAGTCCACGAGCTTGACGTCGATCTTCGCGAAGATGTCGATCAGCGCCTTGTTGATGCGGCGGGCCAGCGGGGCGATCTCGGCGAGATCCTCGCGCGTGCACACGCCAAGGGCCACCAGATCATCGTCGTTGACGAACGGATCGTGCAGATCGTCGTTCTTCAGGAAGTACTCCAGCACCGGCTCCTTGAGCGGCAGGCCCTCCTCGACGCCGAGGCGCGAGCAGAAGTGGCCGGCCGCGGTGTTGCGCAGCACGATCTCCAGCGGGAACATGTCCATCTTGCGCACCAGCTGGGCGGTGTCGTTCACGCGCTTGACGAGATGGCTGTCGATGCCGCGCTTCTTGAGCAGGTCGAAGATGATGGTGGTGATGAGGTTGTTCAGTCGGCCCTTGCCGGTGAAGTCCTCCTTCTTCTCGCCGTCGCCGGCGGTGGCCGTGTTCTTGTACTCGACCCAGAGGATCTCCGGATCGTCGGTCGCGTACAGCTGCTTGGCCTTGCCCTCGTAGAGCTTTTCCAGTTTCTCCATGACTCGCCTTCCAATTGTTCTTGTGGAGTGGAATTCTGGGTGAACTAACGGTAAAAGGCTACCAATGAGAACCGACACCCGCGCCCTTCGCGGCGGGGCCGCGGCGTAGAGTTGTGCCTCGCCACATCAGGGTCGGACAGGGGGAATCATGGCCGCAAGCGCATACGATCAGATCGAATCGCGCCCGCTCACCGGGCATCAGAAAAGCGTCATCACGCTGATGGTGATGAGCAACATCGCCGAATTCTTCGACATGTTCCTCATCGGATTCGTGGTTTCCGTGCTTACCACGGCGTGGCGGCTCACGGGCTTCGAGGCAGGCACGATCCTCGCGTGTTCCGGTCTGGGCACGGTGATCGGCGCGATCGTGTGGGGGCACCTGGCCGATCGGTTCGGCCGCAAGCGCGCGCACGCCTGGTGCATCGCCTGCTTTGTGGGCTTCACCGTCGTCTCCGTGTTCCTGCCCGATCGGGCGTGGCTGGCGCTCGCCCTGCTGCGCGTGGGCGTGGGCATCGGCGTGGGCGGCATGAACATCACATCCATCCCGTACGTGCAGGAATTCGTGCCGGCCCGCCACCGCGGTCTGCTGTCCGGGCTGGTGTCCGTCTTCATCCCGCTCGGCATGCTGCTCGGCGCCGCGGCGCAGGGCTTGGTGGGCGATGACTGGCGGGCGCTGATGGCCTTTGGCGCGATCCCGGCGCTCCTGCTCATCTGGCTGCATCTGGTGCCCGAGTCACCGCGGTACTGGCAGCTCAGGGGACGAGACGACAAGGCGCGCGAGGCGCTGGCATGGGCCTTGGAGATCCCGGCGGACCAGGTGGGCGATCTGCCCGCCGATTCCGCGGCCGAGCCGCCGAGCTACAGCCGCCTGTTCGCGGGGCACGGGCGCGCGCTCGCGATCGTGAGCGTCGGCTCGTTCTGCTTCATCATGGGCGGTTTCGCGGTCCAATCATGGGGGCAGACCCTGCTCAAGGACGCCTTCGGATTCCCCACGCGCATGGTCGCGCTGCTGTTCGTGGGCGTTTCCGTGGCGGACATGGTCGGCCGTCTGGCATCCGCGTGGCTGGCCGATGTGATCGGCAGGAGGGCCACGATGTTCGCCTTCGGCGTGATCGGGGCGGCCGGATGCTTCGCCGCCGCGCTGTTCCATGATTCAGGATGGGCGTTCTATGCGGCCGTGCTGGTGATCATGACCTTCGGCGATGGCGTGTTCGGCATCCTCAACGCCTTCGGCGGCGAGCAGTTCCCGAACGACGTGCGATCGACCGCGCTGGGACTGGGCTACGGCATCGGCGCCACGGCCAAGGTGATCGGGCCGGCCTTCATGGGTCTGCTCGTGGGCGGCGGATATGTTGCGCAGCGCATCGACATCGCGGTGGTCACCACGGCGTTCTCGTTTTTCGGCGCATGCATGCTCGTGGGGGCGATCGTCTACCTGTTCGCCAACGAAACGCGCGGCCGCGAGCTCGAATCGCTGTGATCGCCCCGCCCGGCGTGGTCCATAATGGAAAGTGACCATTCACGAACCATTAAGGAGGTCAACGATGATCGATCATGTCGGACTGTTTGTGAAGGACGCGGCCGAGCGCACGGAGTTCTACGCCAAGCTGCTCGCCCCGCTGGGATACGCCAAGAAGCTCGAGTTCCCCGGCGCCGTATGCTTTGAGAACGCCGAGGACGGCGACAGTGTGTGGATCGAATCCCCGAAGTCGGCCGACCAGAAGCTCGTGGTGGAGCACATCGCCTTCCGCGCCAAGGATGAGGAGGCCGTCAAGGCGTTCCATGCGGCGGGTCTCGCCGCCGGCGGCACGGACAACGGCCAGCCCGGGCCCCGTCCGGCCTATGGCCCCACGTATTACGCCGCGTTCATCCACGATCCGGATGGCAACAACATCGAGGCCATGCTGCAGTAGTCATAGTCATCCTGAGCGGGTCGGAGTCGGCCCCATCCTGAGCAGAGCTTTAGTTAGGCCTTTTACTGTCATCCTGAGCGGAGCGCAGCGTAGTCGAAGGATCCTTAACTGTATGCACGAGGTTAAGGATCCTTCGGCTCCGCCTGACGGCTCCGCTCAGGATGACAGAAAGAGGCCTGTGTTTCGCTCGGGGTGAGGGTCGTGGCCCGTCTTGCTCAGGAGGGGGACACGCCTCAGCGCACGTCGATCGTCAGGGCGCTGGCAACGCGGGCGGCCTTGGCGCGGGCATGGCCGGCCGAATCGGACACGGCCAGGGTGACCGCCATGCGGCGATGGCCGTGCACCTCGGGCTTGGCGAAGATGCGCAGATCGGTCCCCGGTTCGGCCAGTGCGGCCGCCACATCGGAGAATTCGGCCTCGCCATCGCCCTCCACCACGATCGCGTGGCTTGCGGCCACCGAACCGTCCGGGATGGACAGGGCCACATGCCCCTGCGTCACGGGCAGGCCAAGGATCGCACGGGCGTGCAGCGCGAATTCGCTCAGACGCTGCGAGATCATCGTCACCATGCCCGTGTCGTGCGGACGGGGAGACACCTCGTTGAACAGGATCGAACCATCCGTGAGCACGAACAGCTCCACGCCGAACACGCCCCAGCCGGTCTCGCCCGCGGCCTTCGCCTTGGCGGCCAGACCTTCCACGGCCGCGCGCGCGATGCGATCGGCCTGCTCAAGCAACGGGGATGGGACGGCGGCCGGCTGCCAGGATTCGCGGTAGTCGCCCGATTCCTGACGTTGACCGATCGGCGCGCAGGCCACAATGCCCGCGGACGACGACACCGTCAGCACCGTCAGCTCGTAATCCAGCGGGGCCAGCGCCTCAACGATCACACGGGACACATCGCCCTCGCCCGCGGCCCGGCGGCCCTCCTGAGCCTCCGTCCATGCGGCGTCGATCGCATCCGCCGAACGAACCACCGACTGTCCGTGCCCGGACGAGCTCATCACCGGCTTGACCACGCACGGGTATCCCACCGCTTCGGCACCGGCGCGCAGCTCCTCGATCGATCCGGCGAACCGGTACGGCGTGGTGGGCAGGCCCAGCTCCTCGTGCGCGAGCACGCGCAACCGTTCGCGATCCATGCAGATGGCCGCGATCTCGGCGCTCGGCACCACCTGAATGCCGCGGGCGGCGGCCCCGGCCAGCTCGGACGTGGCGATCGCCTCCACCTCCGGTACGACGATGTCCGGCTTCACCTCGTCGAACAGCGCGCGCAGCTCGGCGGCGTTGGCCATATCCAGCACGCGGAATTCATGCGCCACCTGCTGGGCAGGCGCGCCCGCATAGGAGTCGGCCGCGCACACCCACGCGCCCAGGCGCATGAGCTCGATCGCGACCTCCTTGCCGAGCTCTCCGGCGCCAAGGAACAGCACGCGGGTGGAACGCGCACCCAGCGGCGTGCCGAGCACGCGGTTGGCGGGCGCGGAATCGGAAACGTTCCGGGATGGGGAATTCTCATTGGTCATGGCAGTCATGGGCCTCATTGTACGGATGGGCATGTCCGGGGGCTGGGCGGCGTATACGCTCCACGCGGTAGCGCCTCATAAGGAACGCCTATAGCCACGCCGTTGTCCTGGCGGGCGGGCCGTCCTACACTGGATATTACCGGACGGGGGAACACCGGACCGGGCCAACGTACAACTCAACTGTCCATTGCCAATAACAGCTGCCGGCCGACCGCCACAGGGTCGACCGGCAGTTTTCATGTGAAGGAAGCTCATCGTCATGACATCTTCGCCCATCGCATCGCTGATCTCCAAGAGGGCTCTCGCCCTGCCGGGCAACCCCTTCGCCGAGGCCGACGCGCGCGCCGCCGCGGCCATCGCCGCCGGGGAGGATGTGGTCGACCTGTCCAAGGGCAATCCGGACGGACAGCCGCCGGAGTTCATGAAGGACGCGCTCGCCAAGGCCGCTTACGAGCCGGTGAACTACAAGTACGCGCCCTTCGACGGCAAGCCCAACTTCCTGAAGGCCGCCGCAGGCTGGTACCGGAGGCAGCACGGCGTCACGGTGGACACCGCCATGCAGCTGCTGGCCACATCGGGATCCTCCGTAGGCATCTCCATCGTCATCGAGGCGCTCATCGATGAGGGGGATACCGTGCTAGCGGTGGAGCCGTACTATCCGCAGTACGAGGGCTCCACGGCCGTGGCGAAGGGACGTTTCGTCACCATCCCCACCGACGCCGAACACGGTTTCCTGCCCGATCTCGACGCCGTGGACCCGGCCTTGCTGGACAGGGCGAAGCTGCTGATCCTCAACTATCCGAACAACCCCACCGGGGCCGTCGCCACGCCAGAGCTCTATGCCACGGCCGTGCGGCTGGCCAAGGAACATCACTTCGTGATCATGAACGATTTCGCCTACGCGGGGCTGGGCTTCGACGAGACGCATCCGGCGATCAGCCTGCTGGAGACGCCCGGCGCGTTCGACGTGGCCGTGGAACTGTGCTCGCTGTCCAAGATGTACATGGTGGCCGGATGGCGCGGCGGGTTCATCGCCGGTAACGCCGATGTGGTGGCCGCCGCCAAAGCCGTGCACCGCCAGACCACCGTGCTCGCCTCCACGGTGATCCAGGACGCCGGCGCCGCGGCTCTGGACTCCGACCAGTCGAGCGTGCCCGTGCTGGCCCGTCGCTACCGCCGTCGTTACGAGGTGCTGCACGACGGCCTCAACGCGGCGGGCTTCCACGTGCTCGATTCGCACGGCGGCCTGTTCGCGTGGATGGAGGTGCCCCAAGGCGCCGGCACATCGAACGATTTCGCAGACTTCCTGCTGCACAGGGCCGGCGTGGCCGTGATGCCCGGTTCCTGCTTCGGTGCGTCGGGCGAGGGCTATGTACGCCTGAGCCTGCTCAAACCCGAGGAGGATCTGGCCGAGGCCGTGCGCAGGATCGTCGCGAACGTCGACTCCAAGCGTGTGCCGCGGTAGCATGGGGGAATGCTCGAAAAGAAACTGACGATCGTGCTGGTCATGGACACCATCGGCACGCAGGGCAACGGCACCTCCAACTCCGCGCTGCAGTATGCGAGGGAATTGGAACGTCAGGGTCACCACGTGCGGCTGGTGGGGTTGGGCAGCAAGGACTACCCGGCCCGCGAGAACCATGTGCCGCTTGTCTCCTGGGTGGCCAAAAAGCAGCACATGCGGTTCGCCAAACCCAGCGACACGCTGTTCCGCACGGCGTTCGAGGGCGCCGACGTGGTGCACATCTACCTGCCGTTCTCGTTCGGCCGCCGGGCGCTGCGCGTCGCCCGCGAAATGGGCATCCCCGTCACCGCGGGGTTCCATCTGCAGCCCGAGAACGTGAGCTACAACGCCGGACCGATCGCATTGATCCCCGGTGTGAACGACTTCATGTACGCGCTGTTCCGGTACTGGCTCTACCGGCGTGTGGACCACATCCACACGCCCACGGAGATGATCGCCAGGCAGTTGCGCGATCACGGCTACAAGGCCAAGTTGCATGTGATCTCCAACGGGTATTCGCCGCGCTTCACGCCCAAGAGGCAGCGCGCGGCCGGTGAGCCCGAACCGTGGCGGTACCGCGTGGTCGCCTCCGGCAGACTCGCCAGGGAGAAGGACCACATCACGCTCATCCGCGCGGCGGCCATGTGCCGGCACGCCGGGCAGATCGAGCTGCACATCGCCGGCACCGGCCCGCGCGCCCGGTACCTCAGGCGCCGGGCGAAGCGCCTGCTGCCCAACCCGTCCTACATCGGGTTCCACCGCAACGCGCAGATGCCCGCATTCCTGCGCGATTGCGACCTGCTTGTGCACCCTTCGATCGTGGACATCGAATCGCTCAGCGTGATCGAGGGCATGGCGTCCGGACTCGTGCCGGTGATCGCCGAATCGGAGCTGTCCGCCGCCGGGCAGTTCGCCCTGCTCGACGAATCGCTTTTCCCCGCACGGGACGCGGCCGCGCTCGCCGATCGCATCGATTGGTGGCTTGACCATCCGCGCGAGTTGGCCGAGTGGGGCGAGAAATACGCCGAGCACACGCGCGAGCACTATTCGATCGAATCGTGCGTGCGCCGGTTCGTGGACATGGAGCGCGAGGCGATCGCGGACAGCGAACGCCAAGCCGCCTAGGGGCGCAGCCGCCCGCAACGGGATCGGCTCAGTGCAGGGCCGTGAACTCGCGCATCTTGCGGCGGATCATCACCGTGACCATCACCATGCAGTAAGCCAGCGCGAACGCCCACGCCAGCGGGTTCGAATAGCAGATCGCCAGATAGCCGTAGCCCACGATCGCAAGCCATGCGCCGAGTGCGCGGCCGGCCAGCTCGCCCACGCCGGAGATGATCGCGTGCGTGGAGTAGCCCATGCCCTGCAGCGTGTTGCGGAAGATCATCAGCGTGCCGTGGATGATGAAGAAACAGCTGATGAGCGTCAGGTACAGGGCCGCGTCGTCGGTGATCCGCGGATCCGCATCGCCCAGCACCGAACCGACCAGCGGGCGGTTGAACAGGCGGATGACCACGAAGCAGACCACGCAGTACACGGCCTGGATGACCGTGCCGGAGACCAGACCCTGCTTGATGCGATCGAGCCGCTTGGCGCCCAGATTCTGCCCGGCGTAGGTGGCCATGGCCATGCCGACGCTCTCCATGGGCAGGGTGAACAGCTGGCGGATCTTCTCGCCGGCGGTCTGGGCGGTCACGGCCGCCGTGCCGAGCAGGTTGATCGAATTCTGCATCAGGACCGCGCCGATCGCGGAGACCGAGTATTCGAAGCCCATCGGCAGGCCCACCACGGCGAGACGGCGGACATGGCGACCGGACCAGCGCATGTCGGCGCGCAGGGCGGGGGAGAGGGACTCCCGGAAGATCGGGATCCGCGTGAACGCCCACCAGCAGTTGAGCCCGGCGCTCAATACCTGCCCGATGATGTTGCCCAGGGCCGATCCGACCACGCCCATGTGGCACACCACGATGAAGAAGACGTCGAAGCACACGTTGATCGCGCAGGAGATGACCAGGAAATAGAACGGATGCCGGGAATCGCCCACCGCGCGCAGCAGGGCGGCCGAGTGGTTGTACAGCACGGCCGAGGGGATGCCCAGGAAGATCACCGTGATGTACTGCCAGGCCATGTCCATCAGGTCGTCCGGCGTGCTGATGAGCTGGAGCATGGGCCGGGCGAGCAGCGTGAACGTGATGGTGAACACCACGCTCAGGATCACGCACATCCATGCGCCGTTGTAGACGTATCGGCGGAATTCCGCGTGGTCCTTGGCCCCGAACGCCTGCGAGGCGGGGATGGAGAAGCCGATGCACGCGCCCTGCACGAAGCCCAGTGTCAGGAAGTTCAGCGAGTAGGTGGTGCCCACCGCGCCCAGTGCGGCATCGGAGATGAGACGTCCGACCACCACGGAGTCGGCGAAGCTGTACACCTGCTGGAACAGGGTGCCGGCCACGAGGGGTATGGAGAAGAGGAGGATCTGGACGATCGGGCGGCCTTGGGTCAGATCGCGGGTGGAGGCGTCGTTGCTGTTGCTCATGGGGACATTATTGCGCGCAATAATGTCCCCATCCGTCAGATTTTCCGGCGTTTTCCGATCGTGTCGCGTGCTTGTGTCGTGTTTACAGCAGCGCGATCAGCTGGTCCACGTGCTCGGGCGTGGTGGCCCAGCTTGTGGCGATGCGCACGGTGGTGTGCCCCGCGTCGGGCTTCTCCCAGAAGCTCAGGCGCACCTTGGCGCCGAGCTCGCGGTAGCGGTCGTCGTCCAGCGTGACGAAGATCTGGTTGGTGGTGTTGACCAGCGGCATCTCGTAGCCCCTGGCGACGAGCGCTTCGCGGATGCGGTCCGCCTGCTCGTTGGCGTTGCGCGCGATGGCCGTGTACAGACCGTCGGTGAACAGCGTGTCGAACTGCAGACCCAGCAGGAAGCCCTTGGCCAGCAGCGCGCCGTGGCGCTTGACGATCGTCAGGAAGTGCTTGGGCATGTTATGGTGCGTGAACACCACCGCCTCGCCCATGAGTGCGCCCACCTTGGTACCGCCCACGTAGAACACGTCGGCGAGCCGGGCCAGATCGGGCAGCGTCACATCGTTGCCGCGCGCGGTGAGACCGTAGCCCAGTCGGGCGCCGTCCACGAACAGCGGGATGCCGTACTTGCGGCACACATCGTGCAGGGCCGTGAGCTCGGCCTTGGAATACAGCGTGCCGTATTCGGTGGGGTTGGAGATGTAGACCATGCCCGGCCAGACCATGTGGTCGCGGTTGCCGTCGGCCATGAAGACGGCGCAGTAGTCGTCCAGCTCGCTGGCGTCCATCTTGCCGTCGTGCGCGGTCAGGGCGAGGACCTTGTGCCCGGTGGCCTCGATCGCGCCGGCCTCGTGCACGTTCACATGGCCGGTCTCCACCGCCACCACGCCCTCCACCTCGGAGAGCATGGAATCGATGACCACCTGGTTGGTCTGCGTGCCGCCCACGAGGAAGAAGATCTCGGCGTCCTCGTCCTGGCAGGCCTCGCGGATCCTCGCCTTGGCCGATTCGCAGACCTCGTCCGAGCCGTAGCCCGGGTACTGGTCCATGTTCGCGCGCGCGATGCGCTCCAGAATCGCCGGATGCGCGCCCTCGGAATAATCGTTCTCAAACGACAGCATGTCCCTCTCCCTTATCTGGTGCACGCGCCACGTGCGCATGCGTTCGTCGCCATCATAGGCGTGCCGCCGCGTTGATTTCACATTCTGGGCAACGGTCCCGCAATGTGGCATTTCAGAAGGTCTTGGATTTCAGAGAATCTTGCCGTCCTTGTCCCCTTTGTTCTCCCGGTTCTCGCGGCTCTCCATGCCGATGCGGATGATGTCGATCGTCTTACGCACGCGCTCCGGCAGCTTCTGCGATTCGCCCAGCTCGTCCAGGAACTCGTTGATGCGGGCGCGGTAGCGGCGTTGCGATTCGGGGTCGAGCTTGAGGCCGAACATCAGGCTCTGGCGGATCATCTCCGGTTCGATGTTGCCGAGGAACATCAGCGTCTGCAGGGCCATGAACGGGATGAGCTGGGGGTGGCGATCGCTGATGTACGTGGAGCGGTCGTGCGCCGCCTCGAGCCAGTCGCCCAGCATCTCGGTGTTCCATCCGCGCATGATCGAACCCGAGCGCAGGCGGTAGTGGTACAGGGTCTCGGGGATGCGCACCACCTGATGCGATTCGCCGATCACGTTGCAGATGCGGGCCAGATCCTCGATCTTGCGGCCCACGGGGAAGGAGAAGCCGTGGTCCTTGTAGATGCCCGCCTTGGCCATGAACGCCCAGAAGTAGCCCTCGATTTCGAACTGCAGCTGCTTGCGCAGGGTCTCCTCCGGGGTGAGCACCTGCACGTCGTCGTAGTCGTTCTGCCGGTACTGCGATTTGATCGGTCGGCCCATCCCGTCGATCGTGTCGAACCGGAACATCACCAGATCGGCGTCGTGCGTGTATGCGGCGGCCAAGCACGACTCCACCAGCCCGGGTTCGATCGCATCGTCCGAATCCATGAAGTAGATCCAGTCGCCGGTCGCATGGGCCAGACCCGCGTTGCGCGCGGCGGATAGGCCGGCGTTCTCCTGGTGGATGACGCGGATGCGCCGGTCCTTCGCAGCCCACATGTCGCACATGGCCGGGCAGTTGTCCTTGGAGCCGTCGTCCACGAGGATGATCTCCAGATTGCGGTAGGTCTGGCCCACCACACCGGCGACCGCCTCGTCGAGATATCGCTCCACTCCGTAGACGGGGATGACGATGCTGACCAAGGGTCCATGGGGCTCATGCGAGGTGGTGTTTGCGGCAGTATTCATGGTTTCCACCATACGCGACGAGTGTGCGACACGCTGAGACACGCCGGATTTTGATCTCTGGAAAAAGCGTGTATAGTATTCACCTGTTGCGAAAAACGCCAACACATGGTGGATATAGCTCAGCAGGTAGAGCAGCTGATTGTGGTTCAGCAGGTCGCGCGTTCGAGCCGCGTTATCCACCCCACGGATCCCCGGGTCATTTGGCCCGGGGATTTTTTGTATTTGCGATATGTTAAGACACCGGGGTGCGTCGAAACGCGGGACGTGACATGATGGTGGGGGATTCACGAGAAAGGATCATCCGATGGGCGAGAGCAAAGAGGTCGACTATTACCACGGCGTGTACGGGTACATCGAGGACCCGACCGCGAACAAGCTGCTGGTGGTGAAGAAGACCAAGGGCGCGTACAAGGGCAAGTTCGATCTGCCCGGCGGAGGTCAGCAAGCCGGCGAGACCCGCGAGGACACGCTGCGCCGCGAGATCCGCGAGGAGACCGGCGCCGATCTGGTGGAGGGCAACGACTACTTCATCTCCCGCGCCACCACCGAGTGGACCGATGACGATCAGAATCCCCGCACGCTGGTGCACACCTTCGAGATCGCCCGCGCCGTCGTGGGCGCCGCCGACGAGTCGGTCACGTCCAGCGACACCGATGGCTGCTGCTACATGGCCAAGATCGCCATGAACCCACGCAATGCCTCGCCGCTCGTGCTCGAGGCTCTGGGCCACTTCGACGCCGTCGACCCCGACATCGCCGAGAAGGACGCCTGAGGCGAGTCTTCGTCATCCTGAGCGCTGAGCCGTGAAGCGGACAGCCCGGTGGGCTGTCCGTAGGCGAAGGGAGCCGCCGCCAAGGCGGCGACGGTCCGGCTCAGCCGGACACCGAAGACCGGAGTCGAAGGATCCTTCGTCATTTTCGCACAAAGTCATAGTGCAGGAAGGTTACCCGGATTCAATTTGTAAGTGCAACACCCGTCTTTGGATGGTCTTGCCGCAATAGTACCCTGCCGAGCTCGCGGTACCAAACCTCGTTGGGCGTTTCCCAGTTCAGGACCTTCAACGGGGTGTCGTTGATCTCCTGGACGATGGCCTGCAGGTCCTCGTCCGACAGGTCGTCGAAGCTGGTCCCCTTGGGCAGGTAGCGGCGGATCCTGCCGTTGCGGTTCTCGTTCGTGCCGCGCTGGTACGAGGAGTACGGGTCCGCATAGTAGGCGGGCATGCCGAGCGCCTCGTCCACGAGCAGGTGGCAGGAGGACTCCGTGCCGTTGTCCCAGGTGCGGTCGATGCGCGCGGGCGCGGGGATGCGGCTATAGATGTCGTATTCGGCGCGCGCGGTCGCCAGCGCGCTCTTGTCGGGGATGAACCGGGCGAACAGCTTGCGGCTCTTGCGTTCGACCTGCGTGTCGATGCACCGTTTCGAGGGGGCCGTGCCGATGACGGTGTCGGACTCGAAATGGCCGAACTCATGCCGCGAGTCGACGCGTTTGGGCCGGTCGGCGATCGGCACGCGCATGGGGATCCTCGGCCCCTTCGACCTGCGGCCCTTGGCGCGCGTGCGGCGCCGCTTGCCGCGCGGCAGGTACTGCCTGAGATCCAGCGTCTGCTGCGGTTTGGCGTAGATCCACCGGTAGAGGCACTCGTGGCTTATCCGCATGCGCGGGTCGTCCGGGAACTGGACCTTGAGCCGTCCCTCGATCCGCTCCGGCGTCCATCCCTTGCGCAGCGCGTCCATCACCCACGACAGCAGCGGGTCGTACGCCATGCGCAGGGGCTTGCGCGACCTGCGGGCGCGTGTCTCGGCCTTGCGCTGGGCGGTCATGGCCGAGTAGAACGGGCGCGCGGTCCATGCGCCCGTCTTCAGGCGTTTCGGCCGGTACGGACGGTAGGAGTCGTTCTCGTTGGACGCGAACCTTGAGGCCGCGTTTGAGCTCGCGGCTGATGGTGGATTTGTCGCGGCCGGTCCTGCGGGCGATCTCGTTGACCCCAAGGCCGTCCCTGTTGCGCAGTTCGTCGATCCGAACGCGTTCCTCGGCCGACAGGTGGGAATACACTTTCTTCATGGGCGCAGCACCTTCCTGGGTTGAACTTGAACACTTCCAACCATAGAGCGGGTGTTGCGCTTCTATTTAGAACCCGGGTTAAGGATCCTTCGGCTCCGCCCTTCGGGCTTCGCTCAGGATGACATAGGGCGGTCGTCGCGGGGGAGTCCGTTCAGAAGCTGACGGCGACGGCGATGAGCATCACGAGGCTGGTGACGACTTCGCAGGGGGCGGCGGTCAGCGGCGGGACCACGCCGCGCGAGGACAGGACGGGCAGGACCGTGGCTCGGGCCAGCAGAATCAGTGCGGCCACGGCCAGCGCAGGGCCGTATGCGGGAATAAGCGCGAAGCCGGCGACCGCCATGGCCGCACTCACGGCGACCGATGCCGCATAGTAGCCGCGCGGAACGGAAGCGCGGTCGGTACGATCGGCGCGGTTGCCGCGTCCGGCCCGTCCTACGGCCATGCTGGGCACGAACAGCAACTGGCCGAATTCGAACACCGCGAAGATAGCGCCGATCATCATGCCGGCGGGGGAGAACATGCCGTCCGGGAAATACCGCGTGCCCAGTCCCGTGGTCACGGCGCCGATGCCTCCGGCCGCGATGACCGCGACGGTCTGGCTGAGCAGCCCGCGGTCGCGACGCATCCATGCGAGTCCGAACGACGCAGCAGCCACGAGGATGTAGAACGGCGCCCACCACAACAGCTGCGGGGTGAGCGCCAGCAGGGGCAGACCGATCACGCAGGTCGCCGCCATATAGGACAGCGCGGGGACCATATAGCGACGCTGGCCATGCGAAACCATCCAGCGCGCGGTGGTGAACTGCGCGCAGTAGCAGGCCAGCCAAGCCACGGTGGTCCAGACGCTTCGCCAGGACACGCCGCCGGCGATCGTCCCCGCAAGGGCCGGGGTGAGCACCATGACCCATGCGCCCGGCTGATTCGGCACCCACATGCGGGAGAATTTCGATTTGGGCCGTCGTGGCGGTTTCGTTTGGGAAGCACGGCGCGGGGTCTCGTCGGACACGCCGGAAGTGGTGTTCTCGTCAGTCATGACGATCAAGACTAAGGGCATTCCGCCCGACATGCCAGAGCGGATGCCGGGCGGAATGAACGGGGAATCGCCGTTCAGCGCTCACTGTCCGTCGCCGGTGGCGCGCGCGCCGAGGGAACCGATCAGGGCGAAGGCGTGGGGCAGCTGAGCGGCCACATCGCTTGCGACGACGGGTTTGCCGGTCACGCCGAACGGCATGGCGCCGTGGGTTTGCGACGACGCCGGCGCCATGAGATCGGCGAGCGTGTCGGGATCCTCGTCGTACATGATCGGCACCGGCCGCGCGCATTGGACGGACGAGGATGCCAGTTGCCCGGCCAGGCCGTGGATGTACGCGCCGGCTGCGGCGATGTCGGTCGCCATGAGCGTCACCGGCTTGCCATCGGCCGCGTTCTGGGCGAGCAGCGCGCCAATGGATCCGGCCAGCACATCGCCCGATCCGGCCGTGGCCAGCCATGCGGGGGCGTTGCCGCTGACCATCACGCGCGGCTTGTCCGGGCCGTCGCTGCCCACGACCACCGTGATCGCGCCCTTGAGCAGGACCGTCGCACCAGTGATCCGCCATGCCGCCAGCGCCCAGGTCAGCGGATCGCGTCGCACATCGTCGGCGTCCACGGCCTCGCCGCGCACGCGCAGCAGATGGGCGAGCTCGCCGGCGTGAGGCGTGATCACCACCTGCGGCGGCACGCGGTCGGGCAGCAGATCGAGCGCGCCGGCATCCACCACGACCGGCGGGAGCGTCTCCTGCCCGTCGTCGAACGTGGGGGCCAGCAGAGCGAGCCAATCCTCCATGGAGTCGGGCAGATCGTCCAGGCCGATCGTCATCAGCGTCTCCGGCGAAGGCCAGTGCGCCTCGGCCACCGCATACGGCTCAAGCAGCTGGCGGATGGCTTCGCGCTGCGGATCGCCCTCCTGCGCATGGTCGCCATCGGGCACGCCGGAACCGACCACCCACGCCTGGCACCGGCCTTCGCCGAGCACCGCTTCGGGCAGGCGGTCGAGCACCATCCGCTGCGCCCGATCGGGGCCCACATAGCGGACCATGCCCACACCGGAGCGCGCCGCGGCGAACGTGGAGAGCACGGCCGCGCCAGGATAGGCGTCCGATCCGGTGATGAGTCCCACCACCCCGCGCGCGTACTTGTCGTCTCCGATGCGCGGCAGGCGGACATGGTCGCTCGCCCCATGGGCGGATGCGGCCTCCACGGCGACCGGCGTGTGCGATGCGTCGAAACCGAAATCCACCAGCACGATCTGGCCGAACATATTGGACGCGGGGGGCAGCAGCGCGCAGGGCTTGAGCGCGCCGAACGTCACCGTGACGTCGGCGGGGATGCACACGCCGGGCAGCGTGCCGTCGTCCACGCCCACGCCGGACGGGACGTCGATCGCCAGGACGAGCGGATACTGCGAGGCCTGTTCGCCCAGTGGGGTGCCGGGGGTCCGGGCGCGTGCGCGATCGGCGGCGATCTCCTTGGCGACCTTGGCCGCCGTGCCGCGCAGGGCGCCGGTCGCGCCGATGCCGGTCATGGCGTCCAGCACCAGATCGCTGGCCTCGTACATGCTGATGAGATGGGTGAGCAGATCGTCTGCATCATCCTCGTCGGCCGGCGGATCGACGTCGGGGATCCGGGCCTCGGGATCGAGCGCGAACACCGCGCCGCCGGCGTCGCGGAGCGCGGCGAGACCTTCCTTATGCAGGGAGCGGCCGACCGCCGCGCACGCCACGGATGCGCCTAGTTTGGCCAGTTCCGCCGCGGCGAACAGGCCGTCGCCGCCATTGTCCCCGGCCCCGGCCAACAGCAGGATGTGCGTGTCGGTGATGGCGGGGGCGTCGTCCTGCCGTTCCAGCATCGTCCGGGCCACGTGCGCGGCCGCATCGGCCGCCATGCGCATCAGCGGCACGCCCCGGTCCAGCAGCGGGTGCTCCATGTCCCGCACCTGCTCGGCGCGCCATGCGCTGGCGGGGAAGGATATGTAGCCCGGCATGTCGCCGTCTTCGGGACCGTCGCCGTACGGGAAGCCGCCATCGCTTCCCGCGCCGAAGCCGTCCAGCCGGTCGAACTCCTCAATATCGTCGTAGTCGAATAGCGACTCCATCGTCTCCGCCCCTTTCCTTGTGGATCTTCCCGTCCCACTCTACCGTGCGTGTCGCGTTCGCGGGGCCGCGCCGCGCCGGCCTTGCGGAGGTTCGATCGCGATCGATTCCGTGCGCTTGCGTGTGATATTTGAATCCCGGATGAACACTACGGAACATTGGGATTGCGGCACGCCGTCGATTGGCTTGGGGATGGTCCAATCGGGTACACTAATAACTGAGTTGAGGCAGCGGTTTAGGCCTCGCTCAAACTCATTCGCTTATGATCTTGACGGCGGCCCGGAGTGACATGGTCTCCTCCGGGCCGTTTGTTGTCCAAGGGTGTGGTATACTGATCTCTTGTGTGTGCCAGCGGCATGCCTTATGTGACAGGCGTGTGGGCTGGGATATCCTTCGAGCCATTTGGATCGCGCGCAGCAATGCGGCGGCGAGAGGCGAGAGGGCCATCGGGCCGGTGGGCTGGGCTGTCTTTTCCGATTGCGGGCGCGTGCGTCCGCGGGTTCGGGGGAGTGCGGGCGCAGCGACGCGGCCTCACGAATAAGAAGAACCATTGAATCGGAGAATTCAAGTTGCCTACTATTGAACAGCTCGTCCGCAAGGGACGTCAGCCGAAGCCGAAGAAGTCGAAGACTTTGGCCCTGAAGGGCAGCCCGCTGCGCCGCGGCGTGTGCACCCGTGTCTACACCACCACCCCGAAGAAGCCGAACTCGGCTCTGCGTAAGGTCGCCCGTGTGCGCCTTTCCTCCGGTATCGAAGTCACCGCTTACATCCCGGGCGAGGGCCACAACCTGCAGGAGCACTCCATCGTGCTCGTGCGCGGCGGCCGTGTGAAGGATCTGCCGGGTGTGCGCTACCACATCGTGCGTGGCGCGCTCGATACCCAGGGCGTCAAGGACCGCAAGCAGGGTCGTTCCCTGTACGGAGCAAAGAAGGCGAAGTAATAGATTATGTCTCGTAAAGGACCCTCCAAGAAGCACATCCTGCTGCCCGATCCGATCTACGGTTCCACCGTCGTCGCGCAGCTGATCAACAAGATCCTCCTGGACGGCAAGAAGTCCATCGCCGAGGACATCGTCTACTCCGCTCTTGACATCGTCAAGGAGAAGAGCGAGCAGGAGCCGGTGGCCGTCCTCAAGCGCGCCCTGGACAACATCCGCCCGTCCCTCGAGGTCCGTTCCCGCCGAGTCGGCGGCGCCACCTACCAGGTGCCGGTCGAGGTCAAGCCGGGCCGCGCCAACACGCTGTCCCTGCGCTGGCTGACGGACTTCTCCCGCGCCCGTCGCGAGAAGACCATGGCCGAGCGTCTGGCCAACGAGATCCTGGACGCCTCCAACGGTCTGGGCGCTTCTGTCAAGCGTCGCGAGGATACTCATAAGATGGCAGAGGCCAACAAGGCCTTCGCGCATTACCGCTGGTAATCGCCTAAGTTCGAGAGCTAAGGAAAACTCATGGCACTTGACGTGCTTTCTGATCTGCATCAGATCCGCAACATCGGCATCATGGCGCACATCGACGCCGGTAAGACCACCACCACCGAGCGTATTCTGTACTACACCGGTAAGAGCTACAAGATCGGTGAGGTCCACGATGGCGCTGCCACCATGGACTTCATGGCTCAGGAGCAGGAGCGCGGCATCACCATTCAGTCCGCCGCCACCACCTGCTTCTGGAACCGCCAGACCCATGATCCGGAGCAGAAGTTCCAGCTCAACATCATCGACACCCCCGGTCACGTGGACTTCACGGCCGAGGTGGAGCGCTCACTGCGCGTGCTCGATGGCGCCGTCGCCGTGTTCGATGGCAAGGAGGGCGTGGAGCCGCAGTCCGAGACCGTGTGGCGTCAGGCCGACAAGTACGGCGTGCCGCGCATCTGCTTCATCAACAAGATGGACAAGCTGGGCGCGAACTTCTACTACTCGGTGGACACCATCAAGGAGAAGCTGGGCGCCAACCCGATCGTCATGCAGCTGCCGATAGGCGCCGAGAACGACTTCACCGGCGTCATCGACCTGGTCGAGATGAAGGCCTATGACTGGAACACCGGCGACGAGCTGGGTGCCCACTACAACATGGACCCGATTCCGGACGAGTACAAGGACAAGGCCCAGGAGTACCACGAGAAGCTCGTGGAGGCCGCGGCCGAGGCCAACGACGAACTGATGAACAAGTTCTTCGAGGAAGGCGATCTGTCCAAGGAAGAGGTCCGCGCCGGCATCCGCCAGCTGACCATCGAGAAGCGCGCCTTCCCGGTCTTCTGCGGCTCCGCGTTCAAGGACAAGGGCGTTCAGCCCATGCTCGACGGCGTCATCGACTACCTGCCGAGCCCCGAGGACGTTCCGGCCATCAAGGGCTACAAGCCCGGCGACGAGTCCGTTGAGATCGACCGCCACCCGACCGTCGACGATCCGTTCGCGGCCCTGGTCTTCAAGATCTCCACGCACCCGTTCTACGGCAAGCTCGTGTTCGTGCGCGTCTACTCCGGTTCCGTCAAGCCCGGCGACACCGTGCTCGACTCCACCAAGGGCAAGAAGGAGCGCATCGGCAAGATCTTCCAGATGCACGCCGACAAGGAGAACCCGGTGGACGCCGCCGAGGCCGGCAACATCTACACCTTCGTGGGCATGAAGAACGTGTCCACCGGTGAGACGCTGTGCGCCGAGAACGCCCCGATCTCCCTCGAGTCCATGACCTTCCCGGATCCGGTGATCCAGGTGGCCGTTGAGCCGAAGACCAAGGCCGACCAGGAGAAGATGGCCGTGGCCCTTGCCAAGCTCTCTGACGAGGATCCGACCTTCCAGGTCACCTCCGACGAGGAGTCCGGCCAGACCCTGATCGCCGGCATGGGCGAGCTCCAGCTCGACATCATCGTCGACCGTATGCGTCGCGAGTTCAAGGTCGAGTGCAACGTGGGCAAGCCGCAGGTCGCGTACCGCGAGACGATCCGCAAGGCCGTCATGAACGAGGTCTACACCCACAAGAAGCAGACCGGTGGTTCCGGCCAGTTCGCCAAGGTGTTCATGAACTTCGAGCCGCTCGACACCGAGGCCGGCGAGACCTTCGAGTTCGTCAACGAGGTCACCGGCGGCCACATCTCCGCCGAGTTCATCGGACCCATCGAGGCCGGTGTCAAGGAGGCCATGGAGTCCGGCGTGCTCGCCGGCTTCCCGGTCGTGGGCGTCAAGGCCACCGTGTACGACGGCCAGATGCACCCGGTCGACTCCTCCGAAATGGCCTTCAAGATCGCCGGTTCCATGGCGTTCAAGGAGGCTGCACCGAAGGCCAAGCCGGTCATCCTCGAGCCGATCATGGCCGTGGAGGTCCGTACTCCTGAGGAGTACATGGGCGACGTCATCGGCGATCTGAACCAGCGTCGTGGCAACATCCAGTCCATGACCGACGCCACCGGCGTCAAGGTCATCGACGCCAAGGTCCCGCTGTCCGAGATGTTCGGCTACATCGGCGATCTGCGTTCCAAGACCCAGGGCCGCGCCATGTTCACCATGCAGATGGACTCCTACGCCGAGGTCCCGAAGAGCGTCTCCGACGAGATCATCAAGGCCCAGCGCGGCGAGTGACACGCGTTGCCACGGTAGTGGCGTCTGTCCCCAGTCAACGCTAATATAGATTAGCGTTGACTGGGTTCAGGGCTCGTCTGTGGCACAAACCCAGAAACCCAGTAAATCAGTAGCGAACGTCTGGCGCACTGCTAAGCGCCCGGCAAACTACGAGAGTCCAGGAGGACTACACATATGGCAAAGGAAAAGTACGAGCGTACTAAGCCGCACGTTAACATTGGTACCATCGGCCACGTCGATCACGGCAAGACGACCCTGACCGCTGCCATCTCCAAGGTGCTGTACGAAGAGTACCCGGATCTGAACACCGAGTACGATTTCAACCAGATCGATTCCGCTCCGGAAGAGGCCGCCCGCGGTATTACCATCAACATCTCCCACATCGAGTACCAGACCGCGAAGCGTCACTACGCTCACGTGGACTGCCCGGGCCACGCCGACTTCGTGAAGAACATGATCACCGGTGCCGCTCAGATGGATGGCGCCATCCTCGTTGTGGCCGCCACCGATGGCCCGATGGCTCAGACCCGCGAGCACGTGCTGCTCGCCCGTCAGGTGGGCGTCCCGAAGATCCTGGTTGCCCTGAACAAGTGCGACATGGTCGACGATGAGGAGCTCATCGAGCTCGTTGAGGAAGAGGTCCGTGACCTCCTCGACGAGAACGGCTTCGATCGTGACTGCCCGGTCATCCGCGTGTCCGCCTACGGCGCTCTGCACGATGACGCTCCGGATCACGAGCACTGGGTTGAGCAGATCAAGAAGCTCATGGACGCCGTCGACGAGTACATCCCGACCCCGGTCCACGATCTCGCCAAGCCGTTCCTGATGCCGATCGAGGACGTGTTCACCATCTCCGGCCGTGGTACCGTCGTCACCGGCCGTGTGGAGCGTGGCCAGCTGGCCGTCAACTCCCCGGTCGAGATCGTCGGCATCCGTCCGACCCAGAACACCACCGTCACCTCCATCGAGACCTTCCACAAGACGATGGACTCCTGCGAGGCTGGCGACAACACCGGTCTGCTGCTCCGTGGTATCAACCGTACCGACGTTGAGCGTGGCCAGGTTGTGGCTGCTCCGGGCTCCGTGACCCCGCACACCAAGTTCGAGGGTGAGGTCTACGTCCTGACCAAGGACGAGGGTGGCCGTCACTCGCCGTTCTTCTCCAACTACCGTCCGCAGTTCTACTTCCGCACCACCGACGTCACCGGCGTCATCGAGCTGCCGGAAGGCGTCGAGATGGTTCAGCCTGGCGATCACGCTACCTTCACCGTTGAGCTGATCCAGCCCATCGCTATGGAGGAGGGCCTGACCTTCGCTGTGCGTGAGGGTGGCCACACCGTCGGCTCCGGTCGAGTCACCAAGATCCTCGCCTGATTTTCATCAGACAGTGATCAGGTGCGCTTGATCTGAACTAGCGACCTAGAAAATCCCCTTGGGTTTAACACCCAAGGGGATTTTTCGTATTTGCGATGGCTTGTGCATGCCGTACGCGCGTGTTGTGAGACGCGTATCATGAGGCTATGGGCAATATCACAGATGACATCCGTAACGATTTCGCCGTGTTCGCCGACCGTCCGTTCAATGAAGTCGACAGTCTGGCGCTGTCCCAACTCGCTTATGCGCGGATGCCGCAGGATGTGCCACGTCATCCGTCCGCCAATATGGTGCCGCTCCACACGCTGCTGCGCGCCGAAGCGTATGACGCGATATTCGGATCAATCTGGTCACCGCAGATGAACGTGGAGCTTATCCGGGCCATGTCCGAGAGTCCACGGTGGCGTCATATTCGCATCGGCGGCTATGTGGACGAATACGATGCCGATGAGGCCATGCAGTTCTCCGCCTGCACATTCGATCTGGGCGACGGCCGGCTCTATATCGCCTTTCGTGGAACCGACGGGTCGATCATGGGATGGAAGGAGGACTTCATGATGGCCTTCCGTCGTCCGATCGCCTCGCAGGAGGCCGCCGCTCGCTATCTGCGCGAGGTGGCGGCTCGTTGGCATGGGATGATTCTTGTGGGAGGACATTCCAAGGGCGGCAATCTTGCCATCTATGCCGCAGCCGAAGCTCCCGCCGATGTGCAGGAGCGCATTGAAGCCGTGTATTCGCATGATGGGCCCGGTTTCGACCCGTCGTTTCTTGAGGGGACCGGATTTGCACGCATTGCGAGCAAAATACACAAAACCGTGCCCGAGGCTTCGATCGTCGGCATGCTGTTCGAACGCGGCGACGCCAGTGCCGCCGACCGGTTTACCGTGGTGAAAAGCGCCGGCGTGAGCATCATGCAGCATTTCGGGCTGAACTGGCAGGTGAAGGACGGCGTGTTCGTACGTGCGGATGGTCTCAATGCCAGCGCGCAGTATGCCTCCGGCGTCATCAACGACTGGATGGACAAATACGACGATGAGCGTCGCCGCCTGTTCATCGAGAACCTGTTCGCGATCCTTGAGTCGGGCGGATACCGGACGTTCGGCGAACTGACCGCACACTGGACGCAGTCCTTGCCCGCCATGATCCTCGCCACTCGAAACGTGGCATCCGATGAGCGCGATGCCATGGTCGCCATTGTGGGCGGGCTGATTTCCTCGGCCGTGAAGCCCGGACCTGTGGAACGGGCGGGGGAGTAGCGGACTGGAAGGGGACTTCGGCTCCGGACTCTCGGTTATTCGGTTACCCGATTCCCTGATTTTTCCTGTCGGAAGGTTGCCTTGTCCAGCACAACGCCGCTCTCGCAAACTGTGTCATTCTTGTGGTACACTTGAACTGTGTCATAAGAATGATACAGTTCTAGGATCTGCTGCAGGTCCGTGGAATTTCGCGAAAATAAGGAGTGGTCATGGATGATCTGCTGTCCATCGATATGCTGCCAACGTGGGCGGTGTTGTTCTATGTCGTGGTTTCCGTCGTGAGCGTTGCGGCGCTGGCGAGGTTGCGCCGTCGCCCAGGAGGAGTTGCCGTGGGTGCTGTCGCACCCGCTTTGGCGCTTTCAGCCTTATCCGGCGTGTTTGCCGTCATTGTGTACGTGGGTGCCGCCCCGGTCGCGCAGATCGACATGGCCGATTTCTACGCCATGTATGAATCGCCGTTCATCATCGTTGTGGTGTTGCTGTTCGTCGCCCAAGTGGTGTGCGGGGCGCTCGCATCACGATCCGGGAAGCGGGGTGCCTGATGCTGGGGCTGATGTCGCTGATGGACGCGTTGGTGGCGTGGCTTGCCCTGATCGGTTTGAGCGCGATCGTGATGATCGTGGTCGTCGTTGCGCTTGTGGCCATGAATCGGGCATTGGAATTCAAGCCGGCTCGTGTCGGAACGTCCGATGCGCAGGGCACCGCCGCCGCGATAGCCATCGCTCGCCGCAGGATTCTCATATGCGTGTGCGGTGTTGTGGCGGTCGCAGTGATCGCCTCGGTGAGTGGAGGCATGCTGCGGTATGGTCTCAATTTGGCTCTGTTGCCCGGCGTGGCATCCTGCATTGTCGCGGGGCTGGCCGCGCTGCCATATGGCGATCGCGCCGTGGAGAATGATTCCCGGAAAACCGGAGGCGTGCGCGTCGCCTCGTTGCGGACTCGTGAACCATGGACCTACACCCGCTGGTATGTGCTCATCCAGCCGATTGTGGTGGCCGTGTTGCTGATCGGGTATCTGACCATCACCGCATGCATGGGAACCACTGATGGCGATGGGGCCGGACGGTCGATCAGATTGACGGAGGAGAACTCCTACGGCGGTGTGGTGGGCGGCGAGTCCGGTCCGTTTCCGGGCGTGTACTACGCATTGCCGTTGATCGGAATCACCGTGCTGCTGATCGTGCTCGTCTGCGTCGCGCTGAGGCGTATCTCACACACCCCGGCAGCGCCTGGTGAATGCGATGGGGAGTCCGATCGACTGTGGCGTTCGGCGATGAGCAGGTTCGTTGTGTTTCTGTCCACCGGATCGATGCTGGCCTATGCCGCCGGCGTGCTGTATTTCGCAGGCAATGCGACCCGTCTGGTCGGCACCAATTTCGATACGTTGCCGCCCTCCTATGCGGACGATGTGTATCCCACTTTGGGTGCGCTGCAGATGGTGACCGGAGGACTGCTGGGTGTGCTCGCACTTGTATATCTTGCCATGGCCGTGTTCGCTGTGGTGAAGCTGTGGGGCGGGACGCATGCGGTCGCGCCTGCGGGACATGCGCCGTGGAAGGCGGTCGCGCGATGACCGGGCGCGAGGAGCAGACGACGACGGCCGGGGTACCGCCGCTGCTTGGAGATGCCGGCGAGCTGCGGGTCGTGGTTCGTGATGACGATCCCATGCCGGTGTACGAGCAGATTCGCGGGCAGATCGAGGCCGCCATCCGTACGGGTGCCCTGCAGGGCGGCGACAAACTGCCTTCGGTGCGACAGCTGGCCGGAGACCTGCGCATCGCGCCCGGCACTGTGGCCAAGGCCTATGCGGAATTGGCCGAACAGGGGCTGATCGACACCGGTCTGGGGCGCGCGGCACGCGTGCGGCGAGTCGACAGGCTGCCGGATCCACTGCTGGCCGCCGCCGAATCGTTTGTCCGGGAAGCGCGCAGGCTGGACGTGAGTTTCGATGAGGCGGTGAATGCGCTGCGCGCCAAATGGTGACGACGCGCAACCCGGTCGTCTGCCAGTCGGCCGCCCGCCGCTTGTTGCCACTCGCCATGCAGATCATTTCCAACCTGCGGCCCTTCGCTCGTGGACTGGAAATGATCTGCACATTGGAATACGTTGTTCGCCCCGTACATGTGGATTCTTTCCAATCTGCGATTTCGGGGCCGCAGGTTGGAAAGAATCCTGGAAAACCGTATGGGAAGAAACTGTGTTGCGGTTCCGTCATGCGCGGGATTTGACTTCGAGCCGCTTGAGGTTCCTATGATGCCAGTGTCTTCGCATGCCAGTATCCGCATGCCGATCATAGAAACCAAGGAAGTGACCATGCTGCTCGACCATATTGATTCACCTGCAGATCTCAAGAAACTGCCGATCAGCCGACTGCCCGAATTGGCGGCGGAGATCCGCGCTGTCATACTGACCAAACTCGGTGCGCATGGCGGGCATGTGGGGCCGAACCTCGGCACCGTGGAGCTTGAGATCGCGATGCATTATGTGTTCGATTCGCCGCGCGACCGTTTCGTGTTCGACGTGAGCCATCAGAGCTACACGCACAAGATCCTCACCGGACGACGTGAGGCGTTCACCGATCCGGCGAAATGGGACGAGGACTCCGGCTACACGAATCCGAACGAAAGCGAACACGACTGGTTCAACATGGGCCACACGTCCACGTCCATGTCGCTTGCATCCGGCCTTGCCAAGGCGCGTGACCTGACAGGTGGAACCTACAATGTGGTCGCGGTGATCGGCGACGGGTCGTTATCCGGCGGCGAGGCGTTTGAGGGCTTCGACGTCGTGGGCGAGATGGGCACGAACTTCATCGCCATCGTCAATGACAATGAGATGTCCATCGCGGAGAATCACGGCGGCCTGTACGGCCATCTGCGCGAGCTGCGCGAAAGCGGGGGATTGTCACGCAACAATATCTTCCGAGCGCTTGGCTTCGATTACCGCTATGTGGAGCGGGGCAACGATGCGGTTGCGCTGATCGAGGCGCTTGGAGCCGTCAAGGACATTGACCATCCGGTCGTGGTGCATGTCCACACCCAGAAGGGCCGTGGATTCGCGCCGGCTGTGGCCGACAAGGAATCTTGGCACTGGAACGGGCATTTCGATCCGAAAACCGGTGCGTCCACGCGGCCCGCGACGGATACGGACTCCGATGGGTGCGACAGCTACGAGGATCTGACCGGCGCTTGGCTGCTGGACCGCATGCGCGAGGACCCGCGCGTGGTGGCCATCACGTCCGGCACGCCCACCGTCATGGGCTTCACCCCGGAGCTTCGCCGCAAGGCCGGCAAGCAGTTCGTGGACGTTGGCATCGCCGAGGAGCAGGCCGTGGCCATGGCCTCCGGCATCGCGCGCGGCGGAGGCATCCCGATCTACGGATTCTGCAGCACGTTTGTGCAGCGCGCCTACGATCAGCTCATCCAGGACCTGTGCGTCAACGGCAATCCGGCCGTGCTGCTGAGCTTCGACGCCAGCGTGTATGGCATGAACGACGTGACGCATCTGGGCTTCTACGACATCGCCATGATGGGCAACATCCCCAACCTTGTGTACCTTGCGCCCACCTGCAAGGAGGAGTACTTCGCCATGCTTGGCTGGGCCGTGACCCAACGGGAGCATCCGGTAGCGATCCGCGTGCCCGTATATGGCGGGGTTGTCTCGCGGGGCAAACCGGATACGACCGACTATGGGCAGCTTGATCGGTATGAGATCACGCGGCGTGGCCATGATGCTGCGGTGATTGGCCTCGGCGACTTCTACGGACTGGGCGAGCGGGTGGTTGGCGTCTTGGACGCCGAACTGGGCGTGAAGGCGACGCTCATCAACCCGAAGTTCATCACCGGTTTGGATCGTGACCTGCTCGATGGCCTGCAGGCCGATCACCGTGTGACTGTGACGCTGGAGGACGGACAGCTCGAAGGCGGCTTCGGCGGGAAGATCGCCGCATATTACGGGCCGACCGCCATGCGTGTGAAGACCTACGGTATCGCCAAGTCCTTCCCCGACCGGTATGATCCCGACCGGCTGCTGGCCGATAATGGTATAACCGTGCCGGCGATCGTGGCGGACATTCGGCGTATGCTGGGCTGACTCGGCAGGTGCGTGGCGTCGCATGTGCGTCGGCGGTGCATCATCGCCGTGTTTGACTTCGAGCGCTCGAACTTCATACGGTTGTGGGTGTTGGAACCCGTTGCTCGGATGTAAGGAGAACGATATGAGCGACATGATGAAGGCTGCGATGTTCATGGGCCCCGGACGCATGGAAGTCGAGGAAGTGCCCAAGGCGCGCGTGGAGCAGCCGACCGATGCGATGATCCGCATGGTGCGCACCTGCGTGTGCGGCTCCGACCTGTGGTACTTCCGCGGCCTGAGCGAGCACGCCGTCCACAGCCAGATCGGTCATGAGGGCATCGGCGTGATCGAGGAGGTCGGCTCCGCTGTGGCCGACTTCAAGGTTGGCGACTTCGTGGTTGTCCCGTTCCCGTACAGCTGCGGCACCTGCCCGGTGTGCAAGGCCGGCTTTGAATCCTGCTGCCCGCACGGCGGATACTTCGGTGCCAACCAAGCGGAATACGCGCGTGTGCCCGAAGCCGACGGCACATTGGTCAAGGTGCCCGGTTCTCCCGAGGACTATGACGATGCCACACTGGCCTCTCTGCTGACCATTTCCGATGTGATGTCCACCGGCTATCACGCCGCCGTGTCCGCCGAGGTCAAGCCCGGCGACACCGCGGTGGTGATGGGCGATGGCGCCGTGGGCTTGTGCGGCGTGATCGGTGCCAAGATGCTCGGTGCGGAGCGCATCATCGCCATGAGCCGCCACGAGGACCGTGCTGCCCTTGCCCGCGAGTTCGGGGCCACCGATGTGGTGGCCGAGCGCGACCAGGCCGCGATCGACAAGGTGCTTGGCATGACCGGCGGCTATGGCGCCGATGCCGTGCTTGAATGCGTTGGCTCCAAGCAGTCCTTCGACACGGCCGTCGGTCTCGTCCGCGCCGGTGCCGTGATCGGCCGCGTCGGTCTGCCGCATGACGTGACGATCAGCGCCGAAGGCTCCTTCTACCGCAACCTTGGCATCAAGGGCGGTCCGGCCCCCGTGCGCCATTATGACCTCAATGGTCTGCTTGACGCGGTGCTGAACCATGAGATCAACCCCGGTCGCGTGTTCACGGCCGAGTACGACCTCGATCACATTCAGGACGCCTACGACGCCATGGACCAGCGCAAGGTCATCAAGTCGCTCATCCGCTTCTGACGGCCTTAACCCGTGACGACCGTCATACCGGTTCCGTCCGGGCCGGTTATGCAGCCGGTTCTACAATGGGCCGCATGACGGTCGAACATGGTCCCCAGGCAATCGAGGTGCGCGGCGCGCGCGTGCACAATCTCAAAAACATCAGCGTGAATGTGCCGCTGAACCGGCTGGTCGGCATCGCCGGCGTCTCCGGCTCGGGTAAAAGTTCGCTCGCTTTGGGCGTGCTGTATGCGGAGGGTTCGCGCCGGTATCTTGAGGCGCTGTCCACCTACACGCGTCGACGGCTCACACAGGCCGGCCGCGCGCAGGTGGACGACGTGCTGCATGTGCCGGCGGCGCTTGCGTTGCACCAGCGCCCCGCCGTGCCGGGCATCCGCTCCACGTTCGGCACGATGAGCGAGCTGCTCAACAGCCTGCGTCTTCTGTTTTCCCGCGTCGGCTCCCACGTGTGCCCGCATTGCGGCACTCGCAATGCGCCGACACTGAATGTCGCCGCGGAACTGCCCATCACATGCGTTCGTTGCGGTGCCACATTTCATGGTCCTGGAGCCGAGTCCTTGGCCTTCAATTCCGCAGGCGCCTGCCCCTCATGCTCCGGCACGGGCGTGGTACGCGAGGTGAACCGCGCGGCGCTGGTGCCCGACGAGTCGAAATCGATCGATGACGGCGCAGTCCTGCCGTGGGGTTCGCTCATGTGGGACCTGATGAAGCAGGTGTGCGGCGCCATGGGCGTGCGCACGAACGTTCCGTTCCGGGACCTCACGCCCGAGGAGCGGAACATCGTGTTCAACGGTCCGGCGGTGAAGAAGCACATCCTGTACCGTCCGAAGAAGGGCGATGACTTCGCCGAACTCGACTTCACCTACTACAACGCCGTCTACACTGTGGAGAACGCACTCGCCAAAGCCAAGGATGAGAAGGGGCTGAAACGCGTCGCGCGCTTTCTTGAGGAGAAGCCGTGCAAGGACTGCGGCGGCACCCGGCTGAGTGCCAAGGCCCGAGAGCCGCAGGTGCGCGGCATCAATTTGGCCGAGGCGACCGCGATGACCTTGTCCGATGCCGTGGAATGGGTGAGGGGCGTGCCTGAGACGTTGGATCCGCCGATGCGTCCGATGGCCCGGAACATCGGCGAATCGTTCCTCGATGTGGCCAAGCGTCTGACGGAGCTCGGTCTCGGCTACCTGTCCCTTGACCGCGCGGGGTCCACGCTATCGACCGGCGAACGTCAGCGCGTGCAGCTGGCCCGCGCCGTGCGCAACCGCACCACCGGCGTCATGTATGTGCTCGACGAGCCATCCATCGGCCTGCACCCTTCGAACGTGGACGGTCTGCTCGGCGTGATGCGCGATCTGGTGGATGACGGCAATTCCGTGGTGGTGGTCGACCATGATGTGCGCGTGCTCAAGGCCGCAGACCATCTGATCGAGATGGGACCGGTGGCCGGTGCCGGAGGCGGGCATGTGATCGCACAGGGGACGGTGGGCAATGTGGCTGCGTCTCCGGACAGCCGCATCGCGCCGTTCCTGTGCGAAAGCGGCCCCGAACGGGTCCGATCGATCTGCGAACCCCAGCGCATGTTCGAGCGTGGGACGATTCGCATGGACACGGGCCCGTTGCACACCGTCAAGCCCCTGTCCGTGCGCATCCCGCGTGGCCGTCTCGTGGCGGTGACCGGCGTATCCGGATCGGGCAAGACCACGATGGTGCTGGAATCGCTGATCCCGGCATTGCGCGCGAATGCCGAAGGATCGGTCCTTCCCGCCCATGTGCGCACCGTTGAAGCTGATGGCATTGCACGGGCGAACCTCATCGATGCCACGCCGATCGGCGCGAATGTGCGTTCCACCGTGGCCACCTATGCCGGCGTGCACGATGACCTGCGCCGGGCGTTCGCCCGATGCGAGGAGGCCGCCTCCGCCGGTTGGAAGGCCGGCGACTTCTCCTACAACACCGGGCGCCTGCGCTGCCCGACATGCGATGGGACCGGTTCGATTTCGCTGGATGTGCAGTTCCTGCCCGACGTGGACATCGAATGCCCCGACTGCCATGGATCCCGGTATGCCTCTGCGGCCGACTCCATTCGTCGACGTTCGAAGGACGGCCGCATGCTGACCCTGCCTCAGCTTATGGCGATGAGCGTCGACGAGGCGCTGGACGCGTTGGCCGACCTGCGGAAAGTGCGTGGGCGGCTTGCCGTATTGCACGATTTGGGTCTTGGATACCTGACGCTTGGCGAACCAACGCCGGCGCTCTCCGGAGGCGAGGCCCAGCGGTTGAAACTTGCCAGCGAGATGGGACGTGCGCAGTCGGATGCCGTATTCGTGTTCGACGAGCCGACCATCGGACTGCACCCGCTGGATGTGCGGGTGCTGCTTGGCGTGTTCGACCGTCTGGTGGCCAACGGCGCGACCGTCGTCGTCATCGAGCATGATCTTGACGTGATCGCCAATGCCGATTACGTCATCGATATGGGACCCGGTGGCGGTGAGGCCGGCGGTCGCATCGTCGCCACAGGCACTCCCGACGACATCGCTTCAAACCCGGACAGCATCACCGGCCGGTATCTCGGTGCGGCGGGACCCGAAGTCCGATGAAGAGGATTGCCGCGTATGGTTGATGCTGTCCAGTGGAAAGGAGATGTCATGACGGAGGAAACCGAGGGAAACATGAATCGCGGATACAGGCTGCCGGAAGGCTTCGAGCAGTGCTCGAAACTGGATCCGGTGCTCAACGCGCCCACGGCGCTGGACCGGGTCAGGGCGGTCGTGGACATCCTGTATTCACCGGGCGGATGCCCTTGGGATGGCAAGCAGACGAACCGTTCATTGCTGAAGAACCTCCTTGAGGAAACATACGAGTATGTGGACGCGGTGGAGACGGGGGACAGAGCCAACATGCGTGAGGAACTCGGCGATGTGCTGTTGCAGTCCGTATTCCAGGCAAGGGTGTGCGAGTCCGATCCCGATGATCCGTTTGACATCGGTGAAGTGGCGGATCGTCTGGTGGACAAGCTCATCACGCGCCATCCGCATGTGTTCGCGTCGGATCGCGAAGCGCGTGCGGAAGCCGATGAAGAGGAATCCCCCGAAGCCGTGTTGGCCCTGTGGGAGCGGATGAAGCAGCGCGAGAAGCACCGGCAGTCCGTGCTCGACGGCATCTCCCATGCGCAGGGCGCCTTGCCCCGGGCCGCCAAGGTGGCATCTCGCATCGCAAAATCCCCGAACGCGGAGCGGCTGTTCGCCGTCTTCGATTCGATCCATGGCTCGGAATCGAAGGGCGGTGAGCATACGCCGGATGCCTATGCGGATCAGATCCTCGATATCATCCGTTGTGCGCAGGCCGACGGGGTGGATATTGAGGCGGCCTTGAGGAATCGTCTACGGACAGCCGAAGCTGCCGTCGCCGCATGCGAGCGGACGATCAAGACTGGTGAGACGGCCTAGCATTGCGGCCGATCATACCCTGAATGGCAAAGGCGCCATTCGGGGCATGGCAGTTCCCTATTCCTCCCCGTTGTAGAGGAATCCCACCGAGGGGCGATGCCGTACGCAATACGGACACTGGCAGTCCGCATCAGGTTGCCGGGCTTCGAAGCAGTTCGGTTCATATTGGCGCGAGGCAAGCGATCCCAAAAGATATGCAAGGGGAATGCTGTCCTCCTGATCCGCGTAAGCATCATATGGCATTGCGGGGCATGGCATGGGCATGACGGGGTGCGAATCGATGGCGGATGGCTGTGCCGGGAACGGATAGGCGGTTTCCATGGGCGCCAACCGCATCGACAACGATTGCTCCAAAGCCGGGTTGCCAAGCAGCATGGGGGACGGCAGCGGTTCGAAGTCGGGTTCGGGATCGGCGAAGGCGATGGTGGACTGAATGACGAACATGGTGTGATCCTTTCGGTGATTTGGTGTTTGGATTGGGTTGGTATCAATATTGATATCTATAAATATAGTACAGATGTTCGATTTTTGAAATGTTGGCGTGTCGCAATGAGGGCGGCGGCCGGAGCTGTCCCCGGCGGGAAATCGTCTAATATGGGGACGCGTTGAACGGATCGCGAGATTGGAGGGCATGCCATGGCGGAGGATCCGAGTGAATCCCCGGTTAGCGGTGTTGATGCCGGCGCAGGGGAGGCCGGTGTGGGAAGCAAAGCGGCGGGGAGGGCCCATGCGCCCCGCCACCCGATGCCTACGCGCCCGGTCGAGGACCGCTATGTGTACCGCATCCTGTGGTCGGAATCCCGGAAGGGCTTTGTGTGCACGGTGGCGGAGCTTCCGGATCTGATCGAGGTGTCCGAATCGTCGGCTGAGGCGCTGATGGGGCTGCATATGCAGGTCGCGGAGCGGCTTGCCGCCATGAGGGCGAAGGGCGAGGATGTGCCTGTGCCGTACGAGGACCGGCAGTATTCCGGCCGTTTCATGGTCCGCATCCCGCCGGAGATGCACAGACGTCTGGCCATCGAGGCCGCGGAGCAAGGGGTGTCGATCAACCGCTTGGTCCAGTCCCGTCTGATGTAAGGGCGTCGCCGATTCGTCTGGGGACGAAGTCGAAGTGGATATATATCAGAATGAGTTATAGTGAATGATATGAACGTTGTTGAGATCATGACTTTGGGGTTCCTCGCCGAGGGGTCGGCGTGCGGATACCGCCTGCGCAAGAAGATGGAGCGACTGAACGGCTATGCGCGTCCGTTCAGCGACGGCACGCTGCATACCGTCACCGGCCGTTTCCTCAAGGCCGGCTACATCGGGGAGAGCTTCGAGGTGGTCAACGGGCGCCGTTTGCGTCAGTTCCATCTGGAGCCTCTAGGCCGCAGCAAGCTCATCGAGGAACTCAAGGGCGTCAATGGCTATATGCTCACGGACATCACCAAGTGGTCGGTCGTCCTGTCCTTCCTCTCCATCATCCCGGATGAGGAGGATCGCCGGGCGGTGCTGCGCCGTCGGCTGGGCGTGCTCGACGGCGATGTGCGCCGGCTGTACAGTGATGGCATGGAGCCGCTGGACAACGAATCGATCACGGACAAGTACCGCAGGGCCAACATCTCCATCCATGACGCCGAAATCGCGGCAGAGCGCGCGTGGCTGACCGGGGAGCTCGGCATCAAGGAGTGACGGAGTCGCAAGGGGCTTCCGGCATGTCCCCATCACCGGAATTTCTGGAGGCGCTGTACCGCGCGATGCTGCGCGGCATCGGTCCGACCGGCTGGTGGCCCGCCGAAACCCTGTATGAGATCATGGTCGGCGCGGTGCTCACACAGAACACCGCATGGGGCAATGTCGAGCGCTCCCTTGCCGCGCTCAGGGACGCCGGCATGCTGGAGCCGCATGCGATCGCGGTCGCGGATCGGGAGCGGCTGCAGGATCTCATTCGGCCATCGGGCTTCCATCGCAACAAATCCAAGGCGCTGATCGCGCTCAGCCAATGGTACGTGGATCGGTGCGATGCGGACCCACAGACTGTGGCGGATGTGTCCGACGGCGATCTGCGCCGCGAACTGCTTGGCCTGTTCGGCGTGGGCGGGGAGACGGCCGACGATCTTGTGCTGTATGTGTTCTCCCGCCGCGCGTTCGTGGCCGACACCTATGCCCGGCGCCTGTTCGCGTTCCTTGGATGGGAGGCACCTCTGGGCTATCCGAAGTTTCACGATGCCGTGACGCCGGCTGTGTTTGCGACGCGTCTGGATGTGGCGGAACTCAAGGAATTCCATGGTCTGATCGACGAATTTGGCAAGACTTGCCGAGATGACGACGCGAAGTCCAAGTCGTTTCTCGGTGACTGGCGATGGAGATTGAAGGCTCCGAACGCATGAGGTCGCAGGGGGAAGACGCCGATGTCGCCCGCACCTGATCGTATCGAGGGGGAAAAACGAGTATTCAAAGCAATGTGAATATTCATTTCTGCACACCTTATGCGCATCCGATCCCATGATCGGCTGCCGCGATTATCCCCCGGTGCATGAGATCGGTCATAAGGTCCGCCAGATCGCGGTCCGGCGTATCGAATCCGGCGCGTATCCAATCCTCAAGCATTGCGCAGACTGCTCCGGACCAATAGGATGCGGCGTACCGCGGTCCGTAGGAGCTTTGCGGCGTGCTGGCGTTCATGTGGTCGCGCATAGTCTCGCGGATGCGCGGACCGTAGCCGGCGTCGAGCAGCAGGCGATACTGTGGCGCGAAGTCGTGCACCGCGGCCAGCAACGCCATGCAGCTCTCCCGGGTCTGCGTGACCGGATCGTAGGCGGTCAGGATTGCCGACATGGCCTCGATCACGCCGCGCAGATAATCCTCCAGAATGGCCTCCTTGGAGGGGTAGTTGCGGTAGTACGCATTGCGGGAGACTCCGGCCCGCCGGGCGATGTCCGTGACCGTGATCGCGGCGAACGGCTTGGTGGCCATGAGCTGGATGAGCGCACCCTCGATGCATTCTCGCACAAAGGCGTTCGACTCCGCGTTGCTGCGGTGTAGGGTGGCGAGACGCCGCTCCCGTCCGGTGGGATGTCCGATGCTGTGATCGTCCGTCATGTCACAAATCCCTCTCATCTGTCATGTCCGTGCCGTGCCGGCTTGCGGACGGAGGCGCGTCTTGGCTACCGTCATTGATGTCACATATGTTACATCGATGACGAATGCGGGAACGTTGCGGATCGTCATCGAATGAGCGATCAGCGAGGCGGACATGGACAATGAAAGCAGGAGGATCATCCTCATTACGGGCGCATCTGGCGGCATCGGCAAGCAGACCGCTCTGGCGCTCGCCGAACAGGGGCACACGATCGTGATGCATGGGCGCAACCCTGACAAGACGCGGGAGGCGTGCCGGTGGATCATGGAGCGCAGCGGGAACCCGGACGTGCACGCGCATATCGCCGACCTGTCCCTCATAGCGAACGTGGCCCGGTTCGCCGCGGAGATTGAAGCCTCGTACGACCATCTTGACGTGCTGATCAACAATGCGGGCGGGCAGTTCGGCACAACGCGTGAGACCACCGCGGAGGGACATGAGAAGACCTTCGCGATCAACACGCTGCAGCCGTTCCTGCTCACCAGCCTGCTGATGCCCATGCTCAGGCGCAGTGCGTCGGCGCGTGTGGTGACGGTGGCCAGCGAATCCTACCGGCAGGGCGGTCCGGCGCTCCGCGATGATGTGGAGCTCGAACGGCACTACTCGCTCACGCGTGCCTACGGGCTGTCGAAGCGCTACGCATGGTGGCTCATGCGCGAGTTCGACCGGCGTCTCAAGGCCGAAGGCGTGACGAACGTCACCGTGAACACCGTGGAGCCGGGATCGGCGTTCACCGGGCTGCAGCGCGAGTCCGGCAAGAGCCCGCTGATGCGGCTGGTGCTGGCGTTGTGGACGCCGTTCATGCGGTCGGCCGCGCATGGCGCCCGCACCAGCGTGCTCATGGCCACGTCCCCCGCGGTGGAGGGCGTGAGCGGCGAGTTCTGGGGCAACGGCAAGCCCAAGCGGATCAATCCCAAATGGAGCGATCCGGAAGGACAGCGGTGGATCTGGGAGTATTGCGCCAAGGCGTGCAATCGCTGGCTGGGGTGATTCCCGGCGCGGTCCGGGGCGGGCGATCGGCGCGGCCGCGTATGCGACAATGGGCGTATGAGCCGAATGCGAATTCAAACGCCGTGCGACGCCATGATCATGAGGCCCATGAGCCGCGACGACTATCCGGCGCTCATCGAGATGGTGCGCCGCATGTGGTACGGGGATCCGGACATGGATACGCGGGTGTCGCGCGCGCTGGCCAAAGCCGATTTCGAAGCCACCTTGTCCCGGACCACCGAGGCGTGGGTGTCGGAAACGCCGGATGGCTTGTCCGGCGTGATTCTGGGAGGAGTCGCGGGTCGTCGGTCATGGCGGCGGATGCTGTCATCCCTGCGCCATCTGCGCCGGGCGGCCGGAATCCTGCTGCCGCTGCTGGCGTCGCGAGAGGGACGCAGGGGCATTCGCGGCATGCTGCGTATCAACGCCGCCGACGATCGACTGCTGCGCGACGCGACCCGGGATCGCGGGCGGTATGACGCGGAGGTCACCCTGCTGCTGGTGGAGGCGAACGTGCGGGGCGGGGGAGTGGGGCGCCGGCTGTTCGATCGCATGATGCGCACGTTCCGGGCGGCCGGTGTGGAACGCTTCTTTCTGTTCACCGACACCACCTGCAACTTCGGCTTCTATGATCATCTGGGACTCGTCCGTTGCGGGGAGATGCCGCTCGCATGGTCCAACGGCGATGGGACGACGTTCTATCTGTATGACGGACGAGTCTGACATCGGTATTGCTTCGGCCTCCTATACTGTCGAGCATGATCATGAAAGGGGCGCGCAATGAGCGCTAATGCGACGATCGCGAACAATGCGGGCAATGCGGCGGGCAGGGCTGCCAACGGCGAGCGGTTCGCCGGCAAATATGCGGTGGTGACCGGCGGCACCCGCGGTATCGGCTTGGCCGTGGCCGATCGTATGGCCGCCGAGGGGCTGGCCGGTGCGGTGCTGGTGGGCCGCGACGCGTCCAAAGCGCAGGAGAGCGCCGCCGAGCTGGCGGACAGGTATGGGTGCGATGCCATTGGTCTGACTGCGGACGTGGCTGATCCCGGTGCCGTCAAGGAACTCTTCGGACAGGTGCGCGAACGTCTGCCGCGACTGGATGTGCTGGTCAACTCGGCGGGCATCTACACCACGACGCCGCTCGGCGAGCTCGATGCCGGTGAATGGGACCGGGTGCTGGACGTCAATCTGCGGGGCGCGCATCTGTGCGTCCGCGAGGCGGCGACGATCATGGAGCCGCAGCGGTCCGGCGCGATTGTGAACATCTCCTCGCTGGCGGCCCGCGTGGGCGGCGTGTCCGGATCGGTGGCCTACGCCGCTTCCAAGGGAGGCATGCTTTCGGCCACCCGCAGCTACGCCAAGATCCTCGCGCCGTACGGAATCCGCGTGAACGCCGTGTGTCCGGGCGTGATCCGCACGGACATGACCGCCGGCACGGATTTCTCGTCCCTGCATATCCCCCTGGGCCGTCTTGGCGAGGTGGCGGATGTGGCCGGCGTGGTCGCGTTCCTCGCCAGCGACGATGCGGCATATGTCACGGGCCAGGCGATCGACGTCAATGGCGGTGTGTACATGAACTGACTGGGTTCCGGGCGGCAGCGCTCCGGCATATATTTCACCATTCGGACCGCGGTCCGGGATTCGACCAATCGCATCATGCCCGTGAAACCCGGCGTTACAGTCGAAGCCATGGTTCAATGGGATTCGGAGCAGTATCTGAGATTCAAGACGGAACGCACGCAGCCGTCGCGCGATCTGGCGGCGCAGTTGCCGCCGGAGACGAACGCCGACGGCGAAACGGTCGTGCGCAGGGTGCTCGACATCGGCTGCGGTCCGGGCAACAGCACCGCCGTGCTGCGCGAGCGGTACCCGCATGCGCGGATCCTTGGCGTGGACAGTTCCCCGGACATGATCGAGGCGGCCCGCAAGGCCCATCCGGACATCGACTTCGCCCTATGCGACGTGTCCGATTCCAAGCGCTTCGCCAAACTGCCCAAGGACTTCGATGTGGTCTTCTCCAACGCCTGCATCCAGTGGGTGCCGGACCACGAACGCCTGATTCCGCGACTCATGTCCCGGCTTGTCAAGGGAGGCACGCTCGCCGTGCAGACGCCCATGAACTACGAGGAACCGATCCACCGGATCATCGCCTCGGTGGTGCATGGGCCGCGATTCGGCGCGATGCTGCCTCAGCAGCGCGAGTTCTACAATCTCACACCGCCCGAGTACTGGGAGATTCTGCGTGCCAAGGCATCGTCCTTCCGCATGTGGAAGACGACGTACATGCACACGCTGCCCTCACACGAGGCGATCATGGAGTGGTATCGCGGCACGGGATTGCGTCCGTACCTGCAGGCGCTGGGCGATGACGATACCGCCCGCGAGGAATTCGAGACCGAGGTCCTGGCCCGCGTCCGCGCCGCCTATGACACGCAGTCGGACGGCAGCATCATCTTCCCGTTCCCGCGGTTCTTCTTCACCGCCGTGAGGTGAGTCTTCGGCCCGCATCACCGTTCCCGCCAGCGCAATGCCTCGAAGGCGAGCGTGTACACGAGCAGCAACGCGCTGGCGAGGAACACCGACCGCAGCGCCACATCCAGGGACGGGACGAAGGTTGCGACCACGCCGAACACCGCCACGCCTATGGCGCCGCCCACCTGACGGAAGGTGTTGAACATTGCGCTGGCTATGCCGGCCTGCGAACCGTCGACGCTGGCGAGCACCACACCCGCCGCCGCCGGGGTGGTGATGGCCGCGCCGAACCCTACGACGCTCAGACCCGTCGCGATGGCCCATACGGGAATGGGTGTGGGGCTAAGGAATTCGAATGCGAAGCCGATGATCATGATGCACAGCCCCAGCGTGATGGAGAATTGCGATCCGCGGGCGGTGATGATGCGGCCTCCCACGAGATTGCCCACAATCGTCACGAATGCGGACGGGACGAAGACCAGACCCGCGGCGAACGCGCCCATGCCGAGCTGGTTCTGCAGGAACATCGTGCAGATGAACACCATGCCGTACCAGTTGAAGATCATGATGAAGCCGATCTGCAACGCCACCTGCATGCCTCGCACGCGGAACAGGCCGAGCGGCATCATCGGCGCGGCGACCTTGGACTGGGACCACGCGAATGCCGCCAGCGCCGCCACGCCCATGGCCAGCAGCAACAGTGTGACCGGATGGGCGAACCCAAGCGATCCGACCTCGATGATGCCGGCGACCAGTGCGGCGAGGCCCGCCAGGGACAGCGTCTGCCCCACCCAGTCGAAGCGCGCGGGCCGTTTCGGCGACATCCGGATGTAGGGCGCGATGACGAGGATGAACAGGCAGAACGGCATGTTGATGACGAACACCAGACTCCAGTGGATCGGCGTGAGCAGACCGCCCAGCATGGGACCGACCGCCGAGGCCGACGCTCCTCCCGCACCCCACAGGGCCAGCGCCCATGCGCGACGGCGTGGGTCGGGATTCGCCTCGTTGATCAGTGACATCGAGGCCGGCAGAATCAGTGCGGATGCCACGCCGAGCATGCATCGGCCGGCCACGAGCGCAGCCATCGAGCCGGCGAACGAGCAGAACAGCGAGGCCGCGCCGAACAGCGCGGTGCCCGCCATGAACACGCGCTTGGCGCCGAAGCGGTCCGCGAGACTGCCCGAGAGCAACAGCAACGCCGCGAACAGCAGCGTGTAGCCGTCCACCACCCATTGCTGGACGGCCATGTCCCCGCCGAGCTCCGATGCGATCGTGGGCAGGGCCACATTGACGATCAGTACGTCCATGCCGGACAGGAATGATGCGATCGCGGCCGCCGCGGTGGCCGGCACGGGGCTTGTCTTCTTGGTCATGTGTTTCCCTCCAGTTGTTGCGAATCACATGGTATGCTCGCAATACAATGAATTCCAGCGGTTTATGGATGCTTTTGGTTTATAAGACATGAACCAATGGTTTATGTAAGCGGTGGGGAGGGGCGCATGTACGACAGGCGTTTGGATGCGGTGATCGCCGCGGCGGAGACCGGCAGCTTCGCCAAGGCCGGCCGCAGGCTTCATATTTCGACGCCGGCGCTGGCCAAGCAGATCAATACGTTCGAGTCGGAATGCGGCGTGAGGTTTTTCACCCGATCCCGCACAGGAGTGGAACTGACGGCTGCGGGACGGGTGTTCGTGGAGGATGCGCGGCCGATCATGCGGCAGTGCGATGATGCGATCAGACGCGCGCGGTGGTTGGACGGCCAAGGGGATGGGGAGTCCTCGCCGGTGCGTCTGGGCGTTTCGACGCTCCGCTCCGGGCGTCGCGTGCTGGACCTATGGCAGCGCGACGGGGCGCCATACGGACATCCGCCTCGAGCTGGTCTCCATGCCGGATGATCGCAGTTCGATCGACGACATCATCGCGCATCTGGGGGAGGCGGTGGATGTGATCTCCACGGCCTTCGACGCCGACTACTGGCGGGGCGTCTGCGGGATGCTGCCGCTCGGCGACGAGCCCCTGTGCGTTGCGGTGCCACGCGACCATGCGCTGTCCCGTCGCGGGACGATCACGTTGGCCGATCTTGCCGGCACGCGCATCCGTCTGATGCGTCGCGGCCATGGCGGCAACGATCGCGCGCGCGAATTGCTGGAACGCATGCCGTCGATCGATCTGGTGGACATCGACCACTACGATCTGTCCACGTTCAACGATTGCGCCCAGGCCGGCGATCTGCTGATCTCCAAGCCCATGTGGGCCAATGTCCATCCGCAGCTCGTCAATGTGCCCGTCGATTGGGGCGAACGGGTGAGCCTGTCCTATGGGCTGCTGTACCCGCTGCGCCCGCAGCCGCAGGTCTGCGCGTTCGTGGGGCGGATCGGGCGGCTTGCGGGCGCAACGGATGCGGACTACTTGGACAGGAACGCCTTGTAGTTCTTCGCGGCTTCGGCCAGCGCCTCGTCGGTGATGCCGAAGGCGCCGTAGGTGGCGAAGGGCTTGACCCACGTCGCGCCGATGTAGTTGGCCGTGCCCTGGAACGGGATCAGGACCTGATCGATCGTGAAGCGGTTGGCACCGTCGGGCTGGTAGTTGGCCTCGGGGGAGCCGGTGGAGACGGCGACGGTGAACTCCTTGCCCTCGAAGGCGTGACCTTCGGAACCGTATGCCCAGCCATGCTCGAGCACCTGATCCTCCCAGGTCTTGAGCAGCGCGGAGGCGGAGAACCAGTACAGGGGGAACTGCAGGACGATGCGATCGGCCTGCTCGATGGCCTGCTGCTCGGCCTTCACGTCGATGTTGCCATCCGGGTAGAGCGCGTATTCGTTGCGCACGGTCACGTTGTCCAGTTCACCGGCGGCTTTGGCCAGCGCGGCGTTGACATGGGACTGGTCGAAGTTCGGGTGGAACAGCAGCACCAGGGTCTTCATGGTGGTCTCCTTTGCGACTATATTCTCAGCTGAGATATTTCGAAGTGAAATATCTGCATTCGATATTACTTTCGCAGACCATGCGGAGATTGAACGGGGGTTATGCTTCGGGCGAACGGTTGGGATGGGTCCGGTCACTGTGGGAATCGGTGGGCGCGAAACCCATCACAATGTCCCACGGTGAGGATTTTTATTCAACACCATGATGAATAAAATCGGGCATCGCCCGGCCGTGGTCGAATGATCCGGCCGTAAGAATGCAAGTGGAACCATACAAGAGGGGAACCATCATGACTTTCCTGCAATTCCATGACGTCGTGCGTCAATACGGCGAAGGGGAATCGGCGGTGCTGGCGCTGAACCACGCCACCTTCGACGTGGAGCAGGGGGAGCTCGCGGTCATCCTCGGCGCGTCCGGCGCCGGCAAATCGACCGCGCTGAACATTCTGGGTGGCATGGACCGCGCCACCTCCGGAAGCGTGGTGATCGGCGGCCGCGACCTCAGCCATGCGAGCGAGGCGGAGCTGACCGACTATCGCCGCTTCGATGTGGGCTTCGTCTTCCAGTTCTACAACCTCGTGCCCAACCTCACCGCCCTGGAGAACGTGGAGCTGGCCAGCCAGATCTGCCCGGACGCGCTGGATGCGCGCGAGACCCTGGTCAAGGTGGGACTGGGCGAGCGCTTGGGCAATTTCCCGGCCCAGCTGTCCGGCGGCGAGCAGCAGCGCGTGGCCATCGCCCGCGCTCTGGCCAAGAACCCCAAGCTCCTGCTGTGCGACGAGCCGACCGGCGCGCTTGACTACAACACCGGCAAGCAGATCCTCCAGCTTCTGCAGGACGCCTGCCGTCAGCGCGGCATCACCGTGGCGCTGGTCACCCACAATTCCGCGCTTGCGCCCATGGGCGACCGCCTGATCCGCTTCCGTTCCGGCAAGGTCACCGAGATCACCGCGAACGCGAATCCCACCCCCATCGCGGACATCGAGTGGTAGGAGGCGCGAATATGGCAACTCGCAGGAAGACCTCCCATGCGGCCATGTGGAAGGACGCATGGCGCGCGATCCGCGGCAACGGCAAGCGCTTCGCCGCCATCGCCGTGATCTGCGCGGTGGGCGTGATGATGATGGGCGGCCTGAGCTCGGTGAGCGTCGATCTCAAGGCCGGTCTGGACGAATTCTTCGACGGCCAGTCGATGCACGACGTGAGCATCGTCTCCACGCTTGGCTTGGACGATGACGACATCACCGCCCTGCGCGGCGTGGACAGCGTGGCCGATGCGGCCGGCGTCCGATCCGAAAGCGCGACCACCAAGGTGGACGGCAGGCAGGCCTCCGCCACCGTGACCGCGCTCAACGACCGCGGCCTCGACCTGCCGTACCTGACGGACGGACGTCTGCCCGAAGCCGCGCACGAGATCGCCGTCACCCGGCAGTACCTTGCGAACAGCGGCAAGGCCCTCGGCGACACACTGGAGTTCTCCCCGGACGCAGGCGCCACGGCCTCCGCGGCATCGTCGGCAAGCTCCGATTCGTCGGACGAGGATGCTTCCGACACCTTCGCGGACGGCGCGTATACCATCGTGGGCACGGTCGTCGATCCGAACGACATCGTGAACCCCGACGGCCCGCTGGCCCTGGTCTCCGGCACGAAGACCGTCTATGCGATGTTCGTCTCCGCTGACGCCGTCGCCGACGGGGACGCCCCCTACACGTCCGCCGTCGTCACCGTCTCCGGGGCGGCCGATCTGGACACCTACGGCACCGATTACGACGGTCTGCTCGCCGAGGCGAAATCCGGCATCGAGGCCATCGAGTCGGAGCGCACGCGGGCGCGCACCGAAACCGTGCGCGATGATGCCATTGATGCGGCCATGGCCTCCCTTGATTCCCAGCGCAAGGCCGTTGACGCTATGCCGGACGCCAATCCCATGAAGGCCGCGGCGAAGCAGAAGCTCGCCGACGCCGAGCAGGCGATTCGGGACAAGGTGAACGACGCCGTGCCGGACGCCCAGTGGATCGTCCGCGACCGCGCCGCCCTTACCAGCTACGCCGATGTCAAGACCGAAGGCGACATGATCGGACGTCTGGGCAAGCTGTTTCCGATCCTGTTCCTGGTGATCGCGATCCTGGTGAGCCTCACCGCCGTGGCACGCATGGTGGAGGAGGACCGCCAGCTGATCGGCACCTACAAGGCGCTCGGCTACACGCGGGGCGAAACCATGGTGAAGTACCTGATGTACTCGCTGGCCGCCTGTCTCGCCGGTGGTCTGCTGGGTGACCTGCTGGGCTTGATCGGGCTGCCGTTCGTGTTCACGCGGCGCATGCTCAAGATCCTCTATGTGCTGCCCTCGTACCCGCTGATCATCAACTGGACCGTGGGCGTGGGCGGCGTGCTGCTGTTCGTGGTGCTCATCTGCGGCAGCGCGATGGCCGTGTGCGCGAAGTCCCTGTCCCTCCAGCCCGCCGAACTGCTGCGTCCCAAGGCTCCCAAGGCCGGCCGGACCACCGTGTTCGAGCGCATCGGATTCGTGTGGAACCACCTGAGCTTCCTGGGCAAGGTGACCGCGCGCAACCTGTTCCGCTATAAGAGCCGCGCGCTCATGGTGATCGTCGGCGTGCTCGGCTGCACGGCCCTCATGACGGCCGGATTCGGCATGGCCAGCTCCGCGTTCACGCTCATACCCCGCCAGTTCGATGAGATCTCCACGTACGACGTGATGGCCATCACCAAGCCGGCCGACCACGACGACGCCCAGAGGGACCTCGACGCCGATGCTGCGGTATCCGGCACGCTGCCGCTGCATCTGGAATCCGGCACTCTGTCCGTGGCGTCCGGTTCCTCCTCGGCCGGCTCGTCCGACGGCGACGGCACGAAGCTCACCGCGCAGCTCATGGTCGTGCCCGACGGCGAATCGGTTGACGGCTACCTGAACCTGCACACCGCGGACGGCACTGCCCTGTCCCTGGACGATTCGGGTGCCATCGTGAGCGCGAGCGCGGCCAAGACCTTTGGTCTCGCGAACGGCGGTACGGTGAATCTTGCCGACGCCATGATGAACGCGGCGGATGTGACCGTCACCGGGGTGGCCCAGTACTACACCGGCAACGTGGTGATCATGACCGAGACGGCATGGCGCACCGCGTTCGATGTGGATGCGGACACGGACCTCGCCGTCAACGCCGATCTCATCAAGCTGGACGGCGACGCGGACGCCCGGATCGCGTTCGCGGACGGCCTTGCCTCGCAGGACAGGTATTTGTCCGTGTCGAGCTCCGATAAGCAGATGCGCGACTTCGCCAGAAGCTTCATGATCTTCTTCGTCATGATCGGCTTCATCGTGGCCATGGCCGCGATCCTGGCGGTGGTGGTGCTCTACACGCTCGCCAGCACGAACATCTCGGAGCGCGAGCGCGAGCTGGCCACGATCAAGGTTCTGGGCTTCCGCCGCCGCGAGGTCCACGGTTATGTGAACAAGGAGATGCTGCTGCTCTCCGCGATCGGCATCGCGCTCGGTCTGCCCTCCGGCCGTCTGCTGATCGGCGGGCTGCTGAGCATGCTCGACCTGCCGGGCATGAACATCGTGCCGAACGTGGCGTGGTACTGCTATGTGATCGCCGCCGCGCTGGCGTTCCTGTTCACCTGGCTGGTGAGCCGGGCCACGAACAGATCCCTTGATCGCATCGACATGGTCGGCGCGCTCAAGAGCCCGGAGTGACGGGTGCCTTCGTAAGGTGAATGCAGATGGGCCCTGAGGTCCGATCCCAGCGGGGTCGGGCTTCAGGGCCCATCTGCATTGAGGCTTATTTCAGGGAGTTGACCAGCTGTGCGATGGTCTCGGGTATGTGCGATTGGCGGATCAAAGGCGCGATGTCCCTGGGATTGCCGGCGGAGGGGGCCCATCCGAAGATGCCCAGAATGCCGCTGACGGCGAATTCCAGAGTGACCCGCTGCGCGTCGTCGAGCGTTTTCGGGTCGATCATGAGGATCCTCAGCCACACCTCGATGATGAAGTCCTTAAGCTGCCGGACGAGTCCCGGCGTGCTGTGCGGGCCGGCGATGAGGATTACCTTTCTTGCGCTGGCCAGATAATCCTGGTCGCTGATGAACCGGATGTACCCCTCTTCGGCCGTTGCGTCGGTGGGGCTGTGGATGATGCGCGCGATGAACGTGGACACCGCCGTCTTGGCGTACAGTGCGGCGATCGCATCGTCCGCCAATTCGGGGATGTTGGCGTAGTGGTAGTAGAACGCGCTGCGATTGAGACCGCTCGTGCGCGTGATGTCGCTTACGGTGATCTGGTCGTACGGCTTGGCGGCAAGCAGCTGCCAGAACGTCTCCTGCATCTTCTGCGTGGCGCTGACGTCGCCAGACTTCGGTCGTCCCATCGATGCCTCCGATGTGCTTGTGCGTGGTGATTCCCAATAACTAGACAGTATATCGAATTTTGGTGACGGCTTCCATACGGTGGCGGAGATGCGTATACTTGTCTTCAATTAGGACAATTGTTGTGGAAAGGGTTGGCATGTCGGATGGGGGAGATATCTCGGCGGATCGAGCGATCGGAGACCGTCTGGACCGGTTCTTCGACGAGTTGCACCGCATCGACGTGGCGCTCGCCGATTACTCGCGCCGCTTGGGCGTGGCGGACAGCGTGATGTGCGTGCTTGACTATCTCTACGACCATGACGGCGCCTCGCAGCGGGCGATCTGCGAATACACGATGTTGCCCCGGCAGACGGTCAACAATGTGGTTTCATCGCTGGTGGAACAAGGGTATGCGCGGCTTGAGGAGTCGGAGGGGGACCGACGTGTGAAGGCCGTGCGGTTCACCGAGGAGGGGCGTCGGCACTGCAATGCGCTGGTCGCCCCCGAGCGTGCCGCCGAGTATCGGGCGATGAGCGGGCTTGATCCCGCCCTGCGCGACGAGATGCTTCGCGGCATGGAGATCTTCGGCCGGGAATTCCGTCTTCAATTACGCAACGCGAAGGTGTGAATGGGGTCCCGGCGTCCCTTGAATTGACATTTGTCCCATATTGGGACAATATGGTGTTCCGTTGCATCGTGAACCGCAATCAGAGTCATGAAAGGAACCATGCATATGGAACCGCAATCCGCCGATCGTGCGTGGCGGAGCCGCGTGGCGCTGCTGCTCACCGGCCAGGCCTTCTCCCTGTTGGGGTCAAGCATCGTGCAATACGCCATCTGGTGGTGGATCGTCCTGCAGGAGCAGACCGGCACTGCGCTGCTCATGGCCACGCTGTTCGGCGTACTGCCCCAGGGCGTCGTCTCCATCTTCGGCGGCTCCTGGGCGGACCGGCACAACCGCAAACTGCTCATCATGCTGCCCGACCTCATCATCGCCGGCGTGACGGTCCTCCTGTCCGTGAGCTTTGCGACGGGCTGGGCCAACCTCGCCTTCATCTTCGTGGTGCTGCTCATCCGCTCGGCGGGCGCCGGCGTGCAGTCGCCGGCCGTCCAGTCGTTCATCCCGGATGTGACGCCCTCCGGCAAGCTGCTGCGCGTCAATTCGATCTTCAGCGTCATCAACTCGGCCAACATGATCGTCGCGCCCGCCGTGGCGGCAGTGCTCATCAACATGGTGCCGCTGTGGTCCATCCTGCTGGTGGATGTGACCACGGCCGTGATCGGCGTGGGCTTTGTGGCGATGATCAGGGCGCCGCGCAGGCGAACCGGCGACGGGGACGGATCCGGTCGCGGCCCGGCGCGCGTGGTCGCCGATCTGAAGGCCGGCCTGTCCTATGTGATGGGCCGCGCGCGTCTGCGGTCCACCATTCTGGCCGACGCGACCGTCTGTCTGATCTCCGTGGCACCCATGAACCTGACGCTGCTGCTCATGGCCCGCGAATACGAGGGCGTGGATCTGAACCTCTGGTTCGTGAATCTCTCCACCGCCTCGGACAAACTCGCCGCCAACGAACTCGGATGGAGCATCGGCATGCTGCTCGGCGGCGCGATCATGTCCACCATCGGCGCCAAGCTGATCCGCAATCCCATGCGCGTGGCCGCTTGGGGCATCGTGTTCTACGCCGTCACCGTGGTGGGGCTCGGAGTGGCTCCGGGGCTGCTGGCCTACCTCGTCATCGACGTGCTCAACGGCATCGCCACCGCCGTGTGCGCGGGTCCGCTGCGCACCGTCCTGCAGTCCGAATCCGACGAATCCATGGTGGGCCGCGTCTTCGGGCTGGACACCACGATGGCCACCTTCGCCATGCCGATCGGCATGGCCCTCTTCGCGCCGCTCGCGGACGTTATCCCCATCGCCGTCATCTTCATCGTGTGCGGCGTGGCCACCGTGCCCGTCGGCGTGTGGCTGTCCGTGCAGGAGCGCCGCACGTCGGCCGTGGGTGGCGAAGGGCATGTGGCTTGACTTCAAGCGCTTGAGGTTCGTAGCGTCGGAATCGTCCTGTACAAGCGTTGCAAACGAAAGGAACGATCATGACCCTGTCGAACAATCCGAGCGCCTTCCCGCTGGGTGACCCCAATGACGCCTATGCGCAGTATTTCGAAGGTCAAAGCTACCTTGCCCCGCTGGCGGCGGACGATCAGGTGAGCGTGGCCAACGTCACCTTCGAGCCCGGCTGCACGAACCACTGGCACATCCACCATGGGGTGTGCCAGATCCTGCTGGCGGTGGGCGGTCGCGGCTACTACCAGATCGAAGGCCATGACCCGGTCGAGCTCAAGCCGGGGGATGTGGCCTATATTCCGCCGGAAACCAAGCATTGGCACGGGGCCGCGCCCACCGAGGCGTTCGCGCACGTGGCCATCATGCCCAAGCGGGAGGGCGCCTCCAACGAATGGCTCGAGCCCGTGGACGAGGAGACCTACCGTCGGCTCTCCTGAGGGGCCGCGTGAGCCGCCCGCTATTCCCACACGTCGAGGCGGCGGTTCTTGAAGTAGAACTCCCGGTCCTTGTCCCCAATCGGCCTCGCCACCTCGCAAGGTGCGCCGTAGGCCACCGAATCGGCCGGGATGCTGTGGCTCACCACGGATCCCGCGCCGATCACGCAGTTGTCGCCGATCGTCACGCCGGGCAGGATCGTCACATTCGCGCCCACCCACACGTTGCGCCCGATCGTGACCGGGATCGCGTACACGTAGTGGTGTTCGCGCAGCACCGGCAGCACCGGGTGGCCGGCGGTCGCGATCACCACGTTGGGGCCGAACATGCAGTAGCTCCCGATCGTGATCTCGCCGTCGTCCACGCAGGTGAAGTTCGAGTTGCAGTACACGCCTCGGCCCATGCGCACATGGCGGAAGCCCCAGTTCGCGTGGGCCGGCGTCTCCACATGGCATCCCTCGCCGATCTCGGCGAACATCTCCCTGAGCAGCCGTGCCTTGCCCTCCACGTCCGTGGGATGGGTCTGGTTGAACTCCCAGAGCTTCTCCTGGTATTCGAGCTGGCCGCCCATGATGGACGGGTCGTCGTAGTGGTAGGGCAGCCCCTGCGCCCGCCGTGCCGCATTGTCCATGTCAAGCTCCTCAAACCGCTGTGGTCATGCATTTGTTTGCGCAATCATTGCGTGGACCAGTGTATCGGCTCGTGCGGTCCGCGTCGCGTCGCAATCGTCGTGTCCATGGCGCAATCGTCGGCTATCGGGCAATCGGGAACCCGTGCCGGTCCGCCTCGGTGATCGGTCGGATGACGCGTGCTGGCACCCCGCCCACGAGCGAGCCCTCCGGCACGTCACGGGTGACCACCGCCCCGGCCGCGATCACGCTGTTCGCGCCGATCGTCACGCCGGCCACGATCGTGGCGCCGCCGCACACCCACACGTTGTCGCCGATCGTGACCGGCAGACTGTGCTCCCACGCGGCCGTGCGCTCCGCCGCGTCGAAGGCGTGCTCGGGCGTGTAGATGCCCACGTTCGGGCCGAACCACACGTTGTTTCCGATCGTGACCGGGGCGCAGTCGAGGATGCAGCAGCCGGTGTTGGCATAGAAGTTGTCCCCGACGGACAGGTTGTAGCCGTAGTCGCAGTTGAACGGCGATTCGATCCAGCAGTTCGCGCCCACATGGCCGAACAAGCCGCGGATGATCTCCTCGCGCTCGGCGCGGCGCGTGGGGCGGATCGCGTTGAAGTCGAAGAGGACGTCCTTGGCGCGCTCGCGCTCCTCGGTGAGCTCGGGATCGGAGCTGACATAGTATTCGCCGGCGAGCATGAGCTCCTTCATGGAACGGCCGTCGGTGGTTGCGGATGCGGTGCTGGTGTTGCTCGTATCAGTCATGCGTACGATCGTACACGATGTGGTGGTACGAATGTATCCATCGATGCGTATGGTCATACGCATGACCGAAACAGCACCAGCCGCCGTACGGGGGCGGCGGCTTGACCCCGATCGCAAGCAGCGCATCATCGACGCGTGCCTGAAGGTGGTTGCCGAACGCGGCGTGGCGGGCACCTCGCATCGCGTGGTCGCCGCGGCGGCCGGGGTTCCGCTCGGCTCAATGACCTACCATTTCGCGGGCATGGAGGACCTGCTGCACCAGGCGTTCGACCAGTTCGCACGGAGGAGCGCCGCCCGCTTCGCCGCGCGCATGCGGGCCACGGGCTCGCCCCGGGATGCGTGCGAGGCGATCGCCGCATACATCGAGGAGGATCCGCTGTTCGCCGGGGGCGACCTGAACATCAACCTCGAGCTGTACACCATTGCGGCGCGTGATCCCGCCTACCGGGACATCACCGACCATTGGATGGCCTCGAGCAGGGCGGAGATAGGCCGATTCTTCGATCCCGCCACCGCATCCGCGCTCGACGCGATGATCGAGGGACTCACGCTGCACCGCGCCCTGGGCACCGGGTGGCAGGATCCGGCGGCGCTGCGCGAGGCCATCCGTCGCGTGGCTTTCGGGGAGACGTCTGGAGCGCGATGATGGAGCCGGGTCGGCCGGCGTTCAGGCGGTAATGGCCTGCGCGTAGTCACGCGCCGCACGAGCGACCTGCTCGTCCGTGAGATTGAAGGTGTCGTACACGGCGAACGGTTTGATCCAGGGCATGCCCACGTACTTCGCCGTGATTTCCATCGGCACGAGCACCTCGCCCATGGTGTGCCCGTGGTCGCCTTCGGCAGTGTAGCGGTCGGACGTGCTGCCCGCCGTCACCGCGCACATGAGCTCTTTGCCCTCCAAACGTCCTCCGCCCTCGCCGTACGCCCATCCGAGCGCGAGCACCTCGTCCTCCCACTGCTTGAGCAGCGCGGGGGAGGAGTACCAGTAGACGGGGAACTGCCAGACCACGCGGTCGGCGCGGATCAGGGCATCCTGCTCGGCGGTCACGTCGATGCGAAGATCGGGGTAGAGCGCGTATTCGTCGCGCACGGTCACGCCCGGCGTATCCGCGGCCGCATGGGCCAGCGCCCGGTTGATACGGGACGCGCCTTCCAGATCCGGATGGAAGACCAGCACCAGCACGTTCTTGGACATGGAAAGCTCCTTTGTGATTCCTGCGGGCCGCGTTGCGGTCGCGCCCGCACTGCGATCATTCTATCGTTCGCTCAGGCCCTCCAGCAGCCGGCCGATGCCATCTCGCACGGATGCCCTGGGGCAGGCCACGTTGATGCGCAGGAAGTTGCGCCCGTTGCCGCCGAAATGGCCGCCGGGGGAGAACATCACGCCGTGCTCGCGCGTGAGCCAATCGCACAGTTCGTCCGTGTCCCGGAACCTTGCGGGCGCGGATGCGGGGACGGCCGACGGGCCATCAATGAACGCCGAGCAATCCAGCCACAGCAGATAGGTGGCGGGCCCCTCGCACAGGGCCACGCGTCGATCGGCGGGCGCGGATGCGTTGTATGTGGCGATCATCCGCGCCGCCTCGTGTTTGTTGCCCGCCAGATACCCGCGCAGCGCATCCAGCCACGGTCCGCCCTGCGTGAATGCCGCGACGGCCGCGTCGATCGCGAAGGCGTTCGGCTCGCCCACCTCGTCGGTGTTGATCCCGCGCCACACCTTGTGCCGCAGCGCCGGATCCGGTACCAGCACCGCGGCGGTGTGCAGACCTGCGATGTTGAACGCCTTGGTGGGGGCGAGGCAGGTCGCCGAAATCGATCGGCACTCCTCGTTCACCGAGGCGAACGGCACATAGCCGTGGCCCGGGTCGGTCAGATCGCAGTGGATCTCGTCGCTGATCACCGTCACATGGTGCTTGGCGCACAGCGATCCGAAGCGGGCCAGCGTGTCCCGATCCCAGATCGCGCCGGTGGGATTGTGCGGGTTGCACAGGATCATCAGCGTGGTCTGCGGATCGGCGAGCTTCGCCTCCAGGTCGGCCCAGTCGATCGTGTAGCGCCCGGTCGCGCCATCTGCCGACCGTTCGTAGCGCAGCGGCGATTGCAGCGCGTTGCGGCCGTTGTTGAGGATCGAGTTGAAGAAGATGTTGTAGACCGGCGTGAGGATCACCACGTTCTCCGCCGGGGTGGTGAGCTTGCGCACCATGCTGGAGATGGCCGGGATCACGCCCGTGGTGAAGACCAATTCCTCCGGGCGGATGGTGAGCCCGTGCCGGGCACCCCACCAGTCGGCGTACGCCCGTGCCCATTCGTCCGGGACCGTGGAATAGCCGAACACGCCGTTGGCCGCCCGGCGGGCGATGGCCTCGCGGACGGCCGGCGCGGTGGGAATGTCCATGTCCGCCACCCACATGGGCAGCGCGCCGTCGGCCTCCTCCCATTTGAGAGCGTGCGTGCCGGAACGATCCACCCGAACGTCGAAGTCGAATGCTTCGGATGCGGGTGCGATCGGGTTCCCCGCCGTTGTCTTCCCGGTCATCATGCGGTCTCGATCCTCGTGGCGGACGGGTCCACGCGCGCAGCGTCCAAGGTGAGCTCGTCGATCGCCTCCGCGCGGATCACGCCGCCGGAGGGGTTGATCACGCTGCCGATGCGCGAATCCACGGTGACGTCCACCGTGGAGTACTCGAAGGCGCGCGTGGTGTTGAGGAGGCGGCAGTTCACCAGCTTGAGGTTCTCCACGTAGCACAGGCCCTGCAGGCTTTCGATCGTGCAGTCCACGAATGTGAGGTTCCGGGAGTTCCATCCCAGATACTCGCCGGAGATGTAGGAATGCTCCACGGTCACGTTCTCGGTGTTCCAGAAGGCGTCCTTGGACACGAGCCGCGCATTGCGGACCGTGATGTCGCGCGCCCCATCGAACGGGTAGTTGCCCACCAGGCGGAAGTTGTCCGCCGTGACCCGCTCGCAGTTCATGCCGAAGTAGTCCCCCTTGGCGACCACGTTGTCCAGCGTGGCGTCCGTGCAGCTCCACAGCGTCTCCTCGGCGTGGGTGAGGTCCACGTTGCGCAGAGTCAGGTCCCGGCAGCGGCGGAAGTTCTTCGGGGCCTCGATCGTTGAGTCCTCCACGAGCAGGTGGTTCGTGTACCAAACGCCGGCGCGGCCCATTTCGAACCAGGTGCATCGGCGCGCGATGACGTTCTCGCAGTACCACAATGGGTACTTCCATTGGAACGAGCACCCGATCAGCTCGATGTCCCGTGCATGCTTGAGCGGTGATTCGCCATCGGCGAAAATGGTGTCGACGTATGTGGTGTTGCGCGCGAAGAACGCCGCTCGCTCGCCGGTGAGCAGCTGCTGGCTGACGGTCGCCCGTTCGTCGCCGCGTTGCAGGGTTTCGGTCACGATCTTCCCTCTTTCGATGGTCCGTGGTGATATGTGCCTACACGGGCAGTCTTAGTGACTTCGAGCACTTGAAGTCAAGCGGTGGGCCGGGGGATCGGGGCCGGGGTTTCCGGGGCTGGGACAATGCATGGTGCGGCTGCCGCGAATGGATGGAAGCTATGCGCGGCAGCCGCACCGGATGGGCTACATGGTCAGGGTGTCGGATTCGTTGTATTCGCTTGTGTCCGTGCTGGAGCTGGAGGAACCGGAGTTCGAAGCGGAGCCGTTGGAGGAGCCGGACTTCCCGTTGCCTGAGCCGGACGAGGAGCCGGAACCGTTGCCGTTGCCGGACTGCCCGTTGCCGGATTGGTTGGAGCCGTTGCCCGACTGTCCGCCCATGCCTCCGCTCGGCGGCTGGCCCATGCCGTTGCCGTCAGAGGATCCGTTGCCCGAATTGGACCCGGAGGAGCCTGAGCCGGACGAGGATCCGTCGGACTGGCCGTTGCCGTCGAATCCGCCGTTGCCGGAGCCTCCGCCCGGCATCTGCATCTGCTGGCCCGAGCCCGTTCCGGAGTCCGATCCGCCGACCGCCGCGACGGCCGCGGAGCCGGCGGCCCCTCCGATCAGTCCGCAGACCAGCGACACCGCGCCGATCGCCGCCCAGAGCTTGCCGCCGATCTTGGCCGCGCCGCCGTCCTGGCGGGTGGCCGGCGCATACGGTCCCGGCTGCATGGGCTGGGCGGGCTGCGCCGGGGCGTACTGGCCCCATGCCGGCTGCGTGCCGTTGACCGGCGGAACGGGTGCGGTCTGGCTGTATTGGGCGGTCTGCTGGGTCTGGATCGGCTGGGTTTGCGGGGCTCCGCCGGTCGGGGACGGGCTCGCGTTGCCGGTGCCGTTGAAGAGTCCGTTGTTGGTTGCGTTGCCCGTGTTGTTGGTGTTACCCGTGTTGTTTTCGGTCATGATTGGTCCTTTCGCGTTATGCGACGAATGTGGTGGATGATTGAAGTGGGTGATGGGCGGCCGGCGGCGGATCGTGTTCCGCCGCTAGGCCATGGTCCACGATGTGGAGGTGCCGAACTGGTCGTCGTATGCGGTGCGGTCGATGGTCTCGTCGGCGATTTCGGTGTCGGTCCCTGCCTCCACGGTCGTGGAGTAGGAGCCCGTCACGGTCACCGTCACATCGCTTGTGCCGCTGACGACGGTCTGTCCGTCGGCCACGATCGTCACCGTCCTGCCGGATGCGTCGACCACCTTGCCGCCGGATGCGACGTTGAGTGCGGAGATCGTGGTGTCCCCGGTCACCACCCATGTCGAGGTGCCGTCCACGTTCACGCAGATCGGCGCTTCGGACGTTGAGCCGGAGCCGGCGGAGGCGTTCTCGGTGATCGACGCCGATCCCGTCCAGGTGCTGCCCTCGAGCAGATACAGGTTCACCGTGGAGATCGTGTCGGCGGTCACGTCGCCCTCGAGCGTCTGGGCGCGGCCGGTGAAGTTCACGGTCGCGCCGTTCGATCCGGCGGATCCCCAGTTGTTCGCGTCGTTGCCGGAGGCGTTGATCAGCGTGGCTTTCGAGGTGTCGAAGTCGAGCGTGGTATTGGAGAGCACCACGTCGGCGGTGGTGTTGGTGAAGTAGAACATCGAGCCCGATTCGATCGCCGACTTCAGGGTGGAGTCCACGGCCTGGAAGGTGGCGTGCTGACCGGTGGAGGATTCGGCGTCGCCCGATGTGGACTGGTAGATGATCACGCCGTTGGCGATCGGATCGGAGCCGGTGCGGTCGGTGTTGGTGCTCTCCAGTGTGGAGTCCTTGATCAGAATCGTGTTGTAGCCCTCCATGCCGGCGATCTGGCTGTCGGTGGAGGTACCGGTCACGTTGCTCACCTGCACGTCGCCGGTCGAGTACAGCAGCGGGGATCCGGAACCCGCCGTGGACAGGGTCGAGTCGGTCACGGAAACCGATCCGCCGCCGCGGTCGGTGGCCACTGTGGCGCTGTGATCGCCCTGGGTGCTGGCGGTGACGTTGCCCGCGAGGATCGTGCCGGAGTAGGTGGCGTCGAGGCCGCGCGAGTTGTCCGCCGTGGTCTCGATCGTCGCGCCTCGGACCAGCGCGGTGCCCGAATCGGTGGCGAAGACGCCGTTCGATCCGGACCCGGATGCGGTCAGCCGGGTGCCGTCCAGCACCAGCGTGGAGCCTTCGCCAACCGTAAGCGCGATGGAGTTCGTGCCGTAGAAGTTGCTGTTGTCGTCGTTCGACCCGTCGCCGGACTTGGCGAGCGTGCCGCCGTTCAGGGTGAGCGTCCCGCCGTTTTGCGCCAGGGCGGCGTTCTGGTCCGTGTCCGAGGCGCTGATCGTTTCGCCGCTGGATGACTGCGAGGATCCGTCGGCGGTGATCGCGCCGGAGTAGGAGCCCGTGTAGTCGTAGGTCATGGTGTTCGCGCCGCCCATGCCGCCCGTCCCGTTCGGGGCGTGCCCATGGCGGATTGGCTGCCGCCGGCGGACGTGGTGGCGCTGCCCGTTATGGCGGTGCCGATCGCCCCGGCGGCGAATCCGGCGGTCAGGGAGGCCGCCATGACGATGGCGACGAGTTTGCCGGTGACCAGGGAAGGGGTCTGCGGGGCATGCGCCGCCGCGATGGTGTTCCTGTTCATAATCGACCGTCCTTTCGTGTTCGATGCCTCCATTGAACGGTCTGCGCCTCGGCGCTTGTCCAAAGTCCACGCAATGTGCGCTAGGGGGTTGGGCAAGAGTCTCTGGACGTTGTCTGGGAGGTTTCTGGATTGTGCTGCGGGTGCATGGCAATGAAGCTGCGGGCATGGGAGTCGGGGCATGGACGGGTATACGAACGGCGGCCGGTGGCGGACGAAACCCCAAAGGGCTATCGTTCGCCACCGACCGCTTGGAGGCAGGATGGGTGCGGATGTCAATTGGCCGCCCCGGTCGATGACGCAAACTGGGCGGATCGGTTCATCCAGACCGCAAAATCGGCCTCTGAATGAACCGATCCGCCCAGTTTGCGAATGCTATGATCGGTTTCGCCCAGTCTGTGCTGCACACCGGGCCGGCGGGATCTCGAATCAGGAGGCGCGCGTTTCGCCTGATCCGCCCTGCGAGGCTCCACCGGAACGCCCGATGGAGCCGTCGGAGGAGCCGCTGCCGGACATCCTCACATGTCGGCTGAATCCTCCGGAATGGGAGCCGCCGTCGAACGATGAGACCAGCGCCGCGCTTGCCGCTCCGCCGGCCAGACCGAAGACCAGCGCGCCTGCGGCGAAGATGGCCCAGACCTTCCTGTCGATCGACTTGAATGCCAGCGTCCATGCGCCCGGAGCCTTGTTCGGCTTCGGACCGGCGACCGTGGGAATCGGCGCGCTTGGGGTGGATGCGCCTGGGATGGATGCGGCAGGTGCGGCGGGGGAGGGCTGGCTGGGCTGGGGAATCCGTGCGGCTTGGGGCTGTGCGCCTTGGACAGGTTCCGCGGAGACGGGTTGCGGCGGCTGCGCAGCCTGTGGGGATTGCGCAGCCTGAGCCGGCTGCATGGGCTGCGTCGGCTGATCCTGCGGGGTGGGTTGGTCGGAGGCTTCAGAGCGCTTGGCGGGTGTGGGATCCGCGGCGATCGCCTTCGTCCTGTCGAAGTCGGCTGCGTTGCCGTCTGCCGAATCTCCGGAGACCTTGGCGGGGTTGTTGCCCCCATTGACGGTATTGGTCATGATTGGTCCTTTCGTTGATGGCGGGGTTGATGGTGGAGATGGCGGGGCTCCGGATAGCTCGATCACACGGTGATCGGCGCCTCATCCGAGGAGTCGCCCACCGCCTCCTCGAACTGGCTGACGGTGGTGGCCTGCCGCGCGGGGGAGTCATCCACCTGCGCGGTTGAGGCGACCGCGAACCCCATCGCAAGGGCGGCGGCCAACAGGAGCGCGGCGGCGATGCCGGCGAATCGACGCGGCCCGGAGCCATGGAGTCGGGATGATTGGTGTGAATTGATGTTGGCGTTCATGCTGGCCATCCTTTCGTGGGGTTGCCTTCGATTGAACGCGCTGCTCCCCAATGCGGCCTGCGCCAACGCTTGGGAAAGCCTTCGGCGTCGCCCGGAATCATCTGTCCGAAGCCTGCGCATCGGCTGAGAAGCGGGCGTGCGGGCGGGGAACGATTGCTCCTGGCCATGATGCGACGCGCTGTATGCGGGTTGTGGCATAATAGCCAAGGCAATTTTTGGGTTTGCCCCATACGCTAGTTTGAAAATAGGTGAATAACGTGGCACAGACTACCAACGACATCAAGAATGGTTCCGTCCTCAACCTGGACGGCAAGCTCTGGACCGTCATCAAGTTCCAGCATGTGAAGCCCGGCAAGGGCCCGGCCTTCGTCCGCACCACCATTAAGGACGTCCTGACCGGCAAGATCGTGGACAAGACCTTCAACGCCGGCATGAAGATTCAGTTCGAGACCGTGGACAACCGCAACCTCCAGTACTCCTACGAGGACGGCGACAACTTCGTGTTCATGGACATGGAGACCTACGACCAGACCTACATCCCCAGAGAGCTCGTTGGCGATCAGGCCAAGTTCCTGCTCGAGGGCACCGACTGCATCGTCTCCTTCCATGATGGCAACCCGCTGAACGTCGAACTGCCGGCCTCCGTGGTGCTCGAGATCACCCACACCGAGCCCGGCCTGCAGGGCAGCCGGTCCACCGCCGGCACCAAGCCCGCGACCGTCGAGACCGGCGCCGAGATCCAGGTCCCGCTGTTCATCAACGAGGGCGACAAGGTCAAGGTCGACACCCGCGACGGCTCCTACATCGGCCGCGAGAACTGATTCTCAACCGAGGACCACAAGGAGAAAGCTTCACATGGCACGTTCCACCGCTCGCAAGAGGGCGCTGAATACGTTGTACGAAGCGGATGAGAAGGGACAGGATATCCTGTCCCTTCTTGCTGAACGCATCGAACATCCCGGCGCGCAGACCCCCCTTCCCGAATACGCCATCGAGATCGTGCGTGGCGTCGCCGAGCACCGTCGCGACATCGACGGCGTTCTCAATGCCCGGTCCACCAGCTGGAAGGTCAGCCGCATGGCCGTCGTGGACCGCAACATCCTGCGCATCGGCGTGTGGGAGATCCTGTTCAACGACGATGTGCCGGACATGGTGGCCATCGACGAGGCGCTGACGCTGGCGAAGTCCCTGTCCGACGCCGATTCGCCCAGCTTCATCCACGGCCTGCTGTCCGCCGTGTGCTCCGAGGAGAAGCCCCTGCGCGAGGCGCGCAAGGCCAAGGAGGAGGCGGAGGCCGCGCAGGAGTCCGAGGCGGCTGAGACGGCCGATGGATCCGAAGGCGCCGATGGCGAGGACACCGCCGCGGACACGCCCGCGGAGGACTCCGAAACCGCCGGGACGCAGGCCGACTGAGCGTCCGCGCCGGCGATTATGGTAAGTACGAATAACTTGAAATAACAAGGGGGTTGTGGTGAACCTGAGCTTTTCCCCGGAGGATGCCGTCCTCGTTCTGGAGGACGGACAGGTCTACGTCGGCGAGCCGTTCGGCGCGTGCGGCGCGACCACTGGAGAGATCGTGTTCGCGACCGGCATGACCGGCTACCAGGAAACGTTGACCGATCCCAGCTATGACCGCCAGATCGTGGTGCAGACCTTCCCGCACATCGGCGATACCGGCGTCAATCGCGAGGATCCCGAGTCGAGCCGCATCTGGGTGGCCGGCTACGTGGTTCGCGATCCCAGCCCGGTCGTCAGCAACTGGCGCGCCACCGGCAGCCTGGACGACGATCTGATCGCCGAGGGCATCGTGGGCATCAGCGGCATCGACACCCGCAAGCTGGTGCGCCACCTGCGCAGCGCGGGCGTGATGCGCGCCGGCATCTTCTCCGGCGAGGAGCTTGTGGACGCGGACGGCCGCGAAAAGACCGTGGAGCAGCTGCTCGAGCGCGTCAAGGCCACCCCCCAGATGCAGGGCCTGAGCCTGTATAACGAGGTGAGCACCAAGGCCATGTACACGGTGGAGCCGTGCGGCGACTTCGAAGGCAAGGAGCCGCTGTTCACCGTCGCCGCCGTGGATCTGGGCATCAAGGGCATGACCCCGCACCGCATGGCCGAGCGCGGCTGCCGCGTGCACGTGGTCCCCTCCACCATCACGTTCAGCGAAATTCAGGAGCTCAACCCGGATGGCGTGTTCTTCTCCAACGGTCCGGGCGATCCGGGCGAGGCGGATGCCGTCGTGGACCTGCTGCGCCAGGTGCTGGACGCCGGCTATCCGTTCTTCGGCATCTGCTTCGGCAACCAGATTCTGGGCCGCGCGCTCGGTTTCGGCACGTATAAGCTCAAGTTCGGCCATCGTGGCATCAACCAGCCCGTAATGGACCTGACCACCGGCAAGGTGGAGGTCACCGCGCACAACCATGGCTTCGCCGTGGACGCCCCCAAGGGCGAGCCGGTCGCCTCCCCGTATGCGGACGGCAGGTACGGCAAGGTGCGCGTGAGCCACATCGACCTCAACGACGATGTGGTGGAGGGCCTGCAGTGCCTGGACATCCCCGCGTTCTCCGTGCAGTACCACCCCGAGGCGGCCGCCGGCCCGCACGACGCCGCCTATCTGTTCGACCGTTTCGTCGACCTGATGAAGAGCTCCAAGGAAGGTAAGTGACACATGCCCAAGCGCACTGACATCAAGTCCGTGATGGTCATCGGCTCCGGCCCGATCGTCATCGGACAGGCCGCCGAGTTCGATTATTCCGGCACGCAGGCCTGCCGCGTGCTGCGTGAGGAGGGCATCCGCGTCATCCTCGTGAACTCCAACCCGGCCACTATCATGACCGATCCGGAGATGGCCGACGCCACCTACATCGAGCCGATCGCCACCCCGATCCTCGAGAAGATCATCGCCAAGGAGCGCCCCGACGCGCTGCTGCCCACGCTGGGCGGCCAGACGGCCCTGAACGCCGCGATGGCGCTGGGCGAGGCCGGCATCCTCAAGAAGTACGGCGTCGAGCTGATCGGCGCCTCCCTTGAGGCGATCGACCGCGGCGAGGACCGCGAGCTGTTCAAGAAGGTCGTGGACGAGGCCGGCGCCGAGTCGGCCCGTTCGGACATCGCCCACTCCCTCGAGGAGGTGGACCGCATCGCGGAGCGTTTCGGCTACCCGCTGGTCGTCCGTCCGAGCTTCACCATGGGTGGCCTCGGCTCTGGCATCGCGCACAACGAGGAGGAGCTGCACCGCATCGCCGGCGCCGGCATCCACTACTCGCCCACGGACGAGGTGCTGATCGAGGAGGGCATCGAGGGCTGGAAGGAATTCGAGCTCGAGCTCATGCGCGACCGCAACGACAACGTGGTGGTCGTCTGCCCCATCGAGAACGTGGACCCGGTGGGCGTCCACACCGGCGACTCCATCACCGTGGCCCCCTGCTTCACTCTCACCGACCGCGAGTACCAGAAGCTGCGCGACATCGGCATCGCGATCATCCGCGGCGTGGGCGTGGACACCGGCGGCTGCAACATCCAGTTCGCCGTGCATCCGCAGACCGGCCGCATCATCGTCATCGAGATGAACCCGCGCGTCTCCCGCTCGTCCGCCCTGGCCTCCAAGGCCACCGGCTTCCCGATCGCCAAGATCGCCACCAAGCTGGCCCTCGGCTACACGCTGGACGAGATCCGCAACGACATCACCCAGTCCACGCCGGCCTCCTTCGAGCCGACCATCGACTACGTGGTCACCAAGGTGCCGCGCTTCGCGTTCGAAAAGTTCCCGGGCGCCGATCCGAGGCTCACCACCTCCATGAAGTCCGTCGGCGAGGCCATGGCCCTCGGCGGCAACTTCCAGGAGTCCCTTGGCAAGGCCATGCGCTCCATCGACAAGCGTCACATGGGCTTCAGCTGGGATGGCGACAAGCCTTCCGAGGCGGAGGTCGCCGAGCTGCTCGAGGCCATCAAGGTCCCCACCGAGCACCGCTACCTGCAGATCCAGCGCGCCATGTGGGGCGGCGCCACGCCCGAGCAGATCCACGCGGCTACCAAGATCGACCCGTGGTTCGTGGAGCAGCTGCGCCGCATCAACGAGACCGCCCTTGCGGTGCGCGACGCCGAGACCCTGACCCCGCGCCTGCTGAAGAAGGCCAAGCTGGCCGGCCTGTCCGACCTGCAGATCGCCCATCTGCGCGGTCTGGGGGACGAGGGTGAGAACACCGTGCGCGAGCTGCGCTGGAGCTACGGCCTGCGTCCGGTCTACAAGACCGTGGACACCTGCGCCGCCGAGTTCGACGCGGTCACGCCGTACTACTACAGCTGCTACGCCGACGAGTCCGAGCTGCGCCCGCGCGACCGCGAGGCCGTGATCATCCTCGGCTCCGGCCCCAACCGCATCGGTCAGGGCATCGAGTTCGACTACACCTGCGTGCACGCGGTGCAGGAGCTCGGCAAGGACTACGACACGATCATGGTCAACTGCAACCCCGAGACCGTGTCCACCGACTACGACATGTCCGATCGCCTGTACTTCGAGCCGCTCACCTTCGAGGACGTGCTTGAGATCTACGAGGCGGAGAAGAAGATGGGCCCGGTCAAGGGCGTGATCGTGCAGCTCGGAGGCCAGACCCCGCTGTCGCTCGCCGCACGTCTGAAGGCCGCCGGCGTGCCGATCCTCGGCACCACTCCGGAATCCATCGATCTTGCGGAGAACCGCGAGCTCTTCGGCGAGGTCCTGGCCCGCGAGCACATGAACGCCCCGCGCTACGGCACCGCCCTGAGCCTCGAGGAGGCCCGCGAGGCCGCCCACAACATCGGCTACCCGGTGCTGGTGCGCCCGAGCTACGTGCTCGGCGGCCGCGGCATGGAGATCGTGTACGACGACAGGCAGCTGACCAAGTACGTCAACCGCGCGCTCGACGAGGCGAAGGCCGACACGGTCGTCTCCGGCAGGCTCCCCAGCCCGCTGCTCATCGATAAGTTCCTGCAGGACGCCATCGAGATCGACGTGGACGCCCTGTTCGACGGCGAGGAGCTGTACATCGGCGGCATCATGGAGCACATCGAGGAGGCCGGCGTCCACTCGGGCGACGCGGCCTGCACGCTGCCCCCGTGCACGCTGTCCGACGACCAGATCCGCAGGCTTCGCGAGGGCACCTACGCCATCGCCAAGGGCTGCGGCGTCAAGGGACTGGTCAACGTGCAGTACGCCTTCATGGCGAACACGCTGTACGTGATCGAAGCCAACCCGCGCGCCTCCCGCACCGTGCCGTTCGCCTCGAAGGCCACCGGCGTGGCGCTGGCCAAGGCCGCCGCGCGCATCATGGTGGGTGAGACCATCGCCGACCAGCGCGCCAACGGTCTGCTCCTGCCCAAGGGCGACGGCGGCATCATCCGCCCGGGCCAGCAGGTGGCCGTCAAGGAGTCCGTGCTGCCGTTCAAGCGTTTCCGCACCCCCGTGGGCAAGACCGTGGACATCCTCCTCGGCCCGGAGATGCGCTCGACCGGCGAGGTCATGGGCTTCGACCGCGACTTCCCGCACGCCTTCGCCAAGAGCCAGCTCGCCGCGTATGACGGCGGCCTGCCCACCAAGGGCAACGTGTTCATCTCGGTGAACGACGCGGACAAGAAGCAGCTGCCGCTCATGGCCGTGCGACTGGTGGAGCTTGGATTCACGATCTGGGCCACCGAGGGCACCGCCTCCGTGCTGAGCCGCTACGGCATCGACTCGAAGATCGTGGACAAGATCAACACGCGCGTCGACTCCGATCCGGAAGCCCCGGTGAAGGTCACCCACGCGCGCGGCTCGGTGGGCAAGAACGTCGTCGAGCTCATCGAGGACGGCCAGATCGACATGATCCTCAACACGCCGAACTCGCGTGGCTCCCGCTCGGACGGCTACTCCATCCGTGCAGCCGCCATTGCAGCGGATCTGCCCCAGTTCACCACCATGACCGAGTTCTCGGCCGTGCTGCTGGCGATCGAGGCCGTGCGCAATAATGACTATCAGATCATGAGCATTCAGGAACATTCCAAGCAGCTCTTCGAGCTAGAAAGCCGTGAATTCTGATGGACACAATCGGTGGGGCAGAACAGAATGCAATGAAGTCGGACTTCGGTCTGCGACTCAGGAAGTGCATGGACCAATACGGTCCGTTATGTGTGGGCATCGACCCGCACCGGAAGATCCTCACCGATTGGGGGTACAACGTGGACGCGGAGGGCGCCGAGCTCTTCGCCATGCGCATGCTCCAGGCCGCACACGGCAGGGCCGCGGCGGTCAAATTCCAGGCGCCCATGTTCGAGCGCTACGGGGCCAAGGGCTTCGCGGCGCTCGAGCGGGTGCTCTATGCGGCGCGTCAGATGGGCATCATCACCATCGTCGACTGCCTGCACGGTGGCCTGTCCACCACCATCTCCGCCATCGCGGACGCCTACTTCAAGCCGGGTGCCCCGCTGCTGGCCGACGCGATCACCCTGCTGCCGTATTACGGCGCGCGATCGCTGTCCGGTCTGATCGAAGAGGCCCTGGACAACGGCCGCGGCGTGTTCATCGCCTCCCTGACCTCCAACGAGGAGGGCGCGAGCCTGCAGACCGCCATTCGCCAGAGCGGCGACTACAAGGGCAAGACGGTCGCCTTCGGCATCGCGGCGACCGCCCAGAAGCACAATCAGGGCGTTGAGGGCATGGGCTCCGTCGGTCTGATCATCGGCGCGACCATCGGCCAGTGGATAAAGGACGCCGGCGTCGATCCGGCCAAGTTCACCGGCCCGATCCTGTCTCCTGGCTACGGCTGGCAGGGCGCCGAGGCCAAGGACCTGAAGACCGTGTTCAAAGGCACCAAGGGCAACGTGCTCGTCACCGTGTCCCGCTTCATCGCCTCGCACGGCCCGGACATCGCCATGCTGGCGCAGGCCACCGAGTCTATCGCGCTCGATGTGCGTCAGGCGCTGCTTGAGGCCACCGAGGAGCCTGATGATTACGAGGAGTCCGCGACGCTGGCCGCCTTTGATACGCCTTCGTCCTCATCTTCGGCACCCGTGACGCCCGACGCTCCCGTTCCGGTTGCGGTTGCGGTTCCGACTGATGCCGCTGCGGCCGCGACCGATGCGAAAGAGACGAAGCCGGTCGAAGATACCGCTGCGACGGCTGAACCGTCTGCGAAGCCCGATTCGGCCCCCGCTCCCGCTGCCTCTGCCTCCGACACGGGTGAGGACGAGGACGAGACGAAGACGCCGGCGACGGATTCCGAGCCCGCTCCCGCGGTCCGTCCCGCCCAGTCTAGCCCGGCGAGTCCCGCCGGAACCCGCTGACGTTTTTTGCAGTCGGCGCAATATTCGCCACAGTTCTTAGAAAGGACGCAGTTTGACCTCCACCTCCAGCTCTTCGTCGCATGTCACCGGTCGCCTTCTGGTGCTTACCGGACCCACCGCGGTGGGCAAGGGGACGGTGGAGGCCAAACTGCGCGCCGATCACCCCGAGGTGTGGGTGTCGGTTTCCGCCACCACGCGCGCCCCGCGTCCCGGCGAAGTGAACGGCGTGAACTACTGGTTCATGACCGATGACGAGTTCCTCGCCAAGGAGCGGGCGGGGGAGTTCCTTGAGACCGCCGTGGTCCACGGCATGGCTCACTATGGCACTCCGCTTGCCCCGGTCAAGGAGCATCTGGCCGCCGGCGTGCCCACCATTCTTGAGATCGACCTTCAGGGAGCCCGTCGCGTCAAGCAGCGCGCCGCCGAGCTTGGTCTGGAGGTCGTCTACGTGTTCATCGCGCCGCCGAGCTTCGAGGAACTCAAGCGCCGTTTGATCGGCCGCGGCACCGAAACCCCGGAGCAGCAGGCGCGCAGACTCGAAACCGCCAAGGTGGAGCTTGCCGCCGAATCCGAATTCGATGTGACGATCGTCAACAACACCGTCGACGAAGCCGCCGCCGAGCTCTGGCACCTCATCGCGCAGGAGTATGGTCTGGCGGAGTAAGACGCCGAGCTTCCCCGCAAAGGAAAGGTTGTCGAAGACCATCAGATCGGGTATTGTGAATGGCGGATGAGCGGGGAGGGACAATGAGCGACGACAACACTTTCGTCATGATGGGCATTAAAACCCAGTGGGATGATGACACCATCACCGTCACTGAACTGGGATACCCACACCGAGCAACGTTTGACAATAATGGCAAGATTCTGTCTTCGACGTTCGGTGAGCAGGGCGTTTCCTTCCTGCACCATTGGTTCGCCCGGGTCAAGCCAACCATCGACGGTTTGCGCGCCATTGATCGTGAATACGCCGATGCCTGAGATATTCACCTTTGGCGGATATTCAATTTATTTCACTGCGCTCGACAGGGAACATGGCGTGCATGTTCATGTGGCGGGCGTACGGCTCACGACATGATTTGGCCCGTTTTGTGCTCGGGGCAGATGGAACGATCGAATTGGGGCATAACAATGGTCATATATCCGCTAGAGATATAAGGCGTCTTCAGTTCTTCCTGACTTCGAACTATGACGATATCGTCACGGCGTGGCGCATGTTCTTCGGCGATGATTTCCATTTTGACCGTTAACGTTTGGTATGACAGTGGCGGGAAATCCTGGAGAGGAATTCCCGCCACTGTCATATTGGCATGTTATCCAACATGCCGTGTTGATCAGGCAAGACCCGACAGACGGTTGATCAGGTCGGGATCGCGCGTGGCGCCCTTGTCCGCGGAGCGGGCGAAGGCCGCGTAGGCCTTGAGGGCCTGGGAGACCTTGCGGTCGCGATGGGCCACGTAGCCGTCGCCGGCCTCGAGCTCGGCGCGGCGCTGGGCCAGCTGCTCATCCGTCAGCTCCACGTTGACCGCGCGGTTCTCGATGTCGATGTTGATGATGTCGCCGTTCTTGATCAGGGCGATCGGGCCCTTGTTCGCGGCTTCGGGGGCGATGTGGCCGATGGCCAGACCGGAGGAACCACCGGAGTAGCGGCCGTCGGTCAGCATGGCGACCTGCTTGCCGATGCCCTTGCCCTTGACGAAGGAGGTCGGGTACAGCATCTCCTGCATGCCCGGGCCGCCCTTCGGACCCTCGTAGCGGATCACCAGCGCCATGCCGGGCTTGAGCGTGTCGTCCAGAATGACCTTGATGGCCTCCTCCTGGGACTCGACCACCAGCGCCGGGCCGCGGAACTTCCAGATCTCCTGCGGCACGCCGGCGGTCTTGACCACACAGCCGTCGGGAGCGAGGTTGCCGCGCAGCACGGCGAGGCCGCCCTCGTGGATCTCCGGGTGGTCGATGTCGTGGATCGCGCCGTTCACACGGTCGGTGTCCAGCGAATCGAACAGCGTGGTGTGCGTCCACGGTTCGGGGGAGATGATGTGGCCGGGGGCGGCCTTGTACATCTGCTTGGCCTCCTCGGTGCAGGTGGGGCGCATGATGTCGTAGGCGTCCAGCTTGGCCTCGAGGCTCGGGAAATCGATGGAGTGCACGTCGCGGTGCAGCTTGCCGGCGCGGTCCAGCTCGCCGAGGATGCCGGTGATGCCGCCGGCGCGATGCACGTCGGAGATCTCCCACTTGCCGGACGGGCTGGCCTTGCAGATGCACGGCACGGTGTGGCTGATGCGCTCGATGTCGTTGAGCGTGAAGTCCACGTCGGCGCTCTGGGCCATGGCTAGGATGTGCAGCACGGTGTTGGTGGAGCCGCCCATGGCCACGTCCATGGTCATGGCGTTCTCGAAGGCGTGCTTGGTGGCGATGGAGCGCGGCAGCACGGAATCGTCGCTGTCCTTGTAGTAGCGGTTGGCGATCTCCACGACCTGCTTCGCGGCGCGCTTGAACAGGTCCTTGCGGTAGGAGTGCGAGGCGAGGATCGTGCCGTTGCCCGGCAGGGCCAGGCCGATGGCCTCGGTCAGGCAGTTCATGGAGTTGGCGGTGAACATGCCGGCGCAGGAGCCGCAGGTGGGGCACACGGTCTTCTCGTAGTTGAGCAGGTCCTCCTCGGAGACGTTGTCGTCCGCGGAGGCATACATCACGGAGATGAGGTCCGTGTTCTTCTTCACCGTGCCATCCGCCAGCACCGTGGTGCCGGCCTCCATCGGGCCGCCGGACACGAACACGGTGGGGATGTTCAGGCGCAGGGCGGCCATGAGCATGCCGGGGACCACCTTGTCGCAGTTCGGAATGCAGATCAGGGCGTCGGCGCAGTGCGCGTTGACCTGATACTCCACGGTGTCCGCGATGATGTCGCGGGAGGGCAGGGAGTAGAGCATGCCGGTGTGGCCCATGGCGATGCCGTCGTCCACGGCCATGGTGTTGAACTCGCGGGGGATGCCGCCGGCCTCCTTGATGGCTTCGGAGACGATGCGGCCCACCTTGTTGAGGTGGACGTGGCCGGGAAGGAACTCATCGAAGGAATTGGCGATGGCGATGATGGGCTTCCTGCCCATATCGTCGCCGCTGACACCGGCGGCACGGTAGAGGGCTCGCGCGCCAGCGAAGACGCGGCCGGACATGAGTTTTGCAGATCGCATTTCAGTCATGCCTCCATTCAAGCCCTTGCAAGGGACAGCCGTTTTGTCAAGAGTCACAATGTGGAATTCATAAGAATGTTACTTTCTCCCGATCCTTGATCGCCTCCCAAGGTCCCCGCATACGTCTATACTTGAGCCGATTGTGACGAATCGTCCATGTCTGGAGATAACGAATATGGTTTTTGGCACCCAGCCCACCCCCACCGGTCTTGCGAACCCGCCCATCGACGACCTTATGAAGCACGCGGACTCCAAGTACGCGCTGGCCATCTTCGCGGCCAAGCGCGCCCGTCAGATCAACTCGTACTTCACCCAGCTCAACGAGGGTCTGCTGCAGAACGTCGGTCCGCTGGTCGAGTACCAGAACCAGGAGAAGCCGCTGTCCATCGCCTTCCGCGAGATCAACGACGGCCTGCTGGAGGAGACGCTCGGCGAGGACGATCTGACCGAAGGCAACTGATCGGACAAACTCGCGGATTCCGTCGCGACACGCTTGCCTATCTGTTGGGTCTCGACTAGAACAGGACAAGGTTGCGAACGTAGACGCATGAATAGGCTCGCGCCGGCCGGCTCACGGCTTGGCACGGGCCTTTTTTGTAACCGTCCGACGGCAAACCGCATAACAGAACAACCAACCGTATCATTGTGCCCCATGCATCGCGCGGGGCGATAAGTCCGAAAGAGGGATGATATGACAGTGCAGGAACGCAAGCTCATCAGCGCCGAATCCGTGACCGAGGGGCATCCGGATAAAGTCTGCGATCTGATTTCCGATTCCATTCTTGATGATCTGCTGGCCCAGGACCCGCAGTCGCACGTGGCCGTGGAGACCTCGGCCGCCACCGGCGTGTTCCTGGTGTTCGGCGAGGTCACCTCCACCGGCTACTGCGACGTGCAGTCCAAGGTGCGCGAGGTTCTCCACGAGATCGGCTACACCAGCTCCCAGGTGGGACTGGACGCCGACTCCTGCGGCGTGATGGTGGCTATCACCGGCCAGAGCGCGGAGATCAACCAAGGTGTCGCCCGACTCAACACCGAAGAGGAATCCAAGGCCACGCGCGAGCAGCGCTACGAGGCCCAGGGCGCCGGCGATCAGGGCGTCATGTTCGGCTACGCCACCGACGAGACCAAGGCGCTCATGCCGCTGCCCATCCATCTGGCCCACAAGCTGGCCTACCGCCTCGCCCAGGTGCGCAAGCAGGGCATCGTGCCGCATCTGCGCCCGGACGGCAAGACCCAGGTCACCATCGAATACGACGAGGACAACAAGCCGCTGCGCGTGGACACCGTCCTCATCTCCACCCAGCACGATCCCGAGGCCACGCACGACTGGCTGGCCGCCCAGCTCAGGGAGCATGTCATCGACCCGGTGCTGGACGAGGAGCTCGGCGACGCCGTCAAGCACGATGACTACCGCCAACTCGTCAACCCCACCGGATCGTTCATCCTTGGCGGGCCGGCGGCGGATGCGGGACTCACGGGCCGCAAGATCATCGTCGACACTTACGGCGGCGCGGCCCACCACGGCGGCGGCGCCTTCTCCGGAAAGGATCCGAGCAAGGTGGACCGTTCCGCCGCCTATGCGACCCGCTGGGTGGCCAAGAACATCGTGGCCGCCGGCCTTGCGCACAAGGTGGAGGTCCAGGTGGCCTACGCGATCGGCGTGGCCGATCCGGTGAGCGTCAACGTGGAGACCTTCGGCACCGAGGAGGGCGTGACCCGCGCCCAGATCGCCGCCGCCGTGCGCAAGGTGTTCGATCTGCGCCCCGCCGCGATCATCGACGAGCTGAATCTCAAGCGCCCGATCTACAAGAAGACCGCCGCCTATGGCCACTTCGGCCGTGACGACGCCGACTTCACGTGGGAGCGCACGGACAAGGTGGACGAGCTCAAGGCCGCCATCGCCGCGCTGTAGGCATCCCCATCGCGCGTTCCAGTCGTGCATCCGCAGGGTCCGGGAATCCTCTCCTGCAGGATTCCCGGACCCTGTCGCGCTACTATGGCCACTATGACCTCCCAGGATGCCGAACAGCTGGCGCTCGACGGGCTTGCCCCGCGCAAGCGCCGCCGTCGCGCGCCCGCGGAACGCCGTCCTGCGCCGCATGATCCGATCGCGCAGGTGGTGCTCGACGTGCAGGCCACGCATCTGGGGCGCACCTTCGACTATCTGATCGAGGACAAGGACGACGAGGCGGCGAAGCCCGGCGTCCAGGTCCGCGTGCGTTTCGGCGGCCAGCGGCTCAACGGCGTGATCTGGAACCGCGTGCCCATGGAATCGGCCACCGCTCCGCGATCATCCCTGCGCTTTCTGGAGCGGGTGCTCAGCCCAGTCGTGGTGGTGGGCGGCGAAATGCGGCGGGACATCGCGGACATCGCCGATTGGTACGGGGGCACCCGTGCGAACATCCTGCGCGTGGCCGTGCCGCCGCGCGTGGCCCGTGTGGAGAAGGAACAGGCGTTCGCCGGACGTTCCGACGGGTTCGTGGGGTCCGGCGCGAACCGTCTCATGGACCGTCTTGCGGCCATCGCCAGCGCCGAAGGCCGGCGTGTGGATGCCTCATACGATCAGGCCGCCGCATGGCGAAACGCGCTGGAAGGCCGCGGATTCGCCCAAGTGGTGGTGGACTGCCTGCCCGGTCCGCTGATCTGGGCCCGCGATCTGGCGTGGGCCGTCGCCGAGGCCATGGGCGCGGGCAAGGCGGCGGTGGCGGTGCTGCCGGATATGCGCCACGTCGAGGATGTGGCCGAAGTACTCTGCGCCATGGGATTGAGGCGATTCGCACCGTCGGATGCCCGGCATGGCGGCTGGCAGGGCGATTTCGTCACGCTGGGCGCCGCGCTGCCGCCCGATGAGCGCTACCGGGCGTATCTGGCCGTGTCCAGCGGGCAGGTGCGTTGCGTGCTCGGCACCCGCGCCGCCATGTACGCGCCGGTGACAGGTCCGGCCTTGTTCGCGATCGTGGACGATGTGGCCTACCAGAACGCGGACGGCTTCATGCCCTACGCGCAGGCACGCGGCGTGCTGCGTCTGCGGGCGCGCAACCATGGCGGCGTGTTCATGGCGATCGGCCATGCCCGCAGCCCCATCAGCGAGGCATCGGACGCGCTCAAGGTACATGCGCTGCCGGCCGTAACCAAGGATCGGTCGCCGTGGATACGCTGGCTCAACCGCGAGGCGCTGAATGCGATCCATGACACCACGGCAGGCACCCGCGTGCCGCACACCGCCGTGCGCGTGCTTTCCAAGGCGCTGGAGACAGGTCCCATCCTGCTGTCCATTCCCGCTGACGGCGTGAGCGAGACGCTGAGCTGCGCCAAATGCCACCGCCAGGCAAGGTGCCCCAAATGCACCGGGCCGCTTGAGGCCGTGCGCGGTTGGAACGCCGCCCGATGCCGCTGGTGCGGTGCCGCCGCCGTGCATTGGCTCTGCCCGGACTGCCGCTGCGACCGCATGCGCGTGGTGCGCGTGGGCGCCGCCGGGACCGCCGCCGAACTGCAGGGTCTGTTCCGCGGCGTGCCGATCATCGTGTCCTCCCCGAACCAGCCGCGCGGCGTGATCGAAGAAATCGCCGACCGGCCGGCGCTGGTCATCGCTACGCCCGGGGCCGAACCGCGCGTGCGGCCGGTGACGGGTGATGGGGAAGCGTCGGATGGTTCCGTTTCCATGAGGAGCGCGGATGATTCCCCGGCCGCGCGGCTGCAGGCCGGATACCAGGCCGTGGCGATTCTGGACGCCTGGACCAGCCTGTACGCGTTGGGTGTGGACGCCCTCACCGACACGCTGACCGCATGGATGCGCGCGGTGGCCCTGTGCCGACCGCGGACCGCCGGTGGGCAGGCGCTGCTGCTGGGCGAGACCGATCCGGTGCTCGCCGAGGCGCTGTGCGGGTGGAATGCGCCCGTGTTGGCCGCGCGCGAGGTGGCGGATCGGCGCGAGGCCGGATTGCCGCCCGCCGTGGCCGCCGCATGCGTGTGGGGCAGACGGGACGCCGTGATGTGGGCGCTTGGACAGGCGGGCGTGCTGCTGGACGGCGATTGGGGCATGGTCCGGGTGTCCGGCGGCGCCGTCGCCCCGAACGGTTCCGGGGATGATGGCGGTGCCGCCGATATGGACCAGCCGGCGGTTCTGGGCCCGGTGCCGATCCCGCAGCCTGCCACCATCAACGCCCGCGAGCTCGAGGAGACCGCCGACCGTGTCAAGGCCGTGGTGCGGGTCGCTCTCGATCGGCGCGCCGAGCTGGCCCTGCGCCTGCGGTCCGCGGTCGCCAAGCACGTGGCCACCCGCACGCCGGGGGAGCTGCGTTTCCAGCTCGATCCCAAGGATCTCATCTGACGCGTTCAATGGCGCCTTCAATGGCGCCTTCGATGGCGCGTTCGGCGTCCGCGCCCGCGCAATCGTCGTTGAGACGTGGTTCGATGGAACCGCAAGGCATTCGCAGGCCGGCAACGGCCAAGGAAAGGACCCACAAATGGCAAAGGGATGGCCCGGAGAGCCTCAGATGGAATCCGATGTGCTCGTGGCGGAGGGCAATGCGGCCGGCCCGGCCGGCAAGCCGATCCACGACGTGATCTTCGACTTCGGCAATGTGCTGGTCTACTGGGATCCGGCGAACACCATGGTGGGCCGTTATTCGCGCGAGAGCATCGAATGGTTCCTCGACGACGCGAACTCCGGCCTGTACGCGGCCTCCGATCTTATGGACGGGGGCGCCACCTGCAAGGAGGCGGAGGATTGGGTTCTGGCCAACCGCGGCGAGCGCGCGGCCGAGATGATCCGCTACTACAACGAGAACTTCGTGGATTCCCTGGGCGGCGCGGTGCCTGGTGCCCGCAAGCTCATCGAGGACCTCAAGGCCGCCGGCATCGGCGTGTGGGGCCTGTCCAACTGGTCCGCCGAGCTTTTCCCGATCGCTTGGGAGGGGTACCCGATCCTGCATACGTTGGACGGCAAGGTCGTCTCCGGGCCCATCGGTCTGCGCAAGCCGCACACGGACATCTACGAGTACGCCCTGAAGCAGTTCGGCATCGAGGCGTCCGGCGCGGTCTTCGTGGACGACAAGGCCATGAACATCGTAGGCGCCAACTCGGCCGGCATCCGCGGCATCAAGTTCACCGACCCGTACAAGCTGCGCGCGTTGCTCATCGACGCCGGAATCGACATTCCGGCCGTCAAGTAGCGGCTCCAATAGCGGCTTTTTGATCCGACGGCGACAGCCCGGCAGGCGATTGCGGGCCGGGTCTCCGGCGAGCCCCGCGTCCCGGCGCATGCGTTACAGTGGAGGAATGCTGAAACTACTGTTTGCCGGTTCCCCGGAAGTCGCCGTGCCGGCCCTGAAGACCCTGGCGGCGGACAAGGATCATTTCAACGTCGTCGCCGTGCTCACCCGTCCCGACGCGCCCACCGGACGCGGCCGCAGGCTTGTGGCCAATCCGGTCAAGCGCACGGCCCTCGAACTGGGCATTCCGGTCATCGAATCGGATCCCTCCGCGCCCGAATTCGTGGACGAGCTCAAAGCCACCGGCGCCGAGGCGGCCGCCGTGGTCGCCTACGGCAAGATCCTGAAGCAGGCGGTGCTCGACGCCCTGCCCCTCGGCTGGTACAACCTGCATTTCTCCCTGCTGCCCCAGTGGCGCGGCGCCGCCCCCGTGCAGCGCGCGATCTGGGCGGGGGACACCGTGACCGGCGCCACCGTGTTCCGCATCACCCGTCAGATGGACGCCGGCCCGATCCTCGCGCAGTCCACCGTGGAGATCGGCGCGCACGAGACGAGCGGCGAACTGCTCATGCGCCTGGCCGAGGACGGCTCCCATGTGCTCGCCGCCGCGCTCGAGGCCATGGCGGAGGGGCGCATCGCCCCGGTCGACCAGCAGCCCGGCGCCTTCGAGGTGGCCGCCAAGATCTCCGTGGAGGATGCGCACATCCGCTTCGACGTGCCCGTCTTCGCCGCCGACCGGCAGATCCGCGCCTGCACGCCGAACCCCGGCGCCTGGTGCGAGCTGTTCGCCGAGGAGGATGCCGATCCCGCCACGCTCCACGTGCTCGAGGCCCGTCCCGTCGTCCCGGCCGAACAGCCCCATGCGCCCGCGGATCTGAAGCCCGGCCAGCTGAAGGCCGGCAAGCGCAACGTGTGGGTGGGCACCGCCACCGATCCGCTCGAGCTGATCCAGGTCAAGGCGCAGGGCAAGAAGGCCATGCGCGCCGCCGACTGGGCCCGCGGCGCCCGTCTGTCCGAGACCGCTCGGCTGGGCTGATCCGGTCTGGTTTGTTTTGATGAAGGTATGTCATAAATGACGATGGGCGGTTGTACAATATCTTGTACAACCGCCCATCGTGGGTGTGCGGTGACGGAAAGGGGATGGATATGACGCAGTCGGTCGCATACAGCGCATTTCGCAACAATCTGAAGACCTGGATGAGGAAAGCCAATGAGGATGCCGACACCATTCTCGTCACCAACTCCGACCCGGCGGACAATGTCGTCGTTATGGGCGCCGCCGACTATGAGTCCCTCATGGAGACGCTGCGCATCTATGAGAATCAGCAGCTGCACGACAAAATCCTCCGGGGAATGCGGCAGGTTGCCGAAGATGGCACCCAGGTTCATCAGCTTGCCGAGGAATGATCCGCATGATCCTGTGTTGGACGGAGGACGCCTGGAACGATTACCTGTATTGGCAGTCCCGTGACAAACGCATACTCAAACGAATCAACCTGCTCATCATGGATACGCTGCGTCATCCTTTCGAGGGGATAGGCAAGCCCGAGCCATTGAAATGGAATCTTGCGGGGACGTGGTCCCGACGCATTGACGTGGCAAATCGACTCGTCTATATGGTGGCGGACGATCGGCTGTCCATCCTTTCCGTGCGAGACCACTATTGACGTTGCCCTACCGCAGGAAGTCCAGCACCTTCATCAGATCACGCTCGTCGATCGCCTCGGGTGCCGCGTCGCGGGTCCTCGGCTTGGCGCAGAAGGCGATGCCGAGGCCTGCGGCCTGGATCATGGGGATGTCGTTCGCGCCGTCGCCCACGGCCACGGTCTGCGACATCGGCACGCCGTCCTCGGCGGCCCAGCGGCGCAATGCGGCCAATTTCACATCCTTGGTCACGATCTCGCCCAGCACCTCGCCGGTGAGCGTGGCACCATCCGCATCGCCGGTCGTGCCCAGACGGTTCGCCAGCCGGTGGTCGATCCCGGCGTCGGCCACGAGCCGGTCCACCACCTCATGGAAGCCGCCGGAGACCACGCCCACCTTCCAGCCGTGCGCATGCAGCGCGTCGATCAGATCCAGCGCCCCATTGGTGAAGTGCAGACGATCGTACACCTCGTCGAACACCGAAACGGGCAACCCCCTCAGCAATGCCACGCGGGCGCGCAACGCCTCGCGGAAATCCAGCTCGCCGCGCATCGCGCGCTCGGTCACACCGGCGATCTCCTCGCCGCATCCGGCGGCCACCCCCAGTTCGTCGATGACCTCCTCGTCGATCAGCGTGGAGTCCACGTCCATCACCAGCAGCCCCGGACGGGACAGCGTCGGACGATCCTGCAGGGACCGGGATGGTGCTTCGTCGGCGTTCACCGAGGGCGTGGAATGTTCAGGGATTTGCAAAGTTTCGTCGGACATGCCCCGATTGTCGGAAAACCTTGGGACAATGGGCCGATGCATGAAGTTTGTACCACAGGAACCGGTCTCATCGCCACCATCACCGATTGGCTCGTCTGGCTCATGGAGCAGGTGGGCGGCGTGGGCGTGGGTCTGGCCATCGCCCTCGAATCCATCTTCCCACCCATTCCCAGCGAGGTCATCCTGCCGCTGGCCGGGTTCACCGCCTCGCGTGGGCTGTTCTCCCTCGTCTCGGCCATCATCTGGGCCACGGCGGGTTCCGTGGCCGGCGCATGGGCGCTCTACGGCATCGCCCGATGGGTGGGCCTGCACCGCATCCAGCGGGCGGCGGACGTGATCCCCGGCGTGAGCCGGCACGACATCGCCAAGGCGGACGGCTGGTTCACCAAGTACGGCACATGGTCGGTGCTCATCGGCCGCGTCATCCCCGTCGTCCGCTCGCTCATCTCCATCCCCGCCGGCCTCAACGCCATGAACTTCTGGCGATTCACCGGCTGGACCATGCTCGGTTCGGCCGTGTGGAACACCATCCTCATTTCGGTGGGCTTCGGCCTCGGCTCGCAGTGGTGCTCCATCCAGGGCGCGCTCGGCGTGTTCGAGGATGTGGTGATCGCCGTCGTCATCGTGGTCATCGCCGTGTGGGCCGTGCGCAAAGTGCGTACTGTGGTAAGCGAACGCAGGAACGGACCGAAGGGAGCATGACGCCCATGACCGAGGTAGAGAAGCTCGCCGACCAGCTCGACCGGCTGCAGGCCAAGAACCACGCGCTCGCGCAGGCGCTGAACCGCGCCAGCCAGGAGCTCGGCAAGGCCAAGTCGCAGCTCGTCCAGCTCGCGCAGCCGCCCAAGACCTTCGCCACCATGGTCAAGGTCGATCAGGTCATGGTGGACGACGACGGCGTGCAGCACGCCAGCGCGGAGGTCGTCAACGGCCCCCGGCGCATGGTCGTGCCAGTCGCCCCCACCGTCAATGCGGCGCGTCTGGCATGCGGCCAGACCGTGTTGCTCAACGAGAACCTGGTGCTGGTCGAACAGCGCGAAACCCCGGTCACCGGTCTTGTACGGGTGGTGGAGGATCCGCTGGACGCCGCCCGTCTGCTCGTGCGCGACCAGTCCGGTTCGCTGTCCGTGGTCCGCCGTTCGTCCGCCCTGACGACCGCCCCGGTCAAGCGCGGCGATCGTGTGCTCACGGACGCCAACAACCTTATCGCCCTGGAGGCCCTGCCCCCGGAGGACGACGGCGATCTGGTGCTCGAGGAGACGCCGGACGTCACCTTCGAGGACATCGGAGGACTCGAGGGGCAGATCGGGCGCATCCGCGACGCCGTGCAGCTGCCGTTCCGCCATCGCGAGCTCTTCCGCCGCTACGACCTGCGCCCGCCGAAGGGCGTGCTGCTGTATGGTCCGCCCGGCAACGGCAAGACCATGATCGCCAAGGCCGTGGCGCACAGCCTGTCCGACGCCACGCCCGGCGTGAACGGCGTGTTCCTGTCCGTCAAGGGCCCCGAGCTGCTCAACAAGTATGTGGGCGAGTCGGAACGCCTGATCCGCCTGATCTTCGCGCGCGCCCGCGAACGCGCCGCCGGCGGTCGGCCGGTCATCGTGTTCATCGACGAGATGGATTCGCTGCTGCGCACCCGCGGCTCCGGCGTGTCCTCCGACGTGGAAACCACGATCGTCCCGCAGTTCCTGTCCGAGCTGGATGGCGTGGAAAGCCTGGACAATGTGATCGTGATTGGCGCCTCCAACCGCGTGGACATGATCGACCCGGCCGTGCTGCGTCCCGGGCGACTGGACGTGAAGATCCGCATCGACCGGCCGGGAGCCGAACAGGCCGCCTCGATCCTGAGGCACTACGTGACCGACGACCTGCCGCTCGCCCCCGGACTGGACGTGGACGCGCTTGTGGGGAACGTGGTCCGCGACGCCTATGCGCGCGACGATTCGAGGCATGTGTGCGACGTGCGCCGGCGCAACGGGGACTGGGACGGCATCTACTTCGCGGACGTGATCTCCGGCGCCACGCTGAAGAACATCGTGGACCGCGCCAAGACCCGCGCGGTCAAGGCGTCCATCGAAACCGGCTCCGAGGTGGCGCTCAATGCCACGATCTTCGGGCGCGCGGTGGACGAGGAGTTCCGCGAGACCGCGGACGCGATCGCCAACACCGATCCCGCCCAGTGGTCCCGCATCACCGGGTTGGAGAACGGGCAGGTCGCCGAGATCAGGTCGGTGGTCGCATGAGCGTCAGGCGCATCATGGGCACGGAGACCGAATACTCGGTCTCCCTGGCCGCACCCGGCCACTACAACCCCGTCCAGCTGTCCTTCGATGTGGTGGACGGCGCCTCCACGCCCGAAACCCGCCACATCCGCTGGGACTACCGCCAGGAGGACCCGGTCAACGACATGCGCGGGCATCGTCTGGAACGCGCCGCGGCCCGGCCGGACATGCTCACCGACGCCCCGCAGCTTAACATCACCAACGTGATCGCCGCGAACGGCGCCCGCATCTACGTGGACCACGCGCATCCGGAGTATTCCGCGCCGGAGACGCGCGATCCGTTCGACGCGGTGGCCTGGGACCACGCCGGCGACCGGATCATGCAGGTCGCCGCCGAACGCGCCTCCGTCGCCGCCGGACGGCCCATCGCGCTGCACCGCAACAACGTGGACGGCAAGGGCGCCTGCTGGGGCACCCACGAAAACTATCTCATGGAGCGATCGGTGCCCTTCGACGATGTGATCGCCCTGATGACGCCGCATTTCGTCTCCCGCCAGATCTACGCCGGCTCCGGCCGCGTGGGGCTGGGGGAGCGCAGCGAGGGCGTGGGATACCAACTCAGCCAGCGCGCCGATTACGTGCACGCCAAGGTGGGGCTGCAGACCACGTTCGACCGGCCCATCATCAACACGCGCGACGAGCCGCACGCCAGCTCCGATCGATACCGGCGGCTGCACGTGATCGTGGGAGACGCCAACCGCATGGAGGTCCCGCAGGTCCTCAAGCTCGGCGTCACCAGCATGCTGCTGTGGCTGCTCGAGCATGCGGACGAGGCCGGATACGATCTGAAGTCCCTCGAAAACGATCTGGCGCTCGCCGATCCCGTCGCCGCCATGCACGCGGTCTCGCACGATCTGACGCTCTGCGCGCCCCTGACACTCGCCAACGGCGGAACCACCACCGCATGGCTGATGCAGGTCCGCCTGCGCGCCGCCGTCTACGAGGCGACCGCCGTGGTCCACGGTACCGACACGCGCGGCGAACCCGCGTGGCCCGACCGCTCCACCGCCTCCGTCATGGCGATGTGGGGCCAGGCGCTCGCCGACGTGGCCGCGATCCGGCACGCGAACGATGACGGGCGGCTTGGCATGAAGGCCGAGGCATCCCGCGTCGAATGGCTGGCCAAGTGGCAGCTGTTGGAACGCTTGCGCCGCAAGATCGGCGGCGATTGGGACGATGCGCGCCTGAGGGCGTTCGACCTCGGCTGGGCGGCCTTGGATCCGCGCACGTCGATTTACGCGAAGGTGGAGCCGCGTACCGAGCGCGCGCTGGACCCGGGCGCGGTGGACCATGCCGTGGCCGAGGCTCCGGCCGATACGCGCGCCTGGCTGCGTGCCAACCTGATCCGTCGGTTCCCGGACGAGGTGGCGGCCGCGTCATGGACCCACGTGAGCGTGCGCGGCGAGATGACGGGCAGCGAGCCGGGATCGAACCTGTTCGACTTTGCGATGGGCGATCCCGCCCGTTACGGCGAGGCCGAATGCGCGGACAAACTGCGCCACGCCGATTCGGCTGCCGGATTCTTCGCCTCGATGTGCTAAGGTCGCCCGGTTGCCGGCGGCAAGGCCATGCGGCGTAGTCCCCATGGCGGTGCTCAACGGCAGCAGGTATCATCGACATCAGGTAACTACGTACGCGACGCCCGAATGCATATGGACACCGGTGGGCAATCCGGCATACGGCCCAGGGCGCGTGGAATGGCAATGACGAGGAGCAGACACATGGAATGCCGTGAATTGGCGCTGAAGGCGGCCGACGTCGCCATGGAGGCGGGCAAGCACGCCCTTCAGGAACAGATGAATCCGCACGATCTCAAGATGATGTCCCGGCCCACCAGCAAGCGCGAGCAGTTCACCTCCGACGTGGACGACCTGCTCATCCGCTTTGTGCGCAACCGCCTCATCCACGTGGACCCCTACGACGGGTTCTGGGAGGAGGAGTCCGGCAACCTCAAGCCGGGCGGCCGCTATTGGTGCGTTGGGCACATCGACGGCGTCATCAACTACATGCGCAACATGAGCGAATGGACCGTGACCATCTCGCTGTTCGAAGTGGATGAGAACGGCGAGGGCAAGCCGATCCTCGGCGTGGTCCACGCACCGGCCCTGGGCGTCACCTATGTGGCCGCCCGCGGCAACGGCGCGATCCGCATCCGCAAAACCCCTATCGGAGACAAGCGCGAGAAGGCCGTGCCCTCCATCACCCCCACGCTGGACGGCGCGGTGGTGAGCTTCGGCATGTCGTACTTCGCCAAGGAGGCCGAGCGGGCGTTGCGCACGGTGACCGCCCTGTCCGCCGGCAAGCCCGCGGACATCAAGCGCGTGGGTCCCGCCTCGCTGGACCTGTGCAAGGTGGCGGACGGCACGTACGACGCCTACTTCGAGCCGATGCTCCACTCGTGGGACATTCCCGCTGTCGCCGCCGGCGCGGTGGTGGTCTGGGAGGCCCAGGGCCAGCTCAGCCAGTGGAACGGAGAGGACATCCACTGGAACCGTGGCAACGATGTGCTGGCCACCAACGGTCTGATCACCAAGGACATCCAGCAGTATCTGGTGTGAAAAAGGAGAATATGCATGCCACAGCAGCATGAGCAGCGTTCGGCGGAGCAGCAGGCCGCCGAACAGGGCAACGAGAACGCGCGCGTCCAGTCCAACGTGGATGCTCAGGTGGACGATCTGGACGCCCTGCTCGACGACATCGAGTCCACGCTGGAGACCAACGCCGAGGAGTACGTCAACCGCTTCGTGCAAAAAGGCGGCGAGTGATGCCCCAGCTGCGCGTCGAGCGCACGGGGGATCAGGCGGATCGGCAGGCGCATTCCGCCGGCCCGCACGACCATGATTTCTCGCGCATCTTCGGCATCGAGACCGAATACGGCGTGAGCGTCACCGGCACGGACAAGCCCTGCGACGCCGGTCAGGTGGCCATGATGATGTTCCAGCCGGTCATCTCGAGGGCCCGCTCCACCAACACGTATCTGGCCAACGGATCGCGTCTGTATCTGGACGTGGGCTCGCACCCCGAATACGCCACGGCCGAGTCGCGCACGCCCATGGGCGCGCTCGCCCAGGATGCGGCGGGGGAACGCGTGATGGCCAAGCTGGCCCTTGAGGCGCAGGAACGCTTGCGCGAAAGCCACGGGCCGGATGCTGCCGTGCATGTGTTCAAGAACAACGTGGACTCCTCCGGACACACGTTCGGATGCCACGAGAACTATCTGGTGCGCCGCGCGGTCTCGCTCAAAACCATCGAGCGCGAACTCATCCCGTTCCTGGTCACCCGGCCCCTGTTCACCGGTGCCGGACGCCAGACCCCGGACGGTTTCGAGATCACGCAGCGCGCCGATTTTCTGGACGATGCGGTCTCCAGCGCCACCACGCGCTCCAGACCCATGGTCAACACGCGCGACGAACCGCACGCCGATCCGGACAAATTCCGCCGCCTGCACGTGATCGTGGGCGATTCCAATCGCTCCCAGGTGGCCACGTGGATGAAACTCGCCACCACGCATCTGGTGCTCTGCGTCATCGAGGAGCACCAGCGGACCGGTGGCATCTCGCCGTTCGCATGCTGCGCGCTCGCCGATCCCGGCGAGGCCATCCGCGCGGTGAGCCGTGACGTGACGGGGCGGGCGAGACTGCGTCTGGCCGACGATGTGCCGGTGGAGCACGAGCGCACCGCACTGGACATCCAGCGCGCGTACCTCAACGCCGCCCAGCGGTTCGTCGCCGCGCATGCGCAGGGCATGGACGCGATCCTGCCCGACGCGGCGCAGGTGCTCGAACTGTGGGAGCATGCGCTGGAGGCCATCGCCGCGGGAAACTGGGAGGAGCTGTCCGACTGGGTCGATTGGGCCGCCAAGCTGCGCCTGTTCAACGCGATGCGCCGCCGCCACCCGGATCTGGATCCCGCCCGTCTGGCCCAGATGGATCTGGAATACCATGATGTGGCCAATGGCAGGTTGTTCGATTCGCTGGCCGCGCACCACGCCATGCGCTCCCTGCTGTCCCCGGATGCGGTTCGCACGGCCATGCATGAACCGCCAGTGGACACGCGTGCCGCCCTGCGTGGCGCCTTCGTGGCCAAGGCCCTGTCCACCGGCGCGCAGTGGTCCTGCGATTGGACGCATGTGACGGTCATGCTGCCGGAGCGCGCCGACTGCGAGCTGCTGGACCCGTTCAGCCCCGAACCCACCGACGCCTGGCGCAGGGCGATGGATCTGCTGGGGTAGGGGCGGGCAAAGCACCGTCGCAGGGCGGTCCATCCTCTAATGGGCAAAGATATGCGAAAGGGGTTCCCGACGTTGTTGTCGGGAACCCCTTTCACTCGTTTCCAAGAAGGAATCAAAGGCTCACTCGGTGACGGCCTTCTTCAGCAGGGAGCCGGCGGTGATGCGCACGCCGTAGGAAGCCGGGATCTTGATGGTTTCGCCGGTGCGCGGGTTGCGGCCCGTGCGGGCGGCGCGCTTGACGCGCTCGGCGGAGAACAGACCGGTCAGCTTCAGGCCCTCGCCGGACTGCAGAGCCTCGACGAACACGTCCTGGAAAGCGTTGACGGCGGCCTCAGCCTGAGCCTTGGTGAGGTTCGACTTCTGAGCGATCTTGGAGACGAGATCAGACTTGTTGTATGCCATTGTGAAGCATTCCTTCTGTCGGGGGCTTCCATCTTAGGCTGGAAACCCATCGGTCAATCATTGATAATAGCGCAAACCCCTTGAAAACACTGCATTTTCAAGGGATTTTTGCGTTTTTTGGGGTCCGAATGGCCATCAATCGGACCCCAATGGGACCTTGGGCCACCCTGACGGCGATCTCGGCGGCGGTCAGACCAGGTTCCTCTTGGACAGCCACTGCATCGCCAGCGCGCCCAGCGGGATGCGCAGCCAGTAGGTGGCCAGACGGTAGACGAGCGTTGCGCTCAGCGCCACCGCGGAGGGCACGCCCGTGGCGGCGAAACCGGCCATGAGCGCGGCCTCCACGGCGCCCAAGCCGCCCGGCGTGGGCACGGCGGAGCCAAGCGTGTTGGCCAGCAGGAACACGAAGCATGTCTCGAAGACGTTCGATTCCCAGCCGAAGGCCATGAGCGCGGCCCAGAACGCCAGACCGAAGCACATGCACTGCACGGTCGATGCGATGAGTCCCACCACCAGCTGCTTGGGACGGGTCAGCAGATCGAGCAGCTGACGTGCGTACGCGGCCGCCAGCGGGACCAGCCTGTCCTTGACCAGTCGTCGCACCTGCGGGATGGCCATGGCGCAGCCCAGCGCGATCGTCACCGCCGCGATCACGATGACCAGCGTGTTCGTGGGCACCATGCCGGAGAACGTGCTGCGTCCGGTGAACAGGGCGATGCCCACAATCAGCAGGAACGTGACGATGACCTGCAGCGCGGCCACGGCGGTCATGATCGCCGTGGCGAGCGGACCCTTGTAACCCAGACGCCGCAGATACTGCAGATTGACGAACGCGGGGCCCATGCCCGCCGGCATGGACACGGACACGAAGCTCGAGGCGGCCTGCGACATGAAGATGCCCACGGGATCGCGCCTCTCCCGGTCGATGAACACGCCCAGCGTCACGCCGGAGGCCACCCAGGTGAAGCATCCGAACGCGAAGCTCAGCGCGGCCATCCACAGGTTCGCGCCGCGCACGGCCTGAATGACCTGCTCCATGTTGAGTTGCGTGACGATCACCATGAGTGCGACCACCAGCAGCGCGGTGGCGATGACCGACTTGATCGAGAAGCGGCTCAGCGTCACCTGCGGCAGGGAATCCGCCACATCCTCCGGGGCGAGCGCTCGAAGCCCGTCGCGCAGATCGTCAAGCGTCCGCTTGCTCCAGTCCGGCAGGCTTCGCGTCGCCCTGGGCACGGCCACCGGCTGGACGAACGGCACCAGATCGACCAGTGCGCCGTCATCCCATACGCGCCGGGCCGCGGCGATCGTGCGGTCCGCGCCCGCCAGCGCGGCGAACAGCGCAAGGGCCTGCACCCGGTCGATCGACACGTTCGCCGGGGTGCTGGCCGAATCCCCGGTCTGCCATCCGGCGATCACCGGCTCGCCCTCGCCCGTGAGCGCAAGGCATGCGGGCGTGATGTTGCGGTGGGTGACGCCCCGGCGGTTGGCCGCGTCCAGATAGCGCAGATATCCCTCCATCAGCGCGTCGTCCAATCCGTTCGACTTGTCTGGCGCGCCGGTGAGGGCATTGAGCGGCTTGAGCGTGGGGGAGACCTCGAGCACCAGCATCGCCGATTCGGCCTGTTCCGCCACCGCATAGGGACGCATGGCGGGCAGGCCGATGCGGTCCAATGCCAACAGCATCGCCTGATGGTGCTGGACGGCTTCACGCACGGTCCGGTCGGAACGCACGGAGACGGCGGCGAGTTTGATCCACTGCCACGTCTGCGCCAGATAGCCCGAGGTGTGCGCCTGCGCATCCAGAACGGAAACCATGTAGTTCTTGCCGGATTCGTCCCTCACATCGTAGATGCGCGATGACTCGACCAGATCGTCGGCGAGCGAGGTGGCCAGCGCGTTCGGATCCCCGCTTTCATCCCCGCGCCGGGCAAGCGTGCGGACGTGAATCCCCACGGAGCCTAACGCCTCCACGATCGCGGAACCCCATGCGCCCTTGTTCTGCGTGCCTGCGGCAAGCCGGATGCACAGTCCCGCCGTCCGTCCGATCGCGAAGGACAGCAGCACGCCGCTCAGCGAATTCGTGGACATGACCACGAGCACCACCGCCACGCCGCAGATGATGTTCCATCCCCAGCGGACCGTCGAGCGCAGCCGGTGCGGGCCCGCCGCGGTGAGGAACGCGGCCATGCCGGCGTACACGTCCGGTAGCAGGAACCCGCCGTCGGACGTGACGGACCACAGGCCGTTGACGAGCGATTGCGGGCCTACGGCGACAATGGCCCGCGAGGCCAATCCCACCACCGCGTATCCGGCCACCAGCGCGACCATGGAGCTGACCGCCTGACGCCATTCGCGCGCCATCGCGATTTGGATGAGCACGCTGAAAACCACCAGGAACGTGGCCAGCTGCGAAATCATGAGCGTGGGCAGATCACCCAGCCAGGAGACCCACGCGCTGGCCGAATGCACGTCCCGCTCCACGCCGGAGGCAAGGCCGCGCAGGAACACGGCGATCAGCATGACGGCCACGCTCGCGAGGACGGAACCCGCAAGACGCACCAAATCGCCGAAATCCCGGACGCGCCGCGGGGGCGTGTCCGAGATCATCACGGAATCGTCGGCACCGGCCATACGAAACGCCTATGGACGCCGTGTCGGCTCAGCGGGCGAAATCGACCAGCTTGGACGCGACGCCGGTGTAGGAGGCCGGCGTGAAGGCCTTGAGACGGTCGGCGGTTTCGGGATCGAAGGCCTGCTGGTCGATGAAGCGCTCCACATCGGCCTGACCGATCTCATGGCCGCGCATGAGCTCCTTGACCTTTTCGTACGGCTTGTCCATGCCGGGCAGACCCCTGAGCTCGCAGGCGCGCATGGCGGTCTGGATGGGCTCGCCCAGCACCTCCCAGTTCGTGTCCAGCTCGTGCTGGATGACGTGCTGGTTCGGGTGGATGGAGCCCAGTCCGCCGAGCAGGTTGTGCAGGGCGAGCAGGCTGTATCCCAGCGCGGAGCCGATGTTGCGCTGCGTGGTGGAGTCGGTCAGATCGCGCTGCCAGCGGGACTCGACCAGCGTGGCGGACAGGGTGTCCAGCAGCGAGCAGCTGATCTCGAAGTTCGCCTCGGCGTTCTCGAAGCGAATGGGGTTGACCTTGTGCGGCATGGTGGACGATCCGGTGGCGCCCTTGACCGGCACCTGCGCGAACACGCCGCGGGAGATGTACATCCACACGTCCACGCACAGGTTGTGCATGATGCGGTTGGCGTGGGAGACGGTGGAGTAGAGCTCGGCCTGCCAATCGTGGCTCTCGATCTGCGTGGTCAGCGGGTTCCACGTCAGGCCCATGCGGTTCTGGACGAACTCGCGGGACACGGCGATCCAGTCCACGTCCGGGCAGGCGGCCAGATGCGCGCCGAACGTGCCGGTGGCGCCGTTGATCTTGCCCAGATACTCCTGACCCTTGATGTGCTTCAGCTGGCGGTTCAGGCGGTAGACGTAGACCGCGAGCTCCTTGCCCAGCGTAGTGGGGGTGGCCGGCTGGCCGTGCGTCAGGCTCAGCAGCGGCATGTCGCGGTACTCCTCGGCCTTGCCGGCGAGGTGGTCCACGATCGCCTCGAACGCCGGGGTCCAGACCTGCTCCATGGCGTTCTTCACGCAGCGGGCGATGGACAGGTTGTTGATGTCCTCGGAGGTGCAGGCGAAATGGACCAGCGTCTTGATGCGGTCGTTGAGCTGCGTATCCGCGCCGAGCCTGGCGGCGGCGAGGTCGATCTGATCGTCGATGTAGTACTCCACGGCCTTCACGTCGTGGTGGGTCACCGCCTCATGGGCGGCGTGGCGGGCGATGCCCTCGGCGCCGAAGTTCTCCGGGATGGCGCGCAGGAACGCGATCTCCGCTTCGGAGAAGGGCTTGACGCCCTCGACGACCGGCTGGTTGCCGTTGCCCTCGAAGCCGTTGGCCAGAAGGATCATCCATTCGACCTCGACGCGCATGCGCTCGCGGTTGAGCGCCGGCTCGCTCAGGTATTCGACGAGCGGGGCGGTGGCCGAGTGGTAGCGGCCGTCGAGCGGGGTCAGTGCGATTGCGGGGGTGATGTCGGTAAGATTCATGCAAACCAGAGTACTTCGTGCCGTGAACCTACTTGCCCTTCATTCGCAAACCCCCTTTGAGCCTGTCCTTGATCGCGTCCTTCACCGCGTTCCCGGCCGTGTCCATCATCTGACTCTGCACGCGCTCCCTCGACTGTTCGCTGAGCGAGTCGCTCATCTGCCGGGGCAGTCCTGTGGCGGTGTACGCCTCCTCCTGACCGGAGTGGGACATCCTGCCGCGGAAGTACATGGTCTCCTTGAGCTTGCCGGAGACGAGATTGCCGAAATGGCGTTCGTGCGCGTTGAGGGAGAAGTTTCCCTTGGCGCTGGCGCTCTGGAACGCCGCTATCAGATAGTTCATGCCGTGGGTGAGCTCCCTGCGTTCCTTCGTGCCCTCGACGGTCACGGCGTCGAACGGCCTGTCCGGGTCCGCCGCGCCGGGGGAGGAGTCGCCGCGCACGGTCAGCCAGGTGTCGCGCGCGGGATTGGCCGCGCCATCCAGCTTGGACACGAATTCGTCCTGGTTTTCGATGCTCGTCACCCATGTGTCCTTGGGGATGCTGTGGTTGGCAATGGGGGACCCGCAGGTGACGACATGCTGGAAGTTGTACCGGTCCTTGAAATCGGAGGCCAGGACGGCGGAGACGATGCCGCCCTGCGAGTGCCCGATCAGCGTCACCGGCTCGTCCGCTCCGATGCCGGCCTGTTCCATCGCCTCCATGACCATGCGCGCGCTGTCCGCATTCATCCGGCGTTCCTGTTCATCGGACATGAGGTCCGCGTTCTGGGGCCATCCGAACGGCGAATCCGGCTTGCCGTCCGTTCCGGGGATCGTCACGAGCCAGCTGACGCTGCCGTCGGCGTTCTCGAATTTCTGGATGGCGACGGTGCCGTAGCTCAGCCCCGTGCCGTCCTTGCCGTACAGTCGCTCCTGGCCGAGCAGATAGAGGTTGCGCATCGCCTCCTCGATCGTGCGCGGGGCGTCGAGGAACGGCATGTTGGGCTCCACCCGCTCCACGGTGAGTGCGTTGCCCTGGAACAGATCGTATGCCGGCGCACCCAGACGGCTGACGCTTGTCGCCGCCTCGTTGACCTCGTCGGTCGAGAAGATGCCGCCGATCGCGAATTTCCTGCCGAGGGTTGGCAACCCCTTGCCGCTGATCACCGTTCCGAATCCACTGAGCAGTCCCTCCTGCGCCCATCCGGTTTCGGTGAGCCCATACAAGAGGTTGGGACTTCCCTCCTTGATGCTTCCGGCGGTGATGGTGCCCACGCCGAGGATCAAACCCGCTATGGAGGTTTGGGCGGGGTACTTGGAGAACACCAATTGGATGCCCTCCGTGATGAGCCGCTCCGCCGCCCGATCCGCCCAAGAATAGCCCGAATAGACCTCCACCAGTCGCTGGCTGCAGTCCCGGAACCGATTGACCAGCACCGTGTACTGCTCGGATTGCCGCTGGAGTTCCGCGGCGAGGGCGGGGTACAGCACGGTCTCATGCCCCGGCGCGTGCACGCCCAGTGCGGCGGGGCATCCGGGCATCACGGACGCCTGGCACCCGATGTTCGTCCCCTCGGTGCGAAATGCGTATGCCACGATGTCGAGTTCGGCGGCGATCTCCTCAAGGGAGTCCGCTACCGCGGTGAAGGCGTCAAGATCGGCGGACACCATCTTCGGCCCGCCGATGATCTGCGCACTCATCTGCCGATCGCCCATTGCCATCACCCCCAAGCCAGCTGTCGCAGCGTGTCGAATGAGAGCTTGGCGCACATGACGTCGTAATACAGTCCGTGCAGCGTGTCGCGGTAGTGTTCGCCGGCCGGCCCCTCCCAATGCATCGCCTTGGCGGATTCGGAGACGGTCTGCGCCCAGTCGAGCTTCTCCTCGCCTTGGCGGATGAGCCGTTCGACGGTGTTGCGGGTGTCGGGTGCCTTTGCGTGGCACACGCAGTTCTGGGGATCAATCGTTGTGTTCATGCACCCCATCGCACTACGGACGCGTGCGCGGGTCCATTCGGGTGCTGCCTGTGGTCGAATGTGGCTCAGCGGCGCAACGACGCGGAAATCACCATGGTTTGGAGGCGGATTGTTCGCCGGGGGCTGAAGTTGATGTGCTGGACGAGGCACTCGGCGAGGGGGACACCGTGGCGAGCTGCTGGTTCTGCTGGAGCAGCTCGTCCACCTTCTTGCGCTGCTCATCGCTCAGCCCCTGCTCCTCCTGGGACTGCTGCCGGTCGGCGCCCTGCACTTCGGAGCCATCCGTGCCGGTGGTGCCAGTTCCGTTTTGCTGCTGGGCCTTCGCCTCGGCGATCAGGGCCGTCAGCCGTTTGGAGATCTCCGTGTTCGTGTCGATCGGCCCCCGCACGGACGGCAGCAGGACCGGGGCGAGCGCGCCGGCGTCCGCGAATTGCGCGTCGGTCTGCTGCTGCGCGGCGCCCAGACGGTCCAGATCGGCGTCGTCCTTGGATGCGGCCTCGAGATTGCGCATCAGTGATGCGGTTGCCGTGTCGTAGCCGCGCACGGCCAGAACATTCGCCCCGGCCCATCCGGCACCCAATGCCGAGACCGCGGACAGGGCGATCAGGACGGCCCGCACGGCCAAGGGCGCGCGAGGCCGTGCGTCGTTGCGGCGGTTTCCATGCTGTTTGCCGGTCACATGAGCCTCCTTGATGTGGCGAGCCAGGCGCCCGCCTCCCAGATGAGCAGTGCCAGCAGCGCAATGGCGAGCGGCCAGACCACGGGAGCCACGCGCGTGCGCTGCTTGGCGGTGGAGGTGAATCGGTATGCCTTTGACGTCTGCGCGGTGCGCCCCGACGCGACGGTGTGCGTGGCGTCCATGTGCTCGTATCCGCCGCTCAGTTCGTCGGCGATGGCGGTGAGGTTGCTCTCGTCCAGCTTGGAGACGCCCGGCTGCCCGGTCGACGGGTCGATGACCCACTGCCCCTCGCCGCCGTTCTCAGATGAGGGCACGCCGTCCCCGGTGACGGGGATGTTGCCGCCCTGGGCCGACCCAACGCCGAGCACGAAGGCGTCATTGATGTACGCGCGCAGCGAGGAGAACGTGCGGCGGGTCTTGTCGCTGGTCTGTTCGCCGTCGGTGATCAGATACAGCAGGATCGTGTCGTCCGGATGCAGGTCGCGCGCCGCCTTGGCGGACAGGATCAGGCGGTCGATCGGCGCGTCCAGGTTGGAACCGGCGGACACGGACGTCGATTCCGTGCGCAGGGTGTCGGCCCAGTTGTCCACGGCGAGGCCGTCGGGCGTGAGCGGCACGTCGAGGCTGCCGGTGACGCCGAAGCTCACCGCGGCGTAGCTTGCATCGGGGTAGAGGCGTGTGATGTCGTGCACCGCCCTGCGGGCCGCATCCAGCCTGTCGATGGCCTCGGGGGAGCCGTATGCGGCGTCCCGGACCGCCATGGAGCCGGTCACGTCCACGGCGATGAACACGTCGGTGGCGTTCACGGCGCGGCTGGTGGTGGTCACGCGCATGCCCGGGGTCATCACCATCGCCGCGAGCACCAGCGCGATCAGCACGCGGCGCATGCAGGCGATCACGCTCGCGTCGGTGTCGGCACGGTGCCGTGCGAACCAGACGGCGTAGGCCGCGCCGGCAGCCGCCAGCAACGTGGCGAGTATGGGGCCCGCGATCCATCCGAGCGCGGGGGAGAAGGTGAAATCGTTCATCGCCTCAGCCTCCACACCGCCGTCAGATAGCACAGGAACAGCGCCGCGGCGGCCAGCGTGAACCAGCCGGGCGCATCCACCAGACCGGATTGGTCGGGCTGGTCCGTTTCATCCGTGCGACGGCTCTCGATCTGCCTCACCAGCGCGTTCACGCTCTTCCCGGTGCGCTGGGTCAGGAACACGCCTCCATGGGATTCCACCAGCTGGCGCATCTCCTGCGTGGCCTGATCGCCCTCGCTCTGCGTGGGGCCGGAGAACAGGCCGTCCACGGTGATGACGGCCGATTGCGCCAGATCCATCGCCTCGGCCAGCGTGTACGTGGGAGTGCCGGACACCACGTTGTCCGTGGCCAGCACGATCGATGCGCTGCGGCCCGTGGCCTGCGCCGTGGAGGCATCCGACGATGCGGAGAAGCCCGGCAGCATGGCCGCGCAGTTGACCAGGCCGTCGCCGATCAGCGAGGTGGACTGCCTGCGGTTCTGCGTGCCGGCCAGCCAGTCGGACACCTTCTGGTAATCCTGATCGCTCATCTTGTCGATGTCGTCCTGCGTCTGCACGCCCCGCAGCAGATCGTTCGCCTCGCCCAGCTGCGACTTGACCAGCTCATAGTCGTCCGTCAGGGGGAACACCGTGCGCGACGTGGAATTGAAGATGCTCAGGCCGATGCGCTCGCCCTGGAAGCGATCCACCAGCTGAAGGTACGACGCGATCACCTCGCGGTCGTACGGCAGGGTGGAACCGGACACGTCGAGGCACAGTACGATGTCCCGCGTTTCTCCTCGTTCGGCGGAGACATCCACGGTCGAAGGCCGCCCGGCCAGCAGAGCGGCCACCAGCAGGCACAGCGCGAGCAGCACGGCCGCGACCCTGCTCCACAGCCTCCACAGCCGGAAGGCGCGCGACGCCTGTTCGCCGGCCAGATCCTCGTCCAGACTCCACACCTCCACGGCATCGTCTGCCGGACCGTTCCCGTTGGAGGGGCCCCTCCGTCCCGCCTTCGCATCCCGCCTGCCCAGCACGATCGCCACGACGGCGATCACCGCCACGGCGGCCAGCACGCCAGCGGGCACGGCCCACGGCCACCGCCATTGCAACACACCCATCAGCGCCACCTATCCACAAGATTCGACACCCATCCGGCCGCTTCGGCCACGCCGGTCCGTCCCGCCTGCGCGTTGGCCAGCCCGTCCGCGAACTCGGGCGGGTACAGGGCTGCGATGGTCTGCCGCAGCAGATCCACGTCGCCATCGCCGCGCGAGGCCCGCGGCACGCGCGAGAAATCGGACAGCGTGTGCGCGCGCATGTCCTGGCCGGTCGCCTCCGAGGCGAAGGCCCGCACAATGGCGGCGAGCTCGGCGAAGGCCTCCGGGCGCCCGATCGCGCCGGCCTCGTACCGTGCCACCACATCGTCGACGCGCCGATGCCATCTGGCGGAATCGGCGGCCGTGGCATGAGCGCCGCGCGGGGCGGCCGGCGTGCGGCGCGGACGGGACAGGACAATCGCCGCCGCGGCCAGCGCCACGCACAGCACGCACGCCACGGCGATCGCGACGATCAGCGCCGTCGGCACGCCCATTGGCGCCAGCGGATTCAGGGAGGACACATCCAATGCGAGGATCATCGGCCGACCCCTCCCTGCCGGTATGCGGTGCGCGCCAGCGCCCCGGACACCAGGGCGACGAAGGCGTTGAACATGTCCTCGCTCGATTCGGCGCGAACCATCGTGGAGCCGCACCGGGCGAGCTCCCGGTTCAGCGAGGCCGCCACATAGGCGCGATGCGTATCCACCTCGCGCGCGTTGGCGGCGCTGGCCAGAAACGCGGGCAGCGCACGGCGGTCCGGCGCGTCCAGAACCCTTCGCCCGGCGCGACGGACGGCGAACGGATTGGCCACGGCCACGTCGACCACCACCAGCGGATGGGTCTGCGCCAGCATCCGGATGACCTCCACATGGCGCTCGGCCAAGGCGGTCTCGTCGGTCGCTATCACCAGCAGGCAGGAGCGGTCGCGGAGCCTGCGCGCGTAGTCCAGCAGCGCGTCCAGATGGCGGGGCTGGTCCCACCGGCGGTCCAGCGCATGGTCCAGCACATGCTCGAAGCGCGCGAACCCCCCGTTGAACGGCACGCGCGTGATGGATCCGGAATCGCCGAAGACCAGGGAGATGTCGTCGGAGCGCCGCAGCGACAGCGCCGCGAACATGCGCAGCGCATTCGCGGCGACCTCATACGCGCGTTCGCCGTTCGCGCAGCCGCCGGCCATCTCGCGGCCCACGTCCATGAGCATCCACACGCGGCTGGTGGCCCGGCGCTCCTTGTCGACGATCATCGGCCGGCCCGAGCGGGCGCTGGTCTTCCAGTCGATCAGACGGGCCTCGTCGCCGGACTCGTAGGGGCGGATGTCCATGAACTCGTCGCCGCCGCCAGCGCGATGCGAGGTGTGCTCGCCCTCCAGGACCCCCAGCGCACGGGTGACGGTCGGCAGCGTGAGCTTGGTGCCCAGCGCCTCGATCTTCCTGCGGATGCGCAGCTGGTCGCCGGACTTCGCGGTTCCACCGATCATGGAACGGGAACCGCCTTGACGACGTTGTCGATGACCTGATCGCTGGAGACCCCGTCCGCCAGCGCCTCGAACGTGAGGATCACGCGGTGGCGCAGCACCTCATGGGCCCACGCCCGCACGTCCTCGGGGATCACGTAGTCGCGGCCGGCCAGCAGCGCGTTCGCCTGTCCGATGCGCGTCAGCGCGATGGATGCTCGTGGGCTTGCGCCCAGGCGCACCAGCGAGGAAAGGCCCTGCAGGGGATGCGATCCGGCGCCGCGCGTCGTGGCCGCCAGATCCACCGCGTAGCCCATGATCGCGTCGGACACGTGCACCTTTCTGGCCGCCGCGCGCAGGAACTCCACATCGCGCACGGAGATGCGGTCCTGGTCGAGCGCGGCGTAGTCCGGCGTGTCCGAGCCGCGGCGGGTGAGCAGCTTGAGCATGTCCGCCTCCTCGGCGGCGCTTGGGTAGGACATGACCGCCTTCATGGTGAATCGGTCCATCTGCGCCTCGGGCAGGTTGTACGTGCCCTCCTCCTCGATGGGGTTCTGCGTGGCGATCACCATGAACGGGCGGGGCAGGGCGATGCGCTCGCCGCCGATGGTGGTCGCGCCCTCCGCCATGGCCTCGAGCATGGCCGACTGGGTCTTCGCGTTGGAGCGGTTGATCTCGTCCAACAGCACGAAGTTCGCGTGGATCGGACCGATGCGCGTGGCGAACTTCTGGGTGGCGAAGTCGAACACCTGCGTGCCCACCAGGTCCGAGGGCATGAGATCGGGCGTGCACTGAACGCGCTTGAACGTGCCCGAAACGGAGGTGGCGAGGGTCTGCGCGGCGGTGGTCTTGGCCAGGCCCGGCACCGACTCGATGAGGATGTGCCCGCCGGCGACCATGGTCGTGATCAGGGATTCCCTCAGGTTCCCCTGCCCGACCAGCGTTCTGGCGAAACGGGCGCGGATGCGGTCCGCCAGCTGCCGCGCCCGCTGCACGTCCTCGGGCCCCAGCGAGACGGGGGCCGGGGAAGGGCAGCTGGCGCTGCTCCCCCTCTGACCCAGCCGACGCCGGGTGCGAGTGGTTCTGGTTGGGCCGCGT
>NZ_RZNZ01000030.1 GCF_008698145.1 Bifidobacterium vespertilionis
GCACGCACATCAGCCCGGCGTCCAAGCTGCAGCGCGGGGACATCATCGTGTTCAAGGATCCGGCCAACTGGCTGGGGCAGGAGGATACAAGCGGGCACAACGGCTACCTGATCAAGCGTCTGACCGGGTATGGGTGTGGGCGTGACACGGGGTGCGGAGCGTGACCGGGTATGGGTATGGGCGTGACACGGGGTGCGCGGCGTGACATGGGGCGTGACCGGGCGTGCGGAAGCGCAATGGTGCGTGACGCGGCGTGGACACACCCGGTCACAGGGGCACAAAAACGTTGGAATAAAGCCATTCCCAACAAGCCGTGACCGGGAATGGGCACACCATGTCACACGCCCGGTCACAACCGCACACCCAGTCACACACACCATGCCACACGCCCGGTCACGACCTAAGTCACGCAAGCGGCAGACACACGGCACGATCCACCCACTTTGAACCCGCTCTACAACAAAGCGGAACGATCACGACGTTTTCGAGACCAAAACAGGGACAAAAACGGCCCAATCCGCCCGGGATGCGAACCCCGGCGCACAAAGCGGGCAGATCATGCCATTCCCCACGTCACGGGGAGCGATTTCGACGTCACAGGGTGCGAAGTGCGTCACAGGGAGCGGACGCGCCGAGTGACGGCCTTCGGGAGGCCTTGTCCCACAACGGTTTTCGAGCAGCGTCACCGGGCGCGATCGCACCACGTGACGCACTTCGCACCAAGTGACGCCCAAATCGCGCCACGTGACGCCCGAGTCGCACCCAGTGACGGCCAACCCGTACCGAGGTGACGGGCAGAGCGATAGTTCCGTCTCAATCGAATCCCAACCCGCGCAACACAGGTTGGAACGAACATGACCGAATCATCGCCCCAATCGCCGCCCCCAAAACGCAAAATGGCACGACCGCTCCACGCTGCGACTTTGGTGCCGCAGATTTGGAACGACCGTGCCATTCAAGCGTTCTGGAGAGCGTTCAGGAGACCGTCAGGCCATCGGGCCCCGACGGAACCCCAGACGAGAGAAGCTCGGAGACGAGCTCAGAACTCCCTGTGCTCGCGGTAGAACTTGATCAGGGACTGGGTGGAGGCGTCCTGGGCGGCCAGGGCCTCGTCATCCTTGGAGATGGCCGGGGTGATCTGCTTGGCCAGCTGCTTGCCCAGCTCCACGCCCCACTGATCGTAGGAGTCCAGACCCCACACGGTGCCCTCGACGAGGGTGATGTGCTCGTACAGGGCGATCAGCTCGCCGAGTGCGAACGGGGTGAGGGCCTCGCCCAGGATGGACGTGGTCGGCTTGTTGCCCTGGAACACGCGGGCCGGGACGATGGCCTCCGGAGTGCCTTCGGCGCGGACCTCGTCGGCGGTCTTGCCGAACGCGAGGGCCTTGGTCTGGGCCAGGTAGTTGCCGAGGAACAGCTCGTGCACATCCTGGTCGCCGTCCTTGGTGGGGTTCGGGGTGTTGACGAACGCGATGAAGTCGGCCGGGATGAGCTGGGTGCCCTGGTGGATCAGCTGGTAGAAGGCGTGCTGGCCGTTGGTGCCGGGCTCGCCCCAGAAGATCTCGCCGGTCTGGGTGGTGACCGGGGTGCCGTCCCAACGCACGGACTTGCCGTTGGACTCCATGGTCAGCTGCTGCAGGTAGGCCGGGAAGCGGTGCAGGTACTGGTCGTAGGGCAGCACGGCGTGTGCGGCGGTGTTGAAGAAGTTGCGGTACCACACGTTGAGCAGACCCATGAGGGCGACCACGTTCTTCTCCACCGGGGTGTTGATGAAGTACTCGTCGATCTCGTGGAAGCCGTGCAGGAACTCCTCGAAGCGGGCCGGACCGAAGACCACGGCCAGGGAGGTGCCGACGGCGGAGTCGACGGAGTAGCGGCCGCCGACCCAGTTCCAGAAGCCGAACGCGTTGGTCGGATCGATGCCGAAGGCCTCGACCTTGTCCAGGGCGGTGGAGACGGCCACGAAGTGCTTGCGGATGGCCTCGGCGTTCTTCTCATCGGAGCCGTCGATGGCGCCGGAGGCCTTGAGGCCTTCGAGCAGCCAGGTGCGGGCCTCGCGGGCGTTGGTCAGGGTCTCCAGGGTGGTGAAGGTCTTGGAGACGATGATGAACAGCGTGGTCTCCGGATCCAGGCCCTTGGTCTTCTCGGCCAGGTCGTTCGGGTCGATGTTGGAGATGTAGCGGGCGGAGATGCCGGCGTCCGCGTAGGGCTTGAGGGCCTCGTAGGCCATGTTGGGGCCGAGGTCGGAGCCGCCGATGCCGATGTTGACGACGGTCGTGATCTTCTTGCCGGTCACGCCCTTCCACTCGCCGGAGCGGACCTTGTCGGCGAAGGCGTAGATGCGGTCGAGGGTCTCACGCACGTCCTTGACGACGTCCTGGCCGTCGACGATGTACTTGCCCTCGTCCTCGACCGGGCGACGCAGCGCGGTGTGGAGCACGGCGCGGTCCTCGGTGTTGTTGATGTGCACACCAGAGACCATGGCCTTGACGCGCTCATCCAGCTTGACGTCCTTGGCGAGATCGGCGAAGAGCTTCAGGGTCTCGGGCTTGATCAGGTTCTTGGACAGGTCGAAGTGCAGATCGCCCGCGTCGAAGGAGAGCTGCTCAACGCGCTCCGGCTCCTCGGCGAACCACTTCTTGAGGCTGATGCCCTCGGCCTGAAGATCGTTGTAGTGCTTCTGCAGCGCGGCCCAAGCGGGGGTCTGCGTTGCGTCGACAGGAGGATTGATGGCCATGTGTCGGTCCTTTCATCATCACCAGTGAAAGCGTCGCAGCCTCGATGCGAAATCAGCGGCCACGCCGTTCCTTTCATGTAACAAGTTACTTACAAAAGTGGACAGAATCGCACAGTTCACCTCATGGTCACCCTCCGGCAACCATCGCCCGGCGAGTCGCCTGATTATGCCCGCCACACGGTCACAGCACGTCGGTCCGGCCGATCGCGCGCAGATGCGCCACCATGTCCTTGACCTCCTGGCTGCGAGCGCGCGGGGCGATCAGCAGCGCGTCGGGCGTGTCCACCACCACCAAGTCATCCACGCCCAGCAGCGAGATCATACGGCCCGATTCCGGCGCCACCACATCGCCGGCCGAATCGAGGTGGACCACGCGATCCGCGTCGCCCAGCACCTTGACGTTTTTCCTGTTGACGCTCGGCAGCAGCGCAGCCACCGAGTTGAAGTCGCCGATGTCGTCCCAGCCGAAGCCGCCGGGGACCATCGCCACACCGCCATCCAGCGACAATGGCTCGGCGATTGCGTAATCGAATGCGATCTTCTCCACACCCTCCCAATGCTCGTCCATCGCCGCATCGAACGCTTCCGGTCCATTCAGAGCCGCGTCGGCAATCAGATCAACAGTCTCGGCGATCGACGGCTTGTACGCGCGCAGGCGATCAAGCAGCACATCCGCGCGCATCACGAACATGCCGGCGTTCCAGCGGTATTCGCCGGTGGACAGATAGGCCAGCGCGGTGGCGGCGTCGGGCTTCTCCACGAACCGGCGAACCAGCCTGGCCGAGGGCGCATCTGGAATCTCGGAGGATAGGGAATGCCCCTGATGGATGTAGCCGAAGGCCGTGGATGGGCGCGTGGCGGCGATGCCGATCGTGGTGACATACCCCGCGCGGGCGGCGGCCACGGCCTGGCGCACCGACTCGGCGAAGGACTCGTTGTCGCGGATCACATGGTCCGCCGCGAAGGATCCGACCACGATGTCCCCGCCGTGCCGCTTGGCCAGAATGGCCGTGGCGAGCGCGATCGCGGCCGTGGAGTCGCGCGGGACGGGTTCCGCGAACAGAGCGTCCGGACCGAGCCCGGGCAGCTGATCGCGCACGGCCCGCGCATGGGCCCGGCCGGTGGAGACCGCCACATGATCGGCGCCGGCCACGGCCGCAAGACGATCGAAGGTGGCCTGAAGCATGGTGCGGCCCTCGCCAAGCAGGTCGTACAGGAACTTGGGACGCGATGCGCGGCTCAGCGGCCACAGGCGCGTGCCGGTGCCGCCGGCCGGGATGATCGCGTAGAAATCGCCGGAGTTGGAGATCATGGGGCTGTTCATGGGTCCATTGTTCCGCAGATCGGGGGAAAAGCCAAGGATGGCGGGGCGCTGGCGGCACGCATGCGACATGCGGAAGACCCGCGGAAGGCCCACACGCGAGGCCGATTCGACAAAGTCCGAATGATGCGCTATGCTCTCTATCTTGTGCGCGGGTGGCGAATGCCTCCCGGGCCGCACGCCACTTTAGCTCAGTCGGTAGAGCGGCTCACTCGTAATGAGCAGGTCGACAGTTCGATTCTGTCAAGTGGCTCGGATGCCCTAGGTTGCGCCGGGATGCCGGTTCACCTAGGGTTTTGCATATGCGGCGGCATCGCCGTCCGCACGCGCGAGTGGCGAAATCGGTAGACGCGCAGGATTTAGGTTCCTGTGTCTTTGACGTGTGGGTTCAAGTCCCATCTCGCGCACCTTGGCTCTGCACTTCCAATCTGGACTTTCCAATCTGGACCGCCAGAATCGCAGATTGGAACAATTCTGCGAATACAGAGCCCGAATGGGACGCTGAATCGCAGATTTGTTCCAAGCTGCCGGAATCGGGCCGTAGGTTGGAATAGTTCGACGAGTGAGCGGGAGCGAAGAAGCTCTGGCCATTCACACGAGGCCGTAGTGCAGGAGGTCATAGTGCGGGAGGTTAAGGATCCTTCGGCTCCGCCCTAAAAGGGCTTCGCTCAGGATGAAAGGGCTGGGAGGGCGGATTTTAGTGGTGGTTGCAACACCTGAGTGATTTGCCACCTCGAACGGTGGTCTTCGCGATGACGCGATCATATCATGAGGCGTTGATGAGCGCGAGGATCCTTTCACTGGGCTTGTCGTAC
>NZ_RZNZ01000031.1 GCF_008698145.1 Bifidobacterium vespertilionis
GGCTGTCCTCCGCTTCACGGCTCAGCGTTCAGGATGGTGGGGAGCGTGGCTGCGCTCCGCCCGTGATGCCCGGTTGATGACGCGAACCGGGCGTGAACTGGGCGGAACGGGATGCCGGTTTTGCAAAAACCGGGCGGATCCGGTCGTCTGGGGGCCGATTTGGGCCGATTTGGGCTCCCAACGGACGCGTTCCGCCCGGTTTCGCGGATGCGGGGACCGGATTTGCCCGGTTTGATCCCAGTTCGGCTCGGCTGGCGTCGCGAACTGGGCGGAATGGAGGATACCTGATCGGTGCACGAGGTTAAGGATCCTTCGACTGCGCCCTTCGGGCTCCGCTCAGGATGACGAGAGAGCGGCTGCGCTGCGCCCGGGATGACGAAATGGTGGGCTGCCCGCTTGGCGGCTCGGCGAATACAAGAACCGCGAAATTCCGCGCGACACGCCGAAGTTGGTGCTGAGAGCACGGTGGTGTATATTTATCTCTTGCGGCGGTCATGGCCTAGGGGAAACGCCCGGACACTTTCCGAACCCGGAAGCTAAGACCTAGCACGGTGATGGTACTGCACTCGATAGGGTGTGGGAGAGTAGCACGCCGCCGCGTATACTTTTTTGTTCGAACTCAATGGTGAGTTTGAATGCAATGAAAATCCCTGAACCAAGCGGGATTTTTATATTCCGTCTTCTATCATCGACTATGGAACCTTGAACCGCAAGGTTTTCCTAGTGAAAGGACGGACGATGTCGACTGAACCCTCTCAGGAACTGCGTTCCCCCGAATACACGTTGAACGACCAAGCCCATACGCGCATTCCGCAGATCGGGTTCGGCACGTTCCAGATTCCCGCCGATCAGACGCAGCAGGCCGTCGAGGAGGCGCTCGAGATCGGCTACCGGCACATCGACACGGCGGCCGCATATTACAACGAGGAAGCCGTGGGCGCGGCCCTCAAGGCCACTGGTATGGCGGGCAAGGTGTTTGTGGCCACCAAGCTGCGCAATTGCGATCAGGGCTATGATCAGACGCTGATCGCATTCGAGGAGTCGCGCAGGAAGCTCGGCCTCGACGTGGTGGACATGTACCTCATCCACTGGCCCATGCCGCGCATCGACGCCTATCGTCAGACGTGGAAGGCGCTGCTCAAGCTGCGCGAGGAGGGTTCCATCCGCGTGGCCGGCGTGAGCAATTTCCTGCCCGAACATCTGGAGGCGCTCAGGGAGGATTCCGGCGAGCTGCCGGCCGTCAACCAGATCGAGAACCATCCGCGCTATTCTCAGCCCGCCACCCGCGCGTATTGCGCGGAGCATGGCATCGCGGTGGAGGCATGGAGCCCGCTGGGACATGGCGGCGACATGTCCGCCGAGCCGATCGTGGCCGCGGCCGAGGCCCATCAGGTTACGCCGGCGGAGGTGGTGCTGCGCTGGCATACGCAGTCGGGCCGCATCATCATTCCCAAATCCAAGCATCCTGATCGCATGCGCCAGAACCTCGCGTCCGCCACCCTGTTCGATCTGACCGCCGAGGAACTGGCCGCCATCGACGCGCTGGATGCCCCTGAAGGCCGCATCGGCGCCGATCCGGTTACGTACGTGCAGTCGCAGTCGTGGGCTGATCAGAAGGCCCGTGGCAACGTCTGACCGATCGTCGGCCGCAAACTGGGCAGATCGGGACGCCGGGGCGCCCGCGTGCGGTTTACGTGTAGTAGAAACGGACGTAGTAGAAACGGACGATTTCGGGCCTATTTCCGTCCGTTTCTACTACACATGTGACGCGGGTCGTGACGTGGGTCGTGACATGGCGTGCGACGCGGGCCACGTCAGGGCTTGACGGCGTTCGTCGTGTTCGGGCGCGTCTGCCGGGTCATCATACGGTCCAGAAAGCGGCGCAGCGTGGCCACCACAGCCAGATCGTCGGACGCGCCGTCCTTCGGTTCCAAGCCGTATTCCATCGAAACCGCCCACACCAGCAGAGGGATGGCGTAGAAGGCGTACCCCTCGAACTGGATGTACAGGTATGCGACGAGCGCGAACCAGCAGACGACGGTCTTGTTCCACGCGCGTCGGGCACCGATGTGATGCGCGACCAGCGCGATGAGCAGCACCAGTCCCACAAGGCCGTATTCGACGAGGAAACTTGTGTAGGCGCTCATGGTCCAGATGGTGTCCGGGGTCATCGAACGGTACCAGCCGTAGGCATTGGTGGCGTCCAGATGCAATGATTCCAGCGTGCTGCGGGCCATGTCCGCGCCGGTGTGCGTGGCGTCGTCGATATTGCCGGCCCCGTAGCCGGTGAGGATGGTGGAGGGGCGTTCGATCATGCCGCACAGGGGGCCGAGTGACTGCCAGATGCGCGCGAAGAACGATCCGTCGCCCATCATGCCGTTCTCCGCGATCGAATTGAGCCGGCTGTTGAGCGCGATGCTGAGCACGCCCGCGATGCCGGTGACGATCAGCGCCACGATGCCGCGGTTGCGCGATTCCGGCTTGCGCCAGCGCGTCCGCTCAACGATCACGATGATCAGCGCCACAAGCGAATCGAGGATGATGCGCACGCCGGCGCCCATGAGCACGGAACCGGCCGCGAATGCGACGATCAGATCGCGCAGGCGCTTGACGTAGATGCGGTCTCGCGTGCGCATCAGCCACATGAGCGGCAGCAGCACGCCGAACAAATGCATGCCGATGTAGCTCGGCTCGGCGAACAGGAACTGCGGCCGTCCGCCTCCCCATTTCGAATCGGGCGAACTGTATGGCCGGGCCATGAGATGTCCGAAGTAGCCCTGCACCGATCCCAGATGCGCGACGACGCCGATCCACTGCAGCACGCCCACCGCAAAGGCGAACCAGTAGGCGATGATGATCGTGCGGATCATGTCCTGCCATCGCAGTCCCTTGAGCCGCACGGCGATGTCCACCGCGACCAGACAGGCCAGCGCGCCCACCACGGCCGTCCAGCTGGTCACGGCCGCCACCGGATGGAACGCGACGGTGGCCCAGCCCAACGACGAGAGCACGATCAGTGCGGCCGGAAACAGAAACCAGACGCGGAAATGACGGTACACGTTCGGCAGTTCGCGCCAGTTGACGAGCGCGTACAGCAGGAACAGCCACGGGGAGATGGGCGTCCAGAAGGGGGCGTACAGGCCGATCACCGTACCGTCGACGGGCAGCGTGAGCAGGGCCAGGAAAAACAGCAGATCGCCCCGGTCAGTCAGCGTGACGAGGTGCGTGCGCGCCGGGCCGGACCATTCGAAGGTCGGCGGGGCGGGGGGAGTTGGAATGGATGAGTATGACATCACGGCCGATCGTACAACGGGCGGATTTTAGTGGTGGTTGCAACACCTGAGTGATTTGCCACCTCGAACGGTGGTCTTCGCGATGACGCGATCATATCATGAGGCGTTGATGAGCGCGAGGATCCTTTCACTGGGCTTGTCGTACC
>NZ_RZNZ01000032.1 GCF_008698145.1 Bifidobacterium vespertilionis
TGTATTGTCTCGGGGCATAATTGACGGATGTCTCGGGGCATGGTTGACGGTATGTCTCGGGGCATGGTTTACGCCTGTCTCGGGGCATCGTTGCCATCCGGCAGGGGCCGGCGGCGCTGGTAGTCCCGGGAGGCGTCAAGCGCCTGGTCGACGAGGATCTCGCCGGTGTCCGGGTCGATGGCGGTGACCACGCCATGGACCACCTCCAGCTCCACGACCCTGCCCGCGTTCCCCTTGCCGATGTTGACGGTGCGCCGCCGCCCGGCGACGCTCCACGAGACGCAGCCGCGCCCGTCGGCCCTGCGGCGAACGGCCGGGGCGGTCACGTCGACGGCCGCCGGCCGTTCGCGTTCGGCCCGGAGCCCGTCCGCGTCGCGCCTGGCCTGCTCGCGCGCGGCGATCTCGGGATCGGGGCCGGCCTTGCCCTTCGCCTCGTACGCCTCCTTGGGGGTCCGCCGCCCCAGCGCGCGGTGGGGGCGTTCCTCGTTGTACTCGCGGCGGAACTCGTCGAGCTGCGCGTTGAGCCCGTCGAGATCGCGCGCGAGGGGCCTGGCGGCGAGCCACTGCTTAAGGGTGCGGTGCCAGCGTTCGATCTTGCCCTGGGTCTGGGGGTGGTAGGGGCTGCCGTTCTTCTGGCGCACGCCCATCAGCGCGAGCGTGCGCTCGAACGGGCCGGGCTCGGCCGAGCGCATCCGGGTCGTGTACACGGTGCCGTTGTCGGTGAGCGTGGACGCGGGGATCCCGTACCGGGAGCACGCCAGGCGGAACGACTCCTCGATCACCCTCGTGGTGACCGTCGCGTGCGCGCGCGAGTACAGGAGGAACCTGGAGTGGTCGTCGAGCCAGGAGACGACGAGCGCGTCCGTGCCGTCCGCGAGCGGCCAGTGGGTGAAGTCCGACTGCCAGGTCTCGTTGGGCAGGTCGGCCTCGAACCTCGTGTACGAGGACTTCGGCCGCTTCCTCGGCTCGGGGCGCACCAGGCCCGCCTTCCTGAGGATGCGGTGGATCGTGGAGTTCGCCGGCGGCTCCACGCCCGCGCGCTCGAGCCTGGCGGCGATGGACTCGGGGCCCGCGTCCAGGCCCCCGGCCTCCAGTTCGCGCCGGATCGCCACGATGCGTTCGACGGTTCCCGGGTCGGTCCTGTTCGCGATCCGGTGCGCGGTCCTGGGGCGCGGCAGGAGCCCGGCCTCGCCCTGCTCGTCCCAGCGGCGTTTGAGCTCGTGCGCCCACTGTCGGCTCACGCCGTACACGCGCGCCGTCTCGGCGACGGGGGCTCCCTGCGTGATGGCCCTGACGATGGCCTTGTTGCGCAGGAACTCGCCGCGCGCCGCGTCGCCGGGGTTGTCGGATTGCATTGTCTGCTGTTGTGATGGTGTATCCATATACCATCCAACACGCGCCGGGTGTCAGCCATGCCCCGAGACACGTGTCAGCCATGCCCCGAGACACCTGTCAACTATCCGCTCGAACTGGACA
>NZ_RZNZ01000033.1 GCF_008698145.1 Bifidobacterium vespertilionis
GGCGGATTTTAGTGGTGGTTGCAACACCTGAGTGATTTGCCACCTCGAACGGTGGTCTTCGCGATGACGCGATCATATCATGAGGCGTTGATGAGCGCGAGGATCCTTTCACTGGGCTTGTCGTACCCAAGCGTCCTGCGGGGCCGGTCGTTGAGCTCATCGGCGACCGCGTCGAGGTAGTCCTCCGTGTACGCGGACAGGTCGGTGCCCTTGGGGAAGTACTGGCGCAGGAGCCCGTTGGTGTTCTCGTTGGTGCCGCGCTGCCACGGCGAGTGCGGGTCGCAGAAGTAGACCCGCATGTCCAGCGTCGTCGACACGCGCCTGTGCAGCGCGAGCTCGGAGCCCTGGTCCCAGGTCAGCGAATTCCTGAGGACGCCCGGCAGACGCCCCATCTTGCGGATGATGGCCTGCTGGACGCGCTCGGCGTCGTGCCCGTCGGGCAGGTGCAGCAGGATCGTGAACCGGGTCGTGCGCTCCACGAGCGTGCCGATCGCGCTCCTGTTGGCCGCCCCGCAGATCAGGTCGCCCTCCCAGTGGCCGGGCACCGCGCGGTCCTCGACCTCGGCGGGCCTGTCGCTGATCATGACCATGGGCTCGCGGAAACGCGGTCTGCGCGCGTCCGCGTCCCTGCGCGGCCGGCGCCGGGCGCGCCCGCTCCTGAGCGCCTTGGCGACGTCCTTCCTCAGCTCGCCCCTGGCCTGGACGTAGATGGCCTGGTAGATCGTTTCCGCGCACACGTGCATGCCCTTATTATCCGGGAAGTCCCGTCTGAGCCTGCCGGCGATCTGCTCGGGGCTCCAGCGCGCCTCCAGCCCGGCCCGGACGTACTCGAGCAGCCCGGGCACCGTGCGCACCTTGGCGGCCTTGGGCCGTTTGAGCCGGTCCGCGCTCATCTGCTGGGCCCGGTACGGCTCGTACATGCCGGTCGCGGGGTTCGTGTTGCGGGCCAGTTCGCGGCTGACGGTCGACGGGGAGCGGCCGATCCGGCGAGCGATCTCGCGCACGCCCGCTCCGGCCCTCCTCCAGTCGGCGATGCTGACGCGCTCGTCCTGGTCCAGGTATCTCGCGTTGATCTGCTTGGGTTTGTCCACCGTGGAACGATACCAGTCCACCGACGGCTTCTCGTTCCTGCCGCTCGCGCGTGTCCGTCCGTTGCGCCACACCTTGCCGGTGCGTTTGGACACGCCCACCGCGTGGGCGGCCTGTGTGAAGTTCATGCCCGCGTCGAGGTGCTCCCTGTATCGTCGCCGCCTCGCCTCGCACATCTCGCCGCGCGTGGCGTATTCCACGTCCTCGAACACCCATCTGGCCGCGCTCTTCGTGTCCGTCTCCATCTGATCCTCCCGTCGGTCGGTCAGGTGTTGCAACGATCACTAGAGCCCGCC
>NZ_RZNZ01000034.1 GCF_008698145.1 Bifidobacterium vespertilionis
CCACAGTGAAAACGCTATCCCCCCCGCGACGGGTAGCCCGCCGGGCGGATGGGAAGTTAAGGATCCTTCGACTCCGCTGCGCTGCGCTCAGGATGACAAGAGTCACATTCCGTCATCCTGAGCGGAGCGCTACAACGACGGTCGTTCCCTGTCATCCTGAGCGAAGGCGTAGCCGGAGTCGAAGGATCCTTAACTTCCTGCACCATGACTTTGGTGCGCAATGACGAAGAATCCTTCGACTCCGCTGCGCTGCGCTCAGGATGACACCGGGTCGCTTCCCGTCATCCTGAGCGCAGCGAAGGATCCTTGGCCATTACGCACCAAAGTCATCATGCAGGAAGTTAAGGATCCTGCACTATGACTTGGTGCGACATGACGAAGAATCCTTCGATTGGGTACCCCTTTTGTCATGGAAATGCTCAATCACGGGACGGTGAACCGCGCTTCCATCGGAATGGATGGGGCCGAATCCGCACTACCAGCCCAGCGTATATTGGGCATTGTCTCCGGCAAGGGTAATTGGATGGTCATCTTCGCCCGCTTTCCCGTCCTAGCAAACACCCAATAACGTTTGCGGCTGTGACCGCTTCACTCGAAACCGTTGCGATCTTTCATGGTTCCTATCGTTACCGGCTTCAAGTTCAGCGAGCGTTATTGGGCGGGCTGGACCCGCGCCAAGAAGAACGCCCTGATCGAAACCGCCAACCCCGAATGGCGCGACCTATGGCCCGACCTCGCCGGTGAGCTGAGCGATTTCCCGTCATTCTGAGCGCAGCGCGAAGCGCGGAGTCGAAGGATCCTTAACCTTCCCGCATTATGACTTTGGCGCGTAATGGCCAAGGATCCTTCGCTGCGCTCAGGATGACAAAGCAGCAACCCTCGTCATCCTGAGCACACACGGGGTCCCCTCTCCGTCATCCTGAGCGAAGCCCGTTAGGGCGGAGTCGAAGGATCCTTAATTCCCCGCCAAAACCGTCCCGTCGCGGGGGGGGATAGCGTTTTCACTGTGA
>NZ_RZNZ01000035.1 GCF_008698145.1 Bifidobacterium vespertilionis
CGCGTTGGTGGGGGGCAGCGACAGAGGTGTAGAGGAGACAGGACGAAGGATCCTTCGCTGCGCTCAGGATGACGAAGAACACCGCCGTTCCGACTTTGCGCGTCACTGGGCGCGCGTCACACGGCGCGAACTGACCGTCACGCGGAGCGACTCACGCGTCACGCGGAGCGACTTGCGTCACACGGCGCGATCGCACCCCGTGATGTACCTCGAAAACCGTTGCGGCACAAGGCCTCCCGGATGGCATCACGGGGAGCGGTCGCACCCTGTGACGCCATCCGCATCGCGTGACGGCCGGTCCGCGCCCCGTGACGCGCGCCCAGTGACGCGCAAAGTCGGAACGGCGGTGTTCTTCGTCATCCTGAGCGCAGCGAAGGATCCTTCGACATTCCGCACAAGGTCATTGGTGTGGGAGTGTTAAGGATCCTTCGACTCCGCTACGCTCCGCTCAGGATGACGGGGAAACCAGCACGCTCGCCCAGAATGACGGGGTCGCTGCTTCGTCATCCTGAGCGAAGCGCGCAGCGCGAAGCCGAAGGATCCTTAACGCTACGCCCAGAATGACGAAAAAAGGGGGCCCGCGGCCGACCGAATGAACGGCAGGCCACAGGCCCCTCAGCGGGACTCGCGGATCAGCGGGACGCTAGGCCAGGTAGGCCCTGAACGCCACGCCCTCCTTCGTCCAGCCCTGAGACTCCAGGTAGTCGTACTCCTGCTGGCTCGTGGTCCACAGGTGTTCGCCCGTGTACCGGTTGTACAGACGGTACACGTCGGAGCCTTGGGTGTCGGACGCGTACCAGGCCTCGCCCTCCTGGGTCCAGCCCTGGGTCTTGAGATACTCGTACTCCTCGGGGTCCAGCGTGA
>NZ_RZNZ01000036.1:0-423 GCF_008698145.1 Bifidobacterium vespertilionis
CCCTGTGCGAAATGACGAAGGATCCTTCGCCGCGCTCAGGATGACGGAACAGGACCATGTCACCCTGAGCGGTGAGCCATTCATTCACACATCCACGGTCGCCTCACCCCTCACCAGCGCATCCAACGTCACTTCGTGGGCATCCTCGCACACCGAGCCATCACCGCCGGCCGCAATGGCTCGGATGATCGCAGGGGATGGTTTTCCGTCATCCTGAGCGCAGCGCAGCGGAGTCGAAGGATCCTTAACCTCTTGCACCATGCCCCTGTGCGAAATGACGAAGGATCCTTCGCCGCGCTCAGGATGACGGAACAGGACCATGTCACCCTGAGCGGTGAGCCATTCATTCACACATCCACGGTCGCCTCACCCCTCACCAGCGCATCCAACGTCACTTCGTGGGCATCCTCGCACACCGAGCCA
>NZ_RZNZ01000036.1:521-781 GCF_008698145.1 Bifidobacterium vespertilionis
CATCACCGCCGGCCGCAATGGCTCGGATGATCGCAGGGGATGGTTTTTCCGTCATCCTGAGCGCAGCGCAGCGGAGTCGAAGGATCCTTAACCTCTTGCACCATGACCCTGTGCGAAATGACGAAGGATCCTTCGCTGCGCTCAGGATGACGGAACAGGACCATGTCACCCTGAGCGGTGAGCCATTCATTCACACATCCACGGTCGCCTCACCCCTCACCAGCGCATCCAACGTCACTTCGTGGGCATCCTCGCACACC
>NZ_RZNZ01000037.1 GCF_008698145.1 Bifidobacterium vespertilionis
CCAGTCGGAGTTGGATGCGGCCCAGGCGCGCCTGACCGCGGCGATCGCCGGGTTGAAGGTCCGCCCCAGCGAGCCGTCCGGCCCCTCGTATCCCTCGGGTCCGTCGGTTTCGTACGTGACGGTCACATTCGATTCGCAGGGCGGGTCCGCGGTCGCTGACCGCGTGGTCGTCTCCGGGACCACCGTGGAGGCGCCGGCCGCCCCGGTCCGCGACGGGTACGCGTTCTACCGGTGGACGAGCGACGCGGAGGGCGAACAGCCGTACGATTTCGGCACGCCGGTGTCCTCGTCGCTGACCCTGTACGCGCAGTGGAAGGTGCCGGTCTACCGCCTGTACAACCCGTACATGGCGCAGGGCGCCAGCCATTTGTACACGGTGAACAGGCAGGAGTACGACTATCTCAAGACCCAGGGGTGGAATCAGGAGGGCGTCGCGTTCCTCACCGACGCGAAGTCCGACAAGGTCAGGCCGGTGTATCGTCTGTACAACCGGTATGACGGCTCGCACCATTTCACGCTGGACCCCGAGGAGTACGAGTATCTCAAGACCCAGGGCTGGACCCAGGAGGGCGAGGCCTGGTACGCGTCCGACACCCAAGGCTCCGACGTGTACCGTCTGTACAACCGGTA
>NZ_RZNZ01000038.1 GCF_008698145.1 Bifidobacterium vespertilionis
CCGCGAACGACTTCGACCGCGAGAAGAACCAGAACAACTGGGAGTTCACCTTCGACCGCAACAACCCGGACGTGCGCGCCTGCATGGTCGCCAACGGCCTGTTCGGCGTCGACGCCCAGCAGGACACATTCCACGACGTGGGATAAGACCGCCGCCCACCGTCGGCGAAAGAACCTTGACGGACGGTTCCGCATATCTAAAACTGAAGATGCAACATCGCGCGCATTCCACACGGCCATCCGACTTGTTCGGTAGCATTTTGTGTACGTACGAATGGACGGTTCACACGGGGCGTGGCGGATTTTAGTGGTGGTTGCAACACCTGAGTGATTTGCCACCTCGAACGGTGGTCTTCGCGATGACGCGATCATATCATGAGGCGTTGATGAGCGCGAGGATCCTTTCACTGGGCTTGTCGTAC
>NZ_RZNZ01000039.1 GCF_008698145.1 Bifidobacterium vespertilionis
GTGCTACTCTCCCACACCCTATCGAGTGCAGTACCATCACCGCGCCAGGCCTTAGCAACCGGGTTCGGAAAGTAACCGGGCGTCACCCCTGGGCCATGACCACCGCAAAACCAAACACCACACAAGACCAACAAGCCCCGTGTGGGGGCGGCGGTCCGGGAACCGGACAACGGACGCGAACATTCACCTGTCTCCTCGTATCGCAGAACCATCAATGCTCCATGCCACCCAAACGCATGCCAACAACACCCCAACCACACGCACAAGAAATGTGCGAATCGGGATTGCCGTTCCCCCGTTAGTACCGGTCAGCTCCACCGCTCGCACGGCTTCCACACCCGGCCTATCCACCACGTCATCCACATGGGGGGTCACAACAC
>NZ_RZNZ01000003.1 GCF_008698145.1 Bifidobacterium vespertilionis
CGCACATCTCGCCGCGCGTGGCGTATTCCACGTCCTCGAACACCCATCTGGCCGCGCTCTTCGTGTCCGTCTCCATCTGATCCTCCCGTCGGTCGGTCAGGTGTTGCAACGATCACTAGAGCCCGCCCGTGGTTTAATGGAACAAGGGGGGGGGCGAATCTCTCCCACGGAATACAAAGCAGTACAACAGAAGGGGAATAACATGAGCAGGAAAGCTGTATCCGCAACCGCCGCGGCACTGGCCGTGAGCCTCACGCTCGCCGTCGGCGTGCAAACCGCGCAGGCCGACTCTGGACAGCTCAACAACGCCAACATCATCGCCGCATGGAACTGGAACGGCACCCGTTCCGACGCCAGCTCCTACAGCGCAAAATACGAACATTACGCCTATGCGAGGCAAGACACCCCAACTAACTTCACAGTTGACAACAAGATCGGCGGGATGCATGCTGAGGCCTCGGTATGGAATGGCAACTGGGCGTCCACCGAATACGACTATGCCGCAGCCGGCTTGGGCCGTCGCTGAAAGAGGGTTTCGCCATGTCAGGTAGATGGGGCAGCCGGCTTGCGGCCCTCGCATGCGTAAGCGGCGTACTGTTCATGGGCGCGTGCAGCCCCACGTCGGCCGCCCCGTCGCCCTCGGCCACCGCGCAATCATCCACGTCCGAACGCCCGGCCAATACGAAGAAACTCGCGGATTCCTTCACCGCATACGCCCAACAAGTGCTTGACATGGCCCATTCCAATAATGTCGACCAGACGCAGATCGACATTCTGAACAAGGCCATACAGACCGGACACATCTCCCCGGGCGAGTACGAAACGGTGTGGTCAAATTTCAAGCAGTGCGTCGTCGACAAGGGCAATGTGGAGCCGTTGCTCATCAAGTACACCAACGGCATGTACCATCCCTCTGCGGTTCACGCCGACGATCCGGCAAAGGGTGAGAAATTCCGCGCCGATTCGGCCGACTGCCAGTTCAAATTCGCCGCCTACGTTGACGCCGTCTACTCCGTGCAGCAGGACAACCCGAACCTCTATCAGGAGTCATCGGTGGGCATCGTGGACTGCCTGCACCGGCACAACCTGGTGTCCAAGGACTACACCGCGAACGACTTCGACCGCGAGAAGAACCAGAACAACTGGGAGTTCACCTTCGACCGCAACAACCCGGACGTGCGCGCCTGCATGGTCGCCAACGGCCTGTTCGGCGTCGACGCCCAGCAGGACACGTTCCACGACGTGGGATAGACCCACCACCGACCATCAGCGGAAGAATCACACGCAACGCTAGGAAAGGAGCGATCGTGGCGAAACCAAGAACGAAGGGGAACTCCGGTGCGCGACGCGTATCGGTGACGTGGCTGCTGCTTGCGATGATCGTGGCGGTGGCTTTGACGGCCGGCGCGTGCGCGTTGTGGCTGCCCGATCGCGCCCCGGCGGTGCTGTCCGCCCCCGGTGAGGTGACCAGCGCCCCCGTGAGCACGCAGAACTATGAGGGACGCCAGTCGGTGAGCGTGGTGCCCACGGTGTCCACCAAACGGCAGCTGCTGCTCAACACGTCGGGCACGGTCACCGCGGACCTGTCCAGCGGCGGACTGGAATCCGGCAAGGGCGCGCTTGCGGTCAACGGACGCGTGATCGTGGCGCTCAGCACCGCAACGCCACTGTACCGCGACCTTGCGGTGAACGCGAAGGGCGACGACGTCAAGTCACTCAACGCCGAACTCGCCCGACTGGGCTACGGCGCCCCCGCCGACTCCTCCACATACACGCGGGCCACCGCCAACGCGGTCAAAGCGCTTCAGAAGTCCGCAGGCAACACCCCCGCGGATGACGGATCGCTCATGCTGGCCGATGTGCTGTGGATGCCGCAGCAGCACGTGGTGCCGGCCGCATGGCAGGGCGTGGCGGGTATCCCGGTGAGTGCGGGATCGCCGATCGGCGAGATTCCGGGCGGCGTGACGCGCCTCACCATCAAGGCCGGGCAGCCCTCCGACCGCGACCGCACGCTGGAACTGTTCGGGGAAACCACCACGCTGCCGGCCGGGCAGGTGTCCGTGGACGACGCGGAATACTGCAAACGAATCACGGACAATGAGATGTTCCAGCAGTACGCGAGCCAGTCCCAGGTGGATTTCTCCCAGGGCCTCGACGCCACGCTCTCCCTGAGCGAACCCGTGGAGGTGCTGCGCGTGCCCGCGGCCGGCGTGTTCGGCGTGGGACGCGGCGGCGACCAGACCAAGGCGTGCGTGGCGGGCGTGGACCGCAAGGCCGTGCCCGTGTCGATCGTCGGCTCCGAACTGGGCGTGAGCCTGGTGCAGGTGGACGGCGATGGCTCCGCGCCCACGCAGGTGGCTCTGGGCAGCGCGTTGGACGGTGTGACATGCCAGTGAACGCGGGCGCGCCAAACATTCCGCCCGCTCCCCCGGTCTCCCTTCCGCCCGTGGCGGTGGTGGTCACCGATCTGGCCCATCGATTCCCCGGCACGGACACGTTGTTCGAGCATCTGACCTGCACATTGCTGCCAGGCGAAACCGTGGCCGTGTGCGGCCCCTCCGGATGCGGCAAATCGACGCTGCTGTCCATTCTGGCCGGCTGGGAGAAGCCCGCGGCCGGCACCGTGGAGCGCCACGGCATCGCGCGCGTGGGATGGGTGTTTCAAAACCCGTACGGCGTGCCCGAGCGCACCGCGCTGGACCATGTGGTCTTCCCGCTGCTGGCCAAGGGCGAGCGACGCGGAACCGCCGAGCGTGAGGCGTTGGACGCGATGGGTCTGTTCGATCTGAAATACGCGGCCGACCGCCCGTTCTCCGCGCTTTCGGGCGGCGAGGCGCAGCGGCTCATGCTGGCCCGCGCGGTGTGCTCCCGGCCGGACATGCTTCTGGTGGACGAACCGACCGCGCAGCTGGATACCCGCACGGCGCACAGCGTGAGCCATGTGCTGGGCAATCTGGCGGGTCAGGGCATGATCGTTGTGGTCGCCACGCACGATCCGGACACGCGCGACGCCTGTCAGCGGATCATCGATCTGGCCGACTATGCACCGGGCGGGGCTTTGTCCGGCGAGCCCGGAGACGATCAGGCTGCACCGGCCATGGCGTCTACCCCGGCCATGGCGTCCATTCCGGCGAAAGGGGCCGATCATGCGACTGTCTGAACTCGTCGGCGAGGCCCTGCGCAACATCGGTTCGGGGACGGCCAAGGCCATCGCCTTCCTCATCGCCGTGATGGTGTCCGCCACACTGCTCGGCGGCTACGAGGCGAACACCGTGATCGCGCAGGAAACCGAGGCGGTCACGCGCATCAACTCCTATGCGGACGTGAGCATGATCCTGGGCGGCGCTCCCATCGACGGCGGCGCGTGCGATCGTCTCGTCACTTCCGTGAACGGACCGCAGGCGGCCGGCGCGATGCGCACCGGCCCCACCGTGGCGCCCGCATCCACCCCCGGCAAATCCCTGTCCAGCTACGAGGTCACGCCCGGCATGCTGGGACTCATCGCCATGGGCGACCAGACGCGCCGGCTCAAGGCCGATGCGAACGGCATCTGGGTGTCGCGAGACGTGGCGAACGACTTCGGTCTGGTGACCGGCGGCAGCCTGCAAACCACCAACGGCACCGTGCGCGTGGCCGGCGTGTTCGACTGGCCCAACGACGGCCGAGACACCCGCTTCGCCTACGCGGTCCTCACCCCCTCCTCCACCGATGCCAGCCGCACCTATCAGGAATGCTGGGCCAAGCAGTGGCCGGGTGGATCCTCGCTCACCGCGCTGCTGTACACCACGGTGATCTCGGGCGGATCGGCGGATTCCGCGGGCCCCACCAGCGGCGTGATGCAGCTCAACAAGAGCTTCGGCCAGCGCTACGACGCCACCGCCCTCTACTTCGCGCGCGTGACGCGGTTCATGCCCGTCATCGGGCTTGCGGTGGGTCTGCTGATCGGCGCCGTTTCGGTGCGCCGGCGCCGACTGGAGTACGCGGGCGCCCTGCATTCCGGTCAGCGCAAGACCGATCAGCTGTTCGAGGTGGGCGTGGAGACGCTCATCTGGGCGGGACTGGGCGCCTTGGCCTCCGCCGGGCTGCTCACCGCCTACTGCTGGCGATGGGCGCCATCCTCCCCCGATCTGGTGCTTCTGACCGCCCTGCGCACGCCTCTGTCCGTGTTCGCCGGCACGATGATCGCCTCGCTGGCCGCCACCCTGCTCATCCGCGAGTCCCAGCTCTTCCGCCTCTTCAAGACGCGGTAGGGGCTGTGCGCGCTGCGGCCGTTGCGGTCACTACGACCACGGCATAATGAATGGGCGCTATCCGTAAGGCCATTGCGACGAATAGCGCCCGGTTCTCAGCTCCTCATGGGTGCATATGTCCAGCATGCGTATGAATTGATCCGGTTTGGGCGGCCAATATATGACCAACACATCATCGGCAAGATGGAATTCCACGCATCCGTTGTACCGGCCGCCTGGGTTGTCCAGCACATGGGGCCGATACACGGACGGCACACATCCATTCACCTGCAATTCCTCATACATCAGGTGCACAAGCTCCATGGCGAGCGAACGATCGTACCGTCCCAAGCGCTCCAACCGTCTATCAAACTCCCTGCCCTTGGAACGGATCTCAAACATTACAAGCGCTCCAGCAGACCCATGAAGTGCGCTTTGGTTTCATCAGGCGTACGGTACACCGACTCGCCGGGCAGAACGTTGGAACTTTTATAGTCATCATCGGCGTATCCCGCATAACGATCAATCAGGCGCCTGACTTCCGTCTCAAGATCGGTGCCTTCAATCGCCGCTCCGCGCATGGCCCTCGCATAGCGCTCGGGATTAAAATCCAGTGTCGGTCGCTGCCTCAATGCCAATCTGCTCATTTGCCTCACCCCGTTTCATCGCGTAACACCAGCATACCTCACTGCGGCAGGCAAACAATGGGCCCCTTGCAAACACGGTGGTTCGCAAGGGGCCCATTCAGCCAGCTAAAAGCTCAGCACACCTTCCACATCCAGTTGTGCGGATCCTCGCGCTCGCCCAGCTGGATGCCCAGCAGCTCGTTGCGCAGATCCAGCGTGAGCTCGCCGGACTCACCGTCGGCCACGGTCACGTCGAAGTCCTTGGACTTGAAGCGGCCGATCGGGGTGATGATGGCGGCGGTGCCGCAGGCGAACACCTCGGTGACCTCGCCGGACTTGATGTCGTCCAGCAGATCGCTCAGCTTGATCATGGTCTCGACCACGTCGATGCCGCGGTCCTGCATGAGCTGGATCAGGGAGCGACGGGTGACGCCCGGCAGGATGTTACCGGTCAGGGACGGGGTCTCCACGTGGCCGTCCTTGTGCACGACCATCATGTTCATGCCGCCAAGCTCCTCAAGGTAGGTCTTGGTGGCCGCGTCGACGAAGCACACCTGCTGGCAGCCGTTCTCGATGCCCGTGTACTCGCCGAGCAGGGAGGCCGCGTAGTTGCCGCCGCACTTGGCGAAGCCGGTACCGCCGGGGCCGGTGCGGAACCACTTGTCCTCAACCCAGATGCTCACCGGCTTGACGCCGCCGGGGAAGTACGGGCCGGACGGGGAGGCGATCACGCAGTAGTCCACCTCCTGCGGGGCGCGCACGCCCAGGAACGGCTCGGAGGCGAACATGAACGGGCGCATGTACAGCGTGTACTCGCGGCGGGACGGCACCCAGTTGGCGTCGCGCTTGACCAGTGCGGCCACGGAGCCCAGGAAGTCGTCGATGGACAGCTCGGGCAGGTACAGGCGCTTGGCGGAGTTCTGGAAGCGCTCGGCGTTCGCGTCCGGGCGGAACAGCCAAGTGGAGCCGTCGGCGTGACGGTACGCCTTCAGGCCCTCGAAGACCTCCTGCGCGTAGTGCAGCACAGAGGCGCCCGGGTCCAGCTTGAGCGGCGCGTACGGCTCGATGCGGCGATCGGACCAGCCTTCGCCCTTGGTCCAGGTCATGTGGGTCATGTTGTCGGAGAAAACCTGACCGAACGCCGGCTTGTCGATGAGCTCCTGACGCTTGGCGTCGGAGGCCGGGTTGTCGTTGGGCAGGACGGTGAACGCTTCGGTGAGTTTGTCCAGCGCCGCCGGATCGTGATGAGATGCTTCAGTCATATTCTTTGCTTCTTTTGTAGACGCCGCCCGGACGGGACGCGATGCGCATCCGCGGGTGGCGCTTGATGATCGTATGCCTAGCGCTTGTGGCGCCGGGCCTAGCTTGCACTATGGCACATCGGACGGGCCCTGTGGTGATCTGGTTCACATTCTGAAAACCTATGACCGGCCATCGGGCGGGCCGATTACGCAAGACGGGGAGCCCGCACGATTCGCGGACTCCCCGTCTGACCGATCGAAGCGATCGGGGAACAATCAGGCCTTGGCGGCGTCGGCGGCCGGAGCGGCGGCGGCGTCGGCGGCAGGGGCGGCGGCCGGGGTCTCCGGGGCGGCATCCTCCGGGACCTCGACGGTCACGACGGACTCCTCCGGATCGTCCACGAGCAGCTCGGCGCCCTCGGGCAGCTTGACGTCCTTGGCGAGGACCTTCTCGCCGTCGGCCAGGCCGTTGACGTCGATGACGATCTTCTCGGGCAGGTTGGCCACATCGGCGCGGACCTCAAGGTGCTGCATGTCCACGAACGCCACGGCGGCGCCCTTCGGCAGGCCCTCGACGAACACCGGCACGGTCACGTTGACCTTCTCGCCGGCGCGGACCTCGTAGAAGTCGATGTGCTCGATGTTGCGCTTGACCGGGTTGTGCTGGACTTCCTTGACGATGGCCATCTTGCTCTGGCCGTCGAACTTGACGTTGAACAGGGCGTTGCGGTTGCGCAGCTGGTAGGTGGTCTCCTTGGCCGGGAGCTTGATGAAGACCGGCTCGGCGCCGCCGGCGTAGATGGTCGCCGGGATCTGGTTGGCGACGCGCATGCGGCGGGCAGCGCCCTTGCCGAACTCGTTGCGGGTCTCGCCCTCAAGCACGATGGTGTGTGCCATGATATTTCTCCTTGGAGTTGTTACTGTCTTCTGCCTTCGGCGCCACGACGCACCGCAGAGCACCCCAAGGGAAGGGTGATTCACGCCGAGTCGATAACGGAACTCGCGCAGCCCATGGCTGCACGGTTCCCTCGCCAAAGCAACAGAAATCGATTATACACAGCCCGCGGACAAACTGCCCTAACGTCATCCTGAGCGAAGCCCGGTCGCCGTCATCCTGAGCACAGGCCGTAGGCCGGAGGCGAAGGATCCTTAATTTGCGCACAAGGTTAAGGATCCTTCGACTCCGCTACGCTTCAGGATGAGAATAACAGCCCCGCCCAACCCCGCAAACCCTTTACCTACGCCACCGTAAGGTGACGAGCCGGGTCCGAACGGCTACACTCGAACCGAAGAAGACGCCATTCCCCGCGCAAACACGTTGACCAAACACGTTGAAGGAGACCAGCCGTGTCAATCATCAATTCGCTCAAGAACCAGGCCGTCGAGATCACTCGAAGGGCCCTGAACCTGGAGGACGATTTCGCCCACCCGGTGAGCGACGACTCGAGCGATCAGCCCGACTACGTAACGGATGCCCAAGCAGCGGCCGGCGATGAGGCCGTCGCGCTGCCCCACACCGACGAATGGGGTCCCGGCTACCCCACCACCACGTTCATCGACCAGGCCACCGGACTGCTCACCACGGAGACGGCCGGCAATCCCCCGCTGGACGACCACATCACCATCTACAGCGTCTACAAGGATCGCGCCGAGCGCATGGGCGACGATCCGCTCTACACGTTCAAGGTTGGCGACCAGTGGGTCACCAAGACCGCCAACGAATTCCTCGCCGAAGCCCGCCGCGTGGCCAAGGGACTGCTGCACTACGGCCTGAAGAAGGGCGATGCCGTGGCGCTCATGTGCCGCACCTCCTACGAATGGGATCTCACGGACTGCGCGGTCATGGCGTGCGGCGGCGTGCTCGCCACCATCTACGACACCGATTCGGCCGAGCAGATCCGCAACATCGTGAACAATTCCGACGCCCGTCTGCTCATCGTGCAGGACACGGACATGCGCGAGAAGGCCAACGGGGCCATCGAGGACTGCCCGTCGCTGGAGCACATCATCTGCATCGAGACCGGCGGCCTTGAGGAGATCGCCGCATATGGCAGCGCGGTGACCGACGAGGAACTGGACGCGCGCATCGACTCCCTGCGCAAGACCGACCTGTGCTCGATCATCTACACCTCCGGTTCCACCTCCGCCCCCAAGGGCGTCGAGATGACCCACGAAAACTACTGCACGGACGCCTTCAACCTGCGCGACTACATGCCCGATCTCCTCAAGGACAAGAAGGGCTCCATCCTCCTGTTCCTGCCGCAGGCCCACACCTTCGCGCGCGCGATCAACTACATCGTGGTGGCCACCGATATGCGCATCTACATCGCCACCGGCATCAAGACGCTGCTCGCCGATCTTCAGGTGGCCAAGCCCACCGTCATGATCGTGGTGCCCCGCGTGCTCGAAAAGGTCTACAACGCCGCCTCCCAGAAAGCCGGTCACGGCCCCAAGGGCGTCGCGTTCGCCGCCGCCGTGGTGGCCGCGCAGGACTACATGGCGGAGATCAGCGAGAAGGGCAAGGCCGGTCTGGTCGCCACGGCCAAGCGCGCCGCGTTCGATCCGGTCGTCTACCAGTCGCTGCGTCAGGCGCTGGGCGGCAGGACCCGCTGGATCGTGTGCGGCGGCGCACCGCTGGATCCGGAGCTCATGGCGTTCTTCCGCGGCGCGAACATCCCCGTCTACGAGGGCTATGGCCTTACCGAGACCACCGCCCCCTGCGCGTTCAACCCGATCGGCGTGCCCTACCATCAGGGCTCCGTGGGCGTCGCGTTCCCCGGTTTCAAGCTGCGCATCGGCGAGGACGGCGAGATCCAGGTGGGCGGCCCGATCGTCTTCCATCGCTATCACAAGAACGAGGAGGCCACGGAAAACGCCTTCACCCCGGACGGCTGGCATGCCACCGGCGATCTGGGCCGACTCGACGAGGACGGCTTCCTGTACATCACCGGTCGCAAGAAGGACCTGATCATCACGGCCGGCGGTAAGAACGTCTCCCCCGGACCCATCGAGGAGGTCATCCAGCGCTGCGAAATCGTCTCGCAGGCGCTGGTGCTCGGCGACAAGCGCCCGTTCATCTCCGCGCTCATCACCTTGGATGAGGAGACCCTGCGCCCGTGGCTCGAAGCCAAGGGCCTCGACCGCAACATGCCTCTCGAGGAGGCCGCGACCAACGCAGCCGTGCGCGCCGAGGTGCAGAAGTACGTGGATATGGCGAACGAGGGCGTCTCCCGCGCCGAGTCCGTGCGCAAGTTCATCATCCTGCCCGAGGAGTTCACGCAGGAGAACGGCCTCATGACCGCCTCCCTGAAGGTGATCCGCCCGAAGGTGATCGCGCGCTACACGCAGCTGCTCAACACCCAGATGTACACCAAGCGCAAGTAGCCGCAGCTCGGCGCGGCTCGGCCGCCGGCGGGTGCCGCCGTGGTGCCGCCGATCCGATGCTATTTGGTGGCGATTCGAGACACATAACGCTTCCCCCGCGTCTCGAATCGCCACCATTTCCATTTTTGGTGGTGGTTTGAGACACTGCCCCACCCCGCTGCGTCTCAAACCACCACCGTTTCCAGAACTGGCTGCGATTTGAGACAAATCCGCCTTCCCCTGTGTCTCGAATCGCCACCATTCCCACGATCGGATGCGATTTAGGACGCAACAGGACACAACAGCAACCCGCCGTACGCAACCCACCACCGCATTGCGCCTTAAGCCGCTCGACGATAAACTGATATCGGGTTGAGGGATGCCCGCAAAAACGAAAGGCCATCCCATCATGCCCGAAATCGCATCCATCGCCGCTCTCTACACGCAGGCCCGCACACAGCGCCGTTGCATCATTCCCCCGGATGCCACAGCCCGACGAACACTCAGCAGACGTGTACTCCAAGGCGTTCTGGTCAGACCCTTTCGCGGTCTATATGCGGAGCGCTCCTATTGGCAATCGCTGAATCCCAACGAACAGGCGCTGCACATCATACGCGCGTTGGCACTGATGCATCCGGACTGGACCTTCGCGGGCCCTTCGGCCGCGCTGGTGCTGGGGTTGGATTGCCTATATGAACTGTCGAAAACCATATATCGAGCCGTTCGGCGGCCGGAACGCACGGCCTGCGCCAACGGCATCAGGGCGATCCCGATGTCCGATCAAACCGCCACACTACGGGCCGACGGCATATTGGTCACGTCCGTGGAAACGACCGTATACGATTGCGCGGCGACGTTCCTGACCAGCCGCGCATTGGGATTCGCCGATTCCGCATTGCGCCTGGGAAAAACCACCAACACCGCATTGCACGATCACGCGATGAACCACCGCCATGACCGGCATTGGACCAAGGCATCCCAGACGATTGATCTCGCCAACGGACTGAGCGAGAACGGCGGGGAGTCCAAATGCCAGGGAATCCTGCATGAGTGCGGCGCCGATGTACCGCAATTGCAGCAGACGGTCAGGTGTCTGGACGATCCGAGGAAATCCCATCGTCTGGACATGGTTTGGAATCGGGCGGATGGATCAAAGGTTGCGTGTGAACTCGACGGCACACGCAAGTACGTCGATCCGACGATGGTCGGAACGCAAACGCTGCAGCAGGTGGTGGAGAAGGAGCGCGATCGCCAGCGTTGCTTGGAGCGTCAGGGCGTGGACGTATTTCGCTTGTTCTATAACGAGCTTGATGCACTGGGTGACGTCCGGCGGACTTTGTACGAGCATCGGGTGCCGATGAACAAAGCGATCCAATGCAACCTCGGCACAGACATCTGGGGTTGAGGGGATGCAGACGTCAACGGCCCCGCGCTCATGCGCGCCTGTCGGCACATCCATGTGTCTCGAATCGCCCCCGTTCTCATTTTTGGTGGCGTTTCGAGACACGTTCGCCCTTCTTTCTGTCTCAATTCGCCGCCAATTCTGAAAATGGATGCGATTTGAGACGCAGCGGGGACCCATTTTGTCTCAAATCGCACCCAAATCCGCCAAGGCCGCGAAGCGATCCCAAGCAGCTGAAGAGGCGAGGCTAAAAGCCGAGCTTCTCCAGCTGCTTGGGATCGGACTGCCACCCCTTGGCGACCTTGACGTGCAGGTCGAGCTTGGCCTTCTGCCCCACGATGCGGTTGACCGGCGTGCGCAGCTTCTTCTTGACGGCCACGAGGTTGGCCGCGCCCTTGCCGATGATGATCGGCTTCTGCGAGTCGCGCTCCACGTAGATGGACACGCTCACCAGCGCCTTGCCGTTGAACGCCTCTCCGGTCTCGTTGTCCTGCGGGTACTCGATGGAATCGACCACCACGGCCAGCGAGTGCGGCAGCTCGTCGTCCAGCGTCTCCAGGAACGCGCCGCGGATGAGCTCGGCGATCGTGTCCTCCGGGCGTTCCTCGGTCACCTGATCGTCGGGGTACATCTGCGGGCCTTCGGGCGTGTGCTCGATCAGCACCTTGCGCACCTCGTCGAGGTTGTCGTGCTCCAGCGCGCTGACCGGCACGATGTCCGCGAAATCGGCGAATTCATTGATCTCGATGAGCTTGGAGACCAGCTCCTCGCGGCTGAGCGTGTCGATCTTGGTGACGATGGCGATCAGCGGGACCTTCCAGTTCCACGTGCCGTCCTCGCGCTTGGTGGCGAAATCGGAGCGCAGGCGCGACAGGATGCGCTTGTCGCCGGGGCCGATCTTCTGGTCGCCGGGCAGGAGGAACGCGACCACGTCCACGTCGGACAGCGACTCGTCCACCACGTCGTTGAGCCTCTGGCCGAGCAGCGTGCGCGGACGGTGGATGCCGGGGGTATCCACCAGCACAAGCTGCGCGTCGGGCGTGGTGAGGATGCCGCGGATGGCCTTTCGGGTGGTTTCGGGCCGGGAGGATGCGATGGCGATCTGCGTGCCGATGAGCGCGTTGATCAGCGTGGATTTGCCCACGTTCGGACGGCCCACCACGGCGACGAAGCCGGAGCGGTATGGGGTGGACGCGAGATCGTTATCGGTCATTGTTCTCCTTGTGTTTGTCTTTGTGGCCGTCCTTGCGCGACTCATGCGCGCGCTCGTCCGATTCCTCGTCATCGCCGGACGGTTCGATGGGGATGGAACCATCATTCAAGCCTGCGGGCTCGACGAGGATCGTCGACACCTTCTTACGGCGGCCGGCGGAATCCACCGCCGTGAGCTTGAGACCACGGGTGACGGCGGACGCGCCCACGATCGGCACGCGGCCGAGCGCCTTGGTGAGCAGGCCGTAGACCGTATCCACGTCGTCCTCGTCCATGTCGATCTCGAACATCTCCTCGAGATCGGCGATGGGCGTTCGGGCAGGCAGCTTCCACTTGTGGTCGCCCACCTTGACGGGTTCGGCGTGCTGGGTGCGGTCATGCTCGTCCTCAAGCTCGCCGACGATCTGTTCAAGGGTGTCCTCGATGGTCACCAGACCCGCGATGCCGCCATATTCGTCCACGACGATGGCCACGTGCTGGCGTTGCTTCTGCATCTGATGGAACAGATCGTCCACCGGCTTGGATTCGGGCACGAGCAGCGGATCGCGCACGATCGACTCGACCGGGCGCGAAATGGCCTGGGCGTTGAACGCGGTGGCCCGCACGGCGTCCTTGAGATAGGCCACGCCGATCAGATCGTCCACGCTGTCTCCGATCACCGGCACGCGGGAGAAGCCGGAGCGCGAGCACAGCTTGAGCATGGCGGAGAGGGTCTCCCCCTTCTCGATGCAGATCATGTCCGTGCGCGGCACCATGATCTCGCGCGTCAGCGTCTCGGACAGCGTGAGCACGTTGCGCAGCATCTCGGAGACTTCCGGATCCACCTCGCGGCTTTCGGCGAGCCGGTCGATCACCGCGCGCCCCTGCTCGCGCTGCAGCTTTTCGAGCTCCTCGTCATCGGAGAGCTCGGCCTCGCGCGCCACGCGCTTGTTCACGGCGTCGGAGCCGATGCGCGCAAAGGGGGTGAGGGCCACGGCCACGCCAACGATCCGATGATGACGCATCATGGCGTCCAGCGGCTTGAAGGACCCGCTCATGCGCGGCCGCAGCAGCACGGACAGCACGCCCACCACCAAAGCGAACAGGAAACCGGACAGGATCTCCGCCCACAGCGGGCCGCCGAGCAGTGTCACGATGCTGGAGACCAGCACGCCGTCCATCACGTTGCATACGATGCGGAAGAACGCGCAGGATCCGGCCGTGGCCGAACGATCGACGATGTAGCGCTGAACCCTGTGGATCGCGTCGATCTTCTTCATGCGGTTGAACTGCGAGAGCTCCGAATCGGTCTGCAGTTCAAGCGTCAGGTTGTTCAGGCTCGCGCGCGTGACGCGGGCGACGGCCCCTTCGGCGGACGCCATGGTCAGCGACAGCCACACCAGCAGCCCGGCGATGATGATCAGGACAATAACCAGAGCCAATATCGAAGGTTCTATGTCTATCAAGTGGTTCGTCAACTCCAAAATAGTCTTGCTCGATTTGTCCGGCGGGCGGTGTTCACCGCATGCGCATGGTTGGCCGCATCGGCGAACCGCCCTACCGCACGCGCACCAGATTAGCGGCCGCTCTTGTCATATTGAGCCATCAGGTCGGGATCGCCGGCCGGCAGCACGGCCTGCGGCAGCGGACCGGACCTCAGGGCTAGGAACGTGAGCAGCAGCTGGCGCTGCAGGCCGAACATCTGTCGCTCCTGATCGGCGGTGACGTGGTCGTAGCCGAGCAGATGGAGAATGCCGTGGATGGTGAGCAGCATCATCTCCTCCATGGTGGAGTGGCCGGCCGCCGCCGCCTGCTGGGCGGCCACGTACGGGCAGATCACGATGTCGCCGAGCACGCCCTCCATGACGGTGTTACCGTCGCCGGGGCGCAGTTCGTCCATCGGGAAGCTCATCACGTCGGTGGGGCCCTCGAGGCTCATCCAGCGCATGTGCAGCTGGGCGATCGGCTCCGGATCGGTGAAGATGATCGTCAGGTCCGACTGGGTGCTGACGCGCATCTGGTCCATGACCCACACGCCCAGATCCGAGAACACCTTGGGATCGATGTTCCAGACGGTTTCATTGGTTACTTCAACGCTCATCCGTTTCCTTTGCGTCTTCCCTTGTGCTGTTATCCCTAAAGCCGTTGTCCCCCGCATCGCCGCGCGAAGCGCCACGGCCCCTCCGCCGGGCATCCCGGCTGTGGTCGCCGGCGATCGCCGCGTGACGGTCGTACGCCTCGACGATGCGTCCCACGAGCTTGTGGCGCACCACGTCGTCGGCGCCCAGATGGGCGAAGGCGATGTCGTCGATCCCGCCCAAGATGCCCTCGATCGTGGCAAGGCCCGAACGCGTGACGGTCAGATCCACCTGCGAGACGTCTCCGGTGATGATCATCTTCGTGTTGAAGCCCAGACGCGTCAGGAACATCTTCATCTGCTGCTCGGTGGTGTTCTGTGCCTCGTCGAGGATCACGAAGGCGTCGTTGAGGGTGCGGCCTCGCATGTAGGCGAGCGGGGCCACCTCGATGGTCCCGTCCTCCATGAACCGGTGCAGCTGGTCCGCGCCGAGCATGTCCGAGAGGGCATCGTACAGCGGGCGCAGGTAGGGGTCCACCTTCTCGTTGAGCGTGCCAGGCAGGAAGCCCAGATTCTCGCCGGCCTCCACCGCGGGACGTGTGAGGATGATGCGCCGGATGCGACGGTCCTGGAAGGCGGCGACCGCCTTGGCCACGGCCAGATAGGTCTTGCCCGTGCCCGCCGGACCGATCGCGAACGTGATGGTGTGCTGCTCGATCGCGTTGAGATAGGCGACCTGACCGGCGGTCTTGGCGCGCACGGGCACGCCGAGCGCGTAGGTGATCACGCCGGGGACCTGGGGCTTGCGCCGCTGGTCGCGCATGTCCGCGAACTCGCCCGCGGTGGCAGGCTTTCCGGAACCCTGCGACGGGTCCCCCGCGGACGCGCCCACGGTGTGGAAGGTTGCGCGCGAGGCACGGCCCGATCCCTTGGCCGCGGTCTGGACGCGGTGGTGCTGGCTGTTGCGCAGCGCGTTCTTGTCCAGCATGCGCCGGACCGTGTCCGCGTCCATCGGGGCGTCGTAGGCGGCCTGGATGATCGTCTCGATCACGTCCTCGGCCTGCGAGGCCTGGGCTTCGGTGGATTTGGAACGGTTCATGATCGCGATGCGGTTGCCCCGCACGATGATCGTGAGGTCCGGGAACGCCCGTTCCACCTCACGGATCACCTGATCAACCGGACCGAGCACGGCCACCGGGTCAAGCTCCGGCGGCAGGGTGATGGTGCGTGTCGTCGTAGCCACGAACGGACGCCCCTACTCGTCGAACTTTTCGCCGGTCAGGACGTGTGCGTGGACATGAAACACGGTCTGGCCCGCATCCAGGCCGGTGTTGAACACCAGACGGAACGATCCGTTGTAGGCGTCGTTGGCGATGGACTGCGCCACTTCGGCGATGTGCGCGAGCTCGGCCGGATCATCCTTGGCGAGCTCGGACACATTGGCGTAGTGCTTCTTCGGCACCACCAGCACATGGACCTTGGCCTTGGGGTTGATGTCCTTGAATGCATAGGTGGTCTCGTCCTCATAGACCTTGCTGCTGGGGATGTCCCCGGCGATGATCTTGCAGAACAGGCAGTCGTTGGCTTCGCTCATAACGCTCCTTCGATGTTGTGCGTACGCCTCCATGCTATTGCCCCCACGCGATGTTTCGTCGAAGCCGTCCCGCAGAACCGTCCCTCAGAATCGTCCCAGCGCGCGGGCGAGCAGCGTCAGGGCCACGGGGCCGGCCGTCGCCGCGCGCAGGATGTTGCGCCCGAGCACGCACACATAGGCGCCGGCGGCCTTGAACGCGGCGATCTCGTCGTCGCTGATGCCGCCTTCGGGCCCCACGACCACATGGATCGTGCGTGCGCGGCCGTCGTCCAGAGTGCGGTCGGCCAGCTCGCGCACGGCGCGCTCCACGCCGTCCCATGTCTCGTTGGCGTCCTGATGGAGCACCACCACCATGTCGCCGTGCACGCACGCGCGACGGCAGATCGCCACCACGCCCTTGGTGTTCACGCAGTCGGCGAGCTCGGGCCGCCACGACCGGCGGGACTGCTCGGTGGCGGCGTCGAGCACGGCGCCCCACTTGCGATCGGTCTTGCCGTCCTTCCATTTGACGATGGACCGGTCGGCCTGCCACGGGATCACCTCGTCCACGCCGATCTGCGTGGAGGCGTCGATGGCCTCCTCGTCGCGCCCCTGCTTGGCAAGGGCCTGGATGAGCGCGAGACGGGTCACGGGCGCCGGCTCGCGGCCCACGGACTTGACATGGACCACGCCGTTGTCCGCATCGTCCACCTCTGCTTCGATGCGCAGGCCGCGGCCGTCGGACAGCTGCAGCTCCTCCCCCACACCGATGCGCATGGATTTGAGCGCGTGGCGCTTCACATCCGCGGGAAGGGTCAGCGTCCATCCGGTGTGCAGCTCATCGGCGTTCACGGGCACGCCATCGGACGCGGGATCAAAAAGAAACAGGGCATTCGTCATGCATCCCAGCCTACCGATGAGTCCCAACCGACCGCAAAACCGTTGGAAATACAGGCAACACGCCGTAAGTTGCATGATCGTCATGCTCGTGTATAGTTCTATCTCGTTGTCCAAACGACACCTGCCCGGGTGGCGGAATGGTAGACGCGCTAGCTTGAGGTGCTAGTGGTTATTTTATACGACCGTACGGGTTCAAGTCCCGTCTCGGGCACAGACAAGACCCTTGGATTTCCAAGGGTCTTTTTGTTTTTCCGCTTCAAGCCGAGCAACGCAAACAACGCAAACAGCAACCGCATCGAACAACATCGGAAAGGCCGGGCATGCGATTCATCACCATCGACTCCGTGGACGACGAGCGCGTCGCCGCGTACGTCAACCTCACCGAAATGCAATTGCGCAACCGGCTGGAGCCGGCGAAGGGATTGTTCATCGCGGAGTCCCCCAAGGTCATCGACCGCGCGCTGGCGGCCGGCCGGGAGCCCATCTCCCTGCTGGTCGAGGAGCCGTGGATTGAAGGCATGGCGGACGAGTTCGCGTTCATCGACGAGCACTGGGGCCCGGACGTGCCGGTGTATGTGGCCAGCCCCGAACAGCTCAAGTCCCTGACCGGCTACCGTCTGCACCGCGGCGCCCTGAGCGCCATGCGGCGCTGGCCCCTGCCCAGCGTGGAGGAAGTGTGCCGTGGCGCAAGCCGCGTGGCCGTGATGGAGAACATCGTGGACCACACCAACGTGGGCGCGCTCATGCGCTCGGCGGCGGCCCTGGACGTGGACGCCGTGCTGGTGACGCCCTCCTGCGGAGACCCGCTGTACCGCCGCGCGGCCCGCGTATCCATGGGCACGGTCTTCCAAGTGCCGTGGACGCGCATCGGCGGCGATGACGTCCACTACTGGCCCTGGAAGGGGCTCGAGGAACTGAAGGGGCTCGGGTTCACCACGGTGGCCATGGCCCTCACCGACGACTCGATTTCCATGGACGAGCTGGTTCGACGGCTGAACAATGGGCAAATGGAACCCGACCACATTGAAAAGCTTGCGTTAATTTTCGGCACGGAGGGGGACGGCCTGTCCCGCCATACCATCGCCAACGCCGATCTGACCGTGAAGATTCCCATGAGCCACAACGTGGACAGCCTGAATGTGGCGGCTTCCAGCGCCGTGGCCTTCTGGGCGACACGCCATCTCGAATAAGACACAGCAATCGGCGAGCCGTCAATAATCCATGCAATGATGATTTGTAACAGCACCCCGCTGCAAGGATGCGGTGGGGCTGTGACCGTGACCACAATCGCGAAAGCGATGCACAACTGAATCAAAGGAAGGTGTCTGATGGCTAAGAATCCGAAAATTCTGTCCATCGTACTGGCTGGCGGCGAAGGAACGCGCCTGATGCCGTTGACCCGCGACCGTGCGAAGCCGGCCGTGCCGTTCGGCGGTGTGTTCCGTCTTGTTGATTTCCCGTTGAGCAATCTGGTGAACTCCGGTTACCAGCACATCATCGTGCTGACGCAGTACAAGTCCCACTCGCTGGACCGCCACATCTCGCAGGTCTGGCGATTCTCCCCGCTGCTGGGCAACTACGTGTCCCCCGTGCCCGCGCAGCAGCGACTGGGCAAGCACTGGTACCTGGGTTCCGCGGATGCCATCTACCAGACCATCAACATCATCGAGGATGTGCAGCCGGACATCGTCGTCATCGTGGGCGCCGACCACGTCTACCGCATGGACTTCCAGCAGATGGTGCAGGCCCACATCGACTCCGGTGCCGAATTCACCGTGGCCGGTATCCGCCAGCCCATCGAGGCGTCCAAGTCCTTCGGCGTGATCGAGGTCGACCCCCAGCACCCGAACATGATCAAGGACTTCCACGAGAAGCCCCAGCATACCGTTGGCCTGCCGGACGATCCGAACTCCATCCTCGCCTCCATGGGCAACTACGTGGCCAACACCGACGCGCTGTTCGACGCGCTGGCCAAGGATGAGAAGGCGCAGGACACCAAGCACGACATGGGCGGCGACATCGCCCCGTACTTTGCGGCCCGCCACGAGGCCGGCGTCTACGACTTCACCACCAACGAGATCCCGGGCGCCACGGCCACCGACCACGCCTACTGGCGCGATGTGGGTACGATCAAGCAGTTCTACGACGCGCACATGGATCTGATCGCCTATGTGCCGGAGTTCAACCTGTACAACTTCGACTGGCCGATCTACACGATGTCCGGCAACCTTCCGCCGGCCAAGTTCGTGCACGCCGGCCGCGACCGCCTGGGCCACGCCACCGACTCCATCGTCTCCCCCGGCGTGATCGTCTCCGGCGGCGAGGTGCACCACTCGGTGCTCTCCCCCAACGTGCGCATCCACTCGTGGTCGCAGATCGTCGACTCCATCCTGTTCGACAACGTGACGATCAACCGTCGCGCCCGCGTGTACAAGGCGATTCTGGACAAGAACGTCGTACTCACGGAGAACTCGACCGTCGGCATCGACACCGAGCACGACATCGAGCGCGGCTTCACGGTCACCCCCGAGGGCATCACCGTGGTGCCCAAGGGCACGATCGTCGAGGACTGACGGCATAAAAAGAACCCCCGCCAAGCGGCGGGGGTTCTTTTTATGCCGTCATCCTGAGCGGAGTCCCAAAGGGGCGTAGTCGAAGGATCCTTGGCCATTACACACCAATCACAGTTCCGATTAGTGCACGATTAAGGATCCTTCGACTACGCTGCGCTCCGCTCAGGATGACGAATCGCTCAGGAGACCATCTCACTGCTGGTAGGGCATGGCGTCGAAGTTGAAGCCCAGCGCGGCCAGCTGCTCGCGGCCCTCCGGGGTGATCTTCGCCATGGTCCAGCGGGGCGTCCACGTCCAGTCGATGCGGAATTCCTCCACAAGGCCGGCCAGCACACTCGCGCACTCGTCCTCGATGAGGTCGGTCAGCGGGCAGGCGGGCGTGGTGAGGGTCATGGTGATGATCGCGCGGCCCAGTTCGTCGATCTCGATGCCGTAGACCAAGCCAAGATCGATCACGTCGATGCCGAGCTCCGGGTCGATGACCTGATGCAGGGCCTCCTTGACGTCCTGCGCGGTGGCGCGGCCGATGTCGTCCACGGCCTTGAGCGGGATGTCCGGATCGGACTGCTCGCTCTGGCAGCCACACTTGGCATGATCGCCGCCGCAACCGCAGGCGTGGTCGGCGCCATCCTTGGCGTCGGCAGCGGTCTGCGGAGCCGGGTGGCCGCCGGGGAATCCGGCCGCCAGGCTCGGGTTCGCCATCACACGGCGGGCGGCCTCCTCATCCTTCAGGACGCCGTTGACCGCATCGAAAACGGACGGGGTGGGTTCGGGTACAAGATTGTCGTTCATCGTTGCTCCAGTCAATCAGACGCGTCAACACGTCATTACCAGCGTACACGTCATGGTGGCCGTTGCGGACCGGGTGCGCCCTCGGCCCAAAACGGCTCGCCATGCAGTCACAAGAGGTTTCGCAAGGCGCGGCAAGGCACTCACTTGGCGGCGAGGGCCTTGGCGACCGAATCGCGCATGCCCTCCCATCCCAGCAGCGCGCACTTGATGCGCATCGGGTATTTGGACACGCCTTGGAAGACCACGGCATCGCCGAGCTTGTCCTCCTTGGCCTCGTCGTCCAGGCCATGGCCGCGCGATTCCATGAGCTCGTGGAAGTCGCGGAAGAGATCCATGGCCTCGTCCACGGTCCGTCCCTGAACCAGATCCACCATGACGGACAGGCTGGCCTGCGAGATCGAGCAGCCGTGGCCGTCCCAGACCAGCCGCGCAATGGTGTGCGGCTCGGCGTCCGAAACCTCCACATGGACGGTCGCCTCGTCGCCGCACGTGGGGTTGAACTGGTGGGACTCGCCCGGCGTGCAGTATTCATGGCTCGCGCGGATCACCGTGTCGCCCGTGCCGGCGGCGGAACCCTCGACGGCCGCGTCGGGAGCGAAATGCTCCTTGCCGTGCGGGTCGCGCGCGGCCTCGAGGATGACCTCCTGGTACATCTGCTCAAGGTCGTCGCCGCTCATGCCAAAATCACTCATATTGCTCCTGTTTGCTTGTCTTGGGTTTATTCGACGCCGAAGAACTTCCTGACGCCCTTGGCCGCCTCGATGAGCGCCTGGGCGTCCTCGACGGTGTTGTACACGCCGGTGGAGGCGCGGTTGGAGGCGTACAGGCCGAAGTGGCGGTGCACCGGCTGGGCGCAGTGGTGGCCCACGCGGATGGCGATGCCCTGCGCGTCGATGTACTGGCCCACATCGTGCGGATGCACGCCGGCCACGTCGAAGGCCACGGTGCCGATGCGGTCCGCGTTCTCGCGCGGTCCCAGAATGCGGAAGCCATCCAGATCGCCCAGCTTGAGCAGCTCGGCGGCGATCGTGCGCTCATGGGCCTCCACGTTCTCCATGCCGATCGCCATGAGCCAGTCGGCGGCCACGCCCGCGGCCACCACCTGGGCGACCGGCTGCGTACCGGCCTCGAAGCGGGCCGGCGGGGCCATGTACTGGGCCGGCTGGTCCATCCATGCGAGCTCCACCATCGAGCCGCCGAAGTTGGCCGGCGGCAGGGCCTCGAGCATCTCGCGCTTGCCGTAGAGGAAGCCGACGCCGGTGGGGCCGTACATCTTGTGCGCGCTCCAAGCGGCGAAGTCCACGTCAAGGGCATGGAAGTCGATCTTCAGATGCGGCACTGACTGGCATGCGTCGAGCACGAAGACCGCGCCCACCTGATGCGCACGGCGGATGATCGGGGCGAGGTCCGTGATCGCGCCGGTCACATTGGCCACGTGGGTGACGGCGACCACCTTGGTGCGCTCGGTGATCACCTCATCGGCGGTGTCGGAGCGGATGCGGCCGTCCTCCGTCAGATCGAACCACTTGAGCGTGGCGCCGGTGCGATAGGCAAGTTCCTGGAAGGGCAGCAGCACCGAATGGTGCTCAGCCTTGGAGACCACGATCTCGTCGCCGGGCTTCAGGGCGAAGCGCTTGGCGGCTTCTCCCCCGCGGCCCAGCGAGGCGTTGCCGAACGCGGTGGCCAGCAGATTCAGGCCCGCCGTGGCGCCGCCGGTGACGACGATCTCCTCCTCGCCCTCGGCCGCGTTCGCACCCACGAGCCTGGCGACCTTGGCGCGGGCCTGCTCGAAGGCCTCGGTGCTGCGCGCGGCGAGCTCATGCGCCCCGCGGTGCACGCCGGCGTTGATCGTCCGGTAGAACTCCGCCTCCGCGTCGATCACGCACTGCGGCTTCTGCGACGTGGCCGCCGAATCCAAATACACCAGCGGATGGCCGTGCACCTGCTGGTCCAAAATCGGGAACTGCCCCCGAATATCGCTGAAATCCACCATTATTGCCCCCTTATTTGCGCTTTGCGCTTTGCGTTTTGCGCTTCAAACGGCTTGTACGACGACCTGCCGCAGTCATCTCGCGGAGCCGTGGATTGGCACATACGATGTTGGACCGTCAGCTTGGCCGAACGGCCTCGAGTGTGTCCAACATCGTATGTGCCAATCCACGGCGCTGGTCATTGTTGCGCTACGCCAGCGCGGACTCCGAATCGGAACCTTCCGGCAGGTACTGGTCGTACCCGTTCTCCTCCAGCTCGTCCGCCAGCTCCGGACCGCCGGTCTTGACGAAGTGGCCGTCCGCGAACACGTGCACGATGTCCGGCTTGATGTACTTGAGGATGCGTGTGTAGTGCGTGACCATCAGGATGCCGAACTGGTTGGCCTCCTTGGCGCGGTTGACGCCCTCGGAGACGATGCGCAGGGCGTCCACGTCCAGACCGGAGTCGGTCTCGTCGAGGATGGCGAACTTCGGCTTGAGCAGCTCGAGCTGCAGCACCTCGGCGCGCTTCTTCTCACCGCCGGAGAAGCCCTCGTTCACGGAACGGGTGGCGAACTTCGGATCCATCTTGAGGCGCTTCATGGCCTCGGTGAGCTCCTTGGTCCACGTGCGGATGGACGGGGCCTTGCCGTCCACCTCGGTCTTCGCCGTGCGCAGGAAGTTGGTCATGGACACGCCCGGCACCTCGACCGGGTACTGCATGGCCAGGAACAGGCCTTCCTTGGCGCGCTCGTCCGGCGTCTGGTTGAGGATGTCGACGCCGTCGAGCAGCACCTGACCGCCATCGACGATGTACTTGGGGTGGCCGGCCAGCGTGTAGGCCAGCGTGGACTTGCCGGAGCCGTTGGGGCCCATGATCGCGTGGGTCTCGCCGGAATGCACGGTGAGGTTCACGCCCTTGAGGATCTCCTTGATGCCCTCCTTCGTCTCGACGTGGGCGCGGAGGTCCTTGATTTCGAGTGTTGCCATTTGGAATGCTCCTAGAAACTTACGGATGTTTACTTGTCTTCGAGGACCTGCGCCATGGCGTCGCTTTCACCGCGGGCCAGACGACGGTCGATCACGTTCATGAGGTGCTCGGAGATGGCGGGGATGCCTATCTCCTCCACGAGTTCGCCGAAGAAGCCGCGGACCACAAGCTTGCGGGCCTCGGTCTCCGGAATGCCGCGGGACTCGAGGTAGAACAGCTCCTCGTCGTCGAAGCGGCCCACGGAGGACGCGTGGCCGGCGCCGATGATGTTGCCGTTCTCGATCTCGAGGTTCGGCTCGGAATCGGCGATGGCGCCCGGGGTGAGCACCAGGTTGCGGTTGAGCTCATACGAGTCGGTGCCGGGGGCGGTCGGTTCGATCAGCGCGTTGCCCACCCAGGTGGAGTGGGCGCCCTTGCCGTCCAGCGCGCCCTTGTAGACCACGCGGGACTTGCAGTCGGGGTGGTTGTGGACCACCATCGTGCGGTGTTCGATGTGTTCGCCCGGATCGACGAAGTAGATGCCGAGCATGTTGAGCTCGCCCTGTTCGCCGCCGAAGTCCTGATCCATGCGGATGCGCACCGCATCGCCGCCGAGCGTGACCACGGAGTGGCGCAGGGACGCGCCCGCGCCCAGATGGATGCGGTGGTTGCCCACGTGCTTGGCGTCCTTGTCCCATTCCTGGATGGAGGTGAAGGACACGTGGCTGTCCGTGCCCGTGACGATCTCCACGCCCTCGGCGAGGCGCGCGGAGCCGTCATGCTCCACCACCACGTCCGCGTGCGTCTTGTCCGCGGCGCTGACCACCAGATGCAGGGCATCGAGATCCATGCCGTTGCCGTGCACCTTGACGAGCACGGGCTGGGCGATCTCGCCCTTCAGCTCAACGACGACCGCCTCCCTTGCGGAATTCCACTCGACGGCCGAAACGCGATCGTTCGGCTTGGACACGGTTCCCGAGGGGGCCTCGCCCATCGGCACGCGGCGCACACGGACGCCGTCGACCGGCTCGGACCCATCGATCATGGACACCGTTACCTCGGTCTCGCCGCTCGGCTCGAACACGTCGAAGAACTCCTCGATGCGCTCAAGCGGCGTGTAGCGCCACTCGTCCTGCTTCTTCTCCGGAGTGGGGAACGCGGCCACGTCGAAGGAGCGCGGCGCGCGATCGGCGCTGGACGGCATGGCCGCCGGCACCGCGTACGGATCGTTCGGATCCGCCACCGGAATGTTGATTTCCTTGTTGTCCGCCATGGATCAGCCCACCGATCCTTCCATCTGCAGTTCGACCAATCGGTTCAATTCAAGCGCGTACTCCATCGGCAGCTCGCGCGAGATCGGCTCCACGAAGCCGCGCACGATCATGCCCATGGCCTCCTCCTCCGTGAGCCCTCGGCTCATGAGGTAGAACAGCTGATCCTCGGAGACCTTGGAGACCGTGGCCTCGTGGGCCATGGAGACGTCGTCCTCGCGCACATCCACATGCGGGTACGTGTCCGAACGGGAGAAATCGTCCACGAGCAGCGCGTCGCACACCGTGGAGTTGGAGGAGCCGTAGGCGCCCTTGACGATCTTGACCAGACCGCGGTACGCGGAACGGCCGCCGCCGCGGGAGATCGACTTGGCGACGATCGTGGAGCTGGTGTGCGGGGCGAGATGGATCATCTTCGCGCCGGTGTCCTGGTACTGGCCCTTGCCGGCGAAGCCGAGCGACATGGTGCTGGCCTTGGCGTACGGCTCGGCGAGGATGCAAGCCGGGTACTTCATGGTGGCCTTGGATCCGATGTTGCCGTCGACCCACTCCATGGTGCCGCCCTCGCGCACGTAGGCGCGCTGGGTGACCAGGTTGTACACGTTGTTCGACCAGTTCTGCACGGTGGTGTAGCGCACACGGGCGTGCTTCTCCACGATGATCTCCACGATGGCCGCGTGCAGCGAGTCGGTGGAGTAGATCGGGGCCGTGCAGCCCTCCACGTAGTGCACGTAGGAGCCTTCGTCGGCGATGATCAGGGTGCGCTCGAACTGCCCCATGTTCGGGGTGTTGATGCGGAAGTACGCCTGCAGCGGGATGTCCACGTGCACGCCCTTCGGCACGTAGACGAACGAGCCGCCGGACCATGCGGCGGTGTTCAGGGCGCCGAACTTGTTGTCCTCCGGGCTCACCACGGTGCCGAAATACTTGCGGACCAGATCCGGATACTCGCGCACGGCGGTGTCCGTGTCCACGAAGATCACGCCCTGCTTGGCCAGATCCTCCTGGATGGAGTTGTAGATCACCTCGGACTCGTACTGGGCGGCCACGCCGGAGACCAGACGGTTCTTCTCCGCCTCGGGGATGCCGAGCCTGTCGTAGGTCTTGCGAATGTCGTCCGGCAGCTCGTCCCAGGTCTTCGCCTGCTTGTCCACCGGCTTGACGTAGTACTTGAAATCGTCGGCGTTGAAGCCGGACAGGTCCACACCCCACGTGGGCATGGGCTTTTCGAGGAAGGCCTTGTAGCCCCTGAGCCTCATGTCGAGCATCCACTGGGGCTCGTGCTTGTCCGCGCTGATCGCGCGCACCACGTTCTCGTCGATGCCCTTCTTGGCGGCCTCGCCGGCCGCATCGGAATCATGCCAGCCGTAGTTGTAGTCGCCGAATTGCTGGATGATCTCGTCATCCTTTTTGATTTTGTCCTCGTTCACGCGGGAGCGATCGGCCACGTACTGGCTCATCTCCACGTCGGACGCGGCGTTGGACGTCGTTTCGTCACTCACCTGCGTACTGCCTCCATTCAATGTCACACACGGTCCTACGCAAAACTAACAGAACCCCTCACTAGACGCCACCCCACGGGCAAGCATATGAACCGCTTCTTTGCCGAGGGCGATAACGCCCCGCCGCAATGTGGCGCACATAACAATGTGGCGCACATAACAAAACTCCCTCCCCCGGGCGCCCGGCGCTTTCCGCGCCTTGCGGTATGGGGAGGGAGTTGGGTTTCGCGAATCAGCGGATCACGTCAGCGCACGTCCGTTCCATGCAACGGACTCAGCGCGCGGCCTGATGATCCAGCGCGGCCTTGACGAGGCCGGCGAACAGCGGGTGCGGCTTGGTCGGGCGGGACTTGAACTCCGGGTGCGCCTGGGTGCCCACGTAGAACGGGTGAACGTCCTGCGGCAGCTCCACGAACTCGGTGAGCTCGCCGTCCGGGCTCTGGCCGGAGATCCTCAGGCCACCCTCGCGCAGGCGGTCCTTGTACGCCACGTTGACCTCGTAGCGGTGGCGGTGGCGCTCGGTGACGTGCGTGGTGCCGTACAGCTCGGCGACCAGCGAGCCCTCCTCGAGCTCGGCCGGGTAGGAGCCGAGGCGCATGGTGTGGCCCATGTCGCCCTTGCCGGCCACGATGTCCTTCTGCTCCTCCATGGTGGCGATGACCGGGTTGGCGCAGTCCTGCTCGAACTCGGAGGAGTTCGCATCCTCAAGCTCCAGCACGTGGCGAGCGTATTCGATCACCATGCACTGCAGGCCCAGGCACAGGCCGAGCGCCGGCAGACCATGCTCGCGGGCGTAGCGAAGGGCGCCGATCTTGCCGTCCACGCCGCGGATGCCAAAGCCTCCAGGGACCACGATGCCGTCGATCCGATCGAGCGCCGCGGCGGCGCCCTCCTCGGTCTCGCACGTGTCGGCCTTGACCCACTTGACGTTGACCTTGGCCCAGTTGGCGAAGCCGCCGGCCTTAATGGCCTCGGTGACGGACAGGTAGGCGTCCGGCAGATCGATGTACTTGCCCACGATCGCCACGTTCACCTCGTGCTTGGGGTGGTGCACGCGCTCGAGCAGATCGGCCCACTCGTCCCAATCCACGTCATGGAAGGGCAGGCCCAGCTCGCGGACCACGTAGGCGTCCAGACCTTCGTCGAACAGGATCCTCGGCACGTCGTAGATGCTCGGGGCGTCCACGCAATTGACCACGCCCTCCTCGTCCACGTCGCACATCAGGGAGATCTTGTCCTTGATGGACTTGTTGAGCGGGCGATCGGAGCGCAGGACCAGCGCGTCGGGGGCGATGCCGAGCTGGCGCAGCATCATGACGGAGTGCTGGGTGGGCTTGGTCTTCAGCTCGTGCGCGGCGGAGATGTACGGCACCAGGGAGACGTGCACGAACATGCAGTTCTCGCTGCCCAGATCGCGGCGCACCTCGCGGGCGGCCTCCAGGAACGGCTGGGACTCGATGTCGCCCACCGTGCCGCCGATCTCGGTGATGATCACGTCCACGTCTTCACTCGCCTGGGCGCGCATGCGGGACTTGATCTCGTTGGTGATGTGCGGGATGACCTGCACGCACTGGCCCAGATACTCGCCGGCGCGCTCCTTGCGCAGCACGGACTGGTAGATCTGGCCGGTGGTGACGTTCGCCTTCTGGGACAGGAAGACGTCGAGGAAACGCTCGTAGTGGCCGATGTCCAGATCGGTCTCGGCGCCGTCCTCGGTCACGTACACCTCACCGTGCTGGAACGGGTTCATGGTGCCGGGGTCGACGTTGATGTAGGGATCGAGCTTCTGCTGCAGGACGTGCAGGCCACGGCTGCGCAGCAGACGACCGAGGGAGGATGCGGTCAGGCCCTTGCCGAGAGAGGAGACCACGCCACCGGTGACGAAAATGTGCTTGGTGATGTGCTCCTGCGAATTGCCATGTTGTCTTCTAACCATGGAACTTCAGACTATCAGCCGTGTGTGACACGGCGTGTTCCCCCGCTATTCCCGGCCTGCAACGAACGGTCATCCACACGTCTGTCCACAATCGGCGCGCCGACACGCCCGAAACCCCATGCAAGTGGGGCACGTTCGACCACATCGGTCCGTCCGGCTTCCCCCGGCGTCGCCTTCATGCCTACCGTGCGATCATGAGAGCGAACCCCAGCATCGAACATCTTCTCGACCAGGCGCAGGCCGATCGCCGCTGCGCGATCGGAGCCACGTCCGCGGACCGTCGAGCCCTTGCCTCACGCGTGCACGGCGGTTCGATCGTCACGCCCTACCGCGGCCTGTACGCCCGGCGCGATTACTGGGACGCCCTCAATCCCATCGATCGCACCCTCCACACCGTGCGCGCCCTGGCCCTGCAGCATCCCGCATGGGTCTTCGCGGGCCTGACCGCCGCCTGCATCCACAGCTACGACCATTCCTGGTCCCTGCACGGCGACGGGGTCATCAGCATCGCCAGCCCGCGTCCGAATCAGCCAGGCGATGAGCGGCGCCTGCATCGCATATATATCCGTGATTTCGGTGGCATCCGTGTGAACGGGCTGTTGGTCACCGATCCCATACGCACGCTTCTGGACTGCGGAGGCGAGTACTCGTTCGTCGAAGCCCTGCCTCTGTTCGATTCTGCGGCCAGACAAGGCGTGCAGATCGGCAAGGTGAACATTCTGTGCAATACACTTGGATTGGATTCCGGCAACATCCGCCTTTTATGCGCACATGCATCGGCATTGAGCGATAACGGCGGAGAATCGACAATACGGGCGCTGATCATCAGCAACGGCTTTCTGCCGCCGGAAGTGCAACGCCCCTTCGCCAATCCCAACAATCCCAACGCCCCTTACCGTGCGGATCTGACATGGCGATTGCCCGGTGACCGTATCATCGTCGCGGAGTACGACGGTATGGCGAAATACGTCGCGCAGGAGGGAATGAAACGACACACCATCCAAGCGGCGGTTCAGGCTGAGCGCGCCCGGGAAACCAATCTGATGGCTCAGGGTGTTTCTCTGATCATTCGGCTGGACTTCGATGACATCGTCAATCCGGAACGTCTGATCGGCAAACTGACCGCAGCGGGGATTCCCCGGGCAAGCCGACCGTTTGTTTTGTAACCGTTCGTTTTGTAACGGATTTACAGAACGTACCGCGGGGACACCCCTTCAATGCACTTTCTGTAAATCCGTTACAGAACATACCTTTTGGGACCGGTAAAAGGTGCGAACTGTAACGGAATTACAGTTCGCACCAGATAGAGTCCTCTTCACGGTCCGTTCTGTAATTGTGTTACAGTTCGCACCACAAAACGCACCGCTATGGTCCAAATTGACCGTTTGGATGGTTGATCAGGCGGTCTGCCCGGCCCCCGCACCAACCAGATGGGCGATGGCGTCGAGGGCCAGCTTGTACCCGTAGAAGCCCATGCCGGTGATGGTGCCGGTGGCGACGGGGCTGATGACCGAGCGCTTGCGGAACTCGTCGCGCGCGGACGGGTTGGAGATGTGCACCTCCATGAGGGGCAGGCCAGCGTCGCCGACCATATGGGCCGCATCGGCCAGCGCGTACGAGTAGTGCGTGAAGGCCGCCGGGTTCATGACGACCGGCGTCTTCTCGTCGGCCGCCTGATGCATCCAGTGCACCATCTCCGCCTCGTCGTCGGTCTGCCGCACCTCGACGTCCAGACCAAGCTCGGCACCCCATTCGGCGCACAGCCTGCGCAGGGTCTCAAGATCCTGGCGGCCGTAGACGTCGGGCTGGCGGACGCCAAGGCGGCCAAGGTTCGGGCCGTTGACGACGATGACTTTGGTCATATGAATCTCCTTGTCCGTAAGCGATCGGTTATTGCTGGATGCGGCGGAAGGCCTCCTCGACCGCGTCCGCCGGCGGATCGTCGAGATGGACCGGATGGCCCACGCCTTCGAGCACCACGAAGCGCAGCTTGTTGCCGCGCGCCTTCTTGTCGCGGTGCATGAGCGCGAGCACGTCCTCGAAGGAGCCGCCGTTCCACGAGGTGGGCAGACCCAGAGAGCCGAGCAGCGAGCGGTGGTATTCCACCAGATCCTCGTCGATATAGCCCAGCAGATGCGCCAGCTCGGCCGCGTAGACCATGCCGACGGCCACCGCGTTGCCGTGACGCCAGCGGAAGTGCTCGAGTTTTTCGATCGCATGTCCCAGCGTGTGGCCGTAGTTGAGGAACTCGCGCAGGCCGGATTCCTTGAGATCGGCCGAGACGTGATAGGCCTTGACGCTCACCGTGCGCTCGATCAGCTGCGCGACGATGTCCTCCAGATCGCCGGAGCCGGAGAAGCCCGCATCCGTGCCCGTAGCATCATCGGCTCCCGCGGCCGCGAATGTGGATCCGTCGAAGCGGCGCAGATCGTCCGCATGAGCCTCCAGAATGCTCAGAATGGCCTGATCCTTGATGAAACCGGACTTCGCCACCTCGCCAAGGCCCTCGGTGAAGATGTCGTTGGGCAGCGTACCCAGCGTCTTCAAATCGGCCAGCACACCGGCCGGCGTGTAGAAGGACCCCACCAGATTCTTGCCCTGCGGCGTGTTGATGCCGGTCTTGCCGCCGGTGGAGGCGTCCACCATGGCCAGCAGCGAGGTGGGGCAGTTGACGTACCGGATGCCGCGCATCCACGTGGCCGCCACGAAGCCGGCCAGATCGGTGGCCGCGCCGCCACCCAGTCCCACCACCGCGTCCGAGCGGGTGAAACCTTCCTCGCCCAGACGCTGCCAGATGCCGTTGGCGACCTCGATGGTCTTGCCGCGTTCGGCGTCGGGGATCACAATGTCGCTCACCTCGTAGCCGCCCTGGCGCAGCAGGGTGCGGGCTCGATCGGAATGGCGCTGCACCGTGGCCGTGTGGATCAGCGCCACACGGACGGGCTTGTCGCCCAGCACCTCGGCGAGATGATTCATCACACCCTCGCCGATCACCACATCGTACGGATCCGCTCCGCCAACATGCACGCGATGTTCGTTGATCATATCCACCAGCTTTCGTGCGGCCCCGATCGGGGTGAAACCATGCGTCACGACGCGGGTCGTCGCCAAGGCGGCGAACACCGGGTCGCGCTGTTCGAACAGGGTCATCCAGCGCTTGTCCGAATCGCCGGCGAGCATGGGACGGCCTCCGGCGCGACGGGCGCGCTCCATGGCCTCCTCGGGCGATGCCTCCAGATAGACCACCTGTCCGCCGTGCTCGATGTACGATTCGAGCGCCTCGTGCGTGTCCTCGAACATGGGGGCGCCGCCGCCCAGGGACAGCACGCCGGAGAAGGATTCCAGCAGATCGGAGATGACCCGGCACTCCACCTCGCGGAACGCCGGCTCGCCGTGCTCTTCGAAGTACTGCGGGATGCGGGTGCCCACCTCATGCTCGATCTCCACGTCGGAGTCAGCGAACGGCAGGTCCAGCAGACCCGCCACCTCCTTGCCGATGCGGGTCTTGCCGGCGCCCGGCATGCCGATGATCACCACGCGGGGGAACACTCCCCCGTTGACGATGCCGGCAATGTGATTGTTGTCGCTCATTCGCGCAGCACCGCCGATCAGCGCAGGTGCTCGGGCCACGAAGCCACGTAGGCCTGGGCGTTGCGACGGGTCTCCTCCAGGGAGTCGCCGCCGAACTTCTCCAGCGCGAACTGGGCCAGCACCAGACGCATCATGGCCTCGCCGACCACGGAGGCGGCCGGGACGGCGGTGGCGTCGGAACGCTGGTTGATGGCGGTGGAGGCCTCGCCCGTGAGCACGTCCACGGTCTTCAGGGCGCGGGGCAGCGAGGAGATGGGCTTCATGGCGGCGCGCACGCGGATGGGCTGTCCGTTGGACATGGAACCCTCCAGGCCGCCCGCGCGGTTGGACAGGCGGCTGATGCGGCCGTCGGCATTGACCACGATCTCGTCCTGCGCCTGGGAGCCGGGGCGCTGGGCCTCGAGGAAGCCGTCGCCGATCTCCACGCCCTTGATGGCCTGGATGCCCATGAAGGCGGAGGCCAGAGCGGCGTCCAGACGACGATCGGACTCGACATAGGTGCCCAGACCGGCCGGCACGTTGTAGGCGATGACCTCGATCACACCACCCAGGGTGTCGCCCGCGGCCTTGGCCTCGTCGATGCGTTCCATCATGCGGGCCTCAGCCTGCTTGTCCAGCGTGCGCACCGGTGAGGCGTCCAGCGCCTCCAGATCGTCCGGGGTGGGCAGCGGGGAATCCTCGTCCACGCCCACGCCGCCGATCGAGATCACATGCGCCACCGTGCGAATGCCGAGCGCCTGCTCCAGGAAGTTCTTGGCCACGGCGCCCAGAGCCACACGCGAGGCGGTTTCGCGGGCGCTCGAACGCTCAAGGACCGGGCGCGCGTCGGTGAAGCCGTACTTGCGCATGCCGGTCAGATCGGCGTGGCCGGGGCGGGGACGGCTCAGCGGGGCGTTGCGGCCCTCGGCGGGAAGTTCATGGTCGAGCGGATCGGCGGACATGACCTCGGTCCACTTGGGCCATTCGGTGTTCGCGATCTCGATGGCGATGGGCGAGCCCAGCGTGGAGCCGTGACGCACGCCCGTGAGCATACGCACCTTGTCCTGCTCGAACTTCATGCGGGCGCCGCGGCCGTATCCAAGCCTGCGGCGGGCCAGCGCATCCACGATCTCCTGCGTGGTGATCTGCACCCCCGCGGGCAGTCCCTCGATCATGGCCACCAGGGCCTCGCCATGGGACTCCCCCGCCGTCTGCCAACGCAACATGCGAACTCCTCTCAGATTTCCGTACACGACTCCGGTATAGTCTAGCGGTATGCCATGCCTTGTGCTGTTGCCGAGTCTGCTATGTGGCGCGGCCATTTCCATCAGCGATGTGAGATCCCGTCGCGTGCCCCGCACGTGGGTGGCCGGCGGCTACGTCGTCCAATTGATCGCTCTGCTGGTCTGGGCCGTATTGGCCAATCAGCTGTTCACGGTGATGATCGCCGTGGTGATCTCCGTTGGCGCGGCCCTGCTGCAATTGCTGCTGAGTCTGATCGTGCCGGGGTCGATGGGCTTCGGCGATGTGACGACCACGCTGCTCGTGGGTCTGGCGGTGGGTGCGATGGGATGGATCGCCGTGCTGTACTGGTGGGTGGCGATGGGGCTGCTCGGGTTGGCGCTCATCGCTCTGGGCCGGCGCATGGGCAAGTCGGACATGCCCTATGCGCCGGTGATCGTGCTGGCGGGAATCATCGCCGTGGCGCTGGCGTATCTATAAGGAAGTTGTCCTTTCGTCATCCTGAACGGAGCGAAGGATCCTTGGTACTGCGCACGAATGACCAACGCGAAATGACGAAGGATCCTTCGACTCCGCTGCGCTCCGCTCAGGATGACGAAAGGGGAATCCCGGCCCCCGCTCAGGATGACGTTGAGGTGGCCCTGCTGCGCTCAGGATGACAGGCACTCAACACGATCAGTTCGCGCCGGGATTCGCGGTCTTGTACTCCTGCACGTACTGCTCGAACTGGGCCTTCTGATCGGCCTCCGAGCCGGTGGTGAACTTGGTTTCTCCGGTGGACAGGTTGGTGGTCACGAAGAACAGCCAGTCGCCGGACTCCGGGTTCATGGCCGCCTGGATGGCGTTGTCTCCCGGATTGCTGATGGGCGTGGGCGTCAGTCCCTTGATGAGCCTGGTGTTGTACGGGTTCGAGGCGTCGTTGAGCTGCGCGTTGGTCAGCTGGCTGGCCTTGATGCCGAGTCCGTACGCCACGGTGGTGTCCATGCCCAGGGTCATGCCCTTGTCCAGACGGTTGAGGATGACGCGCGAGACCTTGCCGTAGTACTCGGCCCTGTTGACCTCCGCCTCCGCGATGGACGCGATGATCAGCAGACGCTCGCGTTCCGCGCCGGTGGGCACGCCCAGACTGTCCAGCTTGGCGACGCGCTTGTCGACCATGGTCTTGAGCACGTCCTTCGCGCTGGTCTGGCCCTTGACGTTGTACGATCCCGGCTCGAACCAGCCTTCGAATTTGCCGTTGGCCTCCGCGGGCAGGATGCCGTCGCCGCCCGCATCGATCACGGCCTTGAAATCGGCCTCCGCAATGCCGGAGAGGCTGGCCGCATTGGCGATCACGTCGGAGACGCGCTCCCCCGCCTTGACCTGCAGGTAGCCGCCGGCCTTGGTGTTGTCCGAAAGGATGGTCACCACGTCGGACGCCTTCATCTTGGTCTGCAGCTGGAAGGTACCCGGATACAGGTTCGGGGCGCCCGCATTGGCCACGGCCTGTGTGAAGGCGCCGGCGGTCTTGACGATGTCCGCCTCGACGAGCTTCTGCGCGATCTCCGTAGCGCTTTCGCCCTCGCTCACCGTGAATTCGACGCTGCCCTCACCGGGGCCCGCATAGTCGTTGACCACGCTCGAGCTGGTGTCCTGCGTGCTGAACAGGCCCTTGCCTGATTTGACCAGGGAGATGGTGGTCCAAATGCACACCGCGACCAGAGCCAGAGCCGCCACCACAAGCAGGATCTTGGTCAGTCCGCTGCGTTTGGCGCGCCTGCGACGACGACGCATGTCCTTGCGTGATTTGGGGGGTGCGGGCGGTGGCGGCACCGTGCCCGTCGACTGCTGCTGATCCGTTGGCTGGGGTGCGGGCTGACCGTTCTGGTCCACCCACTGCGAATTCTCGGCAAAGAAATCGTGGAAGTCCTCAGCCACCGTATACTCCTTCACTCGGTGTGTGTCGATCCAATGCCGACTGCAGAATGTTGACCGCGGATTGCTGATCGACCTTGGGCCGATGGCCCTTGGTGGAGATCTGCGCCTCCAGCAGCTGACGATGCGCGCTGACGGTCGTCAAACGTTCGTCGAGCAATGATACCGTAGGCGCGGTTCCATCAACAAATTGGCGGCCTTCGTCGTCCGAAGCCATGCGCTTGACCAGATTGGCGGCCCATCGTCGGGCCTTCTTCGCGCTTTTGCCTTCCGTGCCGTCGAGCTGCAATGGCAGTCCGACCACCACATGGGACACACCCTCGTCCTCGATGACGTCTATCACCTCATCGATGGTGTGGAATGAATCACCCCAGGCCTGGATGTTGCCAGCGGGGTGAGCGAGGGTGAGCTCAGGGTCGGACAGTGCAAGTCCGACCCTGGCATCACCCAGATCAACGCCGAGCCAAACCGACACGCGGAGCTCAGCCCTTCTGCGCCTCGTTGACCAGCGCCGTGAGCGCCTGATCGATCTTGGCGGCGTCCTGGCCGCCGCCCTGGGCGAAGTCCGGCTTGCCGCCGCCGCCACCGCCGAGGATCTTGGAGGCGCCGCGGACCAGATCGCCGGCCTTGATGCCGTTCTTGCGGGCGGCCTCGTTGGTAGCGGCCACGACCATGGGCTTGCCGTCCTCGTTCACGCCGGCCAGGGCCACGACCACCGGGGACTCGTCGCCCAGCTGGGCGCGCACGTCGGTGACGGCCTTGCGCAGGGCGTCGAAGGAACCGAAGTTGCCCACGTTGCGGGCGGCGACCTTCACCGGGGCCGCGGAGGCCTTGGCGTCGGCCACGAGCTGCGGGATGGACGCGGCGAGCTGCCCCTCGTACATGGCGGCGAGCTTGCGGTCCGATTCCTTGAGCTTGGCGAGCAGCGTGTTGATGCGCTCGGCGAGCTCATCCGGACGGGCGTTGAGCTTGTCCGACAGCTGGGAGACCAGCGCGTGCTCGCGGGCGTTGAACTCGTAGGCGCCCTGGCCCACGACCGCGTCCACACGGCGCACGCCGGAGCCGATGGAGGCCTCGGACATGATGTTGATCGCGCCGATCTTGCCGACGTGGTCCACATGGGTGCCGCCGCACAGCTCGCGGCTCCAGCCGTCCTCGCCGATGGAGACCACGCGCACGATGTCGCCGTACTTCTCGCCGAACAGGTGCATGGCGCCCAGGGCGATGGCGTCGTCGAACTTCATCTCCCTGGTGGTCACGGCAAGGTTGTCGCGCAGACGGTCGTTGACGCGCGCCTCGACGGCGTTCATCGCGTCCTTGCTCGGCGCGGAGGACCACTGGAAGTCGAAGCGCAGGCGGTTCGGGGCGTCCTCGGAGCCGCGCTGGGTGGCCTGCGGGCCAAGCTCCTCGCGCAGCGCCTTGTGCACCATGTGCGTGGCGGTGTGGGAGCGGGCGATGGCGCCGCGGCGGTCCAGATCGATGTTGGCGTTGACTTCGGCGCCCACCACCAGGGTGCCCTCGGTCAGGCGGCACTGGTGGACGATGAGGTCCTTGATGGGCTTCTGCACGTCGTCCACCTCGAGCACGGCACCGTCGTCGGACAGGATCTCGCCCTGATCGGCGAGCTGACCGCCGGCCTCCGCGTAGAACGGGGTGCGATCGAGGATGACCTCGATGTTCGCCGGGCCGGTGACGGCCGGGACGGATCCCTTGCCCTCCTGCATGATGCCGATCACGCGGGCGCGGGCGGACATATCCGTGTAGCCCAGGAAGTCGATCGGCTTGGCGAGGGTCTTCTTGAAGTCGTCGTAGACGTTGAGGTCCACATTGTGGCGCTTCTTCAGCGCGTCGGCGCGGGCGCGGGACTTCTGCTCGTTCATGAGCTCGCGGAACTTGGCCTCGTCCACCTTGACGCCCTGGTCGGCGGCCATCTCGAGGGTGAGCTCGATTGGGAAGCCGTAGGTGTCGTGCAGCGTGAACGCGTCGGTGCCGGAGACGATCGGATCCTTGGTCTCCTTGGCCTTCTGCACGGCCACGTCGAGGATCTGGATGCCGTTCTCCAGCGTGCGGCGGAAGGCGTCCTCCTCGCCGTAGGCGGCCTCGGAGACGTCGTGGAACGTGTCGTTGAGCTCCGGGTAGCTGGCGACCATGGCCTCCTTGGAGACAGGCAGCAGGGTGGGGATGACCGGATCGGTCACGCCCAGCACGCGCATGGCCTGCACGGTGCGGCGCAGCAGGCGGCGCAGCACGTAGCCGCGGCCCACGTTGCTCGGACGCACACCGTCGGACATGATCATGAGGGCGGAGCGCACGTGGTCGGCCACGACGCGGAACTTGACGTCCGCGGCCGCGTCCTCGCCGTACTTGAGGCCGGAGAGGCGCTCGGCGGCCTCGATGACCGGGAAGACCTCGTCGGTCTCGTAGATGTTCTGCTTGCCCTGCATCAGGTACGCCAGACGCTCAAGGCCGGCGCCGGTATCGATGTTCTTGTGCTCGAGCTCGCCCACGATGTGCAGATCGGTCTTGGACTTGACGTTGTCCACCTCGTAGTTCTCGAACACGAGGTCCCAGATCTCGATGTAGCGGTTCTCGTCCGCGATCGGGCCGCCCTCGACGCCGTATGCAGGGCCGCGGTCCACGTAGATCTCGGAGCAGGGGCCGCCGGGGCCGGGGCCGCCGGTGGTCCAGAAGTTGTCCTCCATGCCCATGATCTGGATGTGCTCGGGGTCGACGCCCTCGTTCCGCCACATCGAGCGGGCTTCCTCGTCGTCGGTGAAGGTGGTCATCCACAGCTTCTCCGGATCGAAGCCGTAGCCGCCCTTGTCCTGCGGGGTGGTCAGCAGCTCCCACGCGTAGTGGATGGCCTCCTCCTTGAAGTAGTCGCCGAAGGAGAAGTTGCCGAGCATCTGGAAGAAGGTGCCGTGACGGGTGGTCTTGCCGACCTCGTCGATGTCCAGGGTGCGCACGCACTTCTGGTTGGAGGCCATGCGGTGCTTCGGCGGGGTCTGCTCGCCCATGAGGTACGGGATGAACGGCACCATGCCCGCGATGGTGAACAGGGTGGTGGGGTTGGGCGAGATCAGCGAGGCCGACGGCACCACGAGGTGGTCGTGCTTTGCGAAATAGTCCAGATAGCGCTTGGCGATTTCAGACGTGCGCAACGTGAAGACTCCTTGATTGTTTGTTCGTGGCATGGCATGGAAGTTCGGGGGCGCCATGCCCGCCCCTTCGCCATACGGCGTGACCCGATCGGCTACCTGCCGTTGAGATAGCGGCCGGTGAGCTCGCGCTCACGCGCCTCGCGGGCGGCGTTGAAGTCCTCCCACAGGGCCGCGAGCGTGCGGATGGTCACATTGTCCTGATCCGGGCCGAGGACGAACTGCCTCGCCCCGTCCGGGGTGTGCGCCTTGACGTACGACTGCGCCTTGGCGGCCAGCACCAAGCCGGTCGCAATGCCCGCGCCGAGCCAGAAGAGTCGCTTGAACATCACTGCTCCTTGGATTCGGACGCGGTTTCGGCGCCGCCTTCGGAGGCGCGCTTGTTGAGGAAGGACTGGATGGTGGTCTTGGCCGCGTAAATGGCGGACTGGGCCTTGATGACCGGCTTGCCGAGGAACGAACCGTACAGGTCCGTCAGGGCGCCCACGTTGTTGGCGGTGGTCGAAGCCGCGGCGGATATCTTGTTGACGTCCTCCAGCGACTTGTTGACCTGCTTGACCGTGGTCACCGACTCATCGAGCGCGGGCAGGGCGTGGTCGCCGGTGTCCTTGACCGTTTCGGCGATCTGATCGAACATCTTGCCGAGACGAATCAGCGGATAAATCGTAAAGCCCGCGAGCACGGCGAAGGCGATGGCCGCGATCAAACCCGCGATCTGCCCTACATCCATCCTGAACCTCTTTTCCGTTGATGGCGCACTTCCATGCGCACAATACCTGCACAAGCGTAGCCAACGCACCGGACCGGACGGGATATAAGACTTGGCGTCCGGCCGTCACGATCGGACGCCGGACCACGATTCGCCGGCTGCCCGCTGGCTGTTCGCCGACTACCCGCCGGCTGCTCGCCGGCTGCTCACTGGTTGTACGAAACGATCTTCACGGCCTCCGCGAAGGGCTTGCTGGTGTCGTATTCAAGCACGGTCACGGACCCGTTGGCCGGGCGCTCGCTCAGATCCAGATCGTCGCCGCCGAAGCGGTGTGCCAGGCTCAGCAGGGTGTTGCCGTGGGAGATCTGCAGCACGTCGTCGCCGTCCCTGAGGTCCGGATTGGCGGCGATCAGCGCAAAAGCGCCCTGAACGCGGGTCCAGTACTCGTCGTCCGACTCGGCGTCGTGGAACGGATCGGCCTCCTTGAGGAAATCGCGCGAGGCGGACAAGCCGAACTTCTCCACGATCTGGTTGTAGGTCTTCACGCCGTGGGGCGCGCCGGCCGCGTACCAGGCCATGCCCATGTCCAGTCCCTCGTAGTAGCCGTAGAACTGCTCGCGGAAGTGCATGTCCTCCACCAAGCGCGGACGCGGATGGCCGGCCGACTCGTTGATGTCCAGAATGCGATCGGCGGTCTGACGGGCGCGGGTGGTGTCCGAGCAGTACGCGGCGGCGAAATCCATGTCGCGCAGCTTTGCGCCGGCCTTGTCCGCGTCGGCGAGGCCGGATTCGGTCAGCGGCGAGTTGGACCAGCCTTGAAGACGGTTGTAGCGGTTGAAATAGGTCTGCCCGTGGCGGACCAGATGCAGATGAAGGATCATGATTCGATTATTCCACGCCCGCTACGTCCTGGCTTCACCGAATCCACCGTTTTGTTGATCTTGTATGGCGATTCGGAGTCCGGACGTATGCGTGACGACGATTTGGGGATAATGGTGGGCATGAGTGGTTTTCTTTCCCGTTGGTTGGCCCTGGCCGTCGCGGCCGGGGTGATGGTGTGGCTGCTGCCCGGCATGCAGCCGGTCGGCGAGCCCGCCCTGTGGGGTGTGGTCGCGTTCGCCTTGTTCATGGCATTGCTGGACGCCTCGCTCAAGCCGGTTATCAAGATGGTGTCCCTGCCGCTGACGATCCTCACGTTCGGCATCTTCTCGCTGATCCTGAACTGGCTGTTCATGAGGCTCGCGTCCTGGCTGGCGGTCAGCGTGTTCGGCGTGGGCGTGTACATCGACGGCTTCTGGTGGTCGGTGCTCGGCTCGATCATCATGGCGATCGTCTCCGGCGTGGTCTCGTCGATCATCGACTGAGGTTCTGCAGACGAATCGCCCAAAAACGAGGAAACCCCCGCAACCATTGGCTGCGGGGGTTTCTTCGGTATGTCCTAAATGAAGATCCAGATCAGCGAGCGTAGAACTCGACGACGTACTGGATGTTGACCTGCACCGGGATCTGCTCGACCTCCGGCTTGCGGGTGAGGGTGGCCTTCAGGGAGGCCAGGTTCACGTCGAGGTAGCCGGGAACCGCGGGCAGCACGTCACGATGCACGCCTTCGGCGGCGATCTGGAACGGCACCATGGTCTGGCTCTTGGCCTTCACCTGGATGGTCTGGCCGGGCTTGACGCGGTAGGACGGACGATCCACGATGTTGCCGTCGACGAGGATGTGACGGTGGACCACGAACTGACGGGCCTGGGCGGTGGTGCGGGCGAAGCCGGCGCGCAGGACCAGGTTGTCGAGGCGGGTCTCAAGGTCGATCAGCATGGCGTTGCCGGTCTGGCCGGGGGTGTGCGTACCGGTCTCGTAGGCGGCGCGCATCTGCTTCTCGGACAGGCCGTACTGGGCGCGCAGACGCTGCTTCTCGCGCAGACGCACCGCGTAATCGGACTCGGTGCGGCGACGGTCGCGGCCGTGCTCGCCGGGGGCGTACGGGCGCTTCTCGAAGATGCGCTGGGCCTTCGGGGTCAGAGCGATGCCGAGGGCGCGGGAAAGACGCACCTGACGGCGGGAACGCTGAACATTGGTCATGTTCTTTGAACCTTTTCTGTTTCTGTCGTTATCTGAACGGAACACCGGACTTGCATCCGGTGCTGAGTCGGCCTCTCCAACGCTTCACCGTGCACTGCACGAGCGGCTTGGAACCTTGCGGTTCCGCGCCTCCGACCCGTTGATGGGCTAAGACTCCAGATAAGTGCTGCCGGGCGGCAGACACCAATCGACAATATTACACACAACCCATGGACCGGACGACGCTCGGAGCGCCACACACGCTTAGCCTCTATAGCTTCTCAATGGCCGAGCCGTCAAACGGACAGCCCAGTGGGCTGTCCGAAGGCGAGGTGAGCCGCCGCCAAGCCGGCGAAGGCTCCCATTGAGAAGCTACAGCTTCTCAATGGGAGCAACCCTCAGCATCAGCCGCTTGACGCCCTGCGAGCCGAAGTCCACGGTGATGACCGAGTTGCGGCCCTTGTCCTGCGTGTCCTGCACGGTGCCGAGGCCGTACTGGTCATGCAGCACCTTGTCGCCGATCGCGAAATCGGCGATGTTGAGGTTGTTGTCCTTCTTGAGCGACGACGCCGGCTGCGCGGCCGACGATGCGCTTTTCTTCGGCGCGACGCGGCGTGTGGTCACCTTGCCCCCGCGGGTGCCGCCGCGTGACCAGTCGCGCGACCCGGAACCGGAGCCATAGGAGGAGCCGCCGCCATAGGACGATCCGGAACCATAGGAACGGCCGTAGGACGAGGACGACGACGATCCACTGCGCGAGCGTGACCCCCGCGACGAGGACGATCCATACGACGAACCGCCATACGAAGAGCCGCCATAGGACGACGACCGCGACCGGGAGCCGGACCCGTACGAGGACGATCCGCCGAAGGAGAATCCGCCGAAGTCGTCATCGGAGTCCTCAAAACCGCCGAACTCGTCGTCCGAGCCGCTCCCCCAGCCGCCGCGAAGGTTCTCGGAGGACGTCTCGCGGCGCTTCCAATCGATCAACTCGTCCGGAATCTCGTCGAGGAACTGGCTCGGCATCATCTCCGCCGCCTGCCCCCACTGCGCACGCACGGCCGCGCGCGTCACATACAGTCTGCGCTTGGCGCGCGTGATGCCCACATAGGCGAGTCGGCGCTCCTCGGCCAGTTCGGTGGTGTCCTCCAGCGAGCGCGAATGCGGGAACGTGCCCTGCTCCATGCCAGTGAGGAACACCACCGGGTATTCAAGGCCCTTGGCGGTGTGCAGGGTCATGAGCGTGACCTTGCCGGAATCCTCGTTCTCGCCGGGCAACTGGTCGGAGTCGGCCACGAGCGCGGTGGTCTCGAGGAATCCGGCCAGCGTGGCGTCCGGCGTGTTCTGCTCGAATTCGGCAGCCACGGACTGCAGCTGGGAGAGGTTCTCCACGCGCGAGGCATCCTGCGGGTCCTCGCTGCGCTGCAGCTCCTCCAGCAGGCCGGACTTGGAAAGCACCTCCGCCACCACTTCGCTGGGCTTGTTGGCGTGCGCGGCCGCGAAGGATGCGAGCCCGGTCATCAGGTCGCGGAATTCGCCGAGTTTGGTGGCCGTGCGCGTGGGCATGCCCTCGATTTGCTCGAGGTTCGCCACACCCTGCCAGAATCCGGTGCCATGCTCGTCGGCGTACCCGGCCACCAGCGCCTCCGCACGGGCGCCGAGCCCGCGCTTGGGCACGTTGAGTATGCGGCGCATGTTCACGCTGTCCGCCGGGTTGACGATGGCCTGCAGATAGGCGAGCGCGTCCTTGACCTCGCGCCGCTCGTAGAACTTGGTGCCGCCCACGAGCTGGTAGGGCATGCCGGCGTTGATCAGCGCCTCCTCGAGGGAGCGGGACTGGGCGTTGGCGCGGTACATGACCGCCATGTCCGAGTAGGCGATGCCCTCCTCGCCGTGGAGACGGGCGATCTCGGTGGCGATCCACTGCGCCTCCTGCTGGGCGTTGTCCGCCGCGTAGCCCACGATCGGCTCGCCCTTGCCCAGCGCGGTCCACAGCTTCTTGGGCTTGCGTCCCTCGTTGTGGGAGATGACGGCGTTGGCGGCGTCGAGGATCGTCTGTGTGGAGCGGTAGTTCTGCTCGAGCATGATCGTGCGCGCGTTCGGGAAGTCCTTCTCGAAGTCCTGGATGTTGCGGATGTCGGCGCCGCGGAAGGCGTAGATCGACTGGTCGGAATCGCCCACCACGGTGATCCACGCCGGCCCCTGCGCCCCCTGGCCTCCCGCGTCCACACCGGCCAGCTCGCGCACGAGCACGTACTGGGCGTGGTTGGTGTCCTGGTACTCGTCCACCAGGATGTAGCGGAACTTGTGGCGGTAATAGGCGGCCACGTCGGGCTGCGTGCGCAGCAGCTCGACCGTGCGCATGATCAGATCGTCGAAGTCCACGGCGTTGGCGAGCGCGAGGCGGTGCTGGTACTCGGCGTACATGACCGCGTACAGCTCCTCCACGTTGCCGAATCGCCCCAGCTGGTAGCCGCGCATGCCGGGCTTGTAGTCGGCCGCGTAGGCGCTGAGCTGGGTCCGCCAATCCGTGAGGTTGTTCTTATAGTCGGAGATGCGCCCCAGGATGGTGCGCGGCGTGTAGCGCTTCATGTCCACGTTGAGGTCCGCGCCGATGAGCTTGATGAGACGCTCGCAGTCGGCGGTGTCGTAGATGGAGAATCCGGAGCCGAGGCCGATCGCCTTGCCGTCGCGGCGCAGGATCCTCACGCAGGCGGAATGGAAGGTGGACACCCACATGCGCTCTGCCACCGGTCCGATCAGCGTGGCGAGTCGCTCGCGCATCTCCGCCGCGGCCTTGTTGGTGAACGTGATGGCCAGAACCTGGCTGGGCCACGCGCCGAACTGGCTGAGAATCCACGCGATGCGCCGGGTGAGCACGCGCGTCTTGCCCGAGCCCGCGCCCGCGCCGATGAGCAGCGCCGGTCCGCGGTATTGCACGGCTTCGGACTGCTGGGGGTTCAGATCCCCCACCAACTCCTGCGCGCCGCGTGCGATGACGTCCTGATCCTGCCGTTCCTGCATCGAATTGTCGCCCCTTGCCGTTGTGTATCGTCCGCTTCGTAATGAAAAGCGCCGTCACATCATAGCGGGCGCGCATGACCGGGCGTGAAGCGGTAGGCTGGATGACATGGAGGGACGCATTCGACTTGCCATCGCGGACAACGACGCCATCACGCTCGCCGCGCTGCGGGACATACTGGGCAGAAGGCACAAGGCACTGGATGTGACGTGGACGGCCACGCATGGCGAGGACGCCGTGGCAAGATGTCTCGATGCCGCACAGCGCCCAGCCCTGCTGTTGTTGGACATGTCAATGGGCGAGATGTCCGGGCCTTCGATCTGCCGGGAGATCCGCAGACATGGCGCTCTTCCCCGGATTCTCGCGATCACGTCCTTCGAGCCGGGAGTCTATGCGGCTAAGGCGGCCCGGGCCGGCGCACAGGGTCTGGTCGTCAAGGATTCGCCGGCGCTGATTAGACGCGCGATCGGCGTGGTGCTAACTGGGGGTACCTTCAACGCATGCAGTCCAAGCGTATCCTTCGAAGATTCGGAGGCTGCATTCCGCAGATTGCGCAAAACCCCGGCCGAGGGCGTCGGACGATTGAGCGATCAGGAGCGTTCAGTGATGGATCTGTGCATGCAGGGACTCACGTTGGAAGAAATCGCGGGCCGTCTGGGTGTGGCGGCGTCGACGGTGCGCACGCATGTACGTCGCGTCAAGGAGAAGTTGGGCGCCAAAACATTGGCGCAGGCGGTGATGATGGTTATGGAACACCGATATGAGTAAGCCAATGGAAGACGGACGGCCTCATTGGATTAGGCTCACGGTCTGCGTGGCAGCCCTGGCAGGCAGCATGCTGAACTGGTGGCCGATGATATCCGTCGCATTCAACCCCGAGACGTCGGGCCGGGGATTGTCGCCATTCGGCTGGCTTCTGGTCATGCAGTGCGCTGGAATCATACTGTCGGCGTTCCTGCCAAGCGTGGGAGGCGCAGCGCTGCTCGCAGTGAGCGCAGCCGACCTGTTCGATCCGATGCTCATCGGATACCAATGGCTGGGCTTGGGCGCCTATTGCTCATTGGCCATACTGGGATACGAGCGCAGACCGGCGTGGTCCGCATCCGCCGCATGTGGATTCGCGGCAATCTCCGTCATCGACATCGCACTGCATCATGACGTGCTGAGTGTGAACGTCCCGGGCATTATGCTGATCATCGCCACATATGCGGTGGCGGCGATCATCGGCATGGGATTCCGCTGGCGCCGCATCGCGCAGGATGCCCAGCGCGAGGTGTTGGAAACAAAACGGCTGCGTCGTGACCTTGAACTTGCACGGGCGATCCATGACTCGGTGACGGGCGATTTGTCCTACATCGCCATGGTTGGTGAATCGAGATTGGATGGCGATCCAGCATGGCGGACCGTGCGCGAACGGGCAATTCATGGCCTAACGGGCATACGGAACATCGTTCGCGCGCTGGACGATTCAGCCCCATCCGCATCGCCCATGCTTCAAAGTCGGGATCGCTCGGCAACTGCATCATTCGCGAAGCAATTCAGGGAATCCTTGGACGCGCACCAACGGCGTATGGAGCAATTGGGATTGCACGGCTCCGTCGGCATCCGCGGCGAGATACCGGACCTGGCCGCGCAGGATCGGCGTCTCCTCACGGGATTCGTGGACGAGCTGTTCGCTAACATGGTCCGCCATGCCGATCTGTCCGAAGGCAATCCCGGGTATGCGCTGGACATCGTCTTCGGTGATGGCCGAATCACCATCACCCAGGTCAATGCCATTCGTCGGCAAGATGATGCCGATCACAATCTTGTTGCCGGACACGGTCTTGCCCATTACCGCAATGCCATCACCGATGGAGGCGGCAGTATCAACATCAGTGCCGAAAACGGCTGCTGGGTGCTTCACGCGGCCATTGCACAACATTGAATATCCTGCGGTGAATTGCCGTCAACAAATGACTACAGCACATTTGTCAAAGCTGGATTGCCCTCATTAACATCAAAGTCGTTATTTAAACGAAGAAGTGAACGTCTCAGTTGATTGTAAGGTAGGGATTCTCTTGAGAAAGAACATCATATTCCCATTAATGATCATCTGTGTCCTTTCACTGCTTCCTGCAGGATGCGCCGACCAGTCGCCTACGGAGACCCAGCAGAAATCACAACCCGTCTACGCCTACCCCGGCGACGTCCGGCTTTCGGTTGCACGAATCAATGAAACCAAGCGTGCGTTGGACGACTACCCCAATGCCGATCGGGCCAAGGCCATCATCGCGGATGGAACCATCACCGTGGACGAGATGAACGAGTTCGATCGCACGATGGCCGCATGCCTATCCAAACTCGGGTATGACGGTCAATACGATGCCAACGGGACCTTCAGCATGAAGCGTCTGAACGAGTCGGATGGCACAACAGATTCAACACAGGCGCTGGACGAGTGCCAGACGGTCACCGGATACGATGTCATCCGGACGTTGTACAGCAATGCCGTACGCAATCCGGATGACGTGGATCTCGGTCCCTACGTGGTCCAGTGCATGATCGACATCGGCGCGGCCCCGCAGGGGTACACGCTGGACGAGTACGTGATGGACTCGCGCAACCGTACCGGCCCCTATGCGACGCTCGACGCCCTGCAGGACACCGATCCGAGCAACAGTCAAGCCCAACAAATCCGCGAATGCGGCTACGACCCCCTGCACAAGGCGGACGGCATCATCGGCGCGCCGAAATGGTGAGCTACCGCGCTCCCCTGCCCTTGTACCTACGTCCCTCCTCGGCGCGGATCTCCTGCTTGACGCGCTGGGCAACGTGGCCGGAACCGCCGAACAGACCGGCCGTGGCAAGGAACACCAGCAGCCACAGGGTGCTGGCGGCGAGCAGGTTCAGGATGACCAGCACGAACAGCAGGATCATGGCGATCCAGCCGATCACCTGAAACAGCGTGATCGGGGCGATGGCATCGGTCCTCTCACGGCGCAGGGCGAGCAGACCGATCACACCGTCGGCGTTCAGGAAAATGGCTGTGACGACGAAGCAGATTCCGTACAGAAACGCGGCCGATGGACCGTTGACCATGGCGCTTGGGGTGTTGAAACTCAACCGCGCGGACATGCCTGAGCCCGGGATCACCGCGAACATGACGACGGCCGCGACCGCATACGCGAAGCCCGCCACAAGCAGGGCAATGGAGAGATTGCGCAGATTCGCACGCATGGGACCCCTTCCTTCATTGGCCGATTCGATCGGACTGCCGTCAGCTTACAACGATCGCGCACACGAGTCCAACAACCAGCAGAGCCGCAATCACGCCGCACATGATCGTGCCCGGGCGCCTCAGCGGCCAGTCCGGCACGGGTCCGGCGAACGGCTTCTGCACGAGGCGGTAGGAGACACCGGCCATCACGGCGGTCAGCAGCAATGAGACGCACACCGGCACCCATGCCCAACCCGGCCGCAGTCCAAGATCGGCTGCGGCGGATCGTGCGATCAGCCAGAGGGGCCAGTGCCACAGGTAGATGCCGTAGCCGTACTTGCCGATCAGCGCAAGCGGACGCCATTCGAACAGGTCGAGCATCCAGGAGCGGTCATCCAGCGCGCCCAGCAACAGCGGCACGGTGAGCACGGCTGCGAGCGCGAGCCCGCCGTGGAAGGCGGTCGCATCGGCGCGCAATTGGAACGCCAGCACCGCGAGACCCACCAGAGCCGCGCAGGAGACCCACGGCAGGGCGGTGTCGCGCACCAGACGCCAATCGGCGGCGAAGCCCATGGGACGCTCCGAACCAACCAAAGCGGACCCGTCCGGCAGCCCCACCCGCCCGTCGCCGCCCGCGCTTCTTCCCCGCTGCATGGCCCACGCGAGCGCCATGCCTATCAGGAACCCAAAGCCGTGCGTGTCGGTGCCGTACAGCACGCGGGTGAGGCCCGATCCGCCTATGCCATCCTTGTACAGCACGCCCATGAGCAGCGCGGACACGGCGGCCAAGGCCAGCAGCACAGCGACCGACTGCCGCTGCGGCAACAGCCGCTTGAGCAGCAGCACCGCAAAGGGGGCAAGCAGACAATATTGCGCCAGCAGAGCCACGGCCCACAGGTGGCCGAGCAGCCGCGGGCCGCCCGCAGGCAGATCGGGCGGATATCCGCCGCCGAGCACAACCCCGGTCCAGTTCTCGGCGAAGGTCAGTCCGGCGGGCGCATCGACGCGCAGACCTTCAACGCCACCAAGACCCATGAGCGCCGCCAATGCCGCCAGCGTCCCGGAACCGGCCACCATGAACGCCAAGGCCGGCCACAGCATGCGCAGGGTTTTGAGCAGGGACGTCTTCAGATACAGACGAACATCGGGAGCGCCGTCATCCGCATACCGGGCGAGCAGCGAGCGCGCGGCCAGAAAGCCGGCGAGCGTGAACAGCACGTCGAAGCCGACGAATCCGCCGGACATGGATGCGGGCGCAAGGTCGTACGCGATCACGGCCATGAGGGCCAATCCCGCGATGCCCTGCATGCCGCGCAGCCTGGGGGTGTGCATGTTGTTCACGTATCGCGCTCCTTCGTTGCCGGCGTCGTCGGCCAAATGCCGCGTCAATCCTTTTTTCTACGCCGTCAATGCTAGGCGAGCCCCGGACCGGGCAGCGCGGGAACGGGCCGATGGGCGCCTACCAGTTCCGCGCCCGGTGGTAGATTAACTGTCCTAACCGAATCCAAACAACCTTCGCAAAGGGGATGTCAGCATGTCTATGCAGGAACTCGAGGATCGCATCGCCAAGGACGGAACGGTCAAGCCCGGCAATGTGCTCAAGGTGGACGCCTTCCTGAACCACCAGTGCGATGTTGCGCTGTTCGACCACATGGGCGCCGCATGGGCCAAGCACTTCGCCGGCAAGCGCGTCGACAAGATCCTCACCATCGAGGCCTCCGGCATCGGCATCGCCTGCCTCGCGGCCCGCCATTTCGGCAACGTGCCGGTGGTGTTCGCCAAGAAGGCCCAGTCCATCAACCTCGACGGCGAGCAGTATTCCACCACCGTGTACTCCTTCACCAAGCAGAAGGAATTCCCTGTCATCGTCTCCAAGAAGTACCTCAACGCCGGCGATCACGTGCTGCTCATCGACGACTTCCTGGCCAACGGCAAGGCCATGCAGGGCCTCATCTCCCTGTGCAAGGACGCCGGCGCGGTGATCGAGGGCATCGGCATCGCCGTGGAGAAGGGCTTCCAGGACGGCGGCAAGCTGCTGCGCGACGAGGGATACGACGTCGACTCGCTGGCGATCGTGGAAGCGATGGACGCCCAGACCGGCGAGATCACGTTCCGCCACTGATCGGGAATCGTGAACCGCCGGAGCCGGCGACGGAACCGGCAACACGGAGTAGGTAACTAGGCAACAGAGAGAAACAGAAGAGAGGAATCCAACCAACCATGAGCGAGAAGAAGCCTAACAAGGCCAAATCCGCATCCGTCTCCTTCGAGGCGCTGAGCAGCCTCGACGCGCCCGTGTCCTTCTGGCGCGGCATCCCGTTCGGTCTGCAGCACGTCATGGCCATGTTCGTGGCCAATCTCGCGCCGATCTTCCTCGTGGCCGCGGCCGCGAAGATGAGCCCCGCCGAGTCGGCCATGGTGATCCAGTCCGGCCTGCTGGTCGCCGGTCTGGGCACCTGCCTGCAGCTGTACGGCATCTGGCGCATCGGCTCGAGGCTGCCGATGGTCACCGGCATCTCCTTCACCTATGTGGCCGCGGCCATCGCGATCGTGGCTGACAAGGGCTACGGCGCCGTGGTGGGCGCGGTGATCGTGGGCGGCCTGCTCGAGGTGGTGCTGGGTCTGACCGCGCAGTGGTGGCGCCGCTTCGTGCCGCCGATCGTCTCCGCCATCGTGGTCACGTCGATCGGCTTCTCGCTGCTGTCCGTGGGTGCGAACAGCTTCGGCGGCGGACAGGGCGCGGCCGACTTCGGCAGCTGGCAGAACCTGACCCTGGGTCTGATCTCGCTGGTCGCCTGCCTTGCGTTCCAGCTGCTCATGAAGGGCACCGCCAAGCAGCTGTCCGTGCTGTTCGGCCTCGTGGTGGGCTATGTGGTCGCGATCTTCATGGGCAAGGTCGATTTCTCCGGATTCTCCGGTCTGCAGATCGTCTCCGTGCCGCACTTCATGCCGTTCAAGCCGGAGTTCGACTGGGGCGCGATCATCTCCTTCGCGCTGCTCTACGTGGTCTCCTCCGTGGAGGTGCTAGGCGACACCGCGGCACTGACCAAAGTGGGCCTGAACCGTCAGCCCACCGAGAAGGAGACCGCTGGCGCCATCGCCGGCGACGGCCTGATCTCCTCGGTCTCCGGCCTGTTCGGATGCCTGCCGCTGACCTCCTTCGCGCAGAACATCGGTCTGGTGGCCATGACCAAGGTCGTCAACCGCAAGGTGATTCTGTCCGGCGGCCTGATCCTCATCCTCGCGAGCTTCGTGCCGGCGGTCTCCGAGGTGTTCAACTCCCTGCCGCAGGCGGTGCTGGGCGGCTGCACGATCATGATGTTCGGCAACATCATCCTCTCCGGCTTCCAGATGATCTCCGAAGCCGGCTACACGCAGCGCAACATCACCATCGCGGCGCTGAGCCTGACCATCGGCATCGGTTTCACCGAGGTGGGTACCATCTTCGCGAACTTCCCCGCGCTGTTCCAGTCCATCTTCGCGTCGAACTGCATCGCCGTGTCCTTCGTGGTGGCGGTGATCCTCAATGCGGTGCTGCCCGGCGAGGATCACTTCCTCGCGGCGGCGCCGGGTGACGGCAAGTAATCGGCACACCATCCCGGATACCGCCCTGGATGGCCGGTCAACCTGCACGGTTGGCCGGCCATCTGCATATTCGGGGGTTGTTTTCCGGGTTTGCGGACACCTATCTGCATAATCAGGGAGCATCGGTCCCCGCCCATCGCGAATTGAAACGTTTGAACGATGTCCCGAACCATCAGAAAGGTGATTTTGACGGTGTCGCACGTCCCCGATTCCGCAGATAGATGTCTGCAACAGGCGAAAACTACCCCTGATTCCGCAGATGGTCACCCACAGAGACCTCCACGACGGGCGTCTGCCGAACGCACTAGCGTGGGAGACATGATGGAAGTGCTTTTCGTGTCCGACGATCTGCCGCTGTCGCAGGCCGTCCGGCGCACGCTCGAGTCGAACGGGTTCGCCTGCACGCTGATGACCGGCGACGGCCGCATCCTCCATGACGAGGTGTACGACAACGGCGATGCAGGAGATACGGCGGATCCCAGACCCGAGGAACCGGGCGAGGCGAAACCGGACATTGTCATCGTGGACGATTCATCGCGGGGCTGGACCTCCGAACGGTTCGACACCTTCATGGCCCACTACCCCGGGGCCCGTTCGCTGCTGCTCACCCAATCGGCCGTCGACACGACCTCCACTCCTTCTGATGAGGACATGCTCACGCCGGACGGCACCCTGCGCATGCCGTTCTCCAACGCCGAACTGCTCGCCCATGTGGAAACCCTGCGCCCGGACGGAAGCTCCCCCCGCCTGCTCATCCACGGCGATCTGACGCTGGATCTCGCGGACGGCCGCGCCTACTACGGCGAAAGCCGCCGTCCGCTCCCCCTGTCCCCGCGCGAATTCGCCACGCTCAGAACCCTGATCGAGGCGGACGGCACGTTCCTGACCTTCGACGAGCTGGGCAAGGCCGTGTGCGGCAACGGGTTCTTCGGCTACCACGACATCATGGACAACGTGCTGTACTCGCTCACCCGCAAACTGCGCAAACTCGGTTTCTTCATCACGCAGCGCGGTGACAGCTATCGCATCCTGTAGCCAGATGGTATTGCGGCTGGACTCGCCGCAGCCCATCTGGTTGCAACTCATCCGGCTGAAATCCACCCGGCCACCTTGCGGACCGGCGCGTGAACTCTTGATGAATTCCACCGCCTTGGACCTTCGACTGCGGCATGATTGTCGTAAGGAGGCCCGCCATGGTGGATGATTACACCGCGAAGATGACCGAACTGATCGAACTGATGCGGATGATCGGCAACGACACGCAGCAGTGCGAGGTCAAGGAGTGCAAGCGTCGCATCTCCTCGACCATCACGGACACGCTGTCCGCGTTCTCCAACGGTTCGGGCGGGTGGATCATTCTGGGACTGTCCGAGAAGAACGGGTTCACGCCAGTGGAGGACTTCGACGCTCGGGCCATGCAGGAGGCGCTCAGCCAGGCGTGCGAGAAGATGACGCCCGTGGTCCGCCCGGTGATCGTGACGTGCCCGTTCGAAGGATCAAATCTGGTGTTCGCACGGGTGGATGAGATGCTCCCGCGCGACAAGCCCTGCTTCATCACCGAACGCGGCCCGTATGGCGGCTCGTACATCCGCACTGGCGACGGCGACCGGCATATGACCTCGTACGAGGTGGACCGTCTTACCGAGGAGCACCTGCAGCCCACATACGATCTGGACATCGTGCCGGGGGCCACGCGCGATGATCTGGATCCGGGTCTGGTCGCCGGCCTGCTGGAACGGGTGCGCGGTCAGCATCCGCATGTGTTCGCGGGCCGTTCGGACACGGACGCGCTGCTGGATCTTCAGGTGCTGCGGCATGACGACTCGGACGAATCCAGCGTGGGCGGCGTGCTGCGGCCCACGCTGGCCGGGCTGATGGCCCTGGGCCGCTACCCGCAGAAGTACTATCCCCGGCTGAACATCGCGATCGCGGTGTTTCCGGGCACGGGCAGGGACGAGGTGTTCCGCGGCGACGAGCGATTGGTGTCCTCTCAGACCGTGGTGGGTTCGATTCCGGTGATGATCGACGATGCGGTGAACGCCCTGATGCGCTGGATCGGCGCGAAGACGCCGGATTATCCGCCCGCGGTGCTGCGCGAGGCGATCGCGAATGCGCTGACGCACCGCGACTACTCCCCCGACGCGCGCGGCACGCAGGTGCATGTGAATGTGTTCACGAACCGCATCGAGATCGTCAACCCGGGAGGCCTGTACGGCACGGTCACGCACGATGTGCTGGCGAATCCGAGGGCGGTGCGCGGGGCGCCGCTCAATTCGACGCGAAACCAGTTCCTGTTCACGCTGCTGGAATCGACGCCATATCCGGGAGGCGGCTTCGTGAACCCGGAGGGCGGCGACGGCTACCAGCGGATCGCGGCTTCCTTGCGCGAATACGGCATCGAGCCGGCGACGACGCGCAACGACATCAACACGTTCACGATGACGATCACGCGGCACCGCACGGCCGCGAAAAGCTCGCCGAGCGATGTGTCGAAGTCGATCATGACGCTGCTGGAACGGCATTCGGCCATGAGCGTCAAGGAGATCATCCGGGAGCTGCAGCTGACCCCGCTGGCCGCCACGTCAGGCCTTCGCGAGCTACTCAAGGAGGGCCGTGTCGCCACGGTGCGCCTGCACGACGACCCCACCAAGCGCTACCGCCTCAAGACGGCCTGAGCGCTAAGCGACGAAACAGGACATCCGCTTCGCCGTCCCGAACGAAGCGAAGCCACACCCCCTCGTCATCCTGAGCGGAGCGAAGCCGCACCCCCTCGTCATCCTGAGCGGAGCGAAGGATCCTTGATTTGTGCATACAGTTAAGGATCCTTCGGCTCCGCCTCAGGATGACGGGAAGGGCCATCCGCAACGCGGAAGGCGCTCCGCTATTCGATCACCCCGTGAAATCCGTCCGATGCGTGCGGTAGCAAGGCGCACTGAGGGAAGGCGTACAAAGGTACGCCGACCGAGGAGCAACGCAGCTAACGCTCCATCGGAACAGTCTCACACAGTGAATTGAATTGACGCGTGCGACTTCAAGGCGCGGCGGGCGAAGGCGTACGAAGGTACGTCGAACCCGCCGCAACGCGGAAGGCGCTCCGTCAATTCAATTCACTCCCATTCGATGGTTGCCGGGGGCTTCGAAGTGCAATCCAGCACCACGCGGTTGATCTGGCGGCACTCGTTGGTGATGCGGGTGGAGATGGTGGCGAGGACGTCGTAGGGGACGCGGGACCAGTCGGCGGTCATGGCGTCCTCGGAGGAGACGGGGCGAAGGACGATGGGCGAGCCGTAGGTGCGCTCGTCGCCCTGGACGCCGACGGAGTGGACGTCGGCCAGGAGGACGACGGGGCACTGCCAGATCTCGCGGTCGAGACCGGCCTTGGAAAGCTCCTCGCGGGCGATGGCGTCGGCCTCGCGAAGGACGTCGAGGCGCTCCTTGGTGATCTCGCCGACGATGCGGATGCCGAGGCCGGGGCCCGGGAAGGGCTGGCGCCATACGATCTCGTCGGGAAGGCCGAGTTCGGTGCCGATGGCGCGGACCTCGTCCTTGAACAGGGTGCGCAGGGGCTCGATGAGCTGGAACTTGATGTCCTTGGGCAGGCCGCCGACGTTGTGGTGGCTCTTGATGTTGGCCGCGCCGTCGCCGCCGCCGGATTCGACGACGTCCGGGTAGAGGGTGCCCTGCACGAGGAACTTGACTTCCTTGCCGCGGGCGCCGGCCTCCTCGAGCACCTGGCGCTGGGCCTTCTCGAAGGTACGGATGAACTTCTCGCCGATGATCTTGCGCTTGCGCTCGGGCTCGGAGACGCCCTTGAGGGCGGTGAGGAAGTCGTCGGCCGCGTCGACGGAGATGAGGCGGATGCCGGTGGCCTTGACGAAATCGTGCTTGACCTGCTCGACCTCGCCCTTGCGCAGCAGGCCGTGGTCAACGAAGACGCAGGTGAGCTGGTCGCCGATGGCCTTGTGGACGAGGGCGGCGGCGACGGCGGAGTCCACGCCGCCGGACAGGCCGCAGATGACTTCGGCGTCGCCAACCTTCTCGCGGATCTTGGCGACCTGGTCCTCGATGATGCCGGAGGCGTCCCAGTCGTTCGGCAGGCCCGCGCACTTGTGGAGGAACGTTTCGATGAACTGCTGGCCGAGCGGGGTGTGCTTGACCTCGGGGTGCCATTGGACGCCGTAGAGCTTGCGGGATTCGTCCTGCATGGCGGCGACGGGGGCGCCCTCGGTGTGGGCGAGGACCTCGAAGCCGGCGGGGGCGGTCTTGACGGCGACGCCGTGGCTCATCCATGTGTTCTGCTCGGCCGGGGAGCCGGCGAGCAGGCCGTCGGCGTGGTCGATGGCGGTTTCGGTCTTGCCGTACTCGCCCAGGGCGGCCTTGTCCACGTCCGCGCCGAGGGCGTAGGCCATGGCCTGGAAGCCGTAGCAGATGCCGAGCACGGGGACGCCGGCGTCGAAGAGCTTGGGGTCGACGCGGGGGGCGCCGGGTTCGAACACGGAGGCCGGGCCGCCGGACAGGATGATGGCCTTGGGGTCCTTCGCGAGGATCTCATCGACCGGCATGGAATGGGGCACGAGCTCAGAATAGACATGCGCCTCTCGCACCCTGCGTGCGATCAACTGGGCGTACTGCGCGCCGAAATCAACGACGAGAACGGGTCCTTGTGCCATGATCTCCCTTACATTGCTGTTGGCGTTGCAGGCGGAAAATCCGCCATATTGGAATAGGTCGATTATGACCGGCGAATCAGACAAGCCGTGAAAACGCACAACACGCCGAACGACGATTCTTCCGTAGTCGAACCGCTTCGACAACGTACTTAAATGCACCGCCACGTCAAAACCGTTGAAATACCGGGATTTATGGACTTTTCTACGTTGATTTGAAGGTTAATTCGAGGCAAACGGTGGCAAACTTTCTCTTCAATGAAAACGCACAAAACAGAACATCCTGTAACAATACCGGTCAGAAAGTCGTAAGCCTCCCTTACCATGAATGATGACTGGACGTGGGAAAACCGCGGATTCAACCGAGCCCTCGGGACCCATGGCCACATGGAAATAATCAATCGCACGTAATGTGCAGGAGTACAGGAGTACACATGACGAATCCTGTTATTGGCACCCCTTGGAAGAAGCTGAACGCTCCCGTTTCCGAGGAAGCGCTCGAAGGCGTCGACAAGTACTGGCGCGCCGCGAACTACCTCTCCATCGGTCAGATCTACCTCCGCAGCAACCCGCTGATGAAGGAGCCCTTCACCCGTGACGACGTCAAGCACCGTCTCGTGGGCCACTGGGGCACCACTCCTGGTCTGAACTTCCTGATCGGCCACATCAACCGTCTCATCGCCGACCACGGCCAGAACACCGTGTTCATCATGGGCCCCGGCCACGGCGGCCCCGCCGGCACCTCCCAGTCCTACCTGGACGGCACCTACACCGAGTACTTCCCGAACATCACCAAGGATGAGGCTGGCCTGCAGAAGTTCTTCCGCCAGTTCTCCTACCCGGGCGGCATTCCGTCCCACTACGCTCCGGAGACCCCGGGCTCCATCCACGAGGGTGGCGAGCTGGGCTACGCCCTGTCCCACGCCTACGGCGCCGTGATGAACAACCCGAGCCTGTTCGTGCCCTGCATCGTCGGCGACGGCGAGGCCGAGACCGGCCCGCTGGCCACCGGCTGGCAGTCCAACAAGCTCGTGAACCCGCGCACCGACGGCATCGTGCTGCCGATCCTGCACCTCAACGGCTACAAGATCGCCAACCCGACCATCCTCTCCCGCATCTCCGACGAGGAGCTGCATGAGTTCTTCCACGGCATGGGTTACGAGCCCTACGAGTTCGTCGCCGGCTTCGACGATGAGGACCACATGTCCATCCACCGTCGCTTCGCCGAGCTGTTCGAGACCGTCTTCGACGAGATCTGCGACATCAAGGCCACCGCTCAGACGGATGACGTGCACCGCCCGTTCTACCCGATGATCATCTTCCGCACCCCGAAGGGCTGGACCTGCCCGAAGTACATCGACGGCAAGAAGACCGAGGGCTCCTGGCGTTCCCACCAGGTCCCGCTGGCTTCCGCCCGCGACACCGAGGCCCACTTCGAGGTCCTGAAGAACTGGCTGGAGTCTTACAAGCCGGAGGAGCTGTTCGACGAGAACGGTGCCGTCCGTCCTGAGGTCACCGCCTTCATGCCGACCGGCGAGCTGCGCATCGGTGAGAACCCGAACGCCAACGGCGGCCGTCTGCTCAAGGAGCTGGACCTGCCGGATATCCGCGACTACGAGGTGGACATCAAGGACCACGGCCACGGCTGGGGCGCCACCGAGGCCACCCGCGTCCTGGGCTACTACACCCGCGACATCATCCGCAAGAACCCCACCGACTTCCGCATCTTCGGACCGGACGAGACCGCCTCCAACCGTCTCGCCGCCGCCTACGAGGTCACCAACAAGCAGTGGGATGCGGGCTACCTGTCCGAGCTCACCGACGAGCACATGGCCGTCACCGGCCAGGTCGTCGAGCAGCTTTCCGAGCACCAGATGGAAGGCTTCCTCGAGGGCTACCTGCTCACCGGCCGCCACGGCATCTGGAGCACCTACGAGTCCTTCGCCCACGTGATCGACTCCATGATCAACCAGCACGCCAAGTGGCTCGAGGCCACCGTCCGCGAGATCCCGTGGCGCAAGCCGATCGCCGGTCTGAACGTCCTGATCTCCTCCCACGTGTGGCGCCAGGACCACAACGGCTTCTCGCACCAGGACCCGGGCTTCGTTGACATCCTGCTCAACAAGAACTTCAACAACGACCACGTTGTGAACATCTACTTCCCGGCCGATGCCAACTCCCTGCTGACCGTGGCCGAGCGTTGCTACAAGTCCAAGAACTGCATCAACGCCATCTTCTCCGGCAAGCAGCCGGCCGCCACGTACCAGACCATCGACGAGGCCGCCGCCGAGCTCGAGAAGGGTGCCGCCCGCTGGGATTGGGCTTCCAACGCCAAGGACGCTGAGGATGCCGACATCGTCATCGCCTCCTGCGGTGACGTCCCGACCATGGAGGCTCTGGCCGCCAACGACAAGCTGCAGAAGATGGGCCTGAAGGTCCAGTTCGTCAACGTCGTTGACCTGCTGAAGATCCAGGACGCCGAGGAAAACGACGAGGCTCTGTCCGACGAGGAGTTCACCAAGCTCTTCTCCGCCGACAAGCCGGTCCTGTTCGCCTTCCACGCGTACCCGGGCTCCATCTACCGCCTGATCCACGGCCGTCCGAACCACGACAACTTCCGCGTCCACGGCTACAAGGAGCAGGGCTCCACCACCACGCCGTTCGACATGGTTCGCGTCAACGACATGGATCGCTACTGCCTGACCGCTTCCGCCCTTGAGATCATCGACGCCGCCAAGTACGCCGACGAGATCAAGAAGCTGAACGACTTCCGTCTGGAAGCCTTCCAGTTCGCGGTCGACAACGGCTACGATCACCCGGACTACACCGACTGGGTGTGGCCGGAGGTCAAGGGCGAGGACGCCGCTGCCGTCGACGCCACCGCCGCGACCGGCGGCGACAATGAGTGACGTTTTTCGTCAATCGCTGATCGTCTGATCGATTGATCGCCTAGCAAGAAGGCCCCTTGGTTCGCCAAGGGGCCTTCTGCCATATATGTGCGCTACATCACATTTTGCGTTGCGGCAACTTGGGGCAAACAAATACACAATTTCGTGAGCGTTCACTAGACTGGACCTTGGATGTGAACAAGGCAGTCACGTCATTGGATAGTTACGAACAGGAGAGACCCGTGAGTCTTACCAGTGTCACCATCATCAGCCCCGAAGCAGCCAATGGACGCAACGTCGTCGCCCTCGGCGTCGTCAACGCCCTCGCCACCGCGAAGAAGACAGGCGTCTTCCGTCCGGCCGTGTGCAAGAAGGATACCTTCACCGACGTGCTCGTCGACGCCGCCAACGCCGGTCTGACCCGTGAGCAGTCCGTGGGCGTGTGCCCGAAGCGCGCCCGTGAGGACAAGGCCGGCGCCCGCGCCGACATCGTCGCCGCCTATCAGGAGGCCGTCGCCGCCTCCGACGCCGAGGCCATGGTCATCGTCGGCACGGACAAGTCCGCCGTGAACGACCCGGCCGCCTTCGCCTTCAACGCCGACGTGGCCGCCGATCTCGCCTCCCCCGTCTTCCTGGCCGTTTGCACGATCAACCGCACCCCGGAGCAGGTCGCCGCCACCGTCAAGGCCTCCACCGCCGTCGTCGAGGCCGCCGGCACCAAGGTTCTTGGCGTGTTCGTCACCGGCGCCGAGGATGAGCAGGTCGCCGCCGACAAGGAGGCCCTGGCCGACGCCGGCGTGCCGGTGTGGGTCCTGCCGAAGGTGGACGTGGCCGCCGAAGGCGGTGCCGAAGCCGCCGCCGAGGCCTTCGTGGAGAACGTCCCGGCCGAAGAGGTGCTCAACGCCCTTGACGCCGACTTCACCGCCCCCGTCACCCCCTACGCCTTCCAGTACAGCCTGCTGGGCAAGGCCAAGGCCAACAAGAAGACCATTGTCCTGCCGGAGGGCAACGAGGACCGCATCATCAAGGCCGCCGATTACCTGCTGGCCCGTGACATCGTCGACCTGATCATCGTGGGCGACAAGGACGCCATCCTGGCCCGCGGCAAGGAGCTCGGCCTCGAGAACCTCGAGAAGGCCACCTTCCAGGCCATGGACGACGAGGAGGTCCTCGCCCCGATGACCGAGAAGCTGTGCGAGCTGCGCGCCAAGAAGGGCATGACCCCGGAGCAGGCCCGCAAGCAGCTGGAGGATCCGTCCTACTTCGGCACCATGCTCGTGGTGCTCGGCAAGGCCGACGGTCTGGTCTCCGGCTCCATCCACTCCACCGCCAACACCGTGCGCCCGGCCCTGCAGGTCATCAAGACCAAGCCCGGCCAGAAGCTCGTCTCCGGCGCCTTCCTCATGTGCTTCAAGGATCACGTGGCCGTCTTCGCCGACTGCGCCATCAACCTGAACCCCACCTCCGAGCAGCTCGCCGAGATCGCCATCCAGTCCGCCGAGACCGCCAAGGCCTTCGGCATCGACCCGAAGGTCGGCATGCTGTCCTACTCCACCCTCGGCTCCGGCAAGGGCCCGGACGTGGATCTGGTCGAGGAGGCCACCAAGCTCGTCAAGGAGCAGGATCCGGAGCTGCCGGTCGTCGGCTCCATCCAGTTCGACGCCGCCTGGTCCCCGGTCGTGGCCTCCACCAAGGCCAAGGGCAACGACGTGGCCGGCCACGTCAACGTGTTCGTGTTCCCGGATCTGTGCGCCGGCAACATCGGCTACAAGGCCGTCCAGCGCTCCTCCGGCGCCGTGGCCGTCGGCCCGGTGCTGCAGGGCCTCAACAAGCCGGTGAACGATCTGTCCCGCGGCGCCCTCGTCCAGGACATCATCAACACCGTCGCGCTGACCGCCATCGAAGCCCAGTGAGCCCATGCGGGACGTCCTTCGCAAATGCGGGGACGTCCCGTTTCCTTTGCCGTTGCAGCCAACCCTGCAACGGCGCTGTTTGTAGCAAGCAGCGAGTAATCTAAACAATGTCGGCCGCTTAGCGCGGCACCAATCAGCAACACATGGAGGAAGCCCAAATGGCGAAAACCGTCCTTGTCATCAATTCCGGTTCCAGCTCGATCAAGTACCAGCTGGTGGACCTCGAGTCCGGCGAGGGTCTCGCCTCCGGCCTCGTCGAGAAGATCGGCGAGCCGATCGACGGCCACTACAAGCACGAGTACAAGGGTGAGAAGCACGAGCTCACCGAGCCGATCCACGATCACGAGCAGGGCCTCAAGCGCGTCCTCGGTTTCTTCAAGGAGTACGGCCCGAATCTGGACGAGGCCGGCATCGTCGCCGTCGGCCACCGCGTGGTGCAGGGTGGCTCCATCTTCCCGAAGCCGGCTCTGGTCAACGCCAAGACCATCGGCCAGGTCAAGGACCTCGCCGTGCTCGCCCCGCTGCACAACGGCCCGGAGGCCAAGGGCGCCGAGGTCATGACCGCCCTGCTGCCGGACGTGCCGCAGATCTTCGTCTTCGACTCTTCCTTCTTCTTCCAGCTGCCGGCCGAGGCCAGCACCTACGCGCTGAACAAGCAGATCGCCGACCAGTACCACATCCGCCGCTACGGCGCCCACGGCACCTCCCACGAGTTCGTCGGCTCCGTCGTCCCGGAGCTCATCGGCAAGCCGGCCGAGGGCCTCAAGCAGATCGTCCTGCACATCGGCAACGGCGCCTCCGCCTCCGCCCAGATCTCCGGCAAGCCCGTCGACACCTCCATGGGCCTCACCCCGCTTGAGGGTCTGGTCATGGGCGGCCGCACCGGCGACATCGACCCGGCCGTGGTCTTCCACCTGATCCGTAACGCCCACATGAACGTGGACGAGCTGGACACCCTGTTCAACAAGAAGTCCGGTCTGGCCGGCATGACCGGCTACGGCGACATGCGCGAGGTCCACCGCCTGGTGGCCGAGGGCAACGCCGATGCCAAGCTGGCTCTGGACGTCTACGTGCACCGCATCGTCGGCTACATCGGCAACTACACCGCCCAGATGGGTGGCGTGGACGTGATCACCTTCACCGCCGGTGTGGGCGAGAACGACGACATCGTGCGCAAGATGGTGTGCGACAAGCTCGCCCCGTTCGGCGTCAAGATCGACGAGGAGAAGAACGCCACCCGCTCCAAGGAGCCGCGTATCATCTCCACCCCGGATTCCTCCGTGATCATCGCCATCTACCCGACCAACGAGGAGCTGGCCATCGCCCGCAAGTCCGCCGAGATCGCTGTTGCCGGCAAGGACTCCTACGGCAACGTGGTCGAGCCCATTGACGAGGCCTGATTCGGTCCGATCGATCGAATCGCCTGAGACGGCATAGCACAGGGGCCCGGATCCGAATCGGATCCGGGTCCCTGTGCGTTTGTATGGGCGCAGCGGCGTCTTTCAGCCGAGCAACGTGGTCCACATGCCGGTGAAGTCCGGCAGTGTCTTTCGCGTGGTGGCCACGTTGCGCACGCGGATGCCCGGAATCTTCAGGCCCAGCATGGCTGCGAAGGTGGCCATGCGGTGATCGGCATAGGTTTCCATATCGGCGCTATGCAGCGTCCCGGCCGGCACGGGCTCGATGCGTAGGCCGTCGGGCAGTTCGGACGCCTTGCCGCCCACGCGCGTGATCTCGGTGACCAGCGCCTGAAGTCGATTGGTCTCATGCCCGCGCAGATGGCCGATGCCAACAAGGTCCGTGGGGACATCGCCGAAGACCAGCACGGCGGCCAGCGAAGGGGCGATCTCCCCCGCAGCGGTCAGATCAAAGTCTCCAAGGCCCTTGACATGACCGTCGGAGGCCACCTCGCAATAGCGGATGCCGTCCTCCTCCGGGAAGGTCACGGTGGCCCCCATGCGCTCCAGATAACCGGGCAGCAGGCCGCCGGGCTGGGTGGTCGTCACCGGCCAGTGGGGCACGCGCACTGTGCCGCCGGCGATCAGAGCCGCGCCCAGGAACGGGGCCGCGTTGGACAGATCGGGCTCCACCACCACGCGATCGGGCAGCTGCACAGCCCCCGGAGCCACACGCCACACACGAGCCGCCTCATCGGCCCGCGCATGTGCGCCCGCCGCATTGAGATCGGCGACGGTCATGCGGATGTGCGGTAGACTAGGGGTCTTCTCCCCCGTGTGATGCAGTTCGAGGCCATGCGGAAGTCTGGAGCCCACAAGCAGCAGACCGGAGATGAACTGGGAGGATCCGGACGAATCGATGGACACCGTCGCCGAGCCCTCACCCGCGGAACCTGCCTGCGAAACCTCGGACAGCGCGGCGGGCGGCGTGATGGTAAACGGCAGCTTGCCCACCTCTCCGTGGTAGTCCACGCGTGCGCCCAGCTGCTCAAGACCGTCGAGCACCGGCTTCATCGGCCGGGCGTAGGCCTGCTCATCACCGTCGAAGCGCACCGGACCGTCCGCGAACAAGGCCAGTCCGGGCACGAAGCGCATCACCGTTCCGGCCAGACCGCAGTAGACGTCCACATCGCCGTGGAACCTGCCGCTTGCCGGCGGGGTCACGGTCACCGTGGTGGGCGTAGAAGGGTCTTCCGCACAACGCACGCCCAAGGCATTGAGCGCGCCCATCATGAGCTCGGTGTCGCGCGAACGGAGCAGACCCACCAACGTGACCGGCTGCGAGCCGAGCGCGGCGAGGATGAGATACCGGTTGGATAGGGATTTGCTGCCGGGAATCATGACCGTGGCATTGAGGGGGCCAGCCGCCACCGGCGCGTCCCACAGGGGTTCATTCGCATTACTCGTTGTAGTCATATTCAGCATGGTACAGTCCCGCCCGGCCCCGCGCGCAGGACATTTCACATGAAGACGGAGCCGAACAGGCCACTTCCGCATGCTTGTTGGCCTTCCGAGGGCGGATTCAGGCTCCTGCGGGAACCTAATTGGCCTTCCGAGGGCATCGCATCATGACAAAAACACGCGAAAACATACATTTACTGGGGAAATATGGGGCAATACAGCGCTTATGCCCATATGCATCCGCCCTCGGAAGGTCAAGTAGCTTTGCAAGACCGGTCACATCCGCCCTAGGAAGGCCATATAGTGATTCCGTAAGGCGTCTCATCGACACATTCCTTCGCGGGGAGGGCATTTCACAATGATCAGCGAATCGACGATCCAAGCGGTGAGGGATTTCAGCGCGCAACGGGACTGGGACCGGTTCCACACCCCGGAGAATCTGGCCAAATCCATCATCATCGAAGGCGCGGAGCTGCTGGAATGCTACCAGTGGACGCCGCAGGCCCCCGCACTGGACAGCGGGCATGTGCAGGAGGAGCTGGCGGACGTACTCACCTACTGCATCATGATGGCGGACAGCCTGGGCGTGGACATGGACGAGATCATCCTCGCCAAGTTGGAGAAGACCAAGCGCAAGTATCCGGCTGAACTCATGCGCGAGGATCCGCAGGCCGCGCAGGAACGCCATTGGGCCGCCCGCGGCGAGCGGATCTGAGCCCACGCCTTCCCCCGAAAACCGCCATGCGGACGGGGCCGATGGCATGTAACACGGCATTCATACCCTGAGGCGCATGGATTTGACTACGTTGCCTTCTCTATGGATGACCTTGGCCATCGTCTGTCCGCTGGTGCTGCTCGGCGGTGTGGTGGACGCCGTTGCCGGCGGAGGCGGGCTCATCACGCTGCCCTCGTATCTGATCGCCGGCGTGCCGCCGCATCTGGCCATCGCCACGAACCAGCTGTCCGCGGCGATCGGCTCCACCGCCTCCACGGTGAGGCTTTGGCGCAACGGCTTCGTCAATGTGGCTCTGGCCCTGCCGGCCGCGCTGTTCGGCTTTCTGGGCAGTGTGGGCGGTGCGCGCATCACGCTGCTGGTGCCGGAGGGCGTGCTACGGTACGTGCTGCTGGTGCTGTTGCCCGTTGTGGCCGTGGTGGTGATGCGGCGCAAGAACCTCGCCGCCAAGGAGCGCGAAATGCCATGGAACCGCCGGTGGCTGCTGGTGGCGGCATGCTCGCTGGCGTGCGGCTTGTACAACGGCTTCTACGGCCCCGGGTCGGGCACGTTCACCCTGCTTGCGTTCACTACGGTCGCCGGCATGGGTCTGAAGGACGCCTCCGGGGACATGAAGATCTGGAATCTGTCCGCCAACATCGCATCCATCATCACCTTCGCGCTCAGCGGGCAGATGTGGTGGCTGGTGGGCTGCGTGGCCGGCGTATTCGGCATGGCGGGCCATTACGTGGGCGCCGGATTGGTGCTCAAGGACGGCACGCGGATCGTGCGGCCGGTTATCGTGCTGGTGCTGGTGATCCTGTTCGTGCGCACGGCACTCGAACTGGCCGGCGTGATCGCATAGCAAAGCCCTCGGAAACAATCGTCTCCGAGGGCTTTCTCGCACTAGCGCGAGCAGATCACTTCACGCGCTTGACGGCGAGAATCAGCAGGCCGCCGATCACGCAGATCGCGGTCTCGACCGGGAACATCGCGCGGTAGCCGATGGTGGAGATCACCAGGCCGGCGATGGCCGGGCCGAACACCTGGCCGAGCGTATTGGCCATGTTGATGATGCCGAGGTCCTTGGCGGCGGTCTTCGGATCGGGCAGCACAGCCACGTTGAGCGCCTGGTCGACGGCGTTGTAGGCGCCCATGCCGATGCCGGCGATCAGCGCGTAGGCGAACATGGTCCACGGTTCGGCGTCGAAGAACGGGAAGAACGCGCCCACGCCCAGCATGATCGTGGTGATGGCCACGGGGGCCTTGATGCGGTGGAAGCGGTCGGACAGCGGGCCGGCGATCACGCAGAACACGATGCCGGTGATCATGAGGATGAGCGACATGGTGGAGATCGCGGCGGTCTGGGCATCGGAATCAAGCTTCATGTAGTCGGAGAAGATGTACAGCTGGTAGCCCACGATCACGTACTGGCCGGTGACCATGAGCATCTTGCCGGCGAGGGCGAGGTAGTAGTCGCGGCAGTTGCGCGTGGGGAACATGAAGTACTGCTTGATGGCGTCGTGGTCGAACTTGGCGCGGACGACGTCCTTGTTGCCGGGCTCGCGCATGATGATCGGGGAGATGACGCCACCCACGGCGGCGATCACGGCGAAGATGAGTACGCCGGTGGTGGCCGCGTCGTTGCTGGCGATGAAGCGGGCGGCGATCAGGCCGGAGCCGTAGTTGCCGATGGCCATGCCGATGCCCCAGAAGGAGGAGATCGTACCGCGCCAACGCGGGGCGATGCGGTCGGACAGCTGGGCGATCATGGGGGCGGTGACGCAGTTGAGGGCCACGTTGTACAGGGTCCAGGTGACCAGCAGCATGGGCCACGTGGAGGAGAAGGCCAGCCAGACGAACATGATCGCGCAGGCGAAGGAGGCGCACACGATCCACGGGGTGCGGCTGCCGAAGCGGGTGCGGGTGATGTCGGACAGGGCGCCGGCGATGATGTTGGAGATCGTGGCGGCCACCATGGCGATGGTGGAGAACAGCGGGATGAGCGCCACCTTCTGGTCGGGCGCGAAGAACTGCAGCTTGGCGGGCAGCAGCGTGGCGGAGACGCCCACGTAGGCGAGCATCCAGCAGGCCGGTCCCACGAGCAGTCCGAAGCCCAGGCGCAGCGGCAGCTTGGGCTGATCGGCGTTGTTCACGCCGTAGGTGGGTTCCTTCGTCTCAGGTGCGGATGCGGTGGAGACGGCGGTCGTCCCGGCAGCCTTCCTGTCCATCACCGTTTGTGCGGTCATGTTTCTTCCTTCCTCCTGCGCATTCCGGGGACGGCGTTGTCTCTTGAGCGACGATCCGGATGTTTGCGCAAACATTATGGCGTTTAAGAGAATACACCTTACAGGCGGGGCAACATGATGTAAATCGATTCACATTGGACAATAATCTGATTTTTGTTACGAATACCACATTTCAGGCGGCGCAAACGATGCCAGAGACCATGTTGATCATGTACTGATCAAAACGTTTGCGTTCACATCATCAGCGGCATGGACCACATCACCGGTCCGCCGGCAAACGGGACTCCAGTCCCGTGACCTTGTCGACATCAGCCGCGGCCGCCGTCGCCATCTTTGGAACGGCAGCCCCCACGCCCACGTTGGCATGCAGCTGCGCGTACACGAGCTGGGCGGCCACACGATCGGCCTCGATCGCCGCGATCTGACGGGCGAAGACGATGAACCATCCCAGGAACACCAGGCCGGACAGCGCCTCCACGTTGGTGAGCGTGTTGTCGCCTTTGAGCCAGATCAGCCCGGCCACACCGCACACGCCGATCGCCAGATCGCCGATCACGAACATGGCCTTGGACAGCTGCGGGGCGAGCCACGGCAGCACGATCAGCAGCACGCACATGATCGGCGGCAGGCCGCGCGCGAAGAAATCGTGCGTGTGGGGATGCGGCGTGTACCGGAACGTGCCGATGCCGATGAAAAACAGCCCGGCGAGCGTGAGGAAGCCCATGAGCAGCACCATCCGCAGCCGGAAATGGCTGATGTCGTCCACGGGCCGGCCGGCGCGCGCCTCCCGATCCCCCGCCCGGCCCACATCGGGCAGCGCGTCCACATGGTCCTGCTGCCAGCGCACGCGCAGCCGGTGCGTGGTGATGAGCTCGGAGACCGCGAAGTAGCTCACGATGATGATGCACACGCCCGCCAGAATGAGTGTGGAGTTGAACATGCGCGCCGCGAAGGTGGTGCGGTCCCCCAGCTGCGAAAAGTTGTTGTTGTACCAGTATGGATCGTCCGTGGTCAGACCCGCCGTGGTGACGCCGGAGAGCACGAAGAACGGCAGCAGCGAGGCGATGGTCTTCGCGTTCATGAGATCGGCCTGCACAAAGGTGAAATAGCCCACCACGCCGGCGATGCCCGCGGTGATCCATGGCAAGTAGTCGTTGAACGATCCCATCATGGAGCTGATGACGCCCATGATCGCGAAATCGCACAGGAAGATGGTGGAGGCGTACACCACTGACAGCGCCAGCACCTCCACCGCGCGGCGCACCGGCACCAGCCAGCCGTGATCCAGATTCCACGAACGCGAATGGCGGGCGTATCCGATGGCGAACGACACCACGCCGCATGCCGTCACCATGCCGGACGACACGGTGAGCAGCCGCCGGGACACCTGCCAGATGGCCGGCGCATACTCCACATACAGCTTCATGGCGATGGCGCACACCACCGCGCACACCAGGAAGGAAATGAGCCCGGAGGTCTCCGCCCGCTGATGACGTCCCATGATTCGGCTCCTCCCTCCGGTTTCGCATGCCGGCCTGCGGTACATGGACGGCTGCGGCACCCCGATTCTATACCGGATTGGCGGCGGAGGGACTGTTTTATGCCACGAGTTTGAGTACGGGCGATCAGCGCCTGCTCAGCTCCGCCATGGCCATGTAGTGGAGCACGTCGAACGACTCGGGGGCGATGTCCTTCAGCAGCCGCCTGTGCTCGCGCTCCCATGCGGCGATCCGATCCGCCGGAAGCGAGGCTCCGATGCCCCGGCACGTCTTCACCCGCCCGTTCCAGCTTTCACGCGTGAACGGCACCTTCACCAGACGTTCGTCATGGTAGGTCAGACTGAACCCCTCCCCGTAGCACTCGGGAATCTCGATCGGCCTCATGCGCTCCCCCTCGCCGCTCCAGTGCGGACTGTACTTGAGCACAAGCCGCTCGCTCGCCCCGGCGATCGGATCCGCATCCGGCAGCCAGGCCATGTAGAGCACCAGAATCCGTCCGCCCGGCCTGAGCATCCGATGCAGGTTCTCATGGATGGCGTCATGATCGAAATACCAGAAGCACTGGCACGCCGTGATCACGTCGAACGACCCGTCCGGGAAATCCAGGCGTTCCGCGGGCGCGGCCAGATACCTGATGTCCATGCCCTTGGACAGCCTCCTCGCCTGCTCGATCTGGTTCTCGGAGATATCGGCGCCGGTCCAGTGCGCGCCATAGCGGTACATGTTCCGCGGCAGCACGCCCGTCCCGGTTCCAAGATCGAGCACATCCTGACCGTCGCGGCACAGCCCGCGCGCAAGGATCCACCCATAGAATTCTGGTGGATAGATGTCCCGGTACTTCGCATAATCCTCCGACGTTCTGCCCCAGTCAAAGGGCGCGCCCTCATCTATGCGCTCGTCGCTGATCTCCATAACCGCCGCTTCCCTGTTGTGCATTGCCTTATTGTCGTCATCGCATGTCGCTCTTCGACGTCGGCCCCATTCTATCCGCGCGCGACGGCGATGCACATGACGGCGTACGGATGCCAACCACTCCGGTCACCATCGCACGTCCGGGCCCGATGTTAGATTATTTATTTGTGCTCTTGTCAGCAGTGGATTCCAATCCACTGCGGTGGCGCATACGGGACATAGCGCAGCTTGGTAGCGCGCCTGCTTTGGGAGCAGGATGTCGCGGGTTCAAATCCCGCTGTCCCGACCACAAAACCTTACTCCCGCTTGGGATTTGCGGCTTCGCCGTTCGAGGCGAAAGGCCGCTGTGGTAACGATTCGGTAACGATGACCGCAGACCTAGGCCGCAATTGGTTGTGCAGGAAAGAACAATCCCCGGGGTTTCATGATGTTTCGCATGAGTGACGTTCCGGGGCATTCGCTAGCAGTCTAGCCGCCGCATGTCCCGGAAATCAATCCGCAATGTGATTCACACATACTATATGTGTTACAATGTTCATACATCAGCATTGTTTTGGTAAGGAGTCTTGCGATGGCCGATACCGCGACAATCAGTTTCCGCACGGACCCGCAGGTCAAACAGCAGGCGAAGGAACTATATGAGTCGATGGGCTTGGACCTGTCGACAGCGTTAAATATGTTCCTGCGTCAATCATTGACCGACAATGGCATGCCGTTCCGCGCCACGAGGGAGAACCCGTTGAACATGGAGGCACGTCGTCAGGCCGACGACCGGGAGGGCTCCGCGTTCCCAGACGTGGATACTCTGATGAAGGATCTGATGGATGCTTAGATCCGTCTTCCGCACCACGCAGTTCAAGAAGGACTTCAAAGGACTGTTGAAGAAGCACTACGACCCGGACAAACTACGACGCGCCGTCGAAGCGTTGATGACCGAGGACCGTGACCTGCTGTCGACCAAGTATCGTGATCATGCGTTGGTCAACAACTGGAAAGGATATCGGGAGATCCACATCGAGGGAGACTGGTTGCTCATCTACCGCATCGAACGCAATGAGCTGCAACTTGTGCTGACTCGCACCGGATCGCACGACCAGCTGTACTGACATGCGGCATCGAACATACCACTTCCTTGTCGGATGCGATCCAAGTCATTTGCGACACGCCGACACCCCTTCCCTCCCGCATGCGACAAGGACGGTAACGAGATGGTAACGACGACCGTCACGATGAACCAATCCCAGTCCGGTCAACCAAACTTCCCAAAACCCGGAATCGGCTTGATTCCAACGAAAATCAGCCCACTCAAATCCAGCCGGACAAGCCAATCGAACGCCCGCCCAAACAGGATGTCGCGGGTTCAAATCCGGCTAGCCCGACCAAAAGCCCTACTCCCGCTTGGGATGTGGGGCTTTGTCATATTTCCTCGAACAGGCTGATGGTAACACTGGATAACAATGACCACAGACCATCGCCGGTTATGACGTTCGGCTTACGGAATGCAGTCAGAACGGTTTGTCGGAGACACCGAGCGCTAGCCAGTCGGCGCAGGCTTGGGCGATGGCGCGCGGAGATTCGACGGCACCTCCCTCGAGCCACTTGATGAGGATGTTGAACATGGCGCCGGCGACAAAGTAGAGTCGGTATTGGCCGATGGATCCCATGGGTGCCCGTCCGGCCATCCCTCGTACGTATCCGTTAATCGTGTCCTGGATTAGGCTGGCGAACCCGTTGCGATACAGTGTGAGAATGTAGGATTTGGCGGTCAGGAATCGGGTGAGCGAGCGCTCGAACCCGTTGGCGATGTTGGCGCGGGCGAATACGTCGTATTCCCTCGGTTTGGTGTCGGAGGGCTGGATGCTGTCGTGCAGGTCGCTCATCCATGCGTTGATGACGTCCTCCTTTGATTTGAAATTGCGGTAGTAGGAAGCGCGGGCGACCCCGGCCTCCGCGACAATGTCGGTGACGGTGATGGCGGAAAATCGTCTGCGTTCCATCAGGGCGAACAGGGCTTCGGTGATCTGCCTGCGCACGCGATCATTTTCCATAGAGCCCCGGCTCACGATGTCTCCCTTCGTTGAGAATCGTATGAAACATATCGTCTCAACCAGTATTCCATGAATCGCCGATGGGATATCTTCACCAGTGAGTCAGATCGCCGATTATTGGCTCAGTCACTGTGACGTCGGCACGATCGCCGGACCATAGCCTTGATAGTGGACGATATGAATCGTCTCACTTATAGGCATGAGACCGCTCGCATACGGCGGTGGACGCGACGCCGGAAACCGACGGACAATATCGATGAAAGGTACGACTGACATGACGGATGTGCGACTGATGGACACCAAGGAAGACTTCGTGAAGCTTGGTATCAACCCGGACAAGGTCGAGCAATGGGAGGATGGGCGACGTGATACCAGCGCTCGTGGCCATTGGGAATGGTGGTATTTCGACGCGATTCTGGACGATGGCAGTTCCGTGGTCGTCCAGTTCTTCCCTAAAGACAACATGAGGACCAAGGAGAGTGTGGATAGTCCGCACCTTACGGCCAGGGTGGTGACCAAGGACGGTAGGACTTACGAGAAGCATCCGGCGTTCCGGCCGGAACAGTGCCGTTTCGCCAAGGAGGCCTGCGACGTGCGGCTGGGGAGCAATCTTTTCCAAGGTGACATGGAAACCTATCGGATCCTTGTCGATTCGTCGGATGACGGATTCGGCGTGGACATCACATTGAAAAGCCAGTCCAAGCCGTATCGTCCCGGAACCTCCTACTTCGAGTTCGGCGACGATTATTACACGTGGCTCTGCGTCGTCCCCCGGGGAGAGGTGACCGGCACCGTTACGTTGGATGGCGTGCCGCATGAGGTGCATGGGCGCGGCTACCACGACCATCAGTGGGGCAGCGCGCTGTTCTGGAGCTTGTGGAACAACTGGCTCTGGGCCCGTCACAACTTCGAGGACCATTCGCTGCTGGTCTTCGACATGGTGGCCAGCAAGAAATACGGCTACCAGCGTTTCCCGATTGCGTTCCTGCAAGACAAGGACGGCAACATCGTCTTCGAAAACACCAAGGATGTCAATTACCAGCTCATCGAGAAGTACCGGGATCCGGACAGCGGCAAATACTATCCCAGGCGCTCCAAATACACGTTCGACGTGAACGGCAAGCACATTGAATATGAGCTCGAGGAGCGCAAGGTGCTGGAATCCCAGAACGCCAAGGCGCGCAAGATGCCGGCACCGGCCGTGCTGATGCTGAAGCTCAAGGGGCTGGACCCCAGCTATGTCCGTTACGAGGCGACCGGAGACCTGACCGTCACCGAAGGCGGCAAAGAGACCTTGCACCGTGACGGAGCGCTCATCTATGAGTTCATGTATCCCGGTACCGAAGATTTCAGCAAGCACGTATGAGGAGCCGCTGCCATAGGACGGCATATTCCGAGCGGCACGATCAATCGCAAGGATATGCCGCACCGGCATGGCGCCGGACATTGGGCGGCTCAGTACGCGCCTGTCTTGATCACAGGATGCCACACGATTGAACATGTATTTCAGAAAGAAGTAAAAAATGAAGGCATTAATTTATACGAAGACCGGAGATTTGGATGTACTGCAAATAAAAGAAATAGATAAACCTACTCCAAAGGACAATCAAGTTCTTATTTCTGTAAAGGCTTGCGCTTTAAGTATCACAGATTATGAACGGTTTAAAACATTAAGTTCAAAAGTTTCTTTCTCAACGCAAATAATTTCCGCTCTAATGGGCTTCGCAGGTTCTCCAATCGGCGCAGAGATTGCAGGCGTAGTTGTCGAAGTCGGGGAAAATATCACCCATGTGAAAGTTGGAGATAGTGTATACGGAAAAACGGCAGGCGCATTCCCTAAAGGCGGTTTTGCGGAATATGCTCTTATGGATAAAGACCATGTTTGCGTAAAACCTCAAAATATGACTTTTGAACAGGCATCTGCTATTTCCATTTCTTTTGAAACCGCGTTAGGCGCACTTCGCAAAGGGAATGTAAGAGCAGGCCAGCAAGTTATGATTTACGGCTCTTCGGGCGGCGTCGGTTTATATGCGGTGCAATTAGCCAAAAGTATGGGCGCAAACGTAACTGGTGTATGCAGCACCCGCAATCTTGAACTAGCCAAACAGATGGGGTGCGATTACGTAATCGACTACAAAAAAGAAGATTTTACGAAAGTGCAGACAAAGTTTGATGCAATTATAGGAGTGAATGGTTGCAATTCCATGAAAGACTATAAACGACTTTTAAAACCAAACGGGATTTTCGTAGGTGTGGGAGGAAATGTGAAACAAGTAAGCAAAGCATTCCTCCTTTCCTTTATATCAAGGAATTTTTCTTATTTTGCTGGACCTATTATGCCTCAAAAAGATTATTTGTCTTATGCAAAAGAGCTGGCAGAAACCGGCAAATTGTTACCTTATATAGACAAAATCTATTCCGTCAAGGACACAAAAGAAGCCATTCGTTATATTGTATCTTCTCACGCACAAGGGAAAGTTGTTGTTTCCATGGATTTTAAATAAAGAGGAAACTCTTGAGAATCTGAATAAAAGAAACAGCAACAATTATCAAAAAGGATGTCGCCGGTTCAAATCCGGCTAGCCCGACAGAGAACCCTACTCCCGCATGGAATTTGGGTTTCACCGTTCGAGACGGAAGGCCGCTGTGGTAACGATTCGGTAACGATGACCGCTGACTTTAACCTCAATTGGCCGTGCAGAAAAGAAAAATCCCCGGGGTTTCATGATGCTTCGCATGAGTGACGTTCCGGGGCATTCGCTAGCAGTGTAGCCGCCATGAGTCCTGAAAGTCAACCCGTCACGCTTGAAAACCTGCAACGATGGTTCTCGACCGAACGCATGAGCACGTACGTGCACTCCGCTCAGACGACCGATTGCGACGTGATCGACCTGTACGTATGGAACGGACGGATCTCCAAGGCCTTGCTCGAAGACATCGCTCACGTGGAGGTGCTACTGCGCAATTTCATGTCCGAGCGCCTCGCCAGAGCCTGCGGGCACGAGAAATGGTACAAGGACGACACAAGGTTCCGGTTCAACTCGCCCAAGACAAGACGGTTCGAAACCTCGGTTACGGAGATCGAGCGGCAGATACGGCATTCAGGCAAACCGGTCACGCCCGGACGCGTGATCGCCGACATGTCGCTCGGCTCATGGTGTTTCCTGCTCTCCTCCAGACTGGAACAGACCGTGTGGAGAGCTTTGCGGGATCCGGCGAACGGCGGCATGCCGAACTACCCATCGCACAAGCGCGCCGTATTCGAAAATCACGTCAAGACAATGCACGACCTGCGCAACCGGCTATCGCACCAAGAGCATACGGTGCTCGACAACCTCACGGACGAGAACCGATATCTCGACGGGCAGTGCGCGAATCTCGATTAGATCGCCCGCGTCATCGACCCGAAAGCCGCCGACTGGATTCGCAGCCAGTCAAGAGTGAAGGCGCTTCGTGCAAGGCGTCCATAGTTATGGTTTCTCCAGAGTCCCAACTGCATTTTGGTCGGGAACACTGTTGTCGGTGCAATTCGTTTTTTTTGCGACACGCCGACGCTCCTCCCCTCCCGCATGCGACAAGGACAGTAACGAGATGGTAACGATGACCGTCACGATGAACCAATCCCAGCCCGATCAACCAAACCGCCGAAAAACGACCCGATAGTGCTGCGAATCGTCGAATTCGGACCGCGCAGCCCGTAACTCCATCCCATGTTCCAGCCGACGGTATTTCCAACCCCGCGCGAAGAATGGCAATACCATGGGAACAGTCGAACCGCAGGAGGCGCACCATGCAAATCATCGAGCAATACTGCCGCGGCAAGCGCTCGGACCAGTCGTTGAACGAGGACGGGCTGCTGGTCACGGATGGCTTCGTGGCCGTTGTGGATGGGGTGACCAGCAAGAGCGAGCGACATCCGTGGCAGCCGTCCACAGGCGTGGTGGCGAAGGATCTGCTGATCGGAACGCTGGCCGGCCTAGCCCCCGACTCGGGCATGCGGGATGTCCAGCGCGCGGTGGATGCGCGGTTCCGGGCCGCATATAGCGCGCATTCGCTGGGAGAGAGTTTTTTCGCGCACAATCCGCTGGAACGGTTGCAGGCTAATGCGGTGGTGCTCAGCGCCGCCCATGGCGAGGCATGGTTGTTCGGCGATTGCCAGATCATGGTCAACGGCGTGCAAACGCCCACGGTCAAGCGCGTGGACGAGCTGCTGGGCGAGCTGCGATCGTTCACGGCGCAGGCCCTTCGTCTGCGGGCTGGCGATGGCACCGGCAACGGCGACAACAACGGTAGCCTGGACGGTAAAGGCCCAAGCGAGCCCGGCACGGACCCGTCGCGCGCGATGATCCTGCCATTCCTGCGCCTGCAATCGCAGTTCGCCAATCGGCGCGGCGCATACGGCTACTTCGTGTTCGACGGGTTCACCGACCCCACATATCCGGTCCGCACGGTACCGGTCAAGCCCGGGGACGAGATTGTGCTCGCCTCGGACGGCTATCCCCTGCTGCGCCCCACGCTGGCCGAGTCGGAGCAGGAGCTGGAACGGCTGCGCAGGGATGATCCCGAATTGATCCGTGAATACCCTTCCACCAAGGGATTCTCAAACGGTTTGGATTCGTTCGACGACAGGACCTACCTGCGTTTCGTGGCCTGAACGGTCTTCCCATACTGCGCGCATAATGGTAGCGAACGCAATTATGCGACGTTCAACGACATCGGAAGGAGCAATCCATGGCCGTCGAAAACGCCAAGGTGCTGATCATCGTGAACAACTGGGGCATCGAGGAGACGGAGCTAACCCGTCCGCTGCGTGATCTGAAGGCCACGGGCGCGCAGGTGACGCTCGCCGCCACCACGCTCGACCCATGCGAGACCGTGTCGCACGACCGCTACGAGGGCGAGACCCTGACGCCGGACGCGCGTCTGGCGGACGTGCAGGCGGCCGACTACGACCTGCTCGTGGTGCCCGGCGGCACCTGCAACGTGGATCGCATCCGCGTGAACGAGGACGCGATCGCCCTGACGCAGGAGTTCGCGCACGAAGGCAAGCCGATCGCCGCGATCTGCCACGGCGCCTGGCTGCTGGTGAACGCCGGGCTCATGGCCGGCAAGACCGCCTCCCCGTGCCGCTACATCCAGGCCGACATCGAGAACGCCGGCGGCCACTACGAGGACAAGCCGCTGACCGTGGACGACGCGAACGGCTGGAAGCTCATCACCTCCCGCAAGCCGGACGACCTAGACTATTTTGTGGACGCCATCGAGAAGGCGCTGGCCTGATCACGGCGACCACAGCGGTTACAGTGGCCGCAACGTGAATGGGGGCCGGTTTGGCGAATAACCAAACCGGCCCCCATTCATCTCAAATCCAAAGTCCGAATCCGAGGCGAGACTCGAAGGGATCAGAAGTCCTTCGGACGCTCCGGCTTCTCGGCGCTCATGAGCAGCAGCAGGCTGCGCGGCTGGGCGGTGATGGCGAATCCGGCCTCATAACGCAGCTCCGGGCCATCCGGGTTGTACGTGTCCACCACCAGCTGCCACTTGCGCCCGTAGCGCTCTTCCGGCAGCGTGAAGATGATCGGCTCGTAGTACGCGTTGAAGATGAGCAGGAAGTTGTTGTCCACCATCGACGTGCCGAACCAGTCCTTTTCGGGGATGTCCTGGCCGTTGAGGTAGACCATCACGGTCAGGGCGTGGGTGTTCGCCCAGTCGGTGCGGTCCATGATCGAGCCGGTGTGGTCGAACCACTCCACCTGGGGCACGAAGTCGGACGTGTCGCCCGCCTCGCGGCCGGTGAAGAACCGGCGGCGGTGCAGCACAGGGTGCTTCAGGCGCAGGTGGATGAGCTTCTGCGTGAAGTCCCACATCTGCGACTGCTCGGGACTCATGTTCCAGTTCGTCCACGAGATCTCGTTGTCCTGGCAGTAGGCGTTGTTGTTGCCCTGCTGGGTGCGCCGGATCTCGTCGCCGCCGCAGATCATGGGGATGCCCTGGCTCAGGAGCAGCGTGGCCATGAAGTTGCGGCATTGGCGGGCGCGCAGCTCGGTCACGTCGTGGATCTTGGTGGGGCCTTCCACGCCGCAGTTCCAAGAGCGGTTGTGGCTTTCGCCGTCGCGGTTGCCCTCGCCGTTGGCGTCGTTGTGCTTGTCGTTGTAGCTCACCAGATCGTTGAGCGTAAAGCCGTCGTGCGCGGTGATGAAGTTCACCGACGCGACCGGGCGGCGGCCGTTGACCTGATACAGGTCGGAGCTGCCGAGCAGACGGCTGGCGAATTCGGGCAGCGTGGACGGCTGGGAACGCCAGAAGTCGCGCACGCAGTCGCGGTAGCGGCCATTCCATTCGGACCAGCTGGACGGGAAGCCGCCCACCTGGTAGCCGCCGGAGCCCAGATCCCACGGCTCGGCGATCAGCTTGACGCGGCTGATGACCGGGTCCTGCTCCACGATGTCGAAGAACGCGGACAGCTTGTCGACCTCCTGGAACTGGCGGGCCAGCGTGGCGGCCAGATCGAATCGGAAGCCATCCACGTGCATCTCCGTGACCCAGTAGCGCAGGGAGTCGGTGATGAGCTGCAGGGCGTGCGGCGAGCGCATGAGCAGCGAGTTGCCGGTGCCGGTGGTGTCGAAGTAGTGGCGGGGGCTGTTGTCCACTAGACGGTAGTACTGCTGGTTGTCGATGCCCTTGAAGCTCAGCGTGGGGCCCATGTGGTTGCCCTCGGCGGTGTGGTTGTACACCACGTCGAGGATGACCTCCATGCCAGCCTGATGGTAGGCCTTGACCATGGACTTGAACTCGTTGACCTGCTCGCCGTGTTCGCCGGAGCTGGAGTAGCCGTTGTGCGGGGCGAAGAAGCCGATGGTGTTGTATCCCCAGTAGTTGCTCAGTCCCTTTTCCTGCAGGAAGGAGTCGTTGACGAACTGGTGGATGGGCATGAGCTCGATGGCGGTGACGCCCAGCTTCTTGAGGTATTCGATCACGGTGGGGTACGCGAGGCCCGCGTAGGTGCCGCGGATCTCCGGGGGCACGCGGTCGTTGAGGTTGGTCATGCCGCGCACGTGCGCCTCGTAGATCACCGAATCGTGGTACGGGATGTGCGGGTGCTGGTCGTTGCCCCAGTCGAAGTAGGGGTTGATGACCGCCGACTTCATCATGTGGGCCGCCGAGTCCAGATTGTTCATGGCATGCGTGTCGTCGGGACTCTTGAACCAGTAGGAGAACAGGCTTTCGTCGCCGTCGGTCATGCCGGAGATGGCCTTGGCGTAGGGATCGAGCAGGAGCTTGTTCGGGTTGCACCTCAGGCCGCGGTCTGGATCGTAGGGTCCGTACACGCGGTAGCCGTACAGCTGTCCCGGCTGCAGCCCGGGCACATAGTTGTGCCACACGTAAGAGTTCTGCTCGGTCATTTGGATGCGGCGCTCGTTGCCGCCGTCATCGTCGAAGAGGCACAGCTCAACCTTCTCCGCAACCTGCGAGAAGAGAGCGAAATTCACGCCGGCGCCATCGTAGTTGGAACCGAGCGGATACATCGATCCAGGTCTGATCTGCATAATTTAAGTATCTCACCGTCCTAGGTCGTCCGGGTCACTTCCGGTTAACATTGATTGAATCAAACGATTACCGTACCGGAACTTCAGGCGTTCCTCGCGCGGCGAAGCGCCTCGTGCAGCATGGCCACCTGCGAGTTCGACGAAGTGACCCCCACTGCCATGAGGTCGTCGAACGTCACCCACGCGGATTCCACATGCTCGTCCGGGTCGAAATGGCGGTCCACCTCGTGCCAGCGGGACAGGTGGAGCACCATGATGTTGGCGAGCTCGTCGCTCATGCCCTCCGAGGAGTAAAACGCCCCCACATGGTCGATGCGCAGGTCGTCGGGACCGTCCGGCACCACGCCGGTCTCCTCGGCGAGCTCGCGCAGGGCGGCCTGCTCCACGCCTTCCCCCGCGTCCATCAGCCCGGCCGGCAGCCCGTAGGCGAACATGTCGGAGCCGGCGCGGTATTCGCGCTCCATGAGGTAGAGATCGCGCGGCACGTCGTGCACGAGCATGACAACGCACGGCCTGTGCCGGGTCACCTGGCGGCGGACGCGCGTCGCCCCGCCGTCGTTGCGCTTGAGGTCGATCTGCATGTCCTCCACGTCGAACACCACGCCGCGCCACACGGTCTCGCGTTCAACGATGCGCGCAGGGGCGTTCATGTCGATGCCGTCGGAACTGGCGCTGAGTGCGAAGGAGGCGGTCATATCGGATTCATGCATGTTGGACTCACTCATGGATGCTCACCGTCCACGGATCGGTGTTGCGCTCGATGCGCTCGATTGAAACGGTCTCGCCCGTGTCCGCCAGCACGGCGGCCGGGATGTCCTCCACGGCATAGCGGAACCAGAGGGATTCGATGGCGGAATGCGGGGTGTTGATGAATGCGGGGCGGACAACCGCTTCGCCGGATTCGCCGCCCAAGGCGATGCCGGCCGCGCGCATGCGGGCCTCATATTTGGCCTGCTCGATCGCGTCGGTGACCGGGTGGTGCCGCAGGTCGCTGGTCACGTACACGTCGGCCCCCGCCGCACGCACCTGATCGAACATCGAATCGCCGGAACCGGGCAGCAGGGCCACGCGGCGGACCGGCGCGCCCAGATCGCCGCACACCTGCACGCCAAGCTCGGTATGGGGCAATACGCGGCCCACACGGCGGGCGAAGTCGATGAGCGGCATCGGCTCGGGCAACTCGCCCACGCGGCCCAGCCCCACCTCGTGCTCGGCGGCGGGATCGGCGATGGGTTCGAGCGGATGATGGTCCAGAAGTCCGAACAGGTCGGCCGCAGCCCATGCCACGCCACGGTAGGCCGAATCGGCGTTGGTGTGCCCCACCCACAGCGCGCAGCGGTGCTCGGCCAGACGGTTGACGATGTCACCGCGGAAGCCAAGGCCGCTGACCTGATGGACGGACCGGAAGAACAGCGGATGATGGCAGATCAGCAGGTCGGCCCCGCGTTCGATCGCCTCGTCCACGACGGCGGACGTGGGGTCCACCGCGCAGCAGATGCGACTCACGGGCGCGTCCAATGCGCCCACGATCAGTCCGGGCTCGTCCCACGATTCGGCATAGCGCAGCGGATATAGACGTTCGAGCGTGTCCACCACGCGTTTGAGATTCGGCATCGATTCCTCCTTGTTCGGCAGGCGATCACTGATCCCAGTGTAGCGGCGGACCCGGCGAGCGCATCCGACCGCAGCTCAGTGCGCGGCGAGCTGCCAGTCCGATCCGATGCCCGTGGACACATCCAGCGGCACGGCGAGCGTGACCGCGTGCTCCATGGCGTCGCGCACGAGTTCGGTGACCTGCTCGGCCTCGCCATGGGCCACCTCGACCACGAGTTCGTCGTGGATCTGCAGGATGATCCGGCTCCTCACGCCGGCCTCGCGCAGGGCCTGGTCGGCGCGGATCATGGCGATCTTCATGATGTCCGCCGCGGAGCCCTGGATGGGCGCGTTGAGGGCGCCGCGCTCGGCCGCGTCGCGCACGTTGCGGTTCGGGGACTTGAGCCCCGGGAAGTAGCGGCGGCGGCCGAACATCGTCTCGGTGTAGCCATCGCGCCGGGCCTGGGCAACCAGCGACTCGAGGTAGTCGTGCACCTTGCCGAACGTGGCGAAGTACTTGTCCTTGAGCACGTCCGCGGCTGCCGGACTGATCTTGAGCTGCTGGGCGAGCCCATAGGTGCTCAGGCCGTAGGCCAGTCCGTAGCTCATCGCCTTGACGTGGCTGCGCTGGTCCGGCGTGATCTCCCCGATGGGCTGCTGGTAGACCAGGCTCGCCACGTACTTGTGGAAATCCATGCCGGACTTGAACGCCTCGATCAGCGCCTCGTCGCCGGACAGATCGGCCATGATGCGCAGCTCCACCTGCGAGTAGTCGGAGCTCAGCAGCGCCTCGAAGCCCTCGCCCGGCACGAATGCCGACCGGATCTCGCGTCCGGCCGCGTTGCGGTTGGGGATGTTCTGCAGGTTCGGGTCCACCGAGCTCAGACGTCCGGTGGCAGCCACGGTCTGCTCGAACGTGGTGTGGATGCGCTGGTCGGCCGGATTGACCGTGTCGATGAGCGAGGTGACGATCTGCTTGAGCTTGTTCGTCTCCCGGTGCCTCAGAAGCGCGCCCAGAAAGTCGTTCGCGCGATCATTGTTCACGGACTTGGCGTACAGGTCCTGCAGGGTGGCCGCGTTCGTGGTGTACGAGCCGGATTTGGTGCGTTTGGTGGGTTTGAGGCCCATGTCCTCGAACAGCACCTGCTGCAGCTGCTTGGGGCTCTGCAGGTTGACCTGCCTGCCGGCGGCGTTCCAGGCGATCTCCTGAGCCTGCAGGGCGTCCGCGGCGAAGGTGTCGCGCATGCCGGTGAGACGTCCCAGATCGATGGCCGCACCCACGGATTCCATGCGCTGCAGCACCTGCGAGATGGGCAGTTCGATGGCCGTGAGCAGGCCGTACTGGCTGCGCTGGTCGATGATCGGGGCCAGATGGGCGGCAAGCCGGCGGGTGAGGCCAAGGGCACGCGTGATCGCCGCGTTCCGGCCGTCCCGTTCGCCGTCCGCATCGCCCTGATCGGCCCCGGAGGCGCCCAGATCCAGTTCGCCCTGCTCGGCTTCGTCGGCTTCCACCTGAAGGTCCAAGAAGTGCTCGGCGGCCTGTTCGATCGTATCGGCGTGGAAGTCGGGGTGGATCAGATAGCCGGCGAGCTTGGTATCGAACAGCGGGGCCGGCAGATCGGCCACGCCCGCCGCGGCGAGCATGTGCCGGTGCTCCTTGTAGCCGTGCACGATGGCCGAGCCGATGTGGCCATCGATGAAGTCGAACAGGGCTTTGGCGAAGGCGTGATCCGTGAGCAGATCCCGGCCGGCGACGATCGCATGGCCGTCCGGGGCCATGACCGCCACCTCGTCCAGCGTCTCACGCCCCGGCTTGGCCGATCCGATCGCAGCCAAGGTCCACGCCTGCGCGATGCTTCCTGCGCAACGGGCGTCTGCGGGCACGGTGAACGTGGCGTCGTCGCCCTCGGCGGCAAGGTCCGCGCCGGCCGGCTCATGCAACCCGGCCATATGCCCGTCCAGCCAAACGGACAGCGCCTCCGGGGAATCCACTCCCCCGTCCAGTTCGGGTTCGATGACGGTCTCATCCTCGTCCGCCGACTGCTCCGCAGTGGCATCCAACGCCGGCATTTCGCCGTTGTTGAACGCCTTGAGCACGCGGGTGCGGGTGCGTTCGCCGAATTCAAGCTCGCGGAACAGGGCGTCCACGGCGTTCGCATCAGGCCTGCCGAAGGTGAGATCGCCCACCGTCACGCCCAGATCGAGATCGGTGACGAGCGCGTTGACGCGGCGGTTCAGGCGCACCTGATCCAGATTGGCGCGCAGGGCCTCGCCCTTCTTGCCGCCGATGTCCTCGGCGTGCTCGATCACGCCGTCCAGGGAGCCGTACAGGTTGATCCACTTGGCCGCGAAGCCGTCGCCCACGCCGGGAACGCCGGGGATGTTGTCCGCGGTCTCACCGCGCAGGGCCGCCAGATCGGGGTACTGTCTGGGGCTGACGTGGTACTTCTCCTCGATGGCCTCGGCGGTCATATGCTTGAGGTCCTTGAAATGGTGGCCGGGGTACAGCACGGTCACGTTGTCATCGATGAGCTGGAAGGCGTCGCGATCGCCGGAGAGTACGAAGGTGCGGAACCCGGCCGCATCCCCCATGCGGGCCAAGGTGCCGATGACGTCATCGCCCTCATAGCCGGGCTTTTCAATGTAGGTGACGCCCAAGGCCGTAAGCATGCGCTGGATCAGAGGCAGCTGAGTGAGCAGCTCCTCGGGCGCGGCGTCGCGGGTGCCCTTGTACTGGGGCAGCAGCTCGTTGCGGAAGGTGCCGCCCTTGACGTCGAAGGCCACGGCCAGATGGGTGGGATGCTCCGCGCCGATGACCTGCATGAGCATGGTCGCGAAGCCCCACACCGCGTTGGTGGCCTGACCGGATGATGTGGAGAAGTTCTCCACGGGAAGCGCATAAAATGCGCGGAACGCCAACGAATGGCCGTCGACGACCAGTAGGGTTCCGCGATCGGCCGATTCGTTGGTCATATGCGTCAGCGATCGCCCTCGACCTGGGCGATGACGGCGTCCGCCACTTCCTGCATGGTCAGACGACGATCCATGGAGGTCTTCTGGATCCAGCGGAACGCCTCGGATTCGGTCAGGCCCATGTTCTCCATGAGCAGGCCCTTGGCGCGGTCCACGCGCTTGCGGGCCTCGAAGCGGGCCTTCATGTCCGTGACCTCGTCCTTCAGGGCGTTGATCTGATCGAAGCGGGAGATGGCCACCTCAAGGGCGGGCAGCAGCTTTTCCGGCACGAAGGGCTTGACGACGTACGCCATGGCGCCGGCGTCCGCGGCCTTCTCGGCGAGGCTGCGCTGGGAGAACGCGGTGAGCATCACCACGGGGGCGATGTTCTCCTTGGCGATCTCCGTGGCGGCGGTGATGCCGTCCTTGCCGGGCATCTTGACATCCATGACCACCACATCGGGCTTGAGCTCGCGGGCGAGGTCGACCGCCTCGTCGCCGTTGGCCGCCTGTCCCACAACGTCATAGCCGGAATCGTTGAGCGCCTCGACGATGTCCATGCGGATCAGCGCCTCGTCCTCGGCCACCACAACCTTGCGACGGGTGGAATCATCCTCATAGTCGTTCATATTGTCTGCCACGACTGCCCCTTTCCTGTTTCCGGGGATCCACTGGCGCTGGCATGCACCGCCGTCGCCTACAGCGTGGATCACGAAGTGCCCTCGGTGGGACTCGAACCCACACTACGCAGATTTTGAGGCTGCTTCCTCTACCAATTGGGATACGAGGGCCTTTTCGGTGCTCCGTGAGAATATACCATACCGTTCAGACCGCTTCCACCGCGACACGGCGGTTTGTTCCAATGCGGCTTACAATGAAGTAAGCGTTGTACTCCAATGCTCTCTGTCCAACCAAAGGAGTTTCTCATGGCAGACAAGACTTTCCGCCCCTTCGATCCGTGGCGTCCCTCCCCCGTCAAGGAGGTCTCGCGGGACCAGATTGTGGAAACCCACTATTTCAATGTCGATCACGTCGCCTTCGAATCCGCTCAGGTGGGGGCCTTCGAGCGCTATTTCATCCACGAGAACAACGGGGACACGGTCGCGATTCTCGCCGTCACCGACGACGGCAAGGTGCCGCTGATCGAGCAGTACCGCATCGCCAACCACCGCTGGACGCTCGAACTGCCGGCGGGCCATGCCAACACGCCGAGCGAGCGTCCGCTGGACGTGGCGATCCGCAAGTTGCGCGAGGAGGCCGGCTTCGAGGCGAAGCACTACGCGCAGTTCTCCCGCTTCTTCAACACGCCCGGATACTCCACGCAGCACACCTGCCTGTTCTACGCCTCCGGCCTCACGCCCGTTGTCGGGGAGAATTCCATCGGTCCCGAAAGCCCGCGTTTCAACGTGCGGCTGGTGCCGATGGATGACGCCTACCAGATGGTGCTCAACGGCACAATCTGCGACGCCAAGTCGATGATTGCCATCCTGCGCGCCCATGCAGGCCTGCGCACGCTCGGCGAGTGACGACCCCGTTATTCCCCGCGCGCATATCGCGCGTCGCATAGATCGCGCATCGAACATCGCATATACCGCGCATACAGAAGAACCCCGCTCGGAGATCGCTCCAAGCGGGGTTCTTCTTCGCGCTAAGCGTATTCGACGCTACACGCTCAATCTACGAGCCTTGGGCTCACTCGGCGGTGCCGACGGTGTGCACGTAGATGGAGTCGGTGCGGCCGGGCTCGTGATCGCCCTGGGCAGAGCTCAGGATCACGATCTTGTCGCCGTCCTCGACCTTGCCAGCGGCCTTCAGGGTCTGGTCGGTGAAGGCCATGAGGTCCTTGCGGGACAGCTCGTGGTAGTCCTTGTCCAGCAGGAAGGCCTCGGTGCCCCAGCTCAGAGCCAGCCAGTGGTAGGTGTGCTCGTTGGTGGTCAGGGCGTAGATCGGGGCGGCCGGACGCTCACGGGAGACGCGGTGCACGGTGGAACCGGTCTGGGTGAAGGCGACGATGGCCTTGGCGTTGAGCTTCTCGGCCAGGTCCACGGCGGCGGAGGAAACGGCGCCGGTGGAGGACATGTCGAGGTTCTTCAGCTCCGGGATGCGCTCGAAGCCGTGCTCAGTGGCGAAGTTGGAGATGCGGGACATGGTGGCGACGGTGACGTCCGGGTACTCGCCGACAGCGGTCTCGTTGGAGGTCATGGTGGCGTCGGCGCCGTCAAGCACGGCGTTGGCGCAGTCGGAGGCCTCGGCGCGGGTGGGCACCGGGGAGTGAACCATGGAGCCGAGCACCTCGGTGGCCACGATCACCGGCTTGGCGTAGTGACGGGACAGCTCGATGATGCGCTTGGTGGCCAGCGGGACCTCCTCGAGCGGGCACTCGACGGCCATGTCGCCACGGGCGGCCATGATGCCGTCGAAGGCCTTGACGATGTCCTCGAGGTTGGCGAGGGCCTGCGGCTTCTCGATCTTGGCGACGATCGGGATGCGACGGCCTTCCTCGTCCATGATCTCGTGGGCGCGGTCGATGTCGGTCGCGAAGCGGACGAAGGACATGGCGATGATGTCGGCGCCGGTGCGGATGGCCCAGCGCAGATCGTTCTCGTCCTTCTCGGTCAGGGCGGGCAGGCTCACGGCCACGCCGGGCAGGTTGATGCCCTTGTGGGAGGAGACCGGGCCGGCCACGACGACCTTGGTGTGCACGTTGTTGCCCTCGACCTTGGTGACCTCCAGGCGGACCTTGCCGTCGTCGATCAGGATCGGGTCGCCGGGGTGGCAATCGCCGGGCAGGCCCTTGAAGGTGGTGGAGGTGATGTGCTCGTCGCCCTCGATGTCATCGGTGGTGATGATGAACTCCTGGCCCTCCTGAAGCTGGACCTTGTCCTCGCCCTCGGCGTTCTTCTTGAACCAGCCGCAGCGGATCTTCGGGCCCTGCAGATCGACCAGCACGGCCACGTTGCGACCCTCGGCCTTGGAGGCCTCGCGCACGTTGTTGTAGACGCGCAGGTGGTCCTCCGGCGTACCGTGGGAGCGGTTCAGACGAGCGACGTCCATACCGGCCTTAACGAGCTTGGTGATGCCTTCGAGCGATTCGGTAGCGGGACCGATGGTATCTACGATCTTGGCTTTGCGCATGAATGCCTGCCTATCTTGTAGTTGGTTGATATCGGGTTTTCACAACCCTCTCAATTGCCAAGGGACAGTGTACTAGTTTTAGGGGACGTGGTCGAGATCCGCCCCACAAGCGTGTTGTGAGCGCTCACATTCCAAGCGGGACATGAAAAAGGGCGTCCCGCCTAGGCTGGGACGCCCCGATGCGACAACGTAGTCGGGCTACTTGGCCTCGACCTGCGCCTTCGCGTCATCCTTCGTTTCCATGGATTTCATCTTAAGGACGGATGCGATGGCCGCGGAGCCGATCGCCACCACGATCACCGCAAGGGAAAGCCACGTGGGGATCTCCGGCACGGCGGTGACGGGCTGGCCGCCGTTGATGAACGGCAGCGAGTTGGCGTGCAGGGCCTCCATGATCAGCTTGACGCCGATGAAGCCAAGCACCACCGCAAGTCCCAGAGGCAGGTAGACGAGCTTGTCCAGCAGGGCGCCGAGGAGGAAGTAGAGCTGCTGCAGGCCCAGCAGGGCGAACACGTTCGACGTGAACACCAGGAACGGATCCTTGGTCAGGCCGAAAATGGCCGGGATGGAGTCGAAGGCGAACATCACGTCGGTGGTGCCGATGGCCAGGAACACGATCAGCATCGGCGTCCAGTAGCGCACGCCGCCCTTCGTGGTCCTGAGCTTCTCGCCATCGTACTCGTCGGAGATCTTGACGACCTTGCGCAGCGCGCGGATCACGCCGTTCTCCTTGTATTCCTCGTCCTCGTCATCGCCCTTGACCAGACCGATGGCGGTGTAGATGAGGAAGGCGCCGAACAGGAAGAACACCCAGGTGAAGCGCTCGATGATGGCCGCGCCCACAAGGATGAAGCAGCCGCGCAGGATCAGCGCGACGGTGATGCCCACGGACAGCACGTACTTCTGGTAGATCTTCGGAACGGCGAAGTTGGACATGATGATGACGAACACGAACAGGTTGTCGATGCTCAGCGAGTATTCGGTCAGCCATCCGGAGTAGAACTCGATGGCCGGCTTGGAGCCGGCGAAGAACCAGATGCAGCCGCCGAAGATGAGCGCCATCACCACGAAGAAGCCGATGTGCTGCACGCACTCCTTCGTGGAGGGGATGTGCGGACGGCGGCCGATGATCAGCAAATCGACCACAAAAAATATGCCAAGCACCACAAAGGTGCCGATTTCAAATGCAAGGGGGGTTTCAGCCATATGCACCAGCATAGGAAAAGGCGATGACGCCATTGTTTCGGGCCATCCGCCGTGGATTTGCGGACCATCCCCGGCGTTGCGACGTCCGAACGCTCCGGCATCCTCGGCGAATGGCGGACGGCCCCTTGCCTACTCCTGCGCCTTGGCCATCTGACGCAGCTCCTTCTTGAGATCGCGGATCTCGTCCCTCAGACGCGCGGCGAGCTCGAACTGGAGCTGCTCGGCGGCGGTGTGCATCTGCTCGCTCAGCTGGCGGATCAGATCCGCCAGATCCTGCGCGGGCAGACCGGCCTTGAGGATCTCCTCATGGCGCTTGTCCGCCTCGGCCGCATTGGCCGCGGGCACGCCCAGATGCGTGTTGCCGGCCTTGCCCGCATTGCGGTAGCCGCCGGCGAGCAGCGTCTGGGTGTCCACATCCTCCTTGGCGAGCATGTCGTTGACGTCGCTGATCTTCTTGATGAGCGGCTTGGGATCGATGCCGTGCTCTTTGTTGTAGGCGATCTGCTTGGCACGGCGTCGCTCGGTCTCGTCGATGGCCTTGTGCATGGCGTCGGTGACCTCGTCCGCGTACATGATCACGGTTCCGGACACGTTTCGGGCCGCGCGGCCGATGGTCTGGATGAGCGAGCGGTAGGAGCGCAGGAAGCCCTCCTTGTCCGCGTCGAGGATCGCCACCAGCGAAACCTCGGGCAGATCCAGACCCTCGCGCAGCAGGTTGATGCCCACGATCACGTCGATCTTGCCCTCGCGCAGTTCGCGCAGCAGCTCCACGCGCCGCAGAGTGTCCACATCCGAATGCAGATACTCCACCTTGATGTCCCGCTCCACCAGATAGGCCGTGAGATCCTCGGCCATCTTCTTGGTGAGCGTGGTGACCAGTGCGCGCTCGTTCCTGGCCACGCGGTCCTTGATCTCCGCGAGCAGATCGTCGATCTGCCCCTCCACCGGACGGACCTCCACCTTCGGGTCCAGCAGGCCGGTGGGGCGGATGATCTGCTCCACCACCCCGTCCGACAGTCCCAGCTCGTAGTCGCCGGGCGTGGCGGACAGGTAGACGGTCTGTCCCACGCGATCAAGGAACTCCGGCCATTTGAGCGGGCGGTTGTCCATGGCGGACGGAAGACGGAAGCCGTGCTCCACCAGCGTGCGCTTGCGGGATGCGTCACCCTCGTACATGGCGCCGATCTGCGGGACGGTGACGTGCGACTCGTCGATGACCAGCAGGAAGTCGTCCGGGAAGAAGTCCAGCAGCGTGTGCGGCGGGGTGCCGGGCGCACGGCCGTCGAAATGCCGCGAATAGTTCTCCACGCCCGAGCACACGCCCACCTGCGTGAGCATCTCGAGGTCGTATGTGGTGCGCATGGTGAGTCTCTGGGCCTCCAGCTCCTTGCCCTGCTTGCGCAGTTCGGCCGTGCGCTGATCCAGTTCCTCCTTGATGGTCTTCAGGGCCCGTTCCATGCGCTCGGGTCCGGCCACATAGTGCGAGGCGGGGAAGATGTGCACCTGGCTTTCGTGCGCGATCTCGTCGCCGGTCAGCGGATGCAGCGTGGAGATGCGGTCGATCTCGTCGCCGAAGAACTCGATGCGCACGGCAAGCTCCTCGTACACCGGGATGATCTCCACGGTGTCCCCGCGCACGCGGAACGTGCCGCGCGTGAAGGCGATGTCGTTGCGCTTGTACTGCATGCTGATGAACTTGCGCAGCAGCTGGTCGCGGTCGATCTGCATGCCCTCCCTGAGCAGCAGCATGCGCCCGGCGTACTCCTCCGGTGTGCCCAGGCCGTAGATGCACGAGACGGTGGCCACCACCACGCAGTCGCGACGGGTGAGCAGGTTGGCGGTGGCGGCGTGGCGCAGGCGCTCCACGTCGTCGTTGATGTTCGAGTCCTTCTCGATGTACGTGTCCGTCTGCGGGATGTAGGCCTCGGGCTGGTAGTAGTCGTAGTAGGACACGAAGTAGCTCACGGCGTTGTCCGGCATGAGCTCGCGGAACTCGGCGCACAGCTGGGCGGCCAGCGTTTTGTTGGGCTCGATGATGAGCGTGGGTCGCTGCAGTCGCTCGATGAGCCATGCGGTGGTGGCCGTCTTGCCGGTGCCGGTGGCACCCATGAGCACCACGTCGTTCTCGCCGTTCTCCAGCCTGGTGGCCAGCTCCTCGATGGCCTGCGGCTGGTCGCCCGACGGCTTGTACGGCGACTTGACGACGAACGGCTTGTTCGTACGCTCGATGTTGAAGCCCATCACGCCTCCCTGACGCATTCGTTGATCCACGATGCGTACAGCCTATCAACCTGTGCGAACATTTGTTCGAGAGGCTGTGTCGAGTCGATCACCTCATCGGCGATCTCCTCGCGCTCCTCGCGGCTGGACTGGTGGCGGATCCGATCAAGCGCCTCCTGCCGCGTCATGCCGCGGCTGTCCTCCATGCGGGCCACGCGCACATCCTCCGGGGCCTCCACGGTCACCACATGGTCGAAGTCGAACGGCAGCGTCTCCATCACCTCGGCCAGCAGAGGCACGTCGTGCACCACCACCAGGGGACGCTCCTTGTCCGCCTCACCATCGTTGCGTTCCGCGCCGGCCACGGCATTGGCCTCATCCCAACGCGCCTCATCGTAGATCAGCGGATGCTCGATCGCATCCAGCCGTTCGCGCGCATCCGGCGCGGCCCCGGCGCCGAACACATGCTCGGCCATCCACGCGCGATTGAGCGAACCGTCGGCATTGAGGGCTTCCGGGCCGAACGCCCGCGCGATCGCCGGCAGCGCCGTTCCCCCGGGCGCGGTGATCCGATGCGCGATCGCATCATAATCGATGTGCGCGGCGCCAAGCTCCCTCAGCCGTGCCGCCACCGTGCTCTTGCCCGCGGCGATGCCGCCCGTCAGTCCGATTCGAATCATCATCACACGGCCATTGTGCCACTTCCTCTGCCGTCCTTCGTCATCCTGAGTCCCCCATTTGTCATCCTGAGCGGAGGGCGAAGGATCCTTCGACTCCGCTACGCTCCGCTCAGGATGACAAAGCAATCTACGTCATCCTGAGCGGAGCCCGTCAGGGCGAAGTCGAAGGATCCTTCATCATTGCGCATTGACCATTCGCGCTTATGGTTAAGAATTCTTCAACTCGTTGGCCCGGCTGTGCCCAGGATCAAGGGATGGAAGGGCCCCACCCCGCTTCCCACCCCGCCTGAACTGCAAAATACGGGCTGGACAGACCGATTCCGGCTCTTCACAGCACTATCGGGCCGCAAATCGGCCGAAAAACGGCCCAGTAGTGCTGCGAATCGTGGATTTCGGCCCACCCAGCCCGTATTTCCGTTCCTCTGATCCTAAACCTTCCTCACCATGGCTCCATATGAAATGGCGAAGGATCCTTCCGCTGCATTCAGGATGGCGATCCCTGCGCCTAACTGCGCAATCAGAGGCATTTTCGAACTCCTGCGAGGATCTATTAACATAATCAGGGGCCATTGCGAACCACGCCAACCCGAACCGCTTTCCGATGCCGGTCTGGGAATGGCTGAATTCCGCCATTCGCATACGTCAGCATGTATGCCGCACTCACTTCTAAACGGTAGGAGTGGCATCATAATATCTAAAAAAGCCCTGCTTTCCAAGCGGGAGTAGGGCTTTCGGTCGGGCTGACAGGATTTGAACCTGCGACATCCTGTTAGGATCGGGGGTTCTTGGCTCGGGCCGCCGGTCTTGGCTCACCTTGAAACCGTTGGAATTATGCCGTTCTTGAGTTTTGAGTTTCTTTGTTCAGACCACCCGGATTGGTAAATCGTGACGGTCATTGTTAGCAAAATGTTAGCGTCCCAGACCATCGAAACAGCTTAAACACTCGGCGCGTCGAAACACTGCTCCAGATGCTCTGTTAGCATCACCGCCCTTCATGATGACGATCTTCTCCGAACAGGTGATTGAAGAGAACTTGACCCGCTCTCCCCATTCACCCTAATTGGAGCCGAATGCGGAATAATCGACCCGTCTCCAACGACTGTCGTTCAAGTGTGGCGGATATCGCCATGAACGGGACACCCGAAGTCAGCGCTCAGCCCAGCGCAGCCGAGCGTAGGCGAATGCGCAGATGAGCAGCAGGGCGGCCGCGATGAACACGGCGCGCAGGGAGCTGTCAAGCGAGGGTGTGAAGGTGGCGACCACACCGAACACGGCCACGCCGATCGCGCCACCGACCTGACGGAACGTGTTGAACACCGCGCTGGCTATACCCGCCTGCTTCTGCTCCACGCTCACCAGCACCAGTCCGGACAGTGCCGGCGTGACCAGTGCGCCGCCAAGGCCGACGACGCTCAGGGCGACGGCGATCACCCATGCGGGCATTGGAGCCGGCACCAGCACCGCGGCAAGGAACCCAACGGCCATGGCAATCAGTCCAATGGACACGGTGAACCGGGTGCCCATCGAGTTGATGACCTGCCCGCTGAACACGTTGGTGACCACCATGACCACCGCGGAGGGAATGAACACCAGCCCGGCGGCGAACGGGCTCATGCCCTGCTCGCTTTGCAGGAACAGGGTGGAGATGAAGACCATGCCGAACCAGTTGAAGATCATGATGAAGCCCACGATCAGCGAGATGCGCATGCCGTCGTTGCGGAACAGGTTCAGCGGCACCATCGGATGCCCGACCTTGGCTTGTGCGATCACGAACAGCACGAGTGCGGCGACGCCGACAGACAGCAGCGCGAGCGTCACCGGCGAGGAGATGCCCAGGGAACCGATTTCGATGACGCCGGCCACCAGCGAGGCGAGGCCAATCAGCGCGAGCGTCTGGCCGAGCCAGTCGAACGAGATGGCACGGGTGGGCGATGGTGCAACCTTCGGTGCAAGAGCGAGCACAATCAGGCAGAACGGCACGTTGACCGCGAAAATCAGGTTCCAGTGGATTGGTGTGAGCAAACCGCCGAACAGTGGGCCGAACGCGGATGCCGAAGCCGAGCCGGCGCCCCACAGGCCGAGGGCGAACGCACGGCGGCGCGGATCGGGATTGGCCTCGTTAATCAAGGCCATCGACGCCGGCAGGATCAGGGCTGCGGCCACGCCCATCAGGCAACGGCCGACGATGAGCACCAGCATGGTCCACGCGAAGGTGCTCAGCAGGGACGCCGCTCCGAACAATGCCGTGCCGAAGAAGAACATGCGCTTGGCACCGAACTTGTCAGACAGACTGCCGGCGAGCAGCAGCAGCGAGGCGAACAGCAGCGTGTACCCGTCGATCATCCACTGCTGCAACGCCATATTGCCGCCAAGGTCGGCGGTGATGGTCGGCAGTGCCACGTTGACAATCATGGTGTCCATACCGGTCAGGAAGAACGCCAGCGAAGTGGCGAAAGTGGTCAGCCCGGCGCTGTAGCGGGCCGAGCGACGCGATGCGCGACGGGTTTCACGCTCGAGGCTTTCGTCTTCGCACACGAGGCCGAGGGCTGCGGATTCGTTGATTGATGTCATACTCACCTATATCCCATTGTTTACATGTTTCCGTTTGGTTATTGCAGTAGCTATGGTATTCTTCAAGACAACAGTAAAACAGCGGTTTATAAATACTTATGGTTTACATCCTATAAACCTTTGGTTTATGGAGGTCGCAATGTACGACAGAAGACTGGACGCGGTGATCGCCGCCGCGCAGACCGGCAGCTTCGCCAAGACCGGCCATCGCCTGCATATTTCCACGCCGGCGGTGGCCAAACAGGTCAATACGTTCGAAAGGGAATACGGCCTGACGCTGTTCGACCGATCGCGCAGCGGCGTGCAACTCACCAAAGCCGGCCGAGAGTTCGTCGAGGACGCGCGGATGATTGTGCGCCAATGCGAGGAGATCCTGCGCCGTGCGCAGCAACGCGGCACCGACGGCATCGCCACCGTTCGTCTTGGCGTTTCCATCCTGCGTCCCGGCCGCCGTATCCTCGACCTATGGCAACGCGACGCCGGCAAGCACACCGACATCCGCCTGGAACTGGTGTCGATACCCGACGACTCCGAAGCCATCAACGACATCATCACCCATCTCGGCGAAAACATCGACCTGATCTCCACGGCGTTCGACACCGGCTATTGGAACGACACATACAGCACCCTCGCCCTCGATTCCGAGCCGCTGTGCGTGGCCGTGCCACGCAACCACACGCTGGCGAGACGCGCACGACTCACATTGAAAGACCTCGAAGGCACGCGCATCCGCATCCTCAAGCGCCATCGCGGCGCCAACGACACGGCTCGGGACTTGTTGGAACAATGCCCTGCCATCGATCTGATCGACATCGACCACTACGACCTTGACACGTTCAACGACTGCGCCGAATCCGGCGACCTGCTCATCTCCAAACCGATGTGGGCCGGCATTCACCCACAGCTCGTCAACGTAGCCGTGGACTGGCCCGAACCGGTCATCATGCACTACGGGCTGCTCTATCCGCTCGATGCCATCCCGGCAATTCGCACGTTTATCTCCCGCATCGCCGCACTATCCGGCCTTACTGGCGAATCCCGTGCACTACCTCATTCATGATCCTTGGGCCTTTGTCTTCCGGCTCCTGGCTTGCGGGATTGGTGACATCCGCCGTCTACTCGATAGACCGTGGCTCGTGTTCGAGCACGAGTTTCATCTTGCTGTTGTCCATCAGCCACGAGTACAGGTTCAGGTCCAGAATCATCGCCAGGTCGAAACAGGCCCGCACCGCGTCCGCCAGTGTGATGCGCCGGTTCTCGCCCGGCAGCGGGACGCCGTTGACGAGCGGCTCGTGGTGGGCGACCCGGTTGCGCAGGGCATGCACGGTCTTGACAATGTTCAGCGCGTAGTTTCTTGTCCACTTGGCGTTCGCGTCCGCTGCGTGCCGACGGCCGCCGGGGAAGGACTTGACGATGCCTTTGCGCCAGAGGTCGTTCTCGTAATCGGCGCTGCCCTCGTCCGGCCAACGAGCATGGATTGCGCCGCCGTTCTCCAGCAGATTGCGCCAGAACCCGAACGTCAACGCCGCGACGAGATGGCCATGCGTGTGCCATTTCTTCTGCTGGATGGTGAGATGGCCCCATGCCTCACGGATCTGACGCTGAGTACGGTCGTCGAAACGCAGCCCCGCCATGTACCAGTCCTCGGTGCCGGCCTGCTCCAAGGCGATGAGGGACAGCTGCCGATCCATGTGGTTGCGCAAGGCGACTTCAAGGATGGCGATGTCGCCCATGCACGCGCTGGCCATGTCATGATCCCACAGGTACAGTCGCAAAGCCGGGCATGAACGTCTCCGTGCTTCGGAGTCATAGGATGAGAGCCGTTCGTCGGTGATGCACGAGCGTAACGCCCTCTCCTGTGGACTGCCCTTCCGGGGAGTCTGTGAGAGGAAATCGGCTGCTGGGTTTGACTGTCGGCTCATAACCCGTTATCATATTCCATGAAATCCCCCAAAGGGCCTCTCCGGACGGTCTTCGACTGAGCCGTGATGCACTGGGGGTTCTCTTTTATCCGGATGATTTGCCCGGATCCTGTTATCGATGTTATCGAAAGGCTTCCTTCCCGTAGAAGGCCATCTGCTCGTCTCCCCACCATGCAAGAAACCGCTCGGCTGTCTCGCCGTTATGCCCGCTGCTGCCGAACGCCCCATCGGTGGAAGCCTGATTGGTCAACCCGGTCACGAGTCCACGGCGATGGCCATGAGCTTGACCTCCATTGACCGTTACTCAGATACGCGAATATACGTCGATTGTGGCGGGCATGCCCTTAATCATATCTAAAACCATTGGAATTACAGGGATTGTGGGCTATCTCATGATGATAAAATTACTTTTGAAAAAATGGACAATTCAGAATTAATCAAGCAATTAAATTTTATGCTGAAAAACTATCTTTGATTAAGGAATAACGATGCTGCGCAAACTCATGCAATCCCTGCGCGTCAATCGACCGTTCGCCACGCTGGCCACTGCGTCCGGGCTTTCGTCGCTTGGATCGTCGGTGGTTGTCTTCGCGCTGCCGGTCGTGTATCTGAACATGACCGACTCACTCGCCTCGATGACGGCGATCGCGACGGCGGAGGCGCTGGTCGGCATGATCGTCATGTTCGTCTCCGGTCCCATCGTCGACCGGTTCGACCGACTGCGGATCATGCGCATCAGCCAGTTGGAGGAAACGCTCAACGATCTGCTGCTGTTCCTGCTGGTCGTCTTCAACATCACAGCCGTTCCCGTCTGGATGGCGCTGGCCATTGTCAGCGCAACGTTCTCCACGGTTTCGATGAACGCAGAGGGCGCCTTCATCCGCTCCATCGTCTCGACGAACCGCATGTACCGGGCCATGACCGTCATGCAGGGGCTGCGGTATGCGACCGTATTGCTCGGACCGGCGATCGGCGGCGTGATTCTGCAGTTCTCCGTGGCTTCGGTCCCGTTTCTGCTCGGCGTGATGGGCGAAGGATCCGCCTTCCTACTACTGTGCCTCGCGCTGAAACCGTCCGACGCAAGGTATCGTGATGACGAGGATGAGAATGCAAATGATGATTCAGATTCGGATGATGACTCGGATAACATCCTGCGGGAATCATGGAAGGGCTTCAGCCTGATCATTGTGGACGGCACCTACAGGGCCACTGCCCTATTCCTGCTACTGGTCTCGCTCGGATCGGGTGTCATTTTCCCCTCGCTCACGTACGGAATGACCCTTGCCCATGCCCCTGCGGTCATCATCGCATCCCTGTCCATGGCCACCGGCCTCGGAGGACTGTCGGGTGCGATGCTCATCAACCCACTGGTGGAACGTCTGCATCTGCCGCTGGGCAGATCGATCATGCTTGTCACGCTTGTGCTCGCCGCGGCGGTGTTCGTGGCTGGGCTGGTGAACCAATGGCAGGGCTACGTGGCGATGCTGCTGCTCATGGCCATGCTGTCACCGGTATTGGTCACCGGCCTGCAGAGCTTCCTGTCCGCGATGACGCCGGAGAACATGCAGGGCCGCATCTTCGGCGCCCTCAACGTGTCGATCTCATTGGCATCGGTGGTCACACCGGCCATGGCCAGCGGGCTTTTGACCGGGACGGGCGTGATCGGCGCCATGATGACGAGCGCCGCATTCATCCTGCTGGCATTGGTTTCCCTAGCATCCTCGCGATCGCTGCGACGGATTCCCGCAGCCGACCATTGGGATGAATATCTCGCGCAGTTGCACACGAATGAGGAGTGATCGTCGATTCTTCCTCGTCCTGAGCTTATTCTCTCTCATCCTGAGCGAAGCCGAAGGATCCTTGGCCATTACGCATTGACCATTCGTATGCGTTCCAACCTGCGCCCTTACAATCGCCGATTGGAAGAAATCTGCATCTACCAGCCTCGATTGGGCTTCCAATCTGCAGATTTCTTCCAAGCTGAGAAAACCACGGTACAGGTTGGAACGATCATGCCATTATCCGACCCACGCCAGCTGCCGTTGGCCCGTGCGTTCCAACATGTGCCTGTTTGGGCTCCTCCTGGATCCATCTGAGTCTTGTTTAGATCCGCCCTCATCGGATTGTCCATTTTGCGGGTGCAGGCGTCGCACTCTGATGCATTCCGGTGGCACGCTTCGGTGACATGAGCGCAACATTATGGGCTGTACGGACCGAAATTCGCGATTCGCAGCGCTATCGGACCGATTTTTGGGCGAATTTCGGCCCGATAGCGCTGTGAAGAGCAGGAATCGGTCTGCGCAGCCCGTATCTTCGGATTCGCGGACCGTCGCCGTAAGTCTGTGAGTAGTTGCATCTCGCATCGTGTCCCAACGTGCCCAGTTTGGCGGGGAAGGCCGCCTGGGGACACGGTGCTTCGCTCAGGATGACAATGCAATCACACCGTCATCCTGAGCGAAGCCTGGCAGGGCGAAGCGAAGGATCCTTGGCCATTACACATATAGTCATAGTGCAGAAGGTTAAGGATCCTTCGACTCCGCGCTACGCGCTGCGCTCAGGATGACGGGACCGACTCCGCTATGTCCGGCTGTGCCGGACCGTCGCCGGCGTTCGCTTCACGGCTCAGCGCTCAGGATGACGGATCACACAATACGAATGGGGGCTCCGACCCAATGGATCGGAGCCCCCATTTCAGTCAGTCAGCGAGTAGGACTCACTTGTTCTGGCCGAGCAGCTGGTCGCGCAGGGCGGCGAGCTGATCGGAATCGGCGAGGGTGCCGGTGGAGGTGTTCTCGGAAGAGTAGTTGGAGGAAACCTCCTCGACCTTCTCTTCCTTCGGAGCCTGGCCATCCTCGGCGGCGGAGGCGGCGGCGTTCTCCAGCTCCTTGGCCACGAAGGCCTTGTGCTGCTCCCACAGATCGTGGGCCGCGGCGTACTGGGACTCCCACTCCTCGCGCTGCTTCTCGAAGCCGGGGATCCACTCGTTGGTCTCCGGGTCGAAGCCTTCGGGGTACTTGTAGTTGCCCTGCTCGTCGTACTCGGCCGGCATGCCGTAGATGGCCGGATCGAAGTCCTCGGAGTTCGGGTCGACGGAGTCGTTGGCCTGCTTGAGGGACAGGGAGATACGGCGACGATCGAGATCGACGTCGATCACCTTGACGAACACCTCTTCGCCCGGCTTGACGACGGTCTCCGGGTTCTCGACGTGACGGTTGGCGAGCTCGGAGATGTGCACCAGGCCCTCGATGCCGTCCTCGACGGAGATGAACACGCCGAACTGCACGATCTTGGTGACCTTGCCCTTGACGATCTGGCCGGGGACGTGGGTGCGGGCGAAGCGCTGCCACGGATCCTCCTGGGTGGCCTTGAGCGACAGGGAGATGCGCTCGCGGTCCAGATCGACGTCCAGCACCTCGACGGTGACCTTGTCGCCAACCTTGACGACCTCGGACGGGTGGTCGATGTGCTTCCAAGACAGCTCGGAGACGTGGATCAGGCCGTCAACGCCGCCAAGATCGACGAAGGCGCCGAAGTTGACGATGGAGGACACCACGCCCTCACGGATCTGGCCCTTCTTGAGCTGGGACAGGAAGGTCTCGCGGACCTCGGACTGGGTCTCCTCGAGGTACTGGCGGCGGGACAGGACCACGTTGTTGCGGTTCTTGTCCAGCTCCAGGATCTTGGCCTTGATCTTCTGGCCGATGTACGGGGACAGGTCGCGGACACGACGCATCTCCACGAGGGAGGCCGGCAGGAAGCCGCGCAGGCCGATGTCGACGATGAGGCCGCCCTTGACGGCTTCGATGACGGTGCCCTCAACAACGCCGTCGGCGTCCTTGATCTTCTCGATCTCGCCCCAGGCACGCTCGTACTGAGCACGCTTCTTGGAAAGAATCAGACGGCCTTCCTTGTCCTCCTTGGTGACGACAAGGGCCTCGATGGTGTCGCCGACCTCGACGACCTCGTCCGGATCGACGTCCTTCTTGATGGAAAGCTCGCGGGAGGGGATCACACCCTCGGTCTTGTAGCCGATATCCAGGAGGACCTCGTCGTGATCGATCTTGACGACGGTACCCTCGACCAGATCACCATCATCGAAGTTCTTGATGGTGGAATCGACTGCCTTGATGAAGTCCTCTTCGGTGCCGATATCGTTGATCGCGACCTTGGTGACCTCAGTGTTGTTCTCTGCCATGTAGATATATGGTTTCTCAATAGTTGGATGGATATTACTCGATATTCAGTTATGCGCATACGCCTTCGCGCATGCAAAATTCAAGATTACCCGAGGGCGTGCCCAAACGTTCCTGCGCGACACGCCCGGAATGCGACGGGCGTTGCGGATGGGCGTGTCAGGGCTTATGGGACGCCGTCAGGCCGCCTGGCGCTCGGCGATGCCCACCACGTTGCTCAGCAGCATCGCGCGGGTCATCGGCCCCACGCCGCCGGGGTTCGGGGTGTACGCGGAAGCCACCTCGTAGCAGGCCTTGTCCACGTCGCCCTTGATCCGGCACCGGCCGGCCTCCTCGTCCCACACGCGGCTGACACCCACATCCACCAGCACGGCGCCCGGCTTGACGAATTCTGGCTTGACGAACCCGGCGGACCCCATGGCGGCCACGATCACATCGGCGCGGCGCATGTGCTCCTCGATGTTCACCGTGCGCGTATGGCACAGCGTGACCGTGGCGTTGACCTCCCTGCGCGAAAGCAGCAGGCCGATCGTGCGGCCCACGGTGATGCCACGGCCCAGCACGCACACCTCCTTGCCCGCCAGATCGATGTCGTAGTGGTCCAGCAATGTGAGGATGCCGTTCGGCGTGCACGGCAGCGGAGTCGTGATCTCGCCATGCGGGTGCAGCACCAGCTCGCCGAGGTTGTACGGGTGCATGCCGTCGGCGTCCTTCCTCGGATCGATCAGATCGATGATCGCGTTCTCATCGATGCCCTCGGGCAGCGGCAGCTGCACGATGTACCCGGTGCAGGCCGGATCCTCGTTGAGATCGCGCACGGCGGCGGCGATGTCCGCGAAGCTCGCGTCCGCGGGCAGCTCGCGGCGGATCGAGGCGATGCCCACCTCACCGCAGTCGGCGTGCTTGCCGGCCACGTACTTCATGGAACCCGGATCGGCGCCCACGAGCAGGGTGCCCAGACCGGGCGTCATGCCCTTGGCCTTGAGCCGCTCCACACGTTCGGCAAGATCGGATTTGATCTTCGCCGCCGTCAGTTTGCCGTCGAGTTTCAAAGACATGCTGCATCTCCCATTCGCGTTGCCGTGCGTCTTAGGCTATCGTGAAATACAGTCAATGAGGAACGCCGGACATCCCCGTTCCATAGGGACCATCGCAAAGGAACCGCATATGAAGACAGCACTGCGTCGCATCGGCCGGCATGCCGCCGCACTCGCCGGCATCATCGCCTTGGGTCTTGTGGCCGGATGCGGGACCGGCGGATCGACCGCATCGCCCACCACGGAGCCGTCCACGTCGTCCGCGGGAGAGACGAGCGCGTCCAGCGAACCGATCAGCGTGGTCGCCTCCATCAACCAGTGGGGATCGCTGGCCAAGCAGATCGGCGGCGACTACGTGGACGTGACCTCCATCCTCTCCTCGAGCAACGTGGAGGCGCATGACTTCGAGGCGCAGGGATCGGACATCGCCAAGCTGTCCAAGGCGCAGGTGGTGGTGGCCAACGGCGCCGGCTACGACGCTTGGGCCACCAAATCCGTGACCAAGCAGACCGCCCTGGTGACCGCGGCCGGCAACGTGGGCGCCGCCGACGGCGACAATCCGCATCTGTGGTTCTCCAAGGACGCGCGCAACGCCGTGGCGCAGGACCTCGCGGACACCTTCTCCAAGCTGCGGCCCGACCATCGCGACTACTTCGACGAGCAGCTGTCCAAGTGGCAGACCCAGGAGAAGGCGCTGGAAACGGCGATGGGAGACTTTTCGACCGCCCATAAGGGCGCCACCTATGCGGCCACCGAATCCGTGGCCTACTACCTGCTTGCGGATCTGGGCATGAAGGACGTGACGCCGAAGGGATTCGCTCAGGCCGCGGCCAACGGCAGCGAGCCCGCGCCGTCCGATCTGACCGAAATGCAGAAGGTCCTGGAGTCGCAGGAGGCCAGCCTGCTGGTCAACAACCCGCAGGAGTCTTCCGATGCCACGAACATGATCACCGGCGTGGCCCACAAGTCCGACGTGGCCGTGGTGGACGTGACCGAGCAGATGCCGGAGGACTACGCCACGCTGACCGATTGGATCACCGCGCTGGTCAAGACCTTCGACGAGACGATGGATCAGGTCGAGCAGACCAAGGGCACGCAGGACACCCCGCCCGATCCGGGCCCGCGCAGCTCCGCCACGGCATCAGAGTCGCCGTCCTCCTCGAGCGCGCAGTAAGACCGCGCAGCCAAGCCACGCAGCAAAACCTCGCTGCATGCTATCCAGCCCGTCCCGCCTTCGGGGCGGGCTTTTTGCATCCGGCGCGCGCATTCTCATTAGTCGTTCATAACTGATAACGGTTGTCATCACCATCTGCCACAATCCCCGTCAGAGAAACCGGCATGAGGATATGCCGGCACGACATGCAGGACATCGACACGCAGGACGTAAGGAGCATCGCAATGACGGCAGGCATCGTGTTCGACCATGCGGCGGTCGCACGCGGCGGACGGACCATATGGCGCAACGGCACGTTCACCATCAGCAAGGGGACCGTCACGGCCATCGTGGGCACCAACGGCACCGGAAAAACCACCATGATGCAGGTGGAGCTGGGGCTGCTGCCCCTCGCCGAAGGCAGCGTGACCGTGCTGGGAGAGCCGGCGGGCAAGGCGAACGCGCGCATCGGCTACGTGCCGCAGAGCTACACCGACGACATCGATTCCAACCTGACGGCCGAGCAGTCCGTGCTGCTGGGGATCACCGGCACGCGCTTCGGCATCCATCCGATCACCAAGGCGCAGCGGGCCAAGGCGCACGAGGCGCTTGAATTCGTGGGCGTGGCGGACAGGGCCTCGCAGCGGCTGAGCCAGCTGTCCGGCGGCCAGAGGCAGCGTGTAGCGATCGCACAGGCCCTCGCCTGCGACCCCGAACTGCTCATGCTGGACGAGCCGCTCGCCAACCTCGATCTGGCCAGCCAGCGTTCGGTGGTCCACGTGCTTGCCCGGCTCAACCGCGAACTGGGCATGACCATCCAGGTGGTGGCCCACGACCTCAACATGCTGCTGCCCATCCTCACCGGCGCGGTCTACCTGCTCGACGGGCACCCGCACTACGCGGCCATGGACGCCGTGCTCGACTCGACGCTGCTCACCCATCTGTACGGCACGAAGGTCCAGGTGGTCACCACGCCGCAGGGCGACATGTTCGTCACCCCGAACGCCATGGACGAGCGCGACGGCGTGGTACCGGACACGCACGACGCGGCCGAAGTGGCCGAATTCCACGACCACGCGCACCATCACGGCACGCAGTCCGCCCAGAACGCCGCGGGCGCCACGAACGCCGCGAACAGCAACCCGAACGCCAAGGAGGCCCGCGCATGATCCACTTCGCTTTCGATCCCGAATGGATGGAGACCGTCACGGCCCCGTTTATGGTCAACGCGTTCGTCGCCGGCGTATGCATCGCCCTGGCGGCCGGCGTGATGGGGTATTTCACCATCGCGCGGCATTCCACATTCGCCGCCCACGCGCTGGCCCACATCGGACTGCCCGGCGCAACCGGAGCGGTCCTGCTCGGCCTGCCCGTCTCCGCGGGTCTTGGCGCCTTCGCCCTCGGCGGCGCGCTGATCATCGGCGCACTGGGCAAGCGGGCCTCGCAGCGCGAGATCGCCACGGGCACCGTGCTCGCCTTCGCCACCGGCATGGGTCTGTTCTTCGCCCGCCTGTCCTCGCAGGCCTCGCAGCAGATGCAGTCGATCCTGTTCGGGTCCATCCTGACCATCACCGACGCGCAGATCAAGGGGTTCGCGATCTTCGATCTGATGCTGATCGCCGTGCTCGCCATCGTCTACCGCCCGCTGCTGTTCAGCTCGCTCGACGAGCAGGTGGCACGGGCAAAGGGCGTGCCGGTGGGCGCGATGAATCTGGTGTTCATGGCGATGATGGCCGGTGTGATCACGATCGCCGTGCCCGCGGTGGGCACCCTGCTCATCTTCGCGCTGGTGATCACGCCCGCCGCGACGGCGAACATCGTGACAGCCTCGCCGTTCGCCGCGATGGTTACGGCCACGCTCATCTGCCTGGCCTCGATCTGGGGAGGCTTGGTGCTGTCCGCGATGTTCCCCGCTCCCCCGAGCTTCGTGATCGTGACGATCTCCACGCTGTTCTGGGCGGTGGCCCGGGGTGTGGCGGCCCTGCGGCGCTGATCCGCCCCGGCCCGCGCCCACCGAGTGACCGTGACTGATGGCGGCCGATTTATGGTGGCGATTTGAGACGCATACGGTCCGCGTGCGTCTCAAGTCGCCACCATATTGAGTTTTGGGGGTGGTTTGAGACTCGTGGACGGCCTCCGTGTCGGCCTCTGTGTCTCAATCCGCTACCAATTACCGAATTGGGGGCGATTCGAGACAGCATTCCGACTGCCCGTGTCTCGAATCGCCACCATATTGAGTATTGGGGGTGATTTGAGACTTGCAGGCGTGCTCCTGTGTCTCGAATCGCCACCATTCTTGGTTATGGATGCGATTTGAGACGCAGAGATGCCCGATCATGTCTCGAATCGCCGCCAATTGCCGAAACGGTGGTGGTTTGAGACACGGATGACCAGATCCGCCCAGTTTGTCGCGCGAGAAAAACGCGCGAGGAAGATCAGCGATCAGATCGCATGAGCACCAAGGCATTGGCGATGGCGGCGATGCCCTCCCCCGCACCGGTGAAGCCCATGCCATCGGTGGTGGTGGCCGTGACGGTCACCGGACAGCCGGCGGCCCGGGACAGCGACTCCTGCGCCTGGGCACGATGCGGCCCGATCTTGGGACGGTTGCCGATGATTACCACGGATGCCGACTGCGGCTCGAACCCATTCGCACGCACATGCGCGACGGTCCGTTCCAGCATGGGAATGCCATGCTGGCCCGCCCCCTGGGAACTCTTCCCCACGCCGAACAGGCCGCCGATGTCCCCCAATCCGGCGGCGGACAGCAGCGCGTCGATCAGGGCGTGGACGGCCACATCGCCATCAGAATCCCCCTCGACGCCTTCACCCTGGCCGGGCCACTCAAGACCGGCCAGCCACAGTTCTCGCCCGGATCCGGGCGAGGCGAAGCGATGCGCGTCGAACCCCTGCCCAACGCGCACGCCGTCCATGCTCATTTCTTCTTCTTGGAGCTCGCGATGCGCGCCAGCGTTTCGGCCGCAGGCTCCTCCGGAGCGGCCGTATGGTGCTTCTCATCGCCGGGCTGAGGCTCCTCATATCCCAGATTCACGTCCAGCAGGCGCTGGGCGGTCTCCTCGTCCAGATTCTCGGACAGGGCGATCTCGGAGGTCAGGATGCTGCGGGCCTTGGTGAGCATGCGCTTCTCGCCGGCGGACAGGCCGTGCTCGTCCACATCGCGCTGGGCCAGATCGCGCACCACCTCGGCGATCTTGTTGACGTCACCGGTGGCGATCTTCTCGACGTTCAGCTTGTAGCGGCGGGACCAGTTCATTTCCTTCTCGACGATGGGGGTGCGCAGGATCTCGAAGACCTTGGCCACCTCGTTGGCGTCCACGATGTCCCTGACGCCCACCTTCTTGGCGTTCTCGACGGGCACGTTGATCACCAGACCGTCGGACGAGAGCACCGACAGCTGCAGGTACTCCCTGGTCACCCCCTTGACCGTCCGCTCGGTGATGGCCTCCACCTTCGCCGCGCCGTGTCGAGGATAGACGACCATATCGCCGACTTTGTAATCCATGAGCCCTCCGCTAAATGTAAGTCACGCCGGTATAGCAATGCACGCAAAAACTCGAATAATTATGCCATTCCCCTTGGACTTTCGCGGGGACTTTCGAGGGGACCTCCGGGGAACGCGCGGCAGGTGCAAAAAACAGCCGGACACGGCTCGCGAGGTGGTCTGATCACAGGCGTGGACGTTGTAGACTCAACATATGAGCACAACAATTCATCCTGCCAACACCAATCCGCTCGCCGTGGACTACGCCGTCCTCGATCAGGTGAGCAACGCGAAACACTACAACCCGCACGAGGTGCTGGGCGGACACCTTATGGACGGCAACGATGCCGGCCAGGTGACCGTCAGGGTCCTCCGTCCCCTCGCCAAGTCGGTGATCATCGTGACCCCCGACGGCGACTACGCCACCTACCACGAGTACAACGGCATCTTCTCCACGGTCCTTCCCGCCAAGAAGACCGACGGCGGCTGGGCCGTCCCCGACTATCGCGTCTTCGCCGACTACGGCGACGGCAAGAGCACCACCGAGGACGATCCGTACCGCTACCTGCCCACGGTGGGCGACCTGGACATGTATCTGTTCGGCGAAGGCCGCCACGAGCGCCTGTGGGAGGCGCTGGGCGCGCATGTGCGCCACATCAGCGACCCGATGGGCGACGTGACCGGCACGGCCTTCTCCGTGTGGGCGCCCAACGCCAAGGCCGTGCGCGTGGTGGGCGACTTCAACGACTGGAACGGTCGCCGCCACGCCATGCGCGAGCTGGGCTCGTCCGGCATCTGGGAGCTGTTCGTCCCCGGCGTGGGCAACGGCGCGCGTTACAAGTACGAGATCCTCAACGCCAACAACGAGTGGAAGCAGAAGGCCGATCCGATGGAGCGGTCCCACGAGATCCCGCCGGCAACCGCCTCCGTGGTGGTGGAGTCCACGCACGAATGGAAGGACGACGCCTGGATGGATCACCGCCGGGCCACCGACCCGCATGCCGGCCCCGTCTCGATCTACGAGGTGCACGCGGGCAGCTGGAAGCAGGGACTGACCTATCTGGACATGGCCGACGAGCTCGTCGCGTACGTCAAGAAAATGGGCTTCACGCACGTGGAGTTCATGCCGCTCGAGGAGCACCCGTTCACCGGCTCGTGGGGTTACCAGGTCACAGGCTATTACGCCGCGGACTCCCGCTTCGGCACCCCGGACGACTTCAAGACCCTCGTGGACGCCTTCCATCAGGCCGGCATCGGCGTGATCATGGACTGGGTGCCCGCACACTTCCCCAAGGACGACTTCGCGCTGGGCCGCTTCGATGGCACCCCGCTGTACGAGGACCCGGATCCGCAGCGCGGCGAGCACCCGGACTGGGGCACGTACGTGTTCAACTTCGGCCGCAACGAGGTGCGCAACTTCCTGGTCGCCAACGCCAGCTTCTGGCTGGACGAGTACCACATCGACGCCCTGCGCGTGGACGCGGTCTCCTCCATGCTGTATCTGGACTACAGCCGCGAACCGGGCCAGTGGCATCCGAACATCTACGGCGGCCGCGAGAACCTGGAGGCGATCGCCTTCCTCAAGGAGGCCACCGCCACCGCCTACAAGAACAACCCGGGCATCATGATGATCGCCGAGGAGTCCACCGCATGGCAGGGCGTCACCGCCCCCACCGACGCCGGCGGCCTGGGCTTCGGCCTCAAGTGGAACATGGGATGGATGCACGACACGCTCGAGTACCTGCACGAGACGCCGATCAACCGCCAGTACCACCACAACGAGATCACCTTCTCCATGGTGTACGCCTACTCCGAGCACTACGTCCTGCCGATCAGCCACGACGAGGTCGTCTACGGCAAGGGCTCGGTCTATGGCAAGATGCCGGGCGACGGATGGCAGAAGTACGCCGGCGTGCGCAACCTGTTCGCCTACCAGTGGGCGCATCCGGGCAAGAAGCTCACGTTCATGGGCAACGAGCTCGCCCAGTGGGGAGAATGGAACTACAGCACGTCCATCGACTGGGATTGCCTGGACTGGGACGACCACAAGGGCGTGCAGCGTCTGGTGGCCGATCTCAACGAGTTCTACCGCAACAACCCGGCCCTGTGGAGCCAGGACTTTGATCCCGCCGGATTCCAGTGGCTCACCTCCGACGACAACGAGCACGACACGCTGAGCTTCCTGCGCATCGGCAAGGGCGGCGAGCAGCTCGTGGCGGTGGTCAACTTCGCCGGCACCGCGTGGCAGGACTATCAGGTCCCGCTGCCCAGCGGCGGCAAGTGGGTTGAGGCGTTCAACACGGATGACGCCAAGTATGGCGGCTCCGGCATCCACAATGCGGACATCGAAGCGGTCAAGGGTGAGTATCATTCGCGCGATTGGTCGGTGAAACTCACGGTTCCCGCGCTGGGAGCACTATTCTTGAAGCCAGCGAAGTGACACGACGCCCCGTTGGGGCGCCCGGACAGATAAGGCATTCAGGAATGATCAATAACGCGAACGCCCACCACGAGTCGCATACCGTGCTCGTGGTGGAGGACGAACCGACGCTGGCGACCGCCGTCGCCCAGCGTCTCACCGCCGAGGGCTGGACCGCGCGCGTGGCCTCCGATGGGGCCAGCGCGGTCCAGGCGGCCTCGCAGCTCAAACCGGATCTGGTCATCATGGACATCATGCTGCCGGTGATGGATGGGCTGGAGGCGACCAAGCGCATCGTGGCCGAACGCCCGGTGCCGGTGTTGATCCTCACCGCCCGCGACGACGAAGCGGACAAGGTGATCGGCCTTGGCGCCGGCGCGGACGACTACATGACCAAGCCGTTCTCCATGCGCGAGCTCATCGCCCGCTGCAAGGCGCTGCTGCGCCGCGTGGAGCGCGCCAAGATGATCGCCAAGAACGCGGAGAACGAGAAGCTGCTCGACTTCGGGTCCCTGGTGATCGATCCGGCCCAGCGTCTGGTCACGGTCAACGGCGAGGAGGTGCACCTCACCCCCACCGAGTTCGATCTGCTCGCCACGCTGGCGCGCAAGCCCAAGTCGGTGCTCACCCGCGAGAAGCTCCTCGAGGAGGTGTGGGACTGGGTGGACGCCTCCGGCACGCGCACGGTCGATTCGCACGTCAAAGCACTGCGTCACAAGCTCGGCTCGGAGATGATCCGCACCGTGCACGGCGTGGGTTATGCGTTCGAACCCCCGGTGGATACGGACAGGTAGCCCTCCGCCAGGCAAACCTCCGTCGGGGTCTCGAGCGAACATCGTGAGCATGTCGAACGAAACCCCCAATCAGCATGCAGCCTCCCGATCAGGCACCCGTCATCGCGACGAGCGTCCGATCGGGAGGTTTTCTTCGCTCAAGACCGAATTGAGCCTGCTCATCGTCATCGCCACCGCCATCGCCTTCATCATGGCGTGGATCCTGCTCAAGGTGGGCTGGAGCGGCTGGCTTGCCATGCCGCTGACGCTGCTGGTGGCTCTGGGCATCACCTACCTCTTCTCCCGGGGCATGACCGCCCCGCTGCGCCAGATCCGCGATGTGGCGAAGGTCATGGCGGACGGCGACTACACGGTCCGCGTGGACGACGCCGCGACCGCGCGCAACGACGAGATCGGCCAGCTCGCGCGATCATTCAACGAAATGGCCGGCGAGCTGCAGCACGCCGATCAGATGCGACGGGACATGGTGGCCAACGTGAGCCACGAACTGCGCACCCCGGTCTCCGCTCTGCAGGCCATGGTGGAGAACATGGCCGACGGGGTGACCGAGCCCACGCCCGCCAATCTGGAGGGCATCCTCAACCAGACCCACCGTCTGAGCGACCTCATCGCCTTCCTGCTGGATCTGAGCCGCATGGAGGCGGGCGCGGCGAGCCTCAACATCGAATCGTTCGACTTCGCGGATTTCATCGACGAGACCGTGGAACCGTTGGAGATCGCGGACGCGGGCCACGCGCACACCATCCACATGAACATCCCGCAGGGCATCATCATGGAGGGCGATCAGGACCGTTTGCGCCAGCTGTTCACGAACATCATCGGCAACGCGCTCAAGCACTCCCCCGACGGCACCGCGGTGCTGATCGAGGCGCGCGAGGACGAGGACAACGGCACGGTGGTAACCAACGTGGTGAACTTCGGCTCGCAGATCGAGCCCGAAGCCCGATCGGACATCTTCCGCCGCTTCGTGAAGGGCAAGACCGGCCCGGGGACCGAATCGGGCGGCACCGGGCTTGGTCTGTCCATCTCGCGCTGGGCCGCTCAGCTGCACGGCGGCACGGTGAAGGTGGTGGACGACGTGCGCGGCGCCGATTTCGAGATCACGCTGCCGAAATACCACTGACCCCGAGCCCGGGCGGAGGGGTGTGCGCGAGCGCGAAGGCGGCCGCCACCCGTCCGCCGGCCGTCCGGATCGCGTCCACGCAGCGGGACAGGGTGGCTCCGGTGGTCACGATGTCGTCGACCAGCAGCACGGTCGTCCCAGCCACGCCCGCGCGCGGGGATACGCCGATGCGCCCGTCCAATCGGTTCATACGGCCCCGGATGCCTCTCGTTTCCACGGATTTCGATCGCACGCCTTTGACTCGCAGGGCATCCGCTGACCGGACCCGCACGCCTTCGCCCGTCAGTTCGGCCACAACGGCGTCCGTCAACGGCCTCACATGTGCCCTGCCGCGTCTGCGCAGCGACGATGCGGATGACGGGGCCGGCACCACCAGCACGCGGGCATCCGGGGCACGCAGCATGCCCGCCACGCCGCTCACACGGACCAGATCGGCCATGCAGGGGGCGAATACGCGGTCCAACTCCACATCGTCGTGGTCCTTCCAACCCAGAATCGCGGCCCGTGCCGCCGCGCGGTAGTCCGCGCAGGCGAAGCAGGGCACACCTTGGCCGGACAGCGTCCATCGTCGATAATCGCCGAACAGCGCACGGCAGGAGGGGCACAGCGTCTCATCCGGCGCGTCGCAGCCGGCGCACCCACGCGGCAGGAGAAGATCAATCGCCTCGCGGCCCCACGCACGGACCGCCCCCAGCAGCCCGCTGGCATCCTCCCCGCCGGACATGGCCTACGCCGCCGAATCCGGGGTCACGCCCCCGTCCGCAGCCATGCCGCGCATGACGCCGATCAGCCGCCTGACCACCTCAAGCGTCTCCTCCGGACCCTTCACGCGGACCGGCATCACGCCCGCCTGCGCGGCCGGGTAATCGTTGCCATCGGGATCCATGCGGTCCCCCACGAAGATCATCTCCCCCACATCCATGCCCAGCATCGCAGCCAGTTCGCGCACCGCGTATCCCTTGTCGATGCCACGGGCGGACACGTCCACGCTGGTCGCGCCGCCCGAACGCACGAACAGATGGGGCAGGTCCGCGGCCACGGCCACGCGCAGCGCGTTCTTCTTGGCATTGTCCGGATCCCACGCCTCCTTGGCATCCACCGGGGCCTGCTGCCCCAGTGCGGAGAACGTGATCTGGCTGCCGCGATCCTCGATCCGCTCGCCCCACGTGTGCTCCTCCCACACGCCAAGCTCGCGGGCATGGCGTTCCAGGGACTCCATGGCGGCCCGGCGGTCCTCCTCGCTCAGATCGTGCTCGTACTCGCAGTGCCACGCGCCGTCGCGGTACCGGTAGTACCGCGTGCCGCTGGTGGGCATGAGGTGCAGATTGGGAAAATGGGCCCGATCGGTGAACGCCTCAACGGTGAGGATCTGACGGACGAACAACTCGTAGCGACCGCCCGAGATCACGGCCACCTGCGTCAGGTTGGTGAGCTCGGCCAGCGCTGCGGCCATGTCATTGTGCATGGGCATCTTCGAGCGGGCCAGCGTGTTGTCCAGATCGAAGCCGACGGCACGCGCGCACCGCCCCATGGCATCCAGATCGAGCTCTGTCCATGAATCGGCGATGACGGCGGCCATTGAACCTCCCTGAACGGATGGCGTACGTTTGCGTTGTATCTGAGATGATCGTACCATCCGCAAGGCACGGCCCCTTGTTTCCCCTCGCGGCTAGGGTAAGGCCCATGAGGATAACGTCACCGAAGCCGCCCTGGATGGGCGGCGTGTACCGCAACCGCCATGGCAGGGGCCCGCGCAGGCCGATGTTCGGCACGCGTCTGCCGCGGTATCGCACCCGTTCGGGCATGTTCGACGATCTGGTGGCCTCCCAGCTCAAGCGTCTGGGGCAGGCCTGGCCCGAGCTGCTCAAGCCGGTCCAGTTCGCGGTGGAGGACGTGCCGCCATCGGATCCGCTGCCCTGGGAGGACGAGCCCAGGCTCCTGAGCAAGGTGTTCCCCGCCGAGCACGGCATCCCGCCGCGCATCGTGCTCTACCGTCTGCCCATTCAGATGCAGACGCGCGACCGCACCGAATTGCAGTTCATCATCCGCGACGAGCTGGTGTCCTGCATCGCCGAGCATTACGGACGTCGTCCCGAGGAGATCGACCCCGACTGGGGGCTGTGACCCCTGCACGCTGGGCCCGAATCGATTCTGAGCCGATCCCGGACCGATCCCAGATCAGTTCGGGCCGATCCCGCTTCAGCCGATGACGCCCAGCGCGGGATCGGCGCCGATCGTGGCACGCAGCGGCGTCAGTGCCCTCGGTCCAAGCGCGGCGATCGCCCCCACCTTCCTGTCCGCGAGGTCCTTGCGACCCAACGTGACATTCCAGCTGACGGACTGGCCCTCGTCGTCCACCTTGATCGCCGCCACGCCCTGACCCAGATCCTCGGCGGACAGGGATGCGGCGCCGTTGACCGTCAGATCCACCTGCTTGGTCCCTAGCAGCTTGCCGTCGGCATCGAAGGCCGAGACCTTCACGGAGGACGCCTCGCGGTTCCAGTTGACCAGATTCACCGTGGCGTCCACCTGATCGGGCACGGCGACCGCACTGGAGACGGCACGGGCGATCCCCGGTACGACGGCGAAATCGGACTGGCCGCCGTCGCCGTTCATCGTCACCACCAGAGAGGCGTTCACGGCCTGATCGGCGGTGACGGCGAGACCGATCGCGTCGGCCGGCGGCGCCCCCGCATCCACGGACTGCACCTTGTTGGCATCGATCCTCGTCTCCTGCGCGGTGGCCAAGCCCGTGGGCGTGATCCACGAAAGCGTGACGGATGCGTCCGAGCGGCCGAACAGCAGCGCCTTCACGCCCTGCGCCCCCTTGACGCCGGGAAGGGCGATGCGCTGGTCGGCCTGACCGGATGCGGTCACGTAATCGTTGCCCTGGGGATTGAGCCCGTTCATGGCGACGACGCGCACCACGGCGCTGACCGGGGTGTCACGGCTGGACACCGTGACGAACAGGGCGTCCTGCCCGGGGGCGGCGGCGGACAGATCCACGGTGGACTCACCGTTCGCCGCCACGGAAACCGTCCCGGCGACGGCCAGGGACAGACGGTCGGAGGACGAGGTGCCCCACGCCTGCACGTTCACGGTGGTGGCCTTGGCGGTGGCATTGGCGATCACCAGACGCTGCGTCCAGCCGGTCTGCGTGGCGGGCAGCAGGAAGGAGTGATCCAATCCCGCATCCACGCATCCGGATGCCGCGATGCCGCGCAGATCGCCGCTGGATGCCCACGACGCGGTGGCCGAGGAGACGCCGGTGCCGTTGTTGGCGTCGAGCAGCTGCGTGGTCTGCACGATCGCGCCGCCATCGGCGTTGCCGGCAAGCAGATGGACCGCGGCGTCGTCGGCGGGATCCTTATCCTCCAGCTCGCCCTTGTCGTCGCCGGTCAGACCGGTGAGCACGGAACTGTAGACCGATCCGAAGGCCGCATAGCGCGACGACGAGGCGATGTCGCCCTCGCTGGTCTGGTAGGCGCTGTCACCGTACTGCGTGTTGTCCGCCAGCGTCATGCGGGCAGGGCAGTAGTTCACGCTCACGCGCTGGCCGACGCTCTGGCGGATGACCGATGAATCGGCCGCGGCCGCATCCACGCCCGACGGCAGCGGCCGCACCACGATCATGCCCACGAGCAGCGCCACAAGCGCCACCAGCGTGATGGCGCCCGTTGCGATCTTGCCGGCGGTCAGGCCGGAATTGACTGGTCTCTCGTTCATGTTCATGCCTGCTCCTGCTCTCGCCTGCGGATACTGGGAATGGCCACCAGACAGTACAGCACCACGATCACGCCCACGCTCCACAGCCACACCCATCGCCAGGTGTTGGCCCGCGCATGTGCTTCGCCGTCAAGGTTCACGCCCTGCGAGGCGACGTCGCTGACGGTCAGTCGGAAATAGGTGCCGGTCGGATTGCTCACCACGTTCTGCGTGCCCTCGCTGGCCGTCAGATTGGACACCAGCGCATCGTACGCCTGATCGTTCGTCACATCGCCGGAGGCGGGGACGACGAACACGCCGCCCAATCCAAGCCCGCTCAGGGTTTGGATCGCGTCGGTGTCCCCATTGGCCAGCAGCTGGGCGGCGGCCTTGGCCATGGCGTTCGTGGCGTCGTCCTGCCGGCCGGAGACGCGCATGGCCCATGCGGCGGGGCTGGCGTCGACGATGTCCCCGCGCTCGGTGCGCATCACCGTGAAATCGACCGTGGCGGACGACTGCGCGCTGATCGCCAGAATGCGATGCGAGGGATCCTGTTCCAGATAATCGACCGCGACCATGGGCAGGGAGGCGCTGGTGGCCGAGACTCCCCCATCCGCCACCGTGCGCTGCACGCCCAGCACGCCCCAGATGCCGGCGCAGCACACCAGCAGCAGGGTCAGCAGCATGCGGCCCACCCGGGGCAGGGAGGCGGCATGCACGGTGGTGACGTTCGCATGGTTCGCCTCGCCGCCCGCCAGTCGGCGGGACATGGGCATGCCGGCGAGCGGATTGAACCGCTTGACGGCCGCGCCCGCCACCTGGCACACGCAGGAGATCACGCCCATCATCATCATCGCGAACCCGGGCAGCGCCGAGCCGGCCACAGCGCCATCGGCATCGAGTCCCACGGCCACGCGCGTCGAGGTCAGCGACAGGGCGGCGCCGGCCACCATGACGACCCACATCATGCGCGACATGCGCAGCGAGGAGGGCATGAACAGCGCGATCACGGACACCACGGCGAGCACGAGCGCGCAGGCGACGGCGAGTGCGGCCACCATGCGCGTCGGGTCGGTGATGCCCTCCCAGCCCGCGGCGGATTCCAGCCCCATCGAGCGGGCCGTCACATCCGCAAGGCTGAGCGCCGCCGGCTCCCCGGTCAGGTCCGAACTCGGCAGCATCACGTCCGCGAACAGCTCGCGCCACTGGCCCTCAACGGCCCGGTGCGCCACATTGACGAGCGTGGGCGCCAGCGTGAACGCGGCGGGCACGGGGATGAGCAGCAACGTGGGCCGGTGCCGGCGCACCAGGATCAGGAAGGCGAGGAACACCAGTACCAGCGGCAGCAGCATCTGCGGCTCGGCATCCACCACGGGAATGAAGCACAGGGAGGCCAGCGCGGCCCGCTGCACGGACGGCACGGGCCTGATCGGATCCTCGGTGAGGTACATGGCCGTTGCGCGGAATGTGAAGGCGAAGGCGGCCGGCAGGAAGATCATGACCACGAGCATGGCCAGGTTGCCGGAATGGTACAGGCCCATGGCACCGGCCAGCACGCCCCACAGCACGCCGCACACCACGCGCACGGGGTTGGAGCGCGTGAAGACGCCGGCAAGGGCCCAGAACGACAGCGCGGACAGCGGGGCCGCCATCAGGTAGATCAGGGCCATGGCGGCCGCCACATGGCCGCCGGTTAGCACGCTGACGCCGGCGAGCACGAGCAGGAACGGCGTGGGCGGTCCGGCGACCCCGGTGCCCAACGCGTATGTATAGGGGATGGTGGCCGCATCGATCAGCTGGCGGAAGGATGCTCCAGTGGGCAGCAGCTGGGGCGACGCCAGAACACCGCCGGCGAACAGGCCGCGCAGCACGTCCCAGCGCAGGATGATCATGCCCACGGCGAGCGCCAGGGCCATGACCGCCGCCCATGTGGCGCGCACACGCCACTGGCGGGTCAGATGCGCCTTGGCGAGCGGGCTGAGCAGCGTGACGAAACGCTGCGATTCGAATGCCCTCGTGCGCTCGCGCCATCGGGCCATCTGCTGGCGGTTGGCCACAAGCACGCCGAGCTTACCGATCGCGGTGGTGGTCTGGCGGGACACGCGGCCGCGCGCCCTGAACGCGCGGGGCAGACCGGCCAGCGCGCGCCACGGCAAAGCGAGCTCGCAGAAGGCCTCGTACGGCTTTTTGCCGAACAGCAGGATGAAGAACCGGCCGAACGCGGCGATGAGGAGCCACAGCCAGTCAAGGGGCCAAACCACCCGGTGCCGGCCGGTGGCCGCGTACCGCTGGGCGGCGAGGATGCGCGCGGGGTAGGTGTTGGCGGCGTCGTCACCGTCCACGGGATCGCCCACGCGGGTGCGGATGCCGTCGAGCCGGGCGCGCCGATGCGCGATGACCGCCTTGGGAACCACGATCACGCGCCCGCCCGACAGGCAGACGCGACGGCAGAAGTCCTTGGACTCCCCCAGGGAGGTGAACCATCCGTCCGTTCCTCCCAACGCCTTCCATGTCTCCAGCGAAACCAGCGCGCCCGCGAGGGACACGGCGAACACGTCCTGGCGGCCGTCGTACTGCTCCTGATCGGGTTCGCCGTCCACGACGAGGCTGGCCACATGATGATGCGGGGCGGCGTAGTAGCCCACGTTGTGCAGTGCGACGCCGTCCCAGCCGACCTGCTTGGCTCCGATCACCGATGCGGTGGGCACGTTGCGATGCGCCTCCACCAGCGTTTCGAGGCAGCCCTCGTCCTTGGGCCGGGAGTCGTCGTGCAGCAGCCACAGGCATTCGGTCCGCTCGGACAGACGGGCATAGCGCAGCGACTTGCCGACGGCGTCGCCGAAGGACGAGGCCGATTCGACCGGCACAAGCTGGACCTGCACGGTGGCGACGTCCGGGAAATGATCCACGCGTCCGGATCCGGGGCGCACGACCTCCATGGTGGAATACACGGGGTTCGGGGTATCGCCGGAGCAGTCGGCCACAACGATGACGCCCGGCAGCATGCGCCCGGCCAGCAGCGCGCCGATGGTAGCCGCAAGATAGCGTCGGTCCGATTCCACGGTCACGATGGCGGCCACCGTCTCGTCGACGTCCTGACGCACGCCGCGGGGCCGGGCCGCAAGCGCATTCGTCAGGATCTGCTGCACACTTACGTCCGGGGAGGTCTCAAAAGTCATGGTTCCAGTCTAAGCACAGCCCGTGGTCGCAGCGCGTCCCGCCCCACGGCGCGTCACGACGCGCGCCTCACGCGGTGCGCCCGGCCTGCGCCTTCTTGTAGCGCCGTCGTTCGCGCTCGCTCATGCCACCCCAGATGCCGAACCGCTCGTCATGGTCGATGGCCCACTGGAGGCACTGCTCACGCACCTCGCACTGCGCGCAGATGCGCTTGGCGTCGCGCGTGGAGCCGCCCTTCTCGGGGAAGAACGCCTCCGGGTCGGTCTGGGCGCACAACGCCTTGTGCTGCCAGGACAAATCCCCGTCCGGTCGGAACAGTCCCCACAGCTGGGACAGCGCGTCATCGTCGGACTCGTCGAAGAGATCCCACATGCTGTCCTCCTTGTTGCCAAAACAAATGCCGTAATAGATTACACACGCGAAACTTGAGATTTGTCAAATTATTTTTCGTGTCAATGCCGCCATGCATGGCCAATGTGTGGTATACATCGAAGCTTCCCGCCACCACCGGGCATCAGGTTGTGCCGTTCCTGCGGAGGATTGCCCTCCCTCACCATCCGTTCACCCTCCAGCGTGTTAACAAGGCTTGCAGTAATTGGTAATTTGGAGGGAATATGACTCAGCCATCAGCAGGACACGAAACGCCGGAGACGCCGCCGAGTTTCATTCCCTCCGGCGCATCCCGCAGATCCGCGCGCCACGCGGCCCCGGCCGAAACCGCGCATGATCGTGCCCCGGGCGCGTTCCCGACCGGCGCGAGCGTCCCGCCAAGCTTCTCCCCCGCGGCCGCCTCGCCGTCGCCCGCCAGAGCGGCACGCCGCACCAGCCGATCCGTCGGGACCTCCGTCCCCGCGGCGCACGAGGCGGCCCCGCTCGCCGCCACATCGGCCATGCCGGCCATCGCGACCCGACCGGCCATCCAGCAGACCCATGCGGGAAACGGGGCGGCGGCCGCTGCGGCAACCACCCGTCGGCGCAGGCGCGGCCCCGCGCACAGGGGACTCACCATACTGCTCGTCATCGTCCTCGTGGCCGCATTCGGCGCCTTCTCCCTGTGGGGCTGGGTCAACGGCCAGCTGGTCAGGCAGAACATGCTCACCGGCGCCTCCAACACACCGGCCCAGACCTGGCTGCTCCTCGGTTCCGACGAACGCGACGCGGGCGACGGCACGGGCATCGACGATGGCACCGTGGGATTCCGCACCGACACGATCCTGGTGCTCACCAAGCCGAAGTCCGGCAACAGCTCGCTCATCTCCATCCCGCGCGACTCCCTGGTGGACGTGAACGGCAAAAAGATGAAGATCAACGCCGCCGCGGCCGCCGCCGGATACCCCGCGCTTGTGGGACAGATCGAAAAGATCACCGGCCTCAACGTGGACCATGTGGCCGTGATCCGCTTCGGCGGGCTGCAGAACGTGGTGGACGCGCTTGGCGGCGTGGAGCTGTGCTACGACCGCACGGTCAACGACGTCAAATCGAACCTCAACTGGCAGGCCGGATGCCATGTGGCCGACGGCGCCACGGCCCTCGCCTTTTCACGCATGCGCTATTCCGATCCCAAGGGCGATTTCGGCCGCGCCGAACGCCAGCGCCAGGTGATCGCCGCGATCACCAAGAAGGCGGCCAGCGGGGATACGCTCACCAACTTCGGCAAGGTCCAGAGCCTGATGAAGGCCGGCCTTGGTTCCCTCACCGTGGACGAGAAGTCGAACGCCTGGAACCTCGCGCAGATGGCCTTGGCCTTCAAGGACGCCTCCGGGGACAAGGGCGTGACCGGCACGGTCTATTGGACCAACGCCGACTACCGCGCGGCGGGCGTGGGCTCGTCCGTGCTGCTGGACGATGCGCGCAACGCGCAGCTTTTCACGGAGCTGGGCGCCGGCACGCACGCGCCGGGCACGGTCGGCAGCCTGTAAAACCCAATCGGCACAGGCCCTGAGGCACATTCGACCACAGGGCTCTGCGAATTTGACCCACGCGGCGGGCCCATCCACACTCATGGCATGAGCCTCAAACCACGCAATCCGTTCCGCCGCGGGAGAACCGGCGGGAAACCGGGCGGGAACGGCGGAACCGCCGCCACGGCAAAGCACCCCGCCACACGCGACCCAGCCGCCCGTCATGACCCAGCCACCCAGCGCGACCCTGCCACACCTTGGCTCCTGATGAGCATGCTTGCCCCGGCGTGCGCGCAGCTGGCCATGGCGGCGATGATGATCGCCGAAGGCCGATGGATGTTCGCCGTGATGCTGCTGCCCGGCCTGTTCGGATGCATCGCCTCGTTCATGCTGATGCGCGCACGTCAGCAGCCGTCCGGCCCCGCGATGCCGGGCGTTTCGGCAAACGGCGGCGCGACGGGCGGCGGACCAGGCTGGGGACCCGACAAGCCTGTCATCCCCGATCTGTCCACCGTCCCATGGCCGCAGCTGATCGGATTCGACCCGGACGGCACACAATGGTGGCGCCTGATCGTCCACCGCTGGATGCTGGCGCGGGAGCGTGCGGGATCGGGCGGAGGGACTTCGCAGGGCGTGCCCATCGGCATGGGCGAGCACGGTCCGGTCATGATGGATCTGGCCGCGCATGGCCCGCACGCGCTGGTGGCCGGCACCACCGGATCGGGCAAATCGGTGCTGCTGCGGCAATGGTGCCTGGCCCTGGCCGCCCATTACCCGCCCGAGGCGCTCACCATGGTCTTCCTCGATTTCAAGGGCGGCGCCACCTTCCGCGGGCTCGAGGCGCTGCCGCACACCGTGGGATGCGTCTCCGACCTCGATCTGGAGCATGCCGTGCGCGCGCTCAACGCGATCGAGGCGGAGCTCAAGCGCCGCGAGCGGCTGGTGGCCGAGGCGGGCGGCGGGCAGATCGACGACCTGCCATCGCCTCCCCCGCGACTGCTCGTGGTGGTCGACGAATTCAACGCGCTCAAGGAACAGCTGCCGGATGCGATGGACCGGCTGACCCGACTGGCGTCGCTGGGCCGCTCGCTCGGCATGAACCTGGTCGCATGCACGCAGCATCCGATGGGTCAGGTCAGCGCGGCCATGAAGGCCAACATAGCGGTGAATCTGTGCATGCGCGTGCGCGACGATCTGCAGTCCATGAGCATGCTGGGCACGAAGGCCGCGTCGCTGATCCCCTCCACCAGTCCCGGCATGGGATACCGGCACGACGGGGACACTCTGGCGGCCTTCCGCTGCGCCGCCCCAATGGATGCCGCGCCGATGGTCCAGGCCGTGGCCGATGCGGCCCGCTTCTGCGGCTGCGACGCCGGGCGGCTCCTGTTCAGCCAGCCGCTGCCGGAATATCTGCCCGCGCCGGCGGATCCGGCGGCCTTCGCCTCGCCGCAGGCGGTGCGGATCGGCGCCTGGGACGACGGCGTGGCCCTGCATCCGTGCGATATCCCACTGGACGGCGGCTCGATCGTGGTGATCGGCGACGCCAGACGCGGCAAGACCACCGTGCTGGAGGGCATCGGACGGTGCTTAAAGGCAGCGGGCATCCCCTGCGCCGTCTCGATCGAGGAAGCACGGGCCATGCAGGATGAGCACCGGTCGATTCGCGTGGCCCTGGTCGACGACGCGGAACCGATGGTGGACCCCCTGTCGCAGGATCCCCGGCGCGCGGTGTTCGAGCGATTGCAGCGAGATCCGGCCGTGACGCTCGTCTACGCGCTGTCCTCGGCCCGCAGGATCGGCGACGCGTCGCGCATCACCATGCGCATCGTCTTTCCCGGCGGCGATCGCACGGCCGATCTGCTCGCCGGCATACCGGCCGACGTCCTCGCCCGACTGGGTCCGGACGCGACCCGCATCCCGGGACGGGCGGTGGCGGTGGCGCGCGGAGCGGCCAATCCGCTGCAGATCTGCGATCGGTGAGGCTTCCGGCAGGCTTCCTGCGAACCCGCAGGCAAGGTTTTGTCCGCGGTGGGCGAGAAACCTCACGTTCGTGGGACAACGCTCTTGAAAAGTCGCGGCATTCGTGCTTTCCTTCTATAAGGACGTTGAAACATCCGCGGTCGAGTTGATATCGACGTGAAGGAAGGCGACAGATGAGTAGTGCTTTTGATTGGCGCGCCAAGGCGGCCTGCCGGGACAAGGACCCCGAATTGTTCTTCCCCGTCGGCAACACCGGTGCGGCATACCAGCAGATCGAAGAGGCCAAGGCCGTGTGCCGCACCTGCAAGGTGATTGACGCGTGCCTCAAGTGCGCGCTGGACACGAATCAGGACTACGGCGTGTGGGGCGGTCTGAGCGAGGATGAGCGTCGCGCGCTGAAGCGTCGCGCCATGCGCGCCCGCCGCTCCCAGGCCATGCAGATGCAGGCCTGACGCGCGCGTACGCACCGCATAAATCCAAGGGGCGGGTTCCGGATGGATAGAGCATCCGGAACCCGCCCCTTCCCGTTTTCCCGGACCGGGTCACTCCTGCGCGGCGCGGAGCTTCATGTCCAGGACCACGCGCGTGCCGCCCTCCCGGCGCGGCTCCCAGCGGACCGTGCCGCCGAAGTCGTTGGTCACGAAGGTGTTGATGATCTGCGTGCCCAGACCGGAGCCCGAGGAGCGGGCCATGCCTTCGTGCGATTCGGTGGTCAGGCCGTTGCCGTCATCCTCCACGACCACGTTGAGGTTGTTGCCGCCGCGGCCCACGGAGATCGTCACGTGGCCCTCCTTGCGGCCCTCGAAGCCGTGCTCGATGGAATTGGTGACCAGCTCGGTGAGGACCAGGCTCAGCGGCGTGGCGTCCTGCGCGGGCATCATGCCGAACTTGCCCAGATAGTTGATCTCGATGTGCTGGTCCTTGGCCACGGCCAGATCCACGCTCATGCGCAGCAGGTTGGCGATCACCTTGTCGAAGTCGACCACCTCGTCCGCGCTCTGGCTCAGGCCCTCGTGCAGCACGGCGATGGTCTGCACACGGCGCTGCGCCTCGCCCAGCTCCTTCCTGACCTCCTCGTTCTTGGTGCGGCGCGCCTGCAGTCGCAGCAGCGCGGAGACGGCCTGAAGGTTGTTCTTTACGCGGTGGTGGATCTCGGAGATCGTGGCGTCCTTGGTCTGCAGCTCCTTTTCGCGGCGGCGCAGCTCGGTGACGTCGCGGCACAGCACGATGCCGCCCACGCGGCCGTTCGCGTCGTACAGGGGCAGCGAGCGCAGGGAGACGGCCGAGCGGTTGGCGTTGAGCTCGGAGTCCACGGGGGCCTTGGCGGTGAGCACCAGCGGCAGGGTCTCCGGCACCGGGTCGTTCTGGTGCAGCAGCGTGGTGCCGATCTCGGACAGGTACTGGCCCTGCATCACCTGCACCGAACCGAGGCGGCGGAAGCAGCTGATGGCGTTCGGCGAGGCGTAGCGCACGATGCCTTCGGCGTTGAGGATGATGAAACCGTCCGAGACACGGGCGTTGTGGCGCTGGTTGAGCACCGAGTCGACGTAGGGGAACTGGCCGCGCGGGATCATCTCGAACAGCTGCTTGCCGGCCTTGATGCTCTCGGATTCGTAGCGGCCGTTGGATTCGCGGGTGGCCATGTTGGTTTCGCGCACCACGAGTCCCAGCGTCTTGCCGTTGTGGCGGACCGGCGCATACACGTCGCAGATGGTGTTGCGGCCCTGGGTGCGCAGGCGGGTGGAGCGGAACACGGTGCTGGAGGCCATGGCCTGGTCGAGTTCGGCCACCTGGTCCGCCGGCGTCGCCTTGCCGACCACATCGTCGAAGCGCAGGGACATGACGGTGGAGGGGCGGCACTGTTCGGCGACCACATATTCGCCGTCGCCATTCTGGATGAGCAGCATGAGGTCGGCGAAGCTCAGGTCGGCGATCACCTGCCAATCCCCCACGAGATGGTGCAGCCATTCGCGGTCGTCGTCGGTCAGATCGGGTCGTGTCGCGAGAATATGTGTGAAATCAGCCATAGGACTTAGTGTAAGGTGCGTTGGCGTCAATGTCACGGCGGGTCGCCCCTTCACGTCCCGCCATTGTTACGGTAACGTAGGTTACGCAGGCGTAGGTTGAGTCGACCTGGGCGAACGGTCCGGTCGCGTGGACGCAGGAGGCATCGCATGGCACATCGCAGCACGCCGGAGATCGAGGCGAAGCGTCAGGCCGTCATCAAGGCGCGCGAGGACCATCTGCAGGCCAAGGCGGACGCGGTCAGGACCACCGCGCAGGCGAGGGCCGAGACGATCCGCATGAAGGCCGAGGAGAAGGCCAGCAAGGTGATCGCCAAGGCGGAGGAGCGCGCCGCAAGGATCGAGGGCATCGCCCCGGCCGAGGTGGAGCGCAAGGTGCGGCTCGACGTCCACGGCCGTCCCAAGCCCCTGCTGCGCGGATGGATCCACGCCGTGGCCGCGCCGCTCGCGCTGGCCGCCGGGATCGTGCTCATCTGCCTGGCCCCGTTCGCCTCGCTCAAATGGGCGTGCGCGGTGTTCATGACCTGCTCCCTCGTGCTGTTCGGCAACTCGGCGGCCTATCATCTGGGCGATTGGAGCCCGCGCGTCACGGACGTGCTGCGGCGCATCGACCATATGAACATCTTCCTGCTCATCGCCGGCACCTACACGCCGGTCTCCTTCGCGCTCTCGCCATTCTGGCGCAACACGATCATCACCGGCATGTGGGCGTGCACCGCCGTGGCGCTCATCATCCACGTGATCTGGATCAATGCGCCACGATGGCTGTACACCATCACGTACATCGTGTTCGGCGTCTCCGGCGTGGCGTTCATGGGCCTGTTCTGGGAGTCCCCCGTCGCCGGCCCGGCGGTGGTGGTGCTGCTCGCCTCGGGCGGCGCCTGCTACATCGCCGGCGCGATCGTCTACGCCCTGCGCAAGCCCGATCCGTGGCCGCGCGTCTTCGGTTTCCACGAGATCTTCCACGTGGGCACCGTGGCCGGATACGCCTGCCACATGGTCGCGATCTACATGGTGATCGTGCATCTGTGGTGACGTACGATTGGTCCATGAGCGATTTCATCATCCGTATTTAGATCGTTGAAATTTCAACGCTTTCAAGGCATTCGAATGCCACACGGGTTGGTCGTCCTCGACATGCGTCGTCTTTGCATCGCCGGACAGCCATTCCGGGGCGTCCCGGGATTCCTCGCCCACGCCCCGTTTTTTCGCGCGGTACGTCCGACTAGATGCGGAATGTACAAGCATGCAGACAGATGGGCCATCCATCGACAGCAGTCGATCGAATCGCCCTGTTCCAAACGGAAAACTTGCCATCCGCGGTTGTCCGGCGTTAGCATGGTTGCAACGAAAGGAGGCGGCATGGTCAAGCTCACGGATTTGTACACCGTCGATACGGACAGTCCTGAATACGATTATCTGCATCTGTGCGATGCGCCGCTGCCAGAGGACGTCCTTCAGTTCCTTGGCAAGGCCTCCCGCCCCAAACAAAACCCGGCAGCCGTTTCCAAGCACGTTTACGCCTAACGGAAGCGCGGATTTCCCATGGTTGTTCGCTTACGATTCGCCGAGAAATCCGATCAGGAGTCGTTCATCACGTTTACCTGCACATCGCCCGTGCCTGCCAATAGGCAGGTGAACGGCGTATGGGTCAAAGGGGAGAAACTCCATCCCGAACCATGGGCCCTGCTCGTGCAGAAACTCATCCACAACAGTCCGGTCTACCACGACAAGGACTGCTGGATTCGCGTAGGAGTGGATGACCAGACCGGCAATCTGGCCTCGTACTGTGCCGTTGTCCACAAAGGCGATGGCGTGTACGAGATCGCAATCATCGCGGTATCGCGGAAACTACGCGGACTTGGATTGGGAACGCAGGCATTGCGAGATGCGATTTCCACGGCTACGCATGACGCCGTCCACCGGAATCTGGATCCCGTGTTCGTGGCCACCATAGACGAGAACAACCGCGCCAGCGCCCACCTATTCGCATCGTTTGGCTTCCAACTGATCAAAACCTACGATCCCGACCGTCACGGATTCACCTTCAACCTCTGGGCACGACGATAAGCGGCAAACTTGATCAACCCAGCCGAAACGCTCGTCAATAACGACTAGAATCAACGAGACATGGCCAAAGGGCAATAACACTTTCCATGACATAATGACTGATATGGCTAATTTCATCATTCGCAATCTCATCAACGAAGATGGCGGGGCGCAGATCAGCGACTATGGCGCGCATGTGATGTCCTGGACTCCCACAGGCGGATTCCCCGTGCTCTGGACCCCGGCCGCGGTGCCGTTCAGGGAGGGCGAGTTCATCGACGGCGGCATCCCGGTGGTGTTCCCATGGTTCAATCAGGGCTTCGAGCGCGGCCGGCTTACGGACCGGTTCCCACGGCACGGCTTCGCGCGCACGAGCTTCTGGAGGCCGGCTGCGGACGACGTACCCGATCCGGCGGGCCCAAATCGGCTCAGCTCCGACCGCCGCATGCGCTGCACATTGGACTCAGCGGACGTGCCGGCTGATCTGCTGGCCCGATGCACAGGCGGATTCGCTCCGGGATCGGCATTCCGGGCCGCATACGATGTGCGGGCGGGACATGAGCTGGCCGTCACGCTGACCGTGCGCAACACCGGTTCCGTACCTTTCACCTTCGAGGCGGCCCTGCACACCTATCTGCGCGTGGGCGATGCGACGCGCGTCCGACTGGAGGGCCTTGGCAACTCGGCATATCTCGATGCGACGCTGCCGGGATTCCGCGAGCCCGGATTCCCCACGCGCACGCAGTCGCACTCCCCCGTTGCGTTCACCGCCTCCGGCGTGGACCGCGTCTACTACGCCAGCAACGGGCTCTTGCTGCGCGACGACGCGTGGAACCGCTCAATCGCCATTGAGCGCACCGGCGCCACGCAGACCGTGGTGTGGAATCCCGGTGCTGAACGCAGCGAGTGGCGCGAATTCGTCTGCGTGGAAAGCGCGGCCATCCGCGAGCTGGCCGTGACGCTGGAGCCGGGCGAATCGCACGCGCTCGGCCAGACGCTGCGGACAGAGGCATAGGCGCCCGCGCCCTGTGACCACTCCTCTGTAACCACTCCCCCGTGACCGCCGTGCGCATGCAAAAAGGGCGACGCCACGGCATGCGCATGCGGCATGCATCATGAACGTCGCCCTGAAAAGCCCCTGAAAAAACAGGATGGTCCGGAATCAGGCCTCGAACGGCTTGGCTTCCTTGATGGTCACGGTGATCTCGCGGCCGTTGGGGGCCTTGTAGGAGACCTCGTCGCCGGTGTGGGCGCCCAGAATCGCGGCGCCGATCGGGGACTCGGGGCTGATCACCTCGTGCTCGGTGGCCACGGCGATGTCGCGCGAGCCCAGCACGTAGGTCTTCTCGCGGCCGGCCAGCAGAATGGTGACCACGGAGCCGTTGCCCACGGTGCCGGCCTTGGGGGCCTGCATGATCTTGGCGTTGCGCAGCTTGACGGTCAGCTCGTTGACGCGGCCCTCGTTCTTGCCCTGCTCCTCGCGGGCGGCCTGGTAACCGCCGTTCTCGGACAGATCGCCCTCGGCGCGCGCGGCGGCGATACGCTCGGCGATTTCGCTGCGGTAGTCGCCCTCACGCCACTCGAGCTCCTTCTTGAGCTTGTCGTACGCTTCCTGGGTGAGCAGGACGACCTTTTCTTCCTCTGCCATGATGGTATGTTCCCTTCAATGAATGATTGGTTGATCCGCGCAAACATGCGCAAAAGCGCCGGCGTCACGCGAACGGCCGGCGCTATAAGTCTGTTGGTTGTGCTCGTCAGCGGGTGGAGATGATGTCGATGACGAAGACCAGCGTGTCGCCGCCGCCGATGCCGGCCTGCGGGACGCCGCGGGAGCCATAACCGTACTCCGGCGGGATGGAGACGACCAGACGGGAGCCGACGTTGTGGCCGGGAACGGTCTGGTCCCAGCCCCTGATGACCTGACCCACGCCGATGCCGAAGCTGGCCGGCTGATGACGCTCGAAGCTGGAGTCGAAAGCCTTGTCCTTGCCCCAGACCACGCCGTGGTAGTTCACGGTGACGGTGTCGCCGCGACGGACGATCGGACCATCGCCCTCGACCAGCTCAACGGCCTTGAGGCCCGCCGGCGCGGTTTCGGAGGGGAATTCGATCACGGGCGTGGCGCCGAACTCGGCGTTGACCTTCGGCATGTTCGTATCAGCCATGGTGTCTCCTTTATCGCTGTTCAATATCGCGTTATCCTAGCGGGCAAACGCGACGAACGCAATCGGGGATCCCAACGATTTCCAAACGGCGAACCACCACGTCTTCACCGTGTCCTCACCGCGCCATCGCCGAGCGCCGCGCTTCAGCGCCGCGCTTCGTCCTATAGCCAGCGCGCCGTCAGTACAGCACGCCGTACATGCGCGTGGCAAAGAACAGCCCCAGCAGGGCGAGCGCAACCGTCACCGCGCCGATGCCGTACACCGCCCCGCGGCGCATCGCCAGCTTCGGGTACGCGATCCGGGCGATCACGAATGCCGCGAACCCGATCACCGCGCAGTTGAACGCGGTGGCGACGATCTGCCCCGTGGACATGGCGGCCAGCCCCTGCGGCCCCGAGAAGGAGTTCACCATGGCCGGCAGCACGAACACGCCCCACGCGCCGAAGCCGAACAGGCCCACGCCACCGTACACGAACGGCACGGCCTTGGGGTTCTTCACCCCGTGCGAGAGCGATTCGGCCGCCCACAGCAGCGCGAACCCCACAATATACGTGTACGCCACCGCCAGCAGACAGGCCACCATGGCCCACGGCACCACGGCCAGATGCGCGATGGCTGCATATATGGGCGCGATGATGATTTCCCCCACGCAGGCGACCAGAGCCGCCACCACGCCTTGGACGAGCAGGCTTGGCAGGCCGGATTCGATTGCGTTGGATTCGGTTGGTTGCGACGATCCCTGTGCGGATGATCCCTGTGCGGCCATGATGCTCCTCGCGCCTCGAGCGTTTCTGTTTCAGCGGCCAGTATATGAACCGTTTGTAAACGCGCGGGGCAACATTCCATGCGAAGGTGCCCCCAGCGGGGCTCGAACCCGCAAGCCGAAGCGATGGATTTTAAGTCCACTGCGTATACCAATTTCGCCATGGGGGCCTGTGCGGGCGGTTTTGGGCCACCCGCGCAAACCAAATACTTGGCTATTATGCCACGTCCGCGGTCACGCCGCGAGCAGCCGGCGTCCGTAGTCGAGCACGATGCCGTCCAGCAGGCCGTGCTCACTGGCCACGTAGGAGGTGATCGTGCCGGCCCCACGGGCCGCGTTGGCGCGTTCGGCCACCTTGGCGAGCACGCGGCTCCAAACCAGCGCGCCGCCGCCCACCACATCGATGCGGCCGGGGTGGATGGTCTTGTAGGCGCGACGATCGGCGCGGGACATGAGCAGGAAGCGGGTGTCCACGTCGGTGATCTCGTCGATGCTCACGCGGCGGCCGTCCACGGCGGCATGGTTGTACTCCGACAGGCCCATGCTCAGGGCGGTCATGGTGGTGACCGTGCCGGACACACCGATGATCGTGCCGGTGCGTTCGGCGGGGACCGTGCGGAACGCCTCCTCGATGTGAGCGTCGATGTCCGCCACAGCTTCCTCGATCTGCTCCTGCGTGGGCGGGTCGGACAGGAGATGGCGCTCGGTCATGCGCACCGAGCCGATGTTCATGGAGAACGCGTGGGTCACCTCGTCGGCGGGCGCATCCACTCCGTCGCCGCCGAGCACGAGTTCGGTGGAGCCGCCGCCCAGATCGACCACCAGATACGGCGGCGCGGGCATGGTGCCGTCCTGCTCGGGGCCGAGCACGCTGGTGGCGCCCAGGAAGCTCAGACGGGCCTCCTCGGTGCCGGGGATGACCTCGGGCCGCACGCCGAGGATCGACTCGATACCGTCCTCGAACGCCTCGCGGTTGGCGGCGTCGCGCGTGGCGGAGGTGGCCACGAAACGCAGCCCGTCCACATGATGCTCCTCCAGCAGTCCGGCGAACTCGCGGGCGGCCGCATAGGCGCGCTCCAGCGCCTCGTCGGCGAAGCGGTGGGTCTTGTCCACGTCCTGACCGAGGCGGACCACGCGCAGCACGCGCGGCAGCACGTCCGTGTATCCATGCTCGTCCACGCGGGAGATCTTGAGGCGGATCGAGTTGGTGCCGCAGTCCACGCCCGCGACGGTCACCGACCGCTCATTCGTTTCGGTCATCAGTCCACGTCCTTCCTGTCCTTGGAACCGGCGGCGTCGGCGTCGGAGCCGTCCTCGCCCGCCCGCAGCGCACAGCGGCACACCGCGGGATCGAATTCGTCCCTCACGCGCTCCAGCACCCGGTCGCCGATCGGGTTGACGCCCGGGCCCATGACCAGCGACTGGGCGACCAACGCGTGCAGGCACTTGACGCGCACCGGCATGCCGCCGGCGCTGATGCCCTCGATGTGGCTTTCATCGTCGCCCAGACGCTCGGCGATCGCATGGCGGAACGCCAGATACAGCTCGTGGGCGCGCTCGTAGGCCGCATGCACGTCGGCGTCATGCTCCACCAGATCCGTGTACTGCGGCATCTCGCCGTTCGCCTCCACATGGGAGACGGCCTTGACCACTTCAGGACCGGTCAGATAGCAGGTGGTGGGGAACGGGATGCCGCCCGGCAGCAGCGGCCTGGTGACCACGGCCAGCGGATTGCCGCACACGCAGCGCGCGCCCACGGCGACCATGCCGCGCGGATAACGGCCCAGCTGCGCCTGGACGAGTTCGATGTCCCGCTCGCTGGCGCCTTCCCGCAGGCGGCGCTCGGCCAGTTCGGTCACGAAGGTGGTGTCGGTTGGGGTCATTGCTGATTGTCCTTGGTGGTGTTGGAATCGGTTGTGCTGCTGGATGATTCGGACGGCGAGGGGGATGCCTGCCCGTCATCCTTCTTCTGATCGGCCTGTTCGAAGGCGTAGGAGAGCTCCTTGTACCACGGCAGGTTGGTCGCGGTGTGCGAGGATGACTCCGACGCATCGGTCTGGTCCGTGGCATCGCCGGTTACGGCCTCCGGGTGCAGCACGCGGATGGCCTGTTCGCCGGGGAACACGAAGCCCAGACGTTCACGGGCCTGCGCGGCCACGTATTCGTTGTCGGACCATCGGGCGATGTCGTTCTGCAGGTCCTGGTTCTTCTCGATGAGCGCGGCCTGCGTTTTCCTCAGCGAGTTGAGCTCCGCGAGATTCGTCGCGTACGTGTGGAATGTGGAGACCAGCTGGATCAGTCCGATGACGACCAGAATGATCGACAGGAAAAACGCGATGGGTCCCGAAGGGATGCGGGACGATGATTTTCTTCCTGAAGACGCCATGAATACGAAAATACCCGTCGCATTCGACTTGGGAATGCGACGGGCATTTCACAACGCTACCGATGACGGCACGTCACCGGGGTCAGCGGCTCACTTGGCCAGGTACTTCTTGCAGGCCTTGAACGCGCTGTAGCCGGCGTACTGAGCGGTCGAGCCGAGCTCGTCCTCGATCTCCAGCAGGCGGTTGTACTTGGCAACGCGCTCGCCACGGGCCGGGGCGCCGGTCTTGATCTGGCGGGTGTTCTTGGCAACCGCGAGATCGGCGATGGTGGTGTCCGGGGTCTCGCCGGAGCGGTGGGAGACCATGGAGGTGAAGCCGTTGGCGGTGGCCAGCTCGATGGCGTCGAGGGTCTCGGTCACGGAACCGATCTGGTTCAGCTTGACCAGCAGGGAGTTGGCGGCACCCAGATCGATGCCCTTCTGCAGACGCTTCGGGTTGGTGACCAGCAGGTCGTCGCCGACGAACTGCAGACGATCGCCGAGCTTGGCGGTGATCGCGGCCCAGTCCTCCCAGCCCTCTTCCTGGTACGGATCCTCGATGGAAACGATCGGGTACTCCTCGATCAGCTGCTCGTAGAAGTCGAGCATGTACTGGGCGTCGCGCTCGTCACCCTCGAAGTGGTACTTGCCGGTCTCCTTGTTGTAGAACTCGGAGGAGGCGACGTCGAGGCAGATGCCGATCTGCTTGCCGGGCTCGTAGCCGGCGGCGGAGATGGCGTCGACGATGTAGTTCAGGGAGTCCTTGTTGGACTTCAGCTTCGGGGCGAAGCCGCCCTCGTCGCCGAGGCCGGTGTTCAGGCCTTCCTTCTTCAGGACGTTCTTCAGGGTGTGGTACACCTCGACGCCGGCCTGCAGAGCCTCGGAGTAGGTCTTGAAGCCGTAGGGGGAGATCATGTACTCCTGGATGTCGGTGGCGAAGTCGGCGTGGGCGCCGCCGTTCATGATGTTCATGTTCGGAACCGGCAGGATGTGGCCGTTGGTGCCGCCGATGTAGCGGTACAGCGGCAGGCCCGCGGACTCGGCGGAGGCGTACAGGGCGGCCAGGGAGACGCCCAGAATGGCGTTGGCGCCCAGACGGCCCTTGTTCGGGGTGCCGTCGAGCTCGATCATCAGGTCGTCGAGAGCGCGCTGGTCGGCGGCGTCCATACCGATGACCTTCGGGGCGATCTCCTCGTTCACGGCCTTGACGGCGTTCAGAACGCCCTTGCCGCCGTAGACGGACTTGTCGCCATCGCGACGCTCCCAAGCCTCGGCCTCACCGGTGGAGGCGCCGGACGGGACCAGGCCCTTGCCCTGGGCGCCGTCTTCGGTCTCGAGGTAGACCTCGACGGTCGGGTTGCCACGGGAATCAAGGATTTGACGCGCGTACACGCTTTCAATTGCTGCCACAACTGCTCCTTACAGACTGTATGTTGTGATTACGAAACCTACACTAACGGATTTTGTGGACGTTGCAAGGGCGGACATACGTTTTCCATACGCCTTGCGTCCATTTGTCGAAACGATCCGCGCAAAAAACTACGCGGATGCGCCCCGGCACGTTGTCCATGCCATGCGCCCACAATGGATGACGACACGGGGTGCCCGGGCCAAAGTCTCAAACATGCTGGTTCAAAGCGGACGGCCGGGCTGAGATCACACTCGTCGAACCTGATGTAGTTAGCACTATCGAAGGGAATGTCAGTTGCGCGTTTCATCGTCGCGCGCGTCAGTCCGTTCGGCAGGTCGGTCGTTCATCCGCACGCGCACGCGCGGCGGATCCGTCGGTGTGAGCCCACGCGGCATCCCGACGCGCATCATGACCGGCATCGCCGCATGGCTTTCGACGCTCGCATTGCTTATATGGTGGTATTTCGCCACCCTCACCCCATCGGACTCCCGTCCGCTGCCCTCCCCCGGCGAGGTTGCGTCCTCGCTCGGGGATCTGGCCGAGGAGGGACTGCTGTGGCCGTCCGTCGGCATGAGTCTGGCCCGCGTGTGCGCCGGACTCGCGGTGGGCATCGTCCTCGCCCTGCCGGCCGGTCTGATCGCCGGAGCCTCACGGCTGGGCCTCACGATCATCGACAAACCGGTCCATATGCTTAGGGCCATTCCGTTCCCGGCGCTTTCGCCGCTGCTGATCATCTGGATCGGCATCGACGAATCCATGAAGGTCGCGCTCATCGCGATCGGCGTGTTCGGGCTCATCTACGTGAACGTGCGCGACGGCGTGCGGGCCATCGATCCAAGGCTCGTGGAACTCGCCCGCGCCTACCGCATGGACCGCTGGACCGTCTTCTCGCGCGTGCTCCTGCCGGGCGCTATGCCGAGCTTCATGACCGGCCTGCGCTTCGCGATCACCGTTTCGTGGATCGCGCTGGTGACATGCGAGACCGTCAACTCCACGGTGGGCCTGGGCTACATCCTCTCGCGCGCCCAGCAGTTCTCCCGCACCGACCAGATGGTGCTGTGCGTGATCCTCTACGCCGCGCTGGGACTCGCGTCCGAGGCGCTGGTGGGGCTCATCGAGCGCCTCGCCATGCCGTACCGGTCCGTGACCGTGCGCTGATCGCGGCCGCGAGCCAATCCGCGCCCATTCACCGAACCGGCGCATCCAACATCCGAATATCATTCAGACTTTTGATCATCAAAGGAATTTTCATGTTCAATTTCAACCATCTTCGCTCCCACATCGTCCGGCCCGTCGCCGCCCTGGCCGCGGCGGCCATGCTCATCCCGCTGGCCGCCTGCGGATCCTCCCAGACGGGCGGATCGGCCTCATCCTCCGACGCCACGGACTCGATCCGCGTGGCCTATCTGTCCACCGCGAACTTCCTGACCACCGTCAAGGACGAATCCTTCCTCGCCGAGACCATGGCCCCCTACAAGGCCGACTTCTCCGGCCCGTACAACCCGCCGGACGACGCCTACAAGGTGATCCTCGCCGGCAAGGCCGACACCTCCAGCACCGGCACCGGATACTTCATCAACCTGGTGGACCAGAAGGCCCCCTGGGTGGCGTACGCGATCGAGTACTACACCGGCGATTCGCAGGGTCTGGTGGCCGCCCCCGGCTCGAACGTGACCAAGCTGGAGGACCTGTACGGCAAGCGCGTGGGCATCGACAAGAAGGGCGCGACCGGCGATTACATCCTCAAGGCCGCGTTCGAGAAGGCCGGGCTGGACTACAGCAAGGTCGAGGAGGTGGAGCTGAGCCAGACCGACTTCTCCGCCGCGTTCTCCTCCGGCCGCATCGACGCGCTGGCCACGTACGACCAGAACCTCGCCGCCGCGATCGCCACGCCGGGCGCCAAGCTCATCACCACCGGCAAGGACTACGATTCCAAGAACGTGACGCTGCACATGGTGTCGCGCAAGTTCGCCACCGCGCATCCCGAGATCGTCAAGAAGCTCTACCAGGCGCTGGTCAAGGAATCCGACCGCGCGCAGAACGATCCGGAGTTCATCTACGACGCCTACAAGAAGTTCGGCGCGTCGGACGGAATCGTAGACCAGGTGCGCAAGTTCGACGTGCCGGAGATCCTGCCGGTGGACGCCAAGGGCCGCCAGATGCTCGAGGACATCGCCCAGCAGTACGTGGACTTCGGGTTCATCAAGTCCAAGCCGGATCTGACCGACTACGTGCTCGACTGCACCAAGTGACCGCCGCTGGCGATTCCCCCAAGAGAGGTCCCATCCGATGACTGATACCACTGAGCCCATCGAGGCCGGCATGCCCTTCAAGACCGCCGCGCCCGCAGCCTCCGTCGCCTCGTTCCGGGACGTGGCCGTCTCCTTCGACGGCAAGCCCGTGCTCAAGGACGTCACCTTCAGCGTGGCGCCCGGCGAGTTCGTGTGCCTCACGGGCCGTTCGGGCTCCGGCAAGTCCACTCTCCTGAGGCTTGCGGCCGGGCTCATCCCCGCCGACTCGGGCGTGGTGGACGTGACGGAGGACACGGCGTTCGGCTTCCAGGACTCCCGCCTCGTCCCGTGGCAGCGACTGTGGCGCAACATCACGCTCGGTATGAAGGGCACCCGCTCCGAGCTGCGCGGGGTCGCCGAACGGGCGCTGGAATCGGTGCAGTTGGCCGGGCGCGCGGACGACTGGCCGGCGGAGCTTTCCGGCGGGCAGGCGCAGCGCGTGTCGCTGGCCCGTGCGCTGGTGCGCGAACCCAAGCTGCTGCTGCTCGACGAGCCGTTCGGCGCATTGGACGCCCTGACCCGTCTGGACATGCAGGATCTGCTGGCCCGTCTGCGCTCCTCGCACGGCTGGTCGGTGCTCATGGTCACGCACGATGTGGCGGAGGCCGTGCGTCTGGCCGACCGGGCGCTGGTGCTGGCCGACGGCGAGATCCGCACGGAACTGGCGATCGATCGGACGCATCTGGACCGGCACAACCGGCCCGAAAATCACGCCGAGCTCGAGGACCGGCTGCGCGACGCGCTGCGCTGAAGCAAGACGGACGCTGAAGCAAGACGGACCGGGGACCGGCATACCGCGCAACAACGCTGGTGACAAGGTGGGCACATCGTGGGCACACGGTGGGCACATCGTCACCAGCGTTTTTTCATGCACCGGCTTGCCCCGTCGCTGTCTCCACGGTCGCCTGTCCCTCCCCCGGCCGGCCCTACAGCAGCTGCTCCATACCCACCTTGTACGGCTTGAGTCCAAGCTGCTCATAGAACGCCTGCGCTCCGGGGTTGCACGACCACACGTTGAGCGTGACGTTGTGACAGCCCCGCGCGCGGGCGAAATCCAGCACATGCCGGTACAGCGCGGTGCCCACATGCCTGCCGCGGGCCGGCTCATCGACGCAGATGTCGTCGATGTACAGCGTGAGGACGTCGGTGAGGATGTTGCTGTCCTCATGCCGCTGGAACACGCAGAATGCGTAGCCGAGCAATGTGGCGTCGTCGTCCGCGAACGCGCCGAACACCGGTGTGCCATCATCGGCCAACAGGGCCGCCAGCTCCTCGTTGGTGTACTTGGCGGTGCCGGTTTTGAATAGGTCCGGACGCCCGTTGTGGTGGACCTCCAGCACCTCGCGCAGCAGACGGTGCAGTTCGGGGATGTCGCGCTCCTCGGCGCGGCGGATGTGCAAATCGGTCATGGGCGACAGTGTACCCGCGCGGCTGCGACCCGGCACGCCACCGTTGCATGAGATCGCCACGCTACATGATCACCGAGGAGACGACGGCCAGCGACACCAGCGAGAAGAGCGTGCTCACCAGCACGAACCCGGTGGCGTATTCGGGCATGTTGTTGCGTCGTCCGGAGAACATCGCGATCGTGGTCATGGTGGGCAGGCCGGAGATCAGGCAGATCATCGTGACCATGTCGTGCGTGACCGGTAGCACGGCGGCCAGCGGGCCCATGGTGAGCAGCGCGTGGAAGGCGACCGGGAACAGCAGCATCTTGGCCGCAAGGCCCGCATACAGCTCATAGCGCTTGAGCACGTTCCACCATCGCGTGGTGGCGAACAGACCGCCCAAGTAGATCAGCGACATCGGCGTGGCCATGCCGCCGATGGTGTGCAGCGGGGTGAGGATGATCCGCGGGATGCGCACGCCGGCGAGGATCAGCGCGAGGGCGATCATGATGCCGATGAACGCGGGATTGGCGAATCGGCGCAGCAGACCGGCCGCGCGGGCGCCGAGCGACGGCTTGGCGGGCGTTTCACCGCCGCCGGACGGGATCGGCTCGCACAGGAACACGCCGTACGTCCAGAGGATCCCCTGATCCACGATCGACATGAGCGCCACGTAGATCGCGCCCTGCTGCGGGAACAGGGCCATGATGAGCGGGATGCCCAGGAAGCCGGCGTTGCCGAAGATCAGCGCCGCTTGGAAGATGCGGCCGCGTTCGGCCCTGAGCCGCAGCAGCCAGGCGACCAGGAAGAACGTGAGCGCGAGCAGGCCGTACATCATGGCCGTCAGCAGCATCACGCCCCAGTTGGCTTCAAGATCCGCGCGGTCGGTGCCGTCCACCGCGTTGGAGAACACGAGGACCGGGATGAGCACGTTGAGCAGCAGCGCGCACATGCCGTTGAGGGCCACCGTGCCGTAGAACTTGAGCCGCACGCATCCGTATCCCACCAGAAGCATGATGAGGAAGCCCACCAGCTGTCCCACGACGATGCCGAACTGTCCCATGAACCCGCTCTCCTTACCTTAAGACGCCACGGTTTCATATAGACAGTTCGGTAGACAAACGGCCGGCGGTCAACCTGCCGCAACCGGCGAACGGCCTATCGCAGCGCCTTCGGCTTCCATGCGAAGTCGTTGAGCAGGTCGCTGGTCCAGTCCATCACCTGCTCGCCGCTCATCGGACCGCTGCCCAGGGAACCGGCGAACGGCGTGGGGATGAGGTAGGTGTGCGTGACGGGCCGGTACTGGGCGCCCTTGTAGATGCGGTTGATGCGCATCTGCATGGATTCGGGCGGGTCGATCTTGGCGATGCGCACGTTCTTGCCCTGCGCGATGATCTCCGAGATGCCCAGCTCGCGTGCCTTGGCGCGCAGGCGGGCCACGCCGAACAGCATTTCGAACTCCTCCGGCAGCTTGCCATAGCGGTCGGTCAATTCGTCCGCGAGGTCCTTGAGGTCCTCCTCGGTGCGCGCGGCGGCGAGCTTGCGGTACGCCTCCAGACGAAGCTTGTCCGAATCGATGTAGTCCACGGGGATGGACGCCTCGATGGGCAGATCGATGCTCACGGCCACCGGCTCGTGACGCTCGGGCTCCTTGTACTGCTCCACGGCCTCGGAGACCATGCGGATGTACAGGTCGAAGCCCACGCCCTCGATGTGGCCGGACTGCTCGTCGCCCAGCAGGTTGCCGGTGCCCCTGAGCTCCAGATCCTTCATGGCCACGTCGAAGCCGCTGCCGAGCGCGGTGTTCTGCGCGATCGTGGCGAGGCGGTCGTGCGACTGCTGGGTCATGGGCTTGGACGGGTCGTACAGGAAGTAGGCGTACGCGCGATCGCGGCCGCGGCCCACGCGGCCTCGCAGCTGGTGGAGCTGGGAAAGGCCGAAACGGTCGGCGTGGTCCACGATCAGCGTGTTGGCGTTGGAGATATCCAAGCCGGTCTCGATGATCGTGGTGCATACCAGCACGTCGATGTCGCGATGCCAGAAGTCGCGGATGATCTGATCGAGCTGCTTCTCCCCCATCTTGCCGTGCGCGATGCCCACGCGGGCCTCCGGCACGAGCTCGTGGATCTTCGCGGCGATCTTGGAGATGTCCTGCACGCGGTTGTGCACGTAGAACACCTGGCCGCCGCGCAGCAGCTCGCGGCGCACGGCCGCGGTGACCTGGGCGTCCTCGTAGGCACCCACATAGGTGAGCACTGGCAGGCGATCCTCGGGCGGGGTGGCCAGCGTGGACATCTCGCGGATGCCGGTGACGGCCATCTCCAGCGTGCGCGGGATGGGCGTTGCGGACAGGGAGAGCACGTCCACGTTGGTGCGCAGGGCCTTGAGCGTCTCCTTGTGCTCCACGCCGAAGCGCTGCTCCTCGTCGATGATCACCAGTCCCAGGTCCTTGAACTTGATCTTGGGGTTCAGGAGCTTGTGCGTGCCGATCACCACGTCCACGGCCCCGCTGGCCAGCCCCTCAATGGTCTCGTTGATCTCCTTGGCGGTCTGGAATCGGCTCATGGCGGCCACGGTGACCGGGAAGCCCTCGTAGCGCTCGGAGAAGGTCTCGAAGTGCTGCTGGACCAGCAGCGTGGTGGGCACGAGCACGGCCACCTGCTTGCCGTCCTGGATGGCCTTGAAGGCCGCGCGCACGGCGATCTCCGTCTTGCCGAAGCCCACGTCGCCGCAGATCAGGCGGTCCATGGGCACCGGCTTCTCCATATCCGCCTTCACCTCGTCGATGGTGGTGAGCTGGTCGGCCGTCTCCTGGTACGGGAAGGCGTCCTCGAGCTCCTTCTGCCACGGGGTGTCCGGGCTGAACGCGAAGCCGGGCGTGCGCTGGCGGGCCGAGTACAGCTTGACCAGATCCTCGGCGATCTCGTGCACGTGTTTGCGCGCCTTGGCCTTGGTGGCCGCCCAGTCGGAGCCGCCCAGCTTGTTGAGCTTGGGCACCTCCGCGCCGATGTACTTGCTGACCTGATCGAGCTGGTCGGTGGGGATGAACAGCTTGTCCGCCGGGGCGCCGCGCTTGCTGGGCGCGTATTCGATGATCAGGTACTCGCGCGTGGTCTGGTTGGCGCCCGTGCCGATGGTGCGCTGGCGCATGCCTACGAACCGGCCGATGCCGTGCTGCTCGTGCACCACGAAGTCGCCGGGCTTCAGCTCCATGAGGTCGATGGCCTTGCGGCGGCGCTTGGGCGTCTTGGCCTGCCCGGCCGCGGAGGTGCGTCCCGTCAAGTCGCGTTCGGTGAGGAGCGCGAGTTTGGCGGCGCGGTCCACGAAGCCGTCCACGGCCTGGGAGCGGATGGGGGTGATGGAGGCGATGCCGGTTTCGTTGATAGCGCGCTTGAGACGGGCGAGCGTGCCCTGCGCGGCCGCGGTGACGACCACCTCGTAGCCCCGGTCCACCAGTCCCTCGATGCCTGCGTGGGCCTTGTCCTCGCTGCCGCGGAACGATTCGGGGGCCTCGGCGGCGAGCTGCACGTGGCCGGGCTGCTCGGCGTCCACGCCGAAGCTGGTGAGCTTCCACACGTCATGCTCGCTGAACGACAGGGCGCTGATCGTCTCCTGATAGTCCAGGAAGCTGGCCTCGTCGAAGCTGATGGGCGCCCCGGCGCCATGGCCGGAGGCCGCCACATGCCAGCTGGCGGCCAGGAACTCGTTGGCGGTCTTGGCCAGGTCCTCGGCCGATCGGCGCAGCTTCTCCGGGTCGGCCAGCATCACCACCGCATGCCTGGGCAGCATGCCGGAAACGGGCTCCAGATGGTCCACGAGCGCGGGCAGCAGGGATTCCATGCCCTCCACCGGAATGGCGTTGGCGATGGATTCAAGCATGTCCTCGGCGTTGGGGATGGAGCCGATGAGCGCCTTGGCCCGCTTGCGAATGGCGTCCGTGAGCTGCAGCTCGCGGCAGGGCGTGGCCCAGATGGTCTTCAGGCCGTTGCCGTACGTGCGCTGGTCGGAGGCGTGGAACTCCCTGATCGAGTCGATCTCGTCGCCGAAGAATTCGATGCGCACCGGGTGCGGGGCGGTGGGCGGGAACACGTCCAGGATGCCGCCGCGCACGGCGAATTCGCCACGGTCCATCACCAGATCGGCGCGCGTGTAGGCGTTCTCCACGAGGCGTCTGCCGGCCTCGTCCAGCGCGAGCTCCTCCCCCACGGTGAACACGAGCGGATCCACGTCGCCCAATCCGGCCACGACCGGCTGGATGAGCGAGCGGATGGGCATGACGAGGATGCGGATGGGGCCGAACATGGGGTTGCCCGCATCCGGATGCTTCAGGCGGCGGAACACGGCCATGCGGCTGGCGACGGTGTCCGCGCGGGGGCTGAGGCGCTCGTGAGGCAGCGTCTCCCACGCCTCCAGCTGGGCGATGTCGTTGGGATCTCCCGCATACCAGGAGCGCAGCGCATCCACGGTCTCCTCGGCCTCGCGTCCCGAAGCGACCACCAGCACCACCGGCACACGGCTGGCGACGGCCGCCGCGAGTGCGGTGCGCATGCCATCGGGCGCGCCGATGGTGAGCGTGGGGTCCACGTCCGATTCCGGCACGTCGATCCTGCCGTCGGCGAGCGCCTTGAAGCTCGGATCGGCCTGAAGTCCGTCAAGCAGGTGCGCGAGCGTGCCGTGGCCGATCGGCGCTGACTTTGCGCCCGCGGCCTTGGCATCGGCGATTGCGGCGGCGCCCTGCGACTTGGCGTCAGCGGCCATTGAAGTGCTCCTGCGTCTTGGCGAGCCCGTCGAAGATGATCATTTCGGCGGCGTCGGCGCCGTCGGCGAGGAAGTCGGGCAGCTGCTTGCGCTGGTCGGGCCCGAAGCCACCAAGCACCCAGTTGACGGTATTGTCGTGCGCGCGGGGGCCGCGGGCCGCGTGTCCCACGCCCATGCGCACGCGCGCGTACTTGGGCGTGCCGAGGGAGCGGTCGATGGATTTGATGCCGTTATGGCCGCCCGCCGAACCGCCGGCCTTGACCTTGATGCGGCCGAAGTCGAGGTCCATGTCGTCGTGGATCACCACGATGTGGTCGGGCTCGATCTGGTAGTAAGCGCTGATGGAGGCGACCGCGTTGCCGGAATCGTTCATGTAGGTCAGGGGCTTGGCGAGGAAGAACTTGACGTTGCGCCCCTGAAGGTTCATCACGCCCTTGCCGAGCTTGGCGAGCCCCTTGTGGTCGGCGAAGGCGACCGACCAGCGCTCGGCCAGCACGTCGGCCGTCATGAATCCCATGTTGTGCCGGGTGTTCTCGTACTTCGCGCCGGGGTTGCCCAATCCCACGACCAGCCAGAAATCGGATGCCATCGTTCTCTCCTCGTCTGTTCAACGCCTCAAACCTATGGCATGATACCCGTTCCCGCCGTCAACGGGCGGAAGGCTGCGCCTCCTTGGGCAGTTTGCCCGAGCCGTTGTTCAACGGATCCGACTGGCATGCGTGGGCTTGCGCGTCGAAGGCGTCCTTGCCGAAGACCGGGCCGGTCTGCGTCTTCTGGTCGCGCCGGTAGTCGTCGGCCGTGTAGGTTTGCCCGACGATGCCGTGCTCCTGCAGGCACTGCACGATGTACAGGGTGAGATCGGCGTGGTCGGGGTTGCGGATGGACTGGTAGTAGGTGGTCGCCAGCACGTTGAACTGGTAGTTGAGATCCTGGCATTGCGCATCGGCCTTGGAGGTGCTGTCCGGCCCCATGGGCTGCCCGGATGCGGTGCCGATCTGCGACTGCCCCTCGCCCAGATCCACATACACCAGACCGAAATCGGCGTAGCACCCCACCACGCGCCGCTGCAGTTCGTTCAGCTCGTCCGCGCTAATCACGCTGTCCGAGAGAATGGCCTTCATGATGTCCGGATTGGCGGTCATGCGCTTCATCTTGACGTTCAGCGAGTCCGCATAGTACGGGTTCAGCTTGGCGTCGGACGTGTAGTTCACATTCGACGGCGTCGCTGGCGCATGGCTTGCGCCATCGTCCGCGGTGTTGGGCTGGCCGCAGGACATCAGACCTGCAGCGGCGTAGATGGTAAGGGCCGCGGCCAGTGCGCGCAGTGCATATCGCATGTTAACCGCCTTTGCCGAAATCCGATTCAGAGTGCCGCCTTGCAATCGGCCTATGAAACCGACACCTTCAGCGTAACCTCGAAACCATGGCAACACCAGCGGGCCCCTGTCGTCAAAACGGGCGGATTTCGCTGCGATCACGCATCCGAGGGAATAGTGACGATGGTCGTCCACTCTCCGTCCTCGCAGGAGGTTGCGAGGCTGCCGCCAAGCAGCGCGACGCGACGGCGTATGAGTTCCAGCCCCAGTCCGTCATGCTGCGGCACATGGGTCTTCCCGCCGCGATCGCCGACACAGTGGCTGCCATCCACGATATTGGATGACCAAACAGTCACCTTCCGCTCGGCGCACGTGACCATGATGACACAATAGCCGCGAACGCCGTGCTTAAGAATGTTGTTGCCAATCTCCTCAAGGGCTTGGCGAACGATTGCCGTTGCATGATCGCCAAGCAATGAGCTGTCGCCGCGCAGCAGCGTTTCGCACCGGTATCCGGAATGGCGGAGCCGTTTGGCAACATGATCGAGCATATCCAGAATCGTCCGAGCATCGACATCGTCCGAGGGGACCGAAGCGTCTACGGGCGAAACAGCCGCCCGAACAGGCCGCACGGCATCCGCACCGCCGGATATGTCGGATTTGCCGTCATTTTCCAACCGATCCTCCCTCATCAATCGCCGGGTCGGCTCGATCACCCGGCTGCGCATCACATTCAACGCATCCTCCACGGTGGACTCGATGCGTTCGTATTGGATGCGTTGTTCCTCGCTGCAATCCAACTGCGCCTCCCGGCATTGCATCACCGCATAGGTGAGTGTCCCAGCCACCGAATCATGCAATTGGTGCAGCATATTGAGCCGTTCCTGCTGCTGTCGGTTTCGCTGCTCCAACAGCGCGTGCTCGGCGGCGGCTTCGGCCTGTGCTCGGGCCTGTTCCCTTGCCGTCGTGCGCCAGACGTGCATTGACGCGCCTACGGCCAGAGCGATGAGAAAGAACGGCAACATGCCCATCACGCTCACATGCATGATGCCCCAGCGGAATGGGCGCTCCCCCTGTGCAACGGACAGCAGGGCGAATGCCGCCACGATCGCACCGGATGCCCAGACCGATCGTTCCAGCGCAAGCACGATCAGCGCATACCACAGTCCCCACAGACTTTGGATGGTCACATATCCAAGCACGCGCACCGGCATAAGCATCTGCGCAAGCGCCACCATCGCGATCGCCACACTGGAGGGAACCGGAAAGATGGGCAAAACCACCAGCGAGGCCATATAGGCGATGGAAATGATTCGGGAAGGCCATGTCATCCAGTCGAATCCACTGGCATCCAGTTCGGAAACCGCCAAAGAAAGGCACACGAAAACGGCGACGATATGCATCGCCCGCGGACGGACCTTCTCCAGCGCATATTTCCAGCTCATGGTCACAGAAGACCCCGCGTCGCGCACACCAGCACCGCCTGCGCCCTGGAGGATACACCCAATTTCGCAAATAACCGACGGATATAGGTTTTCACCGTGGTTTCACTCACATGCATCATGCGCGCGGCGGATTGCGTGGTCTCGCCATTGGCCAGCAACCGCAGAGCCGCCAGCTCCTGCGCGGTGGGCTTGGCGGTCTTCGACATACGGTGCAACCATTCCAACAGCCTCCCGTTCCCCGACGTTTGCGCAATGACGTTCAAAAATTCCAATGGCGTGGCGTCTTTGTTGATCACCGCGGCAACGCCCGCGTCATTGAGCTCCTGCTCGTCATAAGACATCTCGAAGGCCGTCATCGCCACCACCGTCAAGTCCGGGAACCGTTGCGCAAGGCTCGTCGCCAACGCAATGCCGTCCCGTTCGGGCATCTCAACATCGGTCAGCATCATGTGCGGCAATTCCGCGTTGCACAGCGATTCCGCCTCACGCGCGGAATATGCGGTCCACAGCACCTGAATCGGGGCCCCCTGACCTTCCAGCAGACGCCTGAGCGATTCCGCCACCAACGGATCATTGTCCACAACGCCCAACGTCAATGGGCCACGCCGCTCCATAACGATCAGCATCCTTTCATGGAATTCCTGCAATCCAGTGTATCGGTTGCTGATGAGACATCCCTCGCCGCCATCGCATCCGAGGGAATGGTGACAATGGTCGTCCATTCCCCGTCTTCGCAGGAAGTTGTGAGCGTGCCGCCGAACGGGCGGATGCTTCGGCGGATCAGGGCGAGGCCTTCGCCGGCTTGGGATGAGCGGGCCGCATCGTCCGAGCAGTCCTCGCTGTCCGTGCTGCCATTGACCACACTGCCGTGCGCCTCGCCCGTGCTGCCGACGACTTGCGGTTGCTCAGCATCCGTCATGTTGGACGACCAGATCCGCACCGACCCATTGTTCCCGATGGTGATGGTGATCGCGCAATAGCCGATCTTGCCGTGCTTGAGCACGTTGTTGCCGATTTCCTCCACCACCCGCGACGCCAATACGGCACGTTCCGGAGACAGTCCGGCGAAGTCGCCGCGCAGCAGCGTCTCGCATTGGAAGCCGAGCGAGCGCAGGCGGGTGGCGGTTTTGCCCAGTTGCAGGTCGATCATGCCAGGTTCGCCCGCAGATCGCAGCCTCGCACTCGGCGCACCCGCCGCGGTCGGGCCGACCATCCCATCCCGTTCGTCGATCAGGCGTCGGGTCGGTTCGATCACCTCCCTGCGCATGTGGTCCAGCGCCTCCCCAATCGCGTTCTCCACATACCGGTACTGATCCACGTCTCCCTCGGATCGTCCCCGTCGGCACAGCATGAGTGCATAGGTGAGCGTGCCGGCCACCGAGTCGTGCAGCTGGTGCAGCACGTTGAGCCGCTCCAGATATTGCGCGTTCTCCTGCTCCAGCAGCCTCTGACGCGCTTCGGCGGCCTCGCGCTCACGCAGGCGCTCCGACGCGGCCTTGTGAAGCAGATATACGATTACGCACACAGCCAAAGCCGCCAGCATGAACGGCACCGCAACACGCGCCGGCAGATTGAACAGCCCCGGTCCGTCCATGCTCTCATCCAGATTCCCGCCGCGAGCGATCAGGAACACGCACAACGCCACGACGATGATCGACGGGATCCACACCGACCATTCCGCCGCGAGCACGATCAGCGCGTAGACGAATCCCCACTGCGCATGCACGTAGCCGTCGCCGAGCAGGAACCCCGGCATAGCGGATTCCGCCAGCGCCGCCACGATGATCACCATGCTCGCCTGCACCGGGACCAACGGCAGAGCGGACACCGCCAGCATGTAGGCCACTGTGAACAGCTGGCATACCAGGGTCATGGTCCCGATTCCCTTCAGCATTGCCAGCTCGGCCGCGGCCACGACCATAAGCACGCCCGCGGCGGCCAGATGCACCGCGTTGCCCCGCCATGCGCGGATGAGCAGTTCCCTCATAGCAGTCCCTTACGCGTACAAGCCATGATCGCCTCGGCACGGTTGTGTACGTCCAATTTGGCGAACAGGCGCTTCATATAGGTTTTCACAGTGGATTCCGAGACGTTGAGCCTGCGGGCGATCGCCTCGGTGGTCTCCCCGCCCGCATACAGGCGGATCGTCTCCAATTCCTGTTCGCTGGGCCGGACCATGGCCAGTTCCCGGTTCGCCCAGTTCTCCAGTTTCGCGTTCCCCGCCGCCGAGGCCACCGCGCCAAGCAGTTCCACGATCGGCAGGGATTTGGCGATCACGGTCGCAATGCCCGCCGCCCGCAGCTCCCCGGCCGAATGCGTCAGCTCGAATGCGGTCATCGCCACGATCACGATTCGGGGAAAGCGCGGTTTGATCTCCTGCGCCAACTCGTAGCCGCCACCGCCTGGCATCTCCAGATCGGTCAGCAGCACCTGCGGCGTGCCATCCGGCTTTCCGCACCGGCCCACCGCCTCCGAAGCCGAAAGTGCGGTCCACAGCACGTTCGCCGGCGCGCCGCTGACGACGATCGCCCGCTGCAGGGAAGACGCCACCCATGGGTCGTTGTCCACAATGCCGAGTGTCATCCGATCGTCCATACCGCCCCGTTTCCCATCGTCCTTGATCCGCCTTCCAGTCTAGCCGCGCGATCATGACGACCTCAGCAATTCCGCCGGATCCACGCGCGAGGCCCTCCATGCCGGGAGCAGTCCGGCCAGCGCGCCGATCACAAGTCCCGCCGCAGGCACCAGCAGCACCTGCGAAGGCAACAGGAACCGCCATCCGCCGGCGAGCGCGCATACGCCCGCGCCGATGGCGCCGACCAGCAGCCCCAGCAGGGCGCCGGCGAAGCCGAGTCCCATCGACTCCGAGAGGAATTGCAAGGCGATGTTCCGTCGAGGCGCGCCAAGGGCCAGATCAATGCCGATTTCGCGCCGCCGCTCATTAACCGCCATCTGCATGGTATTGACGATGCCGAATGCGGTGACCGCGACCATGATCGCCGTGACGATGGCGGTCAGATCCCGCGAATCCGCCATGAGGCTGGCGCGCAGCGTAGCCGGATCGGACGGGGCCTCCACATACACGGCGTTGGCGTTCCCGGGGTTGAGCGCCACGGCCAGTCTGGCCGCCACGGTTTGCGCCGTGCCCTGCTCCACCTGCACCTGCATGGTGCGCGTGGCCGGCAGCATGCCGAATATGCGGGCGGTTTCTGGTGATATGACCAGCGTGGTCGCCAGCGTGGCATCATCCTCGCCGTCATTGACGATGCCGACCACGGACAGTCGCACGCCGTTGACCGTCACCATAGGATCGCCCTGTGCCATGGTGATGTGCAGTTCCCGTGCAAGTCTGCTGCCAAGAATCGCGGTGTATGGATCGGCTTCGGCGGCGGGCCCCGGCAGCGAATGCCCCGCCTTCACACTGGCCCCACGCGCCCGCAGCCCCTCATTGGTGCCGACGGCCACGCTCGCCTCGACCGATGCGCCCCATTGCGGACTGACCATGACCGCTGCCGTACTGGCATCCTCGGGAACGTGCAGCGTGCCGGCGGCGGTGATCTGCGGGAATCCATCCAGCCGCTTCAGCAAATCCGATTCCGTCATATCCCAGAATGACGCGGGCAGGGAGACCTGGATGGATGAACGTTCCATGTCGGTGAAGCGCTGTGTGGTCCTGTCCGCGGAACTGGCCGTGATGCCCTGCAATGCCACCAGCGCGGCCGCCGAGCATAATACCGCCAGCAGCGTCAGGAGGGATCTCCCACCACGCCGGAACAGGGCCATCAGGGCCCGCGTCAGCGGATTGCGCATGGGTCAGCCCTCCTCACTCACCACGCCGTCGCTCACCATGAGGTGGCGTGCGCAGGAGTCGGCAACGCGCGGGTCATGGGTGACGATGATCAATGTGGTGTCCTTGCCGATCACAGTGGCGAGCATGTTGACCACGGTCTGCGAATTGCGCGAATCGAGGTTTCCGGTCGGCTCGTCGCACAGCAGGAGCTTGGGACGTGCGGCGATCGCACGGGCGATCGCCGTGCGCTGTTGCTCACCTCCGGACAGCGTGGATGGAAACTGCTCGGCCTTGTCTTCCAATCCGACCCGTTCCAGGCATTCCATGGCACGATCGTGCGCAGGACGGCCATGCACGCCCTTGATGGCCAACGCGTGCAGGATATTCTCCCGCACGGTCAGATAGTCGATGAGATGGAACGATTGGAAGACGTATCCGATCATGTCCCGCCGCATCCGGCTGATCGCGCCGGCGCGCATGGAGCCGACATCCAAGCCTTCGAGCAGGTATTCGCCGCCGGACGAGCGATCCAGCAGACCGATGATGGCCAGCAGCGTGGATTTGCCCGAGCCGGACGCGCCTACGATGGACACCGATTCGCCCGGGAACACGTCGAAGGAGGCGTCCGTCACGGCAATGGTGGCGGGAGGAAAGCGGCGCGATACGCCGCGCATGCGAATCAACGGCCGATTCATTCCGGTATCACCGCCTTCATGTCCTCGCGCAATCCATCGCCGGTGATCTCGCAACGTCCCTCGTGACAGAACCCGAGCGTGACCGGCGTACGTTCGCCTTGCTCGTCCGCAAGCCACCAATCGCCGTCGCCGCCCCTCAGCGCCGCCGAATCCACGGAGTACGAGCCTTCCGCGCTTTGCCGAATGGTCAGCGTGACCTTGGCATCATCCGGCTCCACGGGCAGTTTGCCCGGTTCCGACGCGGCGAATCCGTACCAGACTTTGTTGGTCCGGACCGTCGACTGCCCATTTTCTTCCGCGCCGGCCGCCTCATTCCCATCACCTTCGGAACCAACCTGCGGCGGTGTGTATGATGCGGTGACCGTGCCGTCCAACGGCTCGGCGAACAGCGCGCGGGCCGCATGGTTGTTCAGCGCATCCTTGCTATCCAGACCGTTGACGTCCGCCGCGTCGAACGCCACGGCATAGTCGCGTTCAACGGTTTCCAGCGTGCATAGTGCTCCCTGCGCCCGAGTCCCGGCCTCGCCGCACACGCCGGTGGCGATGAGCGGCACGGTGGGAGAGAAGACAAGCTCGGAGACAGGCATGGCCGCGCGCTCACGATCCTGCTCGGTATCCGGAAGCGGCACGCCCGCCGCATCAACGGCCGGGAAACCGTATGCCTTGTACAGTCGCCATACCGCCCGCGCCGTGGACGGGCCAAATTCGCCGGCCTTGTCCGATGTCCTGTACCCCAGCCGGGCAAGGGCCGCTCGCAGCTGCTTGACGTCGCGTCCCGAGTCGCCCGACTGCATGGTCCGGTATGCCGGCACATCGCCCTTCAACAGCAGGATTGGTCGCTCGTTCACCGTGGAGATCACATCGCCCTCCTTTGCCTGCGTGCCCGCCGCAATGCCATCGCGCGTCACCGTGCCTTCGCCGCTCACCGTCAGGCTGCGGTGCGCGAAGGCGTGCAGGGTGCCGCTGAGCGTCTGTGAGACGGGATCGCGGGTCACGGCGGTGGTCACCGTGATCGGCTTCGGGGCGGCCTGCTGCTCACGCATGTTCCGGATGCCCAGCGTGGCGACGACGCTGCCCATGATGAGGAATGCTGCAAGCAGCAACCCCAGCACCGCTCCGCCCCAGCCATGTGAACGTTGGCCGTTGTGCGATCGATCCCCGTTGCGCGGATGAGATATGCCCATGATGACCTCCGAATATACGTTCCCTTGCAAGTCTGTTTATTGCGCTTGTTGGCTGATGGTCTGGTAGGTGACGCTGCCGTCGATGACCTGCTTCACCCGGTCCATGGCCTGCTCGAGCAGCTCATGGCGCTCCAGCAGCATCGCCTCGTTCTCCAGCATCCACTTACCCGCCGTACGCTGCATGGCCGCATCCAGCTTGTCCATGAGATCAGCCCGCTCCTGACAGTCGAAATCGTGCCTGGCCAGCGTCTTCTCCCGCTCGTCCGGGGGCTCGTTGTACGTGCGGTACGCGCCAAACTCCTTCTGCGCGATCTCATAGGCACGCAGGCCACGCACCTTATAGCCGTACTCGGCCATGCAGGGCATGTACTCATCCCTGATCGCGGCGACCACATCCGGATCATTCAACGTCGTATCCGACTTGCTTCTGCCATACTCATTGAAGGTATTCGACAGCATGGTGTAGTTGTCCCAAGAACCATACAACCAGCGTGTGGCTTGATTCCAACAGGCAGTATTCTTACTGGGATCACCACCAAGAGTGCCGGACACCTCTTCGGCAAACCGATCGCTTTCGGATTCCGATAACGTGTCCCGGTACGCATCCAAGGTATCAACTCCCTTGGCATAGTCAACAGTGACCGTGGGATATCCGACGGCCATGGCTTCGGCCTGCGACCGAAAAATGCCGCCAACATCCGCATAGCCCTTGGAAGAGGTGCTTACCGCCAATGCGCTTGGCATATCGAAACCCAGTGCGCGAGCACATTGAACGGTAAGCATTTCCTTCGCCTGAGACAGTTCCGTGGGATTGCTGATCAGATCGGAAACCGCCGTTTGCAAAGTCAACGGCACAACAGCGGATTGATCTTTCTTTGCTTCACAACCACCCAGCACGACAATCATCGCGACAATCATTAACGCGCTTTGAACGTAGCGCATCATAGTCAGCTTATTCATAATCCCACGCTCCATATCCGGTCGAATTCAAGGAATAATAGATTAGTATCAATCAGCCGCCAGTGGTGACATGATCAGCTGCATTGAGCTTGTCAAACGCTGGCACAAACTGATCTTTGAACAGCTTTGCAATCGGCTGGTCACCCCAAAATACTGTGTTATTCCACACCGTGCAATAATCGGTAATGTTTTGAGTTCCGGAATCATAGACGTTGTCCGGGAGATCTACGGTACACGTATCCCACATGGCACCTCCTCCGGCGAAATCATTTTCCGTATACATCTTGAGCTCCACCCCGGAAGAAGTCGTCTTGGCGCTGGCCGCAGACGTGGGGATGAGTACGCAGCACAGTGCCACAACGGCCGCCGCAAATCTGAATCTTGGATGCTTCATCATTAGTCCTTTGCACTTGCAATAGTTAGTTAGACATGGCTTATATCAGAAAGAGAGCCGGTCCCCCGCCGCCATGCGCGGAACCGACGGGCGTTTTTCCTTCGCCTCGATACCGAGCTTATGGGAGCGAGCCCCCTCCCAAAGCGGATTCCTGTCCCCCAAATGGGTACTTTCACGCCATTATCCTTCCGAAAACACAACAGGGCGCATCCCGCGAACTTGGGAGCGCCCTGTTTTTTCAATACGTTGCATTCAGTTATTGGTACAACAATAGCCACATAACTGGACAGATGTTCGTAAAACAAATGTTCGACACACCGCCGCTTGTCCAGGCATCAGCAGGACACGCCTCACATCGTGACCGCTGCGTCGAGTGCCGCGCAACCGCTCATCATCATCCGAGTGCAATGCATTCATAATGGAATCCCATACCTGATTGCATTATTGACGCTTATCGATGGTCTGGTAGGTGACGCTGCCGTCGATGACCTGCTTCGCCCGGTCCATGGCCTGCTCGAGCAGCTCATGGCGCTCCAGCAGCATCGCCTCGTTCTCCAGCATCCACTTACCCGCCGTACGCTGCATGGCCGCATCCAGCTTGTCCATGAGATCAGCCCGCTCCTGACAGTCGAAATCGTGCCTGGCCAGCGTCTTCTCCCGCTCGTCCGGGGGCTCGTTGTACGTGCGGTACGCGCCAAACTCCTTCTGCGCGATCTCATAGGCACGCAGGCCACGCACCTTATAGCCGTACTCGGCCATGCAGGGCATGTACTCATCCCTGATCGCGGCGACCACATCCGGATCATTCAACGTCGTATCCGACTTGCTTCTGCCATACTCGTCAGAAACATGAGACCAATCCGTGTAATTGCTCCATGATCCATAAATCCATCGCGTAGCTTGAAACCAGCAAGCACTATTGGTTTCTGGGTTATCTAACACGCCTTGCACCTCGTTATCGAATCGTTCGCTCTCTTCACTATTCAACGTATCCTGATAAGCATTAAGCACATCAGAACCACCATCGTAGTTGACAGTAACCGAAGGATAGCCAACACTCTCGGCTTCACTGCGCGAGCGAAAAACTCCACGAACATCAGCGTATCCTTCGGCACCGGTATTGACCGTCAACGTTTGTGGCATATTAAACCCACGTTCACGGGCACACTGGATGGTGAGCATTTCCTTCGCCTGAGACAGTTCAGTTGGGCGCCCAAGTAAATCGGCAACAGCATTGTTTAGGGTCTGCGGAACTGCCGCTGTCTGATCATCGTCATATCCGCATCCACAAAGAAGAATAGCACTTATAGCAGTAAAGACCACTACATGTGCAATTCGCTGATTAAAACGTCGATTTACCATACTACGCCCCCTTTTATAGTTCTTTACGTCTCAGTTAAGAATTAATATACTTAGCCATCAACAGCCAGTGGTCACATGATCAGCAGCATTGTGCTTTTTGAACGAATACTTAAGCACATGCTTATCTAAGGTAGCAATGTTTTCATCGCCACCAAAAACTGTGTTATTCCAGACCGTACAATAGTCCGCAATACTTTGAATGCCGGAATCATAGACGTTGTCCGGGAGATCTACGGTACACGTCTTCGAGATCATGCCATATCCGGCAAAATCCGTTTCTGAATACAGTTCGAGTTTTTCGCTATTGATACTTGCTTTGGCATTGGCTGCGGAAGTGGGAACAAGTACGCAACAGAGAGCCAAAACAGCCGCCACACATCTGAGTCGTGAAGCTTCCATAATGAATTCCTTACGTTCGCATAATTACTGGTCAGGGCTTTCGCCAAGCTTGCAGAGACGCTCCAACGCTTCAATGCGCGGGACCGACGGGCGTTTTTCCTTCGCCTCGATACCGAGCCTACGGGACCAAAGTCCACCCAACAGCGGATTCCTGTCCCCCAAACGGGTACTATCCATGCCACACTCCTCCAGAAAACACAACAGGGCGCATCCCGCGAACTTGGGAGCGCCCTGTTTCTTCAATACATTGCATTCAGTTATGGGTACAACACTATCTACACCATCGTACAAATGTTCGACACACCGTCACAGCTCCAAATACCAGTACGACATGTCGTGCATCTTCCCCGTGGCATCGGTCGCGGCGGCGGGCAGCAGACCGAATTGGGTGAAGCCGAAGCGGCGCATCAGGGCCACCGATCCGGCGTTGTCGGCGAAGATGATGCCGATCGCCTTGCGCATGTTCCGTTCACGCGCGGCGGCAAGCAGCCAGTCGAGCATCGCCGTGCCCGCTCCCCCGCCCTGGGCCTCCGGGGCGATGTAGTATGCGAGATCCGTCACGCCGTCGTAGCCGGGGCGGTCGTAGAACACGGACAGGGCGCCGAAACCGATCACCGGGTCGTCCCCTTCGGCCGCGGCCGCGTCCTCGATCACGGCGACCACGTACGGCGGCTTGTGGGACTCCACCCATGCACGGCGCTGTTCCAGGGTTTGGGACTCAAGGTCGGCCGTGGATCCGCCGGCCTCCACGGCGGCGTTGTAGATGCGCGCGATGGCGGCGACGTCATCGGATTCGGCGGGGCGGATGCGGTATGGGGAATTGGGCATGACGACTCGATTGCTGTTGGGGTGGGGATTTGAAGGCATAAAGCCGAAGGATCCCTGATTCGTTCGGGAATCAAGGATCCTTCGGCTCAGGGGAACTTACTACTGCTGTGCGGCGAGGGCCTTGTTGAGGGAGTCCTGCAGCTTCTTCTGGGCCTCGCCATAGGCCGCCCAGTCGCCGTTCTTCATGGCGGCGTCGGAATCCTTCATGGCCTGGGAGGCATCCTGCAGGGCCTGCTTCAGGTCCGTGGAGCCCGATGCGGAGGGCGATGCGGACGGCGACGGGGTGGAGCCATCGGTCGAACCGGTGGTTCCGGACGTACCCGAGCCGGACGAGGTCCCGGACCCGGACGTTCCCGAGCCGTCAACCTGCGGCTTGGTGGTCTCCTTGCCGTCGGAGTTGGCGGCGTCACCGGCGGAGGCACCGGAATCGCCGCCGAACACCTGGTCGAGCGCCTCGTCGAGCGTATCCGCGAAGCCCACCTGGTCGCCGAACGCCACGAGCACCTTCTTCATGAGCGGGAAGCTGGTGGTGCCGCTGGACTGCACGTACACGGGCTGCACGTACACCAGTCCGCCGCCGATGGGCAGCGTGAGCAGGTTGCCGCGCACCACGTTCGTGGAGCCGGACTGCAGGAGGTTGAGCTCCTTGGACACGTCCGCGTTGGCGTTGAAGTTGTTCTGCGCCTGGCCGGGACCGGGCACGTTGGTGTTCTTGGGCAGCTCCATGAGCCTCAGCGTGCCATAGTTGTCGCCGATCACGCCCTTCTCGTTGCCCGCATCCGAATCGACGGACAGGAAGCCCGTGAGGATTTCGCGCGTGGCGGTGCCGGCGGGGATGTACGTGGAGGTCAGCGAGAAGATGGGCTCCTTGCTGCCGCCGGTCTGCAGGGTCAGGTAGTACGGCGGCTGCTTGATGCCCTCGGCGCGCTGGCTGTCCGGCTCGGTGGGATCCGTGGGCGTCTGCCAGAAGTCCTCGCCGGAGAAGAACTGGTTCGCGCTCTGGACGTGGTACTTGGCGAGCAGCTCGCGCTGCACCTTGAACAGGCTCTCCGGATAGCGGATGTGGCTCATCAGGTCGCCGGAGATCTCCGAAATGGGGTGGTACTGGCCGGGGAAAATGCCCTCCCATGCCTTGAGCACCGGATCGTTCGCATCCCAGGCGTACAGGTCCACCGAACCGTCGTAGGCGTCCACGGTGGCCTTGACCGAGTTGCGGATGTAGTTGGCCTTCTGGGAGGTGAGGCTCTTGATGGTGGCGGAGGACTCGGTGGTGGAATCCTCGGTCACGGCGCCCAGATCCACGGTCTGCGAGTACGGGTAGTTCGCGGAGGTGGTGTAGCCGTCCACGATCCACTTGACGCGGCCGTCCACCACGGCCGGGTACACGCGTCCGTCGAGCGTGAGGTACGGGGCCACCTTCGCCACGCGCTCCTTGGGGCTGCGGTCGTACAGGATCTGCGAGTCGGAGGTGACGCGGTCGGAGAAGAGGATCTGGTCAGAGCCGAAGCGGACCGCATAGAGCAGGCGGGCGAAGATGTTGCCCACGGACGGGCCGCCGTCGCCGTTGAAGGTGGTGGTGGCGCCCTGCGATCCAGTCGGGTAGTCGAACTCCCAGGACGCGGTGCCCTCGGGCGCGCCCACGATGGAGTACTCCGGCGCGTTCGGGGAGAAGTAGATGCGCGGCTCGTACTTTTCGGAGTCGGTCAGCGCGCCGGACGTGGGGATGTCCTTCTCGAAGAACTCCGGCTGTCCGTCGGCGGTCACCTTGTTGCCGTACGCGGCCACGATGCCGTAGCCGTGCGTGTACACGGTGTGGTCGTTGACCCAGTTGCGGTTGTCGTTGCCGGCGAGGTTGATCTCGCGCGCGGCGATCACCGTGTCCTGGCTTTCGCCGTTCACATCGTACTTGTCCACGGCGAGGGTGTCCGCGAAGGTGTAGTACTGCTTGGACTGCTGCAGCTGCTTGAACGTGGAGGCGACCACCTGCGGGTCCAGCAGGCGGATCTGCGCGGTGGTGTCCGCGCTCTCCGCGAGCGCGCCGGACTTGCCCTGCGTGGTGGCGTTGTACTCCTCCACCTTGATGTTGTCCAGCCCGTACGCCTTGGTGGTGGCGTCGATGTTGCGCTGGATGTACGTGGATTCGAGCTCCTGCGCGTTCGGGTTGACCTTGAAGCGCTGGAGCAGCACGGGCCAGACCACGTTGAGCACCATGGCGGCCACCACCACGATCGCCACGGAGACGACCGGGGTGCGCCACACGCGGAAGGCCTCGAGGGCGTTCGCCGAGGGCGCGCCGCCAAGAGCCTTGGTGGTCATGATCCACACGCCGAGCACCACGCCGAGCAGAGCGATGAGGGCCGCCGTGACGATGGTCATGGGGATGGTGGCGTGCACGGAGACGTAGGTTGCGCCGGTGACGCGGTCGCCGTCGGCGGTGAGCTGGTCGAACATGTTGAGGACCATGTTGCCGCCGAGCATCAGGAAGTTGAGGATGATCCACACGCCGAGCTGGCGGCGGGCACGCGTGGTGACGCTGAAGATCGACTTGCCGCGCACGGGCATCTGCAGGCGGATGCCGCCCATGAGGAAATGCGTGACCAGGGAGGCGATCACGCCCACGAACAGGAGCAGCGCGACGGCCGAGCACACCAGTTTGAGGCCCGGCAGCACGAAGACGTAGAAGCCGTTGTCGATGCCGAACTGCGGGTCCACAGTCCCGAAGGACTGGTTGTGGAACATGAGCAGGATCTCGGACCAGTTGGCGTTGAACTGGGAGCCGAACACCACGCCGATGATGAGCGAAACCACCACGGCCGCGCGGATGGCGCGCTTGGAGCTCAGGCCCTTGCCCACCTCGATCACATCGCCGTTCACGCGGAACGTGGACCCGTCCGCCGCGTCCGGGCGGGCGCGGATGGCCAGCCACGCTGACACGAAGGTCACCAGACCCATGACGAGCGCGTAGGCGACCCACAGGCCCACCTTGACTCCCAGCTGCGTCCACACCACGGAGGCGAAGCCGAGCTGGCCGTACCACATCAGGTCGGTGATGAAACGGGACAGGCCGAAGAACAGCGCGGCGACCACCACGAGCGCCACCACGACGCCCCACAGGATGCGGCTGCCGCGACTGGAGTGGGGGCGCTGGGGCTGGCGTGCGATGCGCGGCGCACTGGGCCGGTAGGGGGGCATGCCGGAGCCGTTGGACGGACCGCCCGCGTTGGCGTCCCGCCCATCGTCCCCATCCGACTCGACGTTGATGATGATCGGATCATCATCGCCGCGTCCCGATCGTGAACCACGGTCCCCCTTCTTTCGGGGATCGTAGTTCGGGTCGAATATCCCACCGAATGCATCAAAAAACGACATAACGCCAGCCTAGCGGGATATGGGGAGATTCGGCTCGCGCTGGGCTGAATCCCCGTTTGGGACCATGAAGGGGACGATGATGTCGCATAATCGGGGGTATGCGTATGTCTTTCCCCCGTTCCGCCCGTAAGGCTCTCCCAGCGCCGCTGGCCGCGATCTGCGCGATCGTGATGTGCCTGGTCCTGGCCGGATGCGGTGCGATCGGCACCCAATCCGCGCCGAACGGCGACGATTCCAATCTGTCCGGGGGCAGCCCCTCCGCGGCTTCCTCTTCCGCAGCGCTTCCCTCGCCCGCCGATTCTTCTTCCCCCGATGGTTCTTCCTCCCCCGCCGCGACCGACGATTCGCCGCAGTCCCGGGCCCGCGCGATGGTCGCGTCGATGAGCCTTGAGGAGCGGATCGGCCAGCTGGTCATGGTCCCGCTGTTCGCAGGGACGGACGCCTCGCAGATCGAGCCGCTGATCCGCGATGATCATGTGGGATCGGTTCTGGTGCTCGGCAAATGGAAGACCGGCGTGGCGGGCGTGTCCCAAGCGACGAAGGCGCTGCAGTCGTACGCGCCGGCCGGCAACGGGCTGATCATCGCCACCGACCAGGAGGGCGGCAGCGTCCAGCACCTGACCGGCGAGGGATTCAGTACCATGCCGAGCGCGGTCAGACGGGGCAAGATGAGCACGGATGCCCTGCGCAACTCGGCCGCGACTTGGGGCGGCGAGCTCGCATCGGCCGGCGTCAACGTGGATCTGGCGCCCGTGCTGGACACCGTGCGGGTGGCGCGCAAGTCGAATGCGCCCATCGGCGCGCTGAACCGGGATTTCGGACTGGACGCGGCCGGCAACGCCGACCATGGCGTGGCGTTCGTGCAGGGCATGCGCGACGCCGGCGTGCAATCGGCCGTCAAGCACTATCCGGGGCTTGGCGGCGTGACCGGCAACACCGATTTCACGGCCGAGGGGATCACGGACCGGACCACCGCGCTCGGCGACAAGGCGGTCGCGGCCTTCGACGATGCGATTCGCCAGGCCCAGCCGGCGATGGTGATGATGTCACTGGCTACGTACGCGAACATCGACGGATCGGCGCCGGCCGCGTTCTCAAAGGCGATCGTGACCGATCATCTGCGCGGCAAGGCGGGCTACCAGGGCGTGGTGATCTCCGATTCGCTGTCCGCGGAGGCATTGGGCGGCATCGCGACCGATCAGCTGGGCGTGCGGTTGGTGGAGGCCGGCGGCGACTTGGCGTGCATCGGTGCGAGCGACTACGTGCGGCCGATCATCGACGGGCTTGTGGCGCGGGCGAAATCCGACGCGGCATTTGCGGATCTGGTGGCTGATGCTGCGGTGCGCGTGGTGACCTTGAAGATCGGGATGGGATTGGCCGGCTGATCCGCCGTCACGGATACGGCAAACGGCATTTGTTACGGCCATGTTACGAGAAACGATCAGCACATCTGTGGATTTGTTCATTTGCTATGCAACATGCTCACTTTCCGCACACGGCCTGTTCGATTCCGTATGAAGTATGTTGCAGTGCCTCCGTTTGCACCAGACCACTCACGGAAGAGGAACCTCATAATCGTTGAAATTCCAACGAATTTACACTTCAGAAACCGGCCGTTCACCCTACGTCTCACCGAGGAAACCTCGCACGCTTCCAGCCGGTGATAGCGTAGTGCTCGTGTTCAAAACGAACATATGATCTGTTCTTATTGCGGAGGTAATGAACATGTCCAACGAGAAGCTCATCGACGTTGAATCGTCCTGGTACTCCAAGTCGCCCGAGGAGAAGACCGCCCACGCCAACGAGATCGCCAAGTCCTTCGGCATCCCGGACAGCGCGCTGGTCGAGGTCGACGCCTACAAGGCCGAACTGACCAAGCACAACGCTTGGGATCTGCCCTTCCTGGGCTACGTGAACGAGGACGGCTACGGCTACGCCTACGTGCCGAACGAGGCCGTGGCCGCCGACGGCTGGGATGCCCACGCCGCGTTCAAGAACCTGTCCGAGGACGGCAAGACCGCCTTCGCCATCCGCATGCTGTTCACCCACCGCGATGTGGGCCGCGCCGGCGCCGAGATGTACCTGCGCATGAACCGCAACTTCACCATCCGCCGCGAGGGCGTCGCCTCCGCCAAGTACGCCTGATCGGCGAGTGCGGCGGGCGAATGAACCCGCGCCGCGCAACGATAGATCAGAGCCGGTTCCGGAATCCTCCGGGCCGGCTCTTTTGCATCCACCAGAGCCCTATGTCTCTCCGTCGAAGCGGGCAGCCGCCGTCACTTCCACGAGGTGGCGTTCGGGAACCGCCCCTGAATCCACCGGTCGACAAGATCGGGCCAGATCTGCACGCACGTGAGGTTGCCGATCCAGCCCGTCGGATTGTCGGTCTCCCTGGTGCCCAGGCTAGAACCGTGATTGCCTTCGGGGAAGATGTGGACCTCCACGTTGACGCCGGCATCCACCAGCGCGTTGACGAACAGCAGCGTGTTCTGCACGGGCACGGAGCGATCGGTCACCGTGGTCCACACGAACGTGGGCGGCACGTCGGCGGTGACATGGCGTTCCAGCGAGACGAGATCCAGCCACTTCGGATCGTCCTTGCGCTCGGGGCCAAGGAGGTTGTCGATCGATCCGCGGTGCGCATACGGGCCGGAAGTGATGACCGGGTAACCCAGCAGCATGCCGTTCGGGCGGATCTCCTCCGGGTCGAAGCCGTGCTCGCGCACCTCGGCGCCGTTCCACCGTTCACTGAAGAATGCGGCCGCGTGTCCTCCGGCGGAGAAGCCGCAGATCACGATCGCATCCGGATCGATGTGCCATTCGGCGGCATGCGTGCGGATCCGACGCATGGCTTCGGCGGTCTCAAGCAGCGCGACCGGATATTCGCTGGGCGCGCAGGAGTAGTCGAGGATGAACGCCTGATAGCCGTAGCCCAGCATCTTGAGCGCGATGGGTTCGGCCTCGCGCGGGGAGGTGCGCGTATAGCCGCCGCCGGGCAGGATGAGCACGGCCGGACGCACGCGATCCGGATCCATCGCTTCGGAATTGCTGATCACATAGCCCCGGAACAGGGCTTCGGAGCCGTCGACGCCATTGATCGTCTCTTCGAAATACCGCATGATCCTCCTTGGATTTCCGCGCGGGATGAGTCGACATCCAGTATTCCGACGGCCGGGGACGATGGGGACATCCCGATTTGTCATCCTGAGCGGAGCGTAGCCTGCCCGTCATCCTGAGCGGAGCAAAGCGGAGTCGAAGGATCCTTAATTCATGCACAAGGTTAAGGATCCTTCGCTTCGCTCAGGATGACTGGGACGGAACTGCGCTCAGGATGACGGCGGAAGTGCCACCTGCGGTGCCCCACCCACAAACTGGGCAAATCGGGACACTGGATTCGCAAACTGGGCAGATCCGGTATTCTGCGACCGATTTTCGGCCTCCAAATGGCATGATCTGCCCAGTTTGCGCGACGAGAGGCCCGATCTGCCCAGTTTGCGGTGCGGATTAGGCGAGCTAGACGAGAACTGGGCAGATCGGGCATGAGCCGGGAGTGAACGTGGGCAGAACTGGGCAGATCGGGCCGGTTCCGGGACTCGACGCGACCGGGGGCGTGACACGGCGTGTGACCGGGCGTGTGACACGGCGTGCGGTGTGACCGGGAGCGTGACAAGGTGTGGACACGCCCGGTCACGGGGTGTCAGAAACGTTGAAATAAAGCCATTTTGAAATCCCTGTGACCGGGAATGGGCACGCCATGTCACACGCCCGGTCACAGCGCACACCCGGTCACGCACGCCGGGTCACACGCCCGGCCAAGCGTTCGACATGAAGGGCAACGTCATCCTGAGCGAAGTCCGACAGGGCGGAGCGAAGGATCCTTAACTATCCGCACAAGATTAAGGATCCTTCGCTCCGCTCAGGATGACGCGGGAGAGCTCTCACTGCGCGCTCAGGATGACGAACGCTACGCGCAGGATTGGAAGGGCGCTCGCCTCGCTCAGGATGACGGGTCGGCGGGTAGCGACGCGCGAAACCCGGAGATCAGACGTCCGGTACATTCATGCCTTACCCTTGTGTTGTCAAGTGATAGTCCACCATTCGGATTCGGAGGTTTGCGGATGCTCAGCGTGCTGGATATGTTCTCGATCGGCGTCGGCCCGTCCTCATCGCATACGGTGGGCCCCATGCGCGCCGCAGCGGCGTTCGCCGGATCGCTCGCAGACCGCGGAATTCTGGACGATGTGGCGAACGTGAAGGTCACGCTCTACGGCTCCCTCGCCTCCACCGGTCTGGGCCACGGCACCGATCGCGCGGCGATCGCCGGGCTGGAGGGATCCCTGCCGAACGACGTGGACACGGCCGATCTGCTGCACATCCGCGAGCGCGTGGATCGCGACGGCGTGATCCGTCTGGCCGGCACCCGCAGTCTTCCCTTCGTGTACGATCGCGACATCGTCTTCGAGCGGTGGATCACCCCGCGCCGGCACCCGAACGGCATGCGCTTCGAGGCAAGCGCCGCGGACGGCCGTCCGCTGGCCGATGACGTGTGGTTCTCCGTGGGCGGCGGATTCATCCAGCAGGGCGTGCCGGCCGATCTGGAACCGGCCAAGCCGGGCGACGCCGAGCACGCCGACGATCCAGCCACCGTCAATACCACCAACGCCACCGACGCCCCCAACGCCACGGACGCCGCGGAAACCCCGGTCCCCCACCCGTTCACCTCCGCCGAGGAAATGCTGGCGATCTGCGCGCGCGAGGGCATTTCGATCGCCGAACTGGTGTGGCGCAACGAGATCGCCATGCGCACTGGCGGCAGCGAGACGCCGGTGGACATGGATTCCCCGCTCGCCCGTCATGCGGCCGACGATCTGCGCGCCTCGCTGCTCAAGGTGTGGCGCGTGATGCGCGAATGCGTGCACAACGGCTGCACGAGCGCGGAGCCGATCCTTCCCGGTGGACTTGAGGTGGCCCGGCGCGCCCCGAAGCTATACGCCCGGTTCACCGCCGATCCGCTCGATCCCAGCAACCCGTCCGGACCGGGCCATTCGCTGTCCGACCGTGCATCGGCCGTGGAATGGGTGGATCTGTTCGCCCTCGCGGTGAGCGAGGAGAACGCGGGCGGCGGGCGGATCGTCACTGCCCCCACGAACGGTTCGGCCGGCATCATCCCGGCCGTGCTGCACTATTACTGGCTGTTCGCCGACGATCCGAGCGAGGACGGCGTGATCCGCTTCCTGCTCACCGCCGGCGCGGTGGGCATGCTGTTCAAGCGCAACGCCTCCATCTCCGGCGCCGAGGTGGGCTGCCAGGGCGAGGTCGGGTCGGCCTGCTCCATGGCCGCGGCCGGCATGTGCGCGGTGCTGGGCGGCACGCCGGCGCAGGTGGAGAACGCGGCGGAGATCGGCATTGAGCACAATCTGGGGCTCACCTGCGACCCGATCGGCGGGCTGGTGCAGATCCCGTGCATCGAACGCAACGCAATGGCGGCGAACACGGCCATCAACGCGGCCCGCATGGCCATGCTGGGCGACGGCTCGCACGTGGTCTCCCTCGACCAGGCGATCCGCACCATGAAGCAGACCGGCGCGGACATGATGAGCAAATACAAGGAGACCTCGCAGGGCGGCCTTGCGGTCAACGTGGTGGAGTGCTGAGCATGTCGGCCAGCATCGCCATCACGACACAACGACGATGCTCCCCTTCATCGTGACGCCTTCGTCCAGCCGGTAGTCATCCTCGCTAGACTCCGTCCCGTCATCGCCATCGCAGCGGATCTGCCCCTGATCGATGGTGAACTGCACGCGCGTGAGCTTCCCGTCATCCCTCCGCATGGGCAGGGTAAAGGTCCGGTGCACGTCGGGGGTGAACACGATCGCGGATATGCGACGGTGCCGCGTGTCACCGTCGCTGTCCGTATAGTCGGAGCCGTAGCGCAGGTCGAGATCGAAGTCGTCTGGATCCACGCCCACCAGATCGTCGGGCATGCCCCGTCCCTGGTTCCACGAGGAGTGGATCATGCCCAGCGTCGCCACGACCACGAACGCGGCGCCCAGGATGAGACGCCCCTGCCAGCCCGCAGGCAGTCGCAGCGCGGCGATGACGCGGTCCAAAGACCCGTCCAGGGGGACGAGGAAAAAGAATACGTACGCCAACGCCGACGCGAACACGACGGTGAGGAGGAAGACCACCCATAGGGGCAAGCCCTTCCACTGGCGGCGCGCGAACTCGTGATCCCCGGTGACCCATTCATGCATCTTTGCGTGTTGTTGTTCCATGATCCAATCATGGCAGATCAAGATGAATAACAAGCGCGCGAACGGTGAATGCAGGATGTCCCGGCTGCAAAGACCGGCTGCAAAGGCACCGACCCGGACAATCGGGGCATGCCACCGGAAACACGGACGTCATACGGCGGTGCCATGCTATCGGCCCGTGAGCGAAGCAAGGAGCGCAATGAGCAACCAGAGCAAGCATGTCAGGACCACGGCCGATCTGTTCGTCGAATGCCTCGTCAACGAGGGCGTGCGCGTGATGTTCGGCATCCCGGGCGAGGAGAACATCCCGCTCATGGAGGCCATCGAACGCGACGGGCGCATCCGATTCATCCTGACCCGCCACGAGCAGGGAGCCGGCTTCATGGCGGCCACGCACGGGCATCTGACCGGAGAGCCGGGCGTGTGCCTGGCCACGCTGGGACCCGGCGCGCTGAACCTCACGCTGCCGGTGGCACAGGCCAATGCGAGCACCGTGCCGCTGGTCGCCATCTGCGCGCAGGGCGATGTGGGACGCCTGTACAAGGAGTCGCACCAGATCATCGACCTTGAATCCGTGTTCCGACCGCTCACCCAGTGGACGAGCATGGTCATGACCCCGGAGTCCGTGCCGGAGATGATCCGCAAGGCCTTCTCCATCGCCCAGCGCAAGCGACCGGGCGCCACCTGCCTGATCCTGCCCGAGGATGTGGCGGAGATGCCCGCTCCGGAAGGCGCCAAGCCGCTCCCCCTGCCCAAACCGGTGCAGATCGTGCCCACGACCGGCACCATCGAGGAGGCCGTGGACATCATCGCCGGCGCCAGGCATCCCATCATCCTGGCGGGCAACGGCGTGGCGCGCGGGCATGCGGAGAACCGGCTGCTGGCGCTGGCCGAGCAGCTCAACGTGCCGGTGGCCACCACGTTCGAGGGCAAGGGCGTGATCTCCGACCGCATCCCCAACGCGCTGGGCGTGGTGGGCTTCATGCGCCACGACTATGAGAACTTCGCGTTCGACCAGGCCGATCTGATCATCGCCATCGGCTTCTCCATCCAGCAGTTCGATCCGAAGAAGATCAACCCGAACGACGACAAGACGATCATCCACATCAACACGTTCGCCGAGGACACCGACGCGCACTACTCCACGGCCCTGAACATCATGGGCGACATCGACGCGACGCTGGCCGCGCTGATCGCCGGGCTCAAGGCGCATCACGTCAGCTTCGACGAATCGCACCCGAAGATCCACGAGCTGCTCACGGACGAATACATGTCCCACGCCGACGACGACGCGTTCCCCATGAAGCCCCAGCGCGTGGTCTACGAGACCCGCCGGGCCATGGAGACCGACACGGACATCACATTGGTGGACACGGGTGCCCTGAAGATGTGGATGGCCCGCCTGTACCCCACGTACTATTCGAACACCTGCGTGATCGACAACTCCCTGTCCACCATGGCCTGGACGCTGCCGGGCGCGGTGGCCGCCTCGCTGGAGCATCCGGGACGGCCGGTGCTCGCGGTGATGGGCGACGGCAGCTTCATGATGAACGTGCAGGAGCTGGAAACGGCCGTGCGCGTGGGCGCCCGCATGGTGGTGCTCGTGTGGGTGGACGAGGCGTACGGCCTGATCAAGTGGAAGATGGACATCCACGACGGCAGCCACGAGTACGTGGACTTCGGCAACCCGGACGTGGTGGAGCTGGCCTCCAGCTTCGGCGCGAAGGGCCACGAGATCACCGCGGCGGACGAGCTCTACCCGGTGCTGCGCTCGGCCCTGAGAAGCGGCTCGGGCGTGGACATCATCGCCTGCCCGGTGGATTACCGCGAGAACATGAAGCTCATCGAGAAGCTGGGCGACATCGACTTCGGCAGCTGACGGCGCACAAGGCATACCGCACAAGGCGCACAGGGGGACGGCGTGGCGTCGGATGCCGGTGCGGCGGTTCTCTGCCACAATGGAATCACCGTATGAAGGAGGCCACTATGCATCCGTCTTCCGATCATTCCCCCGTCCCCGCCAGCTCCCGTCCCATGCCCGACTGGGTGCGCTACGGCATCTGGTGGCACATCTATCCGCTGGGCTTCGTGGGCGCGGACATCCGCCCGTCCGGCCCGCGCGAGTTCCATGGCCGGGGCCTCGATTCGATCGTCGACTGGCTGGGCTATGCGCGCGATCTGGGCGTCTCCGGCCTGTTGCTCGGCCCGATCTTCGAGTCGGCCACGCATGGCTACGACACGCTGGACCACATGCATGTTGACGTGCGTCTGGGCGGGGACGCGGCCTTCGATCGTCTGGCCGAATCGTGCCGCGAGTACGGCATGAGCCTGGTGCTCGACGGCGTGTTCAATCATGTGGGATGGGCGCATCCGGCCGTGCAGGACGCGCTGGCCGGTCGGGCGGACGGGCCATGGGCAGGCATGGTGGCCACCCATCCCGGCCCCGACGGCAGGCCGGAGCTCAACGTGTTCGAAGGCCACGGCGGTCTGGTAGATCTCAACCATGCCGATCCCCGCACGGCCGATTACGTGGCCCGGGTGATGAACCACTGGCTGGACCGCGGCGCGGCCGGATGGCGGCTCGACGCGGCCTATGCCACGGACGTCTCATTCTGGCGGCATGTGCTCCCGGCGGTGCGCGCAAAGCACCCGCACACGTGGATCTTCGGCGAGGTGATCCACGGCGACTACCCGGCCATCGTGCGCGATTCGGGCATGGATTCGGTCACGCAGTACGAGCTGTGGAAGTCGATCCGGCACAGCATTCAGACCGAAAACTTTTTCGAGCTGGACTGGAACCTCACCCGCCACAACGGCTTCCTGGACACGTTCACGCCGCAGACGTTCATCGGCAACCACGATGTGACGCGCATCGCCTCGGAAATCGGCCCGGAACGCGCGGTGCTCGCGCTGGCCGCGCTCATGACCGCCGGCGGCGTGCCGAGCATCTACTACGGCGACGAGCAGGCCTACGTGGGCGTCAAGGAGGAGCGCGTGGGCGGCGACGACGACATCCGCCCGAAGTTCCCCCTCTCCCCCGACGAGCTGTCGCCGGTGGGCGCGTGGATGTACCGGGCGCATCAGGCGCTCATCGCCCTGCGACGCCAGCACCCCTGGCTGATGGGCGCGCGCACGGAGAAACTGCTGCTGGAGAACAAGCGGTACCGGTACCGTTCCGTAAGCGCGGACGGTCGCGATTCGATCGTTGTGGAGCTGGCGCTGGAGCCCACGGCATCCGTGGCGATCACCGCGCCGGACGGCCGCACGCTGTACCACTACTCCGCATAGCGCGGGCATACGGTCCTGCCCATGACTAACATGGTTCCCCAATACGCAACATGCTGTCGAGAGATAGGGGGCACCCATGGCGAACAAGCAGCCCGAGGTCACCGCGCGCACCCGCGCACGGCTGCGCCACGCATTCTGGGAACTGTACGCGGTCAAGCCGATCGAGAAGATCTCCGTGCGCGAGATCACCGAGCGCGCCGGATACAATCGGGCCACCTTCTACCTGCACTACCAGAGCGTGTACGATCTGCTGCACCAGATCGAGGATGAGCTGCTGAGCCATCGGCGGCATCTGTTCGAGGGCCTGGAGCACACGGACCCGACCGCGATCCCATCCACACACCTGCCGAACCGGGAGGAGCTGGAGCGCCAGATCCAGGCGTTCGTGGCCGTCACCAAGCGGGACGCGCCCTATCTGGCCGTGCTGCTGGGACCACACGGCGACGCCGAATTCCTGGAGCGGATCAAGAACGTGGACGTGCGGCTCATCGCCATGTACGCGGGCGTGCCCGCGACGGCTGCCCCCACGGCCACCACGCGCGAATACGTCAGGGAGTTCTACGTCTCCGGTCTGCTTGCGGTGATGCGCAAGTGGCTGGCCGATCCGAACGCGATGCCGATCGAGCAGTTCGTGCGCTTTCTGATCGAGGCGTTCTTCCCAGCGCTGCGCGACGCACGCCAGGGCACGTATCGGCCACCCGCCGAATCCGCCTGATGCGCGCTACCGCACCAAAAACACCATGATGATGATCAGCGCGAACCCGGTCAGATCAACCGGCGTGAACACCGCCGACGTCCACAGCACGGCCGAGACCGTGGCCATGACCGGCTCCATCGTGCCGAGCATCGTGGCGCGCATCGGGCCGGCCTTCATGGAACCGACCAGAAACAGCCAGAACGCGCCGAACGTGCCGGCGAGCACGGTGAACGCCATCAGCCCCCATCCGCGCGCGTCCAGCGGCGGCATATGCTCCCACGGACGGACGAACGGCAGCATGAAAAGTCCGGAAACGACGAACATCACGCCGTTGGTCACGAAGGCACCCCATTTGGCGATGAGTTTCAGCGGGGTGATCGCGAGCGCGGCGGTGGACAGCGCGTTGACCAGTCCCCAAGCCAGTCCCGCGGGCGGCAGGCTCAGCGTGCCCAGATTGCCGCCGGTGGCGATCAGCACCACGCCCACCAACGCGAACGCCACGCCCAATCCCTCGCGAGCGTTCGGCCCGCGGCGGCCGCGCACGCAGGTGTAGAGCAGCACGAACAGCAGGTTGAGGGACTGCAGCACGGTGGCCGTGCCCGAATTGGTCAGGTCGATCGAAGTCAGATAGGCCACCTGCACGAGCAGCACGCACACCACCGCATTGGCCAGTAACGACGGCCACGATCGCACGTCCCGCACCGCGCCGGACAGCTTCCTTGGCGTGGCGATGGCCGCGCAGGCGAGGAAGATCAGACCGGCGGCGAGCTGGCGCACGCAGGCGATCCATTCGGGGGCGATCGCGTAATCGGACATGAGGATTTTGGACACCGTGCCGTTGACGCCCCACATCGCGCCGCCGGCCAGAACCAGCAGGGATCCGATCAGAATGTCCCGGGGCGTGCGCTCCAGCGTCGCCCCGCCGTGCGCTTCGGGTTCGGTCGATCGCGTGCCATCCGCCATTCGCATGCCCCGTCTTCCGTATCATTGTGCGAGTTTGTTCCCCGGCCGTCCACCGGGGCCGAATCATTATAAGGGGATCAGGCATGTGACACGTCGGCCATCGTCGCCGCGCGGCGCGGCTAGACTTGCCGCATAACAGCCAGGGAAAGGATCATGTCATGGCACAGGCCGAATCGTCGATCGTCGTTCGGGAAACCGTAGGAGGGGCCTCGGGCCCGCTGCTGCTCATCCACGGGGGCGCCGGATCGTACGGCAAGCACTCCACGTCGGAGCGCCGCGAACAGGTCAGGCGGGATCTCAAGCGCGCATTGGACGCCGGCTGGGCGCTGCTGGCCGCCGGAGCACCCGCCACGGAGGCGGTGTGCGCGGCGATCCACGTGATGGAGGACGCCGAGGAGTTCAATGCGGGCCGCGGCGCGGCGCTCACCAGCCAGGGCAAGGCGCAGATGGACGCCTGCCTGATGACCGGTGAGGACGGCGAGGTGGGCGCGGTGGCCGGTGTGACCACGGCCCGCCATCCGATCGACGCGGCCCGCGCGGTCAAGGAGCTCACCAAGCATGTGCTGTTCGCGCATCCGGACGACGCGCAGCTGCACGAATGGGGCGTGGAGACCGAGGATCCGCAGTATTTCATCACCGAAGCCCGCAGGCAGTCGCTGGCCGATGCGCAAACCGGCGGCGATGTGTGGGAGAAGCATGGGACGATCGGCGCGGTGGCGCGCGATGCGCAGGGCCATGTGGCGGCGGCTACCTCCACGGGCGGCATCACGAACCAGCTGCCGGGCCGCGTGGGCGATTCCCCGCTGCCGGGTTGCGGCACGTATGCGGCGGACGATTCGGCCGCGATCTCCTGCACCGGCATCGGCGAGGCGTTCGTCAAGGAGGTGGCCGCGCATCAGGTGGCCGATCGCATGCGCTTCGCGGGCCAGTCGGCGTCCGAGGCCGCATCGGCCGCGCTGGACGGGGTGGCCCGGCATCACGGCGACGGCGGCATGATCGTGCTGCCCGCGCAGGGTGCCGGCGTGTTCGCGTTCAACAGCGAGATGATGAACCGGGGCTGGATGGACGATTCCGGCTTCGGCGTCGAGGCATAGGCGTCGAGTCATAGGGGAATTGCGATGGCATACACGCTGATCACCGGGGCGACCGGCGGCATCGGACGCGAGCTGGCGCTGCTGGCCGCGCGGGAGGGCCGCGATCTGATCCTCACCGCACGCAGCGAATCCCGGCTTGAGGCCGTGGCCGGCGCGATCGAGCGGGACTTCCATGTGCATGTGGCAGCCGTGGCAGTCGATCTGGCCGAGCCGGGTTCGGCGGAGCGCCTGTACGATTACACGCACGCCCACGGCTACAAGGTGGACACACTGGTCAACAACGCCGGTTTCGCCGATTGGACCGTGTATCTGAATGCCGACTGGGAACGCCAGCGCGCGATGATGCGGGTCAACATGGAGGCCGTGGCCGAACTCACATACCGCTATGGGCGGGACATGCGCGCGCAGGGGCATGGCCGCATCCTCAACATCTCCTCGGTGGCCTCGATGATGGCCGGGCCGTACATGGCCATGTACTTCGCGTCCAAGGCCTTCGTCCGATCGCTCGGCGAGGCGGTGGCGTACGAGCTGCGCGGCACCGGCGTGACCGTGACGACCGTGTGCCCCGGACCGACCACCACCGGTTTCGAGAAGGCCGCGCGCATGTCCGGCCGGAACTTCTTCACGATGACCCGGCCCGCCACCGCGGCGGCCCTGGCCCGGTTCGCGTGGCGGAGGATGAGCCGCAGGCGCGTGCTGGGCTACCATGGACTGACGTGCGCGGCCGGGGCGTTCGCCGAGCGGGCGCTGCCAAGGGCGGTCACACGCCGGATCGCCGCGTTCATGAACGGAGGGCGGCCCGGGCGGCGGTGAGGCGCCTCCCTGCGTCTCAAACCGCATCCACTACCGGAAATGGTGGCGAAACGAGACACATGTGCGCTCCCCTGCGTCCCAAACCGCACCCAATTCTGCATTCGGTGGCGAAATGAGACACAGGAGGCCCTGTCCGTGTCTCAAACCGCATCCGCTTCCGCGTTTGGTCGCGAAATGAGACACGAAAGCCCCCTCCTGCGTCTCAATTCGCATCCACTACTGGAAATGGTGGTGGTTTGAGACACACGCACACCGCTCTGCGTCTCAAACCGCCACCATTTCGACGACCGCACGCAACCCGCGCACCCGCTCAGCGGTAGTTGCGCTCGATCAGGATGTCCGAAACCGTGAGATTCGCCTCATTGACGAGGTTGAACAGGATCACCTCGGCCAGTTCCCCCGCGTCCATGAACGTGTGCTGCTTCTCCGTGGACACGTAGTCGTGGCTTTCGCGGTAGAAGTCGGTGTCGATGCCGCCGGGGTAGACGCCCACCACCTTGACGCTCGAGCCCTTGTACGCGGCCTTGAGACTCTGGGTGTATCCCTTCTCGCCCCATTTGGCGGCGCAGTAGACCGATTCGTTCGCATTGCCGCGCGTGGCGGCGGTGCTCATCACGTTGGCGATCTTGAGGTCCTGCTCCCCGCACGCCTTCAGGGTCTCCACGCTCCACAGGATCATGCCCTTGAGCCCCTTGAGGCATTTGTCCACATCGGCGGCAACGTAGTCGGCGGGGGCCTTGAACGAGGGCTGGCCGGCGTTGTTGATGAGCAGATCCACATGGCCGGTCCCGGCGATGTCGGACAGCGTGCTCTTGGCGAAGATCTCGTCGGACACATCGCCCACGAACGCGCGGTACGAGTCGGCGGGGAACTCCTTGGCCAGCTCGAGCTGGCGTTCCTCGTTGAAATCGACGCCCGCGACGAACCAGCCGCGGCGGATCAGCCCGCGCGTCAGCTCATAGCCCAGTCCCATCGCGCTGCCCGTCACGATCGCGATCGCCTTGCCGTCCGAATACCTCATGGCCGCCTCCCTGCATGTCCGCGTCTGATTGCCAATCGATCGTGCGCAGGCGGAAAGGCGCCACTGCCGCACGCACGCCCGATTGGCAGCCAGCCTATCGAACCGGTTAGACCTGTCCATTGTGCGGCGCAATTCCCGTGCATCATACGATCGGAACCTAAGCTGGGATCGGAAGACCGCGGCTTGGCAATTGCCATGACATGCCGGCCGCAACGACCCATAACCGCAACCATAAGGAGCAGTCAGCCATGTCCACACTCGTTCTGGCATTCCACCCCAAGTTCAATGAAACGTCCCGCATCGGCAAGGCGCTGGCCGAGGCCGCCAAGGCCGCCGGCGCGACCGTGGTGGACGAGTACGCCGAGTACCCGCAGTTCAACGTCGGCAAGGAGGCCGAGCAGGCCCGCGTGGACGCCGCCGACCGCGTGGTGCTGCTCTTCCCGTTCTACTGGTACAGCTCCCCCGCCCTGCTCAAGCAGTGGGAGGACACGGTGCTCACGCCGGACTGGGCGTACGGCAACGCGCACAAGCTGATCGGCAAGGAGTTCCAGGTGGCCGTCTCCACCGGATCGCCGGCCGACTCCTACACGCCCGAGGGCAAGCACCATGTCACCATGGACGAGCTGCTCAGCCCGTTCGCCACCATGGTCCACCACGTGGGCGCCACCTGGGTCAAGCCGTTCATCGTGGCCGACGTCAACAACCTGTCCGACGAGCAGCTGGCCGAAGCCGCCTCCGAGTTCGCCGCGCAGCTCTGATTCCGGCTCTGTCCGTTTCACGTGCGTAAACCCCCGCTGAGAGCATCCCAGCGGGGGTTTACGCACGTGAATGGACGAAAGGACGTCTACAGGATGTCCGGATCGTTCTTGTCGATCGTGCCGGTGGCCTTGCCGATGGCCTTGAGGCCGTGGTAGGCGACGAGCACGACGATGGTGCCGATGGCGATGCCGTTGAACTGCACGCCCTGGACGGCGAAGGTGAAGTCGGCGATGCCGATGATCATCACGATGGCCGCGACCATGATGTTGAGCGGCTTGTCGAAGTTGACCTTGTTCTCCACCCAGATGCGCACGCCGATCATGCCGATCATGCCATAGAGCAGCGTGGTCACGCCGCCGAGCACGCCGGAGGGGATGGTGTTGATGACCGCGCCGAATTTGGGGCATAGGCTCAGCAGCAGGGCGAAGCCGGCCGCGCACCAGTAGGCGGCCGTGGAGTAGACCTTGGTGGCCGCCATCACGCCGATGTTCTCGCCGTAGGTGGTGGTGCCGGAGCCGCCGCCGAAGCCGGCGATCGCGGTGCCGAGACCGTCCGCCAACAGAGCGGTGCCCATCTGGCCGTCGTAGTCGCGGCCGGTCATCTGCGCCACGGACTTGACGTGGCCCACGTTCTCGGCCACGAGCACCAGCACCACGGGCACGAACATGGGAAGGATGGAGAAGTCGACCTGCGGGGTGTGGAAGCGCGGGAAGCCGATCCAGGCTGCCTCGCCGATGGCGGAGAAGTCCACCTGGCCGCGGAAGCAGGCGTACACATAGCCCACGAGCACGCCGAGCAGGATGTTGAGTCGGCCGATCAGGCCCTTGAACAGCACGGCGATGAGCAGCACGGCCAGCAGGGTCACCAGGGCGGTGTCCATGCCCTTCTGCCAGTTGGACCACACGCTCGGGGCCAGATTGAAGCCGATGATCGCCACAATGGCACCGTTGACGACCGGCGGCATGATGATGTCGATCCACTTGGCGCCGGCGAAGTGCACGGCCACGCCCACCAGCGCGAGCAGCAGGCCGGTGACCAGGATGCCGAAACTCGCCACGGGGATGCCCTTGCCGGCGGTGGCCACGGCGCTGATCGGCGCGATGAAGCCGAACGACGAACCCAGATAGCTGGGCAGCTTGTTCTTGTTGATCAGCAGGAACAGGGCCGTCGACATGGCCGTGAAGAACAGGGTGGTCGACGGGTCGAAATGGGTCAGGATCGGCACCAGGAACGTGGCGCCGAACATGGCGATCACATGCTGCGCGCCGATGCCGGCCGTGCGGCCCCACGTCAGGCGCTCATCAGGCTCGACGACCTCGCCGGGCGCCAGGGTCTTGCCGTCGCCGTGCAAACCCCAGGAAAACAGATTGGACAACTGCGTCTCCTCGCTTTTCTCTCAGGCGCGGATCCGCGTACACTCTGCCTTTCCGCGCATGCTTCGCAGGCCATTGTAGCCTGTCCGCGGTTCCGGGGTGTTGCGTTCTACGTTGCCGGGCCCGTCGCTACGTTCCGACGGACCCGGCCAACCAACCTACAGATCCAAGTGGGGATCGACAGCGTGGACCACGTCCACCAGATCGCCGTTGGACATGACCGGGCGCTGGAACTCGCGCCACGGCTCCACCTTGACCTCCCATCGGCCGGTCTCCTCCACGTACACGGGCCGGGCGGTCTGCTCCCAGCGCACGCGCTTGGAGGTGCGGCCGGTGTTCGGATCGCGGCGGGAGTAGTGCAGACAGGTGCAGTTGGTGATCCGCCATTCAGGGGCATCCGCGCGGCGCAGGAACTCCTCGTCGGACAGGTCCTCGAGCGTGAGCATGAGGGCGAGCATGAAATCGCCATGCGTCACGGCCACCACGGATTCGGCGTCGGACTTGCGGTTGAGGGACGTGAGCAGGTTGTGGACGCGGTTCTCGGACACGTCCGCGATCGACTCGCCTGCCGGCGGTCGCCAGTACAGCGGATCGGTGGCCTTGAACATCCAATTGCGGCTGTAGTTGTTCTTGAATTCGTCCTTGGTGATGGTGTTGATCTCGCCCCAGGAGCGTTCGCGCAGCGCGCGCGTTTCCTCCCACCGGGCCTTGGGCAGGGCCATGGTCGCGGCGGTCTCGCGCGTGCGCACGTAGGGCGAGACGAGGTAGCGGTCGAACAGCTGCTGCTGGGCCACCAGCCAGCGCCCGATGCAATCGGCCTGCTTGCGGCCGGTGGCGGTGAGTCGCCAGGAGCGGTCCGGGACGGTGACGTTGTCCTGCGTGTACAGGGAGTTGTCGCCCTGCTCACCCGCTTCGACGATCACGTTCGCTTCGGATTCGCCGTGCCTGATCACATACATGTCAAGGGGCATTCCCATATGATGTTGTTCCTATTCTCGTTCTGTGTACTGATTACAACGTAGTCGATCGCGCCGCGCCGCGCATGTCCCGCCGCGCCCGTTCACGCCGGCGGAGGGAAGAATTCACCCGGACGTCACCGCGGGCCGCCGCAGGCCGCCACCCCGCCGCCAAAGCCCGGCGCCAAAGCCCATCGCCGAGCTCCACCGTCCCGTCACTCCGGCCAGATGCCGGTCTTCGCGTACCGGTCCCGATACTCCTTGGGGGTCATGCCCTCCGCCTTGCCGAACACCTTGGTGAAGTGGCTCTGCGACCGGTAGGCCAGGATCTGCGCGATCTCCGCAAGGGAGTACTGCGAGTACTTGAGCATGTTGCACGCGGCCTCCATGCGACGGTCCGTGATGTACTGGGAGACGGGTACGCCCACCTCCCGCTTGAACAGCTCGGAGAGGTACGTGGGGTTGAGCTGGACATGGTCGGCGAGCATGGCCACGGTGATCTTCTCGTGCAGATGGTAGTGGATGTAGTCCAGGCATTCGGCGATGGGCCGCGACTGCACGTCCTGTTTGGATAGGTCGGCCATGGCCCAGGTGAAGAAGGTCATCATGTCCGTGTGCAGTCGGCGCACCTCGTCCACGGTGGCGCAGTGGTCCATGTCCTGGATGTACAGGTCGGAGGCGTTGTAGGCATCTTCCTCGTCCATGCCGCCTTCGATCGCGAAGCGGGTGACCAGCGTGATGGAGGTGACGAACAGGTACTTGGCGTTGCGCACGGGATCGTCGGACACATGCCCGTACAGGCCCGAATCCCACATGCGCACGCTTTCGCGAATCGCCTCGGGGTCGCCCGCCTTCATGAGATCGTACTGCCGCATCTCCTGCACATAGGTGTGGTGCCGTACGCGGTCCTCGCGCTGGATGAACTCGAGGTACCGCAGCTTGGATTCGTCGACAACCGCCATATCGTTATCCTCGCCCTTCCCGATTGTTACGACAATATAACACTTCCAATAGTGTAGCAGATGATTATATAAAAGATGCGATCAACGCGGCATGTCCTCGACGGGCCAAGTCTTCTACCATGACAACTGTCAGCACAAAGACGAAGCGAAACGCTTCGATCGAGGAAAGGACAGATCATGACTAATGATGAAATGATGAACGCCATTCTTCGCTCGCGCATCGCCATGAACGACCCGAGCGTCGCCAACTACGCTATGGCCCAGGGCATCCTGAAGGCCATCAAGCGCGTCATGCGCAAGCACAACTGAGTTCATCTCATCAGGGCCGCAAGGCTCGACCAAAAACTTAACTGCTTATTGCTTACTTCTTTTACTTCCACATATGCGACGACCCCTTCGTCGTCGCCCCGCGTGGTCGGACTGCCACCGACCCGCACATCTCAACTCTTTGTTGATTAACGTTTCCCCACGGGCCGCATCGTTTCCCTTTTCGATGCGGCCCGTTTTTTATGCTTTCACACTCGCCCGCCCAGCGGCGCCAGCCCCGACCCCGACGACGCCGCACGCGGCGCCGTCACACGCGCAACGCGCCGCAGAACGCGCTCAGCCGATCGTGACCGGAGTGCCCTTGGGCAGCTGCTCGTGGATCCACTTGGCGTCGGCCACCGTGAGCCTCACACAGCCATGCGATGCGGGCTGGCCGAGCTTGACGGCCTCGGATTCGATGTAGTCGCCCGCATCGTAACCGGTGGGCACCGAGTGGAACAGGTAGACGCCGGTGATGCGCGTCCAGTAGTCGGCACCCATGTGATCGTACGGCGTGTAGAAGTGGTCGCCGCCCGCCCCGTTGGTGCGGAACGTGCCGTGGGGCGTGCTGTCGTTGATGCCGGTGCTGGCGACCATCTCGTAGATGACCTTGCCGGCGGACTTGACGTAGACCATCTGGTCGGCAAGGCTCACGTCCACGCTGATGTCCGAGTACTGGCTCAGGTCGGGCTGAGTGCCGGTAGGCTCGCGCCAGTTGGCGCGGACCTTGGCGATCAGCGGCTCGCGCGCCTGCTTCGCGGCAAGGGCCGCATTCACCGCCGGCGCGGAGGAACGGTCCAATTCCACGAGCTCCACCACAGGGGCCGCCGCCACCGATTGGGCCTCGCCGTGCCGTCCGTTCGCGGTCACCATGTTCGTCAGGCCCAGGCACAGCGCGATTGCGGCCAGCGAGGCGACGCTCGCGGACAGCGGGACGCGGTACGGCCTGAGGAACGCCACCCAACGGCGGATCATCGCATACATCATCATTCCCTCCCTAACGTGTCATCCGGTGCAACCATACCGCAACGAAACCCCATTCAAAGGCGCGACATACCACCGCGCAGGGCCCATCGGTGATCCACCAGCGGTCCACCGGCGGCCCATCGGCGGTCCCATCGGCGCAGCGCGTGCCAACCACGCCACACCGGCGTTACACAGCCGTCAGATGCGGGAAACGACGCCATCCTACGATCAGCCCCATCATCGGCGCGATCGGGGGCCACGCCCGTCTCCCCCGCCGTCGCGCCCGGAAGGAGCCAACCATGTCATCGTCATCACCGCTGGTGCCGCTGCCCACCCTCTCCCCCACGCCCCTGGCCGGAGAGGATGCGGAGGGCGAACTGTACGACACCGTTATCATCGGCGGCGGCCCGGCCGGACTGTCCGCGGCCATCTACCTGACGCGCGCCGGATACCGGGCGCTGGTGATCGAGGCCGGATCGTACGGCGGGCAGATCACGCTCACCAGCGAGGTGCGCAACTATCCGGGCATCGAGCGGGCGACGGGACAGTGGCTGGCGGAATCGATGCACCGGCAGGCCGCCATGTTCGGCGCGGAGTTTCTGGACGCCAAGGTGCAGCTCATCGCACCGGAGGGGGACATCAAGACCGTCGCCACGTCCGCCGGCGTGGTGCGCGCGTTCAACGTGCTGATCGCCACCGGCGCGGTGCCTCGCAAGGCCGGGTTCATCGGCGAGGAGGAATGGACCGGACGCGGGGCGGTGGCCTATTGCGCCACGTCCGCCGGCAACGTGTTCAACGGATACGACGTGTTCGTGATCGGCGGCGGGTATTCGGCGGCCGAGGAAGCCGTCTACCTCACGCAGTTCGCCAGCCATGTGACCGTGCTCGTGCGATCCGACCACTTCACCTGCGCGTCGCAGGTGGCCGAGCGTACGCTCAAGCACCCCAAGATCTCGGTGCGGTTCAACACGCAGATGCTCGCCGTGGGCGGCGATGACGATCTGCGCTGGGCCAAGCTGCGCGACCGGCGCACCGGGGAGGTGATCCAGTACCGGACGCCGCGCGGCACCGCGTTCGGCGTGTTCGTGTTCGCCGGATTCGTGCCCAACACCACGCTGGTGGACGGATTCGTGGAGCGCGACGACCGCGGCTACATCATCGTCGACTCCAAGCAGCGCACCAACGTGCCGGGCATCTATGCGGCGGGTGACGTATGCGCCAAGGACCTGCGCCAGGTGGTCACCGCGGTGGCCGATGGGGCCGTGGCGGCGCTGGACATGCAGTACCGTTCCTCGGATATGCACGAGAAGACCGGTTTGGAGCCTCCCGCCCCGGTGCCCAGGTACTGAAAGCAGAATATTTCCGATTCGTGTGGTGGTTCCGCAGTTCCGGAGCAGATAAAACCGCCGAAAAATGGCGGAATGGCGGTCCGGCTATATAATCATCCGGCAAAAACCACCACACGAATCGACAATATGGTCGGCAAGTCCGATCAGATGAGCACGCCGTCGCAGTGATCGACCTCGTGCTGGATGATCTGCGCGGTGAAGCCCTCGAATTTCGCGGTGTGCTCGCGCATGCGGCGGTCCTGGTAGGTGACGGTGATGCGCCGGTACCGCGTGGTCTCGCGCATGCCATCCAAGGACAGGCAGCCCTCCTCGGCGCCGTACGGTTCTGCCTTTGCGATGATCACGGGGTTGAACATGGTCATCGCGCGGCCGGTCGCCTCGTCGGCGAACACGATGATGCGCTTGGACACGCCGATCATGTTCGCGGCCATGCCCACGCAGGCTTCGGCGTGTGCTGCGAGGGTGTCCGCAAGATCGCGCGCGACGGCCAGATCGGCTTCGGAGGCGGTGGCGGGCGCCGAGGGGATGCGTAGGAATGATGGTGAGGTCATGATCGGTCGCTGCATGAAAAGGTCCTTTCATAATCGGTACGGGCGGTGCGCCCGGACTTCGGCGGTGTGATCAGGCGCCGGCGGCGCGCCAGGCGTCTCGGTCTCAGACCAGCGGCTTGACGAGCCAGCCGTGCGTGCCGCCATCGTACATCTCCGCGGTGCGCTCATAGCCACGGCGCTCGTAGTACGCGAACATGCCCCGATCGGCATGCACCGCCGCAAGCCGTCCGCCCGCCGCACGAATGCGGGATTCCGCGTCGTCCAGCAAACGGCCGCCGATGCCACGGCCCTGCAGACGCGGGGTCACGGCAAGGCGCGCGATCACGTAGCGACCCGTCTGATCAGGATGATCGCAATCGGCATAGAAACGGCAGGTGGCGACGGGTTGGGCGTCAGCGTCACCATCGGCATCCACGGCACCCTCGGCATCCACGGCGTCGGCTCGCGCGAACGCCAGCAGATGCACGGCCGGTCCGGTTTCGTCCCACTCGTCGAACTCCGGCCGTACATCCGCCAGCGACGTGAACGCCTCGAGCCTGATCTCGCGGGCGGCGCGGGGCGCGCGATCGTATACGCGGATGTCCAGATCGGGAGCGGCCATGGTCAGCCGACGAGGAAGTCGAGCACGTTCATGCCGCTGCTGGTCTGGGCGCGGTACAGCTCGGTGTACCCGCAGTCGCGGCAGCTGACGGTGATGAACTTCTTGTTCTGCACGTTGAAGAGCTTGGCGAACTCGCCGCCGGTGGCCTGGAACTGGTCGCTGTCGTATTCGCGGCATCCGCACTTGGCGCACACATACTGTTGCTGTTGCATGGCAATCCTTTCCGGTAATGGGTTGATCGTGAATTGGCTGGGAATCGGGTTGACGTGGAAGCGGACCGGCGAAGCGAATCGCTCAGCGGTTGACGATCTGGCTGATGGACGGGCCGACCTGCTGCTCCACGCGGTCGAAGGTCCGGCTCAGGATCAGATTACCCGGCACGGTGCCGATGAGGAACGCGAGCACGGCCGCGATCACCGCATGCAGCACGGTTTTGACGATCCTGATGACGACTTTGAACGCCACATAGGCCAATACCGCGCCCACCGCGATGGTGATCACGCTTTTCGCCGCGGCGGGCAGCATGCCGTACCACACGGCGATCCGGTCGAAGGCGGACAGGTCGAGCTTGGATAGGGTTTCTTGCATAGCCCTCACCTTGCCGTGTGGAGCCGACAATGCGCGGGCCCTCCACGGCTCACGCGGATCACGCGGCCACGGCTCACGCGCATTCGGCCTCGTGCTCGAGGAAGCTCGGCAGATAGTCTTCGGGCTCGTGCGCCGCGAGCCATGCCTCCACCTCGTCGGGCGTGCGGGCGAAGGTGCTCACCAGACGCGTCACACCGTCCTCACCTACGATCAGGTCATCCTCGATGCGCACGCCGATGCCACGGTATTCCGGCGGCACGAGTTCGTCGGCCGCGTCGAAGTACAGACCCGGTTCGAGCGTGAACGCCATGCCCGGGCGCAGGGGCGCGTCCGCGTACAGCTCGTTGCGCGAACGGTAGGCATCGTGCACGTCGAGGCCCAAATGATGGCCCGTGCCGTGATACAGCCAACGGTAATGCTGGTGGCCGTCCGGGCTGAGGGCCTCCTCCACGCTCACCGGCAGGATGCCCATGTCCGCGAGTGAACGCGCGGTGGATTCGAGCGCCGCGTGCAGCATGTCGCTGTACACCGCGCCGGGCTTGTTGGCCGCCTCGATCGCCGCATCGGAGGCGTCGAGCACGGCCTGGTAGACCCGCCGCTGGGCCGGCGTGAACCGGCCGCCCACGGGCATGGTGCGCGTGATGTCCGCGGCGTACAGCGAGTCGAGCTCTATGCCCGCGTCGAGCAGGAACAGATCGCCGTCCCTGAGCGCATGATCGTTGGCGTGGTAGTCGAGAATCGTGGCGCGCGGGCCGGACGCGGCATTGGTGCCGAAGGCGATGCCGTTGCCCTCATAGCGGCACGAGTGCGTGAACGTGGCCTCAAGCAGTCGCTCGCCGCGCTTGACCTTGCGCGCGATGGGCAGCACGTCCGCCACGCGCTCGAATCCGCGTTCGGTGGCGACCACGGCCCTGCGGATTTCGTCGAGTTCGCGCGGGGTCTTGATGATGCGGCATTCGTCGGAGCTCTGCTCGAGCACGGCGTCCACACCGCGATTGGCGGCCGCGTCCCCAAGCCCCACTTCCTCGCGCACACGGTCCACCGTCGCGTCGATCCGCGGATCGTAGCCGCGCAGCACGCGGATGCGGATGCCGTCCGGACCAGCGCCCGCGCGCAGGGCGTCCTCGAATTCGGTCATATTCCGGATCTCAAGGCCGGTCATGATGTGGAAATCGGCCGGCAGCGGACGCGGGCCCACCCAGAATTCGCCGTGCTTGGAATCAGAGAAGAAGCGCGGATTGGTGCGGTCAATGGCCGGTTCGAGGAAGATCGCGGCCCGGTGTCCAACACCGCCATCCGCGGCAACGACCGGATCGATGACCAGCGCGGCGTCGGCCTCCAAGTCGCGGCCCAAGCCTGTCATATGGGCGAACGCGGTGCCGGTGCGGAACAGGAAGTCGGTGTCCCATGTGCGATGTCGGACCGCGCCGGCGGGAATCACCAACCGCTCCCCCGGCAGTTTGGCGGCCAGTTCGGCGCGATGCTTGGCGGCGTCGTCCGCCAGCGGACTGCGCACGGCCGGCAGCTTGTTCGGATTCGGCCCCCAATGGCTGAAGATGATGTCCTCGAAGCCCTTGCCGTTGAGACGCAGACCACCGCCCCGGCGTCCCGGCTCGGGTTCGACGTCATTGCCCGCCGCCGCCTCGCGCAACCGCCTCAGATCCTCGGCACCAAGGGCCGGTTCCGTTTGCTCGCTCATATGCGCCTTCCCTTCGGATCACTGCCATGGCCCTTCGCGCCGGCCATGCGATGTCTCCACTTGCGATGTCTCCACTGTAGGCCGTATGGTACGGGAATCGCAGCCATGGTCCGCATAGGGGTCCGGAGCCGATTGCGAGGAAGCCGTCACATCAAGCCCAGCACCACCGGTCGGGGTTTGCTGGCGTACCCGTCGGCCTACAGCGTCCAGATCTCACCTCGTTTCATCGGACAGTCTCAATGCAAGCCGGCTTGCGTATTCGGTGGCTTCATGCTCGGAGTCAAAAGGCATCGCATTCTCCTGAGTCTCCCGCGTCAGACGCACGTCGTAGGGGAAACCACGGTGCTCGTTGAAGGCGCTGATGAACATACGGAGCACATCTGACGGTGTAGTGCCAAGACGTCTTGCGGTTTCCTTGAACATCGCCGCCTGATCATCATCAACACGAGTGGCAATCTGTATGCTCATGTCAACTCCTTTACTTCATTGTCTATCATTTTACACCGAAATGATTATATTTTCATGCAACTTGTATATCACGACGATCTATGTTTCGACCCGAAGACCGGCTTCATGCCGCACTTGACCGTCACATGGCATCCAAACAACGGGCCCCGCCCTCCTGCTGCCAGAAGGGCGGGGCCCGGGATGCAAGCATCAGCGGGGATGCACCGTCACTTCTTGCTCACTTTGAACTTGAACACTTGCAAGGCCCTGACCATCGGCTTCCCGCCTACTGCCGCTTGCCATCCGACAGACTCCAGTATACATGGGTAGCCAAAGGGTAGCCTTTCGCCACACCGATATCCGAGGAGAAATCACCAAGTCACAGGGTGCGGATCCAGTCGTCCAAGTCGGTGCGCTTCACCCGTTTCGTCATACTGCCCACGGTGAAGCTCTGCAGGTCATCATTCAGGACGGCCGCACGCACGATCTTGACCGGCAAACCGGACAGCACGGCTGCTTCCGGAATGGTCAGGGTAAGACGATCAGCCAACGGGGCCTGAAGCATACGCTCCTTGTTTTGTGGCGTCATGGAAATTCTCCTTCGTCGTTCGAGTCGGACAGCGAAGGACTATGCAAGATCATCAAAACCCTGCGTTAGCCAGTTTTCCCGGACCGGCTTTGGGAAAGCAAACCGCGGCACGCCGAGTGGCCAGTCGACGGCAAATCACCAGTGCCGACATTGACCCATGGATAGCACGGCTCGCCCGCCCTGAATCCACGACAGGGCACCGTCCGCTCCAACCGACCATTATGACCATGATCAAGGTCATCCTAACCGACATTTCTTGTCGTCGGTGTCATGTCAGGCGGCGTACTCCTCGAACGCTACGCCCTTGTAGCCTCACGATTGTCCGTGGTGAGGATCGTGTGACCCTGTTGACGTGTTGGCCGTATGGGGTGAACACGAAACGTCTCATCGTGTCGGGAGTACGCGCGTCCATGCCGGATGTCGCCCCGTTCGAACGGGACGCAGAGCGTGGCAACCCGATTCTTGGCGACTGGTTCACGTTGAGCGCGGTCGCCACCCTGCCCTGTTCGATCGGCTACACGGGTTGGACCGGCTGGCAGACCCGCAGGGAACGCAAGCTACTGCCCTACGGCAGGCATTCCGCCAAATAGTTAGAGAAAGGAAATGATCATGAACCAACATGATTCAACTAACCCCCGGACTTGGAAGGGAGGTTTCGGGTTGAAACGCAAGCTCACGTCGATTGTGGGCGCGATGCTCGCCACCGCCACCCTGTTGGGTGGTATGGTTCTTCCCGCGCAAGCCAGCATGGTTGATAGTGTCACCACTGATCCGGACGCGGGCATCATGCCGGTGGCTAGTTGCGCGGATTCCGGTGTGACCAGCCCGGTCACCAGCATCAGCGTCGCAGCCATCGACTTCTGGAAAGGTCAAACATGGCAGGATGCTCGCTCCGCGCCTATTCCCGCCTCTTATTCCTCCCCATCCGTGAACAGTCAGAACAATGTAATCATTAGCATGTTCTGCAACAATTCACGTTTCGCCATCAACCGTGGCGGTGATGACTGGCGTGGCAACGGCAGCGCGAACCTGTATTTCACCTTGAACGATGATTACTGGATCGTGCTTGCTGCGGGAGATAAAAGCAATTCAATGCCTGAAGACCGTCCCCCCTACCCACCGTTAGGCACCACCGGCAAATTCAAAGCCACCAAAGGCACCTCGTGCTTTGCGACCCTGCTTTTTGACACCAAGCCATCCGAACAATCCGGGAACGCCGATGACATTCGACGTCAGGCAACCGTCTCCTGCGGCGGAACCAGCATCAACAGTGACAATTACGGGCACAATGTCGCCGGCGTCGGATTGTTCTTTGTGAAAGATAATCCTGGAGACAATGTTCAGAATGTCACGTTGACGTATAACGGCAATGGCGGTACGGGCAGCGTGCCAAGCCAGACGGTTCCGCAGGATTCGTTCCTGACGGTCTCCCAGAATGGTTTCTCGAAGAGCAATGCGGGCGGCCAGTGCACGTTCCAAGCGTGGAACACAAGCTCGTCCGGCACGGGTACGACGTACCGTCCGGGTCAGACCATGAACATCCAGTCGAACACCACGCTGTACGCCATTTGGGATTGCCCGGCCGAAACCACCTACGATTACCGTTTGCACTATGATGCGAACGGCGGCAGTGGCGCGCCCGCTGATTGGGAGACGTCGAACACGACGGGCGGCACCATGAACGCGACCGTGTCCGCTCAGAAGCCCACGCGCAACGGGTACACGTTCCTTGGCTGGTCCACCAGTTCCACCGCCACCAACGCCACGTATCAGGCCGGCAGCACGGTGCGCGTGTCCGCCGACCAGCCCGTCACCCTGTACGCGGTCTGGCAGCAGAAGGAAGCGAACGCGGGCCTCGTGTTCAACGGCAACGGTGGTAGCGGCGCGCCCGCGGCGCAAAGCGCGGCCGGCCAGCCGGGCGGCACGCACACGTTCACCATCCCCAACGGCAAGCCCACGTGGGCGAAGCACGTGTTCAAGGGATGGGCTGAGAACCGGCAGGCCACCACGGCCGACCATCAGCCCGGCGACACGGTGAACGTCGCCTACGGGAACACCACCACCCTGTACGCGGTCTGGGAGGAGAACGCGAACGCGAACCTCCAGTATGATGCGAACGGAGGTCAGGGCGCACCCCAAGGCGAGTCGGCGACCGGCACCACCGGAGCGAAGCAGTTCACCGTGTCCAACCAGCAGCCCACGTGGGCGGGCCACAAGTTCCTCGGCTGGGCCACCGATTCGAACGCCACCACGCCAACCTATCAGGCGGGTGATAAGGTCAGCGTGAACTATGGTGACACCATCACGCTGTACGCGGTCTGGCAGGAAAACAAGGATGCGGTCGTCCACTTCGACCCGAACGGCGGTACGGGCGCGCCCGGTGATCTGTCGGAAACCGGCACCACCGGAAACAAGGAGTTCACGATTCCCGCGCAAACCCCAACATGGGAGGGTCACAAGTTCCTGGGTTGGGCTGAGGATCCGAAGGCCACGAAGCCGACCGTGCAGCCGGGCGGCAAGGTCACCGTGAACTATGGTGACACGAAAACCCTGTACGCCGTGTGGGTGGAGAACATGGACGCCACGTTGAACTATGATGCGAACGGCGGTCAGGATGCTCCCCAAGCCGAATCCGCGACCGGCACTCCGGGCGCATCCAAGGAGTTCACCGTGTCCAACACGCAGCCCACGCGGGCGGGCCACAAGTTCCTCGGCTGGGCCGAGGATCCGAAAGCCACCACGCCGACCGTGCAGGCGGGCGCGAAGATCACCGTGAACTATGGCGACACGACCACGCTGTACGCGGTCTGGCAGGCCGACCAGCCCGCCACCGTCAAGTTCGATGCGAACGGCGGTCAGAACGCGCCCAACGCGTTGACCGCGAACGGTCAGCCGGGAGACGCCAAGGAGTTCACGATCCCCGCGCAAACCCCCACGTGGGCGGGCCACAAGTTCCTCGGCTGGGCTGAGGATCCGAAAGCCACGACCGCGACCACGCAGCCGTCAAGCAAACTGTCGGTCGACTACGGCAAAACGGTCACACTGTACGCCGTGTGGAGCGCCGACAAGGATGCGGTCATCCAGTATGATCCCAACGGCGGTGAGAACGCTCCGAAGGGTGAGACCGCGGCCGGCCAGCCGGGCGGCGGCAAGGAGTTCACGATCCCCGCTCAGAAGCCAACCTACACGGGCCGCGTGTTTTTGGGCTGGGCTGAGGATCCGAAGGCCACCACGCCATCCAAGCAGCCGGGTGATAAGGTCACCGTGAATTTCGGTGATACGAAAACCTGGTATGCGGTGTGGCAGAACACTCCTCCGACGATCGATGGCACGGACGACAAGCAGATCACCGTGGGCGACAAGTTCGATCCCATGGAGAATGTGACCGGCACCGACCGGGAGGATGGTGATGTGACCGGCAAGATCACGGTCACCGGCACCGTTGACCCGTCGAAGCCCGGCAAGTACGAGTTGACGTACACGGTGACGGATAAGGCCGGGAACACGACCACGGAGCATCGTGTGGTCACGGTCGTTCCGAAGGTGCTGGCGAAAATGCCGCAGACCGGTACGACGATGGGCGTGCTGATCGGCGTGGCGATCGTGCTGATCGCCGGCGCGAGCATCACCATGACTCTGGTGTCCCGCAAGCGTCGCCATAGCGTGGAGTAGTCGGCTGACCCTTGTTCGCATGTGAATCTTGCGAGCAAGCGGGTTGAGTGAGGTGGCCCCTCCCCAGGCGTTCGGGGAGGGGCCACCTCACTTGACTGAACTGTTGTGGTCAGTTGGTTTTGAAGGCGATGCCTTCGTCGGTCCAGCCGATGTTGATGAGTTTGAGCGCTTCGGCGTGGTCGGCGGTGAACAGGTGTTCGCCGGTGTACGGGTTGTAGACGCGGTACACGTCCCTGCCTTGATCGGGCGCGTACCATGCGATTTTCTCTCCAGTCCAGCCGACGTCCTGCAAGTGCTGGTATTCGTCGATGCTGGTGGTGTAGTGGTGGGAGCCGTCGTACTGGTTGTAGAGTCGCCATACGGGGCTGCTGGACGCGTATTTGGCGGCGTGGAACACGATGTCCTCGCCCTTCCAGCCGAGGGTTTGGAGATGATCGTATTCGGTTTTGCTGGTGGTGTACAGGTGGGTGGTGCCCTGGGTCATGTACGGGTTGAACAGCCTGTACACGCTCGTACCGTCACCGGTCGGCTTGTCGGTGTCGCCGCCGGGCTGCTGGCCTCCCTGATTGTTCTTGATTTCGTCGTATTCCTTTTGCGCCTGCTCCAGCGTCTTCTGGGCCGCGTCCAACGCCTGTTGGGCCTGGTCGAGTTTTCGTTGGGCTTCGTCCAGCTTCTTCTTCGCGTTGTCGACCTCGGTCTGGTTGCCGGTGGAGCCGGCCTGCTCCTTGAGCTTCGACACGTACGCGTTCAGCTTCGCACGGAACTCGGCGACGGTGTATGCCGTGCCCTTTTCGTCACGTCGGAACTGCTGCGTCGTGGTATCAGTGGTGAAATCCTGATATCCGGTTGGATGTTGGCCGAATCCCACTCCGACGCTCTTGTTGTTCTTGTCCATGATGTTGAGGTAGTGACCGGTGGTCATGTAGTTGCCGTTGCCCTCGTAGATGTCGGGACGGTTGACGTACACCCAGTAGGAGTCGTAGCGGTGTGCGGCAAGTTCGCTGTCGGATTGCGCGTACTGGTCGAAATACTTTTTCTCCATGTTGGCCCAGCATTCGACCGACTGAACACCGCAACCATCGGCGATGTTTTCGGAGCCGGCCCAGGGCGCGTTGGTGTGCGCGTAGTTCTTGATGACTTTCTCATTGGAGATGGCTGCGCCAGCCATGAGATAGTCGGTGACGGTCACCGTGGTCTGGCCTTCGGCCTGCCGGACCTCATTGGTGTTGTCGATCAGGTCGAGGGATTTGTTCACGTTGTCGAAGCTGAAGCTGCTGTTGGCACCCACGTTGCTGAGGTTGACGTTGTTGTCCTGCACCCATTGTTTGAATGTGGGGTCGTTGGTGATGAGGTCTTTGGCGGCTGGGGAGCCTTCCTGTTGGAGGAACCCGTAGAAGCCTTTTGCCAATTGTGTTTGTGCGGCCTGCTGTTCGGGTGTCAAAGCGCCGCTGCCCTGGTTGTCTTTGAGGGCTTGCTCGTATGCGGTTTTCGCATCATCGTATTCTTTGGTGGCCTGGTCGACGGCTGCCTGTTTGGTGTTGACGTCCTGTTTGGCGGCGTCAAGCTTCGCTTGGGCTTGGGTGAGCTGGTCGGCGGCGACCGTAACAGTGGTGTTGTCGTTCGCGTAGGCCGTGGGGATGATGGTGGCGGGGGTGAGCATGCCGATCGCGGTGATCATCGTGATCGTCGCGAGGGGTTTGCGAAGAGTGTTCCTCATGATTCTCTTCCGTCCTTCCTTGGGTGTCGTGGGTTGCTATTGTATTCGGCTCGCCGGGTTGACAGGCCGTGGGAGCCCATTGTGTGATCATCCCCGGCAGCCCGTCTTTTCGGTGGTGTTGCTCACGTGAATGCGTCCCCCACCCCTGACAAGGGTGGGCGGGTTGACGGCGTATGACGGTGGGATCGTTGCAATGGTGCGGGTTCAGAGTGTTTGGGCGTGTGCTGGAATGTCGGCGTGTCGCCCCGGGTTTCCGGTCGGAACCCGTGTTCGCACGTCGAATGGACGCATACCCGATGCGTATGACGAGTCCTTTAACCGAGTATCAGAAGACGGCCGTCCGGTTCGCGCTCCACCATTCGCATTGCGGCCTGTTTTTGGACATGGGGTTGGGTAAAACGTTGACGAGCATCGCGGTCATGGACTTGTGCCGGCGACGCGGGGAGGGATTGAAGTGGCTGGTGGTGGTGCCCGCCCAACTGATCCGCCAGCACACGTGGGAGCGGGAGCTGGACAAGTGGGCGGCCTACCATCAGTTGTCCCGCCAATCCTTGGGTGTGCCCGTCCGGCAACGGTTGGCCGCCTGCCAACGGGCGGGCTTGCCGGATGTGACGCTGATATCATCGGCATGCCTCCCATGGTTGGATGCGCACGTCACCGTGTGGCCGTGGACCGGGCTGATTGTGGATGAGCTGAGCGCGTACCGGAATCCCCGCAGCCAACGGTTCCGGATTCTCAAACGCCGCCGGCGAACCATGAAGCGGATCATCGGGTTGACGGGCACGCCCGTGCCGAAAAGTTTGGAGAATCTGTGGGCGGAAATCCATGTGATTGACGGCGGCCAAGCGTTGGGCGCGTCAATCACCCGGTATCGGGAGGCTTGGTTCCATGCGGGGGCCAGAAATTGGCGGACGGGTGTCGTGTATTCGTGGGAGCCGAATCCGGGTGCGTTCGACGAGATCATGACCGCCATCCAACCATTCTGCCTGTCCATGAGCCGACGGGAGTATCGGCCCGACATCACGGACCCGATCGTGGACATACGCTCCGTCAGCATGCCCGACGGGACACGACACGTGTACGACCGGCTGCTATCGGATTTGACGGTGGATTTGCAGCCCGGCGAGATCAACGCCGGTAACGCGGGCGTACTCACCAACCGGTTAAGCCAGTTGACCGCCGGATTCCTCTACCCAAACCGGGAAAACCTCCAACCCACCATCCCCCTCACCGGGCAAATCGATGCGAGGTATTGCCGTCGTGCTGATAGCATTTCGTAACATATCGCACGACGGCAGTCTTAGTTTTCCTCGCCCGATCACCGTTTTTGCTCTCAACGACCGGAGGCTTTGCGAATCGCGGAAGAGATCACGCGTTCCGTGTCCTGCGGATCGTGCGAAGCCGGTACGGCGGCGCGCAGCCGATCCATTTCGGCGTCGCGCCGCGCATCCGACCAATTGTACTTAGCCGCGATCCCCGCGATTTTCATAGCGGTGTCCCGAGCAGCGTCATGCGTGGCGCCGGGTCCCATAGGAGGAATGTCGACATGCCAACCATCGTTCCTCTTCCCATCGTCATGATTGACCGGAGCTGGGCGCGGCGCCTCGGGAATAGATGGCTTTTCGAGACACTTGGGATCGGATGCGATCCACTCGGCGATCGACGCGGGCAATAGCGGGATGCGACGCTCCTTCTGCGAGGATTCATCGGCTGAATCTATAAGAGTTTCCGGTGGCAGCATGATGATGCCCGGATAGTTGCACTGGGTACCCTTCCGGCTCACCCAATGGGAACCGGGTCCGACAACATAGCTTTTATGACCGGGACGCAAATCAACATTGGTTCCATGTACATGGGTGGACGCCTTGACTCTGCCGATCCAATCCGCAGGCATGCGGTAGACGAGGTGAACACCATGCATGGAACGAAATGCGAGCGTTCTCAGATCGTCAAGTGTGATCCCAAGCTTCGCGAGGGTATCAACACCATGTTCCGGATAGGATTTCTTGTCTTTAGGGGCGTCGCAATCAATGATAATCAGTCCTAAGCCCGCCGAGAACCCATATTTGTCCGGCACGCCAGCCGGATCGTACGACCGCAGGCTATTGCAAATAGCCTCATCATCCTGCCAATGCGCACGGATCCCTTTTTCATCCTTGCCGTCCCACTGGTTTTCATTGGGCGTGAGTATCCATCCATCCATCTCCGGTATGCTCTGCACCGTTCGTATCTGAGCTGTCGTGTCCAACCCCATAAGGGGCTTTGCATCAAGCAGCAGCCCGCGAGCCTTGCCAACCAATTCCGCCTTGGTCTCGTCCTCGATGATCTGCTCACGGCGGTTTGCCGCGTCCTGTTTGCGCCACTCGTCGGCGAACGGCTCGAATCGCCGTGCGTCCTTAATGCAAATGACCTGCCTGGTACGGCCGTCACCGTGCACGTCTCGTTTGCTGGCCGTGGTCAATCCCATCAGGGACAGTTGGTCCGCGCGCTCCTTCTCCCCAACGCGAAGATCTTTCAGCACCGAGCAGGACACAGGCACACGAGGCCTGTCAGGCAGCCCGTCAGCGCCCAAAGGCGCGCACGACATGAGCAGATCTCGCACGGTTTGCCCATACAGAGTCAATCCCTCCGTCAACCGGTTGACGACCACGGGGTCGGGATGCCCGTACGCGAAGCTCACGGCACCGGCCATGAGCGCGTCAATGACGCCATCGTCCGGGTTCGTGCCGTCACCCAGATACTCGGCCCACCGCAGAACCGTTTCCTCAGTGGTGTCGGAGCGAAACGGAACATTCCAAATACGTCGTTTCCACTCTGGAGTGGACGGCAGAGTGCTGCTCCGATTCGTAGCCATGATCATGAACGCGGTCACCGTATTGCTCGAGACGTTCTGCTTGAGCAGTCGCATGGACAGGGTCTCACCCGCCGTGGCCTTCTTGAGGTTCTCAACAAGTCCCTGTCCAGGGTTGACCGCATCGCTGTCATAGGCGAGCAATCCGGTCAGCAGACCGACCGAGGCTTGGTCGTTCGTGGTGGATGACGAGCGTGCCACCCCCAGCAGGGATGCCAGATTGAACGGCGAGGCCAACCCCTTATACAATGCGGCGATGGCTTGAATGGTCAGACCCTTGCCGTTGCCGCCCGGGCCGGTGAAAAACGCAGCCCCATGCATATAGGGCTGACAAACCGGAGCCGCTATGGAACGAGCCAGTACTTCGGCGGTCGTCTTTTCGTCCACAATCAAGTGGGCCATATGCTGGAAGCGCTTGACACGCTCGTTGCAATAGCTGATGTGAGACAGATCGAGCGACCAGATCATGCTGAATCGGGGGTCGTCGGGGTTGACGATCGTGGTGCGCGACCTACTGCCTCCGCCGCAATAGGTGCGCGCAAAACCTTGGTTGGCGAATTTCACCCCTAGTACCAGACGCGCCCCGGGAACCCGTTCCACGGCACGTCGCACGAACTCGTCGATGCCGGAAAGATGATCGGAAAGAGGGATTCCAAACTCCGCTTCGATACTGGCGATGGGATGGAACATGGTTTTCCCGTTTTCCACACGACGATGCCAGAGCCTACCAGTGCCTTCCTGAATGGCGAATGCGAGGGGGCCACCACCCATCGTCACGCGCAATTCGGCCATCGCCAGCGCCGCGCCGGGCGAGCACACGGGAAACCCCGCATCGGTTTTCGGGACGGTGATTCGACGACCGTCCGGAGAAATGATTAGCCAGTCATTGTCAAACGCATCGGTCGTGCAGGACACCCCGGACAGCAGCGTGCATAGCTTACGTAGCATACCTGGATACGGCGGTAGGGGTTCAAGCCGCGGTAACGGCTTGAGAAGGATGGCGCAGTCCCCCTGCAAGAATTCGTTTTCAGATAGCATTCGGTTACCTCCGATGTCGTCTCGGGGGATCAAGAAACGAATTTCGTGATCCCAGTTGCTGTGACGCCATGGGGTATACGTCGTCGACACGGGAAAATGAGCTTTAACCGCAAGAATTGCGGATAGGTGGTCCAATGAACATCAGATTGACTGAGAACTGGGCGCTATCGCGATTCTGACAAGAGGCTTGCGACGTCCAGCCGGCAGCACAGCCACGCACACGACATCCAACGGCTCTGCTCGATAACGATGCAGGAACGCAAAGGGGATATTGGCCCTGGTATCGCCGCGGCGTTTCGCGGATAGTACCTCATTGCAACCAAATGAAGACATCAACCTGCATATCGGGGCACGGCGCACCCCGGGATCGGGCAATTGTTCGACCACATGGCAGCGACCGGACCAAAATGGGTGAGAAACGACGAAATGGGGGATTCGTCGCGCATCGGTGAACGTCAAGGTTAACGAGCATTTGTTCCGTTGGATTCTGGCATACTCGCGCTCCGCCATGAACTGTCTTTTGAGTAATGAAGCAGGCAATGGCCATTTTCGATGGAGTCTGATCACACGGGACAATTCTCGAAGCGTCTCGAGAGGGGGGCACAAACAAACACGCGGATCCGTCATACGATGGCAGGCATTTGACGACCATGTGCAGGCCATTGCGTCGTAGGACATCATCCAATTGCAACAGTTCCTCGTTGTCAATAAAACCGATAAGATGCTTGTGGTATGTCAGCAACCGGCAACCGGGTGGCGTTCTTTTCAGCTTCTGGCTTGGGTTATATCCAATGCGCACATGCACTGGATGGCCACGCATCCCGTCGAGACCACCGAAACGGTGCGCATCAATGACGACGAGGTCGACCTCTCCACTCAAGACCAGTTCACCAGTCCGATCCTCACGGAGGGCTGTATCCAATCGCTGAGCCTCGATTCGGTCTCCTTCCGATGGAACAGCTCCCAACGACAACGGATCCACGTTTCGCCTCCAGTTTTCCTCTACGTGACAAGTCAACCGTATGTCACGATCAAGTCTGACGCCATCGATCCTACTGCCACAACAGGTTTGGGAGAAATGTCAAAAAGTAAGAGCCCCCTGCCATTCGAATGAACAACAGTGCCCTAGGGCACATGTGCCGTGATGGCTTACTTTCTGACAAAGTCCTTGGAATCGTTGCGGCAGTAAGTCCGAGATATGTCAGCCGACATTCAACAACGCTGACACGCGATTGCATCACACGCCGCACGCCGTATTCATGCACACATGTGCAATCCGAAACCCCGTGAGCATTGCACCGTCTTCTTCCGTGCATAGATGTGCAGCGCAGACGGCACCGCCATTTGCGTATTTCATCGAAAAGACCAAGGAGACAAATCATGCGAAGGATTCCGGTTGATCCCGCCCGTCTAGGCGAGCCCCGGTTCGTCCAGTCCGAGACTCGCACCGACAACGAGGGCAAGACCGTCCTAAGGGACGGAGTGCCCGTGCAGCGCGTCAGCGTGCTCGTCAAACCCGCCGACGAGCGCCCCGAGGTGCTCGAGGTGAGCGTGCCCCACACGGAGCCGTTCAAGTTCAATGACAACGAGAAGCTGCGCTTCGACAACCTGCGTGCCATGCCGTGGAACACGGAGGGACGCAGCGGCGTCTCCTACAGCGCCGACGACGTCCGTCCCGCGAACAACCCCGGCGGGCCGGTCAAGCTCTAAAAACAGCCAATCCAACCATGGCGGGACGCCACCCAACCGGAAGGCGCCGGCGTCCCGCCGCACCCATACGAAAGGAACCATCATGTTAGACCAATTATTAGCCCATCCCGGCACCGTCGCCGTCATCGTCCTTGCGCTCGCCATGGCCGTCGCCGTCGTGGTCGTCGTCCACCGATGCGCGAGGGAAACCGATGACGACCGGCAGACCGTGTGCGCGATCCTCGGCATCCGGGACGCGCAGGACCGGAATCTCGTCTCCATCCGCTACGGCAAGCCCCGCCTGCCGTTCACGTGGGGGCGCACCAGCGGCATACGCATCCGCGTGCCCGTGCGCGCGATCCCCAAGATCACCTCCCCCGAAGAGGCCGTGGAGGCGGGCATCCGCCTGCAGCAGGCCCTCGGCATGGACGACAGCGAGACCCGCATGTGCAAGCCCCGCGTGCGCGAGTGGACGCTGTCGTGACACGCCGCGACATCGCGCCGCCGCCCGAATGGGCGGGAATCCTATGGTTCCGCAACATCCTGGACGGCGGCGTGATCACGATCCCACCCGGGCGCCACACGTTCCTGTCCGGGAGAAGCGGGGCCGGGAAGTCCCGTCTCCTGCGTCAGCTCATCCGCAACATGATCCCGGCCGTCGCGGACGGGTACACCCTGCTGTACGGCATCGATTTGAAGGACGGGGTCGAGCTGACGCCGTGGTCGCATTGGATGGCGGGCCTCGCCACCGATCTCGACGCCGCGATCGGATTGCTGGAACGAGTGGATGGGTTGCGCGGCGAACGCAACCGGCGATTGCGCGACATGGGACTGGCAAACACGACCATCGACCGGGGCATGCCCCTGATCGTGGTGCTGATCGACGAGATGGGCGAGCTCGCCGGCGCGCCCGACCGGGACACGAAAGCCAAGCAGGAGAAGGCCCGCTTACCTGCTCGACCGGATCCTGCGACTGGGCCGCAGCGCGGGCGTCACGGTGGTCGCCGCCACGCAGGACCCCCGCAAGGAAGCCACCCCGTTGCGCGACCGGTTCCCCAACCGGATCGCCCTGGCGCTCAACAGCAAGGCCGAAACGGTCATGATGATGGGCGAGGACGCCGTGCGCGACGGGTGCGCGCCGCACGCGATCCCGTTCGGCAAGCCCGGCGTCGGCTACTGGCACGACACGGCCCGGCACGAGGCCGTCCGGTTCCGCACCGTCAACTAGCCGGACAAAGGGGAAGGACCAAACCATGGGCAACGGGACGGGCGGCGCGCGATCGGCGTACGACCGGCGGCGCGACTCGGACGCGTTGCGCGGGTGGCGGGAACGCCAGTATGCGCGGCAGGCCCGGTCCCAGGCGTGGCTGCTCGACCGCGCGTCGCGCGGCACGGGACGCGTGGCCTACGACCGGTTGGGCGAACTGCCGCGCACGGCACGCTGCGGGTGGCCCCTGGGCGGGATCGCGGGCATCCGGGTGCGCGGCGGTCGCGCGTTCGTCACGGGCGCGGAGCATTGCGCGTCCCCATGGTCCTGCCCCTTGTGCACGCCCGTCATCCGCGCCCAACGCGCCCGAGACGTGCGGCAAGCCATCGAATACTGGCGGGCCGGTGCCGGGCACGGGATCGGGTTCCTGACCCTGACCATCCCGCACACGCCCCACGACCCGCTGCGCGCGATGATCGATCTGGTGTCGGGCGCATGGTCGCGCATGCGCGGCGGGCAGGCATGGCGCGCATGGGCCCGGCATGCCGGGATCATGCACTACATCCGGTCCATGGAGATCACATGGAGTCCCACGGGCGGCTGGCACTGCCACCTGCACGTCCTGCTGCTCCTCGACCGCGACTTCGACCCCGACCGCATGCGCGGCGACATCCACGCCATGTGGGCCACGGCCGTGCGAACAGTCGATCCGGATCGCAGGCCCCGTCGAAACGACGCGGCGTGACCGTGGAAAAAGCAGACGGGGACATGATCCGGCTCGCCAGTTACATGAGCAAGACCCCCGACGCGAAAGACTCCGGCCGATACGACCTGGCCCGTGAGATGACGCGCGCGGACCGCAAGCGCGCGCGGAAAACCGACGGGCTGAACCCGTTCCAATTCCTCGACGACACGCAGCCCCTCCCCTCCGATACGGGAGCGTCAATGCGAAGCCTGTGGCTGGAATACGTGGACGCGACCAGCCGCCGCCGGTCGATCACATGGAGCCGAAGCCTGCGGCGCATGGCCGGGCTCGGCGCGGAACGCACCGACCGGCAGATCATCGACGACACCCTCCACAGCGCGGACGCGTTCGCCATGGACGCGGACGAATACCGCATGCTGCGGCACGCGCCCTCCATCCGCGCGTTCGTCCTGCAGAAAACCGAAACCGGGGAGATCCCCCTCGCCCTGCAGGTCATCGACGCCTGCCTCGACTCGGCCGCCACGCGCAATTAACCGCGTATTCAATACCGAGCCGCCGGGCTCGCCGGCCTAACGGCCGGACGGCCCGGCTCGGCCGCTACGCGGCCACACACACGGCACCGTCATCCCCGTACATGAAACGGTCCCGGTCCCGTGACCCGCGTCCCGGCAAGCAGGGAGCGCGGCAAACCGCGCGCCACGACGGGGACGCCCGACACGGGTCGGGCGGTCATCATCCCATTCCCTTGCCGCCCGTGCGGGCGGCGGTTTCCCCATGTTCCGGCGGGACGGCACCCTAACCCCGGTCCGCGGCGGACACGACAGGCCGCACGCGAGCATGTCGGAGACGTCCCGTCATGCCCGCCACGGACCGGGGTTCTGGCACTGCCACGCCGGAACACGGCGAAAACAAAGTCACATCAACCCAGTCAAGGAGCACCTTATGGCCATCAACACGCACCCCGCCACCGGCATCACCCCGACCGCCCTGTGGAACGCGGTCAACACGGACGCGGACATCGCCATGTTCATAACCGAGATGGAACACCGGTTCGCGTGGCGGGACGCGGTCATCGTCCTCGCGCTCGACCCGGCCCTGTGCGCGGACGACTTCGGCATGCTCGCCGAGCACGCGCACGACCCGTACTCCCGGAGCATCATGGACCGCGTCCTCGCCGGCGCGTTCCGCGGGCATGCCATCATCGACGCCGATCGCGCCCGGCGCATCGCCCGCCGTCTCGCCGAAGCCGGGCACACGAAGCGGGCCGTGAACCCATTGGCCGCGGCGGCCTACCTCGACTGGGCCGTCGGCATGGAGGACGAGGCCATCGCCCTGGCCGGCGAGGCGCTCGGCATCAACCCGCGGCACACTCTGTCCATGATCGTCCTGTCCGCGATAGACCACGGCATCCACACCGACCCCGCCACGCGCAATTAACCGCGTATTCAATACTCAATACGAACATCAGATCATTGCCTAACGCCAATCAGCCTATTAGCTGCTTGAGCGGCGGCAACAAGAGACTGCACCGACATGTGCTGGTATTGGGCGTCCACCTTGCCATCCTCATGCCCGACATACGCCAGACGAATGGCTTCGGGGAGGTTCTGCTGGGCAAGAGCCGTAATCAGTGTGTGCCGCATGCTATGAATGCGCACATGGGGAAGGCCGCTGTGTTTCAGGGCCTTCTCGAACATGTACCGTTCCCGGGCACCGGTCACCGCCCGCCCACCATGCTTATCATCGATGAACAACAGGTCCAACGGATCTTCGCCGTATCCCATCGTACGGCGCATTTCGCGCCACTTGCCCATCAATGCCAACGTCTCTGCCGGCAACGGAATCAGCCGATTGCCCGCCTCCGTCTTAGGTGGCACCAGCCACTCATGGTCGCCCTGCGGTATCGGCACGAAAGCCATCCTCTTAGGCCACTTCGGCTCATCATCTGCGATCCGCTGCAACTGTCGCTTCACATGGATGCACGGTACGCCGTCGATTGTGACCAATTCGTCGAAGGTGATTCCGCGCCGCTCCCCAGTCCTCATACCGGTCTGATATCCCAGCACCCAATCCAGCTTCCACATGAGTTCGACTTCGTCGCTGCAAAGTTTGGTTGCCTGCGCAGGGGTGAGAATAAGAAAATCTTGTCTCCTGCCGCTCGGGGAATCCACCATGTCACATGGATTGTCTCGAATCAATCCTTCACGCACAGCGTCGCGCATGCAACGCACGAACGTTGCCCACGTAACCCGCACCGTAAGCGGAGCCAACGTTTCTTCCAATCCCGCGACACATACTCGCATGTCCGAGGGCTCCAAGCGCCCAAGCCGCACGCCACCAATCAGGTTGCATATTCGTTCCATCTGCACCTCCAGAGACCGTGCCGTCTTCGGGCGCACTCCCACTGTGGCGATCTCCTTCAGCCAACGCTCCGACCAATCACGGAGCAAAGGCGAAGTGGATGATGCGATCTTCCCGGTCCGTTCATATTCCTTTGCCTTGGTCTTCAACCGCCCAAGTGCCTTCGCCTTGGTCTTTCCCTTCGCGGTCAAACGTCGCCGATTGCCCGTCGCCCGGTCCGGAGGCAGTTCCCTCGCCGCAATCCACGTGCCATTCGCCGTTCGATACACCGCACCTGATCCATGCGGCCGACGTTGCTTTTTATCTTGTACCTCATTCATGCCCTGTTCCTATGCGTTCAGGGAACAGGACTCCATGGATCCTCACCTAGGGGTAGCCAAAAGGGTAGCCTAAGCCAGCATTCCACAGCACCTTACAGCCCTGTTCCAGCGGATGCCGGACGACAAGAGCAGATAACAAAAATGGCTTCATACCAACGATTTACGCGGTATGAAGCCATTCAGGGAATGCCTAGGCTACTTCTTGCTCACATTGAACTTGAACTCGACGATGTCGCCGTCCTGCATCACGTAGTCGCGGCCCTCCTGGCGGAGCTTGCCCTCCTCCTTGATCTGGACCATGGAGCCGTTCGCTGCCACGAAATCGTCGTAGGAGACGATGTCGGCCTTGATGAAGCCCTTCTCGAAGTCGGTGTGGATCACGCCGGCGGCCTGCGGGGCGGTCCAGCCCTTGTGGATCTGCCAGGCGCGCACCTCCTTTTCGCCGGCCGTGAGGAAGGTCTGCAGGCCCAGAATGTCGAAGCCCACACGGGCCAGCTGGTCCAGACCGGACTCCTTGAGGCCCGCGTCCGCGAGCATCTCGCGCGCGTCGGCCTCGTCCAGATCGGTCAGATCGGCCTCGAACTGGGCGTTGAGGAACACGGCGGGCGCGGGGGCCACGGAGGCGGCCAGCTTGGCCTTGAGCTCGTCGTTGGCCAGCTCATCGTCGTCCACGTTGAACACGTAGATGAACGGCTTGGCGGTCATCAGGTGCAGGTCGTACACGGAGTCCTTGTCGAAGCGGCCCTCGCGCGCGGCCTTGTCCAGCGTCTCACCGTTCTCGAGGATCCCCTTGGCCTTCTTGACCGCATCCATGTAGGCGGGCTCGATCTTCTTGCCCCTCAGGTCCTTCTCCAGCTTGGGCAGGGCGTTCTCGATGGTCTGCAGGTCCGCGAGGATCAGCTCCGTGTTGATCGTGTCAATGTCGTCGGCCGGGTCGACCTTGCCGTTGACGTGCACGATGTCGTCGTCCTTGAAGGCGCGCACGACCTCGCAGATCGCGTCGGCCTCGCGAATGTTGGCCAGGAACTTGTTACCCAGGCCCTCGCCCTCGGACGCGCCCTTGACGATGCCGGCGATGTCCACGAAGGTCACCGTGGCGGGCACGATCTTCTCGGTGTGCACGAGCTTGGCGAGCACGGCCAGACGGTCGTCCGGCAGGGGCACGATGCCGGTGTTCGGCTCGATGGTGGCGAACGGGTAGTTCTCCGCCAGCACGTTGTTGCGGGTCAATGCGTTGAACATGGTGGACTTGCCCACGTTCGGCAGGCCCACGATTCCGATAGTAAGAGACATGCCTGCTAGCCTAGCGCGACGGCTCCACCTCAGAGCATCCGCAACGGGACCGGATCCCTAGAACCGCCCGTTCAGACTCGTGTCGTTGAGCAGGTGCGTGCCGATGTGCCCGATCACCAGCCTGTTGTCCACGGCGTCCCAGCCGTAGTAGATGCGCAGGGTGTCCATGCTGTCCGCGCCGCGGCCCACTTTGAGGTGCGGCGTGATGTCCACCGTGCGCCCCTCGTACGAGACCTGGCGCAGCTTCACGAGACGCGGGTTGCGGTTGGTGTTGGGGCCTTCGGACATGGCCAGTTCGAAGCGCGCCGGCACGCTGGGATCCTGCTTGAGCCGGTCCTCCGCATTGCCGCTGCCGTTGCCGCGCGCGTAGATGCCGTACACGGCAGTGCACATGCACAGCATGCCCTGCCACAGCAGCGCCGGCCGCGTGATGCACCCCTTGAGGGCGCCGGCCACCACGTGGATGCGGTCCTCGTACCGGCGCGCGAAGAAGGCGACCAGGGTGGCATCCACGGCGGCGTTCTCGCGTTTGGTGCTGGCGGAGAGCATGGCCGGCAGGTCGTAGGTGAGCAGGGCCTCGGTGTGGGCCGCCGCCTGCGGTCCGTCGCCCCTGCGGTAGTCGCCGAGTTGGCGGGACAGATCGCTCAGCTCGCGCCGGGCATCGGCCAGCTCGGTGGCCACGGCCAGTCGCGCGTCCTCGGCCTTGCCGGCCAGATCGAGGGCATCGTCCACTTCGCGTTCCAGACGCGTCACCTCCCCGGTGAGCGAGGTGACCAGATCATCGCCATCCGCATCCGCCTCGCCGCCAGATCGGCGTTCCTCGCGTTCCCTGCGCAACCGGTTGAGCGTGACCTGCGATTCCTTCGCATCGGCGAGCGCCGCGTCAAGCCTCATCCGCGTCTCCGCCACCTTGCGCCGCGAGGCCCGTTCGGCCAGTTCGCGACCGAGCTTCTCCACGGTGATCAGCCCGCCGCCCTCGTAGAACGAGACATCCTCCGCCAGCGCCCGGCGGATCATCACGATCACCGGATCCGGCGTGTCCTCGCCCCACAGCGTGTGCGAGACGCCCTGTTCGCGGTCATTGTCGCGGATGGACTCGATCGCGTCGCCGTCGAATCCGTTCTCGCGCACGATCGGCTTACCCGTGGGCGGGAAGACGCTCACCCCGTGCCATTCGCAGCGCACGGCCGCCGGCTGGGTGACCATGAGCCGGCGCTCGGCATCCGCATCGGCCGGATTGCAGATCAGCGCATTGGGGAATATGGCCCGATTGAGTTCGTCCGGATCGAGCGCGAGCCAGCCGGTCCAATCCGTGCCCACGTACACGATCGGGTACGTGCGGTCCGCGGCGGTCACCAGCGACCAGAACTTCGACGCGCTGTGCTCGGGATTGGTGCCGCCGATCTCGAAGACCAAGCGGTCCGCGGGAATGCCCGCCACCCCGCAGCGCAGATCCGCGGCACCGGTGATGAGGTATACGAGATCGGGCACGATGGGGATGCCGGGCGACTTCACCCGTCCGATGAACCGGGGCTCGTTGTAGCAGGAGACCAGTATGCCCATCTCCCCGCGCCGATCGTCCCCCGACTCGCGGTAGCCGATTTCGGTGGTCCACGTCCGGCCGGCGAAACGACCGCCCGTCACCGGATCGTTGTCGCCCTCGTCGATCTCCTCCACGCGGCAGGCCCAGGAGAATCCGCCGCCCTCCTCGTTCTCGCACATGACCGAGCGGATGCGCACGTCGCCGGAGTCCGACGAGCATTGTCCCCCGTCGCGCACGCGGGTCCGCCAGACGTCATCGTCAGCGGACATGGTGGCGTGCCGGCCGCACAACCATGTGCGCACCAGCACGACGATCCGCCATAGCGGATCGGCCAATTCCAGCGCCGGAGCGGTCTGGAATCGGCATTTGTAAAAGACCTCAGCCCCTTGACGCATACATCCATTATCCCAGACAACGTTGCCCGGGCGATTCGCGCGTAATCATCGGGGGGTGGGGGGCGCGAACCGGACGGACCGGACGGCGGGTGCCCCGTCACGCGGCGCGAATGGGCCGTCACAGGGAGCGACTCACGTCACGCGGCGCGCCCGCACCAAGTGACGCGACTTCAAAACCCTTGCGGGACAAGGCCTCCCGGGCACCGTCACGGGGAGCGCCCGCACCTGGTGACGCCATTCGCGCCGCGTGACGGGCCATTCGCGCCGCGTGACGGGCCTCTCGCCCCGGTGCGCCCGTTACATGATCGTCACGGCTGCGACTTATACGTGTCTTGGCATGATCGCGATCTACCGGAAGGAGCCCGTCACGGAAACGCACGCTTCCCAGTCAGCCAGCACTCGCGCCGACGCGTCCGACGCCCAACTCGCCGAGCGGGACGCCGAACTGCTCTACATCGGCAACACCGGCACCGTCGAATTCGATCTGACTTTGCCCACGCGCGGCGCCAACGGTTCCGGGATCATCTGGTCCAGCAGCGACGATCGCTGGATCCGCCCGGACGGGGCCGTGCGGCAGCCGGAGTATGGACGGGGCGATCGCGATGTGACGCTGACCGCCACGGTCCGGCACGGGGAGGCGACTGCGACCCGCGCATTCCACGTCCGCGTGCTCGAGCAGGCCAACCGGATCCGGGTGAGCGAGGTCTTCCCAATCGACGCCACCGTCCGGGCCGGCGCATCGTTCGATCTACCGATGTATACGGCCGTGCGCGCGGATGATGGCCGGCTCCTGTCCCAGCGCATCGACTGGCAGAGTGGCACCGCCCGCATGGCCGGCCCGGACGGCTGGACCGGCACGTTCCACGGGGTGATCGACCGCACGGACATCCCCGTGACCGCCACCGTGCACGCGCGGAGCGACGATCCGGCGATCGCACGGAACAGAACCTCCGATGCCGCCGGCAACAACCTTGTCCCGATCCCCCTGAGCCATGTGCGGCTGACCGGCGATGGCGTGCTGGCGGGCAATCAGGCCCGTCGGCTCGCCTTCCTCAGGACGGTGGACAACGATCGTCTGCTCGTGGAGTTCCGCCGCGCGAGCGGTCTGGACACACGCGGCGCGCAGGCCATGACGGGCTGGGACGCGCCCGATTCGCTGCTGCGCGGCCACACCACCGGCCACTGCCTGTCCGCCTATGCGCTGGCGTACGCGACCAGCGGGGACGGGACGATCAAGCGCAAGCTGGACTACGTGGTCGACTCGCTGGCCGAGGTGCAGCGCGCGTTCTCCGCCAAGCCCGGTTTCCACCCGGGATTCCTGTCCGCCTACGCGGAGGACCAGTTCGATCAATTGGAACGCTACGTCCCCTACCCCACCATTTGGGCGCCCTACTACACGCTGCACAAGATCCTCGCCGGACTGCTCGACGCCTGGCGCTGGGCGGGCAACCGGACCGCGCTGGATGTGGCAACGGGGATAGGCGATTGGGTGTACGCGCGGCTCAGCCGACTGCCGCATGAGCAGCTGCAGCGCATGTGGGGCATGTACATCGCCGGCGAGTTTGGCGGGATGAACGAGTCGCTCGCTGATCTGTACGGATTCACGCACGATCCCGGGCATCTTGCGGCCGCCCGGCTGTTCGACAACGACCGGCTCATGGTCCCCATGCGCCAGCGGGTGGATGCGCTGGGCGGACTGCACGCCAACCAGCACATCCCGCAGGTGATCGGATGGGTGACACTGGCCAGGGCGATCGGCGAATCGCGTGACGATGCCGCGCATTATCTGGAGCAGACCCGGTTCTTCTGCGACGCGGTGCTCGCCCATCATCTGTATGCGATGGGCGGCACGGGCAAGGGCGAGATGTTCCACCAGCCCGACGTGATCGGCGCGCTGCTCGCGGACGACACGGCGGAAAGCTGCGCCACGTACAACATGCTCAAGCTCACGGCCGCGCTGGCCCCGTATGCGACCGCCGATGAGCGGCGCAGGTATGCGGATTTCGCGGAACTGGCGACGGTCAACCACATCGCAGCCAGCACCGATCATGCGCCAGAAGGCGGCAGCACGTACTTCATGCCCACGCAGCCGGGCGGGCACAAGGATTTCGACGCGGACGAGAACAGCTGCTGCCATGGCACCGGATTGGAATCGCACTTCTACTACGCGCAGGGCGTGTACTATGTGGCCCGCGACGGCGATTCAACGCGGGACGCCGCGGGTAGGCGATCCGCGCTGATCGTCACGCGCTATCTCAATGGCACGCTGCGCGATCCCGCCGCCGATCTGGATGTGATGGTGCGCGATGAGGATCCCGGACATGTGACGATCGACGTGAAGCGCCTGGCCGTGGACGCATTGCGGCTGCACGTGCCGGCGTGGAGCGTTGACGGACAAGGCCGGCCGAAAGCGAACGTGCGCGTGGACGGGGAGCCGATCGAAGCCCGATATGGAACGGCCGGCGACGGCGGCGAACTCGTAATCACGCCCGATGCGTTGGGCAGGGACGCGCTTGGCGGCATGCGCATCGAGCTGGCATTCGCACCGCGCATGCGACTGATCCCCGCGCCGGACCGCCCCGAGTTGGCGGCGGTGACATGGGGGCCGTACGTACTGGCCGCGTTGTGCGACCACGACCAGCTGCTGGACGTGCCGGTGGACGCGGCGGACCCGGATGCGGCCTTCGAGCGCAAGCCGGGCACGCTGCGATTCACGCACCGCTCCGCCGGGCTCATGTTCGTTCCGTTGTTCGCCATCGATCGCGACCGGCCGTACCACCTGTACGTACGGACGCAACGCTGAGGAACAACGTGGAAAGTCGCTTTCTGTCATCCTGAGCGAGCGGAGCGAGTCGAAGGATCCTTAGCCTCCACGCTCTGCTCCATACCTTCCGATCTGCCCAGTTTGTGCCCCTCCTGCCGGACCAAACTGGGCGGATCCGTCATTCTGAATGGAGTTAAGGATCCTTCGACTCCGCCCTACCGGGCTTCGCTCAGGATGACGTGGAAAGTCGCTTTCTGTCATCCTGAGCGTAGCGAAGCGAAGCCGAAGGATCCTTCGCTTCGCTCAGGATGACACGAAGCTCGCTCAGGATGACAGCAAGCCCGCCTACCCCTGGATGGCGTCGACGGCGTCGATCACGGCACCGCGGAACCCGTCCTTCTCCAGCTGGGACACACCGCGGATCGTGGTGCCACCGGGCGAGCAGACGGCGTCCTTCATGGCGCCGGGGTGCGTTTCGGTGGCCAGGTACAGCGCGCCCACGCCCTCGACCATCTTGGCGGCCAGACGGTACGCGGTGGCGCGCTGCAGACCGTACTTCACGCCGGCGTCGGCCAGCGCCTCCATGTACATATCCGTGAAGGCGGGCGCGCAACCGGAGATGGTCATGGCGATGGTCATATGCGCGGCATCCACGCGCTCGATGAGCGAGATCGGCCCGAACAGCGCCTCGAACAGGGCGGCCTGACCGTCCGTGAGCGTGTGCTCATCCTCCGTCACCAGCACGCCCTTGCCCACGGCCATCGGCGTGTTCGGCACGGTGCACTGGATATGGATGCCGTCCGCCGCATCGCCGAACAGCGCGCGGTATTTGGCCAGATCCCATCCGGCGGCGATCGAGACCACGAACTTGTCCGGATCGGCGAGCGCAGAAGCCAACGGTCCCAGCACGGCCTCGATCTGGTAGGGCTTGATCGCCACCACGACCACATCGGCCGCGGCGACCACCTCGGCCGGTGTGTGCAGCGGGCGGACGCCCACCTGAGCCGTGGTCCTTTCGAGCTTGTCGTAGTGCGCGGCGCAGGCGACGATCCTCTCGCCGCTCGTCACGCCGGCGTCCACGAGGCCGCGGGCGATGGCCTGGGCCATGTTGCCGTAGCCGATGAATCCGATGGTGGGGTTGGTGGTCATATGCGGTTTTTCTCCTTTGCCGAACCTTGCCGAATGCCGCTGACGATTAAGCGGCCGATCAGAACAGCGATTCGAGATCGCCGCGGTTCAGCGCCTCGTTGTACAGGCGCTTGAACATCACAGCGCCGTGCAGGCCATCGTGCTCGAACTCGTTGGTGGTCAGGTAGTGCGAGTTGCCCACGCGCGAGAGGGTGTCCAGCTGCATGCCGGAATCCACGTACAGGTCGTCGAAGTACACGCCGGCCTGAAGCGGGACCTCGTTGCGGGCGAGCTGGTCCTCGTCGTAGATGCGGCCCCAGGAGGTGTCCTCCATGAGGATGTCCATGGCGGGCTTGAACGGGCGCAGCGCCTTCTCCTTGTCGAACATCCACGGGAACATCGCCTCGCCGGTGAACATGAGCGGGCGGGCGTCGGGCGCGAATTCGGGCTTGGTGTCGCGCACGCGCTGGGCGGCCCAGCGGATCGGCTCATCCATCTCGCCGTCGCAGTAGATGAACTCCTGCAGCGGCCAGTAGAGCGGCCGGGACGAGGTGGCGACCTCCACGCGGGAGAGGAACTCCTCGCTCAGCGGCGAGTCCTTGGACGCCGAGCCATCGCCGTCCAGGAACGCGGAGTCGAGGATCCAGTGCACGCGCTCGAAGCTGGGCTTCATGCCGAAGTCGGAGCCGAGCATCTGGAAGCGCTCCACGGTGAGCTGGTCGCCGCCGGGCAGAATCACCTCGTTGTTCGCGAGGATGTCCGCGACCGCCGCCGCGCGCTCCACGTCCTGCGGGTAGCGCTCGTAGAACTGCGTGGTCTTCTTCACCATGCGCGGGAAGGTGTGCTGGTAGACCTCCGTGGCGTTGGCCGGCACATGCGGGATGCCACCGCCGGTGAAGCTGGCGATCACGCCCTCCGGGAAGAAGGACAGGTAGGTGAGCGTGAGGAAGCCGCCGTAGCTCTGGCCCAGCGTGACCCACTGGCGGCCGCAGAACACCGTGCGGCGCAGGTGCTCGAAGTCCTTGACGATCGAGTCGGCCAGGAAGTGCTTGAGGTACGCGGCCTGGGCCTGGGGATCGCCGATGCGACGCATCACGATGCCGTCCACATGGTTGGAGCGGCCGGTGCCGCGCTGGTCGGGCAGCACAATGCGGAAGTGCTTGAGCGCCTCCTCCATCCAGCCGTCGCTGGTGGGGCCCCACGGACGCGGGGACTCGCCGCCGGGACCGCCCTGCAGGTAGATGAGCAGAGGCAGATCATCGTGCACGTGCTCCGGGGAGGTCACCACGCGGTAGAACAGGCGCAGCGACTCACCATCGAAGGCCTCACCGGGCTGTTTGCCCGTCCAATCCAGCGGCACGTCGATCGCATGATCCTCCACATGCAGACCGGGCACGTAATACTGCGCAAGCAACGTCATCGGCGTCGTTCCTTTCCTTTGGGCGTATGCGTTTTTCTGGAATCCATCTCACCCATACGGCACGACAAACCGCGGCACGACAAACCGCGGCGGGCGCAAATCATCCCCGCGCACGATGTTGCGATCGCAAGACGCCGATTAGCCTTGTGTTCCATGACGAACTACGCACGAACGGGACGGATCAGAGCCTGGATGGCCGCGCATCCGATGGCGGCCGACACCCTGCTGGCAGCGGCGGCGTACATGATCATGATCATGGTCATGCAGAACAACACCGGCGCACCCGGCCTGCTGTTCGGCTCGGGGTCATGGCGGGCCGATTTCGCGTGGACGTTCCTGCTGACGGCTCCGGTGGCGTTCCGCCGCTCGCATCCCAAGACCGCCGCGCTCGCGTTCGCCGCCACGGCGTTCGTGCAGCTCATCGCGGGCCCCGCCATGGTGACGGGCGATCTGCTGGCGCTGCTCATGCTGTACTCGGCGCTCATGTACGGCGACGCGGCGGACACGTGGCGATATGAGACATTGGCACTGGCACTGGGCACGTTCGCCGGCATCGCCATAGCACTGGCTCCGAACGCCGGTCCGCTTATGGAGGCACTGGGGCACGAAACCGAGAGGCAATATTCGCAATCGTGCGGCACGCTCTACACCGCAGGCCTGACCGGCGACTGCGCGCAAAAGCTGCTGGTCGAAGGCTCCATATCGATCGGCGTGGCCTGGATGCTGCTCGTCAGCATCACGATCATCGCGTTCTGGAACCGCGCCCGCCGGGCCACAGTGCTGCTGATGCAGGAGCGCAACGCCGCCCTGGAGTCGAGCGAGGCCGAGGAGCGCCGGATCGCCGCGGTGGCCGAGCGCGCGCGCATCGCACGCGACATGCACGATGTGGTGGCGCACACCCTGTCGATCATCATCATCCAGTCCGACGGCGGCCGGTACGCGGGCGCGCACGACCCCGCGGTGGCCCGCTCCACGATGGAGACGATCCGGCACGAGTCCGAACGCGCGCTCAACGACATGAAGCGCCTTCTGGGCGTGTTCGGCGGATCGGCGCATGCGGGGTACGGGGACTTGACCGCGCTGATCGCCGCCGCCGACGCCACGCTGGACACGGCCTCGAACGGCTCGGTCATCCGGCGGTCGATCGGCCGTCCGCAGCCCGAACGGCTTGGCGATCAGGCCGGCGTGGCCGCATACCGGCTGGTGCAGGAGGCACTCACCAACGCGCGCAAATACGCCGGCCCGGGCGTCAACGTGACGGTGATCGAGCGCTGGATGGACGCCGGTCTGCATTTGACCGTGGACGATGACGGGCAGGGCGCGGCCGCCGCGCTGGACGGCCACAAGCCCGGATATGGACTGATCGGCATGAATGAGCGCATCATGGCCGTGGGCGGCACGGTGAGCGCCGGACCGCGCGACGGCGGCGGATACGAGGTGAGCGCGTGGATCCCGTTCACGCAAAGCAGCCCGGACGGACGGGTCGCGCAGGGGTTCGAGGCCGCCGCGGACGGCGTCTCCCCCTCCGGCCGGCCGGCCGCGGCACGCGTTCAGGATGCCATGGCCGCCTTGCGATCCCGGCCATTCTGGGATGTCTCGGAGGAATCCCCATACGAGGGGTCGAACTTCGTGGAACGCCTGTCGCACTGGACAGAACGGCATTATCTGCTTATGGATGCGGCCGCCGCGTTGGCCATGTGCGCGTTCTGCCTGTGGTCCGGGATCTCCGGGACCAATGTGCTGGGCTCGTGGGTCAGCTCCTCAGAATCGCTGTTCATCACGGCGACGATGACCCTGCCGCTGGCCTTGCGCCGACGCTTCCCGGTCGCATGCGCCACGGCGATGGCGATGTTCGCGGTCTTCCAGCTCGTCGTGCTGACGCCGATCACACCGGTGAATGCGCTGGCGCTGGTCGCGCTGTATTCGGCGATCGTCTACGGGCGTGAGGATTCGCGGCGATGGATCATTCTGATGGCGCTGGCCGATTCGCTGCTATGCGGGTTGAAGCTGGCGGTGAGCACCTACGGCGTCAGCCGGATGATCTGGCTCCTCACGGATGCGTTCAGCGGCGCGGCATACGGATTGGCATATGCCACCGGCATCGAAACGGCGGGCGACGTGATCAGAATCGTGGTCATCGGCGCGGGCTATGGAATGGTTGTGGCGATCATGTGCATGGGCGCGATTGCATTGGGCCTGTGGACCCGGTCCAGGGGATCCAACGCGCTGGTGCTGCAGATGCGCGAGGAGGCCCTGCGCGCCGAACGGGACAAGCAGAAGGTGCTCGCCGCCAACATGGAACGCGACCGGATCAGCGCGGCCATCCAGACCGAGGTGACCGAAACGCTCAACGGCGTGATCGACCGGGCATCGGCGGGCATCGCCATGCTGGACGAGGCCGAGCAGGCCGGCGCCCAACCTTCCCCGGAGGCGATTTCCAACGCGTTCGCGGCGATCGGCAAACAGGGCCGCACGGCGCTGGCCCATATGCGACAACTGCTCGGCGTGCTGCGCGAGACCGGCTCCACCGACGAGGCGCACAGGGGTGGCATCGACGCGATGAAGCTCACGCCGAACGCCTCGCTGGACGAGCAGCTGTCGCGCCGGACACCTCTGCCGCAATCGGAATCGCAGTCGGGGGTGTCCCCGATGCCTTCGGAGCCTCAGCCGGCTACAGTGGAACCATGAGTGAAACGCAGACGATCAGGGTGGTCATCGCCGACGATCAGGAGCTGGTGCGCGCCGGCTTCGGCATGGTGATCAATTCGCAGGCCGACATGCAGGTGGTGGGTCAGGCCCGTGACGGCGCTGAGGCCGTGGCGCTGGCCGAACGGTCCAGGCCGGACGTGGTGCTCATGGACGTGCGCATGCCCGGCATGGACGGACTCGAGGCGACCGGACGCATCACCGCGCTGGACGAGGGCATCCGCGTGATCATCCTCACCACCTTCGATCTGGACGAGTACGTGATGGCCGCGATCAACGCCGGAGCCTCCGGATTCCTGCTCAAGGATACCGAGCCGGAGACGCTGCTGAGCTCCATCCGCACGGTGTACAACGGCAATGCGATCATCGCCCCCTCGGCCACCAAGCGGCTCATCGAAAGGATGATGGAGGGCGGCTTCGGATCGCCGGCCCAGCCGGGGCAGCCCGATCCGTCCCGTCCCACGCAGCTCGCGCAGTCGCCGCAGTCCGGCCGGCCCGCCCAGTCCTACACGGATCCGGAGCTCGCACTGCTCACCGACCGCGAGCGCGAGGTGCTGGTGGAGATCGCGCACGGCCTGTCCAATCAGGAGATCGCGGACAAGCTGTACGTCTCCCTGCCCACGGTGAAGACCCATGTGGCCCATCTGCTGCAGAAGATCAACGCGCGCGACCGCGTGCAGGCGGTGGTGTTCGCGTACGAGAACCACTTGGTGTGAACCCGGCGGCGCCGCATCGCGGGAGAACAGGCAGCGGGGAGCGGACACCCCGCAACCCGCGCGTTCACATAGTGGCCATTTCACTTACGGACCCCTTACACGGCCCTATTGTGTGCAGCAGTTCGGATCGCACAGCGGTCCGATGAAACGAACGTCCGCGTGCACAACACGCGGGTAATGCGAAAGGAGGTCCGCCACGATGAACGGAAACGCCACCGACCACAAGTCGCTGCTGCTGTCCGCGCGAATGATTATTTCGACTTCGTTGGCGGACTGATCGGCATTGAATTCAGCTGTGCCCCGCCAACCGAAAGGCAGGGTTCACGGACAAAATCCTTACGGCCCTTGCCTCAAAGATGGCGGGGTCTTTTATTTGTCTGTGTGTCTCCGCGCGTGCTTCGCGTACGTACCCCGCGCAGCGGCAAGGAAAGAAGAAGAAATCAAATGGAAAAGGTCAAGGGTTTCGCCGACTGGCTAACCAAATGGTTCACGGCGATCGTGGTCGCGTGGGCCGTGTTCAACTACTTCGTGCCCGCCACCAGCGTGTGGGCGAAGAGCTACACCGGCTATCTGCTGGGCATCGTGCTGTTCGGCATGGGCCTGACGCTGTCGCTGGACGATTTCGCCCGCATCCTCAAGCAGCCGCTCATGGTCATCGTCGGCACCGTCGCGCACTTCGTGATCATGCCGCTCGTGGCCGTGCTGCTGTGCTGGATCTTCCGCCTCGACGGCCCGCTCGCCGTGGGCGTGATCCTGGTGGGCTGCTGCCCGTCCGGCACCTCCTCCAACGTGATGAGCTACCTGTCGCGCGGCGATGTGGCGCTTGATGTCTCCATCGGCATCCTCTCCACGCTGTGCGCCCCGTTCATGATCCCGTTGCTCATGCAGTGGCTCGCCTCCCAGTACGTGACCGTCCCGGCCCAGTCCCTGTTCATCAACGCCCTCAAGGTGGTGCTCTTCCCGATCGCCCTCGGCGTGGTCTGCCACATGGTCTTCGGCAAGAAGATCGAAAAGGTCACCGTGGCCCTGCCGATCGTCTCCCAGGTCGCCATCCTGCTGATCATCGGCGTGGTCGTGGCCGCCAACCAGCCCAAGCTGTTCTCCGCCGCCACCCTGATGGCCATCCCGGTGGTCATGCTCCACAACCTCTCCGGCTACGCGCTGGGCTTCGGCTTCTCCAAGCTCATGTACAAGGTGTATCCGAAGGGCTTCCGCTACGCCCAGCAGAAGGCCATCACCTTCGAGGTGGGCATGCAGGACTCCGCTCTGGGCGCCACTCTGGCTCTGACCTCCTTCGCCGCCACCCCGCTGGCCGCCGTGCCGTCCACGTTCTTCTCCGTGTGGCACAACATCTCCGGCTCGGTGCTCTCCAGCTGGTGGCGCAACCACGATGACAAGCACGCCATCGCGCACGATTCCGCCAACGGCGAGAAGGGCTCCCTCAAGGCCGACGCCGAGGATCACGAGGCCGTCGCCTGATCGCCTCTGACTGCGATTCACTAACACTCTCACCAAACGGGCCGCTCCCCCAATCGGAAGCGGCCCGTTTTGCATGCCCGGCGATCGTCATCCCGAGCGGGCCACCAACGTCATCCTGAGCGGAGCCCCCACGTCATCCTGAGCGAAGCGAAGGATCCTTAACCCCTTGTGCACCAATGACTTCATGCGAAATGACGAAGGATCCTTCGACTCCGCTGCGCTTCGCTCAGGATGACGTTGCTAAGCCGTGCGCAGCGCTCCGTTAGCCGCGCGTGGTGGCGCGGGCGATCACGCGCGAACGCTCGGTGAGCAGTTTCGGCTCGTCCGCACCGCCGCCGATCCGCTCAAGAATGCGGTCTACAGCCGTGGGCGCCAGCCATTCGAGCCGCGAGTCCATGGTGGTCAGCGGGGTTTCCAGATAGGCGGCCTCCTCAATGTTGTCGAAGCCGATCACCTGCACATCACCGGGAATGGACAGCCCGTTGACCTTGAGCGCGGAAATCACGCCGATGGCCAACTGGTCGTTGAGGGCCACCACCCCGTCGAACGGCACCCCGGAATCGATGAGCGCCTGCGTGGCGTGGAATCCGGAGCCGATCGTCCAGTTGTAGCCGGTGAAGCCGCCCAAACGCGTGTCGAACGGATGGCCTTGCCGGTCGCATTCCTCCAGTATGCCGCGCAGACGCAGTTCGGCATTGCCTTCCACGGCCCCCAGCAGCGCCGACCTGTCGATCGGCGTTCGCACGCCCACCGCGGCGATCGATCGCGACCCATGCTCGAACAGGAAGCGGGTGGCCTGCGCGGCCGCATCCACATCGTCGGGCGTGATGAGATCGGCCGCATCCCATGTGGTGCGGGCGCCTGTGCACACCAGTGGATAGTCGACGCGCAGATCCTCCGGACGGAACTTCTCCACCTCGGACATGGACAGGATCATGCCGTCGCTCACCGTGGTGTTGAAGGATCTCAGCAACAGCTGCGCCCCGCGGTTGAGCTCCGCATAGGTGGTGACGTAGACCGCATAGTCGCGCGCGCGGGCGGCCCCGATCACGCGATCGGCGAGCTCGGCCAGATAGGGCGCGGTGAGGGTCGGCACGGCGAGCGTGATGAACCCTGTGGTGTGGCGGTTCAGGTTTCGTGCGGCCACATTGACCTGATAGCCGAGATCCCTGATGACATCCTTCACACGCTGGCGGGTCTCCTCGCTCATGCGCCCGTTGCCGTTGATCACATTGGACGCGGTCTTGAGCGAAACGTCCGCCGCCTGCGCCACATCACGCAAAGTCACGCGACGCTTCACCGCACGGGATGTCTCGCTCATGGCCGCTCCTTTACTATTGACGTTTCGGTGCGATTGTACGCTTCGCGCGGACGAAGGAACGGACGAAGCGCACAAGGGTCGATCATTTCCCCCGCCGGGTGACCAGAACGCCGTTGCGGTGCAGTACCGCGCGAACCGTCCCGCCTTCGCATCCCGTCCCATCGACGGCATCGCAACGGTAGGCCGCCACCATCTCGCTGTCCGAGCTGATGATGGTGTCCACGTCGGAGTCCATACGATTGAATCGGAAGTCGAACTCCGTTCCGTCCGCGCCGCGGCGCACAACATGCAGCACCGGATCGATCGCATCGGCATCCGCACCGGCAACGGATCGACCAAGCCCGTCGTCCGGCTCGCAATCGGCAAGCAGACGGGCAATATCCTCGCGTGCCAGATCGCAGCCCACGTAGTAGACATGCCCTTCACCATATGCGTTGCGCACCACGGCCGGCACGCCGTCCATCTGCCAATCGGCCGCCTCATCGCCCTTGTAGGAGGCGAGCACGCAGGCCGATCCGGCCACGGACGTGATCACATTCGCGCACACGGATGCCGTGCATCCATTGGACAATCCGATGGTCTGCGGGTCCCCTCCGTCATTGGGCGCGAGGATGTTGAACTCCTCCGCCCTCACGCCGGCAAGCTCGCGCAGCAGACCGTTGCCGGCGCCCGGATAGCCGCCGAGGCCGACATGGAACCGGTCGTCCACCAGACCGGTGGCCCAGTTGACGATCGCCGTGCCGCCGGCGGCCACGAAGTCGCGCAACCGGGCTACCGATTCGTCCGACAGCATGACCAGAGAGGGCAGCACCACGGTCCCATACCCGTTCAGGCTCCACGCGTCGGATTTGAGCGGCACCACATCCGCGCGCACCCCGCGGTCCAGGAACGCGCGGTACCAGTCGCGCACGTCATGCCAGTGGCTGATGCGCGTGGTAGGCAGCGTGGGGTTCTCCCCCGCCCACTGCGCATCGGCGTCGAACAGGATGGCCACATCGGACGGCTTCACCAGGCTGCCGGGCACGCCGGCTTCGGAGAAGCTGGCGAGCAGCTCGCCCAACTCGCATACGTCCCGGAACACCTGGGTGTCCTCACCCGCATGCGGCACCATGGCGGAATGGAACGCCTCGCCTCCGAACCGGCTCTGCCTCCACTGGAAGAAGCAGATCGCGTCAGCGCCCATGGCCACGTGGGCCACTGCGTCCCGAATCAGCTCGCCGTGGCGTTTGCGCGCGTTGTACGGCTTCCAGTTGACCGCCGAGGTGGAATGCTCCATCAGCCACCACGGCTTGCCCAGGGAGAATCCCGTGAGCAGCGAATCGGAGCAGGCGAGCTCGTCCAGATGCATGTCGCCCTCGTGGAAATAGTGGTCGTTGGACACGAAGTCCACATCCGCCGACCAGTCCCAGTAGTCCAGCTTGCACTGGTCGGTGGAGACCATGAAGTTCGTGGTGATCGGCTTGTCCGGGCAGATCGATGCGATCGCATCGCGTTCGGCGCGGTAGAAATCCTTGAGGGCGTCCGAGCAGAAGCGCCGGAAATCAAGCCGCAGGCCGGGGTTCAGGAACACGTCGCCGCCACCCGCGTTGCCGGGCAGGAGGATCTCGTCGAAGTCGTTCACGTGCTGCGACCAGAACGACGTGCCCCAGGATTCGTTCGCCGCCTCGATGGTGCCGTAGCAGTCGCGGCACCACCGGCGGAAGGCCGCGAGCGCGTCCTCGGAATAGTCCTCGCCGTTGTTCCAGCCGTATTCGTTGCCCACATGCCATGCGGTGACGGCGGGATTGGTCCCGTAGCGCTCGGCCAGCTTCCGGCAGGTTTCGAGCGCATAGCGGCGGAACACGGGACTGGTGGGTCTCCAGGACTGACGGGTTCCGGGGCCGATCACCGTGCCGTCGGCGCGGCGGGGCAGCACCTCGGGATGCTTCTCATACAGCCAATAGGGAGCGGTCGCGGTGGCCGAGGCGAGGTCGACCGCGATGCCGGCCCCGCCGAGCTTGTCGATGATCCGATCGAGCCAGCCGAAGTCCCATTCGCCTTCGCGCGGCTCAAGCCGCGCCCAGGAGAAGATGGCCAGGGAAACGACGTTGACATGGGCCTCGCGCATGAGGCGGATGTCATCGTCCCAGATTTCCTCCGGCCACTGGTCCGGATTGTAGTCGGCGCCGTACGCGATGCCCGAGCCGTCCCGCGTAAGAAGCATGGGCCAGCGGAATGCGCGACGGGCTGCGGACGGATTGGGATTGCGGGACATGATTCACTCCTTGACGGCGCCGGCGGCAAGGCCGGACTGCCAGTACTTCTGCAGCAGCAGGAACGCGATGACCAGCGGGATGATGGTGATCAGGGAACCGGTGATGACCAGGTTCTGGATCGCCTGGCCACCGGCGGTGTTCGCCTGATCGTTCCACTGGTTGAGGCCGATCGTCAGCGGATACCACTGCTGGCTTCCCGTCAGCATGATCAACGGCAGGAAGTAGTTGTTCCACGTGGCCACGATGGTGAACAGCGCGGTGGTGACGATGCCGGGTGCGAGCAGCGGCAGGCTGATCTGGAAGAAGGTGCGGAACTCGCCGGCCCCGTCCACGCGCGCGGCCTCAAGCAGCTCGTCCGGGACGGCCTGATCGGAGAAGATCCACATCAGGTACAGACCGAACGTGGAAACCAGCGATGGGATGATCATGGCCCACGGCGACTGGGTGAGGTTGAGCTTGGCGAACAGCAGGAACTGCGGCACGGCGAGCGCGATGCCCGGCACGGAGATGGAGCCGATGATGATCGCGAAGACGAGCTTGCGGCCCGGGAACCGGAACTTGGCGAGCGCGTAGCCGCCCATGATCGCGAGGAAGGTGGCGCCGCCCGCGCCCACCACCACGTAGAGGATCGTGTTGAGGAACCAGCGGCCGAAGATGCCGTTCTGGTAGGTGAACACGGTGACGATGTTGTCCCACAGGGTGGCGAACGGATTGTGGCCCGGGGCGAGTCCGAACAGCTTGCTCATGAACTCCGACTGGGTCTTCGTGGCGTTGACGAGCAGATAGTAGAACGGGAATAGGCAGTAGATCGCGAAGATCGCGCAGACGATCGTCAGCCCCAGGGAGCGGGTGGGGTTGGCGGGGTTGGAGAATCCATTCTTCGCGAACCGCTTGCGTTCGGCCGCCTCGTCCCTGGCGACGCGCTTGGCCTGGGCCTTCGCCGCCTTCCGGGCGTTTCTCTCCATGGCCTTGAGGTCCGCGGCCGTGTAGTTCTTGCTCACTTCATCTGCTCCTTCATGCTCTTGAGCTGCACCGCGTAGGCGATGATCATGGTGATCACGGCCATGACGATGGCGAGCGCGGCGGCGTAGTTCGAATCGTTGGCCGTGAAACTCAGGTTGTACGCGTAGATGTTCGGCGTGTACGAGGTGTTGATGGCGTTGCCGGGGACCATGGTCTTCAGGATCTGCGGCTCGTTGAACAGCTGGAAGGAGCCGACGATGGAGAAGATGACGGTGATGGCGAGCGATCCCCTGAGCTCGGGCATCTTGATCCTGCGGACGATCTGCCATTCGGTGGCGCCGTCGATGGCGGCCGCCTCGTACAGCGAATGGGGGATGGTGGACAGCGCGCTGTAGAAGATCAGCATGTTGTATCCGGTGAACTCCCACGTGTTGATGTTGCCGATGGCGACCAGCAGCACGCTTGGATCAAGCACGTCGAAGTGGGTGCCCAGCAGATCGTTGAGGGAGCCGACGAGGCCGTATTTGGCGCCGTAGACGAAACCCCAGATCATGGTGGAGACCACGGCGGGCACCGCGTAGGGCAGGAACGTGGAGATGCGGAAGAACTTGGTGCCATGCAGCTTCATGGAATCCAGTGCGAGCGCCATGAGCGCGGCAAGCACGAGCATGACCGGCACCTGGATGACGGTGAAGGCGGCCACGCGTCCCACGCCCTGCCAGAACTGCTGGTCCTGGAACAGGCGGATGTAGTTGTCGAATCCCACGAACACCGTGCGGTTGCCGAGGGCGAGTTTGCGCTTGAAGAAGCTGATGTAAACGGCGTAGACGATCGGGATGATGAACACCAGCACGAAGATGACGGCGAACGGCCACATGAACTTCCATCCGCGCCAATCGCGCCTGTGTTTGTTGACCGGAATGGCGTCGGCGCCTCGATCGCGTGCGACGCTGGTTTGTTGGGACATAATCCTCACACTCTCCTTGGATGCTTGATCTGATGGATCCTCCCCGGTGGCAGCCGGGGTCATGGAGAGGGCGGGGATGCAGACCCCGCCCTCGCATGGTGAAACCGGAATTTCGAACTATCGCGGAATGTTGATCCCCGCGTCACTCCACGGTGACGTCGTAGCCCTGGGACTTGCCCTGCTCGGCGAGCTTGTTCGCGTAGTTCTTCATGGCCTCGGCCAGCGTGATCTCCTTGGTGTAGGCCTTGGAGACCTCATCACCGTAGGCGGTCTGGGCAAACGGGTTGTACGGCAGGTACTGGAACTTCTCGGTGGGGCGCTGAGCGGCCTCGGCGAGGACCTGATTCACGTTCTGGCCGCCAAAGTAGTCGTTGGTCTTCTTGTTGGCCTCGTTGTTCGGATCGGTGAAGGCGGAGGACGAGAGGATCTTCTTCAGGGACGGGAAGGTGCCGGTGTCGGCCATGAGCTGGGCACCGTCGCCGTGGGTGAGGTACTCGATGAACTTGTAGGCCGCGGCCTGGCTGGCGGAGGATTTGACCACCGCGAGCGCGGAGCCGCCGTCCTCGGCGGAGACCTCCTTGCCGGACTCCCACTGCGGCAGCTGGGCCACACGCCAGTTGCCGGCCTGATCGGGCGCGCCGGAGATGAGGTTGGTGGGCATCCAGGCGCCGATGGTCAGCGAGGCGATGGAACCGTCGTTGAGGCCGCGGTTCCAGGCGTCGGACCAGTTGCTGGTCTTGGTGTCCACCAGATCCTCGTCGATGAGCTTCTGGACGAAGTCCGTGTACTTCTTCAGGCCCGCATCGCTGGACATGTTGATGGTGATCTTGGTGCCGTCGACCTTCCACGGCTGGGCGCCGGCCTGCCAAGCCTGGGCGGTGAACGGCTGGTAGTCGTTGGACGTGCCGGCCATGTTGGTGATGTAGGCGCCCGTGGCGCGGATCTTCTTGGCCGCCTCGTAGTAGTCGTCCCAGGTCTTGATGGATTCGCCGTCCACACCGGCCTTGTCGAACACGGCCTTGTTGTAGAAGAACATCTCCGGGCCCGAATCAATGGGCAGCGCATAGGGAGCGTTGTTGTACTGCAGCTTGTTCCACGGGCCGGCGGCGTAGTCGTCGGCCAACTTGTCCGCGCCGAAGGCCGTGAGGTCCAGCAGATCGCCGGTCACGGCGAACTGGGTGACGGTCGGATCCTCGAGCATCACAACGTCCGGGGCGCCCTTGCCGGCGGAGATGGCGTTCGTCAGGGCCGTGGACGTCTTCTCGGCGGTGCCGGTGTTGTTGAAGTTCACGGTGATGCCGGGGTTGGCCTTCTCGAATGCCGCGATGATGTCGCCCATCGCGTTGCCGGAGTCCCAGCCCCAGAACGTGATCTCGCCCTTGGCTTCGGCGGTGTTGGTGTCCGTGGGCTGGGCGCCCGGAGTGGCATTCGTGTTGCTTTCGCCACATGCCGTGAACGCGAACATCGATGCAACGGCGGCCGACGCGGCCATGATCTTCTTTGCGGTACGCATGTTCCTTGTGTCCTTCCTATACCTTTTCTCCAGATCGTTCTGGAAACGGTACGGCTTCTTCTTGGCTTATTTCCAAGTGGTACAGCCGTGTACCTAAGTACGATGATACACCTGTGTACCTTTAATGCAAACCATGGCACCGAGGACATTGGGACTAAAACGATTTACCCATTGCGGCGACGGCATTTGACCGGCGTGTCGAAGGCCATCTGATTGAGCTGCCACGCCGGAGCCGCACTCCCCCGGTCCTCGCGCGCCCTTACCCCGTCGAATTGCAAGATCTGCCAGCAAGTCGCTCCTGTTTCCGGTTTACTGGCAGATTCTGTAGCTGAGGGGGCTTCCGGGGGGCTCTCAGATACAAGATCTGCCAGCAAACAGGGAAGCGGGGGAAGTTGCTGGCAGATCTTGCAGTTCGATGGGTCGGGGACGCAGGAAGGGCCGGTGCGGGAGACCAAGGATCCTTCGGCTTCGCTCAGGATGACAGCAGTCGGCCCACGTCATCCTGAGCTTCCTTTTCGTCATCCTGAGCACTGAGCCGTTAAGCGGACAGCCCGGTGGGCTGTCCGTAGGCGAGGGGAGCCGCCGCCAAGGCGGCGACGGTCCGGCACAGCCGGACACCAAAGGGCGGAGTCGAAGGATCCTTGACCTCGTGTATACAGTTAAGGATCCTTCGACGCCGCTTCGCTCTGCTCAGGATGACGAGAGAAGATTAGGCCTCCGCCAGAGCCTCGACCAGCCGAACCGTCAAGCGGGAAGCCCAGCGGGCTTCCCGTAGGTGAGGGGAGCCGCCGCCAAGGCGGCGACGGCCGCCGGTCGAGGCGAAGGCGAGGCCGCTAGGCCTCGGCCAGAGCCTCGACCGGCGGCGTGCGCACCGCCCTCCGTGCCGGGAACACGCTGGCGAGCAGGGCGGAGACGGCCGCCACGGCCAGAATGATGCCGGTCATGCCCCAGTCGACGGTGAGCCGCACCTGATCGAACTGGCTGAACATCACATAGGAGCCGAGCCAGGCGAACAGATTGCCCACGATCACGCCCACCACGCCGGAGCCGAGCGAGATGAGCAATGCCTCCACGGCCAGCGAGCGCCTCAGCTGTCCGCGGGTCATGCCGATGGCCCGCAGCGTGGCGGATTCGCGCGTGCGTTCGATCACGGACAGGCTCAGTGTGTTGGCCACGCCGATCAGGGCGATCAACACGGCCACCGCAAGCAGCCCCACCATGACCATGAGCACCATGTTGACGTTCCGATCCCACACCGCGCGTTCGGCGAAGGCGCCGGCCACATTCACGTTCGGATCGTCGCTCACCGCATCCTGGACGGCGTTGAGCAGATCGACGGGCACCGCGTTCGGATCGACCTTGGCCCAGATCTGGTAGCGCACGCCGCCCGACGAGCCGGCTGTTCCGGCCAAGCTGGCCGTGCCAGCCGTGCCAGCCACACCGGCCGAGCCCGCCGCGGAATCCGAGTCCATCAGGGAGACGCCCTTGGCAAGCGATTCCTGCAGTTTGTCGAACGTGCCGGGCGAGACAAGTCCGAAGAGCTGATAGTTCGCACCGACTCGTCGGAAGTCGCTGATCGTCACCTTGAGCGCGCTGGCATGGTCCGCGTCAGTCATCGAACCGTCCGAGGAGAGGCTGAAGGGCAGCACCTTGAGGTCCATGCCGTCGGTGATGTCCATGTCGGGGCTCAGATGCTTCTCGGGCAGCACCACGGTTCCATCGGCGATCACGTCAGCCGTGTAGTCGGCGTTCATGACGGCCTTCGCGTCGGCCGCGGAAATGCCGTACAGGCTCATGGTCCGAGTGCCGTCCGCCTTCGGGTCGCTGCCGTAGCCGGCGTCCAGCACACGGACGAACCGCGCGTCTTCCACGCCGGAAACCGCCTTGACCTTGTCCAGCAAGGCCTGATCGATCACGGCCCCGGACCCGCCGGAGATCTGCATGTCCACGCTGTAGCGCATGTCGAGCGCCCTGGCGAGGGAGAGCTTGGCGCATGCCGCTCCGGTGCCGAGACAGCTGACGAGCGTGACGCCGATCAGCAGCGCCGCACCCGTGGCGGCCACGCGCCGGCGATTCTTCTGGATATTGGCTGCGGCTATCGTGGCGCTCGGCCCGCAGTGCGAGACAAGCGCACCCACGCCCTTAAGCAGGGCGGGCATCCAACGCACGGCGGACAGCAACAGCCCCACGAAGAACAGGCCTGCCGCACCGATCGAGGCGAGCAGCACCATGCTGAACTGCGCGCTCATGATCGAGCTCCGGCCATGCAGGTACCGCCACGCCTGCCAGACGGCGAACGCGGCCACGACCACGCCGATCGCCATCATCATCAGGCTCAGCACGAGCCGGGCGGCACCGGACTTCTTCTCCTGGCTGATCTCAAGCGGCTGCAATGCCTCCAGAGGCGTCACGCTGGTAGCGGTGCGCGCGGAGGACAGGGACGCGAGGATCGTCATCGCCACGCCGAACGCCATCGGCACCACGATCACCGGCCACGTGACCGAAAGCGTGAATCGGATGCCTGCGAGTGCAATCCCGCCCGCGGACATCGCGCCGACCAAGCCCACGGCCACCGCGATGCCGATCAGCGAGGAAACCAACCCCAGCATGGCCGCCTCGAAGATCACGGAGACGTACAGCTGTCCCTTCTTCGCGCCGATCGTGCGCAGCAGGGCGAGCGTGCGCCGGCGCTGGGCCACCATCACCTGGAACGTGTTGGCGATCACGAGCGCGGCCACCAGTAGGGCGAGAATGCCGAAGACGAGCAGGAACTGCGTGATCACGCTGGTGCCGTCATCGGCGCCCATGTCATTCAGGGATTGGTCCTCGTACTGGGTTTTGGAGATGGCCTCGTACCCCTTGGGCAGCAGGGCGTTGACCTGATCCAGCACGTCCTGATCCACGGAACCGGCGGGTGCGGCGATGTCCAGATACAGGGCATACACACTGATCTGGTCCGCACTCGGATAATTCACCTGCAGCGTGTTGAACGTCGCCTCGGAGACGACCGCCGAACCGCCGTAATAGGCGTTGTAGTCATCATCGGCGAATCCGACGATGGTGAGCCTGACGGTCTGGTTGGTTCGTCCGGGCGCGGGCGAGGGCGAGTTGGACGCCACGTCGATCGTGTCTCCGATTCCCGCACCAAGTCGGTCCGCGATGGGCTTGGACAGGGTGATCTGCCCGTCATTCGCCGGCCAGGATCCTTCCGTGAGCTTTTGCACCATCAGACTTTCCGGCTGGTACACAGGGCTGGCCACGGTGCCGGAGTGCTTCTGCCCGTTCGTCAGGTTCACCGACGTGCTCAGCTCGGGCCGCACGCCGTTGACGCCGTTCACCTTGCGGATGGCGTCGAGCTTCAGATCGCCCAGTTTGGCGCTCGCCGTCGCCCCGTCGGACGCCGAGTCGTCGGAAGCGCTGTTCGATCCGTTCGAGCTGTACGAGGCCACATAGTTCGCGCCGCCGAATCCCGCGGACGCCATGCTGCGGAACGAGGCGTCGAGGGCGTTGCCGAAGAGGAACGTGCTGGCGATGAACGCCGTGCCGATCACGATCGCAATGCCCGCGGGAATGAGCATCTTCAGGCTGTTGCGCATGAGTTTGAGGGTTACCTGCCACATGGGTGTCGTTCTTCCTTCCGTATCGTTTCCGATGCCGCGATTCAGGCGCGGTGGGCCGCGCGACGCACAGATCCGACGGTCCTGGTGGCACGCTCGCGTTCGGCCATGAGCAGCCGGTTCATGATGTCGGCATCAGGCCGGTCCACGTCGGCCACGATCCGTCCGTCGGCGAACACGATCGCGCGGTCGGCGTACGAGGCGGCCACCGCGTCGTGCGTGACCATGATGATCGTCTGGCCAAGCTCCTTCACGGAGCGCTTGAGGAAGCCCAGCACCTCGGCGCTGGACACGGAGTCGAGATTGCCGGTCGGCTCGTCGGCGAACACCAGATCCGGCTTGGTCACCAGGGCGCGGGCGATGGCCACGCGCTGCTGCTGGCCGCCGGACAACTCGTTGGGCCGGTGGCTCAGGCGGTCCGTGAGCCCCAGCGTGGCGGCGAGCATGTCGAACCAGGCGCGGTCCGGCTTGGCACCGGCGAGTGTGAGGGGCATGAGGATGTTCTGCTCGGCGGTGAACATGGGCAGCAGGTTGAAGCTCTGGAAGATGAAGCCGATCCGGTGGCGGCGCAGCAGGGTGAGCTCGTTGTCGTTCATGCGCGTCAGATCCTTGCCGCCGAACATGATGCGCCCGCTCGTGGCCGCGTCAAGGCCGGCGAGCGTGTGCATGAGCGTGGACTTGCCGGAGCCGGAGGGGCCCATGATCGCGGTGAATTTGCCCTGCTCGAAGCGCACGTTCACGCCGCGCAGCGCATGCACGGCCGCGTCGCCGGAACCGTAGTCCTTCACCAGTTCGATCGCCTCGATCGCCACAGGGGCATTCGGATAGGCCACATGCTCGGCGGGGCCGGCGGCCTGCGGTTGCGGCGGCACGGGCGGCTGCGGGGGCAGGCTCGTCTGCGGGGGCATGGCCACCGTCACCTGCACATGATCGCCCAACGGGTTGGCTGCATTCGCGGTCTCGTTCATTTCGCGTTCCTCTCATTCGTTCATCCGGGGATCATTCCCCGATCCGATGTTCAGACTACGAAACCGTAGGCGCGACCAACATGATGCGTCGGGATGAAAATCGGGCACCCCAGCCCAACGTTCCTCATCCTTGAGGATGATGCCGGATGTCTGGTGTCACGCACCACCCTGAGCTCTCTCCCGCCGTCATCCTGAGCACTGAGCCGTGAAGCGGACAGCCCCGTCATCCTGAGCGAAGGCGAAGCCGGAGTCGAAGGATCCTTAACTTTGTGCACAATGCCAAGGATCCTTCGACTTCGCCCTAACGGGCTGCCTCAGGCTGACGAAGCAAACCGTCCTCCCCGTCACCGGGCGCGAACCCACCGTCACCGGGCGCGAGGCGCGTCACCGGGTGCGGCCGCTCCCTGTGACGCCATCCCGGAGCCCTACTGCCGCAAGCCCTCCCAAACCCCGTCACGCGGCGCGATCGCGCCCCGTGACGCCATTCGCTCCCCGTGACGCACCCTTCGCACCCCGTGACGCCCGCCAACCCGAATCCGCACCTCCACGGGCTGCAAACTGGGCAGATCCGGGCTTCTGGGACCCAAAATCGGCTCCTAAAAGTACCGGCCTGCCTAGTTTGCAAAACCAACGTCCCAATCTGCCCAGTTCGCACCATCCAGTCCGCACCATCCAGTCCGCACAGTCGCCCTTCAGCGTCCGGCTGCGCCAGCCCAGAACGACGGAAGCTACAGCCAATACGATTCCTTCTCCACGCTCACCGTGGTCGCCCACCACATCTGCTCCACGCCGGGCATCGCGCGCAACGATCCGTCCACGGCCCGCCAGAGGGCCCCGTCATCATCCGCGACCATTTCGATCAGATAATCGGCGCCGCCCAACCCCACGCCGCTCATCACATATGTCACCTCGGGCACGTCGATCAGCGCGTCCTCGTCCAGCACATGCGGCGGCCGGACGGACAGGCCCACGAACGCCTGGCGGAACCCGCCGAGCCGCATGGGGCTCACAGTGGCCATGATGCGCATCAGCCCCGCCTCCTCCATGCGCCGGATGCGCGCGCGGATGGCAGTGTGCGTCACGCCCAACCGCTCCCCCACGGCCTGGCAGCTGGCACGTCCATCCTCCTGCAGCGCGTTGAACGTTTCGGCCAGACGCGGATCGAGCGCGGTCACCGGCACGTCCGCACCCACATTCGCCTCGCGCTTGCCCATCACGGAGACGGTCTCCGAGACGCCTGCAGGATCCGCATCGCCGTCGGCGACCCGCAGCAGACGTCCCAGCACGCCCACGTTATGGTCGTCGAGCACCAATCGTCCGCAGGAGAACACCTGAATGCGCTCCAATCCGGGCAGTTCGCGCAGATCGCGCTTGAGGAACCGGTCCATCGCCGCGTTGGAGTGGGCCACGGCCTCCGCGATCACGTCGGCGTCCCCCAACGCGCACACCACGTAGGTCACCTCGCGCATGGCCTTAAGTCGGGCGATCACCTCATCGCGGCTGCCGCTCACGCGCAGACCCACCAGCACCTGACGGTAATTGTCGAAGGCGAGCGGATTGGCCACGGGCACCACACGCATGATCCCCGCATCCACGAGCCGCCGGTAGCGTTCGGTTGCAGTGTAGATCGACGTGCCCATGCGATCGGCGAGCGCGGCGAACGGCATGCGACCGTCGCGCTGCAGGGCCGCCACGATCCGCAGATCAGTGGCATCGACGCCCGTGGACTGTGCACCCGCACTGTTGCCCGTCTGCACCATGATTCAACCTCCGTCCTCGGTCATCTCGGCTTTCCCGCTCACCCCAGCATTCCTTGTCATCCCAGAGCCCCTTGTCATCCCAGCATTCCCAGCGCGGTGACGGCAATCAGCACGGCCGTGACGAGCACGATCGCCGCGAGCATCGCCCAATCGGCGCCGCGCATGCGGATCTCCACGCGCGAGGTGCGACGCACGCCCCCGGACAACCTCATGCCCAGACCACGCGAGGCCATGGCCCAACCGACCGACTGGCTCATGCGATAGGCGCGGATGAGCACGGCCACGATCACAGGCAGATAGGCGCGGGCGCGGGCGAGGAACGAACGGCCCTCCAAGTCGAGTCCGCGGGCGCGCTGCGCATCCACCACCGACTGGAAGATGCGGAAGAACACGGGAATGTACCGCAAGGACGTGGCGAGCGTGAGACCGGCGCGGTACGGCATGCCGAGCCGTGTCAGTCCGCGTATCAGTTTGGCCTGACTAGTGGTGAACAGCGTGAGGAAGCACGCGAAGCCGAGTGCGGGGATCCGCAGGCCCATCACGGCGGCCATGACCAGATTCTCGCGGGTGATCCGCAGCCATCCCCAACGCCAGATCTCATGGGTTCCGGACGGGTCGAAGATGGGCCACAGCACCACGATCAGCACCATGATGGCCGCAAGCGCCTTCCACACCCATGCGATCCTCTCCCACGGCACACGGTCCGAAACGAGCATCACGTGCTCCGCGATAAGCGCGGCGAGGATGATCGCGGGCGTGCGCCACACCAGGCACAGCACCAGCAGCGAAAGGCTCAGCGCGAATTTGACGCGGGGGTCGGCCCGATGCAGCCATCCGTCGCCGGGCACGTACAGATCAGCATCCATGGTCGATCCTCCCCCATTGCGCAAGCCGTCCATGGTCCAGACGCATCACGTGCGTGCAGTGTTCCGCCACGGCCCGCATGTCATGGCTGATCATCACCACCGTCACACCCGCGCGGTTGAGCCCGTCCACCGCGGCGAGCAGACGATCGCCGCGCCTGCGATCGAGCCCCGCGGTCGGCTCGTCGAGCACGAGCACGTCGGTCCCCTGCGCCAGCACGGAGGCCAGCGCGACCGACCGGCGATCGCCATAGCCCAGCGTGGCGGGCGAAACATCGGCCTTGTCGGCCAGATCGAACAGCTTCAGCATGCGGTCCACGGCCTCGTTCACCTCCTTGGGTGCGCGTCCGAGCGCACGCGCCCCGAAGGCGATCTCCTCACGCGTGGAGGCACAGAAGATCTGATGGTCGGGATTCTGGAACACGTAGCCCACATGCCGGGCGAGCCGGCCCACGGATTGGCCGTGCGTGTCCAGACCGTCCACGATCACACGGCCCGATGTGGGTTTGAGCAGTCCGTTGAGGTGGCGGGCGAAGGTGGTCTTGCCCGATCCGTTCGCGCCGATCAGCCCCACGAACGCGCCGCGCGGAATCGCCACGGTCACATCGTCCAACGCGGCCGGAGCGTCCGGATCGCCCACGCCATAGCGATGGGTCAGATGATCGGCGACGATGGTGGCATCGGCTGGCTTCGTTCCCCCATCCCGCCCGTCCGATTCCCCGATCACGCGGATATCCGGTTCGGGCGCGGGCAGGGCGACGCCGAGCCGCTCGAACAGCTCCGGCTCACGGGCGAACTCCCCGGGATCCGTGTCGCGGACCAACCGGCCGTTCTCCAGCACCAGCAGACGATCTGCCCACGCGGCCAGATGATTGGTATCCTGCTCGGCCAGCACCACGGTAAGGTGGCAGCCGGCCCGCGCACGCTCGTCACGGATGCGATCCAACGCGGCGAACACCTCACGCCGGCCATCCGGGTCCAGCGCGGCCGTGGGCTCGTCCATCACCAGAATGTCCGGATCGCCCGCGAGCGCGGCGGCGATGGCCACGCGCTGCATCTGCCCGCCGGACAGGCTCGATGGCGCACGGTCACGCATCCCGTCCAATCCCACAAGGCGCAGCAGCCCATCGATCCGCCGGTTCATCGCTGCCGGATCCATGCCCCGGTTTTCCAGCGGGAAGGCGATCTCGTCCTCCACGGTGGCGCAGAACAGCTGCGACTCCGGATCCTGCTGCACATAGCCCACGCGGGCGGACAGATCGGCCACGGAGGTCCGGCCGGTGCGCATGCCGGCCACGGCCACCTCCCCGTCCATGCTGCCATCGGCCAGTTCGGGGATCACGCCGGTCAAGGCCATGCACAGCGTCGATTTGCCGGCCCCGGTCGGGCCGACCACACCCACGAATTCGCCCTCATGCACCTTGAAACTCACGTCCGCGAGTCCAAGGATCGGCCTGCCGCCGTCGATGACCGGCGCGTAATGCCAACCGAGCCCCCGGACCGCGATCAGCGCGCGGCTCGGGGGCTCAGCGGATCGGGACGCGGTCTGCGCCCCGAAGGACGTATTGCGATTCACTCGCCGGCCTTGACACCCAGATTGCCCAGACGGACCAGCGGCGGATACGCCTTGCGCACGGCGGAGAACAGGGCGATGCCGATCACCAGGCCTACTGCGGCCTGAATGGAATTGCCGGGCACCTCGCCCAGCGCCGGGCCCCATCCGGAAAGGATGCCGCCGGCGATGAAGTAGCCGAACACCTTCCACACGCCGGCCACCACGGACCACAGGATGATGTCGAGCGCCTTGAATTTGCGCACGGCGGCGCCCACGATGACGGCCTGCACGCCGTCGATCACGAACGTGAAGATGGCCCACTGCGGGTAGCCGGAGATCAGATCACCCAGCGCCGGGCCGAGACCACCCACAATGCCGCCGACCCACGGGCCGAAGGCGTAGGACGCGAAGAAGATCATCGCGTCGGACAAGTTGAGGTAGCCGCGCGTGGGCGTGGGGATTTTGACGAACATGGTGACTACAGTGGTCACCGCGGTCATGATGGCGATCAGCGGGATGGTGGAGGCGTTGAGCGCCTTCCCCACGCCGGCGGACGCGTTGCCCGATGTGTTGTCCGATGTATTGACAGCCATGAATACCCTCTCTCATTCTTTCAATTCATGGGAATTACAACATAAATATAGCGCAATTTGAATATTTACAGCGCTGTTTATATTCAATAAATCAAAATATGAGCAACACTCACGTTATCCTGAGCGGAGCCCCCGTCATCCTGAGCGCAGCCCCCCGTCATCCTGAGCGGAGCCTCTCACCGTCATCCTGAGCGCAGCGAAGGATCCTTAATCTTGCGCACCAATGACTTAATGCGCAATGGCCAACGATCCTTCGACTTCGCTCAGGATGACGGGCGCAGCTCGGGGATGACAGGGCGCATCCCCAACAACAGGACGGCCCCGCGTCGCATGAAACGCGGGGCCGTCCGTCCGGATGCCAATGGCCCCGGACAGCCTCCGAATTCCCGCCGGCAGTCGGGACCCGGAAGCCGCGGTCATTTCAGACCGAGTTCAGTTTTCTCGCCGGACTCACTTGGCCAGACCGGAGGCACGCACGGCCTCGAAACCGCCCTTGAGATCGTCGAGGATATCCTCAATGTTCTCCGTGCCGATGGACAGGCGGATGGTTCCCTGGTGGATGCCCTGATCCTCGAGTTCCTCGACGGTCTCCTGGGAGTGGGTCGTGGAGGCCGGGTGGATGACCAGGGACTTCACGTCGGCCACGTTGGCCAGCAGGCTGAACAGGTGCAGGTTGTCGATGAAGACGCGCGCCGCATCCTTGCCGCCCTTGATGTCGAAGGTGAAGATGGAGCCGGCGCCGTTCGGGAAGTACTTCTCGTAGAGGGCGTGGTCGCGGCGGCCCGGGATGGACGGGTGGGACACGGACTCGACCTCCGGCACGGTCTGCAGGTACTCGACCACCTTGAGGGCGTTCTGGACGTGGCGCTCGACGCGCAGGGACAGGGTCTCGGTGCCCTGCAGCAGCAGGAAGGCCGCGAACGGGGACAGGGTGGCACCAGTGTCGCGCAGCAGGATGGCGCGGATGCGGGTCACGAAGGCCGCGCCGCCCAGCGCCTCGTAGAAGTTGAGGCCGTGGTAGGACGGATCCGGCTCGGTGAGGGTCGGGAACTTGCCCGGCACCTCGGCCCAGTTGAACTTGCCGCCCTCGACGACGACGCCGCCCAGCGTGGTGCCGTGGCCGCCGATGAACTTGGTGGCGGACTCGACCACCACGTCCGCGCCGTGCTCAAGCGGGCGGAACAGGTACGGGGTGGCGAAGGTGTTGTCCACCACGACCGGCAGGTGGTGGCGGTGGGCGATCTCGGAGATGGCCTCGAAGTCCGGCAGATCGGCGTTCGGGTTGCCGAAGGTCTCGAAGTAGACCAGCTTGGTGTTCTCCTGGATGGCGTCCTCGAAGTTCTGCGGGACCTCCGGGTCGACGAAGGTGGTGGTGATGCCGTCGCGCGGCAGGGTGTGCTTGAGCAGGTTGAAGGTGCCGCCGTAGATGTTCTTGGAGGAGACGATGTGGTCGCCGGACTGGGTGATGTTGCGCACCGCGTACTCCACGGCCGCGGCGCCGGAGGCCACCGCGATGCCGGCGGTGCCGCCTTCGAGGGCGGCGATGCGGTCCTCGAACACGCCCTGGGTGGAGTTGGTCAGACGGCCGTAGATGTTGCCCGGGTCGGCGAGGCCGAAGCGCGCCTCGGCATGGTCGAAGTTGTGGAAGACGTAGGAGGTGGTCGCGTAGATCGGGACCGCGCGGGAATCGGTGGCCGGATCGGCGTGCTCCTGACCGACGTGCAGCTGCAGGGTCTCGAAACGGTACTTCTTGTTGGCTTCTGCCATGATGGGCTCCTTTGTTGGACGCTTCTGTGTTCGCCACCCGCCGGCCGTGAGGCGGTTGGCGAGGTGATGGTTATGACCCTACGGCGGCGGTCCGGCGTGGCGCAAGCCGGACGCTATCCGAGTTATCTATAACCCCTTAAAATCCCAAATGGCAGTAGGGCTAAGGAACCATCGCAAATCCGGTTTCCATCGTCGGAAACTGCGCGACACGCCGATCGCGACACTGCTCGCCGAATCGTTCCAACCTGCGCCCCGATTTTCGCAGACTGGAACGAATCCGCAGATTGGAACCCCGTTTGAGGCCCCTACATGCAGAATCGTTCCAACCTGCGATTGTGCGGGCGCAGGTTGGAACGATTCTGCATGATGCCGCATGGGGCGCGGCTACAGACCCAGGAAGAGCTCGTGGATGCGCGTGTCGGCGGTCAGCTCCGGATGGAACGCGGTGGCGATGATGTTGCCCTGCCGCAATCCCACCGGATGGCCGTCCACGGTGGTCTCCACGGTGGCGTCCGGCCCCACGGAGACCACATACGGCCCGCGGATGAACACGAGCGGGAAGTCGGCGATGTCCCCGAACGAGCCGGTGCCGTCGAAGCTGCCCAGCTGGCGTCCGTAGGCGTTGCGGCGGACCACGGCGTCGAGCGCGCCGAAGTACACGTTCGGATCGTTATCCAGCTTGGAGGCCAGCAGGATCATGCCGGCGCAGGTGCCGAACACGGGCTTGCCGGCGGCGATGTGCGCGGCGATCGGATCGAACAGGCCGGTGGAGCGCAGCAGCTTGCCCTGCGTGGTGGATTCGCCGCCGGGCAGGATCACCCGGTCGATCGAATCATCGAAGTCCTCCGCGGCGCGCAGTAGCTTCCACGGCGCGCCCAGACGGTCCAGCATCGCAGCATGCTCGGCGAACGCGCCCTGCACGGCCAGGATGCCGGTCACGCCGTGGCGAGCGTCCTCGACGTCCTCGGACTCCTCCTTGGAGATGTATTCGACGGCGACGACCATGGGTCACTCCCCGCGGGCGGCCATGATGGTCTGGATCTCGTCCTCGTTGATGCCGACCATCGCCTCGCCCAGGTTGGCGGACAGGCGGGCCAGCAGATCGGCGTCGCGCCAGTTGGCGGTGGCCTGCACGATCGCGGCGGCGCGCTTGGCCGGGTCACCGGACTTGAAGATGCCGGAGCCCACGAACACGCCCTCGGCGCCAAGCTCCATCATCAGGGCGGCGTCGGCGGGGGTGGCCACGCCGCCGGCGGCGAAGTTGACCACGGGCAGACGGCCGTTGTCGTGCACGTACTTGGCCAGATCGTAGGGCACGGCGAGCTGCTTGGCCGCCTCGTAGACCTCGTCGTCGCGCAGACCCACGAGCTCGCGGATCTGCTTGTTCATGGTGCGCATGTGGCGCACGGCCTGGATCACATCGCCGGTGCCGGGCTCGCCCTTGGTGCGGATCATGGCCGCGCCCTCGGCGATGCGGCGCAGGGCCTCGCCCAGGTTCTTGGCGCCGCACACGAACGGCACGTCGAACTGGCGCTTGTCGATGTGGTAGACGTCGTCGGCCGGGGAGAGCACCTCGGACTCGTCGATGTAGTCGATGTCGATGGCCTGCAGGATGCGCGCCTCGGCGATGTGGCCGATGCGCACCTTGGCCATGACCGGGATGGAGACAGCCTCCTGAATGCCGCGGATCATGGCCGGATCGCTCATGCGGGAGACGCCGCCGGCCGCGCGGATGTCCGCCGGGATGCGCTCGAGCGCCATCACCGCGCAGGCGCCGGCATCCTCGGCCACGCGCGCCTGATCGGGCGTGGTGACGTCCATGATGACGCCGCCCTTGAGCATCTGCGCCAGATTCCTGTTGAGTTCCGCCCTGTTTTCAGCCATTGCCGATCCCTTCGTATCGATGGTTGGGTCGCCCCGGCGGCCATTGCGTCCCGAGGCCTGATCATTCAGTGCATATGCTACGGGTTCGCGCCGTCGCCAACCCTCCCGGATTCCGCATGATGCCAACGGTTTGGGCCGATCGAACCGTCCTTGGGAGATCGCCGGGCAGCGGAATCGCAAACGATCGAACAGATGCATATTCAGTTCATTCGACGATTGCGGCCGAACGTCCATTTTTTGCAATCGAAACACCGCCGCAAGCACCAACACCCCGATTTGTGAAGATTTCATGAACACGATGGCCCGGATTGGTCCGGCGTGTCGCTAGAGTCGTGAACCATGACCCTCGATGTGAAGCTGTATGACCGCGATCCGCGCTACATCCCGCGCGTGGCCGCCGTGCACGACATGTGCGGCTACGGCACCTGCTCGCTGACCGCCGCGATCGCGATCCTGTCCGCCGCCGGGTGCAACGCCTGCCCGGTTCCCACTGCCCTGTTCTCCGCGCACACGCTGTTCCCCGTCTACACCTTCCACGACACCACCGCCATGCTCGACGGCTATCTGGATGCATGGAAGAGCGAGGGCGTGGATCTGGACGCCGTCTATTCCGGCTTTCTGGGCAGCGCCGCTCAGGTGGCGGTGATCGAACGGCTGTGGCGCGACTATCCGCGCGCGCTGAAGGTGGTCGATCCGGTCATGGGCGACAATGGCGAGATCTACCCCACGTACACGCAGGACATGTGCCGTGCGATGGGCCGGCTCGCATCCGGCGCGGACATCCTACTGCCCAACCTCACCGAAGCCGCTATCCTCACCGGTCGCGACTACCCCGGCCAGAACCTCTCCGACGGCGAGGTGACCGACTGGCTCAGCGCGCTGCTCGCGTTGGGCGCCCGGCATGTGGTGCTCAAGGGCGTGGACCGCGGAGACGGGCTGATCCGCAACTATGTGGCCGGCGCGGAGACGGGCGCCGAAGCGTGCGTCCGCATCGAGCACCGTCGCATGCCGTTCATGGCGCCCGGCACCGGCGACGTGTTCGCCTCGGCCCTGTGCGGCGCGGTGATGGCGGGACGCGGGCTGGCCGAGTCGGCACGGATCGCCGGCGAGTTCGTGCGGTCGGCCATGGAGCACACGCCGGACCAGCCCGGCCACGAACTGCGCGGGGCGAGCTTCGAACTGAGCCTGGGCCAGCTCACCGCCCTGGTGCGCGGCTGAGTCGCTCTTCCTGTCATCCTGAGCACAGCGCAGTTCACGTCATCCTGAGCGAGCGCAGCGAAGTCGAAGGATCCTTCGACTCGCTCCGCTCGCTCAGGATGACACGAGCAGACTTCGTCATCCTGAGCGCAGTCGAAGGATCCTTAACCTTGCGCACCCACCGAATCCGCACGCAATGGTCAAGGATCCTTCGCTGCGCTCAGGATGACGAGGAACAACGCCCACATTCGTCCACAGGCCGATTGTTATCCACCGCCCAATCCACCATCGAGCCTCCGACACGCGCGAAACCATGGGCAAGTGGGGTACATCCGCGCACATGGGCCCTCCGCGATTGCGCGGGAACACGCGGTGATGCTCCACTGGGGGCATGACAACACAACACACAACACCGCAGTATCCTGCAACCGATCACCCGCTCCACGACGCCACCCCACTGAACAAGACGAACACTCAGACGAACACCCCATCGAACACGCCGGAAGCCCCGCGCACAACGCCTACCCGCCCGGTCTCCGATCGGCCGGCATCCAACCGGCCAACGCACGACCGCCCGGCTTCCAGTCGTCCGTCATCCTCCCGCCCCGCATCGCGCTTCACGCCCACAGCGGCGCCCAGCGAGCAGGCGGCGCCGCCCGACCCCCTCGCCGAAGCGGCCCGCCTCCTGTCGCGCCGCGATCTGAACGCCAAGCAGCTCGGCGTCGCCGGCGAGCACTACGCCGCCCTCTGGCTCGAATGCCAGGACTGGAGGATCCTCTCGCGCAACTGGCGGTCCCGCTACGGCGAACTCGACATCGTGGCCCTCGCACCGAACGGGGAGATCGTCTTCGTGGAGGTCAAGACCCGCCGGTCGGTGGCGCAGGGCGTGCCGCAGGCCGCGGTAGACCGGCGCAAGCAGGGCAACCTGCGCCGGGCGGCGATGGAGTGGCTGCTCGACGGCAGCAACGACGTATCCCACTATGGCACCCGCTTCGACGTGATCGCCATCCTCGTGACCGGCTTCGGCCCGCAGGTCACCCATATTCCGGGGGCGTTCTGATGCCCATCGGTACCGCGATCTCCATCGGCATGCTCGGCCTGAGCGCCAACCTCATCCAGATGCAGGCCTTCATCAGCCCGGGTCTGCCGCACTTCTCCATCATCGGGCTGCCCGACACCTCCCTGAGCGAGGCCCGCGAGCGCGTCAAATCGGCGTGCACGGCATGCGGCTTCCGCTGGCCGGAAACCCGCGTGACCGTGAATCTCGCCCCCGCATGGCTGCACAAGCGCGGATCCTCGCACGATCTGGCGATCGCCGCCAGCGTGCTCGCCGCCGGGAAGATGATCCCCCACGACTGTCTGGAGCATGCGCTGGTGCTGGGCGAGCTCAATCTGGACGGCACGGTGCTGCCGATCAACGGCATCCTGCCCATGCTGCTGGGCGCCAAGGAGCGGGGCATCACGCGCGCGTTCGTCCCCTACGCCAACGTGGAGGAGGCGGCCCTCGTCCATGGCATGGACGTGACCGGCATCCGCCATCTGGGCGAACTGATCGAGCGCATGGGCGGCGAACCCCGCTATCGTCTGGACGTGACGCATCTGCCGGAGCCGGTCATGGATCCGGACATCAATCCGGAGACGCTCACCGACCAGAGCGGACTCGACATGAACCAGGTGGTGGGCCAGGCGAACGCCAAGTGGGCGCTGGAGGTGGCCGCCGCCGGAGGGCATCATATGATCATGGTCGGCCCGCCCGGGTCCGGCAAGACGATGCTGGCGACCCGGCTGCCGAGCATCATGCCGCCGTTGAGCGACAAGGAGCAGGTGGAGGTCGCGTCCATCCGGTCCCTGTGCGGCACGCTGCCGTTCTACGGCATCACCGACGTTCCGCCGTTCGAGGCCCCGCACCACACGGCGTCCACGTCCTCGCTGATCGGCGGGGGCAGCGGCGTGGCCCTGCCCGGGGCGATCACGCGGGCGCATCGCGGCGTGCTGTTCATGGATGAGGCGCCGGAGTTCCATCCGCGCACGCTGCAGGCCCTGCGCGAGCCGCTGGAGACCGGGTATGTGGCCGTCTCCCGCGTCAAGGGCACCGCCTACTACCCGGCGCGGTTCCTGCTGGTGATGTCCGCCAACCCGTGCCCGTGCGGCTTCGCGGAGACGGGCCGGGGCGAGCGATGCAGATGCACGGAACGCGAACGCACGCGCTACTGGAACCGTCTGTCCGGGCCGATTCTGGATCGCATCGACATCCAGATCAACGTCAACGCGGTGAGCACGTTCACGGCGGACACCCCGGAGATGCGCGAGTCAAGCGGCACGATCCGCCGGCGCGTGATCCAGGCGCGCTCCATCGCACGCGAACGCTTCGACGGACAGGGCTGGAATTCGAACGCGGAAGCCAGCGGCCAATGGTTGCGGCGCAACACCTCCGCCAAGGCGATCGCGAAGGTGAACCAGGCGCTCGACAGCGAGACGCTGAGCCTGCGCGGCGCCGATCGCGCGCTGAAGCTCGCGTGGACGATCGCCGATCTCGATGGCCGCACCAGTCCCAACGAAGCCGATGTGGATCGCGGCATCGGCATGAAGACGAGGGTGCAATGAGCATGGAGCCGAATGACGAGACGATCGCCCGCGCCACGCTCGCCCACTGCATGGACGGTCCGGACGCGATGATGTACGCCGCGCTCAAGGGCGCCCCGTCGGCCCGCGTGCTGGTGGAGGCGCTGATGGAGCGGCGGGGCGCCCCCGGGGCCGCGGGCGAGGGCGATTCGTACGAACCGGTGCGGCAGGATCCGGGGCGCGAGCTCAAGGACATGTTCATGGTGGGAGCCGCACGATGGGGCAAACGAGCGGACAAGGAGGATCTGGACCGGTTCCGCGACGCGCTGGTCCGGTGGATGCAGCGGATGGACCTGCTGCCCTCGATGCGCCCGGATGCGCTGAGGTCCCTGTTCACGTGGGACGGGTCATCATGGCTGATCGCGCCCGGACACCCCTGCTGGCCCGCCCAGCTGGGGGATCTGTCCGAGCGCATCAGCTGGGCCTCCCCCCTGTGTCTGTGGGGTCGCGGCGATGAAACCGCGCTGGTGAGCTGCGAGGCCCCGCTGGCGATCGTCGGCTCGCGCGGGGTGAACGACTACGGCCGAGAAGTGGCGCACAGTGTGGCCGCGCATGCCGCGCTCAGAGGCCATCTGATCGTGTCCGGCGGCGCGTACGGCACCGACGCGGCCGCCCATTGGGGCGCGATCGCCGCGGCGGAACGGTATCCGGACCGCGCGGGGCGGACGGTGGCGGTGTTCGCAGGCGGATTGGATCACATCGGCCCGCAACGCAACCGGGAATTGTTCGATCGCATTCTGGGCGCCTCGGGGGCGCTGGTCACGGAGATGAGCCCCGGCACGATTCCGGAGGCCCGCCGCTTCCTGCTGCGCAACAGGGTGATCGCCGCCTTGGCGCGCACGGTGGTGGTGGCGCAGGCCCGGCTCAGATCGGGCGCGATCAACACCGCCATGTGGGGCGCCGATCTGGGACGGGAGGTGTATGCGGCGCCGGGTCTGGTCACCGAGGCCTCGCACGCGGGATGCAACAGCCTCATCCACGACGGCGTGGCGGTCATCCTCGTGGATCATGAGGATGTGACGGAACTGTGCCACGCGGACCATCAGCCGCGCGACCCGCAGGCCGAACCGCAAGACGAGTCCTTGCCCGATCCGGCGAACGGCACGCCCGCCACCGCTACCGGCGATGCCGGTCCCAACACCACCGATGCCGGCGCAACCGCTCAAGCCTCGCAGGACACGCTCTGGCAGGCCGCCCCCGAATCGAGCCATCCCCTTGAGGAACCGCCCGGCGTCAAACCCGCCAAGGCCGCATCCCGCCGCCTGGCCCGAGGCCGCATCCCGTCCACGAAGGCGGCCAGCCGTCCCAAACCGGCGCCGCCCAAGCCCACCGACGACCAACAAATCGTGCTCACCGCCATCCGATCCTGCCGGCGCAGGGGCATGCGCGCCGGAGAGGACGAGATCGGCGCGGCGGCGCGCAGGGCCCATCCCCAGCGCGCGGAGATCGGGCCGGCATGGGTCGCCGGGCAGCTCGGTTCGATGGAACTGTGCGGACTGATCGTGCGTGACGAATCGGGCGCCTTCAAACCGGTCGAGCGAGTTCCCTCGAAGGCTGCGTCCCAAGCGCAGGCTGCGGTCCAGACGGCATCCGGGCCGGGCGCGTTGCCCGTCGCACCCAAGCCCGTCGCACCCGAACCAGCACTGGAACACGCCACGCCTGAGCCCGCCGCTCCTACGCCCGCCACTGGCAGCGCGTGAGATCCACCCGCCACCCCGCCGCCCCGGCCGGATCCCCCGTGCCGGGGCGGAACACCACACCCTCCTCCTCAAGCAGCGCGCGCTGGCGCTCCGGTCCGCCGAATGCGAATCCGGGCGCCAGCGAACCGTCACGGAACACCACGCGGTGGCACGGGATCACGCCCGGCTCGGGGTTGGAATGCAGCGCAAAACCCACGAACCGGGCGGACCGGGGCGCGCCCGCAAGCGCCGCCACCTGCCCGTAGGTGGCCACCGTGCCGCGCGGGATGCGCCGGACCACGTCATACACGCGCTCGGAGAAGGACTTGGTTTGGGGTTTGGTCATGTCACCATTATCATCCCCTCGTCCGGGCGTGTTCCGAAAATCGTGCCTATGAGTCCGAAGCAGTTGGAAGATATGTATGACGCCGTGATCGTGGGCGCCGGCGCGGCCGGCCTGTCCGCGGCGCTCGGCCTGTTGCGGTCCGAGGCCATCCGTGATCTGAAGGATCAGGGCCTCGACCCGAAGATCCTCGTGATCTCGAAGCTGCAGCCGCTCAGGTCGCACACCGGTTCGGCGGAGGGCGGCATCGCGGCCAGCCTGGGCAACATCGACAGGGACGATTGGCACTGGCACTACTACGACACCGTCAAGGGCGGCGACTGGCTGGTCGATCAGGATGCGGCCGAGCTGCTCGCGCGCGAGGCGCCGGCGACCGTGATCCGTCTGGAGCACGACGGCGTGGCATTCTCGCGCACCGAGGACGGGCACATCGCCCAGCGCCGCTTCGGCGGCCACACCGCGGACTTCGGCGGCGAGCCGGTGCGCCGCGCGGCCTATGCGGCCGATCGCGTGGGCCATCAGATCCTGCACAGCCTATGGCAGCAGTGCGTGGCCGAGGGCGTGGAATTCGCCGAGGAATGGTACGTGACCGATCTGGTGCTGGACGCCGGGCGCACGCACGTCTCCGGCGTGGTGGCCTACGACACGCGCAACGGCGAGACGCATGCGGTCCACGCGCGTAACGTGATGCTCGCCACCGGCGGCGCGGGACGGTTGTTCCGCACCACGTCGAACTCGTGGGACCTGACCGGCGACGGTATGGCCCTCGCGCTGGCCGCGGGGCTTCAGCTTGAGGATGCGGAGTTCGTGCAGTTCCATCCCACCGGACTGGCGCATACCGGCATTCTGCTGTCCGAGGCGGCCCGCGCGGAGGGCGGCGTGCTGCGCAATGCGGACGGCGAGGCGTTCATGGCCCGCTATGCGCCGGGCCACGCCGATCTGGCCGCGCGAGACGTGGTGAGCCGTTCGATCATGGCCGAGGTGGACGCCGGCCGGGGAGTCACGGATCCGAAGGACCCGGACGGACCGAAGGGCTGCGTGTGGCTGGACATGACCGGCATCGACAAGGACCACATGGAGGCCGTCCTGCCGCAGGTGGTGGAGACGATCCGAGACTACGCGAACATCGACCCGTCCACGCAATACGTGCCGGTCAAGCCCACCGCGCACTACACGATGGGCGGCATCCCCATCACCACCGAGGGCGTGGTGTACCGCTGGCTCAGGGAGGACGGATCGGACCCCACGGCCGCACGCCACCGCCGCGTGCCCGTCAAGGGCCTGTTCGCCGCCGGCGAATGCTCCTGCGTAAGCGTGCACGGCGCGAACCGTCTGGGCGGCAACTCGCTGCTCGACGCCTGCCTGTTCGGCACCCGCGCGGGTGAGGCCATCGCCGCGCGCATCGCCGAGAACCCGGTCGCCCAGGCGGAGCTTGAGGGATCGGATCCGCTGGCCGACGACCCGTACGCCGATCTGGTGGACGAGGCCGCCAAGGAGCGCAAGGCGATGATCGCCGACCTGCTCGCTCCCATCGATGCCGGGGACGATGCGGATGCCGATCCGCTGAGCAACGCCGCGTCCGCCGATGCAAACGCCGCGGCGGACGGCAACCCCTATGCGCTCATGGCCAAGCTCGGCGCGATCATGGACCGCGCGGTGGCCGTGCGCTGCGACGCCGATTCCATCGCCACGGCCCTGAACGCCCTCACCGGCGATCTGGTCCCGCATGTGGCCGATCTGCACGCACACAGCGACTCGAAGGTGTTCAACCAGGAGCTCGTGGCGATTCTGGAGGTCCGCAACCTCGCCATGCTGGCCGTGACGATGCTCACGGCGACGGCGGCCCGCCATGAGTCGCGCGGATCGCTCAAACGCCTCGATTTCCCCGATCGCGACGACGAGAAGTTCCTGGCGCACAGCATGACCGACCGTGCCGCGGAGGTCTCGTGGCAGCCGGTGCACATCGCCGACTACCCGCCCAAGACCCGCGAATACTGACGCGAATGCTCACGGACGGCGCGCCGGTGGGGCGCTTCGCGTCTGACGGGAGCTTGTGGCACACTGGATACCCGGAAAACGCATACCGATGGATGCCTTTGGGCATGTTGAGAGAACTGCAAGGAGCGGCGTGATGAGCAATGAGAACGACATGGTCACCGTGACCCTGCGCGTGCATCGCTTCACACCCCGCGCCGAACGCGAAAACCGCCGCAGCTCGAACCCCTTCGCGCGCAAATCGTCACCCTTCGGCGATTCCGGCGCCCGTCGCCGCACGCGCGGCAAGCAGTGGACGCAGGACTACACGCTGCAGGTCCGCCCGGAGGACACGCTGCTGGACTGCCTGCTGACCGTCAAGCGCACGCTCGACCCCACGCTCGCCTTCCGCTATTCATGCGGCCACGGCATGTGCGGATCGGACGCCGTGGCGATCAACGGCACGCCCACGCTGCTGTGCACCTCCCCCGTGTCCGCATGGGTCAGGCAGGGCGGCGTCGATGGCGAAGCCGCCGGCGACGATCCGGCGGGAGACTCCGCCGCGGATGATGCGAACGACGGCTTCCGCCGCACCGGCGACGCGCTGTTCAATCTGCCCGTCTCGCACGTCCCCAAGCCGGCCGCAAACGCCGAACCGGGCGTGATCGAACTGTCCCCGCTGCCCGGATTCCCGGTGCAGCGCGACCTGATCGCGGACATCGACCCGATGCTGGACCAGATCAGGAAGCTCAAGCCGTATCTGCAGGCCAAGGGCGAGCTCAAGACCACGCCGGACGGCAAGGTCAACGTCTTCGAATACCTGCAGAGCCCCGCGGAGCTCGCCAAGTACGAAATGCTCACCAACTGCATCGCGTGCGGCGTGTGCGAGGGATCCTGCCCGGTGTTCGCCGGCGGCGACGCCTTCATTGGCCCGGCGGCCCTGATCGCCGCATCCCGCTTCGTCAACGATTCGCGCGATGGCAAGGCCTTGGAGCGCATGGACCAGATCGACACGGCCGACGGCGTGGCCGCGTGCCAGTCGGTGCGCGCCTGCGGACGCCAGTGCCCGCGCGGCATCGACGTGGGCGAGGAGATGTGGCAGATCATCGCGAAGGTGCGCGAACGCTGATCGCACGCTCGCGGCGGGCGTGACGGAACCGATATGGTAGGGGCTATGAACAAGACTTCGTACACCAATCTGGCCAAGGCATGGGAGTATGCGGAGGACGTGGCGTTCGCCAAACAGTCCGAAGCGCTCAACGCGCTGCGCATCCATGCCGAGGAGGTCGGGTTCCCCCAGGGGTCCGCGGCCCAGGCCGATTTCCTGCGGCTTCTTGTGGGGCTGACCGGCGCGCGATCCATCATTGTGGTGGGCACCGGCAGCGTGGTGGAAACCTATCAGCTCATCGCCGGGCTGGGCGGCACGGGCCTGCTCACGGCCGTCGACTCCTCCCCCGAGGGCACGGCGCTCATTCGCCGCATGTTCACCCGCTTGGACAACCAGACCGGCACCACCCTGCGCGTGGTCAACGTGGCCGCCGGCCAGTTCCTGCCGCGTCTGAACGCCGCCGACTACGACCTGATCGTGGTGGCGGGCGACGCCGGCAACTATGCGCCCGCGTTCGCCCAGGCCGAGCGACTGCTGCGCCGCGGCGGCACGGTGGTCCTGACCGACGTGCTCGCCTTCGCCTCCCCCGTCTCGAACGGTGGCCTGCTCAACCCGGCCGACCGCGGCGACAAGGCCACGGCCATGCGCGAGCTGCTGGAGGCCGTGCAGGACGATGAGCGCTTCGACGTCACGTTGGTTCCGGTGGGCACCGGCCTCGTCCTGTGCGTCAAGCGCTAGTTCTGCTTAATGCCGCTCAGCGCCACGTCCACGGCCTCGTCGGGATCGTCGGTGATCACCACAAGGTTCGGGTCGAGTTCGGAGATCATGCCATGCTCGCGCACGGTGGTGGACAGCCACGCGAACAGGCCCTTCCAGTACTCGGAATCGTAGAGCACCACGGGCATGGTGGCCACCTTGTGGGTCTGGACCATGGTGAGCACCTCGAACATCTCGTCAAGCGTGCCGAAGCCGCCGGGGCAGATGATCACGCCGGACGAGTACTTGAGGAACATGGTCTTGCGCACGAAGAAGTAGCGGAAGGTCATGCCCAGATTCACCCAGGCGTTGAGCCCCTGCTCGTGCGGCAGCTCGATGCCCAATCCCACCGACTTGCCGCCGGCGAGCGCCGCTCCCCTGTTGACCGCCTCCATGATGCCGGGGCCGCCGCCCGTGATGACCGCGACGCCGGCCTTGGCGATGCGCTTGCCCATGTGGCGCGCGGCCTTGTAGGACGGGTCGGTGCGCGGGGTGCGGGCCGATCCGAACACGCTGACGGCCGGGCCCAGCTCGGCGAGCGCGCCGAAGCCGTCCACAAATTCGGACTGGATGCGAAGCACGCGCCACGGATCCATGTGCAGCCAGTCGGTGGACTGGTTGGCGGCCAGCAGGTTGCCGGTGGTGTTGTCCTTGGGGACCATGGAGCCGCGCAGCATGACCGGGCCGCGGTAGTAGGCCTCGCCGAGTGGCGACTTGGGCTGGGGCTCGGCCGGCGCGGTCGCATCGACCGGCGCGCTTTCGGCCGTTGCGCTTTCGGCCGACGCGGCGGATTGCACGGCATCGGCGGTGACGGTCGCGGCATCGGCTGCGACGACGGCATCCTTGCCCGAATGCCTCTTCGCGGCCTTCGACGGTTTCGACTCGACCGACTTGTCCGGATTGACCAGCGGATTCGCCAGCTCCTCCAGCTTGTTGTCCACGGACGCCATCACGTCCTTCGCGCTCTTCTTCCTGTCCTTCTTGGTGTCTTTCTTGGCCATCTGCCACTCCTTGATCGATCATCGCCCCATACCTCCCAACGCGGCACGGGTCGCAGGCGACTCGAACGATTATACGCACGGTGAGTGGGAGCGGGGCGGACCCTATCGTTCCAGATTGTCCATCATCGGTGCGTTGCCCTCGTCGTACGCGCGCAGCAGTCGCCTGAGCAGGAAGGCCGTGAAGTAGGGCGCGCTGAACACATGCTCGCTGCTGCCGACGTTCCCGGCGGACAACTTGACGCCGAACCTGATCTCCGGATAGGAATCCGATGCGATCAGCGTGCGCATCGACTTCGCCGTACCCTTCCTCGCCTTCACTTCGACGGGAACCAGCCATTCGCGCGTCCTGACGAAGAAATCCTGCTCCAGCGTGGAATCGTCCTTCTTGTAGTAGTACAGATCGTATCCTGACTTGTGCAACGCCTCCGCCACAATGCTTTCGTACATCGCGCCCTTGTACACGCCCAAATTGCGATTCGCCCGCAGATCGTCGCTGGCCTCATCGTCGAGCATGGCCACGAACAGGCCGGTGTCCCCGAAGTAGATCTTGAACTTGTTCTCGTCGTAGTTGCCACGCAGCGGCAATTCCGGATACGACAGGCATCGGCACACGTTGACCATGCCCGATGTCTCCAGCCACTCGACGCACCCGCGGTAGTCCTTGAACCGGGCGCCGCTGGCCACCTTGCTGATCTGGAACTTCTTATTCTCCCGGGCAAGCTGCACCGGAATGTGGTTGAACACGTTGAGGATGCGCACCTGGTCCATGCCAGAAGCGTATTTGCGGATATCCTCCTGGTAATCCAGCACCAGCTGCCGTTGGATGCCCAGAGTGCCGGAGAACAGACCGGTTCCGATGTACAGGGCGACCACCGCCGGCATGCCGCCAAGGATGCAATAGTCCATGAACGCGCCGGAGTACACGGTCATCTCGGTTTCGGAGAAGGGACGCGACTGGGCCAGATGCTCCAGCATGCCGTCAACCACGCCGTCATCGTATCCCCTGGCCCACAGGAATTCCTCGAAATCCATCGAATACATCTCGTAGTCGGTTTTGTAACCCACACTGTTGCTTTCGATCTGTCTGTAACTGATGCCCAGCATCGATCCGCTGCAGATCACATCGTATTTGCCGTCGATCCTGAAGAACTTCAGTGATGTGGCAATATCCGGAAACGCCTGGATCTCATCGAAGAAGATGAGCGTATCCCCCGGGACGAAACGCTTGGAGGGATCGATCAGCGAAATGTTGCGCGCGATCTGGTCCGCCCCGTAGCCGTCGGCGGTGATGGATCGATATTTGGGTTCCTCCACGAAATTGATCTCGATCACATTGTCGTACGTGCGTGATGCGAATCGTCTGATCGTCTCCGTCTTGCCGACCTGTCGCGGCCCCTTGATGACGAGGGGGTTCCGGTTCGGATCCGCGCGCCATGCTTCGAGGAAGCCATCCGCCTTGCGCCTGAGGTATGCCATGATGCGTGCCTTCCCTTCCCCGATGGAACACCGACGAAAAACTCTTGCACCGACGATTATACGATTTCATGAGCGAGTTTTTGAGGAAGATCCCCATTTCATGAGCGACTTTTTGGCCGTATCCCACATTTCATGAGCGAGTTTTCGCCGGTTTGGCACATTTCATGAGGGAATTGCGCGAGAGGACAGCTGTGCGACGCGCGGGGGCCGCTCGTGCGGATCAGCGCTTGCGACGACGCCAGACCTTCAGCGAGGACTGGCCGCCCTTGCCCGACGATCGGCCATCACGGCCACCGCGGACATTGCCTGAGCCTCGGACGGATCGTCTCGGCTTGCGCTTGCCGGCATCCGGATCGTCGGACTGCGCATCGTCTGCGTTGGCCGAACCGTCCCCTCGCACGGCCTTGGGATGGGCGGCGCGGAACTTCCGGATGAACTCGGGGGTGAACGCGGGCATGCTCATGGTGATCGTGCCGTCGGCCAGATGGCCCTCGTGCTCGCCGGCCTCCAGTTCGGCATCCTCCTCGGACTGCGGCGCCGACTTGGCGGCCAGCGCTGCGGCCTCGAAGCGCTTGGACTGGCGGCTCAGCAGCACGCCGGAGACGGCCGCAGCCAGCAGGGATGCGACCAACACGCCGAAACGGCTTTCCGCGGACAGTTCCGTGTTCGCATAGGCCAGCGAGGCGATGAGGAAGGAGACGGTGAAGCCGATGCCGCATGCGCAGGCCGCCGGCAGGAGATCGCGCACGCGCAGCCCCTTGGCGAGCTTGAGACCCAGCACATGCGTGGACAGCCATGCGGTGATGATCACGCCGGTGGGCTTGCCCACCACCAGGGCCACGGTGATGCCCACCACTACCGGGGAGATCATGAGCGCCGGGGTGAGCTCGCTGAAGCGCACGCCGGTGGCGAACAGGGCGAACAGCGGCAGGGCGATGAGGGCCGAAATCGGCTGAAGCTTGTCATGGTAGCGTTCGGCGCGCGGCGTCGCCTCGCCGAACATTTCGCGCGACGGGGTGAGCAGACCCACGAGCACGCCGGCCAGCGTGGGGTGCACACCGGCCTCGAACATCATCACCCACGCGAGCAGGCCCACCAGACCCGCGATGATCCACGGCACGCGCTTGAGTCGCACCAGGAATGCCCACGCGACCGCGCAGGCGGCGATGCCGATGAACCAGTACCAGGCGTTGAGCGAGGAGAAGAACACGGCGATGAGGATGATAGCCAGCAGATCGTCCACGGTGGCGAGGGTCATCAGGAACGCGCGGATCGAACCAGGCAGGGCCTTGGCGAACAGGGCCAGCACGGCCAGAGAGAACGCGATGTCCGTGGCGGTGGGCACGGCCCAGCCCTGCGCGATGGTGGCATAGTCGAACACCTGGCCGGAGGCGATGGTCTGGAAGCCGGGCCCCGGAGGCGCGTACTCGGAGTACAGCCACGTCACGCCCAGAAACATCACCGGGGGCACCAGCATGCCGCCCACCGCGCACAGCATGGGCACGGCGGCCGCCTTGGGATTGGACAGCGATCCGGTGGTCAGCTCCTGCTTGAGGTCCAGACCGACCACCAGGAAGAAGGCCGTGAGCAGACCGTCCTGCGCCCAGTGGCCGATCGGCAGGTCAATGTTGGTGTACGGGATACCGATGTGCGTCTCCGCGATATGACCGAACAGGTCGGCGATGGCGGGCAGGTTGGCGAGGATCAGACCGGCGAACGCGAAGCCGAGCATAATCAGACCGGAGATACGATCCGATGCGGCGATATGCCTGACCGCCTCCCAGAATCCGTTCCGCTTCGGGATCCGATTCACCGTCTGATTCGCCGCTTCGCCCATATTGTCCGTCTCTCTCCCCGCTCGATTCCGTTGGCCGCACCGTCAAAGGATGCACTAATGAAATTCTAACGGTTACTCACGGACGTTCCGCCCGGGGCGGAGCAGATCCGCCCACGAGCCGGGCACCCATGCCCGCTGGTTGGCACTCTGAGGGAAAACGCCATCCCGTACGAGCGCAGTCACTTCATGTCATCCTGAGCGAAGCGCACAGCGCGCAGCCGAAGGATCCTTAATTATGCGCACAAAGTTAAGGATCCTTCACTCCGCTCAGGATGACGACCGCACATCGCCGGCATGGCGGGAACGGTTCCCGCGCGCCCATCTGCACAATCAGGGGTACTTTTGCCCGCCTGCAAGGACCCAACTGCATAATCGGGGTGCATCGCGCTCCCACCCGGCGAACGTGAATGGCGGAATTCTGCCATTCACGGATCGGGCTCAATGGCGATCCGAAGACAATACGGCTCCCGAACGTCCCCGATTATGCAAATAGATCCCCGCAGGAGCCCGAAAGTACCCCTGATTCCGCAGTTGAACGACGAGAGCCCGGTCCGGCCCGCTTGATCTGCTCATAAAACGGAAATGCGACGGACGAATTAAGGATCCTTCGACTCCGCTGCGCTGCGCTCAGGATGACGCGGTTGCTGCCTTGTCATCCTGAGCGGAGCCCGAAGGGCGCAGTCGAAGGATCCTTAACTCCCTGTCTGGTCAGGCCTTACTTCGCCTGGGAGTACACGCTGAAGCCGGACTCCTCGACCGTCCAGCCCAGGCCGGCCAGCCTGTCCGACTCCGCCTTGTCCGTGGTGAACAGGTGCTCGCCGTTCCACCGGTTGTACAGGCGGTACACCTTCGCGTCGCCGTCCGCCGGAGCCCACCAGGTCGTCGGCTCCAGGGTCCAGCCGATCTTCACCAGGTTATCCTTCTCGGCCGCGTCCACGGTGAAGTGGTGCGAGCCGTCATACCGGTTGTACAGGCGGTACACCGGCTTGGCGCCGTTCGCAGCGCTGCCGGCGGCATGGAACTTGACGTCCTCGCCCTGCCAGCCGGCCGCGACCAGCTTGTCGTACTCGGCCTTGCTGGTGGTGAACAGATGCGTCGTGCCGCTGGTCATGTACGGGTTGAACAGACGGTACACCGCCACGCTCGCCGGGGCCTCGGCCTTCACCGTCGTCCAGCCCTGCAGCGCTCCGGTCTCGTCCGTCAGGGCGATCCTGTGCTCGCCGGTCAGCCCGTCGGGCACCTGCACGTCCACGTAGTACTTGCCGGCGTCGTCCTTCTGGACGGTCAGGAACGGGCTGCCGTCCGGGCCGGTGAGCTTGGCGGGCTCGGAGTACACGTAGCCGTACCAGAAGCACGACTTGTCGCCCTTGCACGCGTCCTTGAGTCTGTTGATGTACACGCGCGCCGACTTGCCGGCCTCGACCTTGCCGCCGTCGACCGACACCTTGTCCTTGGTAGCGTCGGTCAGCGCGGACTCCGGCGTGCCGGCGGGCTCGGACGTCGTCTTGAAATCGGGGATCTTCGTGGCCGCAGCGTCAAACGGGATCATGCTGCCGTCCTTGAGCTCGACATGCAGGCCGATGTAGGCCTGGCGCATGTCGACCGGGGTCTTGGTGCGGACGCCCTGACGCCATAGATCCTCGAACTTGGAGGCCGCCCACCACCACGGGTCGCTGGGATGGTTATCCTCGTGGTCGCCTCGATTGCCTTTGGTGTTGCCGTACGTGGTGTTCGGCGTCAGACCGATGAGCGGCAGGAAGAAGGTGCCGCTGTTGGACTTGCCGTCCCACGTATTCCAGTAACGGGAGACATCCTGCATGGTATACGTTGCAGCCGTATAGTAATTACTATCATCTGCCGGCAGATCCAGATTCTGCTCGTGCACGCCATAGAACTGATCGTAGAGATCCGGGGTCAGCTCCGTGTCGGGCGTACCCGTGCAGCTAGCGTCATAGGGGCCACCGCCACCATAAGCCGTTTCCCGGTTCTCGATCGGCGTGATGTCCGTGATGCGGGTGATTACCTCAACGGCGCAGACGCTCTTGATCTGGTCGGCCGGCAGGTCGATCTTCCAATCGAACGTCACGTTGGCCGTGTGGGCGCCGACCTCGGACACCCGCGCGTTGCTCGCCGTCGCCTTGACGTCGTAATTGTAGTTCGGGTAATCGTCGGCGTTGGCCGTCGCGACGCCTCCCGAAACCGCCATGC
>NZ_RZNZ01000040.1 GCF_008698145.1 Bifidobacterium vespertilionis
CACGCATGTCCCCCTCACTGGCGAGAGAAAGCACAGCAGTTTTGAGGGGATTCCGGTGGAATTTGTATTTTTGGTGAATATTTTAAAGAAAAGCTTAAGGCTGGGGTTAGGGTTAGGGTTAGGGTTAGGGTTATGGGGCTAGGGTTAGGGTTATGGGGCTAGGGTTAGGGTTACGGTCGTCTTTTGACCGATTGACTCGAAATTGATCACGCATGTCCCCCTCACTGGCGAGAGAAAGCACAGCAGTTTTGAGGGGATTCCGGTGGAATTTGTATTTTTGGTGAATATTTTAAAGAAAAGCTTAAGGCTGGGGTTAGGGTTAGGGTTAGGGTTA
>NZ_RZNZ01000041.1 GCF_008698145.1 Bifidobacterium vespertilionis
CAAGTACACCAACGGCATGTACCATCCCTCTGCGGTTCACGCCGACGATCCGGCAAAGGGTGAGAAATTCCGCGCCGATTCGGCCGACTGCCAGTTCAAATTCGCCGCCTACGTTGACGCCGTCTACGCCGTACAGCAGGACAACCCGAACCTCTATGAAGACCCTTCGGTGGGCATCGTGGACTGCCTGCACCGGCACAACCTGGTGTCCAAGGACTACACCGCGAACGACTTCGACCGCGAGAAGAACCAGAACAACTGGGAGTTCACCTTCGACCGCAACAACCCGGACG
>NZ_RZNZ01000042.1 GCF_008698145.1 Bifidobacterium vespertilionis
TGTGACCGTCACGTACGAAACCGACGGACCCGAGGGATACGAGGGGCCGGACGGCTCGCTGGGGCGGACCTTCAACCCGGCGATCGCCGCGGTCAGGCGCGCCTGGGCCGCATCCAACTCCGACTGGTTCGCGTCGCCCTCCGCCAGGACCGCCTCGGCGTTGTCCAAAGCCTTGGCGAACCGGGTCCACGAGTCCGTCGTGTACCCGCCCGGCTGGATCCTCCTGGCCTCGGCGACCGCGGCCTCCAATGCGCTGCGGTCGCCCACG
>NZ_RZNZ01000043.1 GCF_008698145.1 Bifidobacterium vespertilionis
GGTGGACGGACCTCTGGTTTGCCGGTTGTCGCGCCAGTGGCATGGCCGGTTGGCTACGTTCGGAAGGGATAACCGCTGAAAGCATCTAAGCGGGAAGCCTTCTCCAAGATGAGGATTCCTTGACACTTAGAGTGTTGTGACCCCCCATGTGGATGACGTGGTGGATAGGCCGGGTGTGGAAGCCGTGCGAGCGGTGGAGCTGACCGGTACTAACGGGGGAACGGCAATCCCATTACACACTTGTTGTGTGTGTGGTT
>NZ_RZNZ01000044.1 GCF_008698145.1 Bifidobacterium vespertilionis
CGGCCAGCACGGTGCGGGCCATGTCCAGCGCGCGGGCGAACGGCTCCCACGACTCCGCCGTGTAGTCGGACTCGACCAGCTTGCCGGCCTCGTCGACCGCGGCCTGCAGCCCGGTCTTGTCGACCGGTGCGGGCTGCTCGGCCTTCACCAGAGCATCGCGCGCCGCGACCAGCCTCCACAGAGCCCCGTCCACGTCGGCCTGCGCGGCCTTGTCGTCGGCCAGGACCGTGTTCGCGTTGCGCAGCGCGGACGCGA
>NZ_RZNZ01000045.1 GCF_008698145.1 Bifidobacterium vespertilionis
GGGTGGACGGACCTCTGGTTTGCCGGTTGTCGCGCCAGTGGCATGGCCGGTTGGCTACGTTCGGAAGGGATAACCGCTGAAAGCATCTAAGCGGGAAGCCTTCTCCAAGATGAGGATTCCTTGACACGAAAGTGTTGTGACCCCCCATGTGGATGACGTGGTGGATAGGCCGGGTGTGGAAGCCGTGCGAGCGGTGGAGCTGACCGGTACTAACGGGGGAACGGCAATCCC
>NZ_RZNZ01000046.1 GCF_008698145.1 Bifidobacterium vespertilionis
CGAGGCGCTCGGCATGCCCACCTACTATGCGGACCCGTACTCCTCGTACCAGCGCGGCACGAACGAGAACCGCAACGGCAGGATCCGCCGCTACCTGCCCAAGAGGACCAGCTTCGACGACCTGTCGGACGAGGACCTGCAGGCCATCGTCCAGGAGATCAACGACACCCCGTTGAAGGTCCTGAACTGGGAAACGCCCAACGAGGTTTGGTACCGCGAGCTCGGCAGGGT
>NZ_RZNZ01000047.1 GCF_008698145.1 Bifidobacterium vespertilionis
ACCAGGTCGTCGGCTCCAGGGTCCAGCCGATCTTCACCAGGTTATCCTTCTCGGCCGCGTCCACGGTGAAGTGGTGCGAGCCGTCATACCGGTTGTACAGGCGGTACACCGGCTTGGCGCCGTTCGCAGCGCTGCCGGCGGCATGGAACTTGACGTCCTCGCCCTGCCAGCCGGCCGCGACCAGCTTGTCGTACTCGGCCTTGCTGGTGGTGAACAG
>NZ_RZNZ01000048.1 GCF_008698145.1 Bifidobacterium vespertilionis
GTCACGTTGGCCGTGTGGGCGCCGACCTCGGACACCCGCGCGTTGCTCGCCGTCGCCTTGACGTCGTAATTGTAGTTCGGGTAATCGTCGGCGTTGGCCGTCGCGACGCCTCCCGAAACCGCCATGCCGATCGCCGCGGCCAGCGCGACGAGGGCCTTTCCGATGTGCTTCATTGCGGAACTCCCTTCAGTCCCCTCTCGAGCAGCCCCTG
>NZ_RZNZ01000049.1 GCF_008698145.1 Bifidobacterium vespertilionis
CAAAACTACTTGAATGTCGCACGGCTGGCGATGCGGCGTTCATGGTCGCTTATTGAGAATCGGAAGGGTGCCGGAGGGGCTTGGTTTCGGAGTGGCTTACGCCTACTACGGGGCTATCTTATCAATATGTGTAAATTTACAAAACTACTTGAATGTCGCACGGCTGGCGATGCGGCGTTCATGGTCGCTTATTGAGAATCGGAAG